>NZ_AVCK01000012.1 GCF_000747155.1 Arenimonas metalli CF5-1 | reverse complement strand
CAGGAAGGCCAGAAGGTCTCCTTCAAGCTCGTCAAGGGCCAGAAGGGCATGCAGGCTGACGAAGTGCAGCCGATGTAATCCAGTCCGCATGGACTGAGCGAAGCCCCGGGCGCAATCCCGGGGCTTTTCTTTTGTATGCTTCGGCCTCCCGCTCCGAACGGAAGCCTGCATGTACACGCTGTACTACTCCCCCGGCGCCGCCAGCCTCGTCGTCCACTGGCTGCTGATCGAGATCGGCGCGAAGCACGAGCTGCGCAAGCTCGACCTGGCGGCCGGCGAGCATCGGCGCCCCGAGTACCTGGCCCTCAACCCGAATGGCGTGGTGCCGACCCTGTTGGTCCACGGCGAGCCGCTGGCCGAAGCGGCGGCGCTGGTGCTGCACCTGGCCGACGTGCATCCGTCCTTCGGCCTCGCGCCGGAGCCGGGCAGCATCGAGCGCGGGCGGTATTACCAGTGGGTGCTGCACCTGGCCAATACCCTGCAGCCGGCGTTCCGCACCTGGTTCTATCCCGGCGAGGCGGCGGGCGAGGCGCCGGCCGAGGCCGCGCAAACGTTGGCCCGCCAGCGCATCGAAGCCGCCTGGGAACGCATCGAGGCGCACCTGGCCAAGCGTGGCCCCTACCTGCTGGGCGCGTCGGTGAGCGCGGCCGACTTCTACCTGGCCATGCTGATGCGCTGGTCGCGCAACATGCCGCGGCCGGCCACCGACTGGCCGCAGCTGGCGGCGCTGGCGCAGCGCATGAAGGCGCGGCCGTCGTTCCGCACGCTGTACGAGCGCGAAGGCCTCACCGAATGGGCGTGACCGGGTGAGCCCCGTCCGCCGCGTGCTGCTGGCCGGTGCCTCCGGCCTGGTCGGCAGCGAAGTGCGGCGGCAGTTGATCGCCCGTGCCGACGGCCCCGCCGTGGTTTCGCTGCTGCGGCGCCCGCGGCAGCCGCATCCGCCGCGCGACCTCGAGTGGGTCGCCGACCTCTCCGACCCCGCCCACGACGACGACCTCACCGCCAGCCTGCGCGCCCTGGCCGGCGACTTCGACGCCTGCGTCTGCGCGCTGGGCACCACGATCCGGCAGGCCGGTTCGCGTGAAGCCTTCCTGGCGGTCGATCGCGACCTGGTGATCCGCGTGGCGACCGTCGCCCGCGCGCTGGGCGCCACGCGCATGGTGCTGGTGTCCTCGGTCGGCGCCAGCGCGCAGTCCGACAATTTCTACCTGCGGGTGAAGGGCGAGACCGAGCGCGCGCTCGGTGAACTCGGCTTCGAACGGCTCGACCTGATGCGCCCCGGGCTGCTGCTCGGCGAGCGCAGCGAGAAACGCCCGGCCGAGCAATGGGGCCAACGCCTGGCGCCGCTCGCCAATCCGCTGCTGCGCGGCCCGCTGCGCCGCTACCGCGCGATCGCGGCCGCGGACGTGGCGGCGGCCGCCGTCGCCGTGCTTGCGCAGGGCGAGGGCGGCCGCCATGTCCACGAAAACGCCGGGCTGATGGCGCTGGCGCGGGCTTAGTTCGCCGCGGCCAGGCCCACGCGCAGCAGCTTGCCGTTGGCGGCGTCGGTCAGCAGGTACAGGTAGCCGTCCGGCCCCTGGCGCACGTCGCGGATGCGCTCGCCGAGGTCGGTGAGCATCGCCTCCTCGCGCACCACCTTGTCGCCCTCGAGCTCCAGCCGCACCACGCGCTGGAAGGCGAGGGCGCCGACGAACAGGTCGCCCTGCCACGCCGGGAAGCGGTCGGCGGTGTAGAAGGCCAGGCCGCTGGGCGCGATCGACGGCGTCCACTGGTGCATCGGCTGCTCCATGCCCGGCGCCTCGGTCTTGCCTTCGCCGATCGGCATGCCGTTGTAGTTCACGCCCAGCGTGATCACCGGCCAGCCGTAGTTCTTGCCGGGCTCCGGGATGTTGAGCTCGTCGCCGCCGCGGGCGCCGTGCTCGGTCTGCCAGAGCGCGCCGGTGGTCGGGTGCAGCGCCGCGCCCTGCACGTTGCGATGGCCGTAGGACCAGATCGCCGGCTGCGCATCGTCGCGGCCGACGAAGGGGTTGTCGGCGGGGATGCTGCCGTCGCGCTCGATGCGGAAGATCTTGCCCTGGCCCAGGTCCAGCGGCTGCACGTTCGGCTGCGTGCCGCGGTCGCCGCTGGTCACGTACAGGCGCTTCTCGCGGTCGAACACCAGGCGCGAGCCAAAGTGCTGCCCGGTATCGAGCTTGGGCGACTGGCGGAAGATCACCTCGACGTCCACGAGCGCGTCGTTCTCCCAGCGGCCGCGGGCCACCGCCGTGCCGCCACCGCCTTCGCCCGGCTCGCTGAAGCTCAGGTAGACCCAGGGCGTGGTCGCGAAGTCGGGGTCCAGCGCGACGTCCAGCAGGCCGCCCTGTCCTTTGGCGAACACCTCGGGCACGCCCGCGACCGGCGCCGACAGCGTGCCGTCGGCGGCGACGATGCGCAGGCGACCCGGGCGCTCGGTCACGAGGTAACGACCGTCGGGCAGGAAAGTGAGGCCCCACGGGTGCTCGAGGCCCTCGGCGACGGTGGCGACCTCGAGCTCACCGGCTTCACTCGCGAAGCGGGCGACCTTGGCGGGGGCCGCGGGCGCGGCGTCGGCGGCGGGCTCGGCGGCCGGGGTGGCGGCGGCACCGGTTTCGCCGGCGCCGCAGCCGGCGAGGGCGAGGAGGAGCGCGGCGGAGAGGACGGATCGCATGGTCGGGTTCCTTGGACGGGGATTACTTGAGGAGGGGTTCGAGCGCGGGCCAGACGTGGTCGCGCAGGCGCGGCTGCGCCTCGGCGACCGGATGCAGGTTGTCGGCCTGGAAGGCCTCGCGGTCGCTGGCGATCGGCTCGAGCAGGAAGGGCAGCAGGGCGGCGCCGTGGGCCTCGGCCAGCTCGACGTAGTTGCGTTCGAAACCCTGCGTGTACTGCGGCCCGAAGTTGGGCGGCAGGCGCATGCCGACCAGCAGCACCCGCGCGCCGGACTCGCGCGAGGCCAGGATGATCTTCTCGAGGTTGGCGCGGGTGTGCTCGAGCGGCAGGCCGCGCAGGCCGTCGTTGGCGCCCAGTTCGACCACGACCACGGCGGGTTTGTGCCGGGCCAGTTCGCCGGCGATGCGGCTGGCGCCGCCGGCGGTGGTTTCGCCGCTGACGCTGGCATTGGCGACGCGCCAGCCGGGGTAGCGGGCCTGGAGCTTCTCGGCGGTCAGCGCCACCCAGCCCTGTTCCGGCGCGAGGCCGTAGGCGGCCGACAGCGAATCGCCCAGCACCAGCACCGTCCGCGACTCCGCGGCCTGCACGGCGCCGGCCAGCAGGGCAAGTGCCAACAGCAGGGCCGTCATGCCCCGTTGAACCCGGCCCCGCCATGCTCCATATCGTTCGAACATCTTCCACTCCATCTGCAAGAGGATTCCCATGGCCGACAGCCACGATTCGTCCGTCGTCGTCTCCGAAGCGCTGCGCGCCGACGACCTGGGCAAGCGGGTGCCGCTGCCCTCGGGCGAACTCACCATCCTCGATGGGGTCGGTTTTACCATCGCCAAGGGTGAAGCGGTTGCGATTGTCGGCGCCTCCGGTTCAGGCAAGAGCACGCTGTTGTCGCTGCTGGCGGGCCTGGACGTGCCCAGCCAGGGCCGCGTCCTGCTCGATGGCGCGGCGCTGTCCGCGCTGGACGAGGACGGCCGGGCGCGGGTGCGGGGCGAGAAGGTCGGCTTCGTCTTCCAGAGCTTCCAGCTGCTGCCGTCCCTGACCGCGCTGGAAAACGTGATGCTGCCGCTGGAGCTGCGCGGCGACGACGACGCCGAGGGTCCGGCCCGGGCCATCCTGTCCCAGGTCGGCCTGGGCGAGCGCCTGGGCCACTACCCGCGCCAGCTCTCCGGCGGCGAGCAGCAGCGCGTGGCCCTGGCCCGCGCCTTTGTCACCCGGCCGGCGGTGCTGTTCGCCGACGAGCCCACCGGCAACCTCGACACCACCACCGGCCAGGCCATCGTCGAGCTGCTGTTCAAGCTCAACCGCGACGCCGGCACGACGCTGGTGCTGGTCACCCATGACGAGCGCCTGGCCGCGCGCTGCGGCCGCATCCTGCGCCTGGACGGCGGCCGGCTGGTGAAGGCATGAACCGGATCGCACTGGCCTGGCGCCAGCTGCGCCGCGACCTGGCCTCGGGCGACGTCCGCATCCTGCTGGCGGCGCTGGTGCTGGCGGTGATGGCCGTGACCTCGGTGAGCTTCATCACCGACCGCGCCGAGCGTGCGCTGGCGCTTGAGGCCAACCGCCTGCTGGGCGGCGATGCCGTGGTGCGCAGCGATTCGCCGATCGAAGGCGAACTGCGCGAAGCCGCCGCCGCGCCGGGCCTCACGTTGACCGAAACCCTCAGCTTCCCGAGCATGGTCCGCGCCGGCGAGGCCCTGCGCCTGGGCGAGATGAAGGCGCTGGGCGAGGGCTTCCCGCTGCGCGGCACCTTCCGTCTTCTCGATCCCGCCACCGGCGGCGAGCGCGACGCCAAGGGCATCCCCGCGCCCGGCACGCTCTGGCTCAGCCGCGCCGGCGCCGACCAGCTCGGGGCGAAGGTGGGCGACGCCATCGGCGTGGGCAACAGCGAACTGACCCTGGCCGCGCTGGTGGTGCAGGAGCCCGACGCCGCGCTGGACTACTTCAACACCGCGCCGCGCGTCTTCCTCAACCTCGCCGACGTGCCCGCCACCGGCCTGGTGCAGGAGGGCAGCCGCATCGGCTACCGCCTGGTCGTGGCAGGTGAATCCGGCGCCGTCGAGAAATTCACCAACTTCGCGCGCGACAATCTGGGTCGTGGCCAGCGCCTGGAAACGGCCGGCGACGCGCGACCGGAAATCCGTCGCGCCCTCGATCGCGCCGATCGCTTCCTCGGCCTGGCGGCGCTGGTGTCGGTGGTGCTGGCCGCCGTGGCCGTGGCGATGGCGGCGCGCCGGCACAGCGCGCGCCACCTGCAGGGCTCCGCCGTGATGCGCTGCCTGGGCGCCAGCCAGGGCACGCTGGTGGCGATCCACGCCGGCGAGCTGCTGCTGCTCGGCCTGATGGGCTGCACGCTTGGCGTGGCGCTGGCCTTCGGCCTGCAGTGGGCGGTGGCCGACTGGCTGATGGCGGCACTCAAGCTTTCGATTCCCGGCGCCGGCTGGCGGCCGGTGCTGGAGGGTTTCGGCGTCGGCCTGACCGTGCTGCTGGCCTTCGGCGTGCCGCCGGTGCTGGCGCTGCGCCGCGTGCCGGCCCTGCGCGTGCTGCGCCGCGACCTCGACCCGACCGAACCCAGCGCGGTGCTGGTCGCGCTGGCCGGCCTCGGCGGGCTGGCGCTGCTGCTGTGGTGGAAGGCCGGCTCGGCCGAAGTGGGCACGGCGATGCTGCTCGGCATCCTCGGCACCCTGGCGGTGCTGGCCGGCCTGGCCTGGACCCTGATCGCGGTGCTCAAGCGCATGCGCTCGCGCCTGCGCGGTCCGTGGCGCTACGGGCTGGCCAACGTCAGCCGGCGCGCCGGTGCCAGCATCGCGCAGGTCTCGGCCCTGGGCCTGGGGCTGATGGCGCTGCTGCTGCTCACGTTCGTGCGCACCGACCTGCTCGACCGTTGGCGCAATGCGCTGCCTGCCGATGCGCCCAACCGTTTCATCGTCAACGTGCAGCCCGACCAGGTGGCGCCCGTGCGCGAGTTCCTGGCCGCGCAGGGCGTGGTCGACCCGGTGCTGTACCCGATGATCCGCGCCCGCCTGCTCGAGGTGAACGGCAAGGCGGTGACCGGCGACAGCTTCCCCGAGGAGCAGGGCCGCGCCCGGCGCATGGCCGAGCGCGAGTTCAACCTCTCGCAGGTCGATGCGCTGCGCGCCGACAACGAAGTCACCGCCGGCCAGTTCTGGACCGGTGTGCCGGCCTCGCCCGAGCTGTCGGTGGAAGAGGAGTTCGCGGAAACCCTGGGCTGGAAGCTGGGCGACGAGGTGAGCTTTGACATCGCCGGCTCGCGCTTCAGCGGCCGCGTCACCAGCCTGCGCAAGGTGGACTGGGAGAGCTTCCGGCCGAACTTCTTCGTGGTGGCGTCGCCAGGCTCGCTCGATGGGTTCTCGGGCAGCCACATCACCGCGGTGAGGGTGCCGGCCGAGCGCACGCGCTTCACCGCCGAGCTGGTCGCGGCCTGGCCGAACCTGTCGGTCGTGGACGTGGACGCCGTGCTCGACCAGGTGCGCGGCACCGTGGAGCAGGTCTCGACCGTGGTCGAGGCGGTCTTCTACTTCTCGCTGGCGGCGGGCGTGCTGGTGCTGCTGGCGGCGGTGAGCGCGAGCCAGGACGAGCGCCTGCTCGAGGGCGGCGTGATGCGGGTGCTCGGCGGCAGCCGGCGGCAGCTGCGCTGGGCCCAGGTGTCGGAGTTCAGCGCGATCGGCCTGCTGTCGGGCCTGGTGGCGGCAATCGCGGCGACGGTGCTGGCCGGCGTCATCGCCGACCTGGCCTTCGACCTGCCGTGGACCGCGAACCCGAGGCTGGCGGCGACCGGCGCGGTCATCGGCACGCTGGCGGCGCTGGCCGCCGGCCTGTTCGCCACCCGTGGCGTGGTCAACACGCCGCCGTCGGTGACGCTGCGCGAGCTGCAGGGCTAGCCGGTCAGTCGAGCCAGAGCGCGAGGCCGAATACGCCGAGCATCGTGAACGCGAGCGCCACCTTCAGGGCGGCGCCCAGCGCCAGGCCGACCCAGGTGCCGAAGCCGACGCGGGAGGCATCGCGCCATTCCTTGCCGTTCGACATCTCGCCCATCGCCGCGCCCAGGAAGGGCCCGGCGACCAGGCCCGGCAGGCCGAAGAAGATGCCGACCAGTCCGCCCAGGCCCGCGCCCCAGAGCGCCTTGTTCGAGGCGCCCACCCGCTTGGCGCCGACCACGCTGGACAGCAGGTCCACGGCGATCGACAGCACCACCAGCACGCCCAGCACGACGAGGGTCACCCCGCCGATGCGCTGGAAGTCGTCGGTCCAGGCCGCGAGCAGCATGCCGGCGAACATCACCGGCAGCCCCGGCAGCACCGGCAGCACGGTGCCCAGCAGCCCGATCAGGATCAGCGCTCCGGCGACGAGGTAGTACGCGGTCTGGGTGTCCATGGCCCGAGCATACCGCCTGGCGGGGTTGCCTGTTGCAATTGCGTTTTGAACGCGGATAAAGGCGGATAAGCGCCGATAAATGCGGATAGGGCAGAAACATGGAGGGGGTTGGTCACGCGAGTGGATTTTGCCCTGCGGGAATACTCACAGAATCTTCTTCTGCTTTATCCGCGTTTATCGGCGCTTATCCGCTCTGATCCGCGTTTATTCCGTTTCGACTTGTTTTCCGCATGCCCAAAAGAAACGACCCGCCACGGGGCGGGTCGTTGGGCTGCCGATGGAGGGAGGGATTACTCCGGCAGGATCACGGTGTCGATGACGTGGATGATGCCGTTGCTGGCCTTGATGTCGGTCGCGGTGACGGTGGCCTCGTCGATCTTGACGGTGGAACCGGCCACGGTCACGTCGGCGGCGGCGCCGTTGACGGTGGTGGCGGTGTCGAGCTTGACCACGTCGGCCGCGGTGACCTTGCCGGCGACCACGTGGTAGGTGAGGATCGCGACCAGCTGGTCCTTGTTTTCGGGCTTGAGCAGGCTCTCGAGCGTGCCGGCCGGCAGCTTGGCGAAGGCGGCGTCGGTCGGCGCGAACACGGTGAACGGGCCTTCGCCGCTCAGGGTCTCGACCAGGCCGGCGGCCTTGACGGCAGCGACCAGGGTCTCGAAGTCGGCGTTGGACGCGGCGACGTCAACGATCGTGCCGGCCGGCTTGTCCATGCCTTCGTTGTGGTGGCCCGCGAAAGCGGGGGTGGCAACGACGGCGGTCATCATCGCGACGAGCAGGCTCTTGCGGAAGATATTCATCATGGGCTCCGTGGAATGGGGTGGGTGCCTTGGGCACGACGCCACGATGCAACCCGGGCCGTCGCGGCGGCGTGCGCGGCGCGTCAATGGCGCGTTGTTTCCACGTGCAGGGCAGGTGAGTGCCGCCGGGCGGTGGCGGTTCCGGCCCTGCCGGAGGCGGGGCGCAGCCGATATGCTTCGCGCGGCATCAACGAAGGTGGATCGAATGCAGATCGAAGAACGCCGGATCGCGACCAGCGACGGCCACGCCGCCAGCCTGCGCGTGCACCACGCCGGCGCCGGCGCGCCCGGGCTGCTGTGGTTGCCCGCGCTGGGCGTGCCCGCCAACAAGTACGACGCGTTCGGCCAGGCGCTGGCGCGGCTCGGCGTCAGCTGCGCCGTGCACGAATGGCGCGGCAACGGCAGCAGTTCGCTGCGCGCCGGCCGGGGCAGCGACTGGGGCTATCGTGAATTGCTGCAGCAGGACCTGCCCGCTAGCATCGCCGCGCTGGAGCCGGGCGAATGGCGCTTCGGCGGCCACAGCCTCGGCGGGCAGTTCGCCGCGATGGCGGCGGCGCGCCAGCCCTCGGCCTGCCGCGGCCTGGTGCTCGCGGCCACCGGCGTGCCGGACGCACGCACCTTCCGGGGCCGGCAGCGCCTGGGCATTTCGCTGTTCGCGCGCAGCATCCCGCTGGTCACCGCCGTGGCGGGCTACTACCCGGGCCACCGCCTGAAGTTCGCTGGCCAGGAAGCGGGACGCCTGATGCGTGACTGGGCCGCTACCGTGCACAGCGGTCGCTACGCGGACTACGGGGACGGCGAGGCGATGGACGCGATGCTGGCGCGGCTGGCGCTGCCGACGCTGGGCCTGCGCTTCAGCGACGACTGGCTGGTGCCGGAGGCCTCGCTGCGGGCGCTGGTGGCGAAGCTCGGCGAGGGCGAACACCGGGATGAACTGTTCGACGCGGCGCGACTGGGCGCCGCGCCGGACCACTTCCGGTGGATGCGGCAGCCGGAGGCCCCGGCGGCCGCGATCGCGAGCTGGATCCGCCTCAGCCCTTGAAGTCGCGGTGGCAGGCCTGGCAGCCCGAACCCACGCGGTCGATCACGACGCGGGCGGCGGCGCAGTCCGCCGGGGGCGCGGACAGGGCGGCGTCCAGCGCCGCACGCAGCTCGCTGGCGTGCCCGATGAAGCGTTCGTCGTCCGCCGTCGGCAGGAAGGCGGGTTCGAGGTCATTGCCGAGGTAGCGCAGCGCCTGCAGGCGCGGCGTGAGGTCGGCGCTGGTGCAGCGGTTCTGCTTGAGCGACTGGTCCAGGCCCTTCATCTGGGCGGACATCACGGCCATCACGCCGTTGGGATAGGCGGTGCCCTGGCGCAGGGTATTGATCAGGATCAGGGTGCACAGGGCGCCGACCAGGAGGCCGATGACGCCGACGATCAGGGAACGCATGGGCTGCTCCGGAAGTAAGCCGCCGCGAAGATATCACGGCGACTTACCCGGGCAAGCCGGTCAGCGCAGGGGAGAGATGCGGTTTCCGTCGACGCGGACGTAGGCGCCCTCGCGGATGCCGGCGGGCAGGCGGTTGGTGTTGATCACGATGCGGCGGCCGTCGTCCATGCGCACGTGGACGTCGAAGGTTTCCTCGTTGACCTTGTTCTCGATCGCGTTGCCGGCGATGGCGCCGGCGACCGCGCCCGCCACGGTGGCGGTGTTCTGCTTGCCGTCGCTGCCGTGCTTGGGGATCTCGCGGGCGGCGACCGCACCCACCAGGCCGCCGAGCACGGCGCCGGTGCGGCTGTTCTCGCGCGCGCCATAGACCTGCTCGATGCGCTCGACGCGGCCGCAGTCGTAGCAGCGCTGCGGCTCGGAGTAGCCGTAGCCGCGGTCGTTGTAGCCGTAGCCGCTGTTTCGCGGGGCGGTGGAACAGGCCGCCAGGCCGGCGGTGGCGAGGGTGGCGACGATCAGCAGGTGGCTCTTCATGGCGATTTCCTCGGATGGGACACTCGGGGCCGACGCTAGCCCCGGCCGCCTGAACCGGCCCCGACCCGGGCCGCCCTGATTGCAAAACCGTTCATGGCCGCGGCACTGCCCTAAAATGGCGGCATGACCCAGACCTCCCAGCGATTCGCCGGCATCGACCGGCTTTACGGCCGCGGCGCCGCCGAGCGCCTGGCCGCGGCCCAGGCCTGCGTCGTCGGGCTGGGGGGCGTCGGCTCCTGGGCGGTGGAGGCGCTGGCGCGCAGCGGCGTGGGCCGGCTGGTGCTGATCGACGCCGACGAGGTCTGCGTCAGCAACACCAACCGCCAGCTGCACGCGCTCGACGGCCAGTACGGCCGCGGCAAGGGCGAGGTGCTGGCCGAGCGCTGCCGGGCGATCAACCCGGACATCCAGGTGGAAGTGGTTCCCGAATTCCTGCTGCCGTCCAACCTCGAGGCGCTGCTCGACCGCGGCCACGACGTGGTGCTCGACGCCTGCGACAGCTTCCGCAGCAAGCTGGAGATGATCGTTTGGTGCCGGCGCCGCAAGCTGCCGGTGGTCGTCTGCGGCTCCGCGGGCGGGCGCACCGACCCGACCCTGGTGCGCGTGCGCGACCTCTCGCGCACCGAGCAGGACGCGCTGCTGGCCCTGGTGCGCAAGCAGCTGCGCGCCGGCTTCAAGTTCCCGCGCAACCCCGACCGCTATTTCGGCGTGCCGGCGGTGTACTCGCTGGAGAACGTGAAATACCCGCAGGGCGACGGCAGCGTCTGCGGCGTGCGGCCGAAGCTGGGCGCCGACGAATCGCTCAAGCTCGACTGCGGCGCAGGGCTGGGCGCGGCGACCCACGTCACCGGCAGCTTCGGCTTTGCGATGGTGGGCAAGGCGATCGAGCTGCTGCTCAAGCCGAAGCCGGCCGCCTGACGAACAGCCGGCGGGCGTTGGCCGTGGTCGCGGCGGCGATGGCCTCGGGCGATTCCCCGCGCAGCTGCGCCACCACCGCCAGCACTTCCGGCAGGTAGGCCGGCTCGTTGCGCTCACCGCGATGGCCGGCGCCGGGCTGGTCGGGTGCATCGGTTTCCAGCAGCAGGAACTCCAGCGGCATGCTCGCCACCGTTCGCCGCAGCCGCTGCGCGCGCTCGAACGTCACCGGCCCGCCAATGCCCAGGTGGAAACCGAGGTCGAAGAGTTGCCTCGCCTGTTCTTCGCTGCCCGACCAGCTGTGCACCACGCCGCGCAGGCCGCCGGTGCGGCGCAGGCGGGTGATCACTTCATCCACGGCGCGGCGGGCGTGCAGCACCACCGGCAGGTCGAAGTCGCGGGCCAGGTCGAGCTGGGCCTGGAAGAAATGGCGCTGGCGCTCGGGGTCGAGCCCCTCGACGAAATAATCCAGCCCGCACTCGCCGACCGCGGCCGGGCGCTCGGTCGCCAGCCAGTCGGCCAGCTCGTCCAGGTGCTCGTCGCGGTGCTGGTCGAGGTACATCGGATGCAGGCCGTAGGCGGGCAGCAGGCCATCGTCCAGCGCGCAGGCGGCACGCAGGGCCGGCCACGCGGCGCGGGACACGGCCGGCACCAGCTGCCACTGCACGCCGGCCGCGCGGGCCCGGGCCACCACCGCCGGCCGGTCCGGGTCGAACTCCGGGGCGTCGAGGTGGCAGTGGCTGTCGTAGAGCGCGCTCATTCCCGGCGCGATTCGCCTTCGATCGGCTCGCGCGGGGCCGGCGGCGGCTCGCTGCGCTTCCAGTTCGCCAGCACCAGGGTCGCCAGCGCCGTGATGATCTCGTCCATGAAGGGAATCGGGTCGGGCAGCAGCCAGCTCAGCACCATCAGCGCCAGCGTCACCTTGAACAGGGTGGGGAAGCGCAGGCGGCTCGCGAAGCCGACGACGGGTCCGGTCATGGGGTGCGGCATGGTCGGCTCCTTTTGACGATCCTTGCCGCGAAATTAACACGCCGGCGTAGCTAATCATGGCTTGTGCCGCCGTTCAGGCTGGGGCGACCAACCTTGGGCCCGAGCGACGGACCCTGCCGTTGCCGAAAGAGGACATGACCATGAACAAGACCGTATTGGCTGCCGTGGCCGGCATGCTGGCCGCCGGTGGCGCCATCGCCGCCTACCAGACCTTCGCGACGCCTTACGCGGACGTCGTGTCGTCCACCCCGATCATCGAGAAGGAGCCGATCTACGGCGACGTGGTGTCCAGCACCGCCGTCACCGAGATGCGCACCGGTTCGCGCCAGGTCTGCGAGGACGTGGCGGTCGAGAAGCGTCGCGAAGAGCGCTTCGGCGACAAGGACGGCATGGTCGTGGGCGCCGTGGTCGGCGGCCTGCTGGGCAACCAGGTGGGCGGCGGCGACGGCAAGAAGCTCGCCACCGTCGCCGGTGCCGTGGGCGGCGCCTTCGCCGGCCGGGAGATCGACCGCCGCCACACCGGCGGCCAGAAGTACACCGAGGTCGAGCAGCAGTGCCGCACCGTCACCGAGCCGCGCGAGGAAGTGATCGGCTACGACGTGCAGTACCGCCGCGACGGCGAGGTGTCCACCACCCGCGTCGAGGACAAGCCGGGCGCCCAGATCCTGCTCGGCGAGCGCGACAAGGTCGTCGGCTACGACGTCACCTGGGAGTACGAGGGCCAGACCGGCAGCCTGGTGATGGACGAGGACCCGGGCAAGCGCCTGCCGATCAAGGACGGCGTGATCGCGGTCCGCTCGGCCGATACGCCGCCGCAGGGTTGATCCCTTCACCCCGATGAACCCCGGAAGGGCCGGCCATGCCGGCCCTTCCGCGTTCACGGGCTGCCTTATGGCCGCCGGGCGGGCTAAAATGCCGGACTTTCCCCGCCGACCGCAGACCGCCCCATGGCCCTGAACCCGACCGACCTGTTCGACATCCGCAGCCTGCTCTCCGAAGAGGAGCGCATGATCCAGGACAGCGTCGCCCGCTTCACCGACGAACGCGTGCTGCCGATCATCGGCGACTGCTTCGACCAGGGCCGCTTCCCGTCCGAGCTGGTGCCGGAAATCGCGGCCATGGGCCTGTTCGGCTCCTCGCTGCCCGAGAAGTACGGCTGCGCCGGCCTCAACGCCGTCAGCTACGGCCTGATCTGCCAGGAGCTCGAGCGCGGCGACAGCGGCATCCGCAGCTTCGTCTCGGTGCAGAGCTCGCTCTGCATGTACCCGATCTACGCCTACGGCTCGGAAGAGCAGCGCCAGCAGTACCTGCCCGGCATGGCCCGCGGCGAGATCATCGGCTGCTTCGGCCTGACCGAGCCGCACGGCGGCTCCGACCCGGCCAACATGAAGACCACCGCCAAGCGCGATGGCGGCGACTGGATCATCAACGGCGCCAAGATGTGGATCACGAATGGCTCGATCGCCGACATCGCCATCGTCTGGGCGATGACCGACGAGGGCATCCAGGGCTTCATCGTCCCGAAGGGCACCAAGGGCTTCGACACCCAGGTCGTGCACAAGAAGATGAGCCTGCGCGCCTCGGTCACCTCGGCGCTGTTCTTCGACGGAGTGCGCGTGCCCGACAGCCAGCGCCTGCCGAACGTGAAGGGCCTCAAGGGCCCACTGGGCTGCCTGAGCCAGGCCCGCTACGGCATCACCTGGGGCCCGATCGGCGCCGCCATCGCCAGCTACACCTCGGCGCTGGAATATTCCAAGACCCGCATCCTGTTCAACCGCCCGATCGCGGCCACCCAGGCCGTGCAGCTCAAGCTCGCCGACATGGCCCGCCGCATCACGCTGGCGCAGCTGCTGTCGCTGCAGCTGGGCCGCCTGAAGGATGCCGGCAACCTGCAGCACTCGCAGGTGTCGCTGGCGAAGTGGAACAACTGCCGCATGGCCCTCGACATCTCGCGCGAGGCGCGCGACATCCTGGGCGGCGCCGGCATCACCACCGAGCATCCGCCGATCCGCCACGCCCTCAACCTCGAGTCGGTCATCACCTACGAAGGCACCGAGACCGTGCACCAGCTGGTGATCGGTCGCGAAGTCACCGGCATCAACGCGTTCTGACCGACCATGTCCGCCGCCACGCTGGTCCCCGCGCGCCACAAGGACGTCAATCGCGCGAAAGTCTGCGATGACAATTTCATCGAGTTCGTCGCGAACTGGAGCGGGCGGCCGGAGCCGCGCCCGGCGCCGCAGGAGCCGGTGCTGGAGGGCAGCGCCTGCACGGCGCAGGACTTCCTGGCGCTGTTCGATTCGCAGCTGGTGTCGCGCCACCTCGACCTGATGGCGCGCGTGCTGCGCGTGCAGCAGAAGGTGTTCTACACGATCGGCTCCTCGGGGCACGAGGGCAATGCCATGGTGGCGCGGCTGACGCGCCACACCGACCCGGCCTTCCTGCACTACCGCTCCGGCGGCTTCATGGCCGAGCGCTTCCGCAAGCTGCCGGGCATGGATCCGATCATGGATTCGGCGCTGAGCTTCGCGGCCAGCAGCGAGGACCCGATTTCCGGCGGCCGCCACAAGGTGTGGGGCAGCAAGCCGCTGTGGGTGCTGCCGCAGACCTCCACGATTGCCTCGCACCTGCCCAAGGCGCTGGGCACGGCGATCGCGATCGAGCAGGCGCGCCGCATCGGCCACGCGCTGCCGATCCCGGACGATTCGATCACGGTCTGCTCCTTCGGCGACGCCTCCAGCAACCACGCCAGCGCCCAGACCGCGTTCAACACCGCGCAGTGGACCGCCTACCAGAAGCTGCCGGCGCCGGTGCTTTACGTGTGCGAGGACAACGGCATCGGCATCTCGGTGAAGACCCCGGGCGGCTGGATCGCCAACGCGTTCCGGAACCGCGAAGGACTGGACTACTTCTACGCCGACGGCCTGGACATCGCCGAGGGCTACGGCCAGGTGCAGGCCGCGGTGGAACACTGCCGCCGCACGCGCCGGCCGACCTTCCTGCACCTGCGCACCACGCGCATCATGGGCCACGCCGGTACCGACTTCGAGATCGAGTGGCGCAGCTTCGAGGAGCTGATGGCGGTTGAAGCCACCGATCCGCTGCTGCGCTCCGCCGCCATCGCGCTGCAGTCCGGCCTGATGTCCAAGGACGAGGTGCTGGCGAAGTACGAGGACACCCGCAAGCGCTGCTTCGCCGCCGCCGAAGAGGCCGACCGCCGGCCCAAGCTCGACGACCTGGTCGAAGTGATGCGGCCGCTGGCGCCGTTCACGCCGGACCAGGTGATGGCCGAGGCCACCCGCGACGATTTTGCCGACAAGCGCCAGGCCGTGTTCGGCAGCGAGGCGAAGCTGCCGGAAAACCAGCCGCCGCGCCACCTGGCCATCCAGATCAACAACGCCCTGCACGACCTGTTCTGCAAGTACCCGGAAGCGCTGCTGTTCGGCGAAGACGTGGCGCAGAAGGGCGGCGTGTACACGGTCACCAAGGGCCTGCACAAGGCGTTCAAGAACGCCCGCGTGTTCAACACGCTGCTGGACGAGACCATGATCCTGGGCCTGGCCCAGGGCTATGCCAACGTCGGCATGCTGCCGATGCCCGAGATCCAGTACCTGGCCTATTTCCACAACGCCTGCGACCAGATCCGCGGCGAGGCCTGCTCGCTGCAGTTCTTCTCCAACGGGCAGTACCGCAACCCGATGGTGATGCGCATCGCCTCGCTGGGCTACCAGCGCGGTTTCGGCGGCCACTTCCACAACGACAACTCGATCACCGCGCTGCGCGACATCCCGGGCCTGGTGGTCGGCTGCCCCAGCCGCGGCGACGACGCCGTAACGATGCTGCGCACGATGATGGCGCTGGCCAAGGTGGACGGGCGCGTCTGCGCCTACCTCGAGCCGATCGCGCTGTACATGACCAAGGACCTCTACGAAGCCGGCGACGGCCAGTGGCTCACCGCCTATCCGCCCAACGGCGAGGCGATGGTGCTGGGCGAGGAGCGCGTGTATTTCCCGGAAGCCCGCGACCTGGTGATCTTCAGCTTCGGCAACGGCCTGCCGATGAGCCTGCGCGCCGCGCGGGACATCGAAAGGAACCACGGCTGGAAGGTGAGGGTGGTGGACCTGCGCTGGCTGCAGCCGCTCAATGCCGAGGCGATCGCGCGGCATGCCGGCGAGTGCGCCCGCATCCTGGTCGTGGACGAGGGCCGCAAGTCGGCCGGCGTGGGCGAGGGCGTGATCACCGCCGTGGTCGAGGCCGGCCACGGCGCCAAGCCGCTGCGCCGGGTGGTCGGCGCCGACACCTACACGCCGCTGGCGGGCGCCGCCTTCCTGGTGATCCCGAGCGAGGCCGACATCGTGGCGATGGCCGCCGAGCTGGCCTGAGCCCGTTAACCCGGGGCATGAATGACGCCCCCGCCGGCCTCGCCTAGACTCGCCGCATGAGCCCGTCCCGGCCCCAGACCATCCTGTTCGCCGACGTCAGCGGCAGCACGCGGCTGTTCGAGAGCAAGGGCGACCAGGAGGCGCGGCGACTGATCGCCGCGGTGCTCGAGGCGCTGACCCAGGTCTGCCGGCAGCACGGCGGCCGGGTCATCAAGACCATCGGCGACGAGATCATGTGCACCTTCCCGGCGGCGCTCAACGGCGTGCTGGCGGCCTGCGACATGCAGCGCCGGATGGGCCGCGACATCGACTTCGTGCGCGACAACCTGGCGGTGCGCATCGGCCTGCACCACGGCGACGCGCTGGAGGAGGAGGACGGCGACGTCTACGGCGACGCGGTCAACACCGCGGCGCGGATGGCCTCGCTGGCCAAGCGCGAGCAGATCGTCACCACTGCGGCCACCTACGACAGCCTGTCGGGCAAGGTCCCGGAGGCGCGCGGCCTGGGCAAGGCCCGCGTCAGCGGCAAGCTGCTGCCGATCTCGATCGTGGACCTGGTCTGGCAGGAAGACACGTCCGGCATGACCACCGTGCAATCGGCGGTGCGCCTGGGCGACGCGGCACAGGCCGGCGAAGTTCTGCGGCTGCGGCATCGCGGCCAGGTGGTCGAGCTGCGGCCCGATTCCGAACCCTTCAGCATGGGGCGCGAGCCGGCCAACCACCTGCAGGTCGAGGCCGACTGGGTCAGCCGCACGCACGCGATGATCGAGTACAAGCGCGGCCATTTCCTGCTCGCCGACCGCTCCACCAACGGCACCTACGTGCGCATCGGCGACGACGACGAGCTCAAGGTCCACCGCGACGAGCTGCACCTGCGCAAATCGGGCACGATCAGCCTGGGGCAGGCGGTCGCCGTGAACACCGGCGACGTCATCCACTACGAGACCGCCTGAGCGCGGGGTCTTCGGACCCGCAAAAGAATGTAGGAGGGGCTTCAGCCCCGAAGCTCTTGGCGAAAAGCTTCGGGGCTGAAGCCCCTCCTACAGGTTACGCGCCCGGCCGTCAGTCGTCGGCTTCGACCTGGATGCCGCCGGTGATTTCCGGCTCGACGTCTTCCACGATTTCCGGCTCGGCCGCCTTCGGCATCGGCTTGTAGCCGAACACGCCGCGCAGCAGGTTCTCGCTGCCCGCGTATTCGGAGGCATTGGTGGCGACGAACTGGCTGGCGCCGAGCTCGACCAGCACCTCGTACAGCGTGTCGTCCTCGTGCAGCTTCAGCATCGCGTCGGCCACGGCCTGGCGCACGTCGGAAGGCACGGTGCCGCCGGCGCTGAGGGCGCGGCCGGTGAACTCGCGCGAATCGGACACCGACACCAGGTTCGGATACAGCTGGGCGATGTAGTTGGGCACCATCGCCGCTTCGGTTTCCTGCGAGAACACCATCTCGACGCCGTCGCGCCAGTTCGCCGCCACCGACATGATCTCGGGCTGGGCGATCGGGTTCTTGTAGAGGTCGCCGAGCAGCAGGTAGCCCATGCTGGGCGCCGGCATGCTGACCACGCGGTAGCCGATCAGGCCGCGCGAGCCGCCTTCGGCGACCGAGGCATCGGCCATCAGCGAATAGCGCGTGCTCTCGGCCACGCGCACCAGCGGCGTGAAGCCGAGGCGGTTGACGCGGTAATCGGTGAAGTGGGCTTCCTCGAACGCGAAGTCGGTCTTCGAGCCCGAGCGCAGGTCGCGCCAGTACACGTGGTAGTTGGTGGCGGCCTTGAGGCGGAAGGTATGTCCGGTGCTCTTGGAGAGGTAATCAAGCAGCGGCTTGTAGACCTGCTCGGCCTGGGCCGGCGGATAGTTGGGTTCGACCGCGAGGATGTAGTCGGCGGCGAGCGCCGGCATCGCGGCCAGTGAAAAAACGAAGGCGGCAAAGCCCTTTTTAAGCATCATGTGGTGTTCCTCCCTGTGCCCGCGGTATAGCAGACATCCCGGCCTTTGGCCAATGCTGGCGCGGGTTTCAGGGCTGTCGCGCGAGGCCTTCGTTCAGCCCGGCGAGCTGGCAGGGGCGGCCGTCGACGGCGAGCGCCGCGTGCTCGCCGGATGTGAAGACGGCAAGGCCTTCACGGCCGTCGGCCGTGGCGCAAACCACGGTGCCGACCGCGGCCTCGCCGGCCTTCACGCTTTGCCCGGGGGCGAGCGCGTCGCCGAGGATGCGAACCAGTTCACGCTTCGCCTGGCCGAGGTAGTGGGTGCGGGCGACGATTTCCTGCCCGGGGTAGCAGCCTTTCCTGAGGCTGAAGGCGGCGAGCCGCCCCAGCGACAGCATCTGCGGGGTCCACGCTTCGCGCTGCGATTCGGGCAGGCGGGGCAGGCCGTAGGCGAGGTCGGTGGCCAGCCACTGCTGTTCCAGCGCCGGGTCGGCGGGCGCCAGCGCCGGGTCGCTTTCCGGCAGCAGCCACAGCGTGCGCGGGTTCGCGGGATCGCCCAGGTCCAGCGCGAGCGGGGGCGTCGGGCCGCCGTCGAAGCGATCCGGGGCCGGGGTGGCGTGGTGCGGGCCGGCCGCGGCCACCCAGCCGGTCGCGTCGTCGAGCACCAGCTTGCTGCGGAAGACGAAGCGCTGCAGCGCAGCCTTCAGGGATGCGACCGGGTGGTCGGGCACCAGCAGCAGGAACCGGTCATCGGGCAGCCTCACCAGCGCCATCAGCGCGATCACGCGGCCTTTCGGGGTCAGCCAGCCGCTCCAGTGCCACTGGCCAGGCGCCAGCGCGGCGACGTCGCTCATCAGCTGCGCCTGCAGGAACTTGCCGGCATCGGGGCCGGAAACGGCCATCACGCCGAAGCCGGGGAGAGCAGGGCAGGACGCCGCGGGCAGATTTGTCTTGAACGCCATGGGGGTGGGACTTAACATTGCCGGATGCCAGACGAGCCTCGAATCATAGGCGAAACCGCGGGTCCCGCCGCGCCGGACGCCACCGCGTCCGAAGCTTCCGGGACCGCGGCGGCGCCGAAGCCCACCGAGATCGGCGGGCGCGACGGACCCGAGCCCACCCGCTACGGCGATTGGGAAAAGAACGGCCGCTGCATCGATTTCTGACGCCGCGAACACAGCGCGGCGAGCACACTCCCCTTCATAACCAGACGAGCGCAGCCCATGGCCACGCCAAAACGACCGCTGTCCCCCTTCATGATCGGCCCGTACTACCGGCCGCAGCTCACCAGCATGATGTCCATCGCCCACCGCGCCACCGGCGTGATCCTGGCGCTGGGTTCGCTGGTGCTGGCGGCGTGGCTGGTGGCCGCGTCCGAGAACGCCATGATCTACGACGGCTTCCGCGGGCTGCTGGCCTCGCTGCCGGGCAAGGTCGCGCTGTTCGCGTTCTCGGCCAGCCTGGTCTACCACTTCCTCAACGGCATCCGGCACCTGTTCTGGGACGCCGGCCACGGCTTCTCGATCCCGAAGGCCTATGCCAGCGGCTACGCCGTGCTGGCGCTGTCGGTGGTGATCACCGCCGTGCTCTGGTGGTGCGGCCTGGGAGGCATGGCATGAGCCTGCGCAATCCGCTTGCCCGCGCCAAGGGCCTGGGTTCGGCCAAGGACGGCACCTCGCACTGGTGGCACCAGCGCCTCACCGCCATCGCGCTGGCCCTGCTGACCCCGTGGTTCGTGATGTTCGCCGTGAACCTGATCGGCGCCAGCCACCTGGCCGTGCGCGGCGCCATCGCCCACCCGGTCACCGCGACGCTGCTGGCGGCCTTCGTGCTGTCGCTGTTCTGGCATGCGCGCCTGGGCCTGCAGGTCGTGGTCGAGGACTACGTGCACGGCTGGCTGGAGATCGCCCTGCAGGTCGCCATCAAGTTCGTCTTCGCGCTGGCGGCCATCGCCTCCCTGCTGGCCATCGGCCGCATCGTCTTCACTGCCTGAGCCCGCCATGACCTCTGCCTACAAGATCCACGAGCACACCTACGACATGGTGGTCGTCGGCGCCGGCGGCGCCGGCCTGCGCGCCACCTTCGGCCTGGCCCAGAAGGGCCTGCGCACCGCCTGCATCTCCAAGGTGTTCCCGACCCGCTCGCACACCGTGGCGGCGCAGGGCGGCATCTCGGCCGCGCTGGGCAACATGGGCGAGGACGACTGGCGCTTCCACTTCTACGACACCATCAAGGGCTCGGACTGGCTGGGCGACCAGGACGCCATCGAGTACATGTGCCGCGAGGCCATTCCGGCCATCATCGAGCTCGAGCACCAGGGCGTGCCGTTCTCGCGCACCGAGGACGGCAAGATCTACCAGCGTCCCTTCGGCGGCATGACCACGCACTACGGCCAGGGCACCGCCCAGCGCACCTGCGCCGCCGCCGACCGCACCGGCCACGCCATCCTGCACACGCTGTACCAGCAGTCGCTGGCGCACCAGGCCGAGTTCTTCATCGAGTACTTCGCACTCGACCTGATCATGGACGAGGAGGGCGCCTGCCGCGGCGTGCTCGCGCTCGACATGGCCTCGGGCGAACTGCACCTGTTCCGCGCCCAGGGCACCGTGCTGGCCACCGGCGGCTACGGCCGCGCCTACTTCAGCGCCACCTCGGCCCACACCTGCACCGGCGACGGCGGCGGCATGGCGCTGCGCGCGGGCCTGCCGCTGCAGGACATGGAGTTCGTGCAGTTCCACCCCACCGGCGTCTACGGTGCCGGCTGCCTGATCACCGAGGGCGTGCGCGGCGAAGGCGGCATCCTGCGCAACTCGGCCGGCGAGCGCTTCATGGAGCGCTACGCGCCCAACGCCAAGGACCTGGCCTCGCGCGACGTGGTGTCGCGCTCGATGACCATTGAGATCCGCGAAGGCCGCGGCGTGGGCCCGAAGAAGGACCACATCCACCTCGACCTGACGCACCTGAATCCGGCCGACATCCACGAGAAGCTGCCGGGAATCGCCGAGACCGCGAAGATCTTCGCCGGCGTCGACGTCACCAAGCAGCCGATCCCGGTGCTGCCGACCGTGCACTACAACATGGGCGGCCTGCAGACCAACTACCACGGCGAAGTGGTCACGCTGAAGAACGGCAACCCGGATTCCGTGGTGCCGGGCCTCTACGCGATCGGCGAAGCGGCCTGCGTGTCGGTGCACGGCGCCAACCGCCTGGGCTCGAACTCGCTGCTCGACCTGGTGGTGTTCGGCCGCGCCGTGGCCAACCGCTGCGCCGAAACCATCAAGCCGGGCGCGGCGCACAAGTCGCTGCCGGCCTCGGCCTGCGACAAGTCGCTGGCCAACCTCGACAAGCTGCGCCACGCCAACGGCGGCACGCCGACCGCGCAGATCCGCGACGCCATGCAGCAGACCATGCAGAACGACGCCGCGGTGTTCCGCACCGGCGAGACGCTCAAGCACGGCGTCGACAAGATCCGCGAAGTGGTGGCCTCGTTCGCCGACGTGCGCGTGTCCGACCGTTCGCTGGTCTGGAACTCGGACCTGGTCGAGACCCTGGAGCTGCAGAACCTGCTCGGCCAGGCCGTCGCCACCCTGGTGTCGGCCGAGAACCGCAAGGAATCGCGCGGCGCCCACGCCCGCGAGGACTTCAAGGACCGCGACGACGTCAACTGGCACAAGCACACGCTGTGCTGGGTCGACGACGCGGGCAAGACCACCATCGACTACCGCCCGGTGCACATGTACACGCTGAGCAAGGACGTCGACGTGGTGCCCCTCAAGGCCCGCACCTACTGATCGCCCAGGACACCTGACAATGGCTGAGTTCACCCTCCCCAAGAATTCCAAGGTCACCAAGGGCAAGCATTTCGCCGCCACCGGCGCGAAGAACGTGCGGACCTTCAAGATCTACCGCTGGAACCCGGACGACAGCGCCAACCCGCGTACCGACACGTACGAAGTGGACCTGGACAGCTGCGGCCCGATGGTCCTGGACGCGCTGATCAAGATCAAGAACGAGATCGACCCGACGCTCACCTTCCGGCGCAGCTGCCGCGAGGGCATCTGCGGCTCGTGCGCGATGAACATCGACGGCACCAATACCCTGGCCTGCACCAAGGGCATCGACGAGTGCGGCAAGAAGGAAGTGCCGATCTACCCGCTGCCGCACATGCCGGTGATCAAGGACCTGGTGCCGGACCTGAGCCACTTCTACGCCCAGTACGCCTCGATCAAGCCCTGGCTGCGCACGCAGAGCCCGGCGCCGGCCAAGGAGCGCCTGCAGTCCAAGGAAGACCGCGCCAAGCTCGACGGCCTGTACGAGTGCATCCTCTGCGCCTGCTGCTCGACCAGCTGCCCGAGCTACTGGTGGAACGGCGAGCGCTACCTCGGCCCGGCCGTGCTGCTGCAGGCCTACCGCTGGATCATCGACTCCCGCGACGAGGACACCGGTGCGCGCCTGGACGAGCTCGAAGACCCGTTCAAGCTCTACCGCTGCCACACCATCATGAACTGCGCCCGCACCTGCCCGAAGGGCCTGAACCCCGCGAAGGCGATCGGCGAGATCAAGAAGCTGATGCTGCAGCGCCGCGGCGCCTGAGCCCCGTGGAAGCGCGCGATCCGGAACGCGAGGCCGCCGAACTCCGGCGGCTTCGCTGGCGCTGCCGGCGCGGCATGCGCGAGCTCGACCAGCTGATGCTGCGCTATCTCGACGCCCGCTGGCCGTCGGCTTCCGACGAAGAACGGGCGGTTTTCCTGCAGCTGCTGGACACCGAGGACGATAAGCTCTGGCGATGGTTCATGGGCCGGGAACGGCCGGAGGACGCTTCGCTCGATGGCCTCGTCGCCCGCATCCTCGATCTTCCGCCTTGACTGGCGCCCTTCGCGCGTCCTCGGCTTCGCGCTGGTGATGCTCGGGCTACTGGCCGGCGCGTCGGTCCTGGCCAGCCGTTTTCCGCCGCTTGTGAAGTTTCCCGCCGCGATCCTGGCGCTGGCCCATTCGCTGCGCCTGGCGCGGCGCGAGGCCGGCAGGCTGCCCTGCGTGCTGGCCTGGGCGGGCGGCGAGGGGCCAGTCCGGGTCGGGGACGAGGTGCTGGTTTCGCCGCGCCTGCACCAGCGCGGGCCGATCGCAGTGCTGGTGGCGCGCGACGTTCATGGAAGGTTGCAGCGTTTTTGCTGGTGGCCGGATACCCTGTCGCCTGGCCTGCGTCGCCAGCTCGCGCTGGCGGCCTCGGCCGGCCCCCTCACCGGACACCCGCTGGCCCGATGGCCCGCCTAGGACCCCATGTTCCAGCCCCTGCCATTCTCGATCGGCCTTCGCTACCTGCGCGCCAAGCGGCGCAACGGGTTCATCTCCTTCATCTCGATGGCGTCCATCCTGGGCATCATCATCGGCGTCATCGCGCTGATCACCACCATCTCGGTGATGAGCGGCTTCCAGCAGGAGCTGCGCGACCGCATCCTCGGCATGGTCGCGCACGCCACCGTGGCCGGCGTGGACGGGCCGCTGCAGGACTGGCCGCGCGCCGTCGCGCTGGCCGATGCCGATCCGCGCGTGGTCGGCGCCGCGCCCTACATCGAAACCGAGGCCCTGCTGCAGGGCCGCCAGCGCCGCGGCGCCATCGTCCGCGGCGTGCTGCCCTCGCACGAGCCGAAGGTGTCGGAAATCGCCGGCATGATGAAGCAGGGCTCGCTCGACCAACTGCAGCCGGGCGAGTTCAACATCATCCTCGGCCGCGAACTGGCCATCCTGCTGGGCGTGGGCCCGGGCGACGCGGTCAACGTCTTCATCTCCGAGTCCACCGTGACGCCGCTGGGCGCGCTGCCGCGGGCCAAGCGCTTCAACGTGGTCGGCATCTTCGAGGCCGGCGCGCAGGAATACGACCTGGGCATGGCCCTGGTGCACCTGCAGGACGCGCAGCGGCTGGGCCGGATGGGCGAGGGCGTCACCGGCGTGCGCCTCAAGCTGGCGGACCTGTGGGAGGCCTGGCCCGTGGCGCGCGACCTGTCCGACAAGATGGAGGGCTACTACCGGGTGCGCGACTGGATGCGCGACAACGCCAACTTCTTCCGGGCGCTGAAGATGGAGAAGACGGTGATGTTCATCCTGCTCACCCTGGTGATTGCCATCGCCGCCTTCAACCTGGTGTCGTCGCTGGTGATGCTGGTGCAGGACAAGCAGTCCGACATCGCCATCCTGCGCACGCTGGGCATGTCGCCCGCGGCGGTGATGCGGGTGTTCATCGTGCAGGGGCTGGTGATCGGCGTGGTCGGCATCGCGGTGGGGACGATCGGCGGGGTGCTGCTGGCCAGCAACCTCTCGCACGTGGTGCGCTTCTTCGAGGGCCTGCTGGGCGCCGAGCTGATGCCGTCCGACGTCTACTACATCAGCGGCGTGCCGACCCTGGTGCAGGCGTCCGACGTGGCGATGGTGGTGGCGGTGGCCTTCGTGCTCTGCCTGCTGGCCACGATCTACCCGGCCTGGCGCGCTTCCCGCACCGACCCGGCCACGGCGCTTCGCTATGAATAAGGATCCCGGCATGGACGTCGTCATCCGCTGCTCGAAGCTGGGCAAGACCTATGAAGAGGGCGACCTGAAGACGCCGGTCTTCGACGGCCTCGACCTCGAGGTTCGCCGCGGCGAAACGGTTGCCATCGTCGGCGCCTCGGGCGCGGGCAAGAGCACCCTGCTGCACCTGCTCGGCGGCCTGGACCACGCCACCTCGGGCGAAGTCCACGTCGCCGGCGAATCGATGTTCACGCTGGGCGAGCGCCAGCGCGGCGAACTGCGCAACCGCACGCTGGGCTTCGTGTACCAGTTCCACCACCTGCTGCCGGAATTCACCGCGCTCGAGAATGTGATGATGCCGCTGCTGATCCGCGGCGATTCGGTCGAAGCGGCGCGCGAGCCCGCCCAGCGCCTGCTCGGGCGCGTGGGCCTGGGCCACCGCCTCGGCCACAAGCCCGGCGAGCTCTCGGGTGGCGAGCGCCAGCGCGCCGCGGTCGCGCGCGCCCTGGTCACCCGCCCGGCCTGCGTGCTGGGCGACGAGCCCACCGGCAACCTCGACGAGAAGACCGCGGCGTCGGTGTTCGACCTGATGCTGGAATTGAACCGCGACCTGGGCACCGCCCTGGTCATGGTTACCCACGATCGCCGCCTGGCGCGACGACTGGATCGGACCCTGGAACTGACCCGGGGACGACTGCAGCCGCTCGGGGACGATGCCATCGCCTGATTCCCTCCGGACGGCGCCCGCCCGCGGCTGAGCCGCGGTGCGCGGCGCCGCGCCGTCGCCGCCGGTGCCGGTGCCGCCCGGCGCGCAGCCGACGCGCTTCGGGCCTTCGGTCGCGGCCTGCCTGTTGGCCGGCGTGCTGTTCGTGCAGGGGTTCCCGCGGCTGCCGGGCTTCGAAGGGGCGGTCGCCTGCCTCGGCCTGGGAGCCTGGGCCTGGTGGCGTCCCGGGTTGCCGCGCGTGCTGGGCGCGTTCCTGTTCGGCGTGGCGTTGGCCTGCCTGCAGGGTCAGGCGACGCTGGCATCGCAGTGGCCGGCCTCGCGTTCGGGCGAGCAGGCGGTCGTGGTCGGCCAGGTGCGCGGACTGCCCGTGGTCGCCGCCGATGCGGTCCGCTTCGAGTTCATCGTCGAGAGCGGCCCCGCGGGGCTGGCGGCGGGCAGCAAACTGCGGCTGGGCTGGTTCGCGCGGCCGGGCGAAAGCCTTCCCGTCGTCGCGCCGGGCACGCGCTGGCAGCTGCCGCTGCGGCTTCGCGCACCCCGAGGGCTGGTCAACCCCGGCGGCTTCGACTTCGAGCGTCGCGCCATCGAGCAGCGCATCGTGGCCACCGGCTACGTCGCGGAACCCGACGCCGCGCGGCGGCTCGATGACGCCACCGGCGCAGGCGCGGGGCTGGACCGGCTGCGCGCCGCGCTCGCCGAGCGCATCGCCGCGGCGGTGCCCGGGCCCGGGTGGCGGTTCGTCGTCGCCCTGGCGCTGGGCGATACGCGCGGCCTCGACGACCACGACTGGGAGGTGCTGCGCGCCACCGGCCTGACCCACCTGATCGCCATCTCGGGATTCCATGTCGGCCTCGTGGCCGGCTTCGGCGCCGCGTTCGGTCGCCTGGCCTACGCGCTGTTCCCGCCGCTCGGCCGGCGCTGGCCGCGTCCGCAGGGCAGTGCGGCGGTCGCGCTGGTGCTGGCGGTCGCGTACACCGCGCTCGCCGGTTTCGCGCTGCCCACGGTGCGCACGCTGCTGATGATCGCGGCGGTGGTGCTGGCCCGCCTGGCGCGTCGCCCGCAGACGCTGGCGCAGTCGCTGGCCCTGGCCGCGATCTGCGTGCTGCTCGCGGATCCGGCGAGCGTGCTCGCCCCGGGTTTCTGGCTCAGCTTCGTCGGCGTCGCCTGGCTGGCCTGGTGCCTGCCGTATCGCCCGGGCGAAGGCTGGCTGCGGCCGTTCCTGGCCTCGCAGGCGGTGGCGATGCTGGGGCTGCTGCCGCTGAGCGTGTGGTTCTTCAGCCAGGCCTCGCTGCCGGGGCCGCTGGTCAACCTCGTCGGCATCCCGTGGATCAGCCTGGTGGTGGTGCCGCTGGCCCTGCTCGGGCTGGCGTTCGAGCCCGTGCTGCCGGCGGCCGCCGACCTGTGCTGGCAGCTGGCCGCGGACCTGATGCAGGGGCTGTGGAACGTGCTGGAGTGGGTCGCCGCCTGGCCCCCGGCGCTGGCCTGGTTGCCCGAACCCGGGCTGGCCGCGACGGCCCTGGCCCTGCTGGGCGCGTTCTGGCTGATGCTGCCGCGCACGATCCCCGGCAAGCCGCTGGCCGCCCTGCTGCTGTTGCCGTTGCTGTGGCCCGCGCCCGACCGTCCCGCTCCGGGCGAGGTCGACTTCCACCTGCTGGACGTCGGCCAGGGCCTGGCGCTGCTGGTGCGCACGCGCCACCACGCGCTGCTCTACGACGCCGGCCCGGCGCCGCCGCGCGGCATGGACCTGGGCGAAGCGGTGGTGGTGCCCGCGCTGCGCGCGCTGGGTTTGCCGCGACTCGACCGACTGGTGCTCAGCCACGGCGACAACGACCACGCCGGCGGGGCAGGCGCGGTCCGGCGCGCCTACGCACCGCCGATGGTGATGGCGCCCGAAGGCTGGGCCGCCGCCGACATGCAGGCCTGCGTGGCCGGGCAGCGCTGGCGCTGGGACGGCGTCGAGTTCGAGCTGCTGCATCCGACGCCGCACTTTCCGTATCTGCGCAACGACAGCTCCTGCGTGCTGAGCGTCCGCGCCGGGGGCCGCCACGCGCTGCTCGCCGGCGACATCGGCCGGCACGTGGAGGCGCGGCTGGCCAAGCTGCCGCCCGCGCAGATCCGCGCCGACCTGCTGCTGGTGCCGCACCACGGCAGCGACACCTCCTCGAGCCTGGACTTCCTCGCCGCGGTGCGGCCGTCCGTGGGCCTGGTGGCGGTGGGCGAGGGCAACCGCTTCGGCCTGCCCAAGCCGCAGGTGCTGTCCCGCTACGACCGCTACTCGGTCGCACTGCACGACACCGCCGGCAGCGGCGCCATTGCGCTGCGGCTCGGCGCGGCCGGGGTGCAGCTGCGTGAACGGCGGCGCCAGGACCACCCGCGCTACTGGCGCCATGCCGCCCCGGGCGGGGCAGGCTATGCTATCGGCAGGCAAGAACCCGAAAGGTGAGGCGTGCTGGAACTGATCAAAGCGGGCGGCTGGGTGATGCTGCCGATCATCCTCCTGGCGGTGTTGGCCCTGGCCATCATCCTGGAGCGATTCTGGAGCCTGCGCCGCAAGGAAGTGCTGCCGCCCGGCCTGGGCGAGGAGGTCCGCGAATGGGCCCGGGGTCGCGTGCTGGACCCCAAGCACATCGACGTGCTGCGCAAGAACTCGCCGCTGGGCGAGCTGCTGGCCGCCGGGCTGGACGTCCGCCACCGCCCGCGCGAGCTGATCAAGGAGCGCATCGAGGACGTCGGCCGCCACGTCGCGCACCGGATGGAGCGCTTCATGAACACGCTCGGCACCATCGCCGCGGTCACCCCGCTGCTGGGCCTGCTGGGCACCGTGTTCGGCATGATCGAGATGTTCCTCGACATCCTGACCGCCGGCGTCGGTGACGCCAACCGCCTCGCCGGCGGCATCGGCCAGGCCCTGATCTCCACCGCGGCCGGCCTGTGCGTGGCGATCCCGGCCGTGATGTTCCACCGCTACCTGCGCGGCCGCGTCACCGGCTACGTGGTGGACATGGAGAAGCAGGCCACCGCGCTGCTCGACGCCCTCGACGAAGGCGCGTCGCCGCCGCCGGCCAAGGCCCCGCGCGCGAAGCGGAGCGACGCATGAGGCTGAGCACCGGCCGGGTGCCGGACGAACCGGAGATCAACCTGGTCTCCCTGATCGACGTCGTCTTCTGCCTGATCATCTTCCTCGTGGTCACCACCACCTTCGACCAGCGCTCGGCGCTGAAGCTGGTGCTGCCGCAGTCGCAGGCCAATTCCGAGATCGACCCGGGCGAGCCGCTGACGATCCTGGTGGACGCCGAGGGTCGCTTCTTCATCGGCAACGACGAAGTGCTCAAGCGCGACGTCGGTTCGCTGCGCGAGGCCATCACCCGCGTCGCCGGCGAGGACCGCGAACGGCCGGTGGTGCTGCGCGCCGACGCCCGCACCCCGCACCAGTCGGTGGTGACGGCCATGGATGCGCTGGGCCAGGCCGGCTTCCGCAAGATCTCGATCGCCACCACCCCCGAGGCCACGCCTTGAGCCAGCCGGAAACCTCGGCCTGGGCCGTCTACCGCCGCCTGCTGGGGCGGGCGAAGAAGTATTCCTTCTTCCTCGGCGCCGCCGGCGTCGGCATGGTGTTCGAGGCCGGCGCGGCCTCGGCCTTCACCTGGATGATGGAGCCGATGATCAACGGCACCTTCGTCGATCGCGACCCTGAAGTCCGCTGGTCGCTGCCGCTGATCATCATCGGCCTGTTCGTGCTGCGCGGCCTGGCCACCTTCTGCACCGACTACGGCATGGCCCGGGCCGGCCGCAGCGTGGTGCGCGACCTGCGCGGCGAGGTGCTGGAGAAGTACCTGCGCCTGCCCAGCGCGCGCTTCGACGCCGAGCCGGTGCCCTCGATGGTGTCGCGCCTGAACTACGACACCGAGCAGGTGACCCAGGCCAGCTCGGACGCCATCAAGGTCATCCTCACCGACAGCCTGACCATCGTCGGCCTGCTGGGCGTGATGTTCTGGTACAGCCCGCGCGTCACCCTGGTGATGCTGGTGGTGGCGCCGCTGATCGCCGGCATCTCCGGCGTGGTGGGCCGCCGCTACCGGCAGATCAACCGCGGCATCCAGGACGGCGTGGCCAACATGGCGCAGTCGGCCGAGCAGGCGCTGTCGGCCCAGCAGGAAGTGAAGGTGTACGGCGCCCAGGCCTCCGAGCTGGCGCGCTACACCGCGCTGATCAACCGCAACCTGGGCCTGAGCATCAAGGTCGAGTCCACCCGCGCCGCGGCCTCTTCGGTGGTGCAGGTGCTGGCCGCCACGGCGCTGGCGGTGATCCTGCTGGTGGCCGGCAGCGAAGCGGCCAAGGGACGCATGGACGCCGGCAGCTTCGTCGCCATGCTCACCGCGATGATGGCGATGCTGCCTTCGCTCAAGCGCATCACCAACGTGCAGAGCCTGGTCCAGCGCGGCGTGGCCGCGGCCGACCGGCTGTTCGCCATCCTCGACGAGCCGGACGAACCGGACCGCGGCACGATGCCGCTGCTGCACGCCCGCGGCGAGATCGAGTTCCGCGACGTGTCCGTGCGCTATCCGGGTCAGGAGGCGCCGGCGCTGGCCGGCATCTCGTTCACCGCGAAGCCGGGCACCGTCACCGCGATCGTTGGTCGCTCGGGCAGCGGCAAGTCCACCCTGATCCGGATGCTGCCGCGCTTCTACGAGCCCAGCGGCGGCGCCGTGCTGGTCGACGGGGTGCCGGTCGAGCAGTACCGCCTCGCCGACCTGCGCCGGCAGATCGCCATCGTCGGGCAGCGGGTGATGCTGTTCGACGACAGCATCGCCGCCAACATCGCCTACGGCCAGGCCGCAGGCGTGGATCCGGCCCGCGTCCGCGCCGCAGCCGAAGCCGCCAACGCCGCCGAATTCATCGACCGCCTGCCGGGCGGCATGGACGCGCGCATCGGCGAGAACGGCGGCCTGCTCTCCGGCGGCCAGCGCCAGCGCCTCGCGATCGCCCGCGCCATCCTCAAGGACGCGCCGATCCTGATCCTCGACGAAGCCACCGCCGCGCTCGACACCGAGTCCGAGCGGCTGGTGCAGGACGCGCTCAACCGCCTGATCCCGGAACACACCACGCTGGTGATCGCGCACCGCCTGTCCACGGTCGAACACGCCGACCAGGTACTGGTGCTCGACGCCGGCAGGCTGGTGGAGCAGGGCACCCACGCCGAACTGCTGGCGCGCGGCGGCCTGTACGCCCACCTGCACCGCATGCAGTTCCGCGAGACGGAGGCCGGGTGAAGGCCGCGCTGGCGGACTGGCTGCTGCGGCGCTGGTATGGCGGCGTGGCGCCGGGCCCCGGCCTGCGCGCGCTGGCGGCGGTTTACGGCGGCCTGGTGTCGCTGCGCCGCTGGCTTTACCGGCGGGGCTGGAAGCCCACGCACCGGCTGCCGGTGCCGGTGATCGTGGTGGGCAACCTGGTGGCCGGCGGCAGCGGCAAGACGCCGCTGACCATCGCGCTGGCGAACGGCCTGGCCGAGCGCGGCTGGCGCCCGGGCATCGTCAGCCGCGGCTACGGCCGCCGTTCGCGCGGGCCCGTGCGCGTGACGCCCGGCATGGCCGCTTCCGAATGCGGCGACGAACCGCTGCTGATCGCGCGGCAGACCGGGCTGCCGGTGTGCGTGGATTCCGATCGCGTGGCCGGCGCGCGACGCCTGGTGGCCGAAGGCTGCAACCTGGTGATCGCCGACGACGGCCTGCAGCACCTGCGCCTGGGTCGCGACCTCGAGATCGAGGTCGTGGACGGCGAGCGCCGGCACGGCAACGGGCACCTCATTCCCGCCGGGCCGCTGCGCGAACCCGCCGGCCGTGGCGTCGACCATCGCGTCGTCAACGGTGGCCAGGCCGCGCCCGGCGAGTGGCCGATGACGCTGGCGCTGGGCGAGGCGGTGCCGCTGTCCGGCGGCGCGGCGCGCCCGCTGGCCGAATTCGCCGGTCAGCCGGTGCACGCCATCGCCGGCATTGGCCACCCGGCGCGCTTTTTCGACGCGCTGCGCGCCGCTGGACTCGCGCCGGTCGAACACCCGTTCCCGGACCACCACGACTTCACCGCGGCCGAGCTGGCCTTCGAGCCACCAGGCCCGCGCCTGATGACCGAAAAGGATGCGGTGAAGTGCACCGCGTTCGACCTGCCTGACGCCTGGGCCGTCCCGGTCCGCGCCCATCTTCCCGACGCCTTGTTCTCGGCCTTGCAGCAACGCCTGGCCTACCGGAGCCCGTCCCATGACCCCGCCTGATTTCATCGTCGCCATCCCGGCCCGCTTCGGCGCCAGCCGCCTGCCGGGCAAGCCGCTGCGGCTGATCGCCGGCGTGCCGATGGTGGTGCACGTGGCGCGCCGCGCGCTGGCCGCCGGCGCCCGCGAGGTGGTGGTCGCCACCGATGACGCCCGCATCGTGCAGGCCCTGGCCGGTGAACCGCTGCGGGTGTGCATGACCCGCGCCGACCACGCCTCCGGCACCGACCGCCTGGCCGAGTGCGCCGACCAGCTGGGCTGGGCCGATGACCAGATCGTGGTGAACCTGCAGGGCGACGAACCCTTCGCGCCGCCCGAGGGCATCCGCGCGGTGGCCGAGACCCTGGCCGCGTCGGCCGCCGAGATGGCCACGCTGGGCACGCCGGTGGAGGACAGCGAGACCCTGTTCGACCCCAACGCGGTGAAGCTGGTGCGCGACGCGAACGGCCTCGCGCTGTATTTCAGCCGCGCCCCGATTCCGTGGCAGCGCGACCAGTTCGCGCGAGATCGCCTCGGCGCCGATCCGTCCGTGGCGCTGCGCCACATCGGCATCTATGCCTACCGCGCCGGCTTCCTGCGTCGCTTCGCCGCGCTGCCGCCCGGCCGGCTGGAGCAGCTCGAGGCGCTGGAGCAGTTGCGTGTGCTGGAGGCCGGCCACCGCATCGCCGTCGGCCTGACCCCCGTGCCGTTCCCGCCGGGCGTGGATACCGAGGCCGACCTGGCCCGCGCCGAGGCCCGGGCACTGGCCGGGCAGGGTGCCTGAGCCGGGACCGATGACGGCGCGGCCGGCGTTAATCACAAACCTGTTGAACTAAGCGTTCTATCCCATTGAATATATTGTTTGTTTGCATGGGAAACATCTGCCGCTCGCCGCTGCTGGAGGGCTGGGCCAGGCATGTTCTCGAGCAGGCCGGGCAGGGGCAGCGCGTCCGCCTCGACTCCGCCGGCACCGGCGGCTGGCACGCGGGTGAGCCGCCCGACCCGCGCGCCATCGCCGCCGCCGCGCGCCATGGCATCGACCTCCGCGGACAGCGGGCACGCGCGGTGGCGCCCGAGGATTTCCACGCCTTCGACCTGATCCTGGCCGCCGACCGCGACAACCTGCGCTGGTTGCGCCAGCACGCGCCGTCCGGCGCCCGCGCGGAGATCCACCTGGCCCTGGCCTGGTGCGGGGTCGCCGAGGACGAGGACGTGCCGGATCCGTACTACGGCAACGCGGCCGGTTTCGACGCCACCTGCCACCTCGCGCGCGCCGCCGCCCACGGCCTGCTGCGCAAACTCCCGCCGCAGGCATAATGCGGCGACCCCCGGAAGGACGCCCCCATGTCGCAGGCCCAGCAAGCCGCTCCCGAACTGTCGCCGAGCCTGCAGTGGCTCAACGCCGACCGCCAGTCGGTGGCCGCGCAGCAGGGGCACGTGCTGGCGCTGGTATTCTGGAACGCGGCCTCGACCTACTGCCACAACCTGCTCGATGAGCTGATGCGCCTGCAGGCGCGCTACCCGGTGGCGCTGTCGGTGCTGGGCATCCACCAGCCCAAGTTCGATTCCGAGCTCGACGGGCGGCTGGTGCTCAAGACCGCCAACCGCCTCGGCCTGACCTTCCCGGTCGCCAACGACCGCGGCTGGAGCACCTGGCAGCACTACGGCATCCAGTCCTGGCCATCGGTGGCGCTGGTGGACACCCGCGGCCGCCTGCGCCAGGTGCTGGCCGGCGACCACCAGGGCCCGGCCCTGGATGCCGCCATCGCCGGCCTGATCGACGAAGTGGGCGGCGCCGTGCGCACGTTCCAACCGCCTCGCCGCACCGGCGGCGAGTCGCGGCTGCCGCTCGCGTTTCCGGCCGGCCTGGCGGTGGGCGAGAGCCACCTCTACGTCGCCGACACCGGCCACCACCGCATCCTCGAGTGCACGCACTCGGGCCGCGTGCTGCGCGAGTTCGGCACCGGCCACGGCGATTACCTCGACGGGCCGGCCGACATCGCCGCCTTCCGTCACCCGCGCGGCATGTGCCTGGTGCGCGAATCGCTTTACGTGGCCGACACTGGCAACCACGCCCTGCGCCGCATCCGGCTGCTCGACGGCGCGGTCGAGACCGTGCTCGGCAATGGCCGCCCCGGGGCCGTGCGCGAGGGCCAGCAGGTCGGCGACGCCACCCTGTCGCTGAACCAGCCCTGCGACGTCACCGGCACCCTGGACCGCCTCTACCTGGCCATGGCCGGCAGCAACCAGATCTGGGAGTACGACCTCGCCCAGGCCCGCCTGCGGCTGCTGGCCGGCACCGGCGAGCTGGGCATCGTCGATGGCCCGGTGCGCAGCGCGATGTTCGCGCATCCGACCGGGCTGGCCCTGGTGCAGCAGACGCTCTACGTCGCCGATTCGGCCACTTCCGCCATTCGCGCCATCCAGGTCGCGCAGGGCCAGGTACAGACGCTGGTGGGGCAGGGCCTGTACGAATTCGGCGAGCACGACGGCCAGCGCCGCGAGGCCCGCATGCAGCTGCCGATGGCGCTGGCGCTCGACCCCGGCTCGCCGGTGCTGTGGGTCGCCGACAGCTACAACGGCAGCCTGCGCAAGCTGCGCCTCGGCGGCGGCGAGATGAGCACGCACGACCTGCCGCAGCCGCTGGACCAGCCGGCCGCGTTGGCCGCCGGCGCCGGTTCGCTGTGGATCGCGAACACGGGGGCGCACGAGGTGCTGCGCTTCGACCTGGCCAGCGGCAAGCTCGGCCGCCTGCCGATCGGCGAATGACGGCCGAGGCATCACCATCCGCCGGCGAGGCGCCGGCCCCGTTCGACGGCAAGGCCTTCGTCCGCGACCTGACCCCGGCGCCCGGGGTCTACCGCATGGTTGGCGCGGACGGGCAGGTGCTTTACGTCGGCAAGGCGCTGTCGCTGAAGAAGCGCGTCGGCAGCTATTTCCTCAAGGAGCTGCCGTCGCGGCGGATCGCGCTGATGGTCGCGCAGATCGCCCGCATCGAAGTGACGGTGACGCGCACCGAGAGCGAGGCGCTGATCCTCGAGAACCAGCTGATCAAGTCGCTGCGCCCGCGCTACAACGTGCTGCTGCGCGACGACAAGAGCTACCCGCACATCCTGCTCACCGACGAGACCTGGCCGAAGCTGGGCTACCACCGCGGGCCGCGGGCGATGGCGGGGCGCTACTTCGGGCCGTATCCCAGCTCGGGTGCGGTGCGCGAGACGCTGGACCTGATGTTCAAGCTGTTCAAGCTGCGCAGCTGCGAGGACAGCGTGTTCCGCAACCGCAGCCGGCCCTGCCTGCAGCACCAGATCGGCCGCTGCAGCGCGCCCTGCGTCGGCCTGGTGCCGACCCGCGAGTACGACGCCACGGTGCGGCGCGCCGTGCTGTTCCTCGAGGGCCGCAGCAACGAGCTGGTCGACGAACTGGGCAAGGCGATGGAGGAGGCCAGCCAGCGGCTGGAGTTCGAGCAGGCGGCGGTGCTGCGCGACCAGATCGTCGGCATCCGCAAGATCCAGGCCCGCCAGTACGTCGAGGGCGAGCAGGTCGAGATGGACGTGCTGGCGCTGGCGATGGACCAGGGCGCGGCCTGCGTGCTGCTGATGGCCTTCCGCAATGGCCTCAACCAGGGCACGCGCAGCTTCTTCCCCCGGCCCAATGGCGCCGAGAGTCCGGAAGAGGTGCTGGGCGCGTTCGTGGCGCAGTACTACCTCGAGCAGCGGCCGCCGCGCGAGATCGTGCTCAGCCACGCCATTGCCGATGAAGCGCTGCTGCAGGAAGTGTTCAGCGCGCAGGCGGGGCGCAAGGTCGAACTGAAATCCTCGGTGCGCGGCGAGCGCGCGCGCTACCTCGAGATCGCCCGCCAGAACGCGGCCCTGGCCCTGGCCACCGAGGCCGCCAGCAGCGCCAGCCAGCGCGCGCGGCTGCTGTCGCTGCAGGAGATGCTGGGCCTGGGCGAGCCGCCCGCGCGCATCGAATGCTTCGACATCAGCCACACCATGGGCGAGGCGACGGTGGCCTCGTGCGTGGTGTTCGACGGCGAAGGCCCGGTGCGCGGCCAGTACCGGCGCTACAACATCACCGGCATCGCGCCGGGCGACGACTACGCGGCCATGCACCAGGCGCTGGAGCGCCGGTTCCGGCGCGGGGTGGAGGAGGGCGTGCTGCCCGACCTGCTGCTGATCGATGGCGGCGCCGGGCAGCTGGCGCAGGCCCGCGCGGTGCTGGACGAGCTGGGCGTGCAGGGCGTGGCGATGGTCGGCGTGGCCAAGGGCGAGGCGCGCCGCGCCGGGCACGAGGCCCTGGTGCTGCCCGACCGCCGCGAGCTGCGCCCGGGCGCGGCCTCGCCCGGCCTGCAATTGGTGCAGCAGGTGCGCGACGAGGCGCACCGCTTCGCCATCACCGGCCACCGCGGCAAGCGCCAGAAGACGCGCGAGACCAGCCGGCTCGAGGACATCCCCGGCATCGGCCCGCGTCGCCGCGCCAGCCTGCTCAAGCACTTCGGCGGCCTGGCCGGGCTCAAGGCCGCGGGCGCCGAGGAAATCGCCCGCGTCGAGGGCGTCAACGACGCGCTGGCCCAGCGCATCTACGCCGCGCTGCACGGTCTTGAGGCATAATCGCCCCGGAACGAAGCCTGAGCAGGACGCCGTGACCCTCACCATCCCCACCATGCTGACGCTGATGCGGATCCTGCTGATCCCGGTGATGGTGGTCGTGTTCTACCTTCCCTACGGCTGGACCAACCTCGCGGTCGCCGGCATCTTCATCTTCGGCGCGCTCACGGACTGGCTGGACGGCTGGATCGCCCGCCGCTACGGCATGTACTCGGCCTTCGGCGCCTTCCTCGACCCGGTGGCCGACAAGCTGACGGTGGCGTTCGCGCTGCTTCTGGTGGTCGAGCGCCACGACACCCCGTGGATGGCCCTGCTCAGCGCCGTGATCATCGGCCGCGAGATCACCATCTCGGCCCTGCGCGAGTGGATGGCGCAGATGGGCGCGCACGGCCTGGTCAAGGTCGCGGGGCTGGGCAAGCTCAAGACCATCGTGCAGATGACCGCCATCAGCTGCCTGCTGTTCCAGGAAGACCTGCTGGGCCTGCCGGTGTTCCGGATCGGCGAGTGGCTGCTGGCGATCGCGGCGGCCCTGACCCTGTGGTCGGGCTTCGATTACCTGCACGCGGCCTGGCCGACGATGCGGAAGAAGGGCTGATTTGAAAAAGGGTGTTGACACCCTCGGGGGGCTTCCCCCAAAATATGCGTCTCTTGCGGGAATAGCTCAGTTGGTAGAGCACGACCTTGCCAAGGTCGGGGTCGCGAGTTCGAGTCTCGTTTCCCGCTCCAGTTCCAGACAAAACCCCGCCCGCCGGGGTTTTGTTTTTTAAGGCGGTGGCAACCGCCGTCGGACGCGCTAAGCTTCCGGCAACGCTATCCGGCCGGGTGGCAGAGTGGTTATGCAGCGGACTGCAAATCCGCGTACGCCGGTTCAATTCCGACCTCGGCCTCCAGTGTTCAAACCCCGCTCCGGCGGGGTTTTTTTTCGCCCGGCTATTTTGTTTTTAGCCACGGATGAACACAGATGAACACGGATAGGGCGGAGCGCTTGGGTGGTTCGCAGGGCGCCATTGGGTCATTGCGAAGTTCCAACATAGCCAGTGGACACCCGGCGCCAGTATCCAATCTGTGTTCATCAGTGTTCATCCGTGGCAAAAATCCAATACCACACCCTCGACGGATGGCAAGCTGGCGGCGGACGGGCGCATGCGGCACCATCGCGGGAGGCCCGGGTGGCGAAACTGGTAGACGCATGGGACTTAAAATCCCCCGGCCGCAAGGCCATGTGGGTTCGATCCCCACCCCGGGCACCACGCACGCAGGGGAGTAGCGCGGCGATGTCGATGTGGTTGATGGGGTTCCTGTACTTCGCGGTGGACCTGGCGGCGGTGCTGCTGCTGGCGGCGTGCTGGCAGCGCACGCGCATCACCGGGTTCGCGATCGTGGCCGCCAGCTTCGTCGCGGGCATCCTCGCGCGCTGGACGGTGCCGTGGGTCTACCGGGCCGTGGACCTGGCCGACGGGGACATGGCCTGGGCCGCGAACATGATCGTGCAGTCGGTGTACCTGGTGATCGCGGTCATTGCCGTGGCGGGGTTCTGGGACATCTACCGCGTGCTCAAGTCACGCCCCGCCGCCTGAGCCCGGAGCCGAGCATGCTGCCGTCCCGCTACTGGCCGTTCGCCACCTGCCTGCTGCTCACGCTGTTGTCCGGATGGGCGTTCGAACACACGCCCCTGGCGGCCTGGGGCCTCGGCATCTTCGGCGGGCTGTCGCTGCTGGGCACCTGGGACCTGCTGCAACGCAAGCAGGCGCTGCGGCGGAATTTCCCGGTGACGGCGCATTTCCGCTACGGGCTGGAGTCGATCGGGCCCGAGATCCGCCAATATTTCATCGAGTCCGACACGGTCGAACTGCCGTTTTCGCGGCAGCAGCGCGCCATCGTCTACCAGCGCGCCAAGGACGTGCTCGACAAGCGGCCGTTCGGCACCCAGCGCGATCTCTACGGCGACAAGTACGAGTGGATGAACCATTCGCTGCAGCCGGCGAAGATCGACTCGCATGATTTCCGCATCACCATCGGCGAAGGGCGCGCGCAGCCGTATTCGGCCAGTGTGTTCAACATCTCGGCGATGAGCTTCGGCTCGCTGTCGGCCAATGCGATCCGCGCACTGAACCAGGGCGCGAAGCTGGGCGGCTTCTACCACGACACCGGCGAGGGCTCGATCTCGCGTTACCACCGCGAGCACGGCGGCGACCTGGTGTGGGAAATCGGTTCGGGCTACTTCGGCTGCCGCAACCCGGACGGTGGCTTCGACGAAGAGAAGTTCCGCACCAACGCCTGCGACCCGCAGGTGAAGATGATCGAGCTCAAGCTCAGCCAGGGCGCCAAGCCGGGGCAGGGCGGCATCCTGCCGGCGGCCAAGGTCAGCGCCGAGATCGCCGAGGCGCGCGGGGTGCCGCAGGGCGTGGAGTGCCATTCGCCGGCGGCGCACTCGGCCTTCTCGACGCCGATCGAGCTGCTGCAGTTCATCGACCGGCTGCGCACGCTCTCGGGCGGAAAGCCGACCGGCTTCAAGCTGGCCATCGGCCACCCGTGGGAGTGGTTCGCGATCGCCAAGGCGATGAAGCAGACGGGAATCCTGCCCGACTTCATCGTGGTGGACGGCGGCGAGGGCGGCACCGGCGCGGCGCCGCTGGAGTTCACCGACCACGTGGGCGCACCGATGCGCGAGGCGCTGCTGCTGGTGCACAACACGCTGGTCGGCCTCGACCTGCGCTCGAAGGTCCGCATCGGCGCGGCCGGCAAGATCGTCACCGCCTTCGACATCGCCCGCACGCTGGCGCTGGGCGCCGACTGGGTGAACGCGGCGCGCGGCTTCATGTTCGCACTGGGCTGCATCCAGTCCCAGAGCTGCCACACCGACCGCTGCCCGACCGGCATCGCCACCCAGGACCCGAACCGGCAGGCGGCGCTGGACCCGGACGGCAAGGCGGTGCGGGTGGCCAATTTCCACCGCAACACCCTGGTGGCGCTGAAGGAGCTGCTGGCCGCGGCCGGCCTGCGCCATCCCCTGGAGATCGGGCCCGAGCACATCATCCGCCGGGTTTCGTCCACCGAGGTGCGCGCGCTGGCCAAGCTGCACCACTTCGTGCCGCAGGGGCAGCTGCTGGAGGCCGTGCCCGAGCACCCGGTGTTCCAGGTGTTCTGGGACCAGGCCCGGGCCGAGTCCTTCTCGCCCCCGGCCAAGGCCGCGGAAATGCAGGCCAGCAAGCAGCACTGAGCCGCGATCTTGACCACCCGGGGGCGGGCCACGTAAGATTCGCGCTCTCTTCCGGGCGGTTAGCTCAGCGGTAGAGCATCGCTTTCACACGGCGAGGGTCACAGGTTCAAGCCCTGTACCGCCCACCAGTTCCACGAAATGGCCACCTCCGGGTGGCCATTTTTTTTGACCTGTGGGAGGGACTTCAGTCCCGATGCTTCGGGCCAGGAGCATCGGGACTGAAGTCCCTCCCACAGGGGAGCCTTGGCTATTCGAGTTGGCCCTTGGCGAAGTCCGCGTCGAGCTTTTCCATCGCGTCGTTGGGCTTGAGCTTGCCGGCCTTCTCGTAGGCGGTGGCCGCCGCGTCTTCCTTCTTGTCGCCGTGCAGGAGCAGCAGCAGGTTGCCGTGTTCGAAATGGGCGATGGGGGAGTCGGGCGTGAGCTTGAGGGCGGTGGCCAGGTGCTTCTCGGCCTCGCTGGCCTTGGCGCCGTAGGTCATGCCGCCGACCAGGGCGCCGATCTTGCTGATGATCTCGGCGTGGTACAGGCCCAGCGCGGTGTGGGCCTCGGCGTGCTTCGGCGCCAGCTCGAGCGTCGCTTCGAGCGCCTTCCTCACCTTCGTGGCCAGGCCCATCTTCAGCGCCTTGGCGATCGAGATGCCCTGGCTGTAGCGGCCCATGGCGTGGGCGTAGCGGTAGTGGCTGTTGGCCTCGTCCGGCAGCGCGGCGATGGCGGCTTCGGCCAGCTTGCCGGCCTGCTCGTAGCGCGCCAGCTGCTCGTTCTCGTCGTCGACGAGGTGCGTGGCGTGGATGGCCAGCGCCTTGCAGGCCACGGACGCGCCGACCGGGCCAAGGGCCGAGCCGGCTTCATAGGCCTGCTGGAAATCACCGCGGTGGAAGGCGCGCCACGCGTCCTGCAGCGCTTCGGCCAGCGTAGCGGCGTCCATGCCCTTGGGCGCGGCCTTGCTGGCAGCCTTGATCAAGGCGGCGGCGCGCTTGTCGTCGGGGAACGGTTCGCAGTCACCCGCGTGCAGCGATGGCCACGCCTTTTTCAGCTTGTCGCCGGACTGGTCGAAGGCCTTGGCCTCGTGCGGGAACTTGGCCCAGGTCGATTTCTTCGCAGCCATGGCGGGTCTCCGTGCAGGGGAGGCCAGCATGTCGCGGGGCCCGGCGGGCCGCAAGCGCGGCTAGTGTGATTGCTCGGGTGCGGCGGCACAGACTCGGACGCGAACGGCCATCCCGGCCATCGCCACGAGGTGCCCCATGACCCGCTCGACTCCGACCCGCCGCCGCAGCCCCGCCCGCAAGACCGAGATCAGCCCGCGCGCCGTCATCCTGGCCGGCATCGGCGCGGTCTCGCTGGGCCGCAAGCAGGCCCAGGCCAAGCTTGGCCAGGCCGAGACCCTCGCCCGCCAGACCCGCGACCAGGCCGAAGCCTTCGTGCGCCAGGCGCGCACCCAGGTCGAAACCGCGCTGGCCCCGGTGCTGGTGAAGCTGGGCGTGAAGCGTGCCCCGGCCAAGCGCAAGGCCCGCGCCAAGCGCACCTCCGTGCGGTCGCGCAAGCGCGCCTGAAACCCGATCTCTCTCCCCGTCAGTGGGATTTCGCGCCCCGGTCGATTGGCCGGGGCGTTTTTTTGCAGTTGTAGGAGGGCCTTCAGGCCCGAAGCCTTTCGCGAAGGGCTTCGGGCCTGAAGGCCCTCCTACAGGTTCTAGGGATGGGCGCGGCGGGCGGCTTCGAAGGCGGCCAGTTGCTCGGGCGTCGCCTCGGGCTGGTACTTGGCCTTCCAATCGGGGAAGGGCATGCCGTAGATGGCCTCGCGGGCGGCGTCCTTGCCGATCGGGGTGCCGGCGGCGGCGGCCGCTTCCTCGTACCAGGTGGACAGGCAGTTGCGGCAGAAGCCGGCCTGGATCATCAGGTCGATGTTCTGGACGTCGGTGCGCTGCTGCAGGTGGGCGACCAGCCGGCGGAAGGCGGCGGCTTCGAAGGCGGTGGTGTCGGTCATTTTCCGGTAGCCGGGCAGGGAAGGGTTCGGGGATAATCGCATTTCGCGACCCGGACCCGCCCGCGCGGGGCCGCCCCCACTGTTCCCGGAGCGCCATGACCGCCCGCATCCTCGACGGCAAAGGCATCGCCGACGCCCTGCTCGACGACCTCGCCCGCCGGGTGCAGGCCCGCATCGCCGCCGGCAAGCCCGCGCCCGGCCTGGCCGTGGTGCTGGTGGGCCAGGACCCGGCGTCCGCCGTCTACGTGCGCAACAAGCGCCGCGCCGCCAAGAAGGTCGGCATCCGCGCCATCGACTACGACCTGCCGGCCGAAACCACCGACGCCGAGCTGGCCGCCCTGATCGACCGCCTGAACGCCGATCCGGCCATCCACGGCATCCTGGTGCAGCTGCCGCTGCCCGGGAACCGCGACGCCACCTGGCTGATCCACCGCATCGACCCGCGCAAGGACGTCGACGGCTTCCACCCGGAAAACGTCGGCCACCTCGCGCTGCGCCAGTTCGGCCTGCGGCCCTGCACGCCGCGCGGCATCACCACGCTGCTGGCCTACACCGACCGGCCCGTGCGCGGGCAGAGCGCCACCATCGTCGGCGTCAGCAATCACGTCGGCCGGCCGATGGCGCTGGAGCTGCTGATCGCCGGCTGCACCACCACCAGCTGCCACAAGTTCACCCCGCGCGAGGTGCTCGAGCGCCACGTGCGCGAGGCCGACATCCTGGTGGTCGCGGTCGGGCGGCCGGGCCTCGTGCCGGGCGAATGGGTGAAGCCGGGCGCGGTCGTGATCGACGTCGGCATCAACCGCCTCGACGACGGGCGCCTGGTCGGCGACGTCGGCTTCGACGCCGCCTTCGAGCGTGCGTCCTGGATCACGCCGGTGCCGGGTGGGGTGGGGCCGATGACCGTGGCCACCCTGATGCAGAACACGCTGGAGGCCGCGGACGCCTCCGATGCCACCGTCGCGTCATGATGACGCCGGAGCATCGACACTCATGGCCATGACCCGACGCGTCGCATCCCCGCTGCTGGTCCTTCTCGCCGCCGTGCTGATGTTGGCCGGCTGCGCGACCCTGGTCGGCCGGGCCAGCGACCAGCTGGCCGCGCAGCTGGGCAGCGCGATCACCAACAGCAACGACCCGGCCACCGTGCGCGACGGCCTGCCGGCCTACCTGCTGCTGATCGACGGCCTGGTGGAAGGGCAAACGCCGGGTGACCGCCGCAACGCCGGCCTGCTGTTCGCCGCCGCGGAACTCAACGGCGCGTACGCCGGCAACTTCACCGGCGACGACAAGGCGCGTTCGCGCCGACTGGCCGCCAAGGCGATGGATTACGCGCGTCGCGGCACCTGCGCGCAGGACGCGCGGCTCTGCGACGCCATCGATGCCGACATCGAGACCTTCAACGCCGCGCTCGCGGCCGCGCCGGCGAAGGACGTCGCCGGGCACTACGCGCTGGCCGCGGCCTGGGTGGGCTTCCTGCAGGCCAACAGCGAGGACTGGGGCGCGATCGCCGACCTGCCCAAGGTGCAGGCGCTGCTCGACAAGGTGGTCGCCACCGATGCCGGCCATGCCCGCGGCATGCCGCACGTGTATCTCGGCGTGCTGCATTCGCTGCGGCCCGAGGCGATCGGCGGCCAGCCCGCGCGCGGCCGCGCCCACTTCGAGCAGGCGCAGGCGCTGTCCGCTGGCCGCAACCTCTACGCCAAGACGCTGATGGCCGAGTACTACGCGCGCCTGCTGTTCGACCAGGAGCTGCACGACCGCCTGCTGGCGGAGGTGCTGGCGGCCGACCCCGTCGAGCCCGGCTTTACGTTGATGAATGTGCTGGCCCAGCAGCGCGCCGAAGCGCTGGTGGCCAGCGGCAAGGACTATTTCTGAGGATGTGCCCGTGATCCAGGCTCCGCTAGCACGACTCCTGCTTGCCCTCGGGCTGGCCTTCGCGGTCGCTTCGCCGGCGGCGGCGCAGGCGATAAAGATCGCCACCCTCGCGCCCGACGGCTCGGCCTGGATGCGCGAACTGCGCGCCGCCGCCGCCGAGGTCAAGGCCGGCACCGACGGCCGCGTGGACGTCAAGTTCTACCCGGGCGGCGTGATGGGCAACGACGCGGTGGTGCTGCGCAAGATGCGCCTGGGCCAGCTGCAGGGCGGCGTGCTCACTTCGAGCGAGCTGTCGCTGGTGTATCCCGATGCGCCGGTCTACAGCCTGCCGTTCCTGATGTCGTCGTGGGAAGAGGTCGAGCACGTGCGCAAGACCGTGGACCCGATGCTGGCCCGGGGCTTCGATGAGCGCGGCATCCGCATGCTAGGCGTCTCCGGGCTCGGCTTTGCCTACATGATGGGCGACAAGCCGCTCGGCAGCTCCGGCGAACTGGCGGGCCGCAAGCTCTGGGTGCCGCAGAACGACGCCGTCGCCGCGCGCATCTTCGAGATGGGCGGCGTCAACACCATCCCGCTGCCGATCGGCGACGTCTTCACCAGCCTGCAGACCGGCCTGGTGGACACCGTGGTGAACACGCCCAGCGGCGCGGTGGTGCTGCAGTGGCACGGCAAGATGAAGCACATGGTCGACCTGCCGCTCACCTTCGTGGTCGGCTTCCTGGTGATTGACGACAAGGCCTGGAAGCGGCTGACGCCGGCCGACCAGGCGGTGCTGGCCAAGGCCTTCGCCGACGCCGGCCGGCGCATGGACGTCAACACCCGGCGCGATGACGCCGCGGCCCTCGAGGCGATGAAGAAGCAAGGCCTGCGGGTCGCGCCGATGGACCCGGCCGAAGCCCGTCGCTGGCAGGCGCTGGGCACGCAGCTGGTGACCGAGATGGAGGCGCAGCGCAAGATCTCTCCGGAGATCCTGGCGGCAGTGCGCCGCTCGCTGGCCGAGTACCGGGCCCGCTGATGGGGCAGCGCTGGCTGGAGCGCCTGCACCGGGTCGAGGACGCGCTGCTGGCGGGCCTGCTCGGTGCACTGCTGCTGCTCTCGGTGGCGCAGATCGCGCTGCGCCTGCTGTTTGATTCCGGGCTGGACTGGGCCGAGCCGGTGAGTCGCGCCGGCGTGCTGTGGCTGGCGCTGCTGGGCGCCCTGGGCGCCACCCGCACTGGCAAGCACATCGCCATCGACGCCTTGCCGCGGGCCTTGCCCGCCGGCGCGCAGCGCGTGCTGTGGACCCTCGCGCAGGTGGCGGCCGCGGTTATCGCGCTGTGGCTGGGCTGGCTGGGCTGGGGCCTGGTCGGGCTCGAGCGCGAGGCGCCGGTGCCCTTCGTCGCCGGCATCCCGAGCTGGGTGCCGATGCTGGCGCTGCCGGTCGGTTTCGGGCTGATGGGCCTGCGTTTCCTGGTGGCCGCCGCGCTGCCGCCGCCGGTGCATGCGGTGATGGGCGAGGGGACGCCGTGAGCCTGGGGCTGGGCCTGGCCATCATCCTGGGGCTGGCCGCGCTGGGCATGCCGCTGTTCGCGGTGATCGCGGCGATCGCGCTGCTGGGCTTCCACCTGGCCGGCTACGACCTGATCGCCGTGGCCGTCGAGTTCTATCGCCTGGGCGACATGCCGGGGCTGATCGCGATCCCGCTGTTCACGCTGGCAGGCTACCTGCTGGGCGAGAGCCAGGCCCCGAAGCGGCTGGTGCGGCTCTCGAACGCGCTGCTGGGCTGGTTGCCCGGCGGGCTGGCGATCGTGGCCATCGTCGCCAGCGCCTTCTTCACCGCCTTCACCGGCGCCTCTGGCGTGACCATCGTGGCGCTGGGCGCGCTGCTGTACCCGGCGCTGCGCCAGGCCGGCTACGGCGAGCGCTACAGCCTGGGCCTGGTGACGGCGGCGGGCAGCCTGGGCCTGCTGTTCGCGCCCTCGCTGCCGCTGATCCTTTACGGGTTCGTGGCCGGGCAGATGGGCTCGGATCCGCCGGTGACCATCCCCGACCTGTTCCTCGCGGGCCTGCTGCCGGGCCTGCTGATGGTGGGCATGCTGTCGCTGCACGCGATGTGGGTGGGGCGGGGCATCCCGCAGTCCCGGCACCGGTTCGACACCGCCGAGCTGGCGCGGGCCCTCCGCGAGACGGCGTGGGAGCTGCCGCTGCCGGTGATCGTGCTGGGCGGCATCTACACCGGTGCGCTCGCGGCCAGCGAGGCCGCAGCTGTGACGGCACTTTATGTATTGGTCGTAACCGTACTGATTAAAAAGGAAATTAGTTTCCGAAAGCTGCCCGAAGTGATGGCGGAGTCGATGCGCCTCGTGGGCGCCATCCTGCTGATCCTGGGTGCCGCGCTGGCGCTGTCGAACTGGCTGGTGGACCAGGAGGTGCCGGCCACCCTGTTCGCCGCGCTGAGCGAGCACGTCGACAGCCCCTGGGTCTTCCTGCTGCTGCTCAACCTGTTCCTGCTGGTGGTGGGCATGCTGCTCGACATCTTCTCGGCCGTGGTGATCCTGACCCCGCTGCTGCTGCCGGTGGCCGCGGGTTTCGGCATCCACCCGGTGCATTTGGGCGTGGTGATGCTGGCCAACCTGCAGCTGGGCTATTTCACCCCGCCGGTGGGCATGAACCTGTTCATCGCCGCCTACCGCTTCGGCCAGCCGGTGCTGGTGCTGGTGCGGGCCTGCGTGCCGTTCTTCCTGGTGCTGGCGGCGGCCGTGGCCCTGATCACCTGGTGGCCGGCCCTGTCCCTGGGACTGCTATAATTTCGCGCTTCCCAATCCCCGGAGCCGCTCCATGCTGCGCATCCAGGCCGAAGCGCTGACCTTCGACGACGTATCCCTCGTTCCCGCGCACTCGGCCGTCCTGCCCAAGGACGTCAGCCTGGGCACCCAGCTCACCCGCGGCATCTCGCTGAACCTGCCGATCGTGTCGGCCGCCATGGACACCGTCACCGAAGCCCGCCTGGCGATCGCCATGGCCCAGCTCGGCGGCATCGGCATCATCCACAAGAACATGTCGGTGCAGCAGCAGGCCGCGCACGTCGCCCAGGTCAAGAACTTCGAGGCCGGCGTGATCCGCGAGCCGTTCACGGTCGGGCCCGACACCACCATCGGCGAAGTGATCCGCCTCACCCGCGCCCGCAACATCTCCGGCGTGCCGGTGGTCGACGGCGGCCAGCTGGTCGGCCTGGTCACCAGCCGCGACATGCGCTTCGAGAAGAAGCTCGATGATCCGGTCCGCCACATCATGACCAAGAAGGACAAGCTCGTGACGGTGCGCGAAGGCGCCACCGACGACGAAGTCCTGCAGCTGATGCACAAGTACCGCATCGAGAAGGTGCTGGTGGTGGACGACAGCTTCGCGCTGCGCGGCCTGATCACCGTCAAGGACATCCAGAAGGCGCGCGACAACCCCTTCGCCGCCAAGGACGCCGACGAGCAGCTGCTGGTCGGCGCCGCGGTCGGCGTCGGCGGCGACACCGAGGCGCGCATCGCCGCGCTGGCGGCGGCCGGCGTGGACGTGGTGGTGGTCGACACCGCCCACGGCCATTCGCAGGGCGTGATCGACCGCGTCGCCTGGGTCAAGAAGACCTTCCCGAACCTGCAGGTCATCGGCGGCAACATCGTCACCGGCGACGCCGCGCTGGCGCTGTTCGACGCCGGCGCCGACGCGGTGAAGGTGGGCGTGGGCCCGGGCTCGATCTGCACCACGCGGATTGTCGCCGGTGTCGGCGTTCCCCAGATCACCGCGGTGGGCATGGTGGCCGAAGCGCTCAAGGGCCGCATCCCGCTGATCGCCGACGGCGGCATCCGCTACTCCGGCGACATCGCCAAGGCCCTGGTGGCCGGCGCCAGCACCATCATGATCGGCGGTCTGTTCGCCGGCACCGAGGAAGCGCCGGGCGAGGTCGAACTGTTCCAGGGCCGCAGCTACAAGAGCTACCGCGGCATGGGCTCGCTGGGCGCGATGGAGCAGGGCAGCAAGGACCGCTATTTCCAGGACGCCTCCGACGCCGACAAGCTGGTGCCGGAAGGCATCGAGGGCCGGGTGCCTTACCGCGGCCTGCTGCGCAACATCGTGCACCAGCTCGCCGGCGGCATCCGTGCCTCCATGGGCTACGTCGGCTGCGCCACCATCGAGGAGATGCGCACGCGGCCGAAGTTCGTGCGCGTCACCAACGCCGGCACCCGCGAGGCGCACGTGCACGACGTGCAGATCACCAAAGAGCCGCCGAACTACCGGATGGGCTGAGGCCAGATGACCGACATCCACAGCGACAAGATCCTGATCCTCGACTTCGGCGCGCAGTACACGCAGCTGATCGCCCGCCGGATCCGCGAGTTCGGCGTCTACTGCGAGATCTGGGCCTGGGACCACGACCCGGCCGAGATCGCGAAGTACGCGCCCAAGGGCATCATCCTCTCCGGCGGCCCCGAGTCGACCGTCGAGGCCGGTTCGCCCCGCGCCCCGCAGGAAGTGTTCGACGCCGGCGTGCCGATCCTGGGCATCTGCTACGGCATGCAGACCATGGCCATGCAGCTCGGCGGCCGGGTCGAGGCCGGGCACCACCGCGAATTCGGCTATGCCGAGGTCGAGGTCGTGGCCGAGTGCGGCCTGCTCGACGACCTCAAGGACCACGCCGGCAGCCCGCCGCGGCTGGACGTGTGGATGAGCCACGGCGACCGCGTCACCGCGATCCCGCCGGGCTTCCAGGTTACCGCCCGCACCGGCGCGGTGCCGATCATCGCCATGGGCGACGACGCTCGCCGCTGGTACGGCGTGCAGTTCCACCCCGAGGTCACCCACACCAAGTCGGGCGAGCAGATGCTGCGCCGCTTCGCGGTGGACATCTGCGGCTGCGACACGCTGTGGACCGCGGCCAACATCATCGAGGACCAGATCGAGCGCGTGCGCGCGCAGATCGGCGAGGGCAACGTGCTGCTGGGCCTGTCCGGCGGCGTGGACTCATCGGTGGTCGCGGCGCTGCTGCACAAGGCCATCGGCCCGCGCCTGACCTGCGTGTTCGTGGACACCGGCCTGCTGCGCTGGCAGGAAGGCGACCAGGTGATGGCGATGTTCGCCGAGCACATGGGCGTGAAAGTGATCCGCGTGAACGCCGCCGATCGCTATTTCGCCGCGCTCAAGGGCGTGGACGAGCCCGAGGCCAAGCGCAAGATCATCGGCCGCCTGTTCGTCGAGATCTTCGATGAAGAAGCCGCCAAGCTCGACAATATCCAGTGGCTGGCGCAGGGCACGATCTATCCCGACGTGATCGAGTCGGCCGGCAGCAAGACCGGCAAGGCCCACGTCATCAAGAGCCACCACAACGTCGGCGGCCTGCCCGAGCACATGAAGCTGGGGCTGGTGGAGCCGCTGCGCGAGCTGTTCAAGGACGAGGTGCGCCGCATCGGCGTCGAGCTCGGCCTGCCGCGCGAGATGGTCTACCGGCATCCGTTCCCGGGCCCGGGCCTGGGCGTGCGCATCCTGGGCGAGGTCAAGCCCGAGTACGCCGAGCTGCTGGCCCAGGCCGATGCGATCTTCATCGACGAGCTGCGCAAGTCCGGCTGGTACGACAAGACCAGCCAGGCCTTCGCGGTGTTCCTGCCGGTGAAGTCGGTCGGCGTGGTCGGCGACGCCCGCGCCTACGAGTGGGTGATCGCCCTGCGCGCGGTCGAGACGGTCGATTTCATGACCGCGCACTGGGCGCACCTGCCGTACGAGCTGCTTGACGATTGCTCCCGCCGCATCATCAACGAACTCCGCGGCGTCTCCCGCGTCGTCTACGACATCAGCGGCAAACCCCCCGCCACCATCGAGTGGGAGTGACGGCGGGGGTGGGGGCTGCGTGTTTGAACGCGGATCAGAGCGGATGGACGCGGATAAGGGCGGATAAGATTGATTGAGGAGAGGTTTCCCGGAACCCAAGGGGCTTCCTCTTTCCAAACCGTCCTCGCGTCCATTCGCACCGGATGCCACGCTTCAATCCAAAAGAATCCGCTTTTATCCGCGCCCATCCGCTCTGATCCGCGTTCAATCCATGGCCCACACCGACGAAGAATGGATGCAGCAGGCGCTCGCGCTGGCCGACAGGGCGGAGCGGGAGCATGACGAGGTGCCGGTGGCCGCGATCGTGGTCGGGCCGGATGGCGCGCTGCTGGCGGAAGGGTTCAACCGGAACATCGGGGAGTGCGATCCGAGTGCGCATGCCGAGATCGTCGCGATGCGCGAGGCCGGCCGGAAGCTCGGCAACCACCGTCTGCTGGGCTGCACGCTTTACGTGACGCTGGAGCCCTGCGCGATGTGCGCGATGGCGATGGTGCATGCCCGCGTCGCCCGCGTGGTGTTCGGCGCCCGCGACCCCAAGACCGGCGCCGCCGGCAGCGTCTTCGACCTGCTCGAAGACCCGCGCCACAACCATCGCGTGGCGGTGCAGGGCGGGGTGCTCGGCGAGGAAGCCGGTGCGCGCCTGACCGCTTATTTCCGCCGCAAGCGCGGCAAGCCCCAGCCCGGCAACGCCGGCTGAGCCGAAGCCGCCCGCGCGTCGGCCACCGCCGCGGCCGGGGCCAGGCTCATCGCCGGCGGCGCGCCAGCTCCATGTCCAGTTCAGCGTCGAAGCTGCGCACCGACAGGCTCACTTCCCGCCCCAGCGCCAGGCTGGCGCCCAGCAGGCCGAGCACGCCGACCACGGCCAGGCCGGTGGGCAGGTAGGGCAGGCGGAAGCCGGCGAAGGCGTCCACCGCCAGCGCCAGGCTGGTGCCGACGAACGCGCCCAAGCCCAGGTAGAGCATCAGGCAGGCGCGCAGCACCAGGTGGGCGCGGCGGCGGTGCCGCTGGATCTGCTGTTCCAGCTGCGCGCGGTCCATGCCGTCGCCGCCGTCGAGCTGGGCGATGATCGCGCGCAGCCGGTCCACCACCCGGGCCAGGCGCGCGTTGGCCGAGACCAGCAGCGAGCCGGTGGCCGCCATCAGCAGGGCGGGGGCCAGCATCGACGTGAGGATGCGGTAGTGGTCCAGGGCGTCCTGCGGGTTCACGGCGGGGCTCGGCGGGGGCGGGCCTGAAGTATGATGCGGCCATCCCCACCGCCGCCAGCCGCGCATGCCCAGCCACGAGCAGAACCTGATCTGGATCGACCTGGAGATGACCGGCCTCGACCCGGACACGGATTCGATCCTCGAGATCGCCACCCTGGTCACCGACAGCCAGCTCAACGTGCTCGCCGAAGGGCCCGAGCTGGCCATCCGCCACCCGCTGGCCCGGCTCGAGGCCATGGACGACTGGAACCGCAACACCCACTCGCGCTCGGGCCTCTGGCAGCGCGTGCTCGACAGCGACGTCGACCTGGCGCGGGCCGAAGCGCTGACCGTGGAGTTCCTCACGCACTGGGTGCCGGCCGGCAAGTCGCCGATCTGCGGCAACTCCATCGGCCAGGACCGCCGCTTCCTGGTGCGGCACATGCCGCGGCTCGAGCGCTACTTCCACTACCGCAACCTCGACGTCTCGACGCTGAAGGAACTGGCGCGCCGCTGGGCGCCCGACGTACTGGCCAGCTTCAGCAAGGTCGGCGCGCACACCGCGCTGTCCGACATCCGCGAGTCGGTGAAGGAGCTGGCGCACTACCGCCAGCACATGGGCAAGCTGGGCGGGCTTTGAACATGCAGGCCCTGACCCGCAGGCTGCTGGCGGCACTTCTGTTGCTGGCCGGCCCGGCCGCGCTGGCGCAATCGCAGGATCAGAAGGCGCTCGACGCCTACGCCCGCGAGATCTGGACCACCCGCGACGGCCTGCCGCACAACCAGGTCAACTCGATCGCGCAGACGCCCGAGGGCTACCTCTGGTTCGCCACCTGGGAAGGCGTGGTGCGCTACAACGGCCAGGAGTTCCGCAGCTTCGGCCGCAACAACGTGCCGGCGCTGCAGGACAGCGGCATCCGCGCGGTCAGCGTCGGCCCCACCGGCAACCTGGTCGTGTCGACCTCGCGCGGCGGTGTCAGCGTGCTGCGCGGCGAGGAGTGGACCACCTACACGACGGCGCAGGGCCTGGCGCAGGATGAAACCTTCGCGGCCATCGAGGACCGCAACGGCCGGATCTGGGTCGCCTCGGAGAGCCGGGGCGTCACCCGGCTCGATCCCGACGGCGCCACCCACTTCAACATCGGCAATGGCCTCGGCTCGGACGTGGGCTACGCCATCGTCGAGGACGGCTCGGGCGCGATCTGGGCCGCCACCGGCCTCGGCGTGGCGCGAATCGAAGGCGACCGCGTCCAGAATTTCAGCATCGATGCCGGCCTGCCGGCCGGCGCGGTGTTCAGCCTGGCGCTGGCGCCCGATGGCCAGCTCTACGTCGGCACCGAAGAGGGCCTGTACATGGGCCGCGGCGGTCGCTTCGAGCCGGTCGGCGCCGGCTTCCCGGCGGTGGCGGTGGCCAGCCTGCAGGTGGACCAGCAGGGCAGCCTGTGGATCGGCACGGTCAGCCGCGGCCTGTTCCGGCTGGGCGATCGCGGGCTCGAGCACTTCGACGTCTCCGACGGCCTGCCCAACAACCGCGTGGCCTCGCTGTTCGCCGATCGCGAGGGCAGCGTGTGGGTGGGCACCAATGCCGGCCTGATGCGCTTCGCCGACACGCCCTTCATCACCATCGACAGCCACCAGGGCCTCGCCGACGACTACGTGCGCGCGCTGCTGCAGACCCGCGAGGGCGAGATCCTGATCGGCACCAGCCGCGGCATGGACCGCTGGAAGGACGAGGTCGTCACCAACTCGCCCGAGCTGTCCGCGCATTCGGTGCTGAGCATCGCCCAGGACCAGGCCGGCGACATCTGGATGGGCACGTACTCGACCGGCCTGCTGCGCTGGCGCGACGGCGTGCTGCTGGAGCAGATGACGGCCGGCGATGGCCTGCCGGCGAACCAGGTGCGCGCCGTGCACGAGAGTCGCGACGGCACGCTCTGGATCGGCACCTCGCGCGGGCTGCTGCGGCGCAAGGACGGCAGCAGCCTGGTGCTGGGCGAAAAGGACGGACTGCCGCGCGAGTTCGTGCTCAGCCTGTTCGAGGCCTCCGACGACAGCCTCTGGGTCGGCACCTCGAACGGCGCCGGCCGCATCCGCGGCGAGGAGATCACGGCCGTCGACCTCTCGACGATGGACGGTGCGCAGGACGTCTTCGGCATGCACGAGGACCCCGACGGCACCCTTTGGTTCGCCACCGACCGCGGCCTGGTGCGGCGCCTGCGCAGCGGCGAACTGAGCATCGTCGGCAGCCGCCAGGGCCTGCCGGTGGATGCGGTGTTCCAGGTGGTCGTGGACAGCTACGGCAATTTCTGCCTCAGCTCGAACGCCGGCGTGGTCTACATCCGCCGCGAAGACATGGAATCGGTGGCCGACGGCACCGGCGAACGCCTCGACTACCAGCAGTTCGCCGAGGCCGACGGCATGGGCAGCGCCCAGTGCAACGGCGGCGCCGGCCCGGCCGCACTGCGCGCCGCCGACGGCAGCATCTGGGTCGCGACCGCCAAGGGCGTGGCCGTGGTCCAGCCCGACCAGCTGCCGCGCTACCAGCTGGCGCCGCCACCGGTAGTGATCGAAGGCCTGCGCGTGGACGACGCCAGCACGAGCGCCGCGGGCAGCCTGGTGCTGCCGCCCGGCACCCGCAAGCTCGAGCTCGACTACGTCAGCCTCAGCTACCGCACGCCCGAGCAGATCCGCTACCGCTACCGGCTCGAGGGCTTCGACAACGGCTGGGTCGAGCGCAGCACCCGCCGCAACGCCCAGTACACCAACCTGCCGCCGGGCCAGTATCGGTTCCAGGTCAGCGCCGCGCAGCGCGGCAGCGGCTGGAGCCCCGAGACGGCGTCGGTCAACTTCGAGATCCAGCCCCGCTTCTACCAGCGGCCCTGGTTCCTGCCGGTGGCGGGCTCGCTGCTGGCGCTGTTCCTGTACTCGCTGTACCGCGCCCGCGTGAACCAGCTCAAGGCGCGCGAGGCCCAGCTGAGCCGCATCGTCGACGACCGTACGCGGGCGCTGAGCGAGAAGAACGGCGAACTCGAGCTCAAGAACGAGACCATCCGCAAGCAGTCCGAGGTGTTCGAGCTGCTCTCGCGCACCGACGCGCTGACCGGCCTGCCGAACCGCCGCAGCATGGACGAAGGCCTGGCCCGCGCCTACCGCGAGGCCGTGGCGGCGGACCAGCCGCTGAGCTTCGGCCTGCTCGACATCGACCATTTCAAGCGCATCAACGACGGCTACTCGCACGATGTCGGCGACGAGGCGCTGCGGCGCGTGGCGCGGGCGATGGTCAAACAGATGGGCCGCCACCCGATGGAGGGCTGGACCGCCGAGCAGCGCGTGGCGCGCTGGGGCGGCGAGGAGTTCGCCCTGCTGTTCCCGGGGGCCAGCGCCGACCAGGCGGCGGTCATCGCCGAACAACTGCGGGCGGCGATCGAGGCGATCGACTGCAGCGACTTCACGGCTGGCCTGAAGATCACGGCCAGCATCGGGCTTTGCGAGCGCACCGGGTTGAGCCACCACGAGCGCCTGGTGACGCACGCCGACGAGCGGCTTTACGAAGCCAAGCGGGCCGGCCGCAATCGCGTCAGCCGCTGAGGGAGAGGCGCCGGCCGCGGCCCGCGGGCGGCGTGCTCAGCGTGCGGGGAAGCGCGGCGCCGTCGGCGTCGAGTGCAGCACTCGCACGCTCCCCGGCGCCAGCGCGTCGGGCGCCTGGCCCATCAGCAAGGCCTCCAGGCCCATCGGCCCGAGCGCCTCGCCCGGCGCCAGGCCCACCCACGCGTTCTTGCCGGCCGCCTTCGCCGCGTAGAGGGCGCGGTCGGCCAGCGCCACGCTTTGCTCCCAGTCGCCCACCACCGCGTGCCGGGCCGAGAACGGCCAGGGTGCGAAGCCGATCGAACAGGTGATCGACAGCGTCAGCCCCGCGGGCAGCACGAAGGGCTGGTCGGCGATCACGCGGCGGATGCGCTCCGCCACCGCCGGCGCGTCGTGCATGTGCAGCTCGCGCAGCATCCACAGGAATTCCTCGCCGCCCCAGCGCACCACCACGTCGTGGCCCCGGCTGAGGCTGCTCAGCCGCGCGGCGAAGGCCACCAGCACCTCGTCGCCGACCGGATGGCCGTGCTGGTCGTTGACCGCCTTGAAGTCGTCGATGTCGACCATGAAGAACACCAGTCCGCCGCGCCCTTCGCCCGCGGCCGCCTCGCGCACGATCTGGAGGCCCTCGCGGGACAGCCACTGCTGCAGGTCGCGGCGGTTGGACACGTGGGTCAGCGGGTCGGTGCGGGTGGCGACTTCGAGCTCGCGGTTGTTGGCCTGCAGCTGGAGGTTGGCGCGCTCGAGTTCGGCGGTGCGCTCGGCCACGGTGCGGTTGAGCAGGGCGATCCGGGCCTCGCGCTCGCGGGCGCGGGCGCCGATGCGCGAATAGCCCCAGGCCAGCAGCGCGCAGCCGAGCAGGGCATAGCCCAGGTAGGCGAGGGGATGCCGCCAGATCGGCGGCGGCACTTCCAGCACCAGGGTGCGCGGCGGGCCGAAGCGGCCGTCGCGCCCGGCGGCGGACAGCTCGAGCGGGTAGTCGCCGGGCGCGAGGTGGCTGAGCATCAGCTCCGCCTGCGGCCCGCGCGTGCGCACCCAATCGTCGTGGATGCCGCCGAGGCGGTAGCGCAGGCGCGCCGCCGCCGGGGCCGAGAAATCAATCGCCACCAGGTCGACCGCCAGCACCGCGTCGCGCGGGTCCATGGCCACGCGATCGGCGTACAAGGTGTCGAACCGGCGTCCCTCCGGCACCGGCGTGCCGCCGCCGCGCACGCCGATCACCTGCAGTCCGGCGACCACCGGGGTGGCCGGCGGGGAGGTGAAATCCAGCGCTTCGGGATCGACGACATCGAGGCCTTCGGTGCCGCCGAAGAACAGCCGGCCCTCGGCATCCACCCAGCCGGCGCCGCTGTTGTACTCGCGGTTGCCCAACCCATCGCCCGGGCCCAGCGGCTGGATCACGCCGCTGGCGGGGTCGAGCACGTTCAGGCCGTTGTTGGTGCTCAGCCACAGCCGCCCGCGGCGGTCGGGCAGGATGCGGTAGACGACGTCGTTCGAGAGCCCGTCGGCACTCGTGAACGCCCGCACCGCGTCGTCGTCGCGACCCAGGCGCAGCAGGCCGCCGGCGAAGGTGCCGACCCAGTAGGCGTCCGGACCGGCGTGCAGCGACCAGACCGAGTTGTGCGGCAGCCGGCCATTACCCGGGTGCAGGTGCTCGAGGCGGCCGTCGGGCCAGAGCCGGTACAGGCCCCGCTCGTTGCTGCCGATCCAGAGCCGGCCACGCACGTCGCGCATCAGGCTGGTGAGGAATTCGCCAGCCAGCTCCGCCGGCACGCCGGCCGTGGTCAGCACGCCGTCGCGGACGTGGGCCAGGCCGCCGCGGGTCGCGATCCAGACATCCGCACCTTCCACCAGCAGGTCGGTCACGCGCGGATCGGGCAGGGGGGAATGCGGTCGGGCATTCCCTTCGCTGTCCATCCGCCACAGGCCGCGATGGGTGCCCAGCCACCAGCCGTCGTCCGCGGCCGCGGCGATCGCGCGGATCGAGGTGTTGCCCAGCTCGGGCACGCTGCGCCAGGGCGCGTCCGGCGCCGGGCGCCAGGCCAGGCCGGCATCGGTGCCCACGAGTTCGACGCCGTCGCGGCGCCACACCGAGCGCACGCTGCGCACCGGCCAGGCCGCGAGATCCCCGGGCGTGACCAGGTCGCGACGGATCGCCGCCGACAGCGGCCGGCCGCGGAACAGGCCGCGGGTATGGGTGCCTATCCACAGCACGCCGTCGCGGTCCTGGGTGAGGACCTGGATCGCACCGTGGATACGCTGGTCGAATTCGAGGCGCTGCGCCGCGCCGTCGCCGCGCACGTCCAGGCGCAGCACGGTGCCGTCGTCGTGGCCCAGCAGCAGCTCGCCGCCCGGGCGCTGCAGCAGGCTGGTGACGCTGGCCCCGGCGGGCGTGATCGCGGCCGGGGCGAAGCGCTGCAGCAAGTGGCCGCCGGGCGAGGCCAGCATCACCTCGCCGGACGCCATGGCCAGCCACAGCCCTTCGGCCGAGCCCTTCAGCGCCACGCAGCCGGCCAGCCCGTCGGCCAGCGGCGGCAGCGGGTCGATGCGCTCCGGCCAGAGCCGCCAGAGGCGGCAGTCCGCGCCCAGGGCATAAGGCTCGCCCGCGGCACGGGCCATGGCGATCATGCGGACATCGACGGCGAGCGTTTTCGCACCCGAGATCGCGGCATCGACGTAATCGATGCCGCGCTCGGTACCGATCCACGCGCCGGCATCGCCGTCCACCAGCACGTCGCCCACGGTCGGGTGCGACAGGCCCTGGTCGGTGCCCAGGCGCAGGCGCTGCCCGGTCCGCAAGTCGAGTACTTCCAGGCCGGCGTCGTTGGTGCCGATCCAAAGGCGGCCGCGGCCGTCGTGGGCGAGGGTATCCACGCTGCTGCTGACCGGGCCCGCGGCCTGGTCCGGCTGCCGGCGCTGGACGACGAAGCGCTGGCCGTCGAAACGGTTCAGGCCTTCCTGGGTGCCGATCCAGAGGAAGCCGGTGTCGTCCTGCACGATCGAGGTGACCGACAGCTGCGACAGGCCTTCGTCGAGGCCATAGCGCTCGAGGCTGAGGAAAGGAGGGCGGGGTTCGATGGCGGACGCCGTAGCCAGCGCCAGGGCGCCCGCCAGGAACATCGCCGTCCGGTGCCGCATCCGCATGCGTCGGTCGCCCCCTGCCGGGGTCTGGGCCCCGTTGGCCCGAGTATGCCCGGCCCGGGGGGCCGCGGCCACAGCGAATTTTCCGCCCGCGGCTCAGCCGCGGTCGGGGTCCTCCACGGCGGCAGTGACCTGCGCCAGCGGCCGGCCGTCGGCGTCGTGGTGGTAGACGTGCAGGTCGCGCTGCGGGAAGGGGATCGAGACGCCGGCCTTGGCGAAATCGCGGTGGATGGCTTCGGTCAGCTCGCTGCGCGCGATCACGAAGTCAGGCGTCTTCACCCAGGCGCGCAGTACCAGGCCGATGCTGCTCTCGCCGAGGCCGGTGACCAGCACGTCGGTCTCGGGCGCGTCGAGCACCTTTTCATTGGCCCGGGCGATGCCGAGCAACACCTCGCGCGCCTGGCGGATGTCGTCGCCGTAGCCGACGCCCACGGTGACGTCCACGCGGCGCTCGCCGCGCGAGGTGAAGTTGACGATCGGCGAGGTGGTGACCTCGCTGTTGGGCAGGGTGATGTCGTGGTTCTGGTAGGCGCGCAGCACGGTCTGGAAGATGCCGACCCGCTCGACCACGCCTTCCTGCCCGGCGATCTGCACCGCGTCGCCGGCGCGGAACGGGCGCAACACGATCAGCATCACGCCCGAGGCGATGTTCGACAGCGAGTCCTTCAGCGCCAGGCCGATTGCCAGGCCGGCGGCGCCCAGCACCGCCAGCATCGAGGTGGTGGGCACGCCCAGCGCATCCAGCGCCGCCACCAGCACCACGACGAGGCCGATGGCGTAGGCGAGGTTGCGCAGGAAGTCGCGCAGGATCAGGTCCAGCCCGGCCCGCAGCATCACGCGGTCCAGGCCCTTGGACAGCATCCGCGCCAGCCACAGGCCGACCAGCGCGATCGCCAGGGCCACGGCGATGCGCCAGAGCCAGTCGGATTCGGCGACCTGGCGGGCCAGGTCGCGGGCGGTGTCGGCGGGGGCAGCGAGGAAGCTGGCGACCGCCATCAGCTCGCCTTGAGCTTGGCCAGGCGCAGCCAGGTGTCGACGACGGTGTCCGGGTTGAGCGACACCGACTCGATGCCCTGCTGCATCAGCCAGTCGGCCAGGTCGGGGTGGTCGGACGGGCCCTGGCCGCAGATGCCGATGTACTTGCCCTTGGCGCGCGCGGCCGAGATCGCCATCGACAGCAGCTTCTTCACCGCCGGGTCGCGCTCGTCGAAGAGCTCGGCGACGATGCCGGAGTCGCGGTCCAGGCCCAGGGTGAGCTGCGTGAGGTCGTTCGAACCGATCGAGAAGCCGTCGAAGATATCGAGGAACTCGTCGGCCAGCAGCGCGTTCGACGGCACTTCGCACATCATGATGACCTTCAAGCCGTTCTCGCCGCGCTTGAGGCCGTTGGCCTCGAGCGTGCGGATGACGGCGCGGCCTTCCTCGAGCGTGCGCACGAACGGGATCATGATCCAGCAGTTGGTCAGGCCCATCTGGTCGCGCACCTTCTTCACCGCCCGGCACTCGAGCGCGAAGCAGTCGCGGAAGTCGGGGTGCACGTAGCGCGAGGCGCCGCGGAAACCGATCATCGGGTTTTCTTCGTGAGGCTCGTAGGCCTTGCCGCCGACCAGGTTGGCGTATTCGTTCGACTTGAAGTCCGACAGGCGCACGATGACCGGGTTCGGCGCGAACGCCGCGGTCAGCGTGGCGATGCCCTCGACCAGGCGCTCGACGTAGAACTCGACCGGGCTGGCGTAGCCGGCGGTGATCTGGTCGATCTGCTTCTTCAGGTCGGCCGGCTGGCGGTCGTACTCGAGCAGGGCGCGCGGGTGCACGCCGATCTGGCGGGCGATGATGAACTCCAGGCGGGCCAGGCCGATGCCCTGGTTGGGCAGCTGCGCGAAATCGAAGGCGCGCTCGGGGTTGCCGACGTTCATCATGATCTTCAGCGGCGCCGGCGGCATGTTGCCGAGGTCGGTGGTGATGACCTCGAAGCCCTGCTTGCCGGCGTAGATGAAGCCGGTGTCGCCTTCGGCGCAGGACACGGTGACTTCGGCGCCATCGGGAATCATCTTCATCGCATCGCCGGTGCCGACCACGGCCGGCACGCCCAGCTCGCGGGCGATGATCGCCGCGTGGCAGGTACGGCCGCCGCGGTTGGTGACGATGGCGGCGGCGCGCTTCATGATCGGCTCCCAGTCGGGGTCGGTCATGTCGGCCACCAGCACGTCGCCCGGCTGGAACTTGCTCATCTCGGCCAGGCTGCGCACCACGCGCGCCACGCCGGCGCCGACCTTGTGGCCGATGGCGCGGCCCTCGGTGAGCACCTCGCCCTTGGACAGCAGGTGGTAGCGCTCGATCTGGTTGGCGCTGGCGCGCGACTTCACCGTTTCCGGGCGCGCCTGCACGATGTAGAGCTTGCCGGTGTGGCCGTCCTTCGCCCACTCGATGTCCATCGGGCGGCCGTAGTGCTTCTCGATGGTGAGGGCCTGGCGCGAGAGCTCCTCGACGTCGGCGTCGGAGATCGAGAACTGGCGGCGCAGTTCGGCCGGCGTGTCCTCGATGCGCACGCGCTCGCCGGGCTGGTCGGAATACACCATGCGGATCAGCTTGGAGCCAATCGTGCGGCGCAGGATCGCCGGCTTGCCCTGTTCCAGCGTGGGCTTGTAGACATAGAACTCGTCCGGGTTGACCGCGCCCTGCACGACCATTTCGCCCAGGCCGTAGCTGGAGGTGACGAACACCGCGTCGCGGAAGCCCGACTCGGTGTCGAGCGTGAACAGCACGCCCGAGGACCCCACGTCCGAACGCACCATCAGCTGCACGCCGGCGCTCAGGAACACGTCCTCGTGCTTGAAGCCGTGGTGCACGCGGTAGGCGATGGCGCGGTCGTTGTAGAGGCTGGCGAAGACTTCCTTCACCTTGCGCACCACGTCGTCCTCGCCGGTGACGTTGAGGAAGGTTTCCTGCTGGCCGGCGAAGCTGGCGTCGGGCAGGTCCTCGGCGGTGGCCGAGGAGCGCACGGCCACGGCCATGGCCGGGTCGCCGGATTCGGCGCACATCTTGCGGTAGCCGGCGCGGATGGCCTGGTCGAGTTCGGGCTGCAGCGGCGCGTCGATGACCCAGCCGCGGATCTCGCCGCCGGCCGCGACCAGCGCGTCCACGTCCTCGACGTCGAGCGTGGCCAGGCGATCGAAGATGCGCTGGCTCAGGTTGTTGTGGGCGATGAAGCGGCGGAAGGCATCGGCGGTGGTGGCGAAGCCGCCCGGCACCGAGACACCGAGATGCGCCAGCTGGCCGATCATCTCGCCGAGCGAGGAATTCTTGCCGCCGACCTGGGCCAGGTCGGTGAGACGAAGTTCGTGCAGCCAGAGGACGTCGGCGTTCAAGGGGGTCTCCGTGGGCTCGGGAAGGGGGCGGCCAGGCGGCGGGCCCGCTGTGGATGGGGCCGCAGCTGCGTATGATGCGACCCCGGGGCTACCCCATACAAGCTTGAATTGGCTGGGGAATCATGCGTCGGGCCCCGGCGCGCAAGGCGAGGGCAGGGCATGGCGGCGGCAAGACCGGTTTTCTATGTTTCCGACGGCACCGGCATCACCGCCGAAACCATCGGCCACAGCCTGCTCACCCAGTTCTCCGGGATCGAGTTCGAAACCCGCCGCATCGCCTTCGTCGACAGCGTGGAGAAGGCCGAGGCCGCCGTCGCCGAGATCCGCCGGGCCGGCGAGCACGCGGGCGTCCGGCCGGTGGTCGTGAACACGGTGGTGGACCCGGACCTGATCACGCTGCTGGCCGAGAGCGGGGCGCTGATGCTGGACGTGTTCGCCCCGTTCATCAGCCCGCTGGAGCAGGAGCTGGGCCTGCGGCGCGAGTCCCGGGTCGGCCACGCCCACGGCATGGTCGATTTCAAGGCCTACGAGGCGCGCATCAACGCCACCAACTATGCGCTCACGCACGACGACGGCATGGACATCCACTACGACGACGCCGACGTGATCCTGGTCGGCGTGTCGCGCTCGGGCAAGACGCCCACCTGCCTGTACATGGCGCTGCACTACGGCGTGAAGGCCGCGAACTATCCGCTCACCGAGGAAGACCTCGAGGGCCGGGAGCTGCCGCGCCGCCTGCGCGCCCACCGCCGCAAGCTGTTCGGCCTCACCATCGACCCCGAGCGCCTGCAGCAGATCCGCAACGAGCGCCGCCCGAATTCCCGCTACGCCACGCTCGAGACCTGCCGCGCCGAGGTGGTGCAGGCCGAGGCGCTGTTCCGCCAGGAGAACATCCCGGTGCTCAGCACTACCCATACCTCGATCGAGGAAATCGCCGGCAAGGTGCTGGCCCACCAGGGCATCCACCGGCACATGTTCTGAGCCCCGGGACGCCGCGGGACGCGTGCTAGCATCGGGCCATGCAAGCGCCCGCCCACGACCGCAACGCCTTGCCCCGGATCAGCCGCTTCGCCTGGCTGATGGGCCTGTACGGCGAGAATTTCCATCGGCTCACCCGCATGTTCCAGCCGCAGTCGCTGCCCGCGGGCCGCTACGTGTCGCGCGTGCCCGGCGGCCTGGCGCTGGTGGTGGACGTGCTCGAGCAGCACGCCTACACGGTGGAGCTGCGCCTGAGCTACCAGCTGCAGGACGCCCAGACCGGCCAGCCCGACCCCTCGGCCTACGTGCGGCTCTACCGCGACGCCCGCCAGGCCGAAGTCACGCACTGCTACGTCGGCCGCCACTGGCAGGACGTGCTCGGCCTGCGCCCCAGCGTGCAGGCGATGCTCAGCCACCGCCTGCGCATGAACAGTTTCCTAAACAAGTGGCTGGACTATCTGGATGGCCAGGGGCACGGTCCCCACACCCTGTCCGGGCTCGAGCCGGAGCCGGCCGGAGAAAAAAACGTCGCCTGTGCTTGACGAGGCAAATGCGGATGTCTAAACTTCCGCTTCTTCCTTCGGTGGGGCTATAGCTCAGCTGGGAGAGCGCTACAATGGCATTGTAGAGGTCATCGGTTCGATCCCGATTAGCTCCACCACTTATTCGCAACACGCTGCAAAAAGTTCCAAGTCCCCATCGTCTAGAGGCCTAGGACATTACCCTTTCACGGTAGCGACCGGGGTTCGAATCCCCGTGGGGACGCCAAGTTCAAGCCTCCAGGAAAGCCCGGCCAACGCCGGGCTTTTTCTTTTGGCGCCCGGCGCGGGATGATGGCGGCCGGACGCAGGAGGCGTGGACATGGACGGACAATTCAGCCTGCTCGGCTGGTCGGCCTTCGCGGCCGGCCTCGAGTCCCCGGACGACTGGCTGGCCTGGGCACGGCAACCGACGCTGCCGGACGGCCTGGCCACCCCGGCTTTGGCCGAGATGCCGGCGATGCAGCGACGGCGGCTCGAGCCGCTGGGCCGCATGGCCCTGCAGGTGGCCTGGCGCTGCCAGCCCGAGGCCGCGCCCGGGCTGCCGATGGTGTTCGCCTCGCGCCACGGCGACGTCGCCCGCACCTACGAGATGCTGGCCGGGCTGGCGCGCGGCGAGCCACTGTCGCCGACCCACTTCGGGCTGTCCACGCACAACGCGATCGCAGCCCAGTATTCGATCGCGCGCGGGCTCACCGACAACTACCTGGCGGTGTCGGGCGGGGTGGAGTCGCCCGAAGCCGCCGTGACCGAGGCGCTGGCGCTGCTGGCGGACGGCGCGCCGGAGGTGCTGGTGGTGCTGTATGACGGCCCCACGCCCGAGCCCTACGCCGAGTACCGCGACGAACCCGAGGCCGCCTGGGCCTGGGCCTGGCGGATCGGTGCCCCGTGCGACGACGCGCCGCGGCTTTCGCTGGGACCCTGCGCGGGCGCGCCGGCCGCCGCGGCCACGCCGCTGCCGCACGGCCTCGACGTGCTGCGCTTCGCGCTGGCGGGCGAGGGCACGCTGGTCTCGCCTTCGGGCACCCGCGGCTGGCGGCGCCATGCTTGAGCGGCTCGACCACGCCTGGCGCGTGTTCGGCACGGCGGTGTCGTTCGCGGCCTTTGGCCTGGGCGGCGTGCTGCTCGGCCTGCTGGTGTTCCCGGTGCTGCGCCTGGCCGTGCGCGACCCGGCCCGCCTGGGCCGGATGGCGCGGCGGCTGGTGCAGGCCAGCTTCGCCGGCCACGTCTGGTTGATGCGGCGGCTGGGCGTGATGAGCTGGGAAATCCACGGCGCCGAACGCCTGCGCCGCCCGGGCCTGCTGGTGCTGGCCAACCACCCGACCCTGATCGACGTGGTCTGCCTGATCGGCATGATCGAGGAGGCCGACTGCGTGGTGAAGTCGCGCCTGGCCACCAATCCTTTCACGCGCGGCCCGCTGCGAGCGGCGGGCTACGTCTTCAACGACAACGGCGCCGGGCTGGTGCAGGACTGCATCGATTCGGTGCGCGCGGGCAAGAACCTGGTGATCTTCCCGGAGGGCACCCGCACGCCGCGCGGCGAGGTGCTCGGACCGCTGCAGCGCGGGGCCGCGAACATCGCGATCCGCGGCGCCCTGGACGTGACGCCGGTGCTCATCCGGTGCACCCCGCCGACGCTGGGAAAGGGTGAGAAATGGTATCGTGTCCCGTCACGTCGATTTCACATGAGAATAGAGGTCCTGCCGGATATTCCGGTGGCCCCGTTCCTCGCCGGGAGCGCCGAGGCGCTGGCGGCCCGCCGGCTGACCGAACACCTGGAAACAACCTTCAAGACGGAGTTGGCCCGTGCTGGCGCTGGAAGCTGAAATCAAGGAACTGATCATCACCACGATGTCGCTCGAGGACATCGCCGCCGACGACATCGACGCCGAGGCCCCGCTGTTCAACGAAGGCCTGGGCCTGGACTCCATCGACGCCCTCGAACTCGGCCTGGCGCTGCAGAAGCGCTACGGCGTGACGCTCGCCGCCGATTCCGAGGAAACCCGCCAGCACTTCGCCTCCGTTCGCGCGCTCAGCGCCTTCGTGGCGGCCAACCGCAAGCAGTAAGGCCGAGCCGCCGCACCGCATGAGCAAGACCATGACCAAGGAACAGCTGTTCGAGCGCATCGTCGCCATCCTCCACGACACCTTCGGCATCGACCCGGGCAAGGTGACGCCCGACTCGAAGCTGGGCGAAGACCTCGACATCGACAGCATCGACGCGGTCGACCTGATCGTGCAGCTCAAGCCGCTGCTGGGCGGCAACCTCAAGCCCGAGGCCTTCAAGTCGGTGCGCAGCGTGCAGGACGTCGTGGACGCACTGCACGCGATGATGCACGGCAGCGACGGCACCGCCGCGGGCGCCTGAGCATGCGCGCCGCGAAGGCGCTGGCCTGGCTGGCGACCCTGCTGTACCCGCTGGCGATCTGGCTGGGCCTGGCCCATTTCGAACCGCGCTGGCTGGCGCTGTTGCTGCTGGCGATGGCGCTGCTGCGCGCCGCGGTCTCGCGCGAGGCCGTGTGGCTGGCCGCGGCGGCCTGCGCCGGCGGCCTGGTGCTGGCCAGCATGCTCAGCAACGACGGCCTGCCGCTCAAACTCTATCCCGTGCTGGTGAACGCGGCCTTCCTGGTCGTGTTCGCGACCAGCCTGCGGCGGCCGCCCACGGTGATCGAACGGCTGGCGCGCCTGCAGCACCCGGACCTGCCGCCCGAAGCGATCCCGTACCTGCGCAAGGTGACGAAGGCCTGGTGCGTGTTCTTCGTCCTCAACGGTGGCATCGCGCTCTACACCGCGGTTCGCGCGAGCGATGCGGCGTGGGCGCTGTACAACGGGATGATCGCCTACGGGCTGATCGCGGCCATGTTCCTCGGCGAACGTTTCCTGTTCCGCCCGCGCCATGGCCACTGAGCGAACGCGCATCCCGCTGGGCCAGCGCCTGGCCTGGCCGCTGCCGGCCGACGCGCCGGTGGCGACCGACGTCGACAACGCGGCCTTCCTCGCGCGCGTCGGCGCCTGGCGCGACGCGCATGCCGCGCGCCCCGGCCGCGATGTCGCGCTCTACCTCGACGACGGCCTGGAGTTCGCGGCCGCCCTGTTCGGGGCCTGGCTGGCGGGCAAGACGCCCTGGCTGCCGGGCGATCGCCTGGCGGCGACGCTGGCGGGCCTGGCCCCCCACGTGCAGAGCCATGCCGGCGAACTGCCCGCGGGCTTCGCCGCCAACGCCGACGCGCCGCTGCCGGCGGACGCCACGCTGGATCCGGGCCGCTGCGGGGTGGTGCTGTTCACCTCCGGCTCCACCGGCGAGCCCGGCGCGATCCGCAAGACGCTGCGCCAGCTGGACAACGAAGTCGCCGCGCTTGAAGCGCAGTTCGGCGCCACGCTGGGCGAGGCGGTGGTGCAGGGCACGGTGTCGCACCAGCACATCTATGGCCTGCTGTTCCGGCTGCTGTGGCCGCTGTCGGCGGCGCGGCCGTTCGCGCGCCGGCGGGTCGAGTTCAACGAACAAGTCGCGGCGCTGGGCGCGGCGCCGCTGGTGCTGGTGGCCAGCCCGGCGCATCTCAAGCGCCTGCCGGAGAACCAGGACTGGTCGCCGCTGGCGCGGAACCTGCGCGCGGCGTTTTCCTCCGGCGGCCCCTTGCCGGCGGACGCGGCGCTGGCGGTGCGCAAGCTGTGGGGCCAGGCCGCGATCGAGGTCTTCGGCAGCACCGAGACCGGCGGCATCGCCTGGCGCCAGTCCGGCGGCGCGCCCAGGCCCTGGCAGCCGCTGCCGGGCGTGCAGTGGCGGGTGGACGAGGGCGTGCTCGCGATCCGGTCGCCGCACCTCGCCGACGACGCCTGGCACGCCACCGCCGACCGCGCGCTGGCCACGGCCGGCGGCGGCTTCGAACTGCGCGGGCGCGTCGACCGCATCCTCAAGCTGGAGGAGCGCCGCATTCCGCTGGGCGCGATCGAGCGCCGGCTGCAGGCCTCGCCGCTGCTGGACGAAGCGCGGCTGCTGCCGCTGCCCGGCCATCGCATCCTGCTGGCCGTGGCGGCGGTGCCGAGCGCCGAGGGCCAGGCCTTGCTCGAACGCGCCGGCAAACCCGGGCTGGTCGCCGCGCTGCGCGTCTGGCTGGCCGACCACGCCGATGCGATCGCGCTGCCGCGGCGCTGGCGTTTCGTCGATGCGCTGCCCGCGGACGCGCAGGGCAAGACCAGCGAACGCGCGCTCGCCGCGCTGTTCCGGCCGCTGCTGCCCGAGCCCGAGTGGCTGGAGCGCACGCCCGCCGCCGCACACGTTCGCCTGGACGTGCTGGCCGAGCTGGCCGCATTCGAGGGCCACTTTCCCGGCGCCACCGTGCTGCCGGGCGTGGCGATGATCGACTGGGCGGTGCGGCTGGGCCGCCTGGCCTTCGGCATCGAGGCCCGCTTCCTGCGCATGGAGGCCATCAAGTTCATGCATCTGGTGCGGCCGGGCGCGCGGCTGGAGGCCCGCCTGGACTGGCATCCGGATACCGGCGTGCTCGGCTTCCGGTTCCAGTCCGACACCGGCGTGCATTCCAGCGGGCGCCTGCGCTTCGCGGCGGGGGAAGCGGCATGACTCCCGCCTTCCAACCCCTCGTCGTGATCCCGGTGTTCGACCACGAGCACGCCATCGGCGACGTGGTCGCCCGCGTCCGCCGCCACGGCGTGGACTGCCTGCTGGTGGACGATGGGTCCTCGCCGGCCTGCGCCTCGGTCCTCGACCAGCTCGCGACGCAGCCCGGCGTCTCGCTGCTTCGCCTGCCGGTGAACCAGGGCAAGGGCGGCGCCGTGATCGCCGGCCTGCGCGAGGCGGCGCGGCGCGGGCACAGCCACGCGCTGCAGATCGACGCCGACGGCCAGCACGACGCCGACGACGTGCCGCGCTTCCTCGAGCAGGCGCGTGCCCACCCGGAAGCCGTGATCAACGGCCGTCCGATCTTCGACGCCTCCGTGCCGAAAGCCCGGCTGTACGGCCGCTACGCCACCCATGTCTGGGTCTGGATCAACACGCTGTCGTTCGAGATCATCGACTCGATGTGCGGTTTCCGCGTCTACCCGCTGGCGCCGACGCTGGCGCTGCTCGACCGCGTGCGCATCGGCCGGCGCATGGATTTCGACACCGAGATCCTCGTGCGGCTGTACTGGGACGGGCTGCGCGTGCGCAATCTCGACACCCGCGTGCGCTACCCGGCCGACGGCGTGTCGCATTTCCAGGTCTGGCGCGACAACGTGCTGATCACCGCGATGCACACCAGGCTGTTCTTCGGGATGCTGGGGCGGCTGCCGCGCCTGCTGGCGCGCAAGGTGGCGCGACGATGAGCCGCCGGCACTGGGCCGACCTCGGCGAAACGACCTTCGTGGGCGGCACCTGGCTGCTGTACGGCGTGTACCGCGCGCTGGGCCGGCTGCCGTTCCGGCTGTGCCTGTATCCGGTGGTGCTGGTGTACTGGCTGGGCAGCGGCGTGGCGCGCCGGGCCTCGCGCCAGTACCTGGCGCGGCTGCAGGCGGCGGAGCAGGTGTTCGCCCGCGAGCCGGGCATCCGCGAGAGCCTGCGCCACTTCGCCGTGTTCGCCGAGACCCTGCTCGACAAGATGCTGGCGATCGGCGGCCGCTACCCGCGCGCACGCGTCGCGTTCACCGGGCATGAACTGCTGCAGGCCTCGTCGCGGGCGGGGCAGGGCGGGGTGATCATCACCGCGCACATGGGCTGCCTGGAGCTGATGCAGATGGCGGCCACCTGGCGCGAAGGCCTGCGCGTGACCATCCTGGTGCACACCGCGCACGCGCCGCGCTTCAACCGCATCCTCGAACGCATCAACCCGCAGGCCAGCGTGCGCCTGATGCAGGTCACCGATTTCTCGCCGACCACGGCGATGCTGCTGGCCGACCGGGTGGCCGCGGGCGAGTTCATCGCCATCGCCGGCGACCGGGTGCCGGTGCGCGGCGACCGCGTCGTGCAGGCCGCGTTCCTGGGCCACGCCGCGCCGCTGCCGGCCGGGCCCTACCTGATCGCCTCGGTCTTGCGCTGCCCGGTCTGGCTGCTGTCCTGCCTGCACCACGGCGAGGGCTACCGCGCCGACATCGTGTCGTTCAGCGAGCGCATCGTGCTGCCGCGCGGCGACCGCGAGGCCGGCCTGGCTGAACAGGCCGCGCGCTTCGCCGCCTGGATGACCGCCTGCCTGCGACAATCGCCCTACGACTGGTTCAACTTCTTCCCCTTCTGGGACGCCCCGCATGACCGCCGCCCCGCCTGACGCCCTTCCCATCCTCGTCGACGGCCGCCCGCTGCGGATCGAGGACGTCGTCGCCGTCGCCCGCGCCGAGGCCCGGGTGGCGCTGTCGCGCGACCCGGCCTTCGAGGCCCGCATCAACCGCGGCGCCGATTTCGTCGACCGGCTGATCGCCGAGGACGGCGTGGTGTACGGCGTCAGCACCGGCTACGGCGATTCCTGCACGGTGGCGATCCCGCCGTCGCTGGTCGCGGAGCTGCCGCACCATCTCTACGCCTACCACGGCTGCGGCCTGGGCCGCTTCCTCGACCCGCAGGAAACCCGCGCGGTGCTGCTGGTGCGCCTGCAGTCGCTGGCCCAGGGCGTGTCGGGCGTGAGCCTGGGCCTGCTGCGCCAGCTCGAGGCGCTGCTGGCGCACGACATCCTGCCGATGATCCCGGCCGAAGGCTCGGTCGGCGCCAGCGGTGACCTGACCCCGCTGTCCTACGTCGCCGCCGTGCTCTGCGGCGAACGCGAGGTGTGGCACCAGGGCCGGGTGATGCCCGCCGCCGAGGCGCTGGCGCTGCACGGCCTGCAGCCGCTGCGCCTGCGCCCGAAGGAAGGCCTGGCGATCATGAACGGCACCGCGGTGATGACCGCGCTGGCCTGCCTGGCCTGGCGCCGCGCCGACTACCTCGGCCGCCTGGCCACGCGCATCACCGCCTTCAACGTGCTGGCCAGCGCCGGCAACGCCCACCACTTCGACCAGACGCTGTTTTCAGTGAAGCCGCACAAGGGCCAGCAGCGCGTCGCCGCCCGGCTGCGCGCCGACCTGGCCTCCGACCGCCCGCCGCGCAACGAGCAGCGCCTGCAGGACCGCTATTCGCTGCGCTGCGCGCCGCACGTGGTCGGCGTGCTCGAGGACGCGCTGCCGTGGCTGCGCACCAACATCGAGGACGAGCTGAACTCGGCGAACGACAACCCGATCATCGACGCGGTCGAGGAGCGGGTGCTGCACGGCGGCCACTTCTACGGCGGCCACATCGCCTTCGCCATGGATTCGCTGAAGAACGCCGTGGCCAACCTGGCCGACCTGCTGGACCGGCAGATGGCGCTGGTGGTGGACGCGCGCTACAGCCACGGCCTGCCGGCCAACCTGTCGGCGGCCCGGGGCGAACGCGCGGCGCTCAACCACGGGCTCAAGGCGCTGCAGATCAGCGCCTCGGCCTGGACCGCGGAGGCGCTGAAGCTGACCATGCCGGCCTCGGTGTTCTCGCGCTCCACCGAATGCCACAACCAGGACAAGGTCAGCATGGGCACGATCGCGGCGCGCGACGCGCTGCGCATCATCGATCTCACCGAACAGGTCGTGGTGGCGCTGCTGGTGACGGCGCGCCAGGGCATCACGCTGCGCGAGGCGGTGTCCGGAGAACTCAAGCTCTCGCCCGCGCTGGCCGGCATGCACGCCGACCTGGCCGCCCGGGTTCCGCTGGTGGTCGAGGACCGCGCCCTCGACGTCGAGCTGCGCGGGCTGCTGGCGGCCGTGCGGGCCGAAACCTGGAGCCTGTATGCCGACGCCTGAGCACAGCCTCGAGATCGAACTGAGCCCGGGCTTCCACGACCTGGACCCGATGGACATCGTCTGGCACGGCAACTACGTGCGCTACCTGGAGCTGGCGCGCTGCGCGCTGCTGCAGAAGATCGACTACGACTACCCGCAGATGCGCGACTCCGGCTACGCCTGGCCGGTGGTGGACATGCGCTGCAAGTACGTGCGGCCGGTGCGCTACGGCCAGCGCATCGCGGTGCGCGCCACCATCACCGAATGGGAAAACCGGCTGCGGATGGACTACCTCATCCGCGACGCGGTGACCGGCGAGACCATCCATCGCGCGCACACGATCCAGGTGGCGGTGGATTTGGGCACGGGCGAGATGTGCTTTGCGTCGCCGGCCGTGCTGTTCGAGCGGCTGGGGATCGCGCCTTGAGGCGGGGGCTGGCCACGCGGCTGGGCCTGGCGCTGGCGCTCGGGCTGACGGCGCTGGCTTCGCCGCGTGCGCCGGCGGCCGTGCCGGCCCCGGTACCTGCGGCGACTCCGGTACGGGCAGTCGGCGAGGGCGAGGGCGTGCGTGCCCGGCTGGCGCAGCCGGTCGTGCTGCGCGGCCAGTTCGAACAGAGCAAACGGCTCGAGGGCTTCCGCCAGCCGCTGGTCTCGCGCGGCGACTTCCTGCTGGTGCGCGACCGCGGCGTCGCCTGGGATACCCGCGAACCCTTTGCCTCGACCACGCTGCTGACCCGCGAGCGCCTGCTGACCCGGCTGCCCGACGGCAGCCAGCGGGTGCTGCTCGACGCCGCCGATTCGCCCGGCATGGCCGCGGTGAACGCGCTGCTGCTGGCGCTGGTGGCCGGCGACCTGCCGGCGCTGGCGGAGCGCTTTGCACTCGACGAGACGCTGGCCGCGGACGGCAGCTGGCGACTGGTGCTGACGCCGGACGAGACCGGGCTGCGGCAGGCGTTCACCCGGATCACGCTGGCCGGCGATCGCTTCGTGCGCGACGTGGTGATCGAGGAGGCCGGCGGCGACGTCACCACGCTGCGCTTCCTGGCCCTGTCCGACGCGCCGGCCGCGCCGACGCCCGACGAGGCGGCGCGCTTTGACTGAAGCGACGCACCGCGCGCGCTGGAAGGCGCTGGCCTGGGCGTGGCTGCTGGCCGTGGCCGCGCTGGCCGTGCACCAGGCAGACTTCTGGCGCGAGGCCCGGCTCGACAGCGACGTGATGGCGCTGCTGCCGGGCGAGATCGACGACGCCTTGCTCAAGGCCGCCAACGCGCGGCTGGCGGCGGGCGCGACGCAGCAGGTGGTGGTGCTGGTCGGCGCGCCGGACTGGGCGGCGACGCGGCGTGCGGCGGAAGCGTTCGGGGCCCGCGTGATGGGGTCGGGCTCGCCCTTCGCCGTGGTCGCGGCCAGCGAGGACGCGCTCGAAGGCGCGCTCGCGTTCTACGCCGGGCATCGCCAGGGCCTGCTGACGCCGGCGCAGCGCGCGCAGCTGGACGATCCGCGCACCGTTGAATTGGCGTTGGCGCGGCTGTATTCGCCCGGCGCCGGCGGCTTCGGCGCGTGGCGCGAGGATCCGCTGGGCTTGTGGCCAGCTTGGTGGCAGGACCGCGCCGGCGCCGCGCTGTCCACCCGCGACGGGCAGCTGGTCGTGCGCGGTGAATCGCGCGACTGGGCGCTGCTGCGGCTGGAGAGCCGGATGCCGGCCTTCCAGCTCGACGGCGAGAGGCACCTGCGCGACGCGCTCGACCGCGCCAGCGCCGCGGCCCGCGCCGCGACGAACGAGGTCGATGTGATCACCGGCGGCGTGCCGCTGCACGCCGAGGCCGCCGCCGTGCGCGCCCGCACCGAGGTCGGCACCATCGGCCTGGGCTCGCTGATCGCGGTGGTGGCCCTGGTCTGGCTCGCCTTCCGCAGCCCGCGTCCGATCCTGATGGTGTCGGCCTCGCTGCTGGTGGGCTGCGCGGCCGGCGTGTCGGTGACGGCGCTGGTGTTCGGCCAGGTGCACCTGCTCACGCTCGTGTTCGGCGCCAGCCTGGTCGGCGTCGCCGAGGACTACGGCATCCATTGGTTCGCCAGCCGCCAGGCGCAGCCCGACGTACCGCCGCGCACGATGATGCGGCGCCTGCTGCCCGCGCTGGGCCTGGCCCTGGTCACCAGCGCGCTGGCCTATCTCGCGCTCGGCATCGCGCCGTTCCCGGGCCTCCGGCAGATGGCGGTGTTCTCGGCCGCGGGACTGGCCGCCGCCTTCATCACCGTCGCGCTGTGGTTCCCGTGGCTCGACGGCGCGGCGCCGCGTCCCAGCGCCTTCGCCCGCGCCGTCGGTCGAAGCCTACTGCATTGGCCGCGGCTGTCGAACCACTGGCCGACCTGGCTGGCCGCCGGCGCGGTGCTCGTGGTGCTGGCCATCGGCCTGCCCAGGCTCGCGGTCAACGACGACCTGCGCAGCCTGCAGTCATCGCCGCCCGACCTGTTGGCGCAGGAAGCGCGGCTGGGCCGGGTGCTCGGGCTGCCCAGCCCGGCGCAGTACTTCCTGGTCGAAGGCGAGGACGCCGAGCAGGTGCGCGAACGCGAGGAAGCGCTGACGGATCGCCTGGCGACGCTGGTGGAAAACGACGGCCTCGGCGGCTGGCGCGCGGTGACCGACTGGCTGCCGTCCTCGGCGCGCCAGCGCGAGGACGCGGCACGCGTACAGGCCGTGGAGGGCAGGGTGCTCGCACGCGCTGCCGAACTGCTCGGCGAAGCGCCGGCCCCGACGGAGCCGGCGACGACGCTGTCCCACGCCGACTGGCTGGCGCATCCGGTGTCCGAACCGCTGCGGCCGCTGTGGCTCGGCGCGGTGGATGGCCGCTGGGGCAGCGTGGTGCTGCTCGAAGGCCTGGACCCCGGCCGGCTGCCGGCGCTCGCCGCGGCCGCCGACGGCCTGCCCGGCGTGCGCTGGGTCGACCGCAGCGCGACGATCTCCGGCGTGCTCGCGCACTACCGCCACCAAATGTCGGCCTGGCTGCTCGCGGGCTACGCGGCGGTCGCGCTGGCGCTCTGGCTCCGCTTCGGCCGCCGCGCCTGGCGCGCCTGGCTGCCGACCGCGCTCGCCGCGACGCTGAGCCTGGCCCTGCTGGGCTGGCTGGGCGTGCCGCTGCAGCTGTTCGGCGTGCTGGCGCAGCTGCTGCTGCTCGGCGTGGGCGTGGACTACGGCATCTTCCTGCTGGAACATCGCGATGACCCGGCCAGCTGGCTGGCCGTGTCGCTGGGCGCGGCCAGCACGCTGCTGGCCTTCGGCCTGCTGGCGCTGTCGGCCACGCCGGCCCTGCACAGCTTCGGCCTGACGCTGCTGCTGGGCATCGGCCTGGTCTGGCTGATCACCCCCTGTTTCCGACCCGCCGCGCCTGCGGCGACCTGACCCCGAACTCCCGACGGATGGCACCGACATGGACATGCGCACCGAAACCACCGAAATCCTGATCATCGGCGCCGGCCCCGCCGGTTCCGTGGCGGCCGGCATGCTGCGCCAGCAGGGGCGCGAGGTGCTGATCCTGGAGAAGGAGCAGTTCCCGCGCTTCTCGATCGGCGAAAGCCTGCTGCCCCAGAGCATGGAGTACATCGAGGCCGCGGGCATGCTCAAGGCCGTGGTCGAGGCCGGCTTCCAGTACAAGAACGGCGCTGCCTTCGCCTGCGGCGACCGGCGCACGCAGTTCGATTTCCGCCAGAAGTTCAGCAAGGGCTGGGGCACCACCTACCAGGTGCAGCGCGCCGACTTCGACAAGGTGCTGGCCGACGAGGCCGCGCGCATGGGCGCCACCGTGCGCTTCCGCCACGAGGTGCTGGCGGTGGACGTGGACGGCGAGCAGCCGGTGGTGACCGTGCGCAGCCCGGAAGGCGAGACCTACCGGGTGCAGGCGCGCTTCCTGCTCGACGCCAGCGGCTTCGCGCGCATCCTGCCGCGACTGCTCAAGCTCGAGAGCCCTTCGGGTTTCCCGGCCCGCGGCGCGATCTTCACCCACGTGGCCGATCGCGTGGCGCCGGGCTCGGCGACCTTCGACCGCAACAAGATCCTGATCACCGTGCATCCGGAGCACCAGGATGTCTGGTACTGGACCATCCCGTTCTCGAACGGCCGCTGCTCGCTGGGCGTGGTCGCCGAAACCAGCTTCCTCTCGCGGTACGAAGGCACCGAGACCGAACGCCTCAAGGCCATCGTCGGCGAGGACCCGGGGCTGTGCGAACTGCTGGCCGAGGCCGAGTGGGACACGCCGGCGCGCCAGATCGTCGGCTACTCGGCCAACGTGAAGTCGCTGTGGGGCAAGAACTACGCGCTGCTGGGCAATGCCGGCGAATTCCTCGACCCGGTGTTCTCCTCGGGCGTCACCATCGCCTTCAAGTCGGCCAGCCTGGCCTCCGCCTGCCTGGCCCGCGAGTTCGCGGGTGAAACCGTGGACTGGGAAGCCGACTACGGGAAGCCGCTGCGCGCGGGCGTCGATACCTTCCGCTGCTTCGTCGAGGCTTGGTACGCGGGCGGGTTCCAGAAGATCATCTTCCACCCGAACCCGAGCCCCGACATCCGCGAAATGATCTGCTCGATCCTGGCCGGCTACGCCTGGGACAAGGCCAATCCCTACGTCGCCGAGAACAAGCGCCGCCTCGCCGTGCTGGAGCAGCTGTGCTCCGCCTGATCGCTTCGCTGGCGCTGCTGGCGCTGGCCGCATGCACGCCGCCGGCGACGCGGCCGCCGGCCGAGGCCGCGCCGCTGTTCGCGCTGGCGCCTTCGGCGCTGCCGGGCGGGCTGGCCGAGCAGCAGCGGCTGGCGTTCGAACACGGCGACCGCCGCGAGACGGTGGACGCGATGGTGCAGGCCGACGCCGACGCGGTGCGGCTGGTGATCCACGCCCAGGGCCAGGTGGCGCTGCGGCTGGACTGGGACGGCGAGCAGCTCACCCAGAAGCGCATGCCCTGGGTGCCGGAATCGCTGGACGGCGCCCGCGTGCTGTCGGACCTGCAGCTGGTGTTCTGGCCGGCGGAGGCGCTGCGCACGCAGCTGCCCGCGGGCTGGACGCTGGACGAGGACGGCGCCCGCCGCACGCTCCGGGACGCGAACGGCCCCGTGGCCTGGGTCGACCGCGAGGACGCCGACACCCGCGTGCTGCACCAGGCGCGGCTGCGCTATCGCCTGCGCATCGATTCCGTGCCGGTGTCGCCGTGAGCGCGGTGTTCCTCAACGAACTCGGGCTGTGCTGCGCGCTGGGACGCGACGCGGACGAGGTGGCCTCGCGCCTGTTCGCCGCCGATGCGCCGCGTGGCGTGGCGTCCACTGAGATCGTGACGCTCGGCCGTCCGCTCGCGCTGGGCCTGGTGCCGGGCGAACTGCCGGATCTCGGTGCGCTCCCGGTCGCGCTTCACGGTCGCAACAACGCGCTGGGCGCACTGGCGCTGGCGCCGATTCGCGCCGCAGTGGACGCCGCGATCGCCCGCGTCGGCCCGGATCGCGTGGCGATCGTGCTGGGCACCAGCACTTCTGGCGTGGGCGAGAGCGAGCATGCGCACCAGTACCGCCTGGCCGGCGGGCACTGGCCCGCGGCCTTCCATTATTCGCAGCAGGAAATGGGCATGCCGGCGCGCTTCCTGGCCGAACAGCTCGGCACGCGCGGTCCCGCGCACGTCATCTCCACCGCCTGCTCGTCGAGCGCGAAGGCGCTGGCCTCGGGCGCGCGCCTGCTGCGCGCCGGGCTGGCGGACGCCGTGATCGCCGGCGGCGTGGATTCGATCTGCCAGTTCACCATCGCCGGCTTCAGCGCGCTGGGCTCGGTGTCGGAGGCGCGCTGCAATCCGTTCTCGCGGCATCGCAACGGCATCAACATCGGCGAGGGCGCGGCGCTGTTCCTGATGACGCGCGAACCGGGCGCGGTGCGGCTGGCGGGGTGGGGCGAGAGTTCCGACGCCCACCACATGTCGGCGCCGGAACCGGAAGGCCACGGCCCCGAACGCGCCATCCGCGAGGCGCTGCAGCGCGCCGGGCTGGCGCCCGCCGACATCGGCTACGTCAACCTGCACGGCACCGCCACGCCGCAGAACGACGCGATGGAGGCCGCGGTGCTGCACCGCGTGTTCGGCGCCGCGACCCCGGCCAGTTCGACCAAGCCGCTGACCGGGCACACGCTCGGCGCGGCCGGCGCGGTCGAGGCCGGGCTGTGCTGGCTGGCGCTGGCGCGCAACCCCGGCCACGCGCTGCCGCCGCACTGGTGGGACGGCGAAGCCGACCCGGCGCTGCCCGCCGTCGACCTGGTCGCGCCCGGCCGGCGCGCCGCGGCGCCGCTGACGCACGTGCTGAGCCAGTCCTTCGCCTTCGGCGGCAGCAATGCCGCGCTCGTGCTGGGGGCCGGCTGATGGACCCGCGCGAACTGGCCATGGAGAGCCTGGTCCCGCACCGCGGCGGCATGCTCTGGCTCGACCGCGTGCTGCACCTCGACGCCGAGAACGTCGTCGCCGAAGCCACCGTGCGCGACGACGACCTGTTGCTCGAGGACAACACCGAGGCCGTGCCGGCCTGGGTCGGCATCGAGTACATGGCCCAGGCCATCGCCGCCTGGGCCGGCGGCCGCGCGCTGGCCCGCGACGAGGCGGTCAAGCCTGGCTTCCTGCTCGGCACCCGCCGCTATGACGCGGCCTGGGACCGGCTGCCGGTCGGCTCCGTGCTGCGCATCGAGGCACGCTGCGAACTGATGGGCGACAATGGCCTGGGCCTGTTCGCCTGCCGCCTGCTGGTCGGGGAGGCGGTGGTCGCCACCGCCAGCGTCTCGGTGTTCGAGCCGCCGGATCCCGACGCCTACCTTGGAACCGCTTCCGCATGAATCCACGCACCCTCCTGGTCACCGGCGCCAGCCGCGGCATCGGCAAGGCCATCGCGCTGCGCCTGGCCCGCGACGGCTTCGACATCGTCGTGCACTGCCGCAGCCGCCGCGACGAGGCCGAGGCGGTCGCCGCCGAGATCGCCGCGATGGGCCGCGCCGCGCGCGTGCTCTGCTTCGACGTCGCCGACCGCGCCGCCTGCGCCGCCGCCCTCAACGCCGACATCGAGGCGCACGGCGCCTACCACGGCGTGGTCTGCAACGCCGGCATCGCCCGCGACAACGCCTTCCCCGCGATGACGGGCGAGGAGTGGGACAGCGTCATCCACACCAACCTCGACGGCTTCTACAACGTGCTGCAGCCGGTGGTGATGCCGATGGTGCGGCGCCGGAAGCCCGGGCGCATCGTCACGCTGTCCTCGGTGTCGGGCCTCGCCGGCAACCGCGGCCAGACCAACTACAGCGCCGCCAAGGCCGGCATCATCGGCGCCACCAAGGCGCTGGCGCTTGAGCTGGCCAAGCGCGAGATCACGGTGAACTGCGTCGCGCCCGGCCTGGTCGACACCGAGATGCTGCCCGCCGAAGTGGTGGACGAGGCGATGAAGATGATCCCGCTGCGCCGCGTCGGCCGGCCGGAGGAAGTGGCCGCGGTGGTGTCGTTCCTGATGTCGGACGAGGCCTCGTACGTCACCCGCCAGGTGATCTCCGTCAACGGAGGCATGGTCTGATGCGCCGCGTCGTCGTCACCGGCCGCGGCGCGATCAGCCCGCTGGGCCACGACTGGGCCAGCGTGCTGGCGCACCTGCGTTCGGGCCGCAACGCCGTGCGTCGCTTCGACGAGTGGGGCCAGTACAAGGGCCTGAACACCCGCCTGGGTGTGCCCTGCGCGCCGTTCGAGCTGCCCGAGCACTACAACCGCAAGACCCTGCGCAGCATGGGCCGGGTGGCGATGCTGGCCACGCGCGCCAGCGAACTGGCGCTGATCGACGCGGGCCTGCTGGGCGACCCGCTGCTGAAGTCCGGGAAGGTCGGCATCTCCTACGGCTCGTCCGCCGGCACGCCGTCCTCGATCGGCGACTTCGGCCGCATGCTGTCCGAGATGACCACGCAGTACATCAACGCCACCACCTACATCAAGATGATGAGCCACACCGCGCCGGTGAACATCGGCGTGTTCTTCGGCATCAACGGCCGCATCATCACCACCTCCAGTGCCTGCACCTCGGGCAGCCAGGGCCTGGGCTTCGCCTACGAGGCGATCAAGTCGGGCAAGCAGGTGGCCATGCTGGCGGGCGGCTGCGAAGAGCTCGACGTCACCGACGCCACCGTGTTCGACACCCTGTTCGCCACCAGCACGCTCAACGACACGCCGGAACTCACGCCGCGCCCCTTCGACGCCGACCGCGACGGCCTGGTGGTGGGCGAGGGCGCCTGCACGCTGGTGCTCGAGGACCTGGAACACGCACGGGCGCGCGGCGCCACCATCCACGCCGAGATCGTCGGATTCGGCACCAACAGCGACGGCCAGCACGTGACCCAGCCCAATGCCGCCACGATGGCGGTGGCGATGCGGCTGGCGCTGGAGGACGCGGGCCTGCCGCCGGAAGCCATCGCCTACGTGAACGCCCACGGCACCGCCACCGACCACGGCGACATCGCCGAGACCGCGGCCACCCACGCGGTGTTCGGCGAGCGCATGCCGATCAGCTCGCTCAAGAGCTACACCGGCCACACGCTGGGCGCCTGCGGCGCACTCGAGGCCTGGGTGACGCTGGAGATGATGCGCGAGGGCTGGGTCCACCCCACGCTGAACCTGCGCAACGTCGACCCGCGCTGCGGCGCGCTCGATTACATCACCGGCGACGGCCGCACCCTCGACGCCGAGTACGCCATGAGCAACAACTTCGCCTTCGGCGGCATCAACACCTCGCTGGTGCTGCGCCGCTGGGCCGCCTGACCTTCCAAGGGAATCAGCACACATGAAACCGATCACCAGCCTGGCCGCCACCTTCGCCGTCCTGTTCGCCCTGGTCGCCGCACCGGCCGAGGCGCGCGACAAGCGCGTGCAGTTCAACATCGCCAGTGCCATCGCCCAGGGCAAGGCGCAGGGCGTGCTGGACGGCAGCGTCGCCTTCTATTTCGAAGGCCAGGCCACGCCTGCCGTGGTCCAGGACTTCGGCGTCGCCAACACCAACCGAAAGACCAATGCCGTCGGCAAGTCCGAGCAGGAATCCTGCGACTGGGCGCTGCTGGGCGCGCTGGTGGCCCTGCAGGATGCCGCCAAGGCCCGCGGCGCGAATGCCGTCATCGGCCTGCGCAGCAACTTCAAGCGCCAGGTCTTCAGCAGCGCCACCCAGTACGAGTGCGGGGCCGGCCGGCTGATGGTGGGCGTGGCGCTGCTGGGCAATTACGCCAAGGTGGCCGACCGCTGACGTGGCGAACGCCGCCGACTGCCGGATCGCGCTGGCGTCCCTCGCGGACGTCGAGGCCCGGCTGCCCGGTCCCGGCACCGCCTGGCTGACCGCGGGCGAAGACCTGCGCCTGCAGGGCATCGTCGCCGCGCTGCGCCGGCGCCAGTACCTCGCGGGCCACTGGCTGCTGCGGGTGATGGCCAGCGACGCCCACGGCGGCTCGCCCGCCGACTGGCGCTTCGAATCCGATGCCGATCCGCGCCCGCGCCTGCGCCACGTGGATGGCCGCGGGCTCTGGGCCTCGCTCAGCCACAGCGGCGAACACCTCGCCGCCGCCATCGCGTCCGCGCCCGTTGGGCTGGACCTCGAACGCCCGCGCAAGCCGCGCGACTACGTGGCGATCGCGCGCTTCCTGTTCTCGCCCGAGGAAGCCGACCAGGTCGGGGCGACCGACGAAGGCGCCGCGCGCGAGCGCGTGTTCCACCTGTTCTGGGCACTGAAGGAAGCCCGCGGCAAGCGCGGCGGGGAGGGGCTGCAGCCGTCGCAGGCGCGCCGGGTCACCGCACGCGCCGCCGAGATCGACACCGCCGATGCCTGGCACTGGGACCTGGCCGACGGCGGCTGCGTGGCGCTTGCGGCCTGGGCCGGCGCCAGGATCGAGTGCACGCCCTACGCTGCGCCCGGCGGCGCCTGGCGCTACGCCGACGCCGACTGAATCAACTCACTCCGACGCGGCGTGGGTGGAATACGTGCTGCTCAGGCCGTCCTTGTCGATCAGCTGCACTTCGTAGGCCTGCACGCGGCCGTCCGGCGACTCCATGCCCGGCGAACCGATCGGCATGCCCGGCACGGCGATGCCGCGGGCGGCCGGCTTCTCGGCCAGCATCCGCTTCACGTCATCGGCGGGCACGTGGCCTTCGACGAAGTAGCCGCCGACTTCGGCCGTATGGCAGGAGCCCTTGCCGGGCGGGATGCCGACGCGCTGCTTCACCGGCGTCATGTCCTCGGTGTTGACCACCTCGACCTCGAAGCCGGCGGCCTGCATGTGCTCGATCCACTTCTCGCAGCAGCCGCAGTAGGGGCTCTTGTGCACGGTGACCAGCGGCAGCCCGCGCTCGACCGGGCTGGTGTTGGGCGTGGCGGCGAAGCCGGTGCCGGCGGCGGACAGCAGCAGCGCGGCCATCATCATCTTCAGGAACTTCATCTCGCTCTCCTTACCTTGCGTTGCGGCGCACGGGCGCGCCGAAATCGGGATCACTGCTGACGCGGCTGGCGACGGTGCCGGCCGGGTTGCGGTACCAGCCGGGGTCGCTGAAATCGCCGGGCGCGATATCGTCGCGCACCTTGACCACGGTGAACATGCCGCCCATCTCGATGTTGCCGAACGGACCCTTGCCGGCCATCATCGCCAGCGTGTTTTCCGGCCCCTGCATGTGGCCACTGTCGGTATGGTCCTGGTGCTCGGACATGCCGGTCTCGCCCATGGCCATGTAGCCTGGCAGCATGCGCCGGATCTTCTCCTCGACGCCGGACTGGTCGACGCCCAGCGTGTTCGGGATGTCGTGGCCCATCGGACCCATGGTGTGGTGCGACATGTGGCAGTGGAAGGCCCAGTCTCCGGCGACGGCCGTGAACTCGATGTCGCGCATCTGGCCGACGCCGACGATCTCGGTCACCTCGCGCCGCCACTGGCCGCGCGGCCAGCGGCCGCCATCGGAGCCCGTCACCTCGAACTGCACGCCGTGCAGATGGATCGGGTGGTTCCACATGCTCAGGTTGCCGACGCGGATGCGCACGCGCTCGCCGGTGCGCGCCACGATCGGTTCGATCGCGGGGAATACCTTGGAGTTGAAGGTCCACAGGTCGAAGTCCTGCATCACCGCCGGATCGGGGCGGCGCGTGCCCGGATGCAGGGCGAAGTTGTGCAGCAGGAAGGCGTAGTCGCGATCCACCGGCACCGCCTCGGCTTCGCGCGGGTGGATGATGAACAGGCCCATCATGCCCTGCGCCATCTGCACCATCTCGTCGGCGTGCGGGTGGTACATGTGGGTGCCGTGCTGGCGCAGCGTGAACTCGTAGGCGAAGGTCTCGCCGGGCTGGATCTGCGGCTGGTTCAGGCCGCCGACGCCGTCCATGCCCGAGGGCAGCAGCAGGCCGTGCCAGTGGATGGTGGTCGCTTCGCGCAGGCGGTTGGTGACGTAGATGCGGACGCGGTCGCCTTCCACGGCCTCGATGGTCGGGCCCGGCGTGGAGCCGTTGTAGCCCCAGCAGATCGCCTTCGAGCCGGGCGCGAACTCGTGCTCGAACTCCTCGGCCACCAGGTGGAACTCCTTCACCCCCCCGTTCATGCGGTGGGGCAGGGACCAGCCGTTGAGCGTGCGCACGCGGCCGGCGCCGCGGCGGGTGGCCGGCGGCGGCGCGGCTTCAGGTGACGCGTGGCCGACGTGGGCATCCTGGGCGAACGCACCGGTGGCGCCGGAGGCGACCAGGCCCGCGCCGGTGCCGATCAGCAGGTTGCGGCGGGTGAGCTTCATGGCGTGTCTCCGTGGTCGTGTTCGTCGTGGCGGGGCGCGTCGTCCTCGGGCTTGGCGTCGTCGGCCTCGTGCTGCGAGTGGTCCATCCCTTCGTGCCTCGAGTGATCCATCTCTTCAGGCTTGGCGTGGTTCATCCCTTCGTGCTTGGAGTGATCCATCTCCTCAGGGTTGGCGTGGTCCATGCCCTCGTGCATCGAATGGTCCATGCCGCCCTTCGGCGCCAGGATGTCCTGGACGGCCGGCGTGCGTTCGCCGATCGAGGCGTCGCTGGGCAGTCGCTGCCCGACCACGCGCGCCAGCCAGTAGTCGCGCACCGCCTCGAGGTAGGCCTGGTAGGCGTCGTACTCGGCCAGCTTGGCCTGCACCAGCTCGAACACGCCGATCAGCATGAAGTTCTGGCGCTCCTGCTGGCGCGCGACGATGGTCTCGCGCTGCGGCACCAGCGCCTCGCGGTGCAGGCGCACCACTTCGCGCAGGGCCGAGACCTGCTCGCTGCCCAGGCGCACGCCCTGCGTGGCCGACAGTTCGGCCTGGTCGACGCGCGCCAGCGCCGCGGCCAGCTGGGCCTCGGCGCGCGCCACGCGGGCTTGGCCCTGGTTGAAGATCGGCAGTTCCAGCGCGAGCTCCGGGCCGCGCAGGCGGGCGCCGTCCGCTTCCTTCTCGCGCTCGTAGCCGATCTCGCTGCCGCCGAGCCAGCGCAGCGAGCGGGTCAGGCCCAGCGCGTCGGCCAGCACCTCGGCTTCCTTGCGCGCCGCCAGCAGCTCGGTATTGCCTTCGCCGGCGAGTCTTGCAAGCAGCGCCGGATCGTCTTCCTGAGGCACCGGCAGCGGCAGGTTGTCGCTGGCCTCCCAGTCCGCCTCGTCGCCGTGCAGGCCGAGCACCTGGTTCAGCGCCAGGCGCTGGCGGCCGGCCTCGGCGCGGGCGCGCAGCGCTTCGATGCGCGCCTCGCTCGCGACCGCCTGTTCCTGCGCGAGCTGCAGGTCGCTGATGTTGCCGGCGTCGTGGAAGCGCTGCGCCAGCTCGGCCGAGGCCGCGGCGCCTTCGGCCACCGCCTCGCGCATCGCCGCCACCTGGCGCGCGGCCACGTACTCGTACCAGCCCGATTCGACCTCGGCGACGACGCCGAGCACGGCACCGGTGATCTCGTAGGTGGCGCGCTCGTATTCCAGCCGGGCCAGGCGGGTGCGCACCGGCAGCATCAGCAGGTCCACCAGCGGCAGCGACAGGCCGACGGTGCGGTTGCTGCCGCCGCCGTCGAGCGACATGCGCGACAGCGACAGCGTCGGGTTCGAGATCTCGACGGCCTCGAGCACCTCGGCGCGGGCCAGGCCCTGGTGCGCGTATTCCTCCTGCAGGCGCGGGCTGCGCAGCATGGCCACGCGCAGCGCGGCGTCGAGGGTCATGGGCTGGTCGAGCCAGCGGCCGATCGCGGCGCGCTCCTCGCGCGGGGCGCCGACGGCGGCCCAGTCCACGGCGGGTCCGCCGCGGGCTTCGAGCGCGGAGGTCAGTTCGTCCGCCCGCGGCTGCGGCGAAAGGGTGGTGCAGGCGCCAAGGGCGGCGGCCATCGCCAGCGCCAGGCTGGCGCGGGCCAGGGAAACGGTCATGTTCGGATCTCCGTGGAATCGGTCCCGGCGCAGCCGGGTGGCCCGTCGGAAAACGGGCGCGTCGCGGGGTGGCGGACCGGGGTCCGCCGCGGGCGATCAGGCGATGGGAGGTCGGATGTCCGGCGTCGCCGAGGCCGACAGGCGCACGGCGGCAAACGGACGCTGGACCGCGCCGCGAACAGGCAGCGTTGCGCGCGAGGGAGCGGCCAACAGCCCGGCCTGCATCGGGTTCACGCAGTCGCAGGTGCAACCGCCCTCGCAGCAATCGGTGGGCATCGACTCGGGAGGGCCCACCGGGTCACCGGCGAGGTCATGGCAACTTCCCGCCATGCCGGCGTCGGCCTGGGCCGCCCCGGCATCCGCGAAGCCCTGAGCCGCGACGCCACCCGGCGCAAAGCCGCCGGCCAGCAAGGCCAGGACCAGCATCAGGTGGGCGAGGGTGCGAAGCAGCGGCATGGCGGTAGTTTACCCCGGTCGGTGCGTGATCGTTCCGTCAGTCCGTCGCCCGCTTGAGGCTGTCGAGGCTGACGCCTTCGCGCGCCAGGACCCGGGCCATCGCGGGGTCATTGGCCAGCCGCCGGCGCAGGGCCTCGCTGGCGGGGCCCAGGCCCTCCGGTGCAACCGCCGCGCTCCAGCGCAGGAAGACGCCGGTGTAATACGCGAGGAAGCCGGTCGGCTCACCCTGGCCCCAACGGCCTTCGGCGAGGCGCTGCTCGAGCTCGGCATGGAACGCCTTCAGCCGCTCGGCCGCCGTCGCCTTCATCGCCGGATGCGCGCCGGGATCCTCTGCGAACCAGTCCGTGATCCAGAGCGCCCGGTAAAGCGGATGGATGTCGCTGGACAGGCGCTGGATCGCGGCCTGCGCCAGTGCCCGGGCGATGTCGTCCCTGGGCAGCAGGCCTGCGGCCGGGAAACGACGGTCGAGAAAGTCGGCGATCGCCACCGTTTCGGTCAGCACGATCCCGCCGGCCACGAGCGTTGGCACGCGCCCCTGCGGGTTTAGCAGCAGGTAGTTCGGCGCCAGCTGCTGGTTCTGGCGAAGATCGACGCGCACCGGCTCGAAGTCCGCGCCCGCGTGTTCGAGCGCGGCGTGGATGGCGAGGGAGCAGGCGCCCGGGGAGTAGAAGAAGACGAATTCACTCATGGGGATTCAACCGTGGCAGGAGGGGGCGGCGTGACCGGCGGCGCGGCCTTCGGGCGCGGGGCCTGCCAGGTCATCGAGGATCGGGCATTCCGGGCGGGCATCGCCGTGGCAGTGCGCGGCCAGGGTTTGCAGCGTGCGCTGCATGGCCTGCATTTCGGCGATGCGCGCGGCCAGCTCGTCGGCGTGCGCCTGCGCCAGGCGCTTGACCTCGGCGCTGCTGCGCGCCGGGTCCGACCACAAGCCCAGCAGCTGCTCGATCTGCTTCATCGAGAAACCGAGGGTGCGCGCGCGCTTGATGAAGCGAAGCCGGTGCACGTCGGCGTCGTTGTAGAGCCGGTAGTTGGCGAAGGTGCGGCTGGCCGGCGGCACCAGGCCGATCGATTCGTAGTGACGGATCATCTTGGCCGAAACGCCGGTCAGGGCCGAGGCCTCGCCGATGTTGTGCAGGCCCTGGCCCTTGGCCTCGGACAGTTCGGGTCGGATCGCATGGCGTGCCATGGCTGGCTCCTCAGTGGCGGGCGCGCGGCGACCAGCGCCGCAGCAGCAGGGTGTTGGAGACGACGCTGACGCTGGAGAGCGCCATCGCCGCGCCGGCGACGACCGGATCGAGCAGGCCGGCGGCGGCCAGCGGGATGCCGACGATGTTGTAGACGAAGGCCCAGAACAGGTTCTGGTGGATCTTGCGGGTGGTGCGGCCCGAGATGTCGATGGCGTCGGCCACCAGGCGCGGGTCGCTGCGCATCAGCGTGATGCCGGCGGCATGCATGGCGACATCGGTGCCGCCGCCCATCGCAAAGCCCACGTCGGCGGCGGCCAGGGCCGGCGCGTCGTTGATGCCGTCGCCGACCATGCCGACGCGGCCGTCGACGGCCAGCGCGCGCACCACGTCGGCCTTGTCGCCCGGCAGCACTTCGGCGCGCACGTCCTGCGCGGGAATGCCCACGGCGGCGGCCACGGCCTGCGCGGCACCGCGGTTGTCGCCGGAGACCATCACGGTGCGCAGGCCCTGCGCCTGCAGCAGGCGGATCGCGTCGGTGGCTTCGGGCCGCGGCGGATCGCCGAACGAGAGCAGGCCACGCAGCACGAGGTGCCCGTCGTCCTCGGTGACCAGCCACGACACCGAGCGCCCGTTCGCCGCCTCGGCCTGGCCTTCGGCGGCCAGCGCGGCGAGGTCGACGGCCAGCTCGCGCATCAGGCGTTCGCTGCCCAAAAGCACGCGACGGCCCTGCACGCGGCCTTCGAGGCCGCGGCCCTGCAGGGCGGTGATGCCTTCGGCCGGCGCGGGCAGTGCGCCGCGCGCGGACGCCGCCGCAATCACGGCGCGCGCCAGCGGATGCTCACTGCCTTGCTGCAGGGCGGCCGCGAGGGACAGCAGCTCGCCCTGGTCGCCTTGCACGGCGCGCAGGGTGGCAAGCTCGGGGCGACCCGCGGTCAGGGTGCCCGTCTTGTCGAAGGCGACCGTGCGCAGGTGCCGCGTGGTTTCCAGCGCTTCGGCGTCCTTGATCAGGATGCCGGCCCGCGCCGCGACGCCGGTGCCGGCCATGATCGCGGTGGGCGTGGCCAGGCCGAGCGCGCAGGGGCAGGCGATCACCAGCACGGCGACGGCATTGAGCGTGGCGACGGTCCAGTCGCCGGTGGCGAAACCCCAGCCGAGCAGGGTGGCGAGCGCGATCACGATGACCACGGGCACGAACACCGCGCTGACGCGATCGACGATGCGCTGGATCGGCGCCTTCTTCGCCTGCGCGTCTTCCACCAGGCGGATAATGCGCGCCAGCGCCGACTCCGCGCCGACCGCCAGCGTGCGGACGACGAGGCGGCCCTCACCATTTACTGCGCCGCCGGTGACGCGTTCGCCGGGTTCCTTCGCCACCGGCAGCGATTCGCCGCTGATCAGGGATTCATCGGCGTGGCTGCGACCTTCGAGCACCTCGCCATCGACGGGGAAGCGTTCGCCGGGCAGCACCACCACGTGGTCGCCGACGCGCACGCTGGCCACCGGCACCTCGGCCTCGTGGCCGTTGGCGTGGCGCACGCGCGCCGTCGCCGGGCGCAGCGCCTGCAGCGCGCGGATGGCTTCGGTGGTCTGGCGCTTGGCGCGCGCCTCCAGCCACTTGCCCATCAGGATCAGCGTGATGATCACCGCCGACGCCTCGAAGTACAGCGGCGGCTCGCCGTGGTGCGGCTGGGTGAACAGCAGGTGGTAGACGCTCAGGCCGTAGCCGGCCGTGGTGCCCAGCGCGACCAGCAGGTCCATGTTGCCGGTGCGGGCGCGCACGGCCTTCCAGGCCGCTTTGTAGAAGCGCGCGCCGAGCCAGAACTGCACGGGCGTCGCCAGCGCGAACTGCCACCAGCCCGGCAAGGCCCAGTGTTCATCGAACAGCATGCCCAGCATCGGCACGGCGAGGGGCAGGGAGAGCAGGGCGGCGAGGAGCAGGTGGCGGCGCTCGCGTGCCGCCGCGAGCGCTTGCGGCGACGCAGTCGTGGCAGTGGCGAGGCGCACGGAACCGCGACCGCCGGCGTGCCCAGGGCCTGCGTGCGACGGCGCGGCGGTGACATCCACGGCCGTTGTCCCGCCGTCGTGGGACGCCTCGGTGGCATCGGCGGGCGGCGCGACCTCATAGCCCGCGCTTGAGATGGCCGCGATCAGCGCTTCGTGAGGCGTGCCGGCGAGCACCTGCACCCGCGCGGTTTCGGTCGCCAGGTTCACGCTGGCCGACTGAACGCCAGGCACCTTCGCCAGGGCCTTCTCGACGCGACCCACGCAGGAAGCACAGGTCATGCCGAGGATGGCCATCGAGATTTCCTCGACGGCCACGCCGTAGCCGGCCTTTTCGACGGCGGCCGCGAGGGTGGCCGCCGAGGTGCTGCCGTCGGTCGTGACCGTGGCCATCTCGGTGGCCAGGTTGACGCTGGCCGAGCGGACGCCGGGGACCTGGGACAGGGCTTTCTCGACGCGGCCCACGCAAGACGCGCAGGTCATGCCGGTCACGCCGAAGCGGATTTCGGTATCGCGGGGGGAATCGGGAAGGGAAGGGGTCATGGCGGGGTCCTGCGGGGTGGTTGGACGCAGGCTGGGGCTTCCCATCATGGCAAGGTCAACGGCCCTGTCCAGTGCCGAGCCGGGAGCCGCGGCCTTGACCTTGCCACCGGGGCAGGCCCGAGTCTGGCGCCGGGCCGGCCATCCCGCCGGCGCCATCCCGTAGTAAAACCCATTTGCGCCGGGTCCCACTCCCCGGGGGCCCGGCGCTTTTTTGGAGCCTTCGATGTTCGTAACCCACGGAAAATCATTCACGGCCGAGCGCGCCTGGGGCGCGCGAACCATCGCCCGCATGGGCGAGGTCACCACGCGGATTCATTGGACCAACGAGCCCTACCGCTGGCACGTCAACACCGGCGAAGAAGTCTTCGTCGTGCTCGATGGCGTCGTCGAGATGCGCTACCGGATCGACGCGACCGAATACAGTGCCTTACTTGGCCCGGGCGACATCTTCCATGCCTGCGAAGGCCTGGCGCACGTCGCGCATCCGATCGGAGAGGCCCGGATCCTGGTCGTGGAGCAGGCCGGCAGCGAGTGAACCGGCCGCCAACGGGCCGGGGAGGGGTTGGCCTCGCCGGGACGGGATGCCCGTCTCAATGTATGAGCCTGCCGCCGGGCACACTGGCTGGCGAACCACCCGACACGGAATCCCATGGACGAGCGAGACGAGTGGTTGACCCGCCTGCGGAAGATGCGCCTGTCCTGGCCCGTCCGCTGCGCGCGGACCTTCACGCCCGAGGAGATGGCCCGGCTGTCCGAAGGCCTGTGGCCGGCCAGCCTCGAGGACCGCTGGGTGGTCTGGCATGACGCCGGCCTGCTGCGTGCGTGGCGCGGCGCCACCGGCGAATGCATCTACGAGGCCGAACTGACCGTCGATGACGGAGGCGCCGGCCACTGCCGCATCCTGCGCGTCTGCGACGAGCCGGACATGTACACCCGCAGCGCCGCTGACGCCGGCGAGCTCGACCGCTTCGAGGGCGTGCTGGCGCTGCTGCTCGGGCGCAGGCGGGAAGCCGCCGCCTGACCCACGGGCTACTGCGGTGCCTGCGCGTCCAGCGGCCGGTCGCGGTGCAGCAGGATCCACTCGGCGTGTTCCTCCAGGCAGGCGCGGCCCAGCGCGAGCAGCAGCTCGCGCTTTTGACCTACCGTGTTGGCGCGGGCGAGGCGCTCGCTGCAGCTGGCGAACAGGCGCGCCATGAACTGGAACTGCTTGATCAGTTCCTTGTCCGCCTTCTTGAACGAGTAGGCCTCGCGGATGCCCGCGATCAGCGGCAACAGGCCCATGAACAGCAGCAGCAGCGACTGGTGCGAGCCTTCGATGCGACTCCCCAGCAGCCACAACACGAGCGCGCCGGAAAGGCCGGCATAAAGCGACAGCCGCCACAGCCGCTCGGTCAGGAGGTAGGCCTTGGCGCGATCCTGCGCGCCCTGCCTGAAGTACGCGAGCTGGCCGCCCTGGCCGGCGTCGTCGCCGACCCAGTGCCGGATCGTCCAGTCCAGCCAGCGCGGATCCGGTGCCAGGCCGCTGTCCTGCACCAGGCTGGTGCCGCGCATGGCGTGGCGGATCCAGCTCAGCTCCACGTCCTGCTTCTGCAGGAAGCTGTCGTAACCCAGGCTGCCGTCCGGCGGCACCGGCACGCCCGCGAGCCGCCAGTAAAGCTGCACGCGCAGGCCTTCGGACAGACCGCGGTAATCGAGGTACTTGCGCTGCCACTGCCGCCGCCGCGCGATCCAGGCCAGCAGCGCACCCGCGGCGAACAGCAACAGGAAGGCCGCCACGAACTCACTGCGCGACGCCATGTCCGAATACAGGATGAAGGCCAGGCCCATCAGCGCCGCGGCGACGTGGCTGGCCTGCAGGTTGCGGCGCACGCGCTGGCGGAAATGCAGCGCCAGCCAGTCCGCCGCGCCGAACAGCCGCTCGATGCGCAGCACGCCAGGCGGCACCGGGGCCGGGGGCGGCTCCGGCAGCAGGCGAGGGTAGTCGTGCCGGATGCCGGGCCAGTACTTCCGGGTATCGGTGTTGAACGCTTCCATCTGCCGGAAGACGGCGCGATAGGCCGCGGGCATGCCGACGTTGACCGGCGTACCGCCGTCGGCCGTCAGCCAACGCGCCGCGCCCGCGGCCACGGCACCGGACTCGCTGCCGGGCGCCAGCCGGCGCGAACAGGTGACGTGGTACACGAGGTCGCTTTCGTCATCGGCCAGCAGGTTCGGCGCGATGTCGCGCTTTTCGATCCAGGGCATGGCATTGGTGATGTGGTAGTCCACCACCTGCGCGGTGCCACCCAGCGCATCGCTGGGCTTGCCATCCCAAAGCGCCAGCAGCACCTGGCTGTGCGAGGAAATGAACATGCCGAGCTGGGCGTACTGGCGGTTCCGGGCCGGCCCGCGGACGGCCACCTCGTCGGCGCGGATGCCCGGCGCCAGCGGCAGCTCGCGGATCCTGGCGCCCGACACCAGTTCGCGGAACTCGGCCAGGGACTCCGGGGTTTCGAAATCCCGCTCGTATTCGTCCCGGGCGAACGGAAGCGGCACGAACAGCGGCACGCCCAGCGCGACCGCGGCACGGGCCGCGATCCGGTCGCCGCCATCGGCCAGCGGGTTGAGCATCAGCAGCGGCAGGCCCGGGAACTCCCGCCGCAGGGACTGCAGCAGTTCGGTGACCCGCGCCGCCAGCGCCGGGTACTCCGTATCCGGGATGTCCCGATGGCCGGTTACGCCAATCACCAGGGTCAGCAGGGCATCGTCGACCTGGGGCATGGCGGGGCGCCTGAGGAGAGTCCCAAGGGCAACTGTCACAGTCCGCCAAACCGCGGCGCACCGTGACAGGCCCTGGGCAAGTTGCGGAAAGTTATGGACATTTCTTCTAACCTTATCCTCCGGGCACAGGGGTTTTCGGATGGCGTGCGACAGGATTAAGGAGCATTCTGTCATCTAACGTCACGGTAAAGCGGATACCGGCCAGCGCGCACCTGGTTGCGCCAACGACCCCCACGCGGCGACGCCCGGGTCCGCCAACGAGCGCGAAACCCCTTCGTGACGAGGGGTGAACGCATTTCGGCAAAACCTCGTCTAACTTTCGCCGGCGAGAAACGCCGCTAGCGTCCCCCTCACTCACCTCCGCCGGCGCGTCTCGTGCCGCCTGCAGGGACGATGCGTCGCCATCCCCGATGGAGCGTGGGCAGCTCAAGGCAGAGCGTCCTTGTGGGACATCCACAGTCTCCAAGCCCCCCGGCAGGGAAGCCTCTCATTCAAGGGAGGACACTCCATGGGCAGCTGTTGACCACAAGCCAAATCGTCGCCCCGACCCACGTCGGGGCCGCTCTGTGCCTTGGAGAAATTCCAATGAAAGCCATGCATCAACCCCCGCCGTCCAAAGTGGACGGTGCCATTCGATGGTCCGCTCGAGAAATTCCGCTCTCCCATGGGAGGCACGTCTGCGGTCGCGTTGCCTGGACGCCACCCACCCAATCCGTGCCCGTAGAGAGCGACCTCGAGGCGCACGCCATCGCGTTCTTCTCGCGACACGCCGGCCTGGTGGCCATCCACGCCCAGCCGTTCACGCTCCGCTACGCCGATGACCAGGGCGTGCACCGGTACACCCCAGACTTCCTGGTGGTCTACGACCGGGTCACCCGCGCCATTGTCCGGTTGGGATTTCGACGTTGGACGGTCGTCGAAATCAAATCGAAGTCCTTTTTGGACCGTGATCCTGATGCGGTGAGCCGCCGCCTGGCGGCTGTTCGCCGGTTGCTCGGCTTCGCCACGGTCGTGCTTACCGAATGTCAGCTTCGGACGGGGAGGGCGCGGCCATGACGCTCGAACTCACCCCAGGCACGACCTGCGTCGCCAATGGCCGGGTCATCCAGATCGACGGGGCCGACTCGCTCACCCACATGCGCGTGCGTGATGTGGCCACGGGGGCGGTCAGTTCCGTCGCGATCGCCCGGATCGAGGCGCTGCCCAAGACTGCGGCTGCCTCGTCCTTCGAAGGAATCCCTGCCGCGGAATGGAAGCGTTGCTGTGACCTCGCCAAGGACCTGACGCCCCTGAACAGCCGGACCACCGTCGCCCGCAGCGAGCTCGAAAAGCTCGCCAAGCGTCACGGCATCAGCGTCAGGCAGCTTCAGAGGGCCCGTGCGACCTTCAGGAAGGACCCACGCGCCAGCGCCTTGGCCCGAAGCCCGGGAGGTCGGCCGCTCGGACTAAATCAGCTGGATCCGGAGGTCGATGCGCTGATCAAGCACGTCATTGCCAAGCACTACCTGCGCCGGGAACGACCGTCCAAGGAATACGTGGTTGTCCGTGCCCGCTCCCTGGCTCGGCGACTCAAGCTCAAGCCGCCGTCCCGATCCGCGGTGCTGACCCGAATCGCCCGTGAAGACGGCTACCAGGCGGACCGCGCCCGGCTGGGTTGCAAGGCGGCCAAGCAACGCTGGGAGGCCCGCACCGGCAAGTTGGAGGCGGAACGGCCCCTGGATCTTCTGGAAATTGACCACACCCCGGCCGACGTCCTCGTCCTGAGCGATGACCGCCTAACCGTGATCGGACGTCCGTGGGTCACCGTGGCCATCGACGTGGCGACCCGCTGCGTCATGGGCATGTGGCGCAGTCGGGCGGCTTGAACAAACCGGCTGACCTGGGGGCTTCAAGCCACCTTGCCGCAGCGCGTGGATCACATCGCTCGGGGCAACCCCGAAGTGCCGCTGCATGGTCCGGGTCAGATGGGCGGCATCGGCAAACCCGGCGTCCTGGGCCGCTCGCGTCAGGCTCTCGCCCCTGGCCGCCAGCGTCAGGGCCTGCCGCAGGCGGAGCCAGCGCAGATAGGGCCGCAGCGGCATGCCAATCAGTTCCCGCACGCGATGTCGGAAGCGGCTGGGGGAGATAGCGGCCTCCGCGGCCAAGCTCGTCAACGTGCCCTCCCATGTCGTCCGGGTAACCAAGGAGTCCAGCACGCGCTGGACGCGGTCATCGGAGCCCTCCGCGGGGGGAACCGCCGGTAGGTCCTGACCCAAGGCCGCCAGCACGGGCCCCAAGGCCAGACGGGAAGGATGCGGCCAGGCGTCGAGCACCGCGTGTCGTTCTGCCGAGGTCAAGCCCCGGGCGCCGGCCACGCAGGTGGGTGACAACAGGCGGCCAGCCTGCGATTCCCGGTCCAAATACAGCAACCGCGCCGGTCCGGGGTGGAGTCGATGCACGACGTCCGCGTCGAGCAGCACCGCGGGTGCCTGGACCTCGCCCCGGCCACGGATCCAGACAACGACGTCTGCGGCCTCGCCGACCACCAACTGAAGCGCGTGGTGGGCATGGTCCCGGTTGTCGCCCACGGCGCCGGCGAACGTTGCCCAACCTGCGCCCATCAAGGCGCCGCCACGCCAGGGGGTGCGCGGCCGCCGGCGATCCAACGGGATCAGGTCCGCGCTCAACCCGGACCCCGCAATGGGCGGGCGAGGGCATCGAGCGGGCGCAGTCCTTGCCCGAACCGCGCCATGGATTCGCGGTGCTCGGCCAGATCGCTGTAGGCGAGAAAGCGCAGGTCCAGATCCAGGACGCGCTGGAACGCAGGACGCGCGAACTGCGCCCGGGCATCGGCTTCGCGCCGATCCGGGGCCACCAGGAAGTAGCGCCCCGCCAGGCCATCGGTTGCGCCCAAGGCAAGGTCGAGCATGCGCACGATGCCCGAGTACAGGCTCGTGCTGTGCTCGACCTCGAACGCGGCGGCGACCCGCCCCTCGGGCTCGATCCAGAGCACATCGATCAGCCGGATCGTATCCACCGCCAAGGAGGACTCCAGTGCCGCCGGCAGGGTGTCCAGGCAGCCCTCGGCCAACCGGCCACCGTTGTAGGTGCGACCGCGATCATTGCTGGCGACCCACACCTGATAGCCCAAGGCCCGGCCCAGGTCACGCAGCCACCCTTGGACCTGGGTATGGGAGCGGTCCTCGGCCGCTTCGGCCGCACGGCGGCGCTCGGCGGCGGCATCGTTGCGGACACGGGCCAGATCGGCGGCCCACGCCGTCGGGTTGGCCTCGGCGGTCGGCAGCGGCAGCCGGCCCGAGCCGACGTCAAACAGGAACCCGGCGATCGCACCCAGATCGTTGGACAGCCGCGTCCGGTACTGCTGGTTCAGCGCAAGCACGCCGCGGCGCATGGCGAGGTACTCGTCCCAGCGGCCCAGCTTGACCCGGGCACCCGTGACCGTGTTGTAGCCCTTGACGATCGCCGTGTTGAAAGGCGTCACCAAGGTGGGGTGCAGGAAATACAGCAGGTTGGCGGCCGCTGGGCCCAGACCCTTGATCCGGCAATCGTCCAGCGCCTGGATCGCCCACAACACGCCGGCCTCGTCGTCGCAGCAATCGCAGGCATGCAGGAAGCGCCCGAACGTGCGCTGGTTGTCCGGGCTTTCGTAGATGTCGGGGATGCGCAGCTTTGGCTTCCACAAGAAGGCGTGATCGGCGCCCTTGAAGATCTGACGCTGCTCGGCGACGGCCGAGACCACGGTCTCCAACGTGGAGCCGCGGTAGGCGGTGCCGAACGTACCGGCCTCGATCTCCTGCACGACCGCCTGCAGGCCCCGCCGGATCGAGCGGAAGTTTTTGATCCGCTCCTCCCACAGAAACCAGGTGCGATAGGTCCCGCCCGGATCCTGGCGCCAATGCTCCAGGGCCAAGGTCAGGTCGGGCATCACCAGGGCCTGCGTCACGGACGCCTCATGGCGCCGCGGGCTTTGGCGCACGCGAGGAGCTGTGCATCGCGCGGATCTTCCAGGCTCCCTCCCGCCGCTCGAGCACCGTCGTGGCCACGCCCTGACGCACGATGGGGTCTGCGCGATCGGGCAGCACGATCGTGTAGCGGTAGGTCTCCGTGGCCCAGGCGATGTCGCCGGCCTGCTCGACCGTCACGGCATAGTCGTCGAAGGTGAAACGTTGGATATGGCCCAGTTCCGGGCCAATGTGATGCGTGACGTAATCGGCATAGGAGCCTTCGACCTTGCCCGATTCAATCACTTCGTTGCGCTCGGCAAACAGGGCGTCCACCCCCGTCAGGTCTCGGCGCTCGAGCGCCGTCTTGTAAGTCGCCAGCACCGCCTTGATCGCGGCGGTGTCGTCCGAGGCTGCGGCGGCGGGGGCCGCCATCGTCGCACCGGCCAGCAGCAGGGCCGCCAGGCCCGTCCAGAATCGTGTCATTGCGCTCTCCTTGCCTCCAGTGGCCGGGGCGGCCAAGGCCGCCCCGGGCGAAACCTCACATGCCGTTGCCTTTGGCGAACTCGGCGGCCGAGAGGGTGCCGTTCTTGTCGGTATCGAGCATGTCGAAATGCGCGGCGAGCTTGTGCTCCTTGGGGAGCTCGGTGCGACCGAGCTGGCCGTTTTTGTCGGTGTCGAGCTTGGCAAACTCCTCGGCCGACATCGCGGCCATATCGTGCGGCTGGGTCTGGCCATTCTTGACGGCCATGTGGTCGTGGCCCTTGTCGTCGGCCCAGGCGAGCGGGGCGGCGATCAGCAGGGCAATAGCGAACGGAAGCAGACGTTTCATGGGGAAATCTCCTTGGGGGACGAAAGAAACGAACCGGTGGTTGTCCCAACACCCACCGGTCCGGGATGCCTGCGCCGCCGCAGCGGCCAAGCAAAAAATCGTCACGTGTCGTCCGCACGCAGGCGCAGCGCGTTGATCACCACCGAGACCGAGCTCAGGCTCATGGCCAGGGCGGCGATCATCGGGCTGAGCAACAGCCCGAACACGGGGTAAAGCACGCCGGCCGCAATCGGCACGCCCAGCGCGTTGTAGAGGAAGGCAAAGCCCAGGTTCTGCTTCATGTTGGCCACCGTGGCCTCGGAGATCTGCCGGGCCCGGACGATGCCGCGCAGGTCGCCCTTGACCAGGGTCACCTGGCCACTGTTCATCGCCACGTCCGTGCCCGTGCCCATCGCGATACCGACATCGGCCAGGGCCAGCGCCGGGGCATCGTTGATGCCATCGCCCGCCATCGCCACGCGTCGGCCTTGTGCTTTGAGATTCGCCACCAGGTCGGCCTTGTCTTGAGGCCGCACTTCGCCATGCACCTCGGTGATGCCCAGGGCCTGGGCCACCGCTTGGGCCGTCGTTTCGCCATCGCCCGTGGCCATGATCAGCCGCAGACCGGCAGCGCGCAGTTGGGCGAGCGCCTCGGGCGTGGATTCCTTGATGGGATCGGACACCGCCAGCAGGCCGGCGATGCGGCCATCAACCGCCAAGAACATCACACTGGCGCCCTCGGCCCGCAGCCGCTCGGCGGCGCCCTGCAGGACGGTCACCTCCACCCCTTCTTCGGCCATCAGGGTCCGGTTGCCCAGCGCCAGCGCCCGGCCATCGACGCGGCCGCGCACGCCAATGCCGCTGGCCGACTCGAACGCGTCCGGGACCGACAGCGCCAAGCCGCGGTCGCGGGCTTCGGTCACGATGGCCGCGGCGAGGGGATGCTCGCTGCCCTGGTCGAGGCTGGCGGCCAATCGCAGGACTTCAGCGGGACTGAAACCCGGCAAGGCGGCCGTGTCCCGATAGCGCGGCCGCCCTTCGGTCAGGGTGCCGGTCTTGTCGACGATCAGCGTATCGATCTTGCGCAGGTTCTCGATCGCCTCGGCATCGCGGAACAAGACGCCGACGCTGGCAGCGCGACCGGTGGCCACCATGATCGACATCGGTGTCGCCAGGCCCAGGGCGCAGGGGCAGGCAATGATCAGCACCGCCACGGCATTGAGCACGCCATACACCCACGACGGCTCGGGGCCGAACAAGCCCCAGACCAGCAGGGTCGCCAAGGCGATCGCCAACACCGCCAGCACGAACCAGAACGACACCGTGTCGGCCATGCGCTGCATGGGCGCCCGCGAGCGCTGGGCGTTGGCGACCAATTGCACGATCTGGCTGAGCACCGTGTCGGCGCCGACCTTGTCGGCCACGATCACCAGGCTGCCGGTCGTGTTCTGGGTCGCGCCGATGACCCGGTCGCCCGGGTTCTTGCCCACCGGCATGGGTTCACCCGTGAGCATGGACTCGTCCACGCTCGAGCGTCCCGCCACCACCTCGCCGTCGGTCGGCACGGTCTCACCCGGGCGCACCCGCAGGCGGTCCCCGACGTGAACGTGGCTCAGGGGAATGTCTTCCTCGCCGCCATCGGCGTTGATGCGACGGGCGGTCTTGGGCGCCAGCCCCAGCAGCGCCTTGATGGCCGCCGAGGTCTGCGAACGTGCCTTGAGCTCGAGCAGCTGGCCCAGCAAAGTCAGGGACACAATGACCGCCGCCGCTTCGAAGTAGACCCCGACGCGACCGTGCTCCTGGAACGAGGCCGGGAACCACCCGGGCGCTACCGTCGCCGCGACGCTGTAGCCGAACGCGGCACCCACGCCGGTGCCGATCAGGGTCCACATATTCAGGTGCCCGGTCCGCAGCGACGCCACGCCGCGCACGAAGAACGGCCAACCGGCCCACAGCACCACCGGTGCCGACAGCCCGAGCTCAAGCCAGGTTCGTGTCACCGTGTCCAGGCCGCTCCAACGGTGCCCAAACATCGCCAGCACCAGCACGATCGCTGTCAGGGGTAGGGTGCCCCAGAACCGGCGGGTGAAGTCGACCAGTTCGGGGTTTTCCTCCTCCTCGAGCGAGGGCAGCATCGGCTCGAGCGCCATTCCGCATTTGGGGCAGGTGCCCGGTCCGTCCTGGACGATCTCCGGGTGCATCGGGCAGGTGTAGCGAGCGCCCGGCACGGCCGCGACGGGCGGCGCCGATGTCATCCCGTCTTTGGGCTCGTCTGTCGCCAGGTAGTGCTCGGGGTCGGCCAGAAACTTCTGGCGACAGCGCTCCGAGCAGAAGTGATAGCGGGTGTCCCCGTGCAAGACAAACAACGGACCGGCGACGAACATGCCGCAGACCGGATCGCGGGGCTGCTCGGTAGGCGTCGTTGCCGACGGCGGGGGATGGCTGGCGTGGGTGGTCATGAGGGCGACTCCGGTCAATGACCGTGTTGGCTAAAGGGCGTGCTGCTGCCGTCTTTGCCAATCAGGTACACGGTGTAGGGGCGCGGCGGACCCGGCATGCCGGGGGAGCCGATCGGCATGCCCGGGGCGGACAGGCCGCGGGCGTCGGGGCGCTCGGCCAAGAGACGGTGGATGTCCTCGACCGGCACATGGCCTTCGATGAAGTAGCCCTCGACCTGGGCGGTGTGGCAGGAGCCCTTGCCGGCAGGAACGCCCACGCTGCGCTTGAAGGCGTCCATGTTGCGATCAACGACCACGCTCACGGGGAAGCCGGCGCCCTCGACATGCCGGGCCCACAAGCTGCAGCACTCACAGTAGGGGTCCTTGTGCATCGTGATCGGCGGCAACGCCGTGGGGCGCTCGGCGACATGGGGCGCGGAGGTGTCATCCGCCCGCAGTGGCGTCACGCTCGCAGCCGGAGTCGCCACCACATGGGGACCGAAGGCTTCCGGCGGCGGGTCCTTGCGGCCCTCGCACGAGGCGAGGGCCAGCGGCAGCACCACGGTGGTCACAATCGAAGTGAACCGGCGCATGGCGACCTCCTAGTGATGATCGCCCGGCGCTTTCGTGCGCGAGGACCAGTGGATGTGGACGATTTTCCAGCCAGCGTCCGAGCGCTGCACCAGCATGGTTTCGGTGCTGAGCACCGTGACCGGCTTGCCGTCCTTGCTCAGGTGCAGTTCGCTTTCGCTCGCGACCCAGGCCAGATCGCCGCTGACCTGGGCCGTGCGGCGGATCAGCTGGATGTGCGCGGTCTTGAGGAAGGCGGCGTCGCCCTTGGCGTGACCCCCCAGGTACTCGGCGGCGGAGCGTTCGGCGCCGCCGCTCTCCAGGATCAGCACATTCGGATCGAGCTCCGCGCCGGCGGCGTCGAGTCTTCCCGCGACCAGCGCGGTGGAGAAACGTTCGACGGTCGCCACCGCCGGCTGCGCCTGCGCAGGAATGTTCAGCACCGGGCCGGCGGTTGCCTGCGCGGTGGACGCGTCGTGAGCGTGGGGCGGGGTGACCGGGCCTTCAGCGAACGCGGGGCTACCGGCGGCGGCGAGAGAAAAGACAGCAAGGGTGGCAATACGCTTCATGGTGGTGGGTCCTGTCAGAGAGGGGTCAGTGGTCATGCGGTGGCGCGCCAGCGTCGTCGTGGGCCGGCGGCGGGGGCGCGTCGTGGTCGTGAGGCGGTGCACCGGCATCGTCGTGCGCAGCCGGGGCGGGGGCACCGTGATCGTGCGGCGCCGAGCCGGCATCGTCGTGCGGCGCGACCTCCGCGCCACCGTGGTGATCCGCGCTCTCGCCGTCCATGCCCGCCATGCCGGGCATGCCGTCGTCGTGCGGCATGCTCTCGCCGCCGCCGTGGTCATGGCCGCCACTGCTGGCCACCAGGGCCTGGTATTGCTCGGGCGACATCGTCGGCATCTGCTGCAGGAAGGCGACCATGTTCCAGATGTACTCGTCCGACATGCTCTTGCCCCAGGCAGGCATGCCCGAGGCCTTGATGCCGTGCTTGATGACCCAGAACGCGCGGGCGGGATCGGGCGCCCCCAGTTGGGTCAGGTTTGGCGGCGCGGGATACAGGCCTTGGCTGAGCTCGGTGGCAGCCATGCCCGGCGCGAGGTGACAGGTGGTGCACATGGCGGCGTAGTTGCCCGCGCCGGATTTCAGCTGGGCCGCCTCCCCCAGTGCGGGCACGGTGACGTCGTGGGCGCGCACGGCGATGGCGCGGTCCCGCGCCGTTTCGATCAGCTTGAAGACGACCGCCGAGTGCGGTTCATCGGCGCCGGGGTGCACGGCGCCAAAGTAGATGCCACCGGCCACAGCCGCGGCACCGAAACCCACGAGAATCAAACCACTCTTGATAAGGGACATTTGCGGATCTCCTGGTTAGCGGGGGCGACGGGGCGGGTTGCCGAACGCGGGATCGTTGCTGACGCGCCGGGCGACGGAGCCGGCAGGATTGCGGTACCAGCCCGGGTCGCTGAAATCGCCCGGCGCGAGGTCATCGCGCACCTTGACCACGGTGAGCATGCCGCCCATCTCGATGTTTCCGAACGGGCCCTTGCCGGCCATCATCGCCAGCGTGTTCGGGGGCCCTGGCATGCCGCCATCGGTATGGTCCTGGTGCTCGCCCATGCCGTCTTCGCCCATGGCCATGTAGCCCGGGAGCATCTGGCGGATCTTCGCCTCCACGCCGCGCTGGTCCACCCCGATGGTGTTCGGGATGTCATGTCCCATCGGTCCCATCGTGTGGTGCGACATATGGCAGTGGAACGCCCAGTCGCCCGGCACCGCGGTGAACTCGATATCGCGCATCTGGCCAACCCCGACGATTTCGGTGACCTCCGTGCGCCATTGCGAGCGCGGCAAGCGGCCACCGTCGCCGCCCGTAATGTGGAACTGCACGCCGTGCAGGTGGATCGGATGGTTCCACATGCTCAGGTTGCCCACGCGGATCCGGACCCGCTCGCCGGTACGCGCCACGATCGGTTCGATCGCCGGGAAGACCTTGGAGTTGAAGGTCCACAGGTCGAAGTCCTGCATCACCGCCGGGTCCGGCCGGCGGGTGCCCGGGTGCAGCGCGAAGTTGTGCAGCAGGAACGCGTAGTCGCGGTCAATCGGCACCGCCTCGCCCCGCCTGGGGTGGATGATCAGCAGGCCCATCATGCCCATCGCCATCTGCACCATCTCGTCGGCGTGCGGGTGGTACATGTGGGTGCCGTGCTGCTTGAGCGTGAACTCGTAGGCGAAGGTCTCTCCGGGCTTGATCTGCGGCTGGTTCAGGCCGCCCACGCCATCCATGCCGCTGGGCAGGATCAGGCCATGCCAGTGGATGGTGGTGGCTTCGCGCAGGCGGTTGGTGACGAAGATACGGATCCGGTCGCCCTCGGTCGCCTCGATGGTCGGCCCCGGCGTGGAGCCGTTGTAGCCCCAGCAGATCGCCTTGGAGCCGGGCGCGAACTCGTGTTCGAACTCCTCGGCGACCAGATGGAATTCCTTGACGCCGCCGTTCATGCGGTAGGGCAGGGTCCAGCCGTTGAGCGTGCGTACCTTGCCCGCTCGCGGGCGGGAGACCGGTGGCGCCTCCGGAGGCGCGTCGGGCTCTTTCATCTGGCTCATGTCGTGGCCCTGACTCTGGGCGCGGGCCATGCCCGTCGCGGCCGTCGTGACCAGACCGGCCCCTGCGCCCAGCAGGATGTCGCGTCGTGTGATCTTCATGGGGTGTCTCCGTGGGCGCTGTGGTCGGGCGGGGTGGGGGTGTCTTCCTCGGTTTCCTTCTCATCCTGCGTCGGCGGTGCGGGGGACGCCGGCGGCGCACCGTGCTGGGAGTGATCGACCGGTGTCGGTGTCGCCGGCATGTCATGGCCGCTGTGGTCCATGCCTTCCATTTCGTCGGCGGGCGCAGACGCCGGAACCGCGGGCGCGGCCGGTTTTGCTGGCATGTCCATGCCGCTGTGGTCCATGCCTTCCATCGCGTCGGCGGGCGCAGCCGCGGGGGCCATCGGCGCATCCGGCTTCGCCGGCATGTCCATACCGCTGTGGTCCATGCCCTCCATCGCGTCGGCCGGAGCGGCAGGCATCGACGACATGTCGTGGCCGCTATGGTCCATGCCCGGCATCGCCTCCTCGGCCGAGGGCGTCAGGATGTCCTGCACGCTGGGGGTGCGGTCCCCAATGGCGGCGTCGCTAGGCAGGCGCTGGCCGACGGCCCGCATCAGCTCCACGCGAGCCAACCAGTAATCGCGCACGGCTTCAAGATAGCTCTCGTAGGCGTTGTATTCCTGCACCTTGGCCTGGATCAGCTCGAACACGCCGATGAGCATGAAGTTCTGCTCCTGCTGGCTGCGCTCGACCACTTTTTCGCGCTGCGGAATCAGGGCGTCCCGGTGGATCGCCACGACCTGACTCAGTTCGCGGACCTGTTCGGCCCCCAGGCGTACCGCGTTGTCGACGCCGAGCTCTGCCGTGGCCACGCGGGCGCGAGCCCGGGCGAGCAGCGCTTCGGCCCGGGCCAACTTGGCTTGGCCCTGATTGAAGATCGGCAGCTCCAGATCCAGTGTCGGACCGCGTAGACGCGACCCGTCCGCGTCGCGTTCGCGTTCGTAGCCGATCTCGCTGCCGCCGAGCCACCGCAGCTTGCGGGTAATGCCCAACGCGTCGACCAGGATCTCGGCCTGCTGGCGCGCCGCCAGCAATTCCAGGCTGGAGGTGCGCGCCAGGTCCGCCAACTGCTGGGGATCGTCTTCGGCGCCCACCGGCATGGGCAGGCGATCGCTGGTCGCCCACGCCGCATCTTCGCCGCTGAGGCCCAGGAGGGTATTGAGGGTGAGGCGGGCGCGGCCGGCATCGGCACGGGCCCGGGCGGCGATGATGCGCGCCTCGCTGGCGGCCGCCTGTTCCTGCTTGAGCTGCAGCTCGCTGATATTGCCGGCATCAAAGAAGCGCTGCGCCAGTTCGGCCGCGGCATCGGCGCCACCGGCCACGGCCGTACGCATATCCGCGACTTGCTGGGCACCCACATAGGTGTACCAGGCGGCTTCCACGTCGGCCGCGACGTTCAGGACCGCGCCGGCGATCTCGAGCTTGGCGCGCTCGTACTCGGCGCGGGCCAGGCGCGTGCGCACCGGCAGCACCAGTAGATCGGCCAGTGGCATGGTCAGGCCGGCCAGACGGTTGTAGCCGCTGCCCGGGTCCAGATAGGACCGGGAGAGCGAGAGGGTGGGGTTGGCCACTTGCACGGCCTCGAGCACGTCGGCCCGGGCCAGGCCCAGCCGCGCATATTCTTGCTGGAGGCGGGGACTGCGCAGCATGGCAACCCGCACCGCCGCCTCCGCGGTCATCGGCGCACCGAGCCACTGGTCGATGGCCTGGCGTTCTGGGGGCGGTTGGCCCACCGCGGACCACTCGACCTGCGGGCCACGTCGTTCGGCCAGCAGGGCATTGATGTCGGTGTCACCGGGGCGCGAGGCCAGAGAAGCACAGCCGGTCAGGGCCACGCTCAGAGCCACGGCCAGGGCGGCCGGGCGGAAACGTACAGTCATGGGAAACCCTCCAAAGCACCCGCGGCGACAGGCCACGGGCAACACGACCCGGATGCCGGGTCGAGCGAATGGGGCGGATCAAGATCCGCCGGGAGGGCTTAGGCGATCGGAGGTCGGATGGCCGGCGCCGAGGGCGCGGCCGGGACCGACGCCAGGCGGCCCAATTGGGCCACCCAGCGATAGGGGGAAACCGCCCACGGGGCGTCGGTGATCACGACGACCGGCGCATGATGCAGGCAGCTGCAGGTGCAGGTCCCGCCGTCACAACAATCCAGCGGCGAGTCAGGGCTGGGCACGACGGGCGTCACGGCGGCCGTCACGGCGGCCTCGTCATGGCACGACGCCATGTCGCCGTCGGCCATCGAATGCCCCGCCGCCGCCATGTCCTGGTCCACCTCCGCGCTCTGGTGCGCGACATGATCGACCGCGGACGCGACCGACGGCAGCCCGGCGTTGGCGATCAACGCCAAAGCGAGCAGCAGGTGGCCGACGGTGCGCAGCAGGGACATGGCCGGAGTCTACACCCAGAAAAAAGCGATGGGATACACCCCAGAACTGGGGAAGATGCGGTCTAGACCGCCATTGGAGCCAGAAAGTTCCCCGGGCGGAGCGGTTCGCCGATGTTCCCCGGCCCCCGTGGGGCCGAAGGAACGGGTTACCCGGCTTGGGAAGTTTTACCGCGTGGGGACGTCGTTCAGGGCGACGCCGCCATCGCCTCGCAGGCTTGTGCGCACTGCCGGCAGGCGCGCACGCAGGCCTCCATGCCGTCCAGTTCTTCGCAGCTGGCGGCGCAATCGCGGCAGATCTGCGCGCACAGGCGGCAGAACTCGGCGTGGTACGGGGAGTGATTGATCATGAGCGCGGCGGCGGCGCGGCAGGCCTCGGCGCAATCGATCATCAGGCGAAAATGATCCGGCGCCACGTGGGGGCCGCCTTTTTCCAGGCAGGTGGTCAGGGCCATGTGCTGGCAGTGCTGATAGCAGTCCAGACAGCTGCGGATGCAGGCCTGCATTTCGGACGAGAGCTGATGCATGAGGGGCTCCTTGGGGGGGGGTGACGGGACGTCGGCAACGCGCCCCGTCCCCTGACGTAGCAAGGTTTATGCCAACCGGACGCTCGCGTTTACCGGGAATTCCCACGCCCGTTGGATTCCCCTGATCCTGCAGTCTGCCTATCCCACGCCCGACGGCCGCGCAAAATGCACTGCCCATCGCCGTCACAAGGTCGCGCCAGGGCTCGCGGGGTTGACCGGACGGTCGGCCCCGGCCTCAGACCGGCCTAGGGGCGCATCGCAACAATGAACTTCAATCGTCGCGTGCACGACTTCGGAGTGGATCGCCAGTCGCTCGCGGATATGTTGCGCCGTCAGCGTCGCGTCAGGCGTCACCACCGTCAGGGCGCAGGCATAGGACGCCCGGCCCACCCGCCAGACGTGGAGGTCGGTCACACGGCTCGGCGCGCCCTCTTGTGCGAGATCGATGGCCTCGCGAATTTCCTCGACGACCGGATGATCCATTTCCCGGTCCAGCAACACCCGGGACGTGTCGATGATCAGACGCCGCGCCCAAATGGCCACCAGCACGGCACCCACGATGCCCATCACGGGATCAAGCCACTGCCAGCCGTACCACCAGCCGCCCGCCAGGGCGATCAGGGCAAGCACCGACGTGGCCGCGTCGGCCAAGACGTGCACGTAAGCTGAGCGCAGGTTCAGGTCGGTGGCGGACTCCGGCCCGTGGGAGTGCCCGTTTTCATGGCCGTGCCCGTGCCCGTGGTCATGGGCATGCCCATGGGTATGGCTGCGCCCCAAAATCCACGCGCAGACCAGATTGACTCCCAGCCCGACAGCCGCCACGAGCAGCGCCTCGCGATAGCGGATCGGTTGCGGATCCAGAAGCCGCTCGATCGAGGCAAATGCCATCAGCGCCGCGACCCCCAGCAGCAGCACCGCGCTGGCAAAGCCGCCCAGCACCTCGATCTTCCAGGGGCCGAACGCGAACCGGGGGTCGTCCGCGTAGCGCCGCGCCGCCCCATAAGCCAGCACGCTCAGACCGATGGCCAGCGCGTGCGAACTCATATGCCAGCCGTCGGCCAGCAGGGCCATCGAGTTGTATACCCAGCCGGCGATGATCTCCACGACCATCGCCAGCAACGTGATCCACAACACCACGCGGGTACCCCGTTCGGCGGCCGACGTATCGGCCGCATAGTCATGCCGGTGGCTCCACGGCGACGTGTCAAATTCCATAGCCTCGCTCTCCCGCAAAGAGTCGTTGGTCATCGATGAAGTTGGCCATCACCCGCCTCGGTGTCCCGGTGCAGCAGCCGGTACAGCGCCGGCAGCACCAGCAGGGTCAGCAGCGTCGAGGACACGATACCGCCGATGACTACGGTGGCCAGTGGGCGTTGAACTTCCGCGCCGGCGCCAACGTTGAAGGCCATCGGCACGAACCCGAGCGAAGCCACCAGCGCCGTCATCAGCACCGGTCGCAGCCGGCCCAGAGCGCCATCGCGGATGGCGTCCTCCAGCCGGTCGCCCTCCTGCCGCAGCTTGCGGATGAAGGCGATCATGACCACGCCGTTGAGTACGGCCACGCCCGACAAAGCGATGAAGCCCACGCCGGCCGAGATGGACAGCGGGATGTCTCGCAGCCACAGGGCGAGCACGCCGCCGGTCAGCGCCAGCGGCACGCCACTGAAGATCACCGCGGCATCCCGTCCCGAGCCGAACGCCATGAACAGCAGCCCGAAGATCAGCATCAGCGTGACCGGAACCACCACCGACAGCCGCTGGCTAGCCGCGATCAGCTGCTCGAAGGTGCCGCCGTAGTCGACCCAGTAGCCGGACGGTACGGTGACCTCGGCATCGATGCGCTCGCGCAGATCGGCGACGAAACTGCCCAGATCGCGGCCCCGCACATTGGCGGTCACCACGATGCGGCGCTTGCCGTTCTCGCGGTTGATCTGGTTCGGCCCCTCGACGATCTCGATCGTGGCCAGTTCCCGAAGCGGCACCGTCGTGGGAATGCCGCTGGCCCAGTTGGCGCCGCGGCTGGCTTCATCGCGCCCCACGTCCTGGGAGGGCAACGGCACCGGCAGGTCCGCCAGCCGGGCCGGGTCGGTGCGCAGGGCCTCGGGCAGCCGCACCACGAGGTCAAAGCGCCGGTCGCCCTCGAACAGTTGGCCGGCCACCGTGCCGCCCACCGCGGTGCCCACCGCCTCCTGCACCGCGACCTGATTCAGCCCGTAGCGGACCAGACCTTCGGGGTTGGGGGTGATGGTTAGCAGCGGCAGGCCGGTCGCCTGCTCGAGCTTGACATCGGCGGCACCGGGCACGGACTTGGCGACCGCCTCGAGCTGTTTGCCGACCTCCACCAGGGTTTCAAGATCATCGCCGTATAGCTTGATCGCGACGTCTGCGCGGACGCCCGAGATCAGCTCGTTCATTCGCATCTGGATCGGCTGGGTGAACTCGTAGTTGTTGCCGGGCAGCTGCTTCACTGCCGCCTCGATCTCGGCCACCAGCACGGCCTTGGTCTTGCGGGGGTCCGGCCACTGCTCGCGTGGCTTGAGCATGATGAAGGTGTCCGCCACGGACGGCGGCATCGGGTCCGTGGCCACTTCGGCCGTCCCCAGCTTGCCGAACACCCGCGCCACCTCGGGGAACTGCTTGATGCGCGCTTCCAGGGTGGCCTGCATGGTCACGGCCTGACCCAGGCTGGTACCCGGGATGCGCAAGGCGTGCAGGGCGATGTCGCCCTCATCCAGGCTGGGGATGAACTCCGAGCCCAAGCGCGAGGCCAGCAGACCGAACACGACCACCAGGGCCGCCGCGCCAGCCACCACGGGGACCCGGAACCGCAGGGCCCAGTCCAAAGCCGGCGCATAGGCGCGACGGACGGCCTGCAGTACCCGGCTTTCCTTTTCCTGCACCTTGCCACCCAGGAACACCGCCACCGCCGCCGGCACGAAGGTCAGCGACAGCAGCATCGCCGCGGTCAGCGCCAGCACGACCGTGAAGGCCATCGGGTGGAACATCTTGCCCTCGATGCCGGTGAGGGCGAATACCGGCAGGTACACGGCCGCGATGATCGCCACGCCGAACAAGCTGGGCTTGATGACCTCGGCCGTGGCAGACGCCGTCAGATCGAACCGCTCCTCCCGGGTCAGCAGCCGGCCCAGTGCGTGCTGGCGGTCGCCAAAGCGGCGGATGCAGTTTTCGATGATGATCACCGCGCCGTCGACGATCAGGCCAAAGTCCAGGGCGCCCAGGCTCATCAGGTTGCCCGAGACCCCGCCGCGCACCATGCCGGTGATGGTCATCAGCATGGCGATCGGGATCACGGCCGCCGTGATCAGTGCGGCACGGATATTGCCGAGCAGGAGCAGCAACACCACGATGACCAGGATCGCGCCCTCGACCAGGTTCTTGGTCACGGTGGCGATGGTGCGATCGACCAGCGAGGTTCGGTCGTAGACTGGTGTGGCTGCGACGCCCGGAGGCAGCGATTTGGACACCTCGGCCAAGCGTTCGGCGGTCGCGCGGGCCACGGCGCGACTGTTTTCGCCGACCAGCATGAACACCGTGCCCAGCACCACCTCTTCTCCGTTCTGGGTCGCGGCGCCCGTGCGCAGTTCGGGACCTTCGCCGACGGCGGCGACATCGCCGACCCGGATCGGCACGCCCTCGCGGCGGTCGAGCACAATCCGCCGCAGGGCCCCGAGGTCCGCCACCTGGCCCGGCACGCGCACCAGGTACTGCTGGCCGTTGCGCTCGATGTAGCCGGCGCCGATGTTCTGGTTGTTCCGGGCCACGGCGTCGACGACGTCCTGCAGTGTGAATCCGAAGGCGACAAGCTTGGCCGGGTCGGGCGTGACGTGGATCTGGCGGGCGAAGCCGCCAATGGTGTTGACCTCGGTCACGCCCGGCGTATTGCGCAGCTGCGGCCGCACCACCCAGTCCTGCAAGGTGCGCAGGTCCGTGGGCGTCCAAGGCGTGCCGTCGGGCTTGGTCGCCCCCGGGGCGGCCTCCACGGTGTACATGTAAATTTCGCCCAGGCCGGTGGCGACGGGCCCGAGTTCGGGCTCCAGGCCAGGCGGCAGCTGCGACTTGGCCTGCTGCAATCGCTCCGCCACCTGCTGGCGGGCGAAGTAGATGTCGGTGCCGTCCTCGAACACGACCGTGACCTGCGACAACCCGTAGCGGGAGATGGAACGGGTGTACTCGAGTCGGGCAAGGCCAGCGATCGCCGTCTCGATCGGGAACGTCACCCGCTGCTCGGACTCGAGCGGCGAATAGCCGGGGGCCTCGGTGTTGATCTGGACCTGGACGTTGGTGATGTCCGGAGTAGCGTCGATGGGTAGTTTGGTGAAGCTCCAAATCCCCAGCGCGCATAGCCCTGCCGTCAGCAGCAGCATCAGCCACCGATGCGCGATGGCGAACCGGATCAGTTTCTCGAGAAACCCAGGCGTCTCAGTGGTCATGGGACGCTCCCGACTTCTCGATGTCGGCCTTCACCAGATAGCTCTGGGCGACGACCACCGGATCGCCAGCCTTCAGACCACCGAGCACTTCGACATTGACGCCATCGCGGCGACCCAGTTCCAGCGGCCGGATCTCGTAGTCATCGCCGAAGCGAACGAACACCACGTCCCAGTCGCGGAATCGCTGCAGTGCGGCCAGCGGCACCATCAGGTCCACCGGCTGCTCGGCCACGGTGACGCGGGCGCGCACCGCCGCGCCTGGCCGCCAGCGACCGTCGGCGTTGTCGATAGTGGCGCGGGCGACCGTGCTCTGGCTGGCCGTCGCCGTGCCGGGCAGCACCCGGTCTAGCGTGGTGCGGGCACTGACGCCATCGCTAAGCCGGGTCACTTCGACCGGCAGGCCGGGCGTGATGTGCTGGGCGTCGGCGCCGAAGAGGTGAAGGTCCACCCACAGCGCCGAGAGGTCGGCGATCTCGAACAGCGGCTGTTCACCCGCCAGATCGCCTACGGCCACATTGCGCGCCAGCACGGTGCCCGCCAGTGGCGCGGTCACGGCATAGTCCGACAAGCTGACGTTGCTTTCGATCGTCGCCAGCGACTGGCCCGCCCTTACGCTGTCACCCAGACCCACGCGCACGGCCTTCACCGGTCCCGGGAAGCGGGCCACGATGCGGGCATGACGACCTTCCATGGGCGTGAGCAGGCCCTGCACATCATGTTCGTCGCGGATTACGCCGGGGACGACCGGGGCGACCACTATGCCGGCGTCCTGGGCCACGGCGGCCGGAATGGAGGTGCGGCCTTCGTAGCTGGGGAAGGACCACGCCAGTGTCTGGCCATCGATGCGGGCGGTGACAGCCACGTCGAAGGAGTGCGGCTCAAAGACCTCCAGGCTGCCCTGCAAGTATTCGTCTTTGGCGGTGAATGCATGCGTGTCAGTGACATCGCCCAAGCGCGTGAGCACGACCGTCAGCTCGCCAGCGGTCGGCGGCAGCGGCTCGCCGTCCTTGTAAAGCCAGGCGCGGTACTCAGGCGGCACGCCGTCTTCGAAGATTGCCAGCTCCACGGTGTAGGGCCCGTCGGTGAGCAGGCGGCCGTTGTGGGCGCCCTTGGCGGGCTCGGCGTCGGCTTCGGACTCCGAGTGCCCGGCGGTTTCGCCCTGGACCTCGGGTTGGGAGCCACCGCAGGCCGCAAGGCTCAGGGTCAGCAGGAGCGGGATCAGGAATGAACGCAAGGTCATGGCGTGCTCTCATCAGTTGTGCGCTCGGCGAGCACGAAGGGCTCAGCCGTCAGACGCTGGATTTCAATCAGGGCTCGGTGGAAGTCGCGTGCGGCAGCAATGCGGTCGCGGCGGGCGGCCAGCAGTTCGGACTGAAGCTGCGCCCACTCCAGGTAGCTCAGTGCGCCTGCGCGGTAGGCCTTGCCGGCCGCAGCCTCGGCGCGCTCAAGCGCTGGCAGCACCTTTTCCGTGGTCTGGTGCACGGCCAGGGCATCGACCTGAAGCCGGCCGTGGGCTTCGGCCAGCGTTGCGCGAAGGTCCAGTTCGCCGGCTTCCCGCTCTAGGGCCAGGGCGTCGAGTTCAGCCCGTGCGGCCCGGATCGCGGGTTCGGCGCGGCGCCGGCTGCCCAGAGGCATCGAAAGTCCGCCCATCAGCGCCCAGTCGTCGCTGCCCTGCAGGCGGCGCAGGCCCACCTGCCACTCCAGATCCGGACGAGTTTGGGTCTGCGCCAACTGCAGGCGGGCTTCGCGCAGGCGGGCTTCGCCAGCGAAACGCTGCAGGTCCGGCGTGCTTTCCAGTAGCGTGACCACGTGGTCGAAGTCGGGCGTGGCTGGCAGCGCCAGCAGTTCGCCCTCCACGGTCCCGACCGGATCACCGCCCCACATCAGCGCCAGTCGACGGCGGGCGGCTGCCGTGGCGGCCTGCGTGCGGGCGAGCTCGAGCTCGGCACGTGCCACTGCGGCTTCAGCGCCCAACTGCACCGACGCCGGCGAAGCGCCGGCGCCCACGCGGCGACGCGCGGCCGCCGCCGCGGTGCGCCGCTGCGCGACCGTCGCGTCCAGCGCCGTGGCTTCCTCCTGAAGGGCGAGCACCTCCAGATAGCGGCGGGCGACTTCGGCCAAGAGGTCCAGACGGCGGCCTTCGGCCGCGATATCCAGTCCAGCCAGGCGGGACTGCGCCAGACCTACGCGTGCGTCACGGCGTGCCTGGGGCTCGATGACAGAACCCAAGCTCAGGGTTAGTTCGGCGGCATCGGCGCCGCGATAGGGGCCCGTGCCTAGCGCGTTTTCCACCCCAGCGCCTGCTACCCAAGCGGGGGACTGGGCGGCCAGGTCGGCTTCGGCGGTCAGGGCCACTTGCTGCAGCGGCAGTCGCCGCAAGTCGGGATGGCGCTCGAGCGTGAGCGCGAAGGCCTGATGCAGGTCCAGTTTTGGCGCGGGCGAGGTGGCCTGGGCCGGCAGAGCCAGCACGGCACAGCACCACAGGACGGCCAGGGCCGTCTTGGTTCTCAACATGGGAATTTTCTCCGGGAACGGGCAATCGGGGCGTGAGCCCCGGGGACGTGAGGACGTCAGGCCGCGATCGGAGGGCGCAGGAACCGAGAGAGGGGCGAGGGGACCGCGAGAGGCAAAGCCGTTTGGGGTGGCACACTGCGCAACATGCACGCAGACCACGGTAGTCCAGTACCGGTCAAGGCAGTAGCATTTACGTAACCGTCAAAGGCATGCAGCAACCCATCCAGGGTGCCTGGAATCGGGGATACCTGGGCGGCCGACGTGCTGGCGTCGCCGGTCGCATCCAATTGCGCATGTTCCCACTCGTGAAGGTCCTGGACCGAACTCAGCACGGGCTGGACCATCACACCCAACAAAATCAGCGCCCAGAAAAGGGCGCGGACAACTCGGAGTAGGGGACGGGGGGTATGGCTCACAGTCATAAGGTTACAGCGTAGTGCGCCCGGTCCACAACTTTCTACTACGCTTCGTATCCGATCAGCAGAGAGGTAGGCGCTAACTTCTATCGCCACACCGGCAACCACGATGCGCGTCGCTAGTCCAGAACGGGACGGTACGCTAGCAGGCGCAGCGCGTTCGCCACCACCAAGAGGGTGGAACCCTCGTGGAAAAGCACGGCGACGCCCATCTTCATGCCCAGGATCGTTGCCGGAATGAGGATAGCCACCATGCCTAGGCTGGCCCACAAGTTCTGGCGGATGATGCGCCGGGTCTGCCGGCTCAACCCCACGACGAACGGCAGGTGCTCAAGCTTGTCGCCCATCAAGGCCACGTCCGCTGTCTCAAGCGCGACATCTGACCCCGCGGCTCCCATGGCAATGCCGACCGACGCGCTGGCCAGCGCCGGCGCATCGTTGACGCCGTCGCCCACCATGGCGACCTCGCCTTCGGCACGCAGCGTCTTGATCGCCTTGACCTTGTCCTCCGGCATCAGGTCGCCATAGGCCCGGTCGATGCCCACGCTGGCGGCCACCGCATCGGCGACCCGTTGGTTGTCGCCCGAGAGCATCACCAGCCGGGTCATGCCGAGTTCACGTAGCTGTGACATCACCGCCCTGGCTGCTTCCCGGGGCGTGTCCATCAAGCCCACGACACCCAGATACCGCTCTCCCTGGCGCACCACAAACACCGTCCGGCCTTGATGCTCCAAGTCCAGCACCCGGGCCTTCAGGGAGGGGGGCAGGCCCGGACCGCCGATCGCATCGAACAGGCTCTTCTTGCCCAGGTGCACCGTCTCGCCCGACACGGACGCCTTCAGGCCGCGCCCGGTGAGGCTCTCCAGGTCCGTCGCCAGCGGCGTGGCGTGTTCGCCCAGCCGGACCAGGCCATCGCGCACCACTGCGGCAGCCAAGGGATGGTCACTCAGACGTTCGACCGCGATGGCCACGCTCAACAGTTCCTGCGTCGTCACGCCATCGGCGGGCATGACGTCCGTCACCTGCGGTCGGCCCTCGGTCAGCGTGCCGGTCTTGTCGAACGCGAGCGAGTGCAGAATGCCTAGCCGCTCCAGCGGGCCGCCCCCCTTGATCAGCACGCCGCCACGTGCGGCCCGCGCCACGCCGCTCAACACCGCGCTGGGCGTGGAAATGGCCAAGGCACAGGGACTAGCCGCGACCAGCACCGCCATGGCGCGGTAGAAGGTCGCGCTGAACGGTTCATCCACCACCAATCCGGCGAACAGCAGCAGGCCCACCAGCACCAGCACTGCGGGAACGAAGATCTTCTGGAAGCGGTCCGTGAACAGCTGCGTCGGGGATTTCTGGTGCTCCGCCGAACGCACCAGTTCCACGACTCGGGCCAAGGTGCTCTGGCTGGCGAGGCGGGTGACTTCGACCTCCAGGACCTTGCCCTGGTTGATGGTGCCGGTGAAGACGCGATGCTCGGGGCCGACCGCGTCAGGGCGTTGCCTGGCCTCGGCCACGTCCACCACCGGCCGCTTGTCGACCGGCACGCTCTCGCCCGTGATGGCGGCCTGGTCGATGCTGCTCTCGCCCAGCACGACGAAGCCGTCCGCCGCCACGCGTTCATCAGGCTTGACCACCACGACATCGCCGATGACCAGGTCGTTTACGGATACGTCGACCAACTGGTCACCGCGACGCACCAGCGCCGTCTCGGGCCGCAACTCCGCCAAGGCCTCGATGGCGCGACGGGCGCGGCCCATGGCGTAGTTCTCAAGCGCATGGCCGAGACTGAACAGGAACAACAGCAACGCGCCCTCGGCCCATTGGCCCAGGACCGCTGCGCCCGCGGCCGCCACGATCATCAGGGAATCGATCTTCAGCTCGCGGTGCCGCAGATTCTCGATCGCCTCGCGCACGGTGAAAAAACCGCCTGCCGCATAGGCCAGCAGCAGCAAGATGAAGGGACCGGTGGCATTGTCGCCCTGCGTTCGACCCCAGGCCCAGCCGGCCAGGAGGAAGGCGCCGGAGGCCAGGGAAAAAATGATCTCGGCGCGGCCGGCCCAAGGGCCCCCGCTGCCGTGATCGTGGTTGTGTCCCGCGCTCGCGGCCGGGGGAGGCGTGGCATCACTCATCGGACATTCCTCGAACGTGGATACTGCAGGCGCGCTCGGACCGAGCGCGCCTGCCTCGTGGCCTTCGTGGTGCTGAGCTAGGCCGGCACGTCCGCCCGGTCGATCAGCAGCACATCGTCGATGGAACTGGTGAAGATCCATCCGGCATTCACCTGCCCGGTGCGGCCGTGCTGCCGGATCAACGCAATGATCGTGTCGACCCGCTCGTCCTCGCAGAACACGTCCAGCTGGATTTCCTGGGTCACCCGTTCACCCAGCTCGACCGAGTAGTCCTGCTCGCGGGCGCTGGCGGCCTGCAACAGCCCTCGCGCCTGGACCACGCTCAGACGCCGCTCACCGGCGGCCTCCAGGGCGTGCACGATGTCGCTCATCCGATGGGCGTGCAGCAAGGCAGTAATGCGCTTCATGGCGTTGCCTCCGGGTTCTTGCGTTCGGCGCGGGTTTCCAGCCACTCGTAGAGCACGGGCAGCAGGAACAGGGTCAGCAGGGTGGCGCTGAGCAGGCCGCCCACCACCACGGTGGCCAGCGGGCGCTGGGTCTCGGCGCCGACGCCACTGGAGATCAGCATCGGCACCAGGCCCAGAATCGCCACGCTCGCGGTCATGAGCACCGGGCGCAGCCTGAGGGCCGTGCCTTGCAGCACCGCCTCGCGCACCGAGAGACCACGTTCGCGCTGCTCGTTGAGGAAACTCACGAGCACGATGCCATTGAGCATCGCCACGCCGAACACGGCGATGAACCCGATCGCCGACGGCACCGACAGGTACTGGCCGGTCAGGAACAGGGCCAGCAGGCCGCCGATGGTCGCGAAGGGCACGTTGGCCAGGATCAGCGCCGCGAACTTGATCGAGTTGAACGCGGTGTACAGCAGCACGAAGATGAAGAAGATCGTGATGGGCACGATCAGGCTCAGCTTGGCCAAGGCGCGCTGCTGGTTCTCGAACGCACCGCCCCACTCGATCCAGTAGCCGGGCGGCAGGTCCACCTGCGACTTGATCGCCGCCGTGGCATCGGCCACGAAGCCATCGACATCCCGGCCCCGAACGTCCATCTGAATCACGGCATAGCGCTGCAACTGCTCGCGACGGATGAACGAATAGCCCTCGGCGACCGATACCGTCGCAACCTCGGACAGCGGCACCAGCGCTCCCGAAGCGGCCTTGAGCGGAATCCGTCGCAGCGCTTCGACCGAACTGCGCGTACCGTCATCAAGGCGCACGGAGATGTCGAACCGCCGCACGCCGTCCAGCAGCACGCTGACCGGTTCGCCACCCAGGCCATTGCGCACGATGGTCAGCACTTCCTCGGCGTTCATGCCGTGCCGGGCCAACTCGGCCCGATCCACCTCGATGCGGATCTGCGGCTTACCGACGTTCGCTTCCAGCGAGAGGTCGGCGACGCCGTCGATACCGGCAAGAACCGGCTTTAGCTGACTACTGAGGCGATCAAGTTCGCCCAGATCCTCGCCGTAGAGCTTGAGCGCGAGGGTCGCGCGCACGCCGGAGATCAGCTCTTCGACGCGCATCTGGATCGGCTGGGTGTAGCCTGGCACCACGTTGGGCACGACCTCCTCCAGCGTCTCCTGCATGGCCTCCTCGAGCTCCTTGATCGAGCGGCCGGTGGTCCAGTCCTCCTCGGGGGTCAGCGCCGTGTAGATCTCCATGTAGTTGACGTCGGCGGTCTCGCCCTTTTCGGCGCGGCCGATCATGGCCAGCGTGGTCTCCACTTCCGGGAACTTCTTGAAGGCCTCGGCAATGACATTGCTCGTGCGGATCGACTCATCCAAGGACGTCGACGGAATACCCGTCACCCGCCACATGATCGAGCCTTCCTGCAGCTGGGGCATGAACTCCTTGCCCAGGAACGGGAAGAGCCCCAACGCCAGCACCAGCGCCACGGAAGCCGTGATCACCACGGCGCGTTTGGCGGACAGGGCACGCTCCAGCAGCGGGCGATAGCGACGCTTGAGGAAGGCCACCAACCGGGTGTCCTTCTCTTCCTTTGGCTTGAGGATCATGGCCGCGAGAACCGGGATCAGCGTCAGGCTCAGCAGCATCGAGCCCGCCATCGCGAACGCGATGGTGAAGGCCATGGGCTTGAACAGCTTGCCCTCCAGGCCCTCGAGGCTGAACAGCGGCAGGAACACCACGATGATGATCAGGATCGCAAACGAGATGGGATTGGCCACTTCCTTGGCCGCCGCCAGCACCGCCGAGGTCCGGTCCACCTTTTCGCCATGGGCGTGCCGCTCGGCCATGATGCGGTAGGCGTTCTCCACCATCACCACCGCGCCGTCCACCATCATGCCGATGCCGATGGCCAGGCCCGCCAGGGACATCAAATTGGCCGACAGTCCGAACTGGCCCATGCCGATGAAGGCCATCAGCATCGCCAGCGGCAGGGTCACGATCACGACCAGCGCCGAACGCAACTCGCCCAGGAACAGGAACAGCACGATGGCCACCAGGATCGAACCCTCGATCAGGGCCCGCGTTGCCGTGCCCACGGCCTTGTTGACCAGGTCGGTACGCTCGTAGATCGGGCGCACGACCATGCCCTCGGGCAGCGCGTCCTGGACGGTGGCCAGCTTGGCCTTGACGGCCTCGACCACGTCCTTGGCGTTCTCGCCGATGCGGGCCAGCGCCATGCCCAGCACCACTTCTTCGCCATCGCGGGTGACAGCGCCAAAGCGCGGCGCCGGCGACTCGATGATCCGGGCGACATCGCGCAGGTAGACCGGCACGCCGTCCTCGGATTTGAGCACGATCGCGCCGATGTCCTCGGTCGAGGACAGCAGGCCCAGGCCGCGCACCAGGTACTGCTCGCGACCCACGTCCATCACGTTGCCGCCGACCTGGCCGTTGTTGGCCGGCAGGGCCGCAATCACGTCGGCAAAGCCCAGGCCCCGGGCATAGAGCCGCTGCGGGTCGATCCTGACCTGGTACTCACGTTCGCCGCCGCCCCAGGAGCTGACGTCGTCCACGCCCGGCGCTGTGCGCAGGATCAAGCGCACCGTCCACTCCTGCCAGGTACGCAGGTCCATGTCGGTGACCTGGTCCTTGCTCACGCCCGGAGCGCGCTCGACCGTGTACCAGAACACCTGGCCCAGGCCCGAGCTGTTCGGACCCATGCTGGGCTTGCCGTAACCCTCGGGCAGGCGGTCGCCGATTTCCTGCAGCCGTTCATTGACCAGCTGCCGAGCGAAGTAGATCTCCATGTCGTCCTCGAAATAGACGGAGACGTAGGAAAGACCAAACAGGCTCACCGAGCGGATTTCCTGCACCTTGGGCAGGCCCGCCAACGCGGACTCCACCGGGGTGGTCAGCAGCAGCTCGACGTCTTCTGCCGCCAGGCCCGGCGATTCGGTATAGATGTTCACCTGCGCCGGGGTCACGTCCGGGAAGGCGTCGATGGGGACGTCACGCACGGCGCGCAGGCCCAGGAAGGCCACCACGGCGAAGATGATCAGGACCAGGAACTTGTAGCGCAGGGAGAGTTCGACCAGGCGGTTCAGCATGGCGCACCTCCGCGCTCGGCGACTCGGGCGTCAATGACCATGACCTTCTCCCAGTTGCGCCTTGAGCATCTGGGCCTTGAGCACATAGGCGCCCTCCACGACCACCCGGTCGCCGATGACCAGGCCGTCGGCGATGACGGTGTGGTCGCCGACCACCGGACCGGGGCGAACCGCCACGGGCGCCAGGGCGCCATCGGTCTCCTTGAAGACCACGTTCTCGCCCTCCAACTGCACCAGCGCCGCCGTCGGCACCGCCAGCTGCGGGTCGCTGCCACCGCCGGCATCGAGGTAGACCTCAACGTAGTCGCCACCGTGCAGGCGATCCCCGTCATTCGCCACCTCGATCCGCACCAGCGCGGTCCGGGTGTTCTCGGACGTGCGGTGGGCGCGCTGCACCACCTTGCCGGGCAGTCGCACCTGGCCCAGCACCACCTGCGCAGTGCTGTCGATGGCAATGCGGCGGGCTTGCTCGGCCGGCAGCGTGGCATCGACCCACACCACGGACTCATCAACCAGGCGGAACAGCGTGCGGCCGGGCTCAATCCGCTCGCCGACCACGAAGGCATCCTCGGTCAACCGCCCCGCGTGCGGCGCGGTCAGCGTGAACTCGCCGTTGGACCGGCCCGTGGCCGTGCCCGGCAAGCCGTAGGCCCGCGCCGTCGCCCGTGCCTGCTCGACGGTGACCTGGGCTTCCTGGTAGCGGCGGCCCGACACGGCTTCGCGTCCCAGGGATTGAACGCGCTTCCAATCCTGCTCGGCGATGGCCAGCGCCCCTTGGGCTTGGGCCACCTCCACGGACGACAGCGTCACCAGTGGCGCGCCGGCGGCCACTTCGTCGCCAAGCTTGGCATGGCGGCGGACCACCAGGGCCTCGACCCGCGGCGTGATCAGAGTGGTGCCGTAGGCGTTGTCCAGGACTTCACCCGGGGCCTGCAGCGGTTCGCTCAGTGAACGCGCATCCAGGGTCGCCAGCGTGATGCCGGCGGCTTCCAGCGCGGCCGCGTCCATGCGAACCGGTTCCGCGCCTTCTTCCGCCTCATCGTGGCCGGCCTCTTCGTCATGCCCGGCCTCATCGCCGTGGCCCGCATCTTCCTGGCCTGCCTCGTCGGCATGTTCAGCGTCTTCGCCGCGTGGCGTGCTCGTGTCGGCGGCAACGGCCTTGGGTGAAGGCGTCGCGGCGGGCTCGGCGCCACAGCCTGCCAAGGACAGGACCAGGACCGCACCGGCGGGAATCAACAGGTAGTTTTTCGGGTTCATCGCGAAGTTTCTCCAGTCGCGTCATTCATTCCGAGCCAGGCTTCGAGCTGGCCGGTGGCGGCGAGGTAATCGGTGGCGCGGCGCCAGAGCTGACCTTCCAGCGCGGCACCGGCAAGGGCGGTATCCAGGGTCTGCTTGAGCTGGAGCAGGTAGTCGGCGGTCGAGAGCTCGCCGGCGCGCCAGAGGCGTTCCAGCAGTTCGGCACGCTTTTCGACATCGGTCCCGGTGCTTTGGCTCCAGCGGGTAAAGGCCCGACGGACCGCGGCATAGCTGGCCGCCGTGCGCTGGGCCCGTGAGGCCAACTGCGCCCCGGCGATGTCGGCCTGGGCTGCTGCGGCATCGGCATCGGCAAGCGCGGCCGCGACCTCGGCCCGGTAGGGGTTGCGCACGAACAGCGGCACGCTGAGCGACACGCCCACCACGTTGTCGGAGGCCGGGCCGAAGTCGATGCGGCCGCCCGTGAGTGCAAGCGTCGGGTCCGGAACCCGGTTGCGTTGGGCGACGGTGACTTGACGTGTCGCTCCTTCGGACTGGGCCTGCGCGATCTGCCATTCCGGCAAGGCCTCCCAGGTCGTGGGCGCGGGCGCCACGTCCGGCAGCGCCTGCGACCACGCCGGGTCCGAGGCCAAGGCGTCGGGCTGTCCGCCCACGTTGCGGAAGGCCTCCTCGGCCTCCGCGGCTTCGGCCAGCAGCGCCGCCTGTTCCGCTTCGGCTTCATCGCGGGCCAGCCGGGCCAGATCCCGTTCAAGCGACGAGATGTCGCCCACGCCGAACTGCTTGTCGGCCAGATCGGCAAATCGGGAGATCAGCGCCAGGCGTTGCTCGCCTTGCTGCACCCGCCGTGACGCGCTTTGCCAATCGGCCCAACCCACCAGCCAGGCGGCCACGAAATCACGTCGGCTCAGCCGGGCTTGGGCCACGGCAATGTCCAACTGCGACGCGGCCGCGTCGCGCCGGGCACGGCGTTTGCCGCTCAGGTCCAGCGCCAGGCTGACGCCGGCGGTGGTGGTGCGGTCTGTGCCTTCGTCATCGGCCGCAAACTGGACTTCGGGGTTGTAGAGCGGACGGCCGGCAGCGTCGGCGCGGGCGCGGGCGGCGGCCAAGGTAGCGTCTGTGGCTCGGGCGCTGGGGTGGGCGCGCCAGGCCGCGGTGACGGCATCGCGCAGGGCGATGGGAGACGCCGCGGGCGCGGCGGCATGGATGGGCGCGGCCAACGCGCCCGCCAGGAGCAGAACGATCGTCGGCAACGACACGACGCGCAAGCGTCGCGGGGGAGAGATAAAACGCATGGAAACATCCTCTGAGCACACGTCGACCCCGACGCCTCGGCGTCAGGGAGCGAAAACGAGAGGGCTCAGAGAATGGGAGGGCGAAGCTCGTTGCGTGCGGGACCGATCGGCATGGCGATCGGAACGGGTAGAACGCGGGCCATGGCCGGCGGTCCGGCCAGAAGGACGACCACGGGCGGCAGGGCCGCCGCATGATGGCAATGGCAGTCCAGGCAGCCGCCCGCGGCATGCGAGAGGAGCGACGAAGGATCGTCCGCTGCCGACGCATCGGGCGTCAGTGCGGTATCGGCCGCCGGCCCCTGGGTGCTGGTCGCCCCCCAGGTGCTGTCCTGCATCTCATCTACCGTGCAAGCCGCGACCATGCCCACCTTGAGCAGGAACACCAACAGCACCCACGCAGCCACCCGCACGGATGCGCGAAGTCGGGCCATCAGCAGGGGAGGGGAAGTACGCATGGCTGCGGCAGCTTATCTGACGGCACTGGAGTTACACAATTTCATTCTCCTCTGCACGCCGCATCGCGTTCAGGAGGACATGAGATTACGGGGAGCTGCAAACAAATCGCGGGCGTGAAGGGCCTCAAGGGGCTACAAAGTCGCCGGGAGCCGACAGCCCAGCCGATGCCAGGCCACCGCCGCATCCGGCGTGCCGAGAAAGACTTCATGACGCCTGTCCTTGCGACAGCTTCGGTGGCATCAGGCCGTTCGCCACGATCGCCACCGCCCCGATGACGATGGCCATATCGGCCACATTGAAGGTGGGCCAGAAGAAGTCCCGCCAGTACCACTGAATGAAGTCGACGACCTGCCCCCGACTGAGCCGATCGGCCGCATTGCCCAAAGCACCACCAATCACCAAGGCGTACGGAACCGCCAGTCGCCATGCCCGTCGGGGCAGGCGGTAAAGCGAGTACACCAGGTAAGCGGACACGCCCAGCGCCAATGCCGCAAGCACCGGTCACTGCCAGCCTCCCGCACCGCCCAGCAAACCAAACGCCGCACCGGGGTTGTAGGAACGACGCCAGTTCCACCACCCTTCCACGACAGCGATGGCCACGTCATCGGGGATCGCCGTCATCGCCCACCACTTGGTGACTTGGTCCAACAACAGCACCGCCAGCGAGAGCAGCAGCCATGCGATGGCGCTCGTGCGGATTCCCTCCACTCCGGGCGCTCCCTGCCGCGCATGAACGTCGCCAGCGCGCAGGGCGTCGCCGGTTCGTTTTGACCGGTCAGGCTGCCTCATGTGCCAGCCCCCTGCCGGGCACGGCGGGCATCGCGCAGAATCTCGAAGGATTCCTTGATGACATACAGTCCGATCAACGTGCCGATCATGAAATCGGGATAGGGCGAGTCGAGCCACAGGACCAGACCGCCCGCAAGGATGACCCCCACGTTCGCCACAACGTCGGCGCGGGTGAACAGCCACGTCGCGCGCAGGTGCACCTCTCCCGTCCTTAACGGCGCGAGCAAGCGCAATACGGTGACATTGACCGCCAAAGACAGCAGTGCCGTCCCAATCATCCAACTGCTGGCCGGTTCGGCGCCGTGAACCACCCGGCGCCCGACCTCGGCCAGCACGCCCAAGCCCAACACCAGCAAGATGCTACCGCTGAGCCAGGCCGCATTGGCTTTGAAACGCGCGGCGCGTCCAATGGCGACCAACCCGATCGCGTAGGCGATGGCATCCGACAGCATGTCCAGTGCATCGGCCAGCAGTCCGGTCGAGTCGGCGATCCAACCGGCGATGCCGCCGATCACCGCCATCGCGGCATTGAGAGCCAACGCAATCTTCAGGATGCGGCGCTCTTGCGCGTTCTTGGCATCGTGGTGGCAACCGCAGTCACTCATGGCTTTCTCCGTTGGCGGGCGAGCATGAACCGCAGCGATCACCCAACGTGGGCCACCTCGCGGCAAGGCCCCAGCCCGAGGCGAACTCGGCGCGCAGGCCATGCATTGGCCACGGCACGCTGTTCAGGAGGAGTGCGGCGCACGCGGAGGTCGCGGCGCGGCGGCAATATCGCAAGTCCCTTGGGCAGCTCATGAGCGCGAGGAAGATGCGGCCGACGCTTTCAGCGACCGGGTGTTGGTTATGAAGCCAATGATCGCCAGCGTCGCCACGCCCAACTGCACCAACAAGGACTCCCAGGACGGGTACACGCCCAGCCATTCGATGCGTGGCCCCGTCACCCCTGCTTGGGTGACCCAACCCGCCTCCTGAAGGGCAGCCACGCCTTTGCCCGCCAAGACGACGGCCAGTACGGCGATCAGGAGCGAACTGATCGAGAAGAACCGGCCGACGGGAAGACGTGCGCTGGCGCGAACCATCCAATAGGCCACCGCGGCCAAGACCAAACATCCGGCCGCGAAGCCAGCAAGGATGGCGCCGGAGACAGCTTCGCTCCACATCGCGATGAAGAACAGGATGGTCTCAAACACTTCGCGATACACCACGATGAACGCAAGCACGAACAAGAAGAGAGCCGATCGCCGCGTCAACGCCTTCGACAACTTGGCCTGCAGGTACTGCTGCCAGCGTCCGGCCAAACTCTTCTGATGCATCCAGATACCAACGCTCAGCAGCACGGCAGCGGCGAATAGCGCCGATAATCCTTCGGTCAGCTCCCGATTGGCACCGCTGATGTCAATCAAGTAGGTCGCTGCCGCCCAGGTTGCCGCGCCGGCCAGCAAGGCGCTGGCCCATCCCGCATGGACGTACGGCAAGATGTCGGCGCGCTCGGCCTTGCGCAGGAACACGATCATGCCCATCACGATCAGGAGCGCTTCCAGACCTTCCCGCACCAGGATGGTGAAGCTGCCCAGAAAGGCCGTGGTCGTGTCCATCCGGGTATCCGTCAGTACCGTCTCGGCGCGATCCAACAGCGCGTTGACCTCCGCCGCCTGTGCGCTCACGTCCGCCAGGGCGGCGGGGCGAGCGAGTTGGCTGCGGTAGCGGGCCATGGCCGTCTCGATCTCTCGCATCAGTGAGGGATCGCGGGTACCCAGGGCCGCCTCAACCGGCTCTACGCCGTCCAAGTAGGCTGACAACGCCGACGTTGTGGCTTGCGCCGTGTCGCCGGCGGCATACGCCCGCTCGCTGGCGGCCATACGTTGGCGGGCGAGGGAGAACGGATGGGAACGGCCCGGCGACTGGTTCACCGCCTCAGGGCGTGATCGAAGGTAGGCCACGATGGCGTGCGCCTCCGCCGGGGAGACCGTGGCCGCCAGCTCCGCCTCGCGGGTCCGGGTCAGGGCTTCGAGCGTCGGGATGCGGCCGCGGAGGTCGGCCCGGGCCCGCCACAAGGTCTCCCCGTCAGTGCGGGCGCGAGCGGAGTACGCCAGACTGCCCGTGTAGAACGCCAGCGCCCAGCGATCGGCTTCCGACAGCGCCGCGAAGCCGGGCATGCTGGTGCCTGGCACACCCTGCGAGATCACTTCATACAGCGCCAAGGGCGTCCGCTGGGCCGCGCGACCCGCGTCGGTAAAGGCGATCGGCGGGGGATCCAAGGTGGCTCCCGCCAGACCGTCTCCGCGCCCGGTCGGACCGTGGCAGGCCGCACATTGCTGGGCGTAGAGCGCCGTGACGCGGGCCGGCTCCGGTGGCGACGCTGGCACGGCCCCGATGGGATAGTCGGCCAACAGATCGTCGGCCATCCCGCGAGCCAGCGTGGCGACCTGGGTGGGCTCGGCCTTGAGGTCCACCGCCGCGACCAACTGGTCGGCTCGGGCCAGCAGCCGCGGCTGGTGCGGACTCGCCGGCAGGGTTTGGAGTTGCGTGAGAACCGCCCCGGCAAACTCCTGCATCTCCGCATACTCGCCAGGCGACAGGATGCGGCCACCGTGGACGGCAGCGGCATAGTCCACCGCGATGTAGTCGAGCATTTGCCACGTTTGTCGCGGCTCAACGGGGGGTGCCTGGGCGTGAACCGGCAGCAGCACCAGACCAATCACGAACGCTGCGATCCAGTACTGCCTAAGCAGTGCGAGCAGAGGGCGGTTCTGAGGCATGGCAGGGGCACTTCGTTGGCAGCGGGAGAGGGGTAGCGTAAAGTCCGTAGGCACTACAGAGTCAAGCGGGATGCGAATGAAAATCAGTGAAGCTGCCGCCGCCAGTGGCTGTCACTTGGAGACCATCCGCTACTACGAGCGCATCGGCCTGCTTCCTGGGCCGGTCCGAACGGGGAACGGCTATCGGGTCTATGGCCACCACGACGTGGCACGGTTGCGTTTTATCACCCGCGGCCGGGAACTGGGCTTCAGCCTGAGCGAGATTCGCGACCTGATGCGATTGGCGGAGGATCCGGACCTGTCCTGCGGCGACGTGGACCGGCTCGCGCGCCACCACCTCGCCGAGATCCGGGAGCGGCAGGCCGAACTGCAACGAATGGCGCAAGAGTTGGAACGCACCATTGCCGATTGCTGCGGCGGCCGCCGCGGCACCTGCGCTATCTTGAGCGGCTTGCAGACGCCGGCGAAGCCAGTGTGATCCCATCCACTGGACATTCGAGGGCCAAGGAGGCGATGACGACAGGATCAAGATCCCCGGAGCGGCTGCTCGGTCTCCGGATGGCGCTTCCAGAAGCGTTTCAGGGCGCGGATGGCGATGATGCAATGCGTCGTCTCAATTTGGGACTATGGCATGCTCAAGTACTAAGCTTCAGCGGCGGGAGTCGGGAACGAAAGGGCGCCCAAAGAATGGCGGCCTACCGAACCAGGGATGAAGATTTTCATCTTCCCGCATGGTCCAATCGGGGCCCAACGTCCCTATCGGAACCCTGCCTTGACCCCCGACACGGCGTACCACGAGGCGGGACACATTGTCTTTGCCCACCTGACCGGCATTTGCATTGCGGTGAAACTGACCGGTGAACACACCGCCACCCAAGCCGCTGCAATTTACGACCGTCACCACGATCTGGCCGCCGCCCGAGCGCGAGGTGCGGGAAATGTAGAGATCGACTACGCGCTGGAGGAAGCCATCATCGCGGCGGCTGGGTACGTCGCGCAGGAACGGTATCGACAGTGCGTTGGCGCAACGGTCTCGGAGGATGAGTTGTTTCGAGACGCACACGGCGATGTACTGGCCGTGCGTGCGGCCTTGGGTCCGCTCCGGTGGTTTGAGGTTTGTGACAAGGCGCGGAGCTATCTCGCGCAACCCGGGGTGTGGCAAGCCATTGAGCGGGTCGCCGAGGCGGCCTTGCAGCGCGGCGCCCTGTCCGAATCACAACTAGACACCCTCTTGCATTCCGCAGACGTCGATTTTGACCTGCCGACGGGAACGGTTCTGCGGTGACCCGATCGCGTGCGGCGTGCCCCTGAAGCAGGCTGCTGTCGCCTGGGCAGTGGGATGACGGGGGCTCGCAGAGCCCTGCCTGATCCGGATCGGGGCCTACGCCGCGCTGTCCGAGCCGGGCCTTCCCAAAGAAAACGGCCCGCCGGAGCGGACCGCTGGAGAAGTGGGGCGGAATTCGCAGCGGGAACCAGCCCAAGCCCGCGCTCCTTTCCCCTTTAGTTTTTGGGTGACGCCACGGTCATTACCTAATCATAAGGCCCATGCTGCGCCGGCCGTCAATGCAAACCGACCACGGACCGGCTGCAAGCGCAGGGGAAAGCGCCTCAGGGCGCTGAAGGTTGCGACCACGGGACCTGCTGCGGCGGCAGCATGCTCAAGGCGCTGGTCGCCGGCCGGGATGCCGAGGTACGCGCCCGCTTTCCGGGCTAGCGGCCCAGGGCCCCGGCCGCGCTGCTAGGCTGATCCCCGGAACTACGCTGACCCGCCATTGCCATGCCATCCATAACGGAAACGACCACGGTCTTCGTGGAGGGGGACGCCCTCTACGAGGCGATGCACGCGGACCTCGCCGGCGCCACGCGAGACGCGCGTCTGGAGTGTTACATCGTGGCGGATGATGACGTCGGCGGGCCGATGCTCACCGCCTTGGCCGATCTGGCACAGGCCGGCCGGCGGGTCCAGGTTCGTATCGATGCCGTGGGCTCTTGGCGTCTGATTCCACCCGAGCGGGTCCGTGCCCTGATCGCGGCCGGCGTGCAGTGGCACTGGAGCCGGCCGTGGTCGTGGCGCCAGCCGGGGCAATTCCACGTCCGCAATCACCGCAAGCTCCTGGTTATCGACGACGCGGTCGCGTACCTGGGCGGATTCAACCTCGACCGGCGCAATTCCCAGCGGGCGGTGGGGGCGGCTCGCTGGCGCGACACCCATGTCCGTCTAACCGGCCCTCGGGTGGCCGAGGCCATCCGGTTGTTCGACGACTACCCCCGGGCGCCACGCGTCCCGGCGCCCACGGCGCGGTCGCCTTTGGCACTGCTGTCGAACCGTTCGCGTCGTTGCCGGCATCGCCTGCGCTGCGCGTTCACCGAGGCGTTCGACCAGGCCCGGGAGCGGCTCTGGCTGACGACGCCGTACTTCGCACCGGACCGGCGCAGCCAGCGGGCCTTGTGCGGCGCCGCTCGCCGCGGCGTGGATGTCCGCGTGCTGGTGCCAGGCAAAAGTGATGTTCCGTTGGCGCAATGGGCGGCACGGGCGGCCTATGCACACATGCTCGACGCGGGGGTGCGCATCTGGGAGTACCAACCACGGGTGCTGCACGCCAAAACCGCCCTGGTCGACCGGGACTGGGCGACGGTCGGCACCGCCAATTTCGACTACCGCAGCTTCTTCCTCAACGACGAGATCAACCTGCTCGGGCAGGCGCCAGCCCTCAACGCCACGTTGGCGGAACACTTCGTGCTTGATCTGGCCGAGTCCCGAGAGGTGCTGAAGGCGGCTTGGAGACAGCGACCTTGGTACGCGCCGGCCCTGGAGCTGATCGGCTGGTGGGCGCGGCGTTGGCTCTAGCAGCCGTCACGCGGCCTTTTCAGCGCTATCCGGAAACAGCGTGGAAACGACGCCCAACTCCGTCTGGACAGACCGCGACCCCTTGCAAGGGTCCCGTATCAACTTCGTGTTTTCTCGCCTGGCGTGCCTTAAAGGCAGTATTAGTCAGCGGCGGTACGTCGGTGAAGGGAGGCGATCAAAGGGCAAGTCACGTGGTCTTGGCTTGAACTGCACGCCGTTACCAGTCGGGACAGCGCTGATTCCATGCGCTTGAGGTCGGCCAACCGCAAGCGAACGTCTTTCAGGCGCGCTGCTGCCAGGTCGGCCGCTTCGTGGCAATGGGTGCCGTCCTCGAGTCTGAGCAGCTGGGCGACCTCGTCCAGATTGAATCCCAGTCGTTGGGCGGACTTCACGAACCTCACGCGGTCCACGTCCGCTGGCCCATAGCGACGGATACCACCGATAGGGCGATCCGGCTCCGGCAGCAGCCCCTTGCGCTGATAGAAGCGGATCGTTTCCACGTTGACCTCGGCGGCCTTGGCAAAGGCTCCAATGGTCAGGGTGTCTGGTGTGTCGGCCATAGCGCTTGACTCCGTACCTGACTACGGAAGTAACGTTAGCGCATCACGCGAAGTCTCGGAAGGAGAATCCCATGGCAGACCTCCGCACCGGTCGTGGCGCGCTGGCCGCCGGCGGCATCGCCGCGCTTCTTGCCTCTACTTGCTGCCTCGGTCCGCTGGTGCTGATCACGCTGGGCTTCTCCGGTGCCTGGATCGGCAACTTGGCCGTGTTGGAACCCTACCGACCGGTCTTCATTGTCGCAGCGCTCGTGGCGCTTTTCTTCGCATGGCGCCGAATCTTCCGGCCTGTAGCCGCCTGCGCGCCGGGCGACGCATGCGCCGTGCCTCGGGTGCGGCTGGCCTACAAGGTGATGTTCTGGATCGTCGCTGGCCTGGTGCTGATGGCCCTCGTGTTTCCCTATGCCATGCCCCTGTTCTACTGAAAGGAGATACCCATGAAGAAGTTCCTTGCGTTGCTCGTCCTGACGGTCGGTCTGAGTGCGCCGGTCTGGGCTGCCACCCAGACCGTTACGCTGTCGGTGCCCAGCATGACCTGTGCCACCTGTCCGATCACCGTGAAGGTGGCGCTGTCAAAGGTCGAAGGCGTCATCGAGGCCAAGGTGACCTGGGAGCCCAAGGAGGCGGTGGTGACCTACGACGATACCAAGACCACCCCGGCCGCCCTCACCGAGGCCACGGAGAACGCGGGCTATCCCTCTACGGTCAAGCAGTGAGTCCGCGCTGATGACACAGACCATCTTGCTGCACATCGAGGGCATGACCTGCGGGTCGTGCGCCGCGCACGTCAGGCAAGCATTGGAGAGCGTGCCGGGTGTGCGCACGGTCTCGGTGTCCTTCCCAGATCGCCAGGCTGAGATCGAGGTCAATGTCAATTCAAACGTGGACGTTAACTCTCTTTCCGAGGCGGTATCCGGCCTGGGTTACCGGGCGCAGCTTGTCCAGGCGCGCCCCCTGCGGGAGAACACCCTACGTCGGCCGGTGGGGGAACCAGAGCATGCGCAGGGTGCGTCGAAGCTTCACGTCGTGGTCATTGGGAGTGGCGGCGCGGCAATGGGGGCGGCCCTGAAGGCTGTCGAGCAAGGGGCGCGCGTGACGCTGATCGAGCGCAGTGTCCTTGGCGGCACCTGCGTCAATGTCGGCTGCGTGCCGTCCAAGATCATGATTCGCGCGGCCCATATCGCTCATCAGCGACGCACGAGCCCCTTCGATGGCGGCGTTTCCGCCGCCTCGCCGAAGATACAGCGTGAGCGCTTGCTGGCGCAGCAGCAGGGACGCGTCGATGAACTGCGCCTTGCCAAATACGAAGGCATCCTGGCGCGCACCCCCGCCATCACCGTGTTGCGCGGGGAAGCCCGGTTCAAGGACGCGCACACGCTGGCCGTGGCGATCACTGAGAATGACCTGTGCGAGGTGAGTTTTGACCGCTGCCTCATCGCCACCGGGGCCAGCCCGGCGATTCCGCCGATTCCGGGTTTGAAGGACACGCCTTTCTGGACATCGACCGACGCGCTGGCCACCGACATGATCCCCGAACGATTGGCGGTGATCGGTTCGTCGGTGGTGGCGGTTGAACTCGCGCAGGCTTTTGCCCGACTGGGCAGTCAGGTGACTATCCTGGCGCGCAACAAGCTGTTCTTCCGCGAAGACCCCGCCATCAGCGAAGCTGTCTCGGCCGCATTCCTCGACGAAGGCATTGAGGTGCTGGAGCGTACGCAAGCCAGCCGGGTCACCCATCTGGATGGAGAGTTCCTGCTGACCACCGTACGCGGCGAGCTGCGCGTTGACCAGCTGCTGGTCGCCACGGGGCGCACTCCCAACACCCGTACGCTCAACCTTGATGCGGCCGATGTGGCCGTCAATGCGCAAGGCGCCATCGTCATCGACAAGGGGATGCGCACCAGCGCACCGCATATCTATGCCGCCGGCGACTGTACCGACCAGCCGCAGTTCGTGTACGTCGCAGCGGCAGCCGGCACCCGCGCTGCAATCAATATGACCGGTGGCGATGTGGCGCTGGACCTGACGGCGATGCCGGCGGTGGTGTTCACCGACCCGCAGGTCGCTACCGTGGGCTACAGCGAAGCTCAGGCGCACCACGACGGCATCGAGACCACCAGCCGCACGTTGACGCTCGACAACGTGCCGCGGGCGCTGGCTAATTTCGACACCCGCGGATTCATCAAGCTGGTCGCCGAGGCTCATTCCGGCCGCCTGATCGGCGTACAGGCCGTAGCTCCTGAGGCGGGTGAGCTGATTCAAACAGCGGCGATCGCCATCCGGGCACGAATGACGGTGCACGAGTTGGCCGACCAGCTGTTCCCGTACCTCACCATGGTCGAGGGACTGAAGCTCGCGGCACAGACCTTTACGAAGGATGTGACGCAACTGTCGTGTTGCGCGGGATAGCGACGTGATGAGCGTTCAAAGCCAAAACCGCGCTGTCATCGCTGAGGCAACCGCCTAAGTTGGGGCGACCACGTATCAGGGCGGGTAAACACACCCACATACTCAGGTTCCATGCATGAGCGACCTAGATTCTGGCATCTGGTGTTCGTCTCTGGAATCGACTGCAACGGCAGCCCCTGATCTGGAATGTCAGACCAAACTCCGCCTCCTTTGGTCCCGGGACAGATACCGGACGGCGTCGGAAGGTTCTGTCCCCACGCCATTAGCTCCCGAGCACCCCGCCGTCCGACGTCTCCGCCCACCGGGCACAGGGTGGCAATTGCTCGGGCTCGTGAACCTGCAGCAAAAACGCCGGCGGCAACTCGCGGTCCGGATCCAGCGCCGCGCGATAGGCCTGGATGAGGTAGGGGACCAAGGGAGCGCGCCGCGTCAACGCCAACCCCACCGTACCTTCGAAGTACTCCAGGCGAATCATCTGGCTCTGCGCAGCCGTGAGCGCTTGATGCGGTCGCAAGCGCAGGGTGGCCGGCGTGTTCCACTCCACGTCCTCCGCGCCGGTAGCCGGGGCGCTGACCGGTACCGCCGTCGCGCTGCGCACTCGCCCCAGATTGAAATCCCGGAAGGCCTGAGCCCGCTCGCAATAGGCCCGGACGTGCCAGCGCACCCCGGCCTGGATCAGGGCATGGGGAAAGATGCGCCGACGCGTGCCCTCAGGATGGCGCAGCGACTGATACTCGATGTCCACGCCTTGGCCGGTGCGAATCGCCGCATGCACGACGGGGAAAATTCGAAGTGACGTGTGCGTGGCATCTTCGAGCACCGATTCCGACGGGACGCCCGTTTGCAGGCCGCCTTCGCTGCCGGCGGCGCCAACCAGCTGCTGGTACTCCCGAAACGATCCTTCGGTGAGAACCGGTTTGACCCAGTCGGTCGCGCGATACCCCCGCTCCCCCGGAACCGGGTGGCAGTTATGCTCGGCCTGCTCGCGGTACGCGGTCAGGTCCCGACTGGCCTGGACCGCGTGCACTGGGAAAAATTCTCGCAAACGGCTGTTGGTGACCCGACCCTCCCAAAGCAGCAGGGTTTCGATCGCTTTGAGGCGGTCCAGAGGGGCTTGGCGGCGCGGCATGGGGAAGGGGAGGCCCGCGGAAAGGTGGGAAAACCATAACATGGCGTTTAACTAAACACCATGTTATGTTTAACTTCATGTTACGTTTGTGATGCCCGTGACTGATCCCAACGCCAACACGCTGTTCGACCGCCTGCCCCGGACCGTGTTCCGGCCCTTGGCGGCCGCCAACAACACACGCTACTGGGATCTGCTCGGTCGCCTGGTCGACGAGTTCTGGGGCGACGGGGCGCGTACGCCCGGTGAAGACGTTCCCAAAAGCGAGTTGATTGCGGCCCTGGAGTCGTACCTGGTCGTAAGCGACCCCTGGGAAGCCGAGGACGGCGCGGCGCCCGATACCCCAGCCAACATCCGGGCCCATGGCATCTACAGCGTGTTTCGGGACAGCGGCTGGTTGAGCCAGCGCAAACGCGGCGTACGCGACATGGCCACCATTCGCCCGGTGCTGGCCCAGTTTCATACGCTGCTGCGTGAATTCGGAACCAAAGAGCCTGAGTTCCTCGGTAGCGAGGTCCGCTCCGTATTCCTCAACCTCCAGGAGGCCGCGGGCGGGAAGGGGGACGCCTACGCCAAGGCGGCGCGTGAAGCCAAGCACTGCATGACGCATCTGGCGAGCACGGGCGTGGCGGTGTACGACCTGATGGCGTCGCTGCAATCGGTGGCCAGCACCCGGGAATTCGTGGCGGGCTATTTCGATGACTTCATCCGTCGGCATTTCATCGGTGACTACCACGAGCTCCGAACAAAGGCGCACCCCCTGCAGCATCGGACCGCCATCGTCACTTTGACGCTCCAGATTCAACACGACCCGGAGCGGCGGAAAGACATCGTCGCTTGGTACCAACACAACACCGCCGGGGGCGACGCGGATCGGGCCGAAGCCTATTTCGAGCGCGACACCCGCCGTTTGATGCGCCTGGAAAGCGTGGAGGACGAACTTCGCCGACTGGATGACGAGATTCGCGCCGCCAACCAGCGGGCCTTGGCGTATCTGGATTACCGCCTTCGTGCTCCCAGGCATTTTGACAAACTGATCGCCCGGGCGATTACCGGCGTGGCGTCGCTGCGCGACGGCGATCGCGCCTTTCCGGCCGGGGCAGCGGGCGAGCTGGCGGGCGAGGGTTGGCTGGGCAAGGCCCGGCAGGTCACCCGCGAGCCCGACGCCACCCGGGTGCAAACGCGGGTCCCCACGCTCGAGGAACTGGCCCTGCAGTCATTGCGCAAACGCATGGCGGACGCTCGCTTGGTCCGCCCAGACAAGCTGGCGGCCTATGTCGCGAGACACCTTCAGGGGGCCACCCCCGTGTTCTCTGACCAGTTGCAGATTGAGACCGTCAGCGACTTGTGTTGCTACCAGCGCTTGCTGCTGATCGCCTCGCGCAACGAGGCCCCGCTCGCAGCGGCGCGCCAGGATCCGTTCGTACAGATGTTGCCGGCGGTCCGCATCCAGTTCGTCGATGGCCCGCGCACCCTCAACCCCTACGTGGAACACCGGCGTTTTGTTATTCAACGGGAGAAAGCCGCATGACCGCCTCATGGGAGCGGCTGGCCGAGGCCACCGACGGACGTTACACCGGCGCCGATTTCGAGCGGGCGGCCTACCAATTGCTGGTCGAACAGGTGGTCTACGCCGCTGATCGCGGCAGCGCGACCCCGTATCACCTGCTGGTGACCTACGCCGCCGCGTTTAAGGACGTGCTCGACCGACTCGGCGTCACGATGCAGCACAATCACCACCACAACTACGTGGTCGCGCTCGCGCGGCACCGGGTGGGCCCACGCATGCGCCTGTCAGAGACGCGCCTGGCACTGGTGCTTCGTCGACTCTACGACGATGCCATCCACCGGGCGGACGTGACCGACGGGGAGGCCTTGGTCGGGTTGGAGGATCTGGAGCGCGCCTACGGTGAATTGCTCGGTCGTCCCTTTCCGTCCAAAGGCGAATTGGACGACCTGTTGCAGGCCCTGCGTCGCTACGGCATCGCGAAGATCGAGGGTGCGGAGGATCCCCTGCAGCCCTACCACGTGGTAATTCGCGCCGGGATCGTCGATGTCCTGGGCGAGTCCGCGCTGCTGCAGCTGGCGGCGCACGGGGTTGATCCCGAGGAGGGAAGCGATGAAGCTGCTTGAGTCGGTGACGTTGGTGCAGTTCTTCCTGTACGAGCGGCAGGACCTGACCATGGGTCGCAATACGGCCTTCCTAGGCCCCAACGGCACCGGCAAGACCGCGTTGCTCGACGCCATTCAGGCAGTGATGCTGGCGGCGGATGCGCACCGGACCCATTTCAACGCGCAGGCGGACGGCAAGAAGCGGGCGCGGACGCTGCGCGACTACTGCCTGGGGGTCTTTGACCAGTCCGAGGAAGGCCGGTGCCGCGATGTGGCCAACACGTACGTGGCCTTGGGCTTTCGCGACGAGACGTCAGGCCAGGTCGTCACCGCGGGCATCGCGCTGTCGGCGAGCGCGCACAGCCCGGAGGTCATCGTCCAGGGGCTGTTCATCCTGCCCGGCGTGGCCGTCGACAGCGCCTCGTTCCTGGAGCAGGGGAGCGGTGGCTCGCAGGTATTGCCTTGGAAACGATTCCAGGCCCAGGCGGCCGATGCGTGCCGACAGGCAGGCTCGATCGGCACCGCCGTGTTCACCACGAACCGGGAAGACTTCACCCGGCGCTTGCTGGTCGAACACCTGGCGGCGCCTGGCGATCGCCCGAACCCGCAGGCGTTCCGAAATGCCTTCCAGCGCTCGCTGCAGCTCAAGGGCATGGACGATCTGAGCGTGGCGCTGCGCGACCACCTGATCGAGGCACGGCCCACGAATGTGCGCGAGTTCCGGCTCAGGCTCGACCAGTTCCGCCAGGTGCGCGACGTGGTGCGACTCACCAAGGAGAAGATTGACCAGGCCAGCGTGGTCTGCGGCAAGTACGACGTGGTGCGCCGGGAACGGATTGCGGAAGCGAACTATGCGTGCCTGCGGGCCGTGTACGACAGCGAGCGGCTGGGCGAGTCGATGGCGGAGGCGAGCGATACCGTCACCACGCTGGCCGGCGAACTCGATCGCGCCCAAACCGAGCACCGCCGAGCGCAGGCTGCTTTTGAGGCGGCCGACGCGGCGAAGGAGCGGGCGATTGCAACGCTTAACCAGGATCCTGACTACGCCCGCCAGGCCGGCAGCGCGCAGCACCTCAGTGACCGCCAGAAGGATCTTGCGCAGCAGCAGCGAGCGCTGCGCGCCAGTGTCCAGGCGATGACGGCTGCCGTGCGCACGGCCGGCGGGTTGCCGGTGCTTCTGGAGAGGCGAGGCCTGTTCGAGGCCGCGCTCACACAGTTGGCTGACCTGGACAGCAGGTTGGCGCCGGACGCCGGCACGGCCCCGGACGCCGTGAGCGTGGCCAGCGCCCTGCGGCAGGTCGAGCTGGCGTACCAGGCCGTCCGGCGTGCCTTGGCCGCGGCCGAGGCCGAATACAAGGAGGCCGAGGCCCGGCGCAAAGACGCGGCCTTGGCCCTGGAGCGCTCAAACCGGGGCTTGGCTGAGCTCAACCCGGAGGTCGCTCGCCTCCAGCGCGAGCTCACCGAGGCGGGAATTGACTGCACCCCGGTTTGCGATCTGGTGCGGATCTCGGCGCCGGCGTGGCAGCCGGTGATCGAGGCGTATCTGGGGCCGCACGTGCAGGCGCTGCTGGTGCCCCGGGGAAAGGAAATCGCCGCCGTACGGGCCTATGAGGGCCTGCGCGGCACCCAGGCGGTGTATGGCGTCAAGCTGGCCCTGCCGTCGCGCCTGCGGCCTTACCGGGCCCTGGCGGGAGGTCAGCCCGCCGCCCTTCTGCTCGATGGCGAGAATGCGGATGCGGTGACCTACCTGCGCGGCGAGCTCGGGTCGGTGATGTGCGTGGAGTCCCTCCCGGACCTGGTGGCAGGTCAGAAGGGATTCACCCGCACCGGCATGATCGCGACCGGCAGCGGCGTGGAGCGCCGGCGGCTGGCCAGTGCCGAGCATCTTCGGATCGGGCGAACCGACTCGCACGCGCAGCGGCGCAAGGCACAGGCCGAACTCGAGGAGAGCACGCGCCTGGCCACTGCCCGCAAGGCCGAGGAGCAGGCCCTGCAGGGTGCCCTGCTGCAACTCACGCCGTTCGGCAACCTCCAGGTTACGCAGCACGATATCGAACAGCGGCTGGCCGAGATCGCCGCCGGGCAGGCCGTGGTTCAGGACTTGACCGAGCGCCTCGCCACCACCGCCACGCCGGGAACCCGGTCTTTGCAGGACGCCGTCACCGCGGCGCGCCTGGCCGCCGTCGAGGCCAAGCGCCAGGAAAGCCAGGGGCTCGAACGGGTGACCACCCTCAAACAGCGACTGGAGACGTCGCAGCGGACCGTCAACGAGCTAGCCGGGCAGCTCGCGCTGGCCGCCGGCACCGAGCGCACGGCCCGGCAGGATGCGCTGTACGACGCGCAGGAGGTAGATCGCCATCGGGCGCGCCTGGACGAGCGCCACCCGGTCATGGACGCCCGGATGCAGGCCTGCGAGGCGGCCATCCAGCGGGCGCGCTCGAGCGCCGCCAGCGCGGATCGAGAGGCCTGGTCTTTGCTGGCGGCCTATGTGGCCCAATACCACCTGGCCGCCGAGGGCCTGGACGGCCAGTGGATTCCGGCCCAGCGCTTTATCCAGCGCGAGCGCCAGCGGCTGGAGGAGACCGAACTGGCTGCGCGGCTGGAGGAATCCGAGGAGGCTTACCAGCGGGCCCTGGAGATCTTCCGGACCGACGTCGCACAAGCACTGCTGTCGGGTTTCGACCGCGTGGACGAGCAAATGCGCGGTCTGAATCTGGTGCTGAAGAACGCACCGCCGTTCTCCAACAACGAGCGCTATCAGTTCCGCTCCCGGGTAGTCGACCTGCACCGCCCCTTGTACGACTTCCTGCAGCGGGTCCGGGAGGTCGGAGGCGACAACGGACTGTTTGGCGAGGCCGGCCAGGTGCCGGAGGCGTTTAGGGAGCTGATGGAGGGCGACGCCAGCTCGGTATTGCTGCAGGACGGCAGTCCGTTGGCCGACTACCGGCGCTTTTTCAGCTTTGATGTCGAGATCAGTCGCGAGGGCAAAGTCATTGGCCTGCTGAGCAAGCGTTTCGGCCCCGGGTCCGGTGGCGAGCATCGCACGCCCTTGTACGTGATCTTCGGCGCGGCACTGGCGGCGGCGTATGGCAAGGTACAGGGGCACAACGGCGGCGGCGGGATCATGCTGCTCGACGAGGCGTTCGACAAGATGGATACGCAGAATGTCCGTGCGGCCGCGCAGTACCTAAACTCCCTCGGCCTGCAGCTGATCATGGCCGGCCCCGAAACCGACCAGCCGAAGCTCTCCTCGTTCCTGAGCGTTTACTACGACATGGGCCGCTACGGCGGAAAGACGATCCAGATGGACTGCACGGTGCTGACCGACGCCACGCGCGAGCTGCTGGCCAGCGACAACCCGATGTACCACCCGGAGTTGGTCGAACAGGAGATGGCAAGGCTGGCCAGGGAGCGAGGCGATGGATCTGAGCCAAGCGACGCTTGAGCAATTGCTGGCGCGCGGCGAGAGGGCACTGCACGCGGCGAGCACGCGGACAATTCGGGCCTCGTTCAAGGACACCCAAAGTCCGTACTGGGCGCTCACGCTGGATGACCGGGTCCTCCTGCATGAGCGCATGCGCGCGGCCGAGACGGCTGGGGCGGTGCGCCTGGAGTGGTCGAAACTGGGCGGCGACGAACGCCCCCTCGATGGCGTGGTATTGGTCAGCCTGCGGCACCTGGCCGCGCACCTGGGCCGTCCCACCGTCGCCGATCAGGTGGACACTGCCGAACGTGTGTTGGCCCCCTGGGCGGCGTCGGAACTGCCGATCCCGACCCTGCTGGCCACCTGGCGGGCCCTGCGCACGGTGCGCGGAATGGGGCCTGACGCCGCGCCGGACTTCGCGGACGCCGCGCGGCTGGTCTGCCACCTTCGCGGGCAGCCGGCGGAGGACCGCGTCCTGCGGCAGGTCAGCGTCGAGCTGTTCGCCCACAGCAAGCGGATCGAGGCGTTGCAGCGGCACGTCGACGTGCTGACCGCCGAGGACGTGCAGGCCCCCGCGCGCCACGCCGAAGAAGTCTTCGCACGCATCGGTTTGCGCAAAGAGCCACAACCGTTCCTCGTCTCAGGGCACGGCAAGATCCTGCTCCCAGGCGAGGCATGCCGGATCGTGCGGCCCTATGTGGGCGTCTCACCGTCGGCGGTTATCGGCTACGCCGGCGCGCCCGCGTGGATCCTCACCATCGAGAACCTGACCACCTTCCACGTCGCGGCAATGGCGCTTGGGGCCCGCACCGACGGCCTCATCCTCTACACCGGCGGCATGCCATCGCCGGCGTGGTGCCGCGCCTATGCCCGGATCCGAGCGGCCTTGCCGCCGCGGGCCACGGCCTATCACTGGGGCGACATCGATGAAGGCGGGTTCCGGATCGCCTTGGTCATACAGCAGGCGGACCCGGCAACTGCGGGACTGCACCCGTGGTTGATGGACCCCATCGCGTGCGGTGGAAGACGGGTCGAGGTCTCGCCGGCCGCGTGCGCGGCCATGTCTCGAAACGCGCTGCGATTAGGTTGGAACGCCGTTGCCAACGGAATTCGCGATGCGGGTACCCGGGCAGGGTGCGAGCAGGAGAGCATTCCTGTTCGCCTTCCCGGCCTGGGCCCCGCCGGCTAGCGTCGGAACGCTCACCTTTCCAGTGCCTGCGTGGCCTGCGCCCGCGAGCTGTGGGTCGGCGTCGCAATCCCTGCCTGACCCATGCATCGGCTAGAACGCGAATCGCGCACTGAGATAGTAGCTGCGCGGCGCGCCGGGCGTAATGTTGCTATCGCTGTGCGCGGACGGGAAGTAGGTCTTGTCGAAGAGGTTTTCGACATTCAGCTGCAGGTCGACATTCTCGTTGACGGCGTAGTACACGGCGCCGTCGAAGCGACTGTAGCTCCGCAGCGTCACCTGGTCGCTGGTCGAAGCAAAGGACCGGCTTCGGTAAATCGCACCCAACCCGAGCCCCCAGCGTTCCGAGAGTTCGAAGCGGTTCCAGAGCCCGGCCATGTGCTTGGGGGACTGGGCCAGCTCCGTACCCTCCGGCGTGACGCTCGTGGGGCCGGTGCGGATATCGCGCGTGATCACCGCATCCTGATAGGTGTAGCTGGCCACCACCTGCCAGGTCGGCGTGATTTCACCACTGAGCGAGAGCTCCAGTCCCTCGGTTCGCTGGCTGTCGCCCGCGAACAGGATCATCTGGGTCGGGTCGATCGGGTCGACCACCGCCACGTTGCTGCGGCCGAGCCGGAAGGCGGCCGCCGTCGCGCTCAAGCGCGGCGTGATGTCCCACTTCGCGCCGATCTCGTAGTTCTTGAACTCTTCGGGATCCAGGGCTTGCGTACCCGGCGTCAGCGATGCCAGCTGCTCGCCCGAGCGCGGCAAGTACGTGACTCCGTAGCTGGCATAGAACGAGAGCTGGTCGGCCGGCTGATAGACCAATCCGACCCGGGGCGAGAACAAATCGTCGGACGAGGAGAGGTCGCGATTGGCCGGCGACACCCCGTTGCGCTGGTCGGTGAAGTCCACATCAAACCGATCCCACCGAACACCCAGGACCGCTTCCCACTCTGGCGAAAGGGTGATCTGGTCCTGGGCGTAGAGCGCGGCGAAGCGGGTGACACCGGCGTTTCGGGCATCACCGCTGCCGCCGGCGCTGTTGTTCGCATAGTCCACCGACAGCCGCACGTTCGGATCCGACAACGCCACCAGACAAGTGCTGGCCGAGCTCCCGGGCAGGCAGACGGACTGACCCGGCGCGAAGCGGCCGCTGCGACGCTCGTTGCTCGTTTCCTGACGACCGATTTCGGCGCCAATCAGGAAGCGGTGTTCGATGGGGCCGGTGGCCAGGTCAAACGTCAGGTCCGTCTGGTTGAATGCATTCTCGCGTCGGGTGTCGTTGTTGTACGCCGAGAGCGCCACGGTGGTGCCGGCCGCATTGACGTTGCCGGGGAACACGTTCTGATAGAACTTGTCGTAGTCCGCATAGCGGAACCGGTTGCGCAGGAACGCCCCGCCGAAGTCATGTTCGATCAGCGCGGTAAAGGCGTTGACGTCCACCGATGCCGGACTGCCTTGAGGATCGCCGAAGAAGGTCTCCCGGTCGGTGCTGACCGGATAGCGCGTGCCGTCGAACGCTTGGGCGGCGGACAGGCTGGGGATGCCGCGATCTGCCGTGCGTTCGTCGCGGAAAACCTCATAGCCCAGCGTGACCACCGTGGCGTCGGTCGGCCGCAGCGATAGCGTGGGGTTCAGCCCCTTGCGGCGCAGTTCGAATCCGTCTCGAAAGCCGTCGGAATCCTCATAAACACCGGAGACGCGGAAGGCCGCACGGTCATTGAGCGGCTGGTTGAGGTCGGCCGTCAGGCGGCGCTTGTTCCACGAACCTATCTGCAGGCCAATCTCGCGGGCGGGGTCGGCGCCCGGCACTTTGGTGACGCGGTTGAGCAGGCCGCCGGGGCTGCCGCGACCGAAAATCATCGCATTGGGTCCTTTGAAGGCTTCAATGCGCTCGATGTTGTACGTATCGCGGTAGTACTGCGTGTCATCGCGCAATCCATCCACGAACAGATCCGCCGTGGAGCTGTTGCCTCGAAACACCAGGCCATCGCGATTGCCTTCGCCCTGGGTGACGCTGATCCCTGGGACATAGCGCACCGCATCGGCCATCCCCTGGATGCCCAAGTCCCGGATGAGGTCTTGGGTGATGACGGTCACCGCCTGGGGCACGTCGAGCAGGTCGGTGTCGGTCCGGGTCGCGGTCAAGGTGGTCTTCTGGACGTACCGGTAATCGACCTTGCCGGTCACCTCGATGGTGGCAAGCTGGGTGGTCGGCGCCGCACCCGACGCGGGCGCGTCGGCGTCAGGGGCGGCGGCGGCAGCCAGCGTTGGGGACAGGATCAGGGCAAGGGCAGCGGCCAGCGGGGCAGGGCGGAGGGCAGATCGGGACGTCATGGCGAAAGATTCTGGTGTGCGGCACGGGCCGCGGCGGCGCCACTTTAATGCGAATAGGTCGCATTTACAACACGAACGCCGGCCCTTGGGCCACCGGGTCCGTCGGCACCGGCCCCGGGGCGGGCGCGGGGGCCTCCGCCCCCCGCCGCCCGCGCCGACCTCAGGTGGGCAGCGCCTCGCTTTGCCGCAGCCAACTGGACGTCACGGTCGCGTACTCGTTGAAGAGCAGGTCTCCCGGGTCGAGTGCCATTTCCTCGCACAGGGCGGGCAGGGCCGCCTGAAACTGCCGATAGCGGGCCTGGACCCGGGCCGCGCCGGGGATGGTCTTGCGCTTGGTCGCGTTGGCCAACCAGTTGCGGACGCGGGCGATCAGCACCAGCGGGTCATCGTTGTGCGCCTGGATGTCCTGACCGGCAATATCGGACAGGAACTGCTGATAGCGGAAGCGTTCGCGATCGACGATCAAGCTGAACTTCTTGGCTTGGTCACCTTGTCCAAAATAACGGGCGCCCAGGAAGACGCCCAACTCGAACGGCATGTTGAATCTCGGCAGCGCATTGCCCTCGCTCAGCTCGGTCCGCGAGATATCGTGGATCCCGAACTTGCAGGCCTCGATGATGCGCCGGATCTTTTCGATCCGGACATCGCCGCCGTCCTCGACCTCCTGCGCGCAGCGCGGTTGATAGCCGCAATCGATAATCGCGAACACGGCGGCGAACAGCATCGGGCGGTACTGCTCGTCAAACGGGCAGTTGATGAACACGCTGGCGGCATAGGACGCCTTCATGGTGTGCGCCCGGCTCACTTCTTGGACTTCCGGCCCGTCAGGACGCGGTTGACCGCTTGCTCCACCCGCCGGGGCGCCAGGGCGCCGCTGCTGATGGGCTTGAGCACCACCCGCGTGGTCTGGCCATCGGCCGTGCGGCGCGTGCTGACGTGTTGGGTAAGCGCGGACCCCGCCAGGCTTTTCGCCGACGATTTGGTCGCCCCGCCCTTGGCGGCTCCAGGCGTCGATTTCGACTTGCCCGTCGTCTGCGTCAACACGCTGCCGGCCAAGGAACGCGTCGCCGGCCGAGCGCGGGGATCGGCCAAGACGGCCCCTGCTTTTCTTGCCACACCGGAGGAGGTTTGCTTTTTCGTGCCCGCCTGCGCCAAGGCGCTACCGGCCAAGGACTTGGCCCGGTCGCTCGCCCGCGCATCCTTGAGCACTTTGCTGGACTGGGTGGCGACACGGGACGAGGTTTTCTCAGACTTGGCCATGGGGCCTCCAGGGACGGCAGGGTCAACCCCCGCACTATGGCGTAGGTGCGTGGACGGGGAAAGTCGTTGCCCAACGGGCCTAGGTGCGTTGCCAGCGCGGATCGGCAGGGATCCCGAGCCCCGAGCTCGGCCCAGGGCGGTGCCTTACGTGCAGATGGATGACCCCGCTCAGCAGCGCGGCGAAGAAGCACCAGACCGAAATAAACCATTGGGCATAGGCCACGTAGGCCGCCACCGCGGAGATCAGCGCCAACACGCCGAACCAGCGGATCCAATGATGGCTGGAGAGCATCTGACTCACCGTCGTGGCGGCCAAGTACAACCCCAGCACCATCGCGATATAAAAGTGCGGCGAGTCGTAGTCGATATGCTGGCCAACCGGGCGGGCCACAATCGGATTCACGACCATGCCGTAGAGCAAGAAGCCGCCGACCAGGGCGCCGGCCACCATGAACCCGAACAGGCCGTGGCGCCGGGGTCCGGGAGGTTCGGCGAGCCACACCGCGAGCGGCACGTAGATCGGCCACAGCACGTGCGAGAAGAGGGAGTAGACCTGCGTGGCCGGCCCTAGCAGGCCGTGAAGCGTGCCGTTGAGGCCCAACCACACCAGGCCCTCCAGCGCCTGCTGGATCGCGAACAGCACCGGGATGGCGGCCAAGGCCCGATCCCCGGGTCGCTCCACCCGACGCAGGGTCAGCGCGCCGATCCCCAACAGGACGGCGCTGGCGGTGAAACTGGCGGTGGCGGAAAAGCACATGGGCAGACCCTCGATGGTGGGGAACGGTTTGGATCACGGCATCGCCCGAACTCGCATGACCACCTGCCGGGCGCGATATCCCCTGCTGGCGCACCCTCCTCAGTCGCCAGCCCCGGGCGTGATCGCACCGGTCGAGTGGACGGTGGCGGGCGGTCGTATTTGACCCAACAGATCGCCAATCGCGGCCTGGCAGGCGCGTGGCTGGCGAAGCCACGGATGGTGGTCCGCATCGAGCTCCAGCAGTGCCCAATGGGCGCGGTGGCGATGCAGGGATCGAATGCGACTGATCGGAGCCGTTCTGTCGTCCCGCCCGTGGATGCAGACCACCGGCAGATCCGGGGGCAATGCGGCCGCATCGGCCGCGCTGTCGTGCCGGTAGATGACATTCCACAACGACGTGGCGGAGCTCATGGCGTTGTGTTGGACGAGGTCTTGCGCCACCACCCGCGGGACATCGCGTATCAGGTGCGGCAGCAGGCCGCGGGCTACGCGCCGCGTCACCACGCAGGCGAGCATGGTCGCCAGCAGGTTGGTGTAGATCCAGCCCCCCGGTTGCTGGCGAAACCAGGTCGCGGCATCGTCGCGCGAACCAAACTGCGGCAATCCAATCAGGACCAGGCCCTGGACGCTGGCCGGGTGCAGCGCGGCAAAGGCCAGCGCCAGCGCCGCACCCAACGAATGTCCGACCAGGACCTGGGGCCGCGAACTGCACAGAGTGCGCCGGAGCGCTTCCAAGTGGCGTGCCACCGTGTAGCGGCACCAGGGGCGGGGAGAGGCGCCGAAACCGTAGAGGTCGACCAGTTGCGTGTGGATGCCCGGAAAAACCGGCGGCACGGGCGTGGACTGCCAGTAGCGCGCGGTTCCTCCCAGCCCATGCAGAAAGACGACGGAGGTGTCCCCCGCGCCCAGGTCCACGGTATGCAACCGGCGCACGCCGTGGTGCGCGCCCTGCTCAGCGAAACCGGGCAAGTCTCGGGTCACGGCGCAGCGGTCCTCCGCGCGGTCAGTGGGGCGCCGGGGCGGGCGCCGCACTCGCCAAGGCCTGCTGCAGGCGCACCTCGATATCGGACGGCAGCGAGGTCTTGAGCAGGCGTCCGCCCGTGCCCTCGAGCTCAGCGATCACCTTGTCGGTGGTCATCGACCGGACGAGCACGAACAAGGCCGAACAGCAGGGCTCGACCTCGACGCTCAATTCGCGGATGAACTCGTCGTCGATGCCATAGTCGGCCTGTCGGCCCGCCAAGGCGCCGAGTCCGGCGCCGCCCAGTCCGCCCACGGCCAGGCCCAGCGGCCCGGCGAAGATGACGCCGACCAACAGGCCCCAAAAGGCCCCGGTCGCGGCGCCCGCCGAGATCAGGTTGACGGATTGCTGCAAATGAAGTTTGCCATCGGCGTTTCGGCGCACGATCACGGCATCCTCCAGCGCGATCAGGTATTCCCGCTGCAGGTCTTGCAGTCGCGCCAGGGTCTTGGCTGCGGCGTCTTCCTGATGCTTGTAGATCACGGCAATGAGGGTATTCATGGGCGGACTGCGGTGGGGTGGGTGAATGGTGGCGCGGGTGGAACGGTCAAATCGTTCAAGGGAGGGCTCAACGAGGCGCGACATAGCCGCCGGGCACGCCCCGCGGGGACAGCACGAGTTGCCAGAGCTGACACTGGCGCTCCCTGAAGGTCGCCATGCTGGCGGCCAAATAGAACCGCCACATGCGCCGGAAGCGCGTGTCGTAGCGCGCCGACAGGCGGTCCCAGGCGGCCTCGACGTTGTCGCGCCACGCCTGCAAGGTCCGGTCGTAGTCGGGCCCGAAGCTGTGCCAGTCCTCGAGCACGAACCGGCCTTCGCTGGCGGCCGTGATCTGGGCGGCCGAAGGCAGCATGGAGTTGGGGAAGATGTAGCGCTCAATCCACGGATCGGTGCGATTGGTCGAGACGTTCGTGCCGATCGTGTGCAGCAACATCAATCCGTCGGCCGGCAGGCACTGTGCGGCCAATTCGAAGTAGTGGCGGTAGTTGCGCACGCCGACGTGTTCGAACATGCCGATCGAGAAGATGCGGTCGACGGGCTCCTGGAAGTCGCGGTAGTCCTGTACCCGGATCTCGATCGGCAGGCCCCGGCACAATTCGCGAGCGTAAGCCGCCTGCTCGCAGGAGATGGTCAGCCCGATGCCGTGGATGCCATAACGCTCTGTGGCGAACCGGAGCGCTTCGCCCCAGCCGCAGCCAATGTCGAGCACGCGCTGACCCGGGGTCAACTGCAGCTTGCGGCAGACCAGGTCGAGCTTGGCCTCCTGCGCGGCGTCCAGGGTTCGGGCGCTGCGCCAGTAGCCACAGCTGTAGACTAGGCGCTTGCCCAGCATCGCGGCGTAGAGGTCGTTGCCCAGGTCATAGTGGCGCTCGCCCACGGTGACGGCGCGACGCCGCGTTTGGGCGTTGATCAGCCGCGCCCGCACGGCGGCCCAACGATCGGCCCACCCCACCACCTGGTGATTCAACCGGGCGCGCAACAGCCGCGCCAGCAAGGCGTCGAGGGCGGGTGCGTCCCAGTCCCCGTCCATGTAGGACTCCCCCAGCCCCAGCGAGCCCTGCGCCAGCACCCGGGCGAAGAAGCGCGGGTCATGCACCTGCAGGTCCCACGGCTGATCGCCATCGAGCGTCACCTCGGCCCGCGCCAACAGCGCCGCGACCCGATCGCGAAGCGCGCGGTCACCCCGGGACAACGTCCGCTGCGGCGCGCTCGCCCGGCTCATGGCGTTGGCTCCGCCAGCGCCGCCAACGCCAGCTCCTGCTCTTCGTCGGCCCGGACAACGAAGACCGAGATCGCCGCGCCGGCCGCGTGGATCTGCGCCACCCCGGCTGCATTGGCCTCCGGGTCCAGGCGCAGGCCCATCCAGGCCAGACGTTCGGCCACGGCGGCCCGGATCGGCGCGGCGCCATCGCCAATGCCACCCGAGAACACGATCGCGTCCACCCCGCCGAGGCTGGTCGCCATGGCCGCGACGGCCTGCGCGATTCGAAGGGCGTAGTGCGCCCGGGCGTGGCCGGCCGACTCACTGGTATCGGCCAGCAGTTCGCGCATGTCGCCACTGCCGCCCGACAGCCCCCGCAGGCCGGACTCGCGCCAGAGCAGGTGTTCGATCTGGGGCAGCGGCATGTGCCGTGTCTGCGCGAGGTACAGCACGACGCCGGGGTCGAGGCTGCCCGACCGGGTCGCCATCGGCACCCCGTCCAGGGGCGTCATGCCCATGGTGGTATCGACGCTGCGGCCGTTGGCCACCGCGCACAGGCTGGAACCACCGCCCAGGTGCACCAGCACCAGCCGCGCCTGCGCCAGCGCCGGGGCCAGCGCCGAGAGTTGGCGCACGGCCGAGGCGAAGGCGAGGCCGTGGAAGCCGTAGCGCATCACGCCAGCCGCATGCAGGCTCGCCGGTACCGGCAGGCGCCGGGCCCACGGCGCGAGGGTCGCATGCCAACTGGTGTCGAAAGCGGCCACCTGCGGCACCCCCGGCCAGCGGTGCCGGGCGGCATCGATCAGCCGCAGGGCCGGGCCTTGATGCAGGGGCGCCAACGGCGTGAGCGCCGTCAGCTCGGTCATCAATGCCTCGGTGACGCGGGCCGGACCCGGGCGGGCCGCGCCGTGCACGACCCGGTGCGCCACGCGCGAAGGCTGCCCGGCCCTGGCCGGCAGCTGCACCAGCAACTGCGACAGCCAGCGGTCCGCACTGCGGGCGTCATGCGCATCCTCGGGCAGCACGGCGATCTTGGCGCGGGCCGCCGACGTGATCAGGACGCCCTGCGCATCCATCGCGTAGTACGCCGCCTTGACGGTGGCCGAGCCGACGTTGATCGTCAGGACATCGCGCGGCGCGCTCATAGGTGCCCCGAGCGCGAGATGGCGCGCACCAGCCGCCAGGACAGCACGAGCGCGGCCGCGAACGCCAGCCCCGAGAGCACCGGCAGATGGCCCCACAGGCGCGGCCCGGCGCCGTGCAGCATCATCACCGACCCGGCCAGGTACAGGCCCAGCGTCACCAGCGCCAAGGCCAGGCGATTGCCGGTGCGCGCCAGCGTCGTTTCCAGCGGCTCCAGGCCGCGATGGTGCAGCGACAGCGCGGGCCGCCCTTCGTCCAGTTGCAGCTGCCGAAGCATCTGCATCGCCACGACCGGCAGCTGCTCGGCGCTCTTGAGCAGTTGCTCATGCATCGGCCGCCCGCCCGCCTGCTGCTGCAAAGTCTGGACCATGCGTTGGGCGCGGGCGCCCAGGGCCTGCATCAGGTCCAGATCCGGGTCCAGGCCCCGCAGCGTGTTCTCGGCCAGGAACAGCGTGCGCATCAGGACCAGCAGATGACGGGGCAGCCGGAAGTTCGCGCCCGCCCCGATCCGCGCCACCCGCCAGATCGCATCAGCCATGGACCATTCGTTGAGGGGCAGGGTGGCCAGGCTGCTGAGGATTTCACTGATGGCACGGACGTAAGCCTGACGGTCAACCGGACCCGAGATGAACCCCATGGCCACTACGGCGTCGAGTACATCCTGGGGTTCGTTGGCGACCAAGCCCTCAATGAGTTGCGCGAAGGCCACGCGCGCCGCGGGGTCCAGGAAACCGATGGACCCAAAGTCGTGGAAGCACAGACGACCGTCCGGGAGCTCAAACAAGTTTCCGGGATGGGGATCGGCGTGGAACACCCCGGACCCCATCAGCTGGTGCACATAGGCATCGAGCAGCCGTCCGGCCAGCTCGCGCCCACGCGGCGTGCGATTCCGGGTCGCGATGGGCGCTCCGTGGCTGAATTCCTGGACGATCACGGCGGGCCCCACCCACGGCTCGACCACGTGGGGCAACGAGAGGTAGGGGAGCGGGTCGAGCGTGTGGGCCAGACGGCGCATGTTGCGCGCTTCCTGGACCATGTCGATCTCCTGATGCAGGGACTGCCCGAGTTCGTCGACCAGCTCCAGCGGCTGATAGCGCCGCAGACCCGGCACCAGCCACTGGCTGACGCGCACGAAGCGCCGCAGCAGCCGCAGATCGGCATGCACCTGGGCCACAATGCCAGGCCTTCGCACCTTGACCGCGACCGTGCGCCCATCGGGCAGTTGGGCCCGGTGCACCTGGGCCACCGAGGCGGCCGCAAACGGCACCAGCTCGAATTCCGCGAACAACTGGCTCACTGGCTGGCCGAACGCCGATTCAATCGCCGCCACGGCCAAGGCCGACTCGAACGGGGGCACGTGGGCATGTAGCGCTTCCAGTTCCGACAGGTACGGCGCCGGCAACAGGTCCCGCCGCAGGCTCAACCCCTGGCCCAGTTTGACGAAGGTCGTGCCCAAGCCTTCCAAGGTCTCGCGCAGCCGCGCCGGCAGGCTCTCGGGGGCGCGCCGATGGCGCCGCCACCAGGTCCAGCCGAAGCCGCCCAGGGCGACCGCGATCTGCAGGCTGCGGGGCAGGCGCGAGGCAGGCTTTGGCTGAGAGCTGCTCATGCCGGGTACGTGATGACGGTCGGGTCGCCGCGGCCGGCCAGGGCGGCTTGCTCGTCGGCGCGCAGTCCGTCGTTGAGGGGGCGACCCAGCACCGCCAGCGCCGCCGCCACCGTGTGCGCCCAAGTGCAGCCATTGGCGAACAGCAGCCCGGGCACATCCAGCGTGCCGCCTTGGTTCACAAAACCCAGCGCCCGCGTGGTGGCGGGCCCGGTGTCGATTCGGCGCAACGCGCCCAAATACGGCTCAGGCCGGGTGTGGGTCACGAACACGCGCGGGGTGCCCGCCGGGAAATGGCGCAGCACCAACGCATCAGACAGCACGTACGCGCACTCCCGCGCGTCGCGCCCGGCCCGCAACCGCCCGGGCTCGCCGATATAGATCACCGCCGCGGCGATACCGGCTTCGCGAAGACGCCGATGCGCCCGCAGCACTTCCCCCAGCTGGTAGCTGCCCGTGGCGGCCAACAAGACGGCAGCCGTGTCGGGATCGCCGTGCAGCAAGAGCAGGCCCTCGTCTGCCAACAGGCGGGCCTGCGCCGGCGTCAGCCGATTGGGGACCTCGCGTTTGGGCACGACCAGGGCCGTGATCGTGCCCAGAGCTTGGATACTGTGGGTAAGGGCCGCCATGGCGCTGTTGCCATCGGGCGGGAAACACACGCGGGCACCGTCCGCCATTTCGCCGAGCAAGGCTTCGGCCAGGGTGGGGTCCTGGTGCGACTGCTCGTTCTTGGCGTTCTCCCAGGTGTGCGAGGTCAGTACGACCGGCACGCCCAGCCAGCCCGGCGGCCGCCCGGCCTCGCGCAGATGCCGGGAGAAAATGAGTTCCTGGCGCAAGGCGCCCAGCATCTTCGGGGCGAAGGCCTCGTACGTCACCACCAGGTTGAGCCCGCCCTTGTTGGCCAGGGCGGCGCAGACGACGGCCTCCTCATTGAGCGCGGTGATCACGGCGCCGGTGCGCGATTCTGCGACGCCGGCTTCCGGCTCCTGCACCCGGTGTTTGAGCAGGTCCAGGGTCGCGTCGAGTTTGTTGCTGCGCAACTCATCGGGATTACCCACGCGCGGGCGCAGCTGCGGGTTGGCCTGCACCAAGCGAACAAACTGACCATCCAGAGCGGCCATCGGCGAGCCAATCGTGCCGGGCTCCGCCCAGGCCGGCTCGGGCACGGTCGGCAGCGCCACCTGGCGGGTCGCGAGCGCGTGGTCGCGCTCGCGCGGCCGACCCTGAGTCGCGTGTGTATTGAGAGCCGCAATCGCCGCCTGCAGATCCGCCGGCGGCACGTAGAGCGGCGCACAGCCGGCATTGAACTGCTCGCGGGCGGCCGCATCGCGGTGGGGATTACCCGATAGCGGCAGGTTGTGGGCGGCGTTGGTGCCGGCGCCGGGAAACCCAAAGCCCTTGGGCGCCTCGGCGACACCGTAGCGCAGCGGGATTCGGAAATCGCCCTCGGGATGCAGCGCGGCCGCCTCGGTGCAGGCCTGCAGCCGCGACTCGATGACATGGATGCCCCAGGCGATGCTGGCCGGATCGCGCCCGTCCAGGCCGATGGGTTCGAATCCATTGAGCCGCAGGTGGCGATACAGCCAGTCCTCGCCGCCCTGCTGTTCGATCTGGCTGCGCTGCTCGATGCGCCGGCCGTTGAGGATCATGATGGGCGCGACCAAGCCCGAATCGTCCGGGCGCCACCAGCGCGGCGCCCAGTCGCCGCCACGCTGCTCCTCGAAGGCGCCATCGCTGACGAACGCGACCAGCCGCTCACCGGGCAGCGGCGCGTGCACGTAGTGCAGCTCGGCAAAGCCCAGATAGCCGCCTTCCTGCAGGCCGCCGGCGGTGTGGGCGTTGACGTGCGAGCCCAGCGGCGAGGCCGGCCGCCCCTCGGGCGTGAGCGCATAGGAGTAGAAGTCGCCCACGAATCGCGCCAGCCGCGGCTCATCCAGGCCATAGCGGGCCGCATGCGCCGGGCTCATGTTGTCGACGATCACGTTGAGCGCATCGATCGCCGCCACGCAGTGGCCTTGGCCCATCATCCAGGCGCGGGTTACCCCATCGAGCGCATTCATGGCCAGGTAGCCGGCGTAGGCCGGCACCATGTTCAACGCGCCGCCGGTGTGGCCCTCGGGCTGCGGCTTGAAGTCATCGGCCTCCAACGGCGCGCCGTCCAGGCGGACCCGCCGGGCGTAGGTCATGTGTGCTACCAGCCACATGCCGGCGCTGGCCACGCGATCGGCGGCGCTCAGGCGCCGATAGCCCGTCGCGCTGTCAGGCAGAGCGCCGGTCGCGACCAGTTCCTCGATCATCGCACGCACGCGCAATTGGGTGAGCGGGGTGTGTGCGATGACGCCATAGCCCGCAGCCCAGGCGGCGAAGGCCGGATCGGCCTGCGCGTAGCTCCGGGCCAGCTGGTCAATCCGGTGCTGGTCAATGGCGCTCAGGGCGCTGGCGGGACAGGTTAGGTCGTTCATCGGATCTCCAAGGCGCAGGCGGGGATGGGGGCAGCGCGCATCACGGGGCGGCCAGCGACGGTGTGCGCTCGGCAAGCAGCGCCTCGCAGGCCACGGCCAGGAGCGGTGCCATCCCAATGGCATTGCAGGCCGGGTGGGCAATGGTGTCGGTGCTGACGACGCGCTGGGCGCCCGCAGTCAGCAGGCGTTCGTAGGCGTCTTCGGAGAACACCGCGTGGGTGACCAGGCAGGTCGCGGGGAGCAATCCCAGCGTGGCCAGATGCTTGAGGGTTTCGATCATCGTGTGGCCCGAGGAGACGATGTCATCGACCACCACCGGCGTACGGCCGCGGGCGGCAATGGGGTCGGGCAGGCTGACACGCACTGCGCGATCCCCCTCCCGGATCTTGGCCAGCACCTGGAACGGCACCTGCGCTCGCGCGGCGATATCGCCGACCCATTGCGCCGACTCGCTGTCGGGGCCGATCAAGATCGCGTCGGGGACGTTGGCCTGCACCCAGGCCGCCATGGCCGGTGCCGCCGCCACGTGGCGGGTGGGGATCGAGAACAATCCGTCCAGGCGCGGATTGCGGTGCAGGTGTGGATCGACCGTCACCAGCCAGTCGACGCTTTGCTCCAGGAAGCGGGCAAAGATCGGCGCGCTGATCGCTTCGCCGGGATGGAAGCGGGTGTCCTGGCGCATGTAGGGCAGGTACGGGGCGACCAGGCCGACCGAACGGGCGCCCAGCTCGCGGGCGGTCTCGGCGACAAAGCGCAGCGCCAGCGCCACCGAGTCCACGTTCCTCAGGCCGGCCACCACCACCACGTCGACTCCGCTGAGTTGGGGGTCGAGCGTCACCAGCGATTCCCCGTCGGGGAACCGGCGCCAGCCCACGGGTGCCACGCGGGCGTTCAAACGCGCCGCCAAATCCACCGCCAGCGGCTGCAAATCGGGAAAGGGGATCAGCACGCGGCTCATGGGGTCTCCAGGGACAGGATGTCGGTGTGGGTCTGGGCGTAGGCCAAGGCGTAGTCGCGCTCGCCGGGGGACTGGGCGTGCACGGTGTACAGCGGTTGCCCGGCTACGACCGGATCCCCGATGCGCAACGTGCAGACGACGCCGGCCAAGGCCGCGCCGGGTGCGCCGGCCAACTTGGCCACCTTGGCCAGGCGTCGGTTGTCGATCGCGGCGATGCGCCCGGCACGGGGGGCCACTACCGGCGCCTGGAAGGGTGCTTCGCCCGGCTCGCTGAAGCCGCCTTGCGCCTCACAGATGGCCAGGAACTTGGCCCAGGCGCGACCCGAGTCCAATGCCTGCGTGGCCAGGGCCGGTCCCTGACCGGGCGGCGTGCCGGGCGCGAGCTCGAGCAAAGCGCCGGCGACGGCCAAAGCCCGCGTGCGCAGGTCGGCCGGGGCCCCGGGCGCGCCGCGCAGCACGGCCAGCACGTCGCGGGCCTCCAGCGCCGGGCCGATGCCCATGCCGACCGGCTGGCGACCATCGGTGTGCAAGACCGCCAGGTTCAGGCCCATCGCGGATCCGGTGACGGTCAGTCGTGCTGCCAGCGCCTGCGCCGCCGCGTCCGAGCGCACCTTGGCGGTGGGCCCAACGGGCATGTCGATCAGCACTTGGCTCGCGCCGGCGGCCACCTTCTTGGACAGCACACTGGCGACCAGTTGGCCGTCGCTGTCGAAGTCCAGCGGTCGCTCGACCCGGATCAGCACGTCGTCGGCCGGACTCAGGCGCACATTGCCGCCCCAGACGATGCAGCCGCCCTCGCGTTCGACCACCCGCCGCATCGCCGCCAAATCCAGCGCCACCGGTGCCATCACTTCCATCGTGTCGGCGGTGCCGGCCGGCGAGGTGATCGCTCGCGACGAGGTCTTGGGGATGCGATGCCCCAGCGCCGCGATGATCGCGACCACGATCGGGGTGGTGCGGTTGCCGGGCAATCCGCCCACGCAGTGCTTGTCCAGCACCGGGCCGCCGCCCCAGTCCAAGCGCTCGCCCACAGCCACCATCGCCCGGGTCAGGGCAATGGTCTCGCCGTGATCCAGGCGTTCGCCGGCGCAGGCGGTGACGAACGCCGCCAGCTCGATGTCCGACAGCCGATTGGCGGCCGTATCGCGCATCAGGGCCAGACAGTCGGCGTCGTCCAGGCGCGCCCCGAACACCTTGGCGCGCAGGGCGCCGGCCGAGGCGGCCGGCTCGGGATGCTGGAAGGTCGCGTAGGCGCCGGCCTCGGGCGTTACGGCCTGCCAAGCCGCGTCCGACAGCGCCACCTCATCGACCGCCAGGTGATCGCCCGTGACGACGTTCAGGGTGGCGATGACCTCGCGTGTCCCGACCCGCATCTGGACCCGGGTCAGGGCCGCAAAGCCCTCCGAGCGGCAGACGGGGCAGTCGCGGTGCATATAGACCACCGGCTGCTGGTAGGTATCGATGCCGGCGCGCACCACGCGCAGGCGGGTGTGGGCGTGCTCGGTCATGCCGCCGCCTCGCCGCCGAGCGGCACCCGTTCCAGATGCTCAGGGACGCGGCAGTGCCAGCCGAGCTCGCGCTCGATCCGGCCGCGCAGGGCATCGGCGGCGTCGGGTTCACCATGGGTGATGTAGGTCATCTTGGGCGTGACCGGGGCCGGGCGCAGCCAGGCAAGCAGTTCCTCGCTGTCGGCGTGGCCAGAGAAACTCTCCATGGCCACGACCTCGGCCTGGATCGGCACCTCCTGCCCGAAGATGCGCAACGATTTCTCGCCGCGCACCAGCGCCGCGCCCCGGGTGCCGCCGGCCTGGTAGCCGGCCAGCAGGATTGCGTTGCGCGAGTCCTGGCCAAACGCCACCAGGTGATGCAGGACGCGCCCACCGGAGAGCATGCCGCTGGCGGAGATGATGATCATCGGCCCGCGCTGCATATTGAGCGCCTTGGACTCCTCCACGGTCCGCACCATGGTGGCCAGCTCAAACATGTCCCGGCACTCGGCGTCGGTCACGTGGTGCTCGTCATGGTGGCGGTGGTAGAGGTCGGTGGCATTGATTGCCATCGGGCTATTGAGATAGACCGGCACGCGCGGGATCTCGCCGCGCTGACGCAGCCGGGCGATATGCAGCATCAGGGCCTGGGCCCGGCCGACGGCGAAGGCGGGAATGACAATGACGCCGCCGCGGGCGGCGACCCGCTTGATCACGGGCGCGAGCTCCGCCTCGGCGTCGGCGGTGGGATGTCGGCGGTTGCCGTAGGTGGACTCGCACACCAGCACGTCCGCACCCTCGAACGGCGCCGGGGCTTTCATCAGCGCGTCACTGGCGCGGCCGAGGTCGCCGGTGAAATGCAGGCGGCGACCGTCAATGGTCAGCGCAATCTGGGCGGCGCCCAGGATATGGCCGGCCGGGATGAACCGGGCACTGACGCCCGGCGCGAGGGCCTGCGGCTCCAGGAACGGGCGGCCATCGAATCGGGTCAGGCACGTCATCGCATCTTCCTGGGTGTACAGCGGCAGCGGATTGGCGTGCTTGGAGTAGCCCTTCTTCTTCGCGTAGCGCGCTTCTTCCTCCAGCAGATGGCCGCTGTCGGGCAGCAGCAGTTGGCTCAGATCGCGCGTGGCCTCGGTGCAAAGGATCCGTCCAGCGAAGCCTTGCTTGACCAGGGCCGGCAGATAGCCTGCGTGATCCAGGTGGGCATGGGTCAGCAGCACCGTGTCGATGGACGCGGGCGCGACCGGAAAATCCGCCCAGTTGCGCTCGCGCAGCTGCTTGTAACCCTGGAACAGGCCACAATCGACCAAAATCCGCTGGCCGGCGGCCTGGATCAGGTAGCGCGAGCCGGTCACGGTGCCAGCGGCGCCGAGGAAATGCAGGGAGCGGGACGCAGGGGAAGACATGAGGGGAATCCTTGTGGGGTAAGGGGCCGCCCGGGGCAGGCGGTTTCGGGGCCAGGCGCCGGTCGGAGCGTCGCCAGCCCTCAGGGCTGGCCAACGCTGCGGCAGGCGCCGTTCGTTCATCAGCGGATCAGTTCAACGGTGTCGTTGACCTTGGGCTTGCCGGTGACCACCTGGGCCTGGGCGTAGTGCGTATCGAACAGCTCCGTGATCCGCACTTGGCCGACTGGCTCACGACGGAACCGCGGGCCGGCCGCCTTGGGGCCGCGCGCGATCCGCTTGTGGCGGACGACGTCGAGGACCTGCCCGACCTGGGCGCCATCGGCCTCGCCTACGCAGACGACCAAGGCGCCTGCGTCGGCCTCAAGGATCTGCCCCCGCATGAGGACTTCATGGCGGAAGCTACCGTCCTGCGCATAGGCGGAGGTGGCGAGGGCCAACAGCAGGGCCACGGGGGCAAGCACGCGGCCGGCGCGCTGGCGCAGGGTCGCGGCGGGCGGAGCAAACGCGTAGGAACGGTTCATGAGATGGACTCCTCAGACACAGCGGGGGATTCCCCGGCGACGATTGAGGCCGTCGCCAGGGGCAGGCGCTTGAGCAGCAGCGCGTTGACCGCCACGATTACCGAGCTGCCGGACATCGACAGCGCGGCGATTTCGGGCGAGAGCACGAACGGGAAGAGCACGCCGGCCGCCAAGGGAAAGGCCAGGACGTTGTAGCCCACGGCCCAGGCCAGGTTCTGGTGCATCTTGCGCAAGGTGCCGCGCGCGATCGTGATCGCCCGCACCACGTCGTAGGGGTCGCTGCGCATCAGCACCGTGTCGGCGCTGTCGATCGCCACGTCGGTACCGGCGCCGATCGCGAAGCCGACCTCGGCTTGGGTCAGGGCTGGGGCATCGTTGACGCCATCGCCCACCATGCCGACCTTCAGGCCCTGGGCCTGGAGCTTCTTGACCTCGGCGGCCTTGTCGCCCGGCAACACGTCCGCGAGCACGATGTCGATCCCCAGGTCGGCCGCCACACGCTCGGCCGTCGGGCGGTTGTCGCCGGTGATCATGGCGACCCGGATATTGCGGCGATGCAGCTCTTCGATGGTGGCCCGCGAGGTTGGCCGAATGGCGTCTGCAATCGCGATGACGCCTGCCAAGCGCCGATCGACCGCCACGTAGATGACGGTGCGGCCGGCGCCCTTGAGTCCGTCGGCCTGGGCCTCCAGTTCGTCCACGGCCACGCCTTGCGCGGCCATCAGCAAGCGGTTGCCCAGATGCACCCAGCGCCCGCCCACCCGACCCATCGCGCCTTGGCCGTCGATATTGGTGTAATCGGTGGCGCGATCCGTGACCGGCCCGGCGTGCTTGAGAATCGCCTGTGCCAGCGGGTGCTCGGAATGCGCCTCCACGGCGGCCGCAACCTCGATCAAGCGCGCCTGGTCCCAGTCCGCCGCCGCCACGGTATCCACCACGTCGGGTTGTCCCACCGTCAAGGTGCCAGTCTTGTCGAAAATCACCACGTTGAGCCGGGCGCATTGCTCGATGGCCTCGGCATGTTTGAACAAGATGCCGTGGCGGGCCCCAAGGCCCGTGCCAATCATGATCGCCATGGGCGTCGCGAGGCCCAGCGCATCCGGGCAGGCAATCACGAACACCGTAATGGTCAAGGTCAGGGCGAACAGCAGCGTCTGGCCGAGCCACCAAAACCACACGGCAAACGTCAACACGCCGATCACGATCGCCGCCAGCACCAGCCACTGCGAGGCGCGGTCGGCCAGGAGCTGCGCCGGCGCCTTGGAGTTCTGGGCAGCCTGTACCAACTGGATGATCTGGGCGAGTGCGGTATCCGCGCCGACCTTGGTGGCGCGGTAGGTGAAGGCGCCGCTGCGGTTGATGGTGCCGCCAACCACCAGAGCGCCCGGCGCCTTCTTCACCGGCATCGACTCGCCGGTGAGCATCGATTCGTCGACCTGGGACTGGCCTTCGAGTACCTCACCATCGACCGGCACCTTGGCGCCTGGACGCACGACGACCACCTCGCCTACTTGGACGTCGTCGGTGGCGATCTCCACATCGACATTGTCCCGGCGCACGATCGCCCGCGGTGGCGAGAGTTTGAGCAGGGCCTTCATGGCATCCGAGGCACCGGCCCGAGCCCGCATCTCGAGCCAGTGGCCCAGCAGGATGAAGGTCAGCAGGACCGAGGAGGCCTCGTAAAAGTTGGGGCCGTCGAACACAAACGTCGCGCCCAGACTGAAGACATAGCCTGTGCCGACACTGAGCAACACCAGCACCGCCATGTCGAGCACGCCGCGGCGCAGCGAGCGGATCGCCGCCGTGAAGAACGGCCAGCCCGGGTAGAGCAGTGCGGCGCTGGCCAGCAACCACAGCCAGACGTTCTCAGGCAGACCGAATGGCGTCGCCGGCGCGCTCATCAGCCCCATCGGTGACCAGATGAACAGCGGAATGGAGAACGCCAAGGCGATGATGAAGCGCCGGCGCATGTCCGCCGCCGCCGCGTGCAAATCGCCCCCGTGGTGCATGCCCTCGTGCGGGTCCGCGCCGCGCTTGTCCGGCGCGACGGGCGCATGGCCCGCGTGCCCTTGCATCGACGGCGTCGCGTCCTCAGGGAGGGCCGACGCTGCGGGGGAGGGCGACGGGGCATGGCCGGCATGTGCAGAGTGACTGGCGGCCGACCCGGCGGAGGCGCCTGGCGGGACAAACTCGGCGGACGGGGCGCGGCAGGTGAAGCCGCAAGCGCGAATCGCCGCCGTAATCGCCGTCGGCTCCGCAGCGCCGCGGGTATAGCGCACCTGAAGCGTGCCGGCCGCAAAATTGGCTTCGGCGGCCTGCACGCCCGGCAACCCGCGAACCGTGGCGGCCAGCGTGCGGGCGCAGCCCTCGGTCAGCATGTCGCCGATCGGCCAGACCCTTACCGCCTGAGTGTTCATGGCGGTGCTCATGACGCCACCGCCAGCGGCCGGCGACGGCGTGGGAAGAACCGCGGCACCGCGTCCGCGTACTGCTCATACGCCGTGCCAAAGCGTGCCTGGGTTTCGTGCTCCTCGTTGATCGCCAGGCGCACATAGGTGATCAGCATCACCGGGTACAGCACCAGCGTGAGTAGGGTCGGCCACTGGACCAGGAAGCCGGTCATGATCAAGGCGAACCCGACATACTGCGGATGCCGTAAGCGGGCATAGGGGCCGGTCTGGGCCAGCTCGCCGCTGCGCTGGGCCTGATACAGCACCGGCCAGGCCCGAGCGAGCAGCCAGAAGCCGCCACCGATCAGCACGAAACTCAGGATATGGAAGGGGCCGAAGTGCGGATTGCTCCGCCAGCCAAACATCATCTCCAGCACATGGCCGGCGTCGTGACTGAGCCAGTTCACCTCCGGAAAGCGCGACGACAGCCAGCCCGACAACAGAAACAGGCTCAGTGGGAAGCCGTACATCTCGGCGAACAACGCCACAACGAACGCCGAGTACAGGCCGAAGCTGCGCCAGTCGCGTGTCGTGAGCGGAGTGTAGAAACTCCAGGCGAAAAAGATGAAGAACGCGGCGTTGAGCACGGCCAGCGTCCACAGGCCGTAGCCGGGAATGAGCGGGTTCATGGCAGGTCTCCCCGATGGACGTGCGGGCGCGGCGTCCGTGGGCCATCTCCCGGTGGGGTGGGGACATCGGCCGGCGGTGCGCCATTGGAGGACGCGCGGTCCGCGTCCCCATCGCCGTGCCCGCCGTGGCCCCCGTGCCCACCATGACTTCCATGGCCCCCATGGCCCCCGTGGCCAAACACGTGGAGCAAGGGACACGCCAGCAGGATCAGGATTGGCAGCCAGCGCCAGAGTCCGGACAGGTGCAGGCGGTGCTCGGCGATCAGGTAGAAGGCCGCAAACCCCATCAACACCCAGAAGATCACGCGGGCGCGTTGCTGGTTGGGGGAGCGGGGATGGACAGTGGGTGTGGTCATGGGGAGTCTCCTGGCGAACAGCCGCGTTCAGGACTTGCCGAGCGTGCGCAGGTAGCCGACCAGCGCCGTGGCATCAGCGGCAGTCAGCGCGGCATTGCCGCCCTTGGCCGGCATCGCCATTGGCGAGCCCGGCGTTTGGAATCCGTTGAGGATGCTGGCCGCAAGCTCCGCATCCGACTTGCCCAAGCGCGTGGCCAGGTCCGGTACGCCCGGAATGGCGCCCTTGCCCGTGGGCCCGTGGCAGGCCACGCAGGTGGTGTCGTACAGGGCCTTGGGCTCGGCCGCGAGGGCGGGGACGGTCACGGCGATCGTCAGCGCACACAGGACGGGAGAGAGGAGGCGCATATCAGTTGCTCCCTTTGAGAAACACGAGGATGTCGTCGGCTTGCGCGCCATCCAGGCCGGCCCGCAGCCGCATATGGGTGACCGCGACTTGCCACTGCTCGTCGGACAGCGACTTGGGATCACGCATGGCATGGCAGCGGGCGCAGTTGTCGGCCCAGGCCTGCGCGCCACGCGCGAAGGCCGTGCTATCTGCCGCGACGCCCGCAGAGGTCGCCCCCGCCGGCGCCGGGGCTAGCACGGCGGCTGGCGGGGAGGCGGGCGCGCCGTTGGCGGCCGACGGGGGCGGAGGGGTGCCCGCGCCGGATCGCAGGTAGCCAATGATGGCCTGCGCATCCTCCGCGGTCAGGGCGGGATTGCCGCCCTTGGCGGGCATCGCCATCGGCGAGCCTGGGGTCTGGAAACCGTTGAGTACGTTGTTAACCAGCTCGGCGTCGGGCTTGTCCAGACGCGTGGCCAGATCCGGCACGCCGGGAATGGCGCCCTTGCCGGTCGGGCCATGGCAGGCGACGCAGGTGGACTCGTACAGGGCCTTGCCATCGGCGGCGATGGCGCCAGCCGGCAGGATGACCAGGGCGAGTCCAAAGGCAGCCGCCACGGCCCGCAGGCTCTGGCTCGCGATGGCCGGGGAACGAAGAGGGAAGCGTGTCATGACAGGTCTCCTTAGAAGCCGTGGGCCAGCTGCAACAGCACGCGATCGGCCTCGGCCTCGGCGTTGTCGCTGTCGTTGATCTCCCAGCTGAGCTTGAGCTGGGTACCGGGGCGGAACAGGTAGTTCAGACCCAGGGCGGTTTGCTGGAAGGTCGACTCGCCGTGCGGCGAGAGCGAGTCGCCAACGCGCAGCACCGTCTCCCAGCGGTCGGCGCCGAAGCGATACGCCCCCTGCACATACCAGGCGCGCCAAGTCGCGCCATCGGGCGCCAGGCTCATCGGCGCGTCGCCGACCCGCTGGCGGATCCATTCGCCCCGCAGCGACACCGCCCGGCTGGCCTGCCAGGCCACGTCCACCCCCTCGACCCGGTAGGCACGGGCGGGCTCGGCCATGCCGATCCCCATCTCGCCCGGATCGAGCACCACATCGCCACGGGTCAGCGAGGCGCCCAGTTCCAGGCCGGGCCGCGGCAGCCAGCCGACGCGGCCACCCCAGACCCGTTCGCCATCGCGGTTGGTCGAGGATCCCTCGACATCCAGATCCAGCCCTTCCATGCCCTCGAGCCCCAGGCGCGGACCGTTGGCGACATACAGGGCGTAGTTGAGCTGGTGGCCATCCGCGAGGGCGCGACCGCCGCGCAGCTGGATACCCACATCGGTCAGCGGCGCGGCGCCACCGTGGCCAAAGCCGGCCGGCACCGAAGCGAGTTTGTTGATCCAGGACGGATGCAGGTTCTGGAAGAAATAGCCCACCGGGCTCAGGAATTTTCCGACCACCACGGCGGAGGAGTCGCCCAGCAGCCAGGTGGCGGTGGCGTACTCCAGACCGGCGGCCTGGTCACCGCGATCATCGGCCTCGAATTCAGCCTCGGCCTCAATCAAAAAACGCTCGCCGACCTGCAGGTGGAAGATCGGCGCGAACGTCACGGCACCCAACGTGCCGGCCTCGCCCTGGGTGTCGGTGACGGTAACGTCGCCATAGCCGGCAAAGTGGAAGATCACCGGGGTGTCGTCGGTCGGCTCGTCGGTCTCCGGCGGTGCGGCGACGGCCAACGGGGCCGCGAGCAGGCTCGCGAGCAGCAGGGAAACGTTAGAGCGGTTCATCGGTTACCTCCAATCAAGCGATTGACAATGGTGAACAAGGCGCCCGCCACGAAGGCGTAGCCGGCGATCGCGAGCGAACCGATCAGCACCGCGCTCCAGCGCAGTTCACCGACCGCCGGCGTGAGGCCGGACAGGCTCAGTCCGTGCACGACCAGGCCCAGGCCCGCGGCCAGGGCCCCGGGGGACCACGCCACAATCAGCGCGCAGGCCAGGTACAGCAGGACCGCCGTTACCGACAGCGACAGCCCGCAGGACAAGGGGGATTGACGGGGGCGCGTCATGAGGTCTTTTCCTCTGCAGAGGCGCGACGGCCCAAGAGGCGCCGCGAGGTGGATTTGGGAACGGCGGCGGCCTCGCTGGCCGCGACGGCCTCGATCAGCGCGCAGACGTCACTGCCCGTCGGCACGGCGTCGGGCAGGCGAGACCACTGGGCAACGGCTTGCTCCATTCGCGTCTGCAGCGCCAGGAGTTGCTCGAGCTGGTCGCGGGTTTCCGTCAGCCGACGGCTGATGATGTCGCGTACCAGCGGACATGGGCTCTTGCGCTGGCGGCTGCGCCGTAGGATTTCCTCGATCTCGGCGAGGGTGAAGCCGAGACGCTGCGCCGTGCGGATGAAATGCAGGCGATGCAGTTCCGCGGTCGAGAACAACTGGTAGCCGGCCTCGGTGTGGCTGGCGGCGCGAAGCAGGCCGCGGCGCAGGTAGTTGCGCACCACGTGCACGGTCACGCCTCCCAAGTGCGCCAGACGGGCACCGTCATCGGCGGATCGGATTTGCGAAGGTCGGCCGTCATTGCATGCTCCCGCAGAACCGTCCGGAGACCGTAAACCTGTGTGTCGAACACAGGTCAAGGCACGCCGGCCGGCGCAGAGCGGCAGTGACAACACGCTTGGAGTGGGACGATCCCATCGTCTTGGCCTCGCACGAACCGCTGCCCAAGGGCGATGCGGTAGGAGTCGGCGGGGCAGGCCGTGGACACGGCGGCTGCACCGAAGCGACCGGAGCCCGGACGGGCACCGGCCGGTCATCGGCGCGGGATCAGATCAGCAGGAGGCTCGCCGGGTGCGGCGTAGGTCGATGCCAAGCGCTATGCGGACGAGCGGCCACCGCGTGACCCGCCGCATCCGGCAGTCGCTGAACGGCTACGACTGGCAGAGTCGGCAGTGGGCCCAAGGCGGGGACAGACGCCAAGCGTGGCGCCTCCTTGCTCAGGTCACCTTGGCTGCAATGGGAGGCGCACAGGGGCGCATCGCTGCTGAGCGGGGCACCGTGGCACGGCGGGGGTGTTTCGACCGCGACGGCATCGCCGTGATCGGCATGCTGGGCGTGGGTGGGCATGGACGCCATCGCCGAAAGTGCGCACGCCGGATGGCTCGCCAGGGCCAGTTGGGCCCACACCAGTGCCAGCATCGCCAGCAGCGAAATCGGTGTACGCCAGCGGTGGCGGCGGAAGCGGTTCATTGTCGAAGCCACTCTAACGCGGTTCGCAGGGTCGGAAGTTGACTTGGGTCAAATGACGCAGCGTCGCGCCTGGTGCCTACCGACGCCACGACGATACGCTGGCTGCCGCACGGGTCAAGTCGTTCGCGTGCACTGCTCAAGGTTCGGCCCCTTGTACGGGCGGACGCCTCGCTATGGCGACCGCGACTACCACGGCGAGGCCCACCACGACGGCGATCCAAGCGGTCTGCGGTGTTTGAGCGCGGAATGCCACGCCGCCCAACAGTGCACCTGCGGCTTGTCCCAGCCCGCCCAGGGCGGCGCGCAGGCCCAGTTGCAACCCGTGCGCCCGGCCGGCGCTCCGTACGATCCACAGGCTGATCGTCGGTTGCAGGACGCCACCCCCAGCCGCCACCAATGCCACAACGGCGCCGAGCATCCACGCCTCCGACGTCCAGCGCAGCACACCGACCCCCAACGCCGAAACCAGAAATGCCGGCGCCAGCCAGCGCCACAAGCTGGTCGGGTCGCGCTGAGGTTGGAACACGCCGGTCTGCACCGCGATCATCACCAGGCCGCAGCCTGAGAACAACAATCCGATCGCCGGCGCCGACAGCCCCAGTTCTTCGCGCCCGCGCACACTCACCCCGACCTCCATGGCTCCCATCACCAAGCCGGCGACCATGGCTGCCGCGGCCAACAACCACAGGCGCGGCCGATCCGGGAGCCGCGACGGCGCGGCTAGCGACGCGGTGGTGGGTAGCGTGCGTATGCGCGCCACCACGATCGCGGCGATCAAGATCAAGCCCGTCGCCAGCGCAATCGGCAACCGCAGGCTGGCGCCCTGGGCCAGCGCCCCACCCAGTAGCGGTCCCGCCAGCCCGCCCAGGAGCGCCGCCCGTGACACCCGTGCAACCGCTGTCCCGTAGACCGTGGGCGGACACCACTGCGCCGCCAGCGTGAGCACGGCCGGCACGGCCACGGCGCCGAGCGCGCCCTGCAGGGCGCGGACCAGGACCAGTACGGTCAGCGACGATGGCCACCACAGGGCCAACTGCACTAGACCTTGGCCCACCAGACCGATCAACAGCAACCGGCGGGCGGAATAGCGGTCCAGCAGCCACCCCCACACCGGTGAGGCCACCACTGTCGCCAGCGTATAGGTCGCCATCATCATCCCGGTGGCGGCGGCGATGTCCTCGGGTGCCACCGTGGCAAGCAGGGCCGGCAGCACCGGCAACACCAGGCCGTACGCGGTGGCGATCACGAACAGCGCCAACAGTGGTCCACGTAGTTGCCGCGGCACCGAAGCAACGGCGGAGTCAGCGCTCACCGGCTCCATCGCCCTGCGACCTCCTTGACGGTGGATGGGCCCGACGTGCCATGCTGGCCGGCGAACTGACTCTTCGGGCGAGCCCACGTGGACGAACTGAGCGGGCTGTTGTTTTCCTTGGCCGCGGGCCTGTTGGTGGGTGTGGAGCGTGGCTGGCGCCAACGCTCGGTTGCCGAGGGCCATCGGCCGGCCGGCCTGCGCACGTTTGGCGTAATCGGCCTGCTGGGCGGCTTGGGCGCGCTGGGGGCGCAGCGCTGGGGCGACGGCGTGCTTATCGCGCTGGGCGCGGCCGTGGCGCTGGCGCTGGTGGCCGGATACGGGGCGACGGTGTGGATGCACCGTGCGATGGGGCTGACCACCCTGATGGCGGGCTTGGCGACCTTCATGATTGGCGCACTGGCCGCGGGCGGTGCACCGGCGGCGGCCGCCGCTGCGGCGGTCGTGATGGTGCTCCTCCTGCAGCTCAAGGACACGCTGCACACCGGCATCGCCCGACTCTCGAGCGAGGAGTTGGCAGCCGCGTTCCAACTGCTGCTGATCTCGGTGGTGATCCTGCCGGTCCTGCCCGACCAGGGCTTCGGGCCGTACGGTGCCATCAATCCGTACCGGTTCTGGTGGGCGGTCGTGCTGATCGCCGGCTTGTCGTTTGCGGGGTACGTCGCCATGCGCGTCACCGGCCCGCGTCGGGGCCTCATGATCACGGCGCTACTGGGCGGCATCGTGTCCTCCACGGCCACGACCGCAGCCTTGGCGCGGATGGCGGCGACCACCCCCGCGCTGGCGCGTCCGGCCGCCGCCGGCGCCATCTTGGCCTGCGCGGCGATGTTCGCCCGCATGATCGGGGTGATCGCCGTGACGGCGCCGCCCCTGCTGGCCCGCTTGTGGCCCATCCTGGCGGCAATGGCAGTTGCGGGCGGCGTGCTGGGCCTGCTGTGGCAGCGGACCTCCCACGCGTCGCTGCCCGAGCCCGCGCTCCGCAATCCGCTCGCGCTGCGCTTTGCGCTGGGCTTCGCCGCCTTGCTCGCTGTCGTCGCGCTGGTCAGCCGGGCGCTGACGGACTGGTGGGGTGAAGCGGGCTTGTTCCTGACGTCGGCGATCGCCGGTCTCGCGGATGTCGACGCCATCATCGTCAGCACCGGGCGAATGGTGGGCGAGGGGATCGTGACGCCGGCGGCGGCCGCCTGGGCGCTGCTGCTTGGCGCGGCCGTCAACCAGGCCACCAAGCTGGCGTTGGCCGCCGGTCTGGCCGGTCACGCCGTGGCGGGGCCCTTGGCGCTGGCGTACGCGCTGATGGCCACTGCGGGCGCGCTGACAGCCTGGTTCATGGCTTAGCCCACCAGCTTGCGCCGGAATACGGCGGCAGCCGCCACGAACAGCGCCAACCCGATGCCGGTCATCGCCAGCGCTTGGGGCCAGAGCTCGGCCCAGCCGGTGCCTTTGAGGAAGACGCCCAGCAGTACCTCCATGTAGTAGCGCAAGGGACTGAGCAGCGAGGCGCTCTGCAGCACCGGCGGCATCGACTCGATCGGCGTCATCGTGCCAGACAGGAACATCACCGGAAACAGTGCAAAGAAGGCCAGCAGCAGTGCCTGTTGCAAGGTGCGGGTCACGGCGGCCACGAAGACCCCCATGGCGATCGCGCTGAGCTGGAACAGTGCCGCGAGCACCATCAGCGTCACCAGGCTGCCGCGCTGGGGCACGTCGAACGCCGCCACGATCAGCAGAGCCGGGAAGATCGCCAGCAGATTCACCGCCACGGTCGGGATGGTCTTGGCGGCGAACAGCTCCAGCGGCGTGATCGGGGTCACCAGCAACTGCTCGATGGTTCCGTGCTCCTTCTCGCGCACGATCGATGCGGCCGGAACCATGACCCCGACCAGCATCGCGGCCAGGGCCATCATCGAGAGCACCATGAAGTTCTTGGTTTCCTGCTCGGGGTTGTACCAGACCCGGGGGACGGCCACGGCCTGGCCGGGGCGCGTGCCCAGCGCCACCTGCAGCGGGGGACGGTCGCCTTCAAACCGCCGCACGACCTGCATGGCGTAGTGGCGGGCGTTCTCGGCCACGTTGGAGTTGGTGCCATCGAGCAGCAGTTGCAGGGTCGGCCGGGTGCCGCGCTGGTAGGCCTGCTCAAACCCCGGCGGGATCACCCAGACCATGGCCACCCGCCCGGCCTGCAGGGCCTGTTCGCCTCGCCGGGGCTGATCGCTCACCTCGCGCAGCTCAAAGGTCTCGGTCGCCTGCAGCAAGGCGACCAAATGCCGGCTGGCCACGCTCTGGTCCTGGTCCACCACCGCCACCGGGAGTTCGCGGATCTCGAAGGTCAAGGCCAGCGTGCACATCACCGCTTCGACGGTGTACAGGAACAGGATCAGGAACAGCACGGTGCGGTCACGCAACACTTGCGTCACCTCCTTGCGCAGCAGGCCGACAAAGCGCCCGCTCACGCCGCCACCTTCTGGCGCAGGCGCCACGCCGCGAAGACAAACACCACCGCCGTGTACAGTGCCAGCCAGGCCAAATTGGGCGCCAGCGCCACCAGGCCGGCATCCTTGAGCACCACATCGCGCGAGATTTCGACGAAATAGCTCGCCGGCACCAAGGCGCTGTAGAGCTGCAGCATCAGCGGCATCGTGAACACCGGGAACAGGAAGCCCGAGAACAGGAACGAGGGCATCAGGCTGACGATCAGCGCCACCAGCATCGCACTGAGCTGGGTCCGGGTGATGGTCGAGACCAGCAGGCCGATGCCCACCGTGGTGAGCACGTAGACCCCGGACGCGGCCGCCAGCAGCGCCGGGCTGCCGGCGAACGGCACGTCGAACCAGACAATTCCGACACCGACCAACAGCACCATCTCCAGCAGCGCGACGCCGGCATAGGGCAGGAGCTTGGCCAGCACGAATTCCGCCGAGGTCACCGGCGAGGCGTAGATCTGTTCAATCGTGCCCGACTCCTTCTCGCGCACGATCGCCAATGCGGTGAGCAGGGGCGGGAACGCCATCAGGATCACGGCGAACAGTCCCGGGATAACAAAATTCGCGCTGCGAAGACCCGGGTTGTACCAGACCCGGACTTGGGTCTCGATCCGTTGGCGCGGCGCCGCCGGATAGCTGGCGACAATGGCTTCGGCGTAGCCCAAGGCCAGCGCGGCACTGGAGGCGAACGCGCCGTCCACCAGCAGCTGCACCGGCGCGGCCTCGCCGCGCACCAGCGCCCGCTGGAATCGGCGCGGCACGACCAGGACCACGCGCACCTGGCCGCGTTGCAACGCCTGTTCGGCCTGGCGCGTCGTGTCGAAAGCGTGGCTTTGCTCAAAGTACCCACTGGCCGTGAATCGATCCACCAGTTCCCGGCTCGCCGGGGACCGGTCTTCGTCCAGGACGCCCAGGCGGATGTTGTTGACGTCCAAGGTGACGGCATAGCCGAACAGGAACAGCATCACCAGCGGCATCAGGATCGCCAGGCCGATGGTCAGCGGATCGCGCGCCAGCTCCCGACACTCTTTGCCCATCAGCGCCAGCACGCGCCGGCGGTTCATGCGGCAGCTCCCGTCTTCGCCGTGGCCTGGGCGATGGCCTGCACGAACACCGTCTCCACCGAGGCATCCGCCGACTGACCGGTCTGGGCCCGCAAGGCGTCGAGCGTGCCCCAGCCGATCAAGGCGCCCTGGTGCATCAGGCCAATGCGGTCGCAGTACGCCGCCTCGTCCAGGTAGTGGGTAGTGACCAGGATGCTCATGCCGCCCTGGGCCAAGCGCCGGATCAGCCACCAGAAGCGATAACGCGCCAAGGGGTCCACGCCGGAGGTGGGTTCGTCGAGAAACAACACGGCAGGCTGGTGCAGGATGGCGCAGGCCAAGGCCAGCCGCTGGCGCTCGGCGCCGGACAGCGCCGCCACCAGCCGCCCCGACTCCAGGGTCAGTCCCAGTTGCGCGGTCGCCTGCGCGATCGCCTCGCGGGCCCGTGCACCGCGCAGGCCGTAGGCGCTGGCGAAGAAATCGAGGTTCTCTTGCGCCGTGAGGTCGAGGTAGAGCGAAAAACGTTGGGACATGTAGCCGATGCGCTGGCGCACGACGGCGATCTGGTCGGGCAGCGACAAGCCGGCGACCTGCGCCTGGCCTTCGGAAAAGGGCACCAGCCCACACAGGCCCCGAATCAGCGTGGTCTTGCCGGCGCCGTTGGGCCCGAGCAGGGCGAGCAACTCGCCGGGCTGGATAGACAGCGACACCCGGTCCACGGCCCGGAAACCGCCAAACACAACCGAGACCTCGCGGGTGACCAGGCCGGGCCCCGGGGCCGCTGCGGCCACCGGTGGTGCCGCCGGCGTCTCGGGCTCGGGCGCCGTGTCGTGCAGGACGAACACGTCTTCCAGGCCGGGCACCGCCGGCTGGCTGCCGGGGACCGGCGCCGCAGCCGGATCGCGGGACTGGAAACGCACCCGGTCGGGCAGGACCTGCAGGCCCCGTACCTGGGGCAGGGCGCGCAGGGCGGGAAGGCGCTGCGCAAGGTCCGGGCCGCGCAGTTCGAACACCCGGCCCGCGGCCTGGGTTCGCAAGCCCGACGGCGTGTCCAATGCGAGGGGCTGGCCGTCGCGCAGCAGCAGGACCCGGTCGCAGCGTTCGGCTTCGTCCATGTAGGACGTGGCCACGATCGTGGCCACCCCGGTCTCGCGGTACTGGGCGAGCATCGTCCACAGCTCCCGCCGTGACAGCGGGTCCACACCCAGCCCCGGTTCATCCAAGATCAGCAACTGCGGGGCATGGATCAGGTTCGTGCACAGCGACAGCTTCTTGCGCATGCCGCCTGAGAGCTTGCCCGACAGGCGCTCGGTGAACCGGGCGAGACCCGCCATGGCCAACAGCTGCGCCCGCCGCGGACCGTAGTCGGCATCGCTGACGCCCCGCAGCGTGGCCGCCAAGCGCAGGTTTTCCTCGATGGTGAGGCGGTCGTAGAGGGTGAAGCCCTGGGTCATGTACCCCAGGCCCGCAGCGATGCGCTTGCTGTCGCGGCGTGAATCGCCGCCCAAAACGGTACAGGACCCTTCACTGGGATCCAGGATGGCGGCGAACATCTGCAGCAAGGTGGTCTTGCCGGCGCCATCGGCGCCGACCACGCCCAGCGTTTCGCCCGGGGCAAGCGACAGGCTGACATCCCGCACCGCCCAGCGCGGGCCAAACCGCCGGCCCAGCCCCTGGGCGACAAGGCGAGCGGTCGGCGTCACTGCGGCACACGCAAGGGCGTGGGCCAGGGCGCCTGCGCGTCCCATTGGATCCAGGCGTCCGCCGGCATACCCGGCTTGAGCTGCTGCTCGGCGTTGTCGATCACCAGGGTCACGCCGTAGACCATCTGTGCCCGCTCATCGGGCACGTGGATATCGCGCGGCGTGAACTGGGCGTAGGGATCGACCCGGGCGACGGTGGCCGGAAACGTCTGGTCCGGGTAGGCATCGACCCGCACCTGCGCCGACTGGCCCAGCTTGACCCGGCCGGCGTCGTTGGCGGCCAGGTACACCTTGAGCTCGATACGACGCAGGTCCGCCAGCAGGGCCAAGGGCTGGCCCGGCTGGATCACTTCGCCAACCTCGACCCCGCGCACGAGGACCGTGGCATCCTGCGGCGCCCTGACCTCGGTCCGGCTGACATTGGTCTGGGCCAGCCGCACCCGCGACTCCACGCTGCTCACCTGCGCCTGCAGGCTGGCCCGCTGCGCCCGCAGCCGTCCCAGTTCACCTTCGGCCTGGTTGACGGCGTCGTTGACGCTGTCCAGCTCCCGCGCCGTCGCGATTTGGCTAGCGACCAGCCGCTGAATCCGTGCCCGTTGCTGTCGGGCCGTCTCGACATGGTGCTGCCAGGACGCCATCTGCGCATCCAGGGCTGCCACGCTCGCCCGAATGGCCTGCGCCTCTTCCTGCACGCTACTGAGTTGGTCCTGCGTGGTGACCGGGTCGATCACCAGCAACACGTCTCCGGCCCGGACCGGCTGCCCCTCGACGAGCCGTTGCTCCACTACCCGGCCGCCCGTTTCGGCGGCCAGGCGCACTTCCGTGGCTTCCACGTGGCCGCTGCCATAGGCGAATCCGGCCGGCAGGGGAGGTGCCCGCAGCCATTGGTAGGCGAGCGCGGCGGCGCCGGTCAGCGCCACCACCGCCAGCAAACTCCACACGATTTGGCGACGCATCAGGTGATTTCCCCTCGCTGGGTTGGCGCCCGGCAGTCCATCACGGACCGCCGTGCAGGTTGTCGTACACCACGTCGAACCGATCGACGGTTTCGCCCCGGCGAACTTCGATGCGCAAACGGTGATTACGCCCTTCGGCGATGACCAGGGTCGTTCCGAACGACAGCGCGTCTCCCAGCGGCATGGGCTCGAGCACCTTGCTCATCGCCGCGCCCTGCGGCGGGGTGTGCCGCACGGTCACCGTGGCCTGCGTGATGCGCTGGCCGGTTGGGGTATCAAACAGCGCGACGACCAGGTGATGGGTACCCGCCGCAGGCCGGACGGTACCGTGCACGTCCGGCGCCGGCGGGTGCGCCGCCAGAGCCGCCTGGGACAGGGCCGCGGGCACCACACCGTAGTAGAGCGTGATCCGCTCGTTCTGTTGCCGCTGGTCCGTGGGCGCCGCGTGGGCTATCGCAACGAACGCGGCGAGGACGACCCCCGCGGTGCCCACCACGGCCCATCCCAGGCGTCGGGCATATGCCGTCGCGTTGCCGGGCCCGCTCATGCCGTCACCGCCGGCCGGCGCCGGCCCGGGATGAAGGCGGGTGTCACCGCCTGGTAGCGCGCGTACGATTCGCCAAACCGCGCCAGGCTGTCGCGCTCCTCCGCCTTGGACAGCCGCCAGTAGGCGATGACCAGGATCGGGAACATCGCCAGCGTGATCAGGGTCGGCCACTGGAGCAGGAAGCCGAACATGATCAGCACGAAGGCCACGTACTGCGGGTGCCGGATCCGGGCATAGGGGCCCGTGGCCGCCATCTGACCCAGGCGCTGGGCGCGATAGAGCACCGCCCAGGCGCTGGACAGCAGCCAAAATCCCCAGACGATGAACACCATGCTCAGGACATGGAAGGGCCCGAAGTGCGGGTTGGCCCGCCAACCGAAGATCATCTCGAACACGTGGCCCGCATCATGCGAGAGCCAGTTCACCTCCGGGAAGCGGCTGGTCAGCCAGCCCGAAAGGAAATAGAGCGACAGCGGGAAACCGTACATCTCGGCAAACAGCGCCACGATGAACGCCGAGTACATGCCGAAGCTGCGCCAGTCGCGGCGGGTGGCCGGCGTGTAGAAGGTGTAGGCGAAGAAGATGAAGAGCCCGGCATTGAGGACCGCCAGGGTCCACAAGCCATAACCGGAAGCGCTGGACATGACCGTCTCCTCGTTTAGTGGTGGTGGCCGCCGGGCGGGCGGTCGTCGTCGGCGGGGGGTGCGGGATTGGACGGCGGCGGCTGGGTCTTGTCATGGCGGTGACCGCCGTGGCGATGGCCGGCATGCATGCCCAGGTGCAGAGCAAAGAACGCGCCAATCAGGAGGTAGGGCAGGGCGCCAAACAGATGCGCGCCATGCTCGACGAGCAGGAAAAAGCCGGCAATGGCCAGGAAGCCCAAGAAGGCCAGCCGGATCCACCAAGGCGCAGGGGCGCGCGACGGCGGAGAAGGGTGCGAGTCGTGATGGTTCATGACGAACTCCGGGTGCAAGTGGATGACAGGACAGCCCGCAGAACCGGGGAGCGGACCGTCAGCCCGGGCGACGCGCCCGGGCCGTACGGCCGCCCCCTAGCTTCGGCGCCGTACCCGGGCTGGACGCCATTGCGCAGCACGCCCCGCTGGGGGTGCGACGACCCTAAAGCTGGGTGCCGCACACAGGTCAATGGCCGAGGACCGGAGGCTCATCGCGCCGCCTCCGGCAGCTCAGCGACGGGTCCGGACGAAGCACGAGGACCCAACAGCTCCCGGCGCTTGACCAGCGCGTAGATCGCCGGGATCACGACCAGGGTCAGGATCGTGGACGACACCATCCCGCCGACCATCGGCGCGGCGATGCGCCGCATGACCTCCGAGCCGGTGCCCGTGCTCCACATGATCGGCAGCAGACCCGCCATGATCGCGACCACCGTCATCATCTTGGGTCGGACGCGTTCGACCGCGCCTTCGACGATGGCATCGGTGATATCTGCCAGCGTCAGCGCCTCACCCTTGGCACGGCGGGCCTGGGCCCGAGCGTCCAGCGCGTGGTCGAGGTAAATCAGCATCACCACGCCGGTTTCGGCGGCGACACCGGCCAACGCGATGAAGCCCACGGCGACCGCGACACTCAGGTTGTAGTCCAGCGCCCACATCAGCCACACACCACCCACCAGCGCGAAGGGCACCGACAGCATCACGATCAGCGACTCGGTGACCCGGCGGAAATTCAGGTAGAGCAGCAGGAAGATCAGAGACAGCGTCACCGGCACCACGATCTTCATCTTGGCGATCGCCCGCTGCATGTACTCGTACTGGCCGCTCCAGGTCGCGTAGTATCCCGGCGGGAAAGTAACCGACTTGGCCACGGCCTCTTGCGCGGCACGGACGTAGGCTCCCATGTCCGGATCGCGCGTATCGACGTAGATGTAGGCCGAGAGCAGGGCATTCTCGGTACGGATCGACGGCGCGCCCTTGCGAATTGTCACGTGCGCCAGCTCGCCCAACGGGATTTGGGCGCCGTCCATGGTCGGGATCAGCACTTGCTGCGCGATCGATTCCGGGCTGTCTCGCAACTCACGGGGATAGCGCACGATCACGCCAAAGCGTTCGCGTCCCTCCACCGTGGTGGTGACCATTTCGCCACCCAGCGCGGCGGCGATGACGTCCTGTAGCTCGCCCACCGGCAGGTTGTAGCGCGCCAGCTGGCGACGGTCCGGCTCGATGTCGAGGTAGAACCCCCCGGTCAGGCGCTCGGCGTAGGCGCTGGTGGTGCCCGGGACCGTGCGCACGGCAGCCTCGATTTCCTTGGCCAGTCGCTCCATCTCGCCCAGGTCCGTCCCGAACACCTTGATGCCAATCGGCGTGCGGATGCCGGTGGCCAGCATATCGGTGCGAGCTTTGATCGGCATGGTCCAAGAGTTGGCCACGCCCGGGAACTGCAGCGCCGTATCCATCTCGGCGATCAGCTTGTCGATGGTCATGCCTTCCCGCCACTGCTCCTCGGGTTTGAGGTTAATGACCGTCTCGAACATCTCCAGCGGTGCCGGGTCCGTGGCGGTGAGGGCCCGGCCGGCCTTGCCGAACACGGACTCGACTTCCGGGAAGGTCTTGATGATCCTGTCCTGCTGTTGGAGCAGCTCCGCGGCTTTGGTGACCGACATGCCGGGCAGCGACGCAGGCATGTAGAGCAGGGTGCCCTCGTTTAGCGTGGGCATGAACTCACTGCCCAAGCGCGCAGCAGGCCAAGCCGTTCCGAGCAAGGCAACCAGCGCCAGCACCAAGGTGGCCGCCTTGTGCCGAAGCACAACGGCAATCACCGGCCGATAGATCGCGATCAGGAACCGGTTCACCGGGTTCTTGGCTTCAGGCAGAATCTTGCCGCGCACGAACAGTAGCATCAGCACCGGCACCAGGGTCACCGACAGCAGGGCGCCGCCCGCCATGGCGAAGGTTTTGGTGAACGCCAGCGGGTGGAACAGACGGCCCTCCTGCGCCTCCAGGGCGAACACCGGCAGGAACGACACGGTGATGATCAACAGACTAAAGAACAGGGCGGGGCCGACTTCGCGGCAGGCATCGATGATCAGCTGGATACGAGGCTTGGTTCCATCATCACGCTCGATGTGCTTGTGCGCGTTTTCGATCATCACGATCGCCGCGTCCACCATCGCGCCGATGGCGATGGCGATGCCGCCCAAGCTCATGATGTTGGAGTTCATGCCCAGCAGGCGCATCGCCAGGAACGCGATCAGCACGCCTACGGGCAGCATGATGATGGCCACCAAGGCGCTGCGCACGTGGAAGAGAAACACGATGCACACCAGTGCGACGATCAGGCTCTCTTCGAGCAGTGTCCAGCGCAGGGTGGCGATGGCCCGGTGGATCAGGTCGGAGCGGTCGTAGACGGCGCGGATCGAGACGCCCTCCGGCAGGCCCGGGCCGATCTCCGCGATCTTTTGTTTGAGTCCCTCGATCACCGACAAGGCGTTCTCGCCGTAGCGCGCCACCGCAATGCCGCCCACCGCTTCTCCTTCCCCGTTGAGCTCGGTGACGCCACGGCGCTCATCCGGCACCAGCTCGACCCGGGCCAGGTCGCCCACGAGAACCGGGGTGCCGTCCTCGGCCTTGACGACCAATTGTTCGATGTCTTCAATGCCGCGCAGGTAGCCGCGGCCGCGGATCATGTATTCCGTTTCCGCCATCTCGAGGACGCGTCCGCCGACGTCCCGATTGCTGCTGGCGATCACCTCCGAGATCCTCGAGAGAGGAATGCCGTACTGGCGCAGCCGGCCGGGGTCGACCGTGACGGAATACTGGCGAACAAAGCCGCCGACGCTGGCCACTTCCGCGACGCCGGGCGCCTTGGTCAGCTGGTAGCGCACATACCAGTCCTGGATGGCGCGCAGCTGGTCGAGTGACCATTGTTCGCCCTCAAGCACGTACTGGTAGACCCAGCCCACGCCCGTAGCGTCCGGACCCAGCGTGGGGGTCACGCCTTCGGGCAGCTTCTTGGACGCAAAGTTCAAGTACTCGAGCACGCGCGAGCGCGCCCAGTAGATGTCGGTACCGTCCTCGAAGATTACATAGACGAACGAGGCCCCGAAGAACGAGAAGCCACGCACGACCTTGGACTTGGGCACCGCCAGCATGGCCGTGGTCAGCGGGTAGGTGACCTGGTCCTCGACCACCTGCGGCGCCTGACCGGGCACTTCGGTGAATACGATGACCTGCACGTCCGACAGGTCGGGCAGGGCATCGAGCGGGGTTTTGGCGACGGCGTAAATGCCGGCGGCAGTGACTGCGATCGCCATCACCAGAACCAGGAAGACGTTGCGGACCGACCATTCGATCAGGCGGGCGAGCATGTCACTGCCCTCCCGCGTGGCCGGCGTGCGGATCTTCGACCGGCGGTGCCGTCGGCTCCGCGGCCGCTTCATGGGCGCTGTGGTCTTCGGTCGGGGGGGGCGATCCGTGTTCCATGCCCTGCATGGCCGATCGCAGGTTGCTCTCAGCATCGATCAGGAAGTTCGCTGAGACCACGACCCTCTCTCCGGCCTCAACGCCTGACAGCACGGCGACCCGGTCGTCGGCGCGAGCGCCCAATCGAACCTCGCGTGGCGCGAAGCGGCCCGGCGCCGTTTGCACCAGGACCAATTGGCGCGTCCCGGAGTCGATGACGGACGAACGCGGCACCACGACGGTACGCTCCCCGCTGCGGCCCTGCAGTTCCACATCGCCAAAGAGCCCGGGGCGCAGGACCCCATCGGGGTTGGGCAGTTCAATTCGCACGCCGACCGTGCGGCTGGCCAGGTTGACGACCGGCTGCAGGAAGCTCACCTCGCCTTCGAAGCGCTGTCCGGGCAGGCTGGGCGTCTCGAAAGTGGCCTTGCCGCCGATCGCCAGGTCGGCCGACGCCGACGTCGGCACGTCTGCGATCACCCAGACCGTGGAGAGGTCGGCGAGCCGCAGGATGGTCTGGCCCGGGGTGAATCGGTCACCTTGGACGACAGGCTTGTCGACCACAACGGCATCGGCGGGTGCCGACAGCACCAGGCGCGCCTCGCGGCCCTGGCGAGCGACATGTGCCCCTGCCACCTCCCAGTTGTGCAGGCGTGTTTGCGCCGCGTCGCGCAACTGGCGCATGGTGGCGGCGCTGGCCGGATCACTGTCGGCCAGACGTTTCGCCGCCGCGTCGGCCACCGCGTACTCGCCTTGGGCCGCGATCAGCTCCGGGCTGTAGATCGCCATCAGCGGCTCGCCGCGCCGCACCGTCATGCCGGTCTCGTTCGCGTACAGGGTCTCGATCCAGCCCTCGAAGCGCGGGGCGACTACAAATTGCCGGGTCTCGTCCACCTGCACCGAGGCGCTCGCACGGACGTTGGCGACCAAGGCCTCTCGAACGGCCACCTCGGTGCGCACGCCCAATTTCTGGACCTTGTCGGGCGGCAACACGACCGTTCCGGGCTCCGCCGCGGGCTCTCCGCCCTCAAATACCGGGATGTAGTCCATGCCCATGGCGTCCTTCTTGGGCACGGGCGAGGTGTCGGGCAGACCCATGGGGTTGCGGTAGTACAGGATTTTGCGCTCGCCCGATTCGGCCGAGGTCTCTTGGACGTTCAGCGAGCCGGCGTCCGGCGCCGAGGCGCGTCCCGACCACCACCCCAGGGCCAGCGCCGCTCCAACAGCGAGAGCCAGGACACTCCAGTTCATACGATTCATTCGACACTCCCAATCAGGGCGCGCACCGTAGCGGCGCCAACGAGTTCATTACGACGGACATCCACGCGCGACAGATCAGCGCCTTGCCAGGCCTCCAAGGCCTCCAACAAGGTGCCGAAGTCGACGTCGCCGACCCGGTAGCTGGCGAGGGCGGATTCGAAGTTGGCCTGCGCCTGCGGCAGCAACGTCTGCTCGATCAGGCGGCGCTGCTCGCGTGCACTCCGGGTCTGGGCCCACGCCTGGCCCAATTGGCCCTGTAGTTCGTTACCTATCGCCTGAGCGCGCGCCCGTGCGGCGTCCCCCATGAGCAGGACCTCACGCTCTCGCTCACGCAGCGCACGCCGCTGTAGCGGGATCTCCACTTCGAGCATCACCTCGTAGGCGTCGACGCGATCATCGCGCTGCATGACGCCCACGCCGAGCGTGAGGTCAGGCAAGCGGCGGCGGCGCTGAAGCTGTGCCGCCGTATCGGCCGCCCCGGCCAGGGCGGTACTGGCACGCAGGGCAGGATGCCGGGCCTCCGCCAGCAGGCCGAGCGCCTCGCCGAGCGAGGCCGCCGGCACGGCCAGCACGGGTTCGCCGGTCGGCTCGGCCAAGGGGGCGTCGGTCGGCCGGCCGAGGGTGGCGTTCAACATGGCCACGGCCTCTTCACGGATAGCCAGGCGCTCGATACGGTCGCGCTGCATTGCGGTGCGGGCCACCTGCGCGCGGATGGAATCCTGCTGGGCCGCGACGCCCAAGGCGTACCGTACCCGGGCAACCTCCTCCATCTGCGCCAACAGTTCGATCAGCCGGTCAACCACGGCCACACCCTCGCGGGCATGCCAGTAGCGCACATAGGCCTGCTCCGCCTGCGCCAGCAACCTCAGCGCCGCGGCTTCCCGCTCCAGCTGGACGGCGTCAGCCTGCTGTCGCGCCACGTCGCGGGCCAGCCCGCGCTTGCCCCACAGCGGGAAAGGCTGTTTCACGCTGTAGGTCGCCGTCCCGACGTTACCGGGCAGTAAGTTCGGGCGATCGGGGTTGATCCCCTGCAATGAGATGCCGACCATCGGGTCGGGCAGGGCGCCGGCTGGGTAGATGCGTGCCTGCGCTGCTTCCGCCTCGGCCTGCATCGCCTGCAGGTCCGGATTGTTGGCCAACAACCAGGCCCGCACGGACGCGACATCGGCGCCGGGTAGCGGCGTGTCGGCAAAGGTCACCGGCGCGAACGCGAGCAGTGTTGCCAGGGCCAGAGCGCGGAGCGCGCCACGGCGCGGGTGGGTAGGGCGGGGCCCCGGGGTGGTACGGGTGAGCGTGGATCCCATGATGTTCGCCTTGCACGGCTGCTGGCCACGGGGGCCGCAGGGGTGGGTCGGACGGTGCCGGCCGCAGGACGCGGCCGAACCGATGTCTCCGGCGACGGCGCACGGCGGCGCCGGCCAGTCATCGGTGCGGGATCAAATCAACAAGAGACTGGCGGGGTGGGCGGTCGGTCGATGCCAGGAGCGCAACGGCCCCGGAGCCTGGGCGGCATCGGGCTCATGAGGCAGTCGTTGCACGCTCACGACCGGAACGACAGACCAGGCGCCCAAGGCAGGAACGGCCAGCACGCGAGCCACGTCCGGGCTCAGGTCGCTTCGGCTGCAGTGGGTATCGCAAACGGGAGACGTCTCTGGGGACGGCGATGGATGGCAGGGGGCCGGCTCGGAATCGACGTGCGCGGTCGACACAACGTGGGCGCTGTCCATCGCCATACTGGCCAAGGTACAGGCCGGGTGGGCGGCCAGGACCAATTGCGACCACAGCAGCGCCACCATCGCCAGAAGCGTGAGGCGGGTACGCAAGCGGTGGCGGCGGAATTTCTTCATCCTAGGCGGCACGGTACCTGTTCTGGCGTCCTGGCGGCTTGACCTGCGTCAACTCACCGCCTCCGGGCATGGGACAGGCTGCGGACCGCAAAGTTCCTTCGTCCGCTCCCCGTGGGAAGCGTAGTATCGGACCCGGCCGCCCGCCCGCCGGCCGGCACGCACTCCCCGCTTAGAGGATCCACGCACCGTGACCGTAGTGACCCAGCCCGTCATTCGCCGCGTCCTGGAGGGTTGCGGCGCGCCATGCGTGGAAATCGTGACCGCCGAAGCCCTGCACCGTGACTGTTTCTGCGTTGCGGTGGATCCTGATGCCGTTCGCGACCAGGTCAACGGCCTGTTGGCTTCGGAGGGCGCACCCATGCGCTTAACGGACGCCCACGCGCACCTGTTCGCCGCTCTGCCGATCTTCGTGCCCGAGCACACCGTTCGACATATGGAAGCCGCCGTGCAGGCCTTGAGCGCGGCCGTCGCGACCCCTGCCTTCGTTGACGCCACGCTGGCCTGGGCGCCCCCTATCGCCCAGCACGATCCGGGCTCGCCCGGCGGACTGCTGGGCTTTGACTTTCATTTGGGGTCCGAAGGGCCCCGGCTCATCGAGATCAACACCAATCCCGGTGGCCTGCTGCTCAACGCCCTCTTGGCCAAGGCACAGCGTCTGTGCCTGCCGTCGCTGAGCGCGCCGGCCGCCTCCGCGGTGGCCGAACAGATCGCCATCGACGTCTTGCTCGAAGAGTGGCAGGCGCAGGGCGGAGGGGCGGCCCCCAACGCGCTGGTGGCCATCGTGGATCACGCGCCAGAGCAGCAGTACCTGTATGCCGAGTTCATGCTGTTCAAACGAGCGCTGGAAGCGCGGGGCCATCGGACGGCGATCTGCGACCCCGGCGACCTGCGATTTGTCGGCGGGGCACTGAGGCTGGGCGAAGAGCCCATCGGGTGGGTTTACAACCGCCTAACCGATTTCGCGTTGACGGATCCCGCGTCCCAGGCCCTGCGCCTGGCTTATTTGGCGGGCGCTGTAGCACTGAGCCCCCATCCGCGTGCCCACGCGCTGTGGGCCGACAAGCGCAACTTGACCTTATTGGGGGACCGCACGTTCTTGGCCCGCGCCGGCCTGCCGCCGGATCGGCAGGCGCTGATCGCCGAGATGGTCCCGCGGACGGTACTGGTGAGCGCGGACAATCGCGAGCACTTGTGGGCCACGCGACGAGAATGGTTCTTCAAGCCGGCCGGGGGCTTTGGCAGCCGTGCGAGCTACCGGGGCGACAAGCTGACCCACAAGACCTGGGCCCAGCTGGCCGAACAGCCGTACGTCGCCCAGGCCCTGGTCCCGCCCAGCGAGCGACACACGGGGCCCGATTCGCCTCCTTTGAAGGTCGACCTTCGTTGCTATGCCTATCAGGGGCAAGCGCTGTTCTTCGCGGCGCGGCTCTATCAGGGGCAAACCACCAATTTCCGCACGGCGGGCGGTGGCTTCGCGCCTGTGCTGACGCTGGCGAACACCTAGCTCCCAGCACCGCCGGACGGCATGCGGCATTCGACAGGGCGTTTTCTTACCCCGGAGCGCCGGCCGCTGCGTTAGTCTGCGATGCAGTTACGGGACGCGTCACGATTACCAAGCTTTCAAAGCCGCTCGCCCTGGGGCCCAACTCACGAACAGAAGCCGCAAGTCCTTGAAGTAAGTGCAAAGTGCGAGATTTCCGCGTCAGACTTACAGAACGTGACAAGGTAAGCGGGCCGCCGTCAGGGTAAGACGGTCGGGGACACGGGGACAAGCGCCCGCCACGACGGGCTTATTTCGTAATTGACATAATATACATTATGCGAACTAATTCGGGTAGGATTCCGAGGCATGGCCGTGCCTCCAAACAGCCCCGGAACGTTGCTGTGACGGCCTCTCGGTTCCGTGAGGCCCGCCAGACTTGCAGCCTGACCGTCCCGGCCGCTGCGAAACTTCTTCGTGTCACCGAGCGGACGTTACAGAACTGGGAATCGGGCCGCGCCCGCGTCCCGTATACCGCCTACAAGCTCGACCATGATCCGGTGCGGCTGGCCATCGGTGTCCGGACTTCCGCACGGCCGACCTGTCCATCACCGCCGGCGCCACGCCGGCCTCCGTCGCGGGCGGCGGCATCGCCACGTTCACTGCCACCGTCGACAACGACGGACCGAACGAAGCCATCGCGCCCAGCGTCGGACTGGTGTTCGACGCGCTGGTGTCGATGACGGCCAGCGAGCCGGTCGGCTGGAGCTGCGTGGCCGGCTCGCTGGGCAACGGCAACTTCAACACCGTCTGCACCGCCACCGGCAGCCTCGCCAGCGGCGCCCGCGTCAACTTCACCCTCAACGTCACGGCGCCGAACGTGCAGGGCCAGCCCACGCTGACCTACCGCGCCACGGTGGGCTCCACCACACCCAGAGACCCGTTGCCGGTGAACAACAGCGCCACCCGCACGCTGCAGGTCGAGGGCGCGCCGGCCGCGATCCCGGGCCAGTCCGGCCGCGGCTGACCCTTGGCGCCATCGCAAACCCCGGAAGCGCGGCCCAGGCCGCGCTTCTTTTTTTGGCCACTGGATCCCGGACCCGGGATGCGGCCCGGCGCCGTCCGTCAACGGGCCAAGCCCGCAGCCCGGCTCATGCCGCGGAAGAATCCTTAATCCGGATACACCGCCACGATCTCGCAGCCGCGCCTGGACAGCACGGCGCTGATATCGCTGCCGGCCATGCCGCCGAGGGACTCGGAGAGGATGACCCGGTCGCCCGGATTGCCGCAAATCCAGCCGATGCCGACGCCGGAGACGAAGCTCAGTTGGGTCGAGTACTCGGCTTCCGGGCACGCGCCGGTAAGTTCGAGGCGATAGCTGGCCCGCTCGCGCGAACCGCGCCGCGGCTGGGTGGTGACCACGATGTCGCCGTCGAGGGTGTGCCACCCGCGGACGCGGCGCGGATCCACGCAGTACTCCGGCGAGGGCGCGAAGCGGCGCTTGGGCTGGGACTTGCCGTCCACCACCACGGTGGCCAGGGTCGGCGTCGGGTTCTTGTGGGCGTCCTCGCGCAGGGCCAGCGCCCAGCCGCGCGCGTCGAGCGGCTGCACGCCGCCGATCGCGCAGTCCCTGTCGCCGACACGCAGCCACTCGCGGCCGGTGCCGCAGACCCAGCCGTGCGGGGCGATGGCCACCAGCGCTGCGCCATCCGCACGCGGGCAGGCCTCCGCCAACGTGATGCGATGGGCGCCGGTGGGGGTGCGCAGCAGGACGACGCGTTCGTCGAGATGCCGGGCCTCGGTGACGGCGCGGGCGTCCATGCAGTCCGGATGCGGTGCCGCGGGGCGCGCCGCCGGCGCGATGTCGGACGCGGCGACGTTCGTCGCCAGCAGGAGGCCCAGCCAGGAAAAACCGATCAACGCTTGGATCCTCCGTGCCTGCCGCGTGGGGCGGCGTTTCGCGGGATGCCGCGACCGCGGCACGATGGCGCTGACGGTATCATGGCCCCTCGTCCTTCAAAGCCCTGCCCCATGGCCAAGCCCAACCCGCTCCAGGAACAACTGCTCAAGGCCGGCCTGGCCAAGAAGTCCAAGGTCGCCGAAGCCGCCCGCGCCCAGGAAAAGGCCCGGCACGGCAAGGGCCCGGCGGAATCGGCGGAAATCCAGCGCGAGGCCGAACGCGCCCGACTCGAGAAAGTCGAGCGCGACCGCGCTTTGGCGGCGGAACAAAAGGCCAGGGCCCGCGCCAGCGAGCTGCTGGCGCAGGCCCGCCAGATCATCCAGGACAAGAAGCTGCCGCGCGCCGGCGACAGTGAGTATCGCTTCACCGCCGACGGCGCCATCCGCACCCTGCTGATCGACGCCGAGCAGCGCAAGCAGCTGGCCTCCGGCGCGATCGTGGTCGCGCGCCTGGGCGAGCGCTACGAGCTGCTGCCCCGCCGCGCCGGCGACCAGGTGCGCGAGCGCGCGCCCGACCTCATCGTGCTCGACCACGGCCAGCCCAGCGACGCGCCCGCTGCCAGCGACGAGGACGACGCCTACTACGCGCAGTTCAAGGTGCCCGACGACCTGGTGTGGTGATCAGCCGGCGCCGCAGGCAGCCAGCGTTTCCCAATACCCGGGGAAGGCGCGGCCCGGTGCACACACCGGGCAGGCCGGATCGGCCGGCAGCCGGGTCTCGCGGAAGCGCATGCGCAGGGCGTCGAAGTGCAGCAGCCGCCCGGTGAGCGGCTCGCCCAAGCCCGACAGCAGCTTGATCGCCTCGGTGGCCTGCAGCAGGCCGATGATGCCGGGCAGCACGCCCAGCACGCCGGCCTCGGCGCAGTTCGGCGCATCCTCGGCCGCCGGCGGTTCGGGGAACAGGCAGCGATAGCAGGGCGCCCTGCCCCGCTGGCGGCCGGCGTCGAACACGCTGACCTGCCCTTCGAAGCGGTGCACGGCGCCGTAGACCAACGGCTTGCCCAACTGCACGCAGGCGTCGGACAGCAGGTAGCGCGCGGCGAAGTTGTCGGCGCCGTCCACCACCACGTCGACGTCGCGCACCAGCGACTCGACGTTGTCGGCGGTGACGCGCACGCGGTGCGTCTCGATGCCGACGCGCGGATTCAGCGCGCGCAGCGCCTCGCGCGCCGAATCCACCTTTGGCACGCCGATGCGCGCCTCGGTGTGCAGGATCTGCCGCTGCAGGTTGCTGCGGTCCACCACGTCGTCGTCGGCCAGCACCAGCCGGCCCACGCCCGCCGCGGCGAGATAGAACGCGGCCGGCGAGCCGAGGCCGCCTGCGCCCACCAGCAGTATGCGCGACGCCGCCAGTTTGCGCTGGCCTTCGAGCCCCACCTGCGGCAGTCGCAGGTGGCGCGAGTAGCGCTCCAGGAAATCCGCGTCCTCGTCGGCACCGGACATCTCCGGCAAGCCGTCGCGCCGCCACTGCTCGAAGCCGCCGGCCACGGAGGCCAGCCGCGTGTAGCCGCGCGCGCGCAGCGCCCGGGCCGCCGCCAGCGAGCGCACGCCGCCGGCGCAGATCAGCAGCACTTCGGCAGCGGGCTCGGGCAACCACTGCGCCGGCGCGGCCTCGAGCGCGGCGCGCGGCACCGCCAGCGCATCGCGCGGCAGGCCCAGGGCGTGCTCGCCGGGCTCGCGCACGTCCACCAGGCGGGCGCCGGCCTGCTGCCGGCGCAGGGCCTCGGCGGGCCCGATTTCCTCGATCTCGTCCATGCCGCCAGTCTAGCGCCCTGCCCCGCCGGCCGGCAGGCGCTTGACCGCGGTCAACGGCGGCGGCCGGCGGGCATGGTGCAATCAGGCATGCTGCGGATGTCGCTGCGGACGGAGCGCGTTTCGATGACCGACCCGCTGTCCCCCACGCCTGCCGGCGGCCTCGACCCCGCCGAGGCGGTGCGCCGCCTCGCGGCGTTCGGCCCGAACGCGCTGCCCGCGCCGAAGCCGCGCAGCTTGGCGCGCATCGTCCGCGAAGTGCTGACCGAGCCGATGTTCCTGCTGCTGGTGCTGGCCGCCGCCAGCTACGTGCTGCTGGGCGACCTGGGCGAAGGCTTGCTGCTGGGTGCGTTCGCCGTGCTCACCATCGGCCTGGTGGTGATGCAGGAACGCCGCGGCGAGCGCGCGCTGCAGGCCCTGCAGGCCCTGGGCACGCCGGTGGCCACCGTGCTGCGCGGCGGCGAGGCGCGGTGCATCCCCGGGCCCGAGGTGGTGCCGGGCGACCTGCTGCTGGTGGAGGAAGGCGAGCGCATCGCCGCCGATGGCGTGCTGCAGGCCTGCCGCGGGCTGACGGTGGACGAGTCGCTGCTCACCGGAGAGAGCGTGCCGGTCGGCAAGCGCGCCGCGCGTGCCGGGGATCCCGACGCCGCCGACCCGGGCGGCGACGACCTGCCCTTCGCGTATTCCGGCACGCTGGCCACGGCGGGCGACGGCCGCGTGCTCGTATCCGCGACCGGGCTCGCCACGCGGGCGGGCCGCATTGGCCGCTCGCTGGCGGTGATCGAGACCGAGGCGACGCGGCTGCAGCTGAACACGCGCCGGCTGGTGCGGCTGTTCGGCCTGTTCGCCGCGGTCGTGAGCCTGGCGATGCTGCTCTTCCACGGGCTGGTGCGCGGCGAATGGGTGGAGGGTCTGCTCGGCTCGATCGCGCTGGCGATGGGCCTGCTGCCGGAGGAATTCCCGCTGGTGCTGACGGTGTTCTTCGCCATCGGTGCGTGGAGGCTGGCGAAGGTGAACGTACTGGCGCGACGTTCGGCGGTGATCGAGACGCTGGGCGCAGCCACGGTGCTGTGCGTGGACAAGACCGGCACGCTCACCGAGAACCGGATGCGCATCCGCTGCCTGGACGCCGGCGGCGAGGTGTTCACCGCGGACGACTCGCCGGGCGCGATGGACGCGGCGCAGCGCGAATTGCTGGAGCATGCCTTCCTGGCCACTCGGCCGCAGAGCTTCGACCCGATGGACCGTGCGGTCGGCGAACTGGCGCTGGCCTCGCTCGAGGGGCGCGACCCCCGGCATGCCGACTGGTCGCTGGGACGCCACTACGGCCTCACGCCCTACCTGCTGGCGATGTCGCAGGCGTGGCGCACGCCGGCCGGCCACCACGCCTTCGCCAGCAAGGGCGCGCCGGAAGCCGTCGCCGACCTGTGCCACCTGCCGGAAAACGACAAGGCCCGCTGGATGGCGCGCGTGGCGGCACTGGCCGCCGACGGTTTGCGCGTGCTGGCCGTGGCGGCGGGTGACCACCGCGGCGAGGCGCTGCCGGACGACCCGCACGACGTCGACTTCCGCTGGCTGGGGCTGGTCGCGTTCGAGGATCCGCTGCGGCCCTCGGTGCCCGCCGCGATCGCCGAGGCGCGGCGCGCCGGCATGGCGGTGAACATGATCACCGGCGATTTCCCGGCTACCGCCTGCGCGATCGCGCACCAGGCCGGCATCGACACCGGCGCCGGCGCCCTCACCGGCACCGAGCTCGACGCGCTCGACGACGCGGCCCTGCGCGCCGCGCTCGGGCGCACGCACGTGTTCGCGCGCATCCGGCCGGAGCAGAAGCTGCGCCTGGTCGAGGCCTTCAAGGCCCGCGGCGACGTGGTGGCGATGACCGGCGACGGCGTCAACGACGCGCCCGCGCTCAAAGCCGCGCACATCGGCATCGCCATGGGCCAGCGCGGCAGCGACGTCGCCCGCGAGGCGGCGGCGATGGTGCTGCTGGACGAGGACTTCGGCGGCATCGTCGCGGCGGTGGCCGTGGGCCGGCGCATCTTCGACAACCTGCGCAAGGTGATGCTCTACATCGTCGCCATCCACATCCCGATCGCGGGCCTGGCGATGCTGCCGCTGCTGCTCGGCCTGCCGCCGTTGCTGCTGCCGCCGCACGTGGTGCTGGTGGAGATGATCATCGACCCGATGTGCTCGGTGGCTTTCGAGAACGAGCCGGCGGAAGCGGACGCGATGCGGCAGGCGCCGCGGCCGCTGTCGGAGCCGCTGGTCGGCGCGCGCCAGCTGTGGGTCGGGCTGGCGCAGGGGCTGGCGCTGCTGGCGGCGTGCCTGGGCGTTTACCTGTTCGCGCTTAGTGGCGGCGATGGGGCAGAGACCGCGCGGACGCTGGCCTTCCTGGCGCTGACCGCCGGCAACCTGATGCTGGTGCGCAGCAACGCCAGCCGGCGCAGCGCCTTCCTGCCGGCGGCGCACCGGCGCACGGCGTTCTGGGCGATCACCGGCGTGGCGTCGGGCGTGGTGCTGGTTTGCCTGGCGGTGCCGGCGCTGCGCGCGCTGTTCGGATTCGGGCTGCCGCACGCCGGGGAAGCGATGCTGGCGATCGCCGCCGGTGCGCTCGGCGGCGCGCTGCTGGAGGTCGGGAAAGCGTTCCCGTGGGTACGCGCCGCGATCGGCCACGCACCCGCGGCGCGCGCGGGCTAGAGGCCGCCGAGCCCGCCGAAGGCCAGCACCTCGACGCGGTCACCCGCGGCATAGTCGGCCGCGCCCTCGGGCAGGCGGATCAGCGCATTGGCGTCGGCGGCGCCGCGCAGGCGGTGCGAAGCCACGGCGGGATTCGGCCGCACCTGCAGCTGGCCGGCGTCGCTGCACGACAGGTTGCCGCGCATGAACTCGAGGCGCGCATGCGGCTTGGCGATCGGCGTCAGCAGCTCCGCGCGCAGCGGCGGGCGCGGCGCGGTGCGTCCCTGCAGCGCATCGAGCAGGCCGCGCCCCAGCGTGAGGAAGGTGGCGAGCACCGACACCGGGTTGCCCGGCAGCCCAAGCACCAGCGCCTCGCCCAGCCGGCCGAACAGCACCGGCATGCCGGGCTTCATCCGCACTTTCCAGAAGTACACCTCGCCCTGCTCGCGCAGCAGCGCCGGCAGGTGGTCCTTCTCGCCGGCCGAGACGCCGCCGCAGGTGATCACCAGGTCGAACGAGAATGCCGCGTCGCGCAGCGCGGTGCGCATGCGCTCCGGATCATCGGGCAGCACCGGCCACGCCACCGGCTCCAGGCCTTCGGCCATCAGCAGGGTTTGCAGCAGCACGCGGTTGCTGTCGTGGATCTCGCCCGGCGCCAGCGGCTGGCCGGGCGGGCGCAGTTCGTCGCCGGTGGTGAACACGGCGACGGTGGGCCGGCGATGCACCTCGAGGCCGTCGTGGCCGAGCGCGGCGGCCAGGCTCAGCCGGGCGGGCGTGAGCACGTCGCCCGCCTGCAGCACGCGGTCGCCGACCGCGACATCCTCGCCCGCGCGGCGCACGTGCGCGCCGGGCGCGACCGTCGTCGTGGCGACCACGCGGCCGTCGGCTTCGCGTGCATCCTCCTTGATCAGCACCGCGTCGGCACCCGCGGGCATCGGCGCCCCCGTGGTGATGCGCGTGCACTCCCCGGCCCCGAGCACCAGGCCGTGGCTGGGGCCCGCGAACTGCTCGCCGGCCAGGCGCAGGCCCGCCGCACCGGCGGCGTTGATCTCGGCGGCGCGCAGCGCGTAGCCGTCCATCGCGGAATTGTCGAAGCCGGGGAGCGGCAGGCCGGCGACGAGGTCGGCGGCGAGCACGGCGCCGTGGGCGCGCGACAGCGGCTGGCGCACGCTCTCGAGGCGGCGATCGGCGGCGACCCGGGCGAGGATGGCCAGGGCGTCGTCGAAGGCGATGCGGGTCGGGAACGGATCGGTCACGGGTCGTAGCCTTCGGGGAAATCGTGCGGGGTGTTGAGGTTCTGGAGCCGGTGCGGCGCGAGGTCGAGGCGCGACACGCGCAGGCGCGCCACGAGCCGGCGTGCGGCGGATTCTCCCGCGTCGAGCATCGCGCCGGCGTGTTCGCGCAGCGCGTCCGTGCGCCACAAGCCGAGCAGCGGCTGCAGGCCGTCCGCATCCGTGACCACCACGCCGTCGCCGTCGGCCGAGGAGGCCAGGTCGTCGGCAAGGCCATCCGGCAGCCGGTCCAGGTCCACCGGCACGGTCATCAGCCAGGGCGTGCCGCAGGCGGCGGCCAGGGCCTCGATGCCGGCCAGCGGACCGGCGAAATCCTCGCGCCGGTCCAGCACCGCGCGCAGTCCCCGCGCGGCGAAGCGCGGATCGTCGGCGCGCACACTGACGAGGCGCTCGGCGAACGCCCCGGGAAACGCCATCAGGATGTTCTCGACCAGGGGCGCGCCGCGGTGCCGCACCCAGGCCTTGTCGCGCCCGCCCAACCGCTGCCCGCGTCCCCCGGCCAGGATGCCGAGCGTGATCGCGTCGCGGTCGATCACCGGCCCTTGACGTGCTTCATCAGGCGGCGCTTGGCCTTGACCTGGCGATCGGTGAGGACGTTCTTCTTGCCCTCGTAGGGGTTGTCGCCTTCCTTGAAGACGAACTTGATCGGCGTGCCGACCAGCTTGAAGCGCTTGCGGAAGAAGTTCTCGAGGTAGCGCCGGTAGCTTTCGGTCAGCGACGTCAGGCGGTTGCCGTGGACGATGAAGGTGGGCGGGTTGGCGCCGCCGGGATGGGCGAACTTCATCTTGGCCACGTGCCCGCGCACCACCGGCGGCGGGAAGCTTTCCACCGCCACCTGCAGGGCCTTGGTCGTCTCGGCGGTGCTGAATTCGTGCGTCGCCGAGGCGTGGGCCCGGTGGATGGCCTTGAAGAGTTCCTTCAGGCCGGTGCCATGCTTGGCCGAGATGGTCACGCGCTCGGCCCACTCGCAGAACGAGAGCTTGCGCTCGAGCATCGAGACGGCCTGCTCGCGGGTGTACTTGTCCTGGCCGTCCCACTTGTTGACGGCGATGACCAGGGCGCGCCCGGAGTTGAGCACGTGGCCCAGCACGGTGGCGTCCTGTTCGGTCACGCCTTCGCCGGCGTCGAGCATCACCACGGCCACCTGGCAGTTCTCGATCGCCTGCAGGGTCTTGAAGACGCTGAACTTCTCGACGGCCTCCTCGACCTTGGCGCGGCGGCGCAGGCCGGCGGTGTCGATCAGCTTGTAGGGCCGGCCGTCGCGCTCCATGTCCACCGCGATCGAGTCGCGGGTGGTGCCGGGCACGTCGGAGGCGATCATGCGCTCCTCGCCCAGCAGGCGGTTCACCAGGGTGGACTTGCCGACGTTCGGGCGGCCGAGGAAGGCGATGCGGATGCGGCCGGGCTCGTCGGGGACGATCTCGACGTCACGCTCGGCCGGCAGTTCGGGGATCACCTGCTCGAGCAGGTCGTCGATGCCGCGCTGGTGCGCGGCCGAGACCGGGATGACGCGGTCGACGCCGAAGCGTGCGAACTCGCCCAGCACCGCCTGTTCTTCCAGCCCATCGGTCTTGTTGACGACCAGGAAGAAGCGCCGGCCGCTCTTGCGCAGCCAGTGCAGGATGTTCTCGTCCAGCGCCGACGGGCCTTCGCGGCCATCGACGACGAACAGCACGAGGTCGGCCTCGCCTACGGCCGACCGGGCCTGGCGCGCGGTGGCGCCAGCCAGGCCCTCTTCGTCGCCCGACATGCCGCCTGTGTCGCAAAGCGCGAACGGATGGTCCTCGTCTAGGCGGCAGATGCCGTAGTTGCGGTCACGCGTGACGCCGGGCTCGTCATGGACGAGCGCGTCGCGGCTGCGCGTGAGCGCATTGAAGATGGTGGACTTGCCGACGTTCGGCCGGCCGACGAGAGCGACCAATGGCAACACGATGGATCTCTCCCGGTGGGCGCGGCCGATCAGTTCGGTTGCGGGAAGGCGGACAGCTTGCCTTCGTTGGTCAGCACGACCAGCATGCCGTTGGCGGCGACCTGCGGGGTGCCGAGGATCGGCGCGCGCTCGATGCGGCTGCGGCCGGCGACGGTACCGTCGGCGGTCCGGATCCAGTGCACGTAGCCCTCGACATCGCCGAACACGGCGTACTCGCCGTGGATGGCGGGCGTGGTCAGCTGGCGGCGCGCGAGGACGTCCTGCTTCCAGATCGCCGTGCCGCTGTTGCGGTCGAGCGCCCAGACGGTGCCGGCGCCATCGGCCAGCAGCAGGCGGTCGGCGAGCAGCGCGATGCCGCCGTAGCCACCGGCGTCGCGGTTCCAGAGCGGACGGCCGCTGTTGGTGTCGATGGCCATGGTCTGGCCCTTGTAGCTCGAGGCGTACAGGGTGCCGAGGCCGAGCTGGATTTCGCCGTCCACGTCGGACATGCGCTCGAGGTCGTTGCGGCCCTCGGGCTCGGCGACCAGCTGCTCCCAGGCGCGCTGGCCGTCGGCGAGGCGCAGGGCGATGACGCTGCCGTCGTCGTAGCCGAGGTAGACCAGGCCGTCGCCGGCCACGGGCGAGCCGTTGCCGCGGATGCCCAGGCCCGGCAGGCCACGGTCGAACACCCACTTGCGGCTGCCGTCGCCGGCATCGAGGCCGAAGGTGCGGCCGTCGCCGCTGCGCACGATGACCAGGCCGTCGGTGACCAGCGGCGTCGCGGTGACCTCGGAGGTGACCTTCGTGCGCCAGCGCTCGGCGCCGCCGTCGGCGTCGAAGGCGATCACTTCGCCGTTGCGGCCGCCGATCACGACCATGCCGTTGCCGACGCCCGGGCTGCCGGACAGGCCGGCATCGATCTTTTCACGGCGCCAGAAGAACACGCGGCTGCCTTCCTTGCCGGTCTTGACCGCCTCGGAATCCCAGATCGTGTCGCCGCTGTTGACGTCCAGCGCCAGCACGCGGCCTTCGTCGTTGGCGACGAAGATGCGCTCGCCTTCGATCGCGGGGCGCTGGCGCAGGCCGAGCTTTTCCTGGCCGTCGCCGAGGTTGCGCGACCACGCCGCGTCGACGTCGATCGGGTTGGCGATCTCGACCAGTTCGGCCGGCTCGATGGCCTTGTTCTTGCTGGAGCCGAACCAGTTCTTGACCGTCGCGCAGCCGGTGGACAGCGTCAGGATCAGGGCGATGAGCAGGGTGCGAAGCAGCATGCGGTCAGGACTCCGGCTGGGCCGCCGGCGAACCGCCGGCATCGGTGAGTTTCATCTCGACGACTGAACGCGTCGGGGCGGCGAGGTCGAGGGTGGCCAGGGCCTGCTCGTAGGCGGAACGGGCGGCATCGCGACGGCCGAGGGCCATCTCGGCGTCGCCGCGGATCTCGGCGGCAACCGAGGGGAAGGCGGATTCCGCGGACAGGCGCTTGAGCGCTTCCTCGGGCTTGCCGCTGGCCAGCAGCAGGCGCGCGGCGCGCAGCTGCGCCAGCTCGGCCAGCATCGGGTCGAGCTTGGCGGTGTCGAGCGCGTCGAGGGCGGCGATCGCCTCGGCGTCCTTGCCTTCGCCGTGCAGGCGCTCGGCCTGCTTCAATGCGACCAGGGCCGGGTAAATGGATTCGGGGTGTTCCTGCGCCAGCACCGTGGCGTGCGCCTCGGCCTTGGCCGCTTCGTCGGCCTCGAGGGCCTGGTTGAAGGCGCGGAATTCGACCGCGGCCTGCACTTTCTCGTTGGCCTGCTGGCCCTGCCACCACTGCCAGCCGCCGAGGCAGGCCAGGCCCAGGGCCACGCCGCCGATCAGGGAGGAGCCGTTGTTTCGCAGCCAGGCGCGAACGCGTTCGCCCTGTTCGTATTCGTCGATCTGGTCCATGGAAGGCTTCTTCTGGCCGGCGCAGCGGCGCCGGCGGGGGTGATCGGGAAACCGGCGGCGGGGCCGCGGTCAGTTGCCCGGGGGAGCGGGTTGGCCGGTAGAGGATACCGTAAAGCGGGCGACGTCCGCCGCGCGATAAGGCGTCATGTCCACCGGCTTGCCGGCGAAACTGACCTCGACCGCATCGGCGTTGCCGAGCGTAATGCGCGCCACCTGTCCGGCGGCGTAACGGCGCACGTCGCCGCCCGCGACCAGGCCGCGCTCGACGCGGCGACCCTGGGCATCAAGCACTTCGACCCAGCTCTCTTCACGGAACGCCAGCTGCAGGCCGGCCTGCTCCTCGCGCTTGAAGGCCGGGGCCATGGAGGCCATCACCGGGTCGGGGCCGTTGGCGGGCGTTGCCTGCGTCATCGCCGGGGCCGGCGTCGACGCAGGTTCGCCGCCGGGGGTCGTGCCGGCATCGGCTGGGCCCTGGGCCGCCAGCGTTGCCTCGGCAAGGCCCGCATCCGCGGGAGCCGCATCGGCAATTTCAGCGCCGGGCGCGGCGGCCTCCGGCATCGCCGGCGCGGCGACCGGCGTCTCGGGCAGCGGGGCCGGGGCCGAGTCGAGCGTGAGCTGCTCCGGAGCCGGGGTGTTCTGGTAGTGGCGGGCCACCAGCACCACCGGGACCACCAGCACGGCGGTCATGAGCAGGTAGACGGCGTTGCGCAGCGACTGGTCGAGCACGCGGCGCATGCGCGAGCGCGATCCCATCGGCACCAGCTGCGGCGTCGGCTTGGACTGCGCGGCCTGCTCCGCCAGCGACTCCGGCAGTCCGACCAGGCGCAGGTAGCTGCCAAGGTAGCTGCGGACGTAAACCGGAGCGCCCAGCCGGGCCCAGTCGTCGCGCTCCATCGCCTCGACGATGGCCACCGGCAGCTTGAGCTGCTGGCCCACCTCGGCGATCGAGAGTGACTGCGACACCCGCGCCTGCCTCAGGCGAAGGCCGATCGGATCCTGGAACAGGGCTTCCTGCGTGACGTCTTGGGTCATGGCTGGAGCGAACCTTGGTTGTCGGACGGCGTGAAGTCGGGGAATTGCTGCTGCAGGCGCAGGCGGTAGCGGCCGGCCGCGGCGGCGTCGCCGGCGCCCTGCTCGATCCGCACGGCCAGGTCGAGCAGCTCGGGCGTCACCGCGCCCAGCGACTCGCGCCGCTGGTAGAAGGCGCGCGCGGACATGAAATTGCCGCGGCGGAACTGCAGCTCGGCCATCTGGCCCAGCAGCGCGGGGCTCTCGGGCGCGACCTCGATGCCCTGGCGCAGGTGCTTCTCGGCCGCCTCGAGCTGGCCGGCGCCCATGGCGCACTTGCCGGCGTTGAAATAGGCCTGGTCGCGCGCCTTGTAGAACGGATCCTTGACCGCGCGCGTGAACACCGCTTCGGCCTCGGCGGCGCGGCCCTTCTCGCACAGCCAGGCGCCGTAGACGTTGAGCACGTGGCCGGACTCGGGATCGAGCTTTCCGGCGCGCTCGAAGTGCTCGCCGGCGCGGGCGCTGTCGCCGAGGCGCTCGCGGATCAGGCCGAGCACGACCTGCACGTCGGCGGAATTGGGATCGCTGCGCAGGGCGCGGTTGGCGCGGTCGAGCGCGTATTCGAGCTTGCCGGCGGCGAGGTAGTTCTGGGCCAGGTTGAGGTTGGCGATGCCCTTGTTGCTCATCGCCGCCTGCGAGCCCGGCGAGCTGCCGCCGCTGGTGGCGGCGCTGGGGCCGCCGGTGGCGGCGCAGCCGGCGGCGAGCGCGAGGGCGAAGGCGAGCAGGCTGTTGCGAACGGCGTCACGCGGCATCGGACACTCCCTGTTGTTCGAGCTTGCGCTTGAATTCGGACTGGCGGCGGGTCTTGTCCATCACCTGGCCCTTGAGCTGGCCGCAGGCGGCATCGATGTCGTCGCCGCGGGTGCGCCGGACCATGGTCAGCACCTTCTGGTCGAGCAGGATCTTCTGGAAGGCGCGGATGTCGGCCTCCTCGGAGCGCTCGAAGCGGGTGCCGGTGAAGGGGTTGAACGGGATCAGGTTGACCTTGGCGGCGTCCTCGCGCTGCACGCGCGCGTCGAACTTGCGCATCAGCTGGGCGAGCGCGCGGGCGTGCGCGGGCTGGTCGTTGACGCCCTTCATCATCGTGTATTCGAAGGTGATCGAGGTGCGCGGCTTGCGCAGCGCGTAGCGCACGCAGGCGTCGAGCAGCTCGGCGATCGGGTACTTCTTGTTCAGCGGCACCAGCTGGGTGCGCAGGTCGTCGTCCGGCGCGTGCAGCGACACCGCCAGCGACACGTCGCTGACCTCGGAGAGCTTGTCGATCATCGGCACCAGGCCGGCGGTGGACAGGGTGACGCGCTTGTTGGCCAGGCCGAAGCCGTAGTCGTCGCGCATCAGGCTCATGGCGCGCACGACGTTGTCGAAGTTCAGCAGCGGCTCGCCCATGCCCATCATGACGACGTTGGTGAGCTTGCGCTGGTGGTGGGTCTTGTTGCCGAGGTGCTTCGAGGCCGTCCACACCTGGCCTATGATCTCGGCGGTGGACAGGTTGCGGTTGAAGCCCTGGGTGGCGGTGGAGCAGAACTGGCAGTTCAGGCCGCAGCCGACCTGGCTGGACACGCACAGCGTGCCGCGGCCCTTGTCGGGGATGAACACGGTCTCGATCGAGTTCGAGGTGTCCATGCCCAGCAGCCACTTGTGGGTGCCGTCGCTGGAGCCCTGGTCGAGCACCACGTTGGGCGGGCGGATCTCGCAGTGCTGCTCGAGCCGGGACCGCAGCGCCTTGCCGACGTCGGTCATCTGGCCGAAGTCGGTGACGTGCTGGTGGTACATCCACTTCATGATCTGGTGGGCGCGGAAGCGCTTCTCGCCGAGGGTCTCGGCGAAGAAGCGCTCCAGGCCCTCGCGATCGAGGTCGAACAGGTTCACCCGCGCGCCGGCCTGCCCTTCCGGGTTGGTCAGCGAGGGGATCAGCTTGTCCATGGCCTCGGTCACGTGGGCATCGCTCAGCGCGGGCAGAGCTCGGTGGCGGCGAAGAAGTACGCGGTTTCGATCGCGGCGTTCTCCAGGCTGTCCGAACCGTGCACGGCGTTGGCGTCGATCGACTGCGCGAAATCGGCGCGGATGGTGCCGGCCGCGGCTTCCTTCGGGTTGGTGGCGCCCATCAGGTCGCGGTTCTTCTGCACGGCGTTCTCGCCTTCCAGCACCTGGATCATCACCGGGCCGGAGATCATGAACTCGACCAGCGCGTTGAAGAACGGGCGCTCGCGGTGCACGGCGTAGAAACCTTCGGCTTCCTTGCGGGAGAGGTGCTTCATCTTGGCGGCGACGACCTTCAGGCCGGCCTTCTCGAAGCGGGAGTAGATCTCGCCGATCACGTTCTTGGCGACCGCGTCGGGCTTGATGATGGAAATGGTGCGCTCCAGCGCCATGGTGAAACTCCGTGGGTTCTTAGGGGTTGTGGGGCCCGCAAATTTAACACAATTCCCCGTCCCGGCGAGGGTTTAGCGGCAATCCTTGCAAACTTCCCGAGGCTCGGTCACCCGGCCTTGCCCTGCCCCGGGGCCAAGGTTCGGCCAGCCGCTTGATTCAATCAGGCATTTGACGGCGGCCCGGACCGGCGTACACTCGCCAACAACCGTTTGAATCGAGCGCTGGCAGGCCATGACCACGACCCACTTCAACACCAAGGAACGCATCCTCGGCGCGGCCGAGGAGCTCTTCGCCCAGCACGGCTTCGCCGGCACCTCGCTGCGCCAGGTGACCAGCCGGGCCGACGTCAACATCGCCGCGGTCAACTACCACTTCGGCAGCAAGGAAAACCTGGTCAACGAGGTCTTCCGCCGCCGCATGGACGAAATGAGCGAGCGCCGCCTGGCCCAGCTGCGCCGGGCCCAGGAGGAAAAGCCCGGCGACCTCGAGGCCATCCTGGCCGCCTTCATCGAGCCGCCGCTGGCCCTGACCATCGACCGCCACGGCGGCTCGGCCTTCGTGCGCGTGCTGGCCCGGGCCTTCGCGGAGAAGAACGACCGCCTGCGCAAGTTCCTCTCCGACAACTACGGCCACGTGCTGCGCGAGTTCGCAAAGGCCATCGGCCAGGCCGTGCCGGCCCTGGCCAAGGAGGACCTGTACTGGCGCCTGGACTTCACCGCCGGCGCGCTCACCTACGCCATGGCCGATTTCGGCCTGATCAAGCGGCCGACCGGCGTGTCCGAGAAGGCCCACTGCGAGAAGGCCGCCCAGGCCCTGATCCGCTTCGCCGCCGCCGGCCTGCGCGCCGCCGGCTGACCTTTCCACGATCCCTCCTCCCACGGAGCTTTTCCCATGCCCCAACTCCGCATCCGCAAGGTGGCCGTCCTCGGCGCCGGCGTGATGGGCGCGCAGATCGCCGCCCACCTCGTCAACGCCGACGTCGACACGATCCTGTTCGACCTTCCCGCCAAGGAAGGCCCGCCCAACGGCATCGTCGACAAGGCCATCGCCAACCTCGGCAAGCTCTCGCCGGCGCCCTTCGCCAGCAAGGCCAAGGCCGCGGCCATCACCCCGGCCAACTACGACCAGCACCTGGACCTGCTCAAGGACTGCGACCTGATCATCGAGGCCATCGCCGAGCGCATGGACTGGAAGAAGGCGCTGTACGACCGGATCGAGGCCTACGTGGCCCCGAACGCGATCCTGGCCTCCAATACTTCCGGCTTGTCCATCAATGACTTGGCCGAAGTTCTTCCGGAATCACTTCACTCCCGGTTCTGCGGCGTGCACTTCTTCAACCCGCCGCGCTACATGCACCTGGCCGAGTTGATCCCTTGCGCGAAGACCGACAAGCAAGTGCTTGAAGGGCTTGAGACTTTCCTGGTCACGACCCTAGGCAAGGGCGTGGTCTACGCCAAGGACACCCCGAACTTCATCGGCAACCGCATCGGCGTGTTCTCGATCCTCTCCACCCTGCACCACACGGCCCAGTTCGGCCTCGGCTTCGACGAGGTGGACGCCCTGACCGGCCCGCTGCTGGGCCGCCCGAAGTCGGCGACCTACCGCACCTCGGACGTGGTCGGCCTCGACACCATGGCCCACGTCATCAAGACCATGGCCGATACCCTGCCCGACGACCCGTGGCACAAGTACTTCAAGGCCCCGGACTGGCTCAAGGCGCTGATCGACAAGGGCGCGCTGGGCCAAAAGACCGGCGCCGGCATCTTCATGAAGAAGGGCAAGGACATCGTGGTGCTGGACCTCAAGGCCCAGGACTACCGCCCGGCCACCGGCGAGGCGGCCCCCGAGGTCGTCGCCATCCTCAAGAACAAGAACCCGGCCGAGAAGTTCGCCCAGCTGCGCGCCAGCCCGCACCCGCAGGCGCAGTTCCTGTGGTCGGTGTTCCGCGACCTGTTCCACTACAGCGCCTACCACCTGGCCTCGATCGCCGAGACCGCCCGCGACGTCGACCTGGCCATCCGCTGGGGCTACGGCTGGAGCCTGGGCCCGTTCGAGTCCTGGCAGGCGGCCGGCTGGAAGCAGGTGGCCGAGTGGATCGCCGAGGACATCGTCGCCGGCAAGTCCATGTCCAACGCGCCGCTGCCGAACTGGGTGTTCGATGGCCGCGAGGGCGTGCACGCGGCCGAGGGCAGCTTCAGCCCGGTCCGCGGCGAAGTGCTGCCGCGCTCCAACCTGTCGGTCTACCACCGCCAGCGCTTCCCGGACCCGGTGCTGGGCGAGCGCGCGGACCCGGGCACCACGGTGTTCGAGACCGACAGCGTGCGGATGTGGCACGACGGCGACGGCATCGCGGTGCTGAGCTTCAAGACCAAGATGAACACCGTCGGCGACGGCGTGCTGGCCGGCATCGGCGAGGCCATCGACCGCGCCGAGAAGGACTTCCGCGGCCTGGTGCTGTGGCAGACCAAGGAGCCGTTCTCGGCTGGCGCCGACCTGTCCGGGGCCATGGCCTCGCTGCAGGCCGGGCGCGTGGATGAGTTCGAGGCGATGGTAAAGACCTTCCAGGCCACCAGCCAGCGCATCAAGTATTCGCTGGTGCCGGTGATCGCCGCGGTGCGCGGCCTGGCCCTCGGTGGCGGCTGCGAGTTCCAGATGCATTCGGCCCGCAGCGTGTTCTCGCTCGAGAGCTACGTCGGCCTGGTCGAGGCGGGCGTGGGCCTGCTGCCGGCCGGCGGCGGCCTGAAGGAGATCGCGGTGCGCGCTTCGGCGGCCGCGGGTCCGGGCGGCGACGTGTTCGCGGCGCTCAAGCCCTACTTCGAGACCGTGGCGATGGGCAAGGTGTCCGCCTCGGCGCTCGAGGCCAAGGAGCTGAAGCTGGCCCGCGACAACGACGTCGTGGTGTTCAACCAGTACGAGCTGCTGCACGTGGCCAAGGCCCAGGCCCTGGCGCTGGCCGAGTCGGGCTACCGCCCGCCCCTGCCCGCCCGCCAGGTGCAGGTGGCCGGCGACGTCGGCATCGCCACCTTCAAGATGATGCTGGTGAACATGCTCGAGGGGCGGTTCATCTCCCCGCATGACTACGAGGTGTCCTCGCGCATCGCCACCGTGCTGTGCGGCGGCGAAGTCGACCGCGGCGCCGTGGTGGACGAGGAGTGGCTGCTGAAGCTCGAGCGCGAGCATTTCGTCGCGCTGGCCCAGATGCCCAAGACGCAGGAACGCATCCTGCACACGCTCAAGACCGGCAAGCCGCTGAGGAACTGACCCCATGACCAAGCAAATCCAGGACGCCTACATCGTCGCCGCCACCCGCACCCCGGTCGGCAAGGCCCCGCGCGGCGTCTTCCGCAACACCCGCCCCGATGAAATGCTCGCCCACGTGCTGCGTGCCGTGGTCGCGCAGGCGCCGGGAATCGACCCGACCCGCATCGACGACGCCATCATCGGCTGCGCCATGCCCGAGGGCGAGCAAGGCATGAACGTGGCGCGCATCGGCCTGCTGCTGGCCGGCCTGCCGAACGTGATCGCCGCGCAGACCATCAACCGCTTCTGCTCGTCCGGCCTGCAGGCCGTGGCGATGGCGGCCGACCAGATCCGCCTGGGCCACGCCGACCTCATGCTGGCCGGCGGCACCGAGTCGATGTCGATGGTGCCGATGATGGGGAACAAGGTGGCGATGAGCCCGCAGGTGTTCGCCAAGGACGAGAACGTGGCGATTGCCTACGGCATGGGCATCACCGCCGAGAAGGTCGCCGAGGAATGGAAGGTCTCGCGCGAGGACCAGGACGCCTTCGCCGTCGCCTCGCACCGCAAGGCGCTGGCGGCGCAGGCGGCCGGTGAATTCAAGGCCGAGATCTCGCCCTACCAGGTGATCTCGCGCCAGCCGGTGGTCGGCTCGAACACGGTGAAGCTGCGCGAGCTGCTGGTCGAGCACGACGAGGGCCCGCGCGCCGACACCAGCCTCGAGGGCCTGGCCAAGCTGCGCCCGGTCTTCCGCAACGGCGGCAGCGTCACGGCCGGCACCTCGTCGCAGATGTCCGACGGCGCCGGCGCGGTGCTGCTGGCGTCCGAGAAGGCGATCAAGGAGTACGGCCTCACCCCGCTGGCGCGCTTCGTCAGCTTCTCGGTGGCGGGCGTGCGTCCGGAAGTGATGGGCATCGGCCCGATCGCGGCGATCCCGAAGGCGCTGCAGCAGGCCGGCCTGAACCAGGACCAGCTCGACTGGATCGAGCTCAACGAGGCCTTCGCCGCGCAGGCGCTGGCCGTGATCCGCACCTGCGGCCTGGACCCGGACAAGGTGAACCCGCTGGGCGGCGCGATCGCCCTGGGCCACCCGCTGGGCGCCACCGGTGCCATCCGCACGGCGACGATCGTGCACGGCATGCAGCGCCGCAAGGCCAAGTACGGCATGGTCACGATGTGCATCGGCACCGGCATGGGCGCCGCTGGCATCTTCGAGTCGCTCTGACTTCGCGTCGGAACTCGTGACTGGACGGGCCCTTCGGGGCCCGTTTTTTTGGCCACGGATGAACACGGATGGAGCGGTTGGAATTTAGACGCGGATGAACGCGGATAGAGCGAAACTTGCGTCTTGTCTATCCGCGTTCATCCGCGTCAATCCGCGTCTGGATCGCTCTTTCTCGATCCGTGCCCATCTGTGTTCATCCGCGGCAAAAAACGCCCTTACGCCAGCCGGGTGCCGTTCGGGACGGGGCGTTCGAGGGTGGTGATGACGACGCCCGCGTCGGTCGGGAAGCCGGTGAGGAGGAATTCGGAGAGGAAGGGGCCGACCTGCTTGGGCGGGAAGTTGAGGACGCCGACGATCTGGCGGCCGACGAGGTCGTCGGCGGCGTAGAGCGCCCTGACCTGGGCGCTGGTCTTGCGGACGCCGTGTGGGCCGAAGTCGACCCAGAGTTTCCACGCCGGTTTGCGCGCCTCCGGGAAGTCCTCCACCCGCAGCACGGTGCCGGCGCAGAGCTGCACCTTCTCGAAATCGGACCAGCTGATCGGCGGCGGGATTTCGGTATTCATCGGGGGCGTCCCTCCATCCGGTCCTTCCAGGCGTCGCGGGCCTGGTACCACCAGTAGCTGAGCTGGGCGCCGAGGAAGCCGGCCGGCTTCATGGCCGATACCAGGCCGTAGTGGCTGAATTCACGCCAGCGCGGGTCGCCTTCGGCAATCGCCGACGCCAGCACCTCGCCGGCCAAGGTGGTCGGCGCCACGCCGTGGCCGCCGAAGGCCTGGGCCAGCCAGAGCCCGTCGTCCACCTGGCCGATCTGCGGCATCTGGTGGCGGGCGTAGCTCATCAGGCCCGACCAGGCGTAGTCGATGCGGACGTCTTCGAGCTGCGGGTACACCTTGAGCAGGTCGCGCCGCAGCAGCCGCTTCACCTGGTCCGGCGACCGGTCGCGCACCGAAATGCGGCCGCCCCAGAGGATCCGCGTATCGGGCAGCGGCCGGTAGTAGTCGAAGGCGAAGCGGGTGTCGTAGATGGCGGCGCGGGTGCGGATGACCTCGTCCAGGCGGGCGCCCAGAGGCTCGGTCACCATCACGTAGGTGGCGATCGGCAGCACGCCGGCGTCCACCTCCCGGCGCAGGCCGGCCAGGTAGCCGCCGCAGGAGAGCACCACCTGCCGCGCCAGGACTTCGCCTTGCGGCGTGCGCACGCGCCAGCCCTGCCCCGCCCGCTCCAGCGCGATCGCCGGCGTGCCTTCGTGCACGGCCACGCCGAGGCCGGCGGCGACGCGCGCCAGGCCGTGGGCATAGTCGAGCGGATGGAAGTGCAGCGCATTGCGCTCGAACAGCGCCTCGCTGTAGCGCCGCGTGGTGACCTGCTGGGCCAGCTGCTCGCGCGACACCCAGTCCCACTGCGTGTCGAAATGCTCGGCCAGCAGCTTCTGGCGCGCACGCAGCGGTGCCGGGTCCCGGAACCAGTTCGCCCACAGCACGCCGGCATCGGTGGCCTGGCAGGCGATAGCGTGGCGGGCGATGCGGCGGCGGATCAGCTCGACCGCGTCCTGCGTGCCCTGGTAAAGCTTGCGCGCCGCGACCGGACCGAGCTCCGCGAGCAGCGCGTCCTCGCCGCGCGAGAAGCCGCCGAACACGAAGCCGCCGTTGCGCCCGGAGGCGCCGTGGCCGATGGTGTCGGCCTCGATCAGCACCACGTCGCGTCGTCCGCGCTCGGCCAGGCCCAGCGCGGTGTTCAGCCCGGCGAAGCCGCCGCCGACGATGCAGAGGTCGGCCTCGCGGACGCCCGACAGCGGCGGGAACGACGGGGCGGCGGACGCGGTGGCGCGGTAATAGCTGGCGACGCCCATCGCCGGAAGGCGCCTCAGCGCGCCAGCGCCGCCCGCATGAACTCGCGGGTCGGTTCGGCCAGGTCCTCGTGGTCGAGCGCGAACTGCATGGTCGCCTCCACCAGGCCGATGCGGCTGCCGCAGTCGAAGCGGCGCCCTTCGAAGCGATAGGCCAGCACGCGCTCCTTCTCCATCAGCGCGGCGATGCCGTCGGTGAGCTGGATCTCGCCGCCAGCACCGGGGCGCGTCTTCGCCAGCAGCTCGAAGATGCCCCCGCTGAGCACGTAGCGGCCCACCACCGCGAGGTTGGAGGGCGCCACCTCGGGCTTCGGCTTCTCGACGATGGCACTGATCTCGCCGTGTCGCCCGGAGAAGTCGCGGGTGGCGACGATGCCGTAGCTGCGGGTCTGCTCGCGCGGTACGTCCTGCACGGCGATCACGCTGGCGGACTCGCGTTCGGCCAGTTCGGTCATCTGGCGCAGCGCGCCGTGGCCGGTGTTCCAGATCAGGTCATCGGGCAGCAGCACCGCGAACGGCTCGTCGCCGACCACGGGGCGCGCGCAAAGCACGGCGTGGCCCAGGCCCAGCGCCTCGGCCTGGGTGACGAAGACCGCGCGCACGTGGCGCGGCAGCACGTCGCGGATCAGCGACAGCAGCTCGGACTTGCCGGACTTCTCCAGCTTCTGCTCGAGCTCGTAGGCCTTGTCGAAGTAGTCGGCCACCGAGTGCTTGTAGCGGTTGGTGACGAACACCAGGGTGTCGCAGCCGGCCTCGATCGCCTCGTCCACGGCGTACTGGATGAGCGGCTTGTCCACCACCGGCAGCATTTCCTTCGGCACCGTCTTGGTGGCCGGCAGGAAGCGCGTGCCCAGGCCCGCGACCGGGAATACCGCTTTCCTGACTCGAAACGTCATGCTTGGGATCCTTCTTCTCGTGCCTGGCCCGCGGCGTCGGAAGCCTCGTCGGCGTCGGGGTGGGGATTGTACTCGGGCACGGCTTCGCGCAGCACCGTGGCAAGCGCCTCGGCGCCATCGGCGCGCCGCAGCAGCTGGTCCACGCGCGCCAGAATGTCCTGCAGCGCCGCCGCATCCACGTCGCGCGGCTTGGCCTGCAGGATGCGGGGGTGGCGCGTGCGCTGGTAGCGCTCGTCGGGGTGGAACAGGATCTCGTGCAGCTTCTCGCCCGGGCGCAGGCCGGTGTAGCTGACCGCGATGTCGATGCCCGGCCGCTTGCCACTCAGGCGGATCATCTGCTCGGCCAGCTCGCGGATGGCCACCGGCCGGCCCATGTCCAGCGCGAACACCGCGCAGGGCTCGGCGAACAGGTCGACCGAATGCAGGATCAGCGCGCAGGCCTCGGGGATGGTCATGAAATAGCGCGTCACCTCCGGGTGCGTGACCGTGACCGGCCCGCCCGCGGCGATCTGCTTGCGGAACAGCGGCACCACGCTGCCGGCCGAATCGAGCACGTTGCCGAAGCGCACGATCGACAGCCGCACCGTGCTGCCGTCGAGCTCGGACTGGCAGGCCAGCTCGGCGAAGCGCTTGCTGGCGCCCAGAACGTTGATCGGCGCGATCGCCTTGTCGGTCGAGATCAGCACGAAATTGCCGACGCCGCGCTCGCGGCACATCCGCGCCAGGGTGGCGGTGGCGGTGACGTTGTTGCGCAGCGCCTCGCGCAGCTGGCCTTCCAGCATCGGCACCTGCTTGCAGGCGGCGGCGTGGAAGACGTAGTCCATGCCCTGCGCCAGCGCGATGCTGCAGGCGGTGGGGTCGCCGCAGTCGGCCAGCATCGGCTCGACGTCGGCCTCGGGATAGTCGCGGCGCAGCTCGTCGGTGATCTCCACCAGCGGCAGCTCGGCGCGCTCGAACAGCACCACCCGGGCCGCGCCCGCGGCCACGCACTGGCGCGCCAGCTCGGAGCCGATCGAGCCGCCGGCGCCGGTCACCAGCACGCGCTTGCCGACCAGGGCTTCGTAACGGGCGCCGAACTCCACCGGCTTGCGGCCCAGCAGGTCCTCGATCCGCACCTCGCTCAGCTCGAGGCGCGAGCCGCTCTTGCCCGAGAGCATGTCCGACAGCCGCGGCACGGTGCGGAACGGCAGCCCGGTCTCGTCGCAGAGGGTGACGACGCGCTGCATCTCGGCGGCGCTGGCCGAGGGCATGGCGATCACGATCAGCTTGGGCGCGGTTTCCTGCGCGATGTAGGGCAATTCATCGATGCTGCCCAGCACCGGCACGCCCTGGATCTTGGCGCCCTTGAGGGCGCGCTGGTCGTCGAGCAGGCCGACCGGCTGGTAGCGGCCGTCGGTGCGCAGGTCACGCAGCAGGGTCTCGGCCGTGCGGCCGGCGCCCAGCACCAGCACGCGTTGCGCGTCGGCGTTGTTGCCCGACTGGCGGAAATCCTTCCACAGGCGGTACAGCACGCGCGGCATGCCGAGCATCACCACCAGGGCGACCGGGTACGGGAACAGAACGCGCCGCGGCACGTCCGGCAGCAGCCCGGCCACGAACAGCAGGGCCACGATCAGCAGCACGCCGATCAGCGCCGCGCGCGCGAGGTTGGCCAGGTCCGGCAGGCTGGCGAAGCGCCACAGGCCCTGGTACAGGCCGACGGCGCGCAGCACGACCGCCTGCGTCAGCACCGCGATCAGGAGCTCGAGCTGCAGCGCGGTCGCCGGCGGCGCGCCGGCCAGGCCGGCCAGCCAGCGCAATCCCAGCCAGACGAACGCCACCATGGCCAGGTCGTGCACCACGATCAGCAGGCGCGGCAACAGCACCGAAGCGCCAGCGTTTTCCTTCATTCCCTAGGCATCCTTTCGCGGGTCGGTGCCCGGGCGTGGCCAGCGTCGGCCGCCCAGGGCGTGGCACATGATTCCAGAGAAGAGCCACGCGAGGGTGACTCCCCAAGCAACGGCGGACGGCGCCGCCAGCAGCCAAGCGGCCAGGCTGGCCGCGGCCAGGGTCCAGGCGGCGTAGGCCAGGCAGACGCGGCCGTGGCTCGCGCCGTGCAGGATCGCGCGCTGGTAGAGGTGTTCGCGATGGGCCTGCCAGACCCTCTCGCGGCGCGCCAGCCGGGACAGCAGGGTGAGGCTGGCATCGAGCAGGAAGGCCGAGGCCAGCAGCAGCGGCAGCCAGGGCGCGATCGCGCCCTCGCCTTGCATCGCCCGCAGCGCCAGCGCTGCCACGGTAAAGCCGAGCGCGTGGCTGCCAACGTCGCCCAGGAACAGGCGTGCCCGCGGCAGGTTCCAGGGCAGGAAGCCAAGCGCGCCCGCCGCCAACGCCAGCCCCAGCCACGCGGCCGGCGTGCCGGCGCCCGCGAACAGCGCCATCGCCGCGCCGAACAGCAGCGCCTGGGTCGCGGCCAGGCCATTGCTGCCGTCCATGAAGTTCCAGATGTTCACCAGCGCGATCACCAGCAGCCAGGCCGCGGCGACGCCAAGCACCGGCCCGAGCAGGCCCGGCAGCAGCGGCCAGGCCAGCGCAACCGGCACCGCGCCCAGCGCCTGCAGCAACAGCTTGGCCAGCGGCGGCAGCGGACGCAGGTCATCGTAGAAGCCGGCGCCGGCCGTCACCGCGAGGCCGAGCGCAAACGCCACGCCGCCCGACCCCAGCCACGGCGCCGCGGCGAGCAGCACCGCCGCGATGCCGAGTCCGCCACCGCGCGCGGTCGGCACCTGGTGCAGGCGGCGGTCGTCGGGGAGGTCAAGCACGCGCTCGCGCGCATGGCGCCACCAGGCGCCTGCGACGGCGGTCGAGAGGACCGTCGCCAGCAGCACCAGGAGCCAGGCGGGCAGCGCCGGGACTGCCGTCACTCGCTCACCGCGCCGTGGACCGGCTTGATGCTGCCCCAGGACTTGCAGCCCGGGCATTGCCAATGATGCGCGCGCGCGCTGAAGCCGCAGCGCTGGCAGCGGTAGCCGGGCGTACGCACCACCAGCTGGTCGGTGATTTGCTTTAGCGTGCGCAGCGTATCGGCCGGGTCGGCCTCGCCATCGCGCAGGCTCAGGTCGATGTATTCCGCCTCGCCGCGCACCGACGGGCGCAGCCGCAGCTGCCGCGACAGGAACTCGAGCGCCGCGCCCTGCCCTTCGTCGCGCTCGAGTAGGCGCGTCAGCGCCAGTACCGGCGACACGCCCGGGTAGTGCTCGATCATTTCCATCAGGAAGCCGCGCGCACGGGCGCTGTCGCCGCGGCGCTCGTAGCAGCGCAGCAGCGGCTCGAGCAGATCGGGCAGGAACTCGATGTCGTGCCGGGCCACGCGCTCGAAGGCGCGGATGGCGGCGGCGTCGTTGCCCGCGGCGAGCTCGAGCTGGCCTTCGGCCAGGCCGGCGCGCACGGAGTGGCTGTCGGCCTCGTAGGCCCGGGCGAGGTGGCGGCGGGCCTCGTCGAGGTCGCCGGCGAGCCGCGCCTTCTCGGCCAGCTCGCAGTGGAACTGCGCCACCAGCTTGCCCATCGGCTCGCCGCTGGCCGCCTCGAACTGGCGCGCGTGCTCGATCGCCTTGCCCCAGTCGCGCTCGGCCTGATAGATCGAGATCAGGTGCCGCAACGCCTGCGGCGCCAGCACGCCCATCCGCACGAGGTCGGTGAACAGCGTCTCGGCGCGATCCAGCAGGCCGGCGCGCATGTAGTCCTCGCCCAGCGCCAGCACGGCGCGGGTCTTCTGTTCGTCGTTCAGGCCCTCGCGCGCGACCAGGCTCTGGTGCAGGCGGATGGCGCGATCGACCTCGCCGCGGCGCCGGAACAGGTGGCCGAGCGCGAACTGCGTCTCCACCGTGTCCTTGTCCACCGCGGCGATCTGCAGGAAGACCTCGATGGCCTTGTCCTGCTGCTCGTTGAGCAGGTAGTTGAGGCCGCGGAAATAGGTGTTCGACAGCCGCGACACGCGCGCGCCGCCGCGGCGCTCGCCGCCGCGCCGGCCCGCCAGCCAGCCGCTGCCGGCCGCGACCGGCAGCAGCAGGAGCAACAGCCAGGCGAACTCAGTCATGGCGTTCCGGCGCCGGCGCCTCGGGCACCGGCGCGCTGCGCTTGAGCTGCAGGCGCAGCGGCCAGATCACGCCGGCGGTGAGCACGATGCCGGCCAGCACGGCGCCGGCCAGCACGGCCAGCAGCAGCGCGGTGCCGACGGTGCCGTCGACGCCCGTGAAGCCCAGCTCGATGCGCACGGCCTGGCGGTTCAGCGCGCCGAAGAGCACGCCGAAGGCGATGAACAGGAGGGCAAACAGGGCTTTGATCAGTCGCATCCGCGGCGGGTCCGTGGGCGGGATGCCGCAAGCTTAGCCCAAGGCGGGCCGGAAACTCAGCCTTCGGAGGCAGCCGGGCCGGCGTTGACGCGGTCGCGCAACTCCTTGCCGGGCTTGAAATGCGGGACGTACTTTCCGGGCAGGGCCACGGAGTCGCCGGTCTTGGGGTTGCGGCCCAGGCGCGGCGGACGGAAATGCAGGGAGAAGCTGCCGAAGCCGCGGATCTCGATGCGCTCGCCCTGGGTCAAGGCGCCGCTCATCATCTCGAGCAGGGTCTTGACGGCAAGATCGACGTCGTCGGCCTTCAGGTGGGCCTGGCGACGCGACAGCACCTCGATCAATTCAGACTTGGTCATGCCTGGGCGGAACCTCGAAACAGTGGCCGGAAGGTGCCGCGGCCCGGGAAACCCCGGGCCGCGGACCGGTGTCGCGGATTACTCGCCCTTGTTCAGCTGCTCGCGCAGCAGGGCACCGAGCTTGGTGGTGCCGGACGCGGCGTCGAAGGACTTGTTGACCTCCGCCATCGTTTCCTGCAGCTCGGCCTCGTCCTTGGCGCGGATCGAGAGCTGCATGACGCGGCCCTTGCGGTCCATGCCGATGAACTTGGCTTCCACCGCGTCGCCGACCTTCAGGTACTCGGTGGCGTCGTCGACACGCTCCTTGGCGATGTCGTTGGCGCGCACGTAGCCCTCGATGCCGCCGTCGAGCTCGATGGTGGCGCCCTTGGCGTCGACTTCCTTGACCACGCCGGTGACGATGCTGCCCTTCTGGGTGGTGGCCATGTACTGGCCGACCGGATCCTGCTCGAGCTGCTTCACGCCGAGCGAGATGCGCTCGCGCTCCGGATCCACGGCCAGAACGACCGCTTCCAGGGTGTCACCCTTCTTGAAGTTGCGGACCACGTCTTCACCCGTGGTGTTCCACGAGATGTCGGACAGGTGCACCAGGCCGTCGATGCCGCCGTCCAGGCCGATGAAGATGCCGAAGTCGGTGATGGACTTGATCTGGCCGGAGACCTTGTCGCCCTTCTTGAACAGGGCCGAGAAGGCTTCCCACGGGTTCGGGGTGCACTGCTTGATGCCCAGCGAGATGCGGCGACGCTCGCCGTCCACGTCCAGCACCATCACCTCGAGCTCGTCGCCCAGCTGGACGACCTTCGACGGGTTGACGTTCTTGTTGGTCCAGTCCATCTCGGACACGTGCACCAGGCCTTCGACGCCCGGCTCGATCTCGACGAACGCGCCGTAATCGGTGACGTTGGAGACCTTGCCGAACAGGCGCGAGGAGGTCGGGTAACGGCGGGCGATGTTGTCCCACGGATCGTCGCCCAGCTGCTTCAGGCCCAGCGAGACGCGGTTGCGCTCGCGGTCGAACTTCAGCACGCGCACGTCGAGCTCTTCGCCCACGTTCACGACTTCGGACGGGTGGCGCACGCGCTTCCAGGCCATGTCGGTGATGTGCAGCAGGCCGTCGATGCCGCCCAGGTCCACGAACGCGCCGTAGTCGGTGAGGTTCTTGACGACACCCTTGATCACGGCACCTTCCTGCAGGCGCTCCATCAGCTGCTCGCGCTCGACGCTCGACTCGGACTCGACCACCGCACGGCGGGAGACCACGACGTTGTTGCGCTTGCGGTCGAGCTTGATGATCTTGAACTCGAGTTCCTTGCCCTCGAGGTAGCCCGGGTCACGGACCGGACGCACGTCGACCAGCGAACCCGGCAGGAACGCGCGGACGTCGCGGATGTCGACGGTGAAGCCGCCCTTGACCTTGCCGCTGATGCGGCCGGTGACGATCTCGCCGGCTTCCATGGAAGCTTCGAGTTCGTCCCACACCATGGCGCGCTTGGCCTTCTCGCGCGACAGCACGGTCTCGCCGAAGCCGTTCTCGAGGTACTCCAGCGCCACCTTGACGGTGTCGCCCACGGCGACTTCGAGCTCGCCGGCTTCGTTACGGAACTGCTCGATCGGGATGATGCCTTCCGACTTGAGGCCGGCGTTGATCACGACGACGTCGGAACGCACCTCGACCACCATGCCGGAGACGATGGCACCGGGCTTGAGCTTGCTCAGGGCGCCCTGGCTCTGCTCGAACAGTTCAGCGAAAGATTCAGTCATTGTTGGATACTCGGTTAGACATACGGGCCACGGCATCTCCGCCGCGTCCCACCTGTTGGCGCTTGCGCGCGTGGATAGGAAGACCGCACCTCATGGCGCGGGGTGGTCCTGCGTTCGGAAACCGCGCCCGTGGCGGGGCGGGATGCGCCGGGGTGGCGGTTACGGCTGGCGGGGCGCGCGGAGTTTTTCCGGCAACACCGACAGCACGCGCTCGATCACCTCGGTGATGGGCGTCCCGGTGGAGTCCACGATCACCGCGTCTTCGGCGGGTTTCAGGGGCGCCACGGCACGCCCGGCATCGCGCTCGTCGCGAGCGGCGATTTCGTGCAGCAGGCCGGCAAGATTAACCGAAACCCCTTTTTCCTTCAACTGCTTATAGCGCCTTTGCGCCCTTTCCTCGGCGCTGGCGGTCAGGAAGACCTTGTAGGGGGCGTCCGGGAAGATCACGGTCCCCATGTCCCGGCCGTCCGCGACCAGGCCCGGGGCCTTGCGGAAGCCCTTCTGCAGGTCCACCAGGGCGGCCCGGACCGGCGGGTGGGCGGCGATGGCCGAGGCGGCCGCGCCGGCGGTTTCGGTGCGCAACTGGCGGGTGGCGTCCTTGCCGTTCACGATCACGTGGGGCTCGCCCGAGCCCTGGGTCTCGAACCGGATCTCGGTGCGGCGGGCGCACTGGGCCACCGCCTCCGGGTCGCTCAGGTCCACCACCTCCCAGGCCGCGGCCAGGCCGACGGCCCGGTACAGGGCGCCGGAGTCGAGGTAGTGCCAGCCCAGGCGCTCGGCCACGGCGCGGCTGATGGTGCCCTTTCCGGAGCCGGAGGGGCCATCGATGGTGAGTACGGGGATTCGGGGCATGGACGGGGATTCTAGTGGATTGCCCCGGGGACCGGGCTAGGCGTCGCGCAACCCGAACCCGGCCGAGCGCGCCAGCGCGTCGAAACCCGGGAACGAGGTGGCGACATTCGCGCAGTCCAGGATGCGCACCTCGCCCGCCGCGAGCTGGCCGGCGATGGCCAGGCTCATCGCCACGCGGTGGTCGCCGTGGCTGTCGGCCTCGCCGCCGTGCAGGCGGCCGCCGGTGATGACGGCCCCGTCCGGGGCTTCGACGATGTCGGCACCGAGTGCGCGCAGGCCGGCCGAGGTCACGGCGATGCGGTCGGACTCCTTCACCCGCAGCTCGGCGGCGCCGCGGACGACGGTGCGGCCCTCGGCCAGGGCGGCGGCCACGAACAGGGCCGGGAATTCGTCGATCATGTCCGGCACCAGGGCCTCCGGCACCTCGATGCCGCGCAGGCGGGCGTGGCGCACCTGCAGGTCGGCCACGGGTTCCCCGCCCTGCTCGCCCGGATTGAGTTCGGTGATGTCGGCGCCCATCAGCCGCAGCGCGGCCAGCAGGCCGGTGCGGCGCGGGTTCATGCCGACCCGCCGCAGCAGCAGGTCCGAGCCCGGCACCAGGCTGGCGGCGACCAGGAAGAACGCCGCCGAGGAGAAATCGGCCGGTACGTGCACCTCGGTGGCGCGCAGGCGATGGCCGCCGGACAGCACCGCTTCCCCCGGCGAGAACCGGATCGGCCAGCCGAAGGCCGCGAGCATCCGCTCGGTGTAATCGCGGGTCGGATGCGGCTCGCGGACGCGGGTCTCGCCGCGGGCGTAAAGCCCCGCCAGCAGCACCGCGGATTTCACCTGCGCGCTGGCAACGGGCAATTCAAAATCAATACCTTGCAGTTCATTACTGAAGTAAATTCTAAGTGGCGGCAGCCCGCCCGGCGCCGACTCGATGCTGGCGCCCATGCGCCGCAGCGGCTCGATCACGCGCGCCATCGGCCGGCGCGACAGCGAGGCGTCGCCGACCAGGGTGCTGGCGAAGTCCTGCCCCGCCAGCAGGCCTGCCAGCAGGCGCATGCCGGTGCCGGCATTGCCGCAGTCCAGGTCCGATTCGGGCGCCAGCAGGCCGTACAGGCCGACGCCGTGCACGGTCCGCCGGCTGGGGCTGGGGGCGTCGATGCGCACGCCGAGCTGGCGGAAGATCGCGGCGGTGGCGCGGGTGTCCTCGCCTTCCAGGAAGCCGTGGATCTCGGACACGCCCTCGGCGATCGCCGATAGCATGATCGCGCGGTGCGACACCGACTTGTCGCCGGGCACCTCCAGTTCGCCCGCCAGCGGACGCCCCGCGCCCGCGATCCAGTCCAGCCTTGCCACGCTCATGCCAACACCTCGTCCAACGCCTGCAGCAGCCGGCGGTTCTCGTCGCGCACGCCCACGGTCAGGCGCAGGCAGGTCGGCAGGCCGTAGCCCGCCATGGGCCGGGGCACCACGCCGCGCGCCACCAGCCCGGCCTCGACCGGGGCGGCGTCGCGGCCGAAGTCCACCAGCAGGAAATTCGTCTGCGAGGGCGACACCGCCAGCCCGCGCGCCGACAGCGCGTCGGCCAGCGCCTCGCGCTCGATCGCGTTCTGGCGCCGCACCCAGGCCAGGTGCTCGTGGTCGGCCAGCGCCGCCTCGCAGGCCGCCAGGCCCGGCAGGTTGACGTTGAAGGACTCCCGCACGCGCTCGAGCACGGCCACCAGGCCGGGATCGGCCAGCAGGCAGCCCACGCGCAGGCCGGCCAGGCCGTAGCCCTTGGAGAACGTGCGGGTCACGGCCAGGTTCGGGAACCGGGCGAGCAGCGGGACGGCGGAGGTGAGCGCGGGGTCGGTCACGTACTCGAGGTAGGCCTCGTCCACCACCACCAGCACGTTCGCCGGCACGCGGGACAGGAAATCCGCGAGCGCCGCGGTGTCGAACCAGGTGCCGGTGGGATTGTTCGGGTTGGCCAGGTAGACGATGGCTGTGTCCGCGCCGACCGCGGCCAGCAGCGCCTCGAGGTCGTGGCCGCGCGGCATGGCGTCGTCGACCGGCCGCGCCGGCGCCGGCGTCCAGGGCGCCCCCGCCGCCTGCGCGGCCAGGGCGTACACCGCGAATCCGTACTGGGACGACACCACGCCCCGTCCCGTTCCGGCGAACACCTGGCCCATCAGCATCAGCAGTTCGTGCGACCCGTTGCCGAGGATGACCTGTGCCGGCTCGAGGCCGTGGCAGGCCGCGAGCGCGCGCCTGAGGTCGCCGCCCAGCGGATCCGGGTAGCGGTGCAGCGAATGCAGGGAATCCAGGATCGCGGCGCGTGCCGCCGGGCTCGGCCCGTGGCTGTTCTCGTTGGAACCGAGCTCGACCAGTGCGCCTTCGGCGAACCCGCGCCGCAGCGCCACCAGGTCCAGGCCGGGGTCGTAGGCGCGCAGCGCGCGGATGCCGGGCTGGGCCAGCGCGACGTAGTCCAGGGCCGCCATGGTCAGCCCAGCGCCACCGGGTAGGAGCCGAGCACTTTCACGTCGGCCGCGTACTCGCCCAGCTCCGCCAGCGCCCGGGCGACGCCCGGGTCCTGCACGTGGCCGCTGACGTCGATGAAGAAGGCGTACTGCCAGCGCCCCGCGTGCGAGGGGCGCGACTCGATGCGGTTCATGCTGACGCCGTGGCGCGCGAACGGGCTGAGCACGCCATAGAGCGCACCCGGCTGGTCGCGCACGTAGACCAGCAGCGAGGTGCGGTCGTGGCCCGAGGCCGAGAACAGCTCGCGGCCCAGCACCAGGAAGCGCGTGGTGTTGTCCGGACGGTCCTCGATCGGGCCCGCGACCACCTTCAGGCCGTACACGTGGCCGGCGTTCTCGCCGGCGATGGCGGCGGCGTCGTCCGCCGTGCGCGCGCGGCGCGCGGCCTCGGCGTTGCTCGACGCGGCGATCTTCTCCGCCTTGGGCAGGTGCTGGCGCAGCCAGGCGCGGGCCTGCGCGAGCGACATCGGGTGCGAATAAACCCGCTCGATGTCCTCCAGCCGCCCGGTGCGCGACATCAGGTACTGGTGCACGGCCAGCTCGACCTCGCCGCAGATCTTCAGCGGCGAAGTCAGGAACATGTCCAGCGTGGACTGGATGGTGCCCTGCCCCGAGTTCTCCACCGGCACCACGCCGAAATCGGCGTTGCCCGCTTCGACTTCCTGGAACACCTCCTCGATGCTGCCCAGCGGCAAGCCCTTGGCCGAGTGGCCGAAGTGCTTGTGCAGCGCCTGCTGCGAGAACGTGCCCTCGGGACCGAGGTAGCCGACCTTCAGCGGCTCCTGCTGGGCCAGGCAGGCGGACATGATTTCGCGGAACAGCCGCAGCAGGACTTCGTCGCTCAGCGGGCCGTCGTTGCGGTCCAGCACCTGGCGAAGCACCTGCGCCTCGCGCTCCGGGCGGTAGTAATCCACGGCGGCCTTGAGCGGCCCCTTGGCCTTGCCGACCTGGCGCGCCCAGCCGGCGCGCTCGGCGATCAGGGCCTGGATCTGGCGGTCGATGCCGTCGATGCGCTCGCGCACTTCCGACAGCACCGGCGCGGGCTCGCTGGCCGCCGGCGCACTGCCCGCTCGCGGCTTGGTGACCGGTTTGCGGGAGGCCGGCGGCTTGCGCCGCGGCTCAGCCGCGGGCTTGGCCTGGCCGGCTTTCGGGGGAGCCTTGCGGGTGGCCACGGCTCATCCGTTCCGGCGCGCGAAGTCGGCCATGAAGCCGGCCAGCGCGGCGACGCCGGCTTCCGGCATGGCGTTGTAGATCGAGGCGCGCATGCCGCCCACGGCGCGGTGGCCCTTCAGGCCCAGCAGGCCGGCGGCCTCGGCTTCCTTGAGGAAGGGCTTGTCCAGCGCGGCATCGGGCAGGAAGAACGGCACGTTCATGGTCGAGCGCGCGGCCGGCGCCACCGGGTTGCGGTAGTAGCCGCCCGAGCCGTCGATGGCCGCGTACAGCGCCGCCGCCTTTCGGGCGTTGCGCTCGCCGATCGCGGCCGCGCCGCCCTCGGCGCGGATCCACTTCAGCACCAGGCCCAGCACGTACCAGGCGAAGGTGGGCGGCGTGTTGAACATCGAATCGTTGTTGGCCTGGTTGAGCAGCTCGAAGATCGGCGGCAGCGCGCGCCCGTGCTTGCCCAGCAGGTCCTTGCGGATGATGGCGATCGACAGGCCCGAGGGCCCCAGGTTCTTCTGGGCGCCGCCGTAGAGCACGCCGAAGCGGCTGACGTCGATGGGGCGCGAGAGGAAGTTGGAGGACACGTCGGCCACCAGCGGCACGCCGCCGACGTCCGGGATGTCGTGGAACTCCACGCCGTGGATGGTCTCATTCGGCGTGTAGTGCACGAAGGCCGCGCCGGGCGTCAGCTGCCAGCCATCGCGGGCGGGAATGTCGGAATAGCCGCCGGCCTTGCTGCTGGCGGCGATGCTCACCTTCATCGAGGGCTGGGTGTTGTCGACCGCCTTTTCGCCCCAGTGGCCGGTCAGCACGAAGTCGGCGACCTGGTCCGGGCCGGCCAGGTTCAGCGCCAAGAGGGCCGAGAGCGTGGTGGCGCCGCCCTGCAGGAACAGCACGTGATAGTCGTCGGGGATCGCCATCAGCTCGCGCAGGTCGCGCTCGGCGGCGGCGGCGCACTCGACGAAGGCGGCGCCGCGATGGCTGACCTCCATCACCGAGGCCCGCTCCCCCTGCCACTCCATCAATTCGGCCTGGACCTGGCGCAGGACGGGCTCGGGCAGCGCGGCGGGGCCGGCGCTGAAATTGAAGGCGCGTGACATCGGGAACACCTCGGGGGAAGTCGTTGGCAGGCTAGCACGGCGAAACCGCGCCTCGGAAGCAGCTCAGCCGACGATGCGCGCACTCGCCAAGAGCTTTTGCTCGAACTGCTCCGCCGGCAGCGCGCGCGAGAACAGGTAACCCTGCCCGAACTGGCACCCGACCGACTCGAGCAGCGCCCGCTGGCCCTCCGTCTCGATGCCTTCGGCCGTCAGCGCCAGGCCCAGTTCGTCGGCGAAACCGGTGATGGTGCGGACGATGGCGCGGTGCCGGCGGTTGGTCTCGATGTCGCGGATGAACACCTGGTCCATCTTCAGCGCATCGAACGGCGAGGCCGCGAACGACTCCAGCGACGAGTAGCCGGTGCCGAAGTCGTCCACCACCAGCCCGACGCCCAGCGCCTTGAGCGACAGCAGGCGTTCCTCGGCCTGGCCGCGGCCGGCGCGGAAGGCGGTCTCGGTGACCTCGAGCCGCAGCGAGGCCGGCGGCAGCTGGTGCTCCTGGATCAGCCGGAACACCTCCTCGACGATCTCGGGCGACACCATCTGCCGCTCGTCCACGTTGACGTTCATGCTCAGCTGGCCCAGCTCCGGATAGCGCCGGCGCCACTCGCCCAGCTGGCGGCAGGCCTCGCGCAGGGCCCAAGCATCCATGTCGACGATCAGCCCGGTTTCTTCGGCGATCCCGAGGAACTCGGCCGGCGGCAGCAGCCCGCGGGTCGGGTGGCGCCAGCGCACCAGCGCCTCGGCGCCGACCAGGCGGCCGCTGGCCAGTTCGATGATCGGCTGGTAGTGCAGCCGGAACTCGGCGCGCTCGAAGGCCAGCCGGAAGTCGGTCTCGAGCTGCAGCCGCGCCAGCGCCTCCTGGTGCATGCCCTCGTCGAAGATCACGAAGCCGGACTTGCCGGCGGCCTTGGCCCGGTACATCGCGGTGTCGGCGTCGCGCAGCACCTGGTCGGGCGAGGCGTATTCGCGGCGGCCGATCACGATGCCCAGGCTGGCGGCCGAGAACACCTGCTGGCCGCCGATGTCGAAGGGCTGCTCGAACAGCCGCAGCACGCGGCGGGCGATCTCCACCGCGCGGTCGTGGTCGCAGTCGCCGTCCGGCAGCAGGGTGAACTCGTCGCCGCCGTAGCGGGCGATCAGCACGTCCTCGAGCAGGCCGTCCTCGAGCCGGCGCGCGATCTCGCACAGCAGGCGGTCGCCGGCACCATGGCCGAGGCTGTCATTGACCCACTTGAAGCCATCCAGGTCCAGGAACAGCACCGCATAGCGCCGGCGCCGCCGGTCGCTGGCCTGGCTGACCTGCAGCATCGCCTCGGCCAGCCGCTGGTTGAACAGCATGCGGTTGGGCAGGCCGGTCAGCGGGTCGTGGGTGGCGTGGAAGCGCAGGCGCTGCTCGGCCTCGCGCTGCCGGGTGATGTCGAGCACGGTGCCGGTGAGGTGCTCGACGCCATCGAGAAGCACGGGCCCGATGCTCACCCGCACGTGCACGCGCCGGCCATCGCGGTGCAGCAGGCAGGTCTCGAAGTCCGGCGCCACCGCCTGGCCTTCGCGCCGCTGGCGGTCGCGCAGTTCCGATTGCGGCACCGATTCGGGCGCCATGATCTCGCGGTAGTTGCGCCCCTCCAGCGCCCCGTCCTCGAGGCCCAGCATCGCCGACAGCGCCTGGTTGGCGTAGGTGTAGACCTCGTCGCGCATGATGAACACGCCGACCTGGCTGTGCTCGACCAGGGTGCGGTACTTGCCTTCGGAGCGCTGCAGGGCCTGCTGCATCGCGTGGTGCTCGTCGATGTCGAGCACCGAGCCGGTGAAATGCACCGGGTTGCCGGCCTCGTCGCGGATCAGCAGCACGCTGGCGCTGACCCACTTCTCGCCGCCGCCGCGGGTGCGCACCCGGGTTTCGTGGTGGCTGAAGGCGCCGTCGCGCACCGCCCGCGCCACCAGGCCCTCGCGCTCGCCGGGATCGACGTAGACAGCGCCCATATCCGGCACCCGGGCCTTGAGCTGCTCCGGGCTGTCGTAGCCGAGGATGCCGGCCATCACCGGGTTCACCTCCATGATCCGTCCGTCGAGGCTGGTGCGGAACAGGCCGGCCGGCGAGCTTTCGAACAGCTCGCGGTAGCGCCGCTCCGCCTCGGCGATCGCGCGCTGGCGCCGGCGGTCCTCGGTGACGTCGCGCAGCGTGCCGGTGGAGGCGATGTCGCCCTGGTACTCGACGGCGTCGGCGCGCACCTCGCACAGGATGCGTTCGCCCGACTTGCGCCGCAGGTGGATCTCGTAGACCTGCGCGCTGCGCGAGCCGGCCTCGCGCTCGGCCCGGCGGCCCGCCTGCGCGTCCCGGTCGACCGGATCGACCAGGGCCATGTATTCGCCGCCCTGCAGCTCGCCGGCGCCGTAGCCCAGGATCCGTTCCATCGCCCCGTTCGCGAACACGATGCGGCCGCGCTGGATCAGGAACACGCCGTCGCGGCTGTTCTCCACCAGCACCTGGTAAAGCGCCTGCGACTGCCGCAGCGCCTGCTCGGCCTCGACCTGGGAGGTGATGTCCACCAGCGAGCCCTCGAAGAACCGCACGGCGCCGCCGGCGTCGCGGATGGCGCGGGCGTTCTCGCTGATCCAGATGATGCGGCCGTCGCGCCGGTGCACGCGGGCGCGCTGGCGCTCCAGCCGCCCGCCGGCCAGCAGCTGCTGCCGGAAGGCTTCGGCCTGGCCCGGGTCGGCGTAGAGGTGGTCGGTGTCGCGCGAGAGTTCATCGAGCAGCTGGCGTGGCGAGTCGTAGCCCAGCAGGCGCGCCATCGCCGGGTTCACGTCGAGGAAGCCGCCGTTGGGCAGGCTGCGGTAGATGCCCTCGGACGCGGCCAGGTACAGCGAGCGGTAGAGCGCGTTGTCGGGCCCGGGCCCTTCCACCGGCGTGTCCTCGGGCAGCAGGGTCAGCAGGCAGAACAGCACCGGCTCGCCGTCCTCGGTGGCGAACTCGACCGAAAGATGACCCGGGACGATGCGCCCGTCGGCGCGGGCCAGGCGCATGGGCAAGGCCGAGATGCGGCGGTCGGCGCGCAGCAGGCTCCAGAGGCGGGCGCGGAAATCGGGTTCGGGCCACAGGCCCACTTCCACCGGCAGGCGCCCTGTCACCTGGTCGCGACGGTAGCCGGTGCTACGCTCGAAGGCATCGTTCACCGCCAGGAACACGCCGTCCGCGGCCCGCATGACCGCGACCACGCTTTCCGATGAAGCGAACGCGTCGACCAGGCGCATCCTTTTCCCCGGTGGCCCCCTCTGGTCAGGAGTATAGCCACCGAAACCGGCCCGGATGGGCCCCGCTGGAGACCCGCGCGTGAAGACCAAACTGCCCGACCTGCCCGCCCACCTGATCACGCCCGAGCCGGTGTACCGGGCCCGCCGCCAGCTGATGCAGCTGGGCCTGGCCAGCCCGCTGCTCGCACTCGCCGGCTGCGCCGGGGCGGAGGATGCCGGCACTCCTGCGCCGGCCGCGACGGCCGCCGCCGGGGCCAGCGGCGCGGCGCCCGGCAGCGAGGAGCTCACGCGCTTCGAGGACGCGAGCAGCTACAACAACTTCTACGAGTTCGGCACCGGCAAGGCCGACCCGGCGCGCTACGCCGGCACGCTGGAGCCGTCGCCCTGGTCGGTGGTGGTCGGCGGCGAGGCCGAGGTCACCGGCACCTTCCCGCTCGAGGACCTGCTCAAGATCACCGCGGTGCAGGACCGCACCTACCGCCTGCGCTGCGTCGAGGGCTGGTCGATGGTGATCCCGTGGCAGGGCCTGCCGCTGGGCGAGGTGCTCAAGCGCTTCAAGCCCACCTCGCGCGCGAAGTACGTCGCCTTCACCACCCTGGCCGATCCGCGCCAGATGCCGGGCCTGCGCTATCCGTCCATCGACTGGCCCTACCGCGAGGGCCTGCGCATGGACGAGGCCATGCACCCGCTCACCCTGCTGGCCACCGGCATGTACGGCAAGCCGCTGCCGAACCAGAACGGCGCGCCGCTGCGCCTGGTGGTGCCCTGGAAGTACGGCTTCAAGAGCATCAAGTCGATCATCCGCATCGACTTCACCGAGGCGATGCCGCCGACCAGCTGGAACATGCTGCAGCCGGAGGAATACGGCTTCTATTCCAACGTGAACCCCGACGTCGACCACCCGCGCTGGAGCCAGCGCAGCGAGCGCCGGATCGCCGGCACCGCCAGCAAGCTCTTCGCCGAGCGCATCCCCACCCTGCCCTTCAACGGCTACGGCGACCAGGTCGCCGGCCTCTATGCGGGCATGGACCTGCGCCAGTGGTACTAGCGCGCGGCGGCGTCGACTGGCGCTGGGTCGGGCTGAAGGCGCTGGCGCACGCGCTGGCCCTGCTGCCGCTGGCCTGGCTGGTGCGCGGCGTCGTCGGCGACGGCCTGGGCGCCGACCCCGTGGCGGCGCTGACCCACGCCACCGGCGAGTGGGCCCTGCGCCTGCTGCTGCTCGGGCTGGCGCTGACGCCGCTGCGGCGGTTGACCGGGCAGGCCTGGCCGATCCGGTTCCGGCGCCTGGTGGGGCTGTACGCCTTCTTCTATGCCTGCCTGCACCTGGCGGTGTTCCTGGTGCTGGACCTGCAGGGGTTCTGGACCCAGATCTTCGAGGACATCGTCAAGCGGCCCTACATCACCGTGGGTTTCGCGGCCTGGCTGCTGCTGGTGCCGCTGGCGTTCACGTCCACCCGCGGCTGGATGCGGCGGCTGGGACGACGCTGGGCGCAGCTGCACCGGCTGGTCTACGCGATCGGCGTCCTGGCCGTGCTGCATTTCCTCTGGCTGGTGAAGTCGGACCTGCGCGAGCCGCTTGTCTACGCCGCGATCCTGGCCGGCCTGCTCGGCCTCCGGCTCTGGTGGCGGCTGCGCCGCCCGGCGACTCAGGCGCCGGCGCGCGGCGCGTAGACCAGCAGCGCGGTCAGCGCCGCGGCCAGCACGGTGGCCGCGGCGATCAGCCACCACAGCGCGCCGGGATCCTTGCGCGGTGGTTCGATCGCCGCCGGCTCGGGCGCCGGCACCGGGTCACGCGCCACGGGCACCCGCACGGCCTTCATCGTCTGCGTGTGGGTGGTCGTGGCTGGCTTGGCGGCGTCCATCTGGCCGCGCAACGGCAGCCCGGGCGCCTCGAGCTGGAAGCGGTGCTGGTCGATGACCACCTGGTCGCCCGGCGACAGCACGGCGTCAAGCACCGGCACGCCGTTCACCAGGCTGGCGTCGTTACCCATGGCGCGCAGCACCACGCGATCGGCGTGCAGCTCGACCACGGCATGGCGTTCGGCGACACCGGCGTCATCGAGGCGGATGTCGGCCGACGCCGAGCGGCCGATCAGGCGGGGTTCGGTCAGCGTGTAGCTGCGGCCATAGTGCTGGCCCGACAGCCCGCGCAGCACCACGCGGGCGGCGGCGACCCGCTGCGCCTCGCTCATCGCCACCGGCGCGGTGGCCGGGATGCGGCGCTCGATGGCCGGCTCGTCATCGGCGCGCACCACCACCCGCACCTTGTCCAGGCAGACGAGGTCGCCGGGACGCAGCTGGGCCAGGCGGCGCACCGGGCGGGCGTTGAGGTGGACGCCGTGGACGCCGGCGGGCACCCGCAGCCAAAGGCCGCGGCGGTCGCGCTGGAAACTGGCGTGGTGGGGCGCGAGGCCGGCGTCGGGCAGGCAGACCCGGCTGCCGGCGCGGCTGCCCACGATCACTTCCCCCCGAAGGGCCACGTTGGCGTGCTCACCGTTGGGGAACGTCAACTGCATCAGGATCCTCCGGCCGCGAATCTAACATGGCAGGCTGCGGCCTCGCCCTTGGTGGTTACGCCAAAGCAACGCAGAATAGGCCGCCGAGGAGGGCACCCATGTCCAATATCGATATCCGCCGCAGCCATTCGCGTCCGCTCAAGGAAGCCCGCGCCGCCATCGAGCGCGTCGCCGAGCACATCGCCGAGAAGTTCGACGTCGAGTACGGGTGGAACGGCAACACGATGGAGTTCTCGCGCGGCGGCGTCGACGGCCACATCGCCGTCAGCCCCAAGGACATCCACGTCACCGCGACGCTGGGCTTCCTGCTCGGCGCCATCAAGGGCCCGATCGAGCGCGAGATCCAGCGCTACCTCGACGAGGAGTTCGGCTAGCGCCGGTCGCGAACGGGTCCGGGTCGCCGGCGAACAACCGGGCCGAGGCCTGGCGCTCGCGGTGGCCGATGGCCTCGAGGAATTCGCCGGCGCCGTCGAGCGCCTCGAACGCCCCGAAGCCGCGCTCCAGGAACCCCTGCAGCTCCGACAGCCCGGCCGCCCGCGCCGGCAGCCGCGACGCCCGCAGCAGCTTGAACACGCCCCGCTGGTGCACCGCACCGTCCAGGGTCCAGCCCACGCCCAGGATCAGCTCGATCTGCAGCCGCCGCAGCCGCGGCAGGCCGACGGCGCGGTAGGCGACGCCGTAGTCGGCCAGCGTGATCTCGGCCTCCGGCGCCTTGCGGCGCGCCAGCTGCTCGGCCATCCGCAGGTCGAAGGCATGGCTGAGCACGGCCAGCCCGATCGCATCGGCGGCCGCCTCGAGCAAGGTGTCGGGAAGCAGGCGGGACATCAGCGGCATGATCCGCGCCACGTCGCGGTCGCGGGCCGAGAAGTCCTTCTCCCCGTAGAGGTCGCTGAGGAAGAACTCGGCCGCCGGCCGCATCCGCGGGTTGGCCAGGAAATCCTCGAAGCTCGCCGCCAGCCGCCGCGTCTGCCAGGCGCGCAGCCGCGCCAGCACCGGCAGCCGGTTGCGCGGGTCGCGGACCGGGTCGTGCACGTCGCGCTGCCAGGCCAGGCGCCGGGCCAGTTTCTGGCGCAGGGGCGAGGCGCTCACGCTGCGCACCGTGGCCCGTGAAGGCCGGGTAAGGAACTGCGATCGCTCACACTTGTCCGGGGTCTGGGGCGGGCTACAATCGCCGCGCCTTCGTAGGAGTTCCCCCATAGCATGCTAGTTCTGCAGCCCGCCCGGAAGCGCCGCCAGCCCAGCGAGGGCCGGATCGGCCTCGCCATCGCCGGCGGCGGGCCGATCGGCGGCATGTATGAACTGGGCGCGCTGCGCGCCCTGGACGTCGCCATCGAAGGCCTGGACCTGACCAAGCTCGAGGTCTACGTCGGCGTGAGCTCGGGCGCCTTCCTGGCCGCGGGCCTGGCCAACCGGCTCGACACCGCCGAGATGTGCCGCATCTTCATCACCGGCGACAGCGACCAGGTCAAGTTCCGGCCCGAGATGTTCCTGCGCCCGGCGTTCCTGGAATACGCGCGACGCGCGGCCGCCCTGCCCCGGCTCGCCTTCGACTGGTGGAAGGACGTGCTCACCGACCCGACCGGCTCGCACCTGAGCGAGCTGATCAGCCGCTTCGGCGGCGTGATCCCGACCGGGCTGTTCGACAACCGCGGCATTGAGCGCTTCCTGCGCGAAGTCTTCACCATCCGCGGCCGCAGCAATGATTTCCGCGAGCTGGCGGCCAAGCTCTACGTCGTCGCCGTGGACCTCGACAGCGGCGAAGCCGTGCGCTTCGGCAGCCCGGGCTGGGACGACGTCAGCATCTCGCGCGCGGTGCAGGCCAGCTCCGCCCTGCCCGGCCTGTATTCGCCGGTGGACATCCGCGGCCACCATTTCGTCGACGGCGCCCTGCGCCGGACCATGCACGCCTCGGTGGTGCTCGACCACGGCATCGACCTGATGCTGGGCATCAACCCCTTCGTGCCCTTCAACGCCAGCCGCGGCGGCCGCCCGCCGGAAGGCATGGACAAGCTGGCCCAGGGTGGTTTGCCGGTGGTGCTGTCGCAGACCTTCCGTACCATCCTGCAGTCGCGCATGCAGGTCGGCCTGGCCAAGTACGCCCAGCAGTACCCGGATACCGACCAGGTGGTGTTCGAACCGAACGAGGACGACGGCGAGATGTTCTTCACCAACGTCTTCAGCTATTCCTCGCGCCAGCGGGTGTGCGAGCACGCCTTCCACTCCACCCTGGCCGACCTGCGCCGGCGCCGCGAGCAGCTGGGCCCGGTGCTGGCGCGCCACGGCCTGCGCCTGCGGGCCGAGGTGCTGGACGACCCGTCGCTGTCGATCATGGACGGGCTGGGCATCGCCCCGCGCACCACCGACGCCACGGCGCGCCTGCGGGTGGCGCTGGACGACGTCGAATCGATCGTCAAGGCGCGACGCCCCAACCGTCGCCGCGCCGCCGCCGCACGCCGACGCTGAACACTGCGCGCGGCGCGCCGCGCGTTGGTGTGAATGCTCTAGACACGCGGCGCAAATTGGCGCCACTCGGGCGTCGTGCCCAACCCCTTACCGAACGGAGTCACCTCGCGATGGCCAAGCTCAAGAAGACCGTGCGTGCCAGGAAGGCCGCCCCGAAGTCGAACGCCGACCTGCAGGCCAAAGCCGAACAGATGTCGCGCTCGATCGTCGAGTCCGCCCAGCAGATCTGGATGGCCGGCGTCGGCGCCTTCACCCGCGCCCAGGGCGAGGGCTCGAAGTTGTTCGAGGCGCTGGTCAAGGAAGGCATGACCATCGAGAAGACCACCCGCCAGCTGGCCACCGGCCGCGTGGACGCGGTGCGCGACGCCGTCGAGGACCGCGTGGGCGTGGTGCGCGAGCGCGCCGTCGACACCTGGGACCGCCTCGAGTCGGTGTTCGAGACCCGCGTCCAGCGCGCCCTGAACCGCCTCGGCGTGCCGGGCCGCGAGGACCTCACCGAGCTCAACGCCCGCGTGAACGAACTCAACGCCGAGCTGCGCAAGCTGGGCAAGGGCGGCGCTGCGCCGCGCGCCAAGGCGGCCGTCAAGCCGGCCGCGAAGAAGGCCGCGGCGAAGAAGCCCGCCAAGGCCGCGAAGCCCGCCGCGCGCAAGGCCAAGCCGGCCGCCAAGCCGGCCGCGCCCAAGCCGCGCGCCAGCCGCAAGCCGGCGCTGCCGAAGGCCCCGAAGCCGGAAGCGCCGCAGGCCGAGTGACCCGTTTCATGTCCGCCAGCCAGTAACCGGAGTCCGTACGCTCCCTCCCCTTGCGGCTTCCCGGCTGGCGGACATCTTCCCGTGACAGACAAAGGCCCGGCCCACGCCGGGCCTTTGTCGTTGCGGGCCTGCGGCGCACGTTTTCCGCGTTATCCTCTGGCACCCCCCGCAGATTGAGTTCGGAGCCATCGGATGTTTGGTGTCAGCCCCTGGATCGCCGCCGTCGTCACCGCCGCCATCGCGCTGCTGGCCAGCACCTGGTGGTTCGGCATCCATCGCCGCCGGATGGCCGAGAACAGCGCCGGCGTGCAGGCCCTGGCCGGCATGAAATGGCGCGAGTGCGCGGGCCTGGTGCTGCAGGCCATGGCCGAGAAGGGCTATACCGAGCTGCCCTCGAGCCGCCAGCCGGGCGATGGCGGCGCCGAGTTCCTGCTGGTCAAGGAAAACGAGCGCTGCCTGCTGGGCTACAAGCACGGCACCGCCTACCGCCTGGGCGAAGCCAACGTCCGCGACTTCGCCAACGCCGTGCAGCTGCAGGGCGCCACCAGCGGCATGCTGGTCACGCTGGGCAGCGCCGAAGGCTTCGCGCGCGACCTGGCGCGCCGCTACGGCGTCGACCTCGTGGACGGCCGCAGCCTCTGGCCGCAGGTCGAACCCTTCGCGCCGGCGCACCTGGTCGAGGACATCCGGCACCAGGCCGCCGCCGGCATCCGCCGCGGCCAGCAGATGGGCGCGGTGGGCAGCCTGATCCTGGGCATGGTGGTGTTCGGCCTGGCCCAGCTGGGCGTCGACGAGGCGCCGGTGCCGGTCGTGGCGGGCGCCCCGTCCGCTATCCCTGAAAGCATCCAGTCGCCGGCCGCCGCCGGGACGGCGAGCGAGGAGACGGTCGCCGCGGCACCGGCGCCCGCCCCCGCCCCGGTGGCCGAACCCACGTTCCAGGACGAGGCATCGCGCCAGGCCAGCGACGCCATGAAGGAACTCGCGGCCGTCGCCCAGCTCAGCGACGAGGAGCGCGCGCTGCGCCGCAGCCAGGCCGCCAGCCGCGTCGCCGACCTCGACCAGGCCAACCGCGCGCACTGGTCCACGCAGTCCACCATGGTGGTCAGCATGGTGCGCGAGGACGGCATCGACACCGGCATCGTCAACGAGGCCTGCGCGATCCTGGTCGAGTACGAGGAACTGCGCTACACGCGCCTGCAGCTCGAGCCGCCCTCGGACTCGACGGTCCCGGTGCGCTGGAGGCAGTGCCAGTAAAGCCGGCGCCGCAGGCCTCCCCCGCCCGATGGCGAGGGAGGCGCGGGGGTCACCAGTGCACGCCGCGCATCAGCGCCGCGAAGGCCACCTGCTCGTTGGTCGGCTTCTCGTCCTTGAGCGCCTTGCGGTCGCCCTTGGCGGCGGCCGAGTCCGGGAACATCTCGAACGCGGTGTTCATGATCACCTCGTAGGCCTTCGGCGCCACCGCGTTGAGCGTGGCGGCGAAGATGCCCATGCGGGTGGCGACGCGGCTGGGACGCTCGATGATGGCCTTGACCACCAGGTCGGCGGCTTCTTCCGGCGTGAGCGTCGGCACCGAGTCGTACATCTTGGTCGGCGCGATCATCGGCGTCTTCACCAGCGGCATGTTGACCGTGGTGAAGGCGATGTTCTTGCCGCTGAACTCGGCCTGGGCGCAGCGGCTGAAGGCGTCGAGCGCGGCCTTGGACGCCACGTAGGCCGAGAACCGGGCCGAGCTGGCCAGCACGCCGATCGAGCTGATGTTGATGATGTGGCCCTTGCGGCGCTGGGTCATCACCGGCAGGAAGCCCATGATCAGGCGCAGGCAGCCGAAGTAGTTCAGCTGCATGGTGCGCTCGTAGTCGTGGAAGCGGTCGTAGCTGAGCTCGACCGAACGGCGGATCGAGCGGCCGGCGTTGTTGACCAGGATGTCCACGGCCTTGTGCTCGTCGAGCACGGTCTTGACCAGCGCGTCGCAGCTGGCCAGGTCGGTGAGGTCGCAGGTGTAGGCCCAGCACTTGCCGCCGGCGGCGATGATCTCGTCGCGGGTCTTGAACAGCTCTTCCTCGCCGCGCGCGACGATGATGACCTTGGCGCCGGCCTCGGCCACCTTGATGGCGGACGCGCGGCCGATGCCCGAGGAGCCGCCGGTGATCACCACCACCTTGTTGGCGACGTGGCCGCGCAGGGTGCGGTCGACGAACAGGTCCGGGTCGAGGTGGCGCTCCCAGTAGTCCCAGATCCGCCAGGCGTAGCCCTCGAGGTCGGGCACGGCGATCTTGCTGCCCTTGAGCGCGCGTTCGGCCACGCGGGTGTCGAAGCGCGTCGGGTAGGTGATGAAGGCCAGCGTGGCCGGCGGCAGCTTGAGGTCGCGCAGCAGCATGCTGGTGAAGCGCTTGACCGGCGGCAGGTTGGTGACGGCGCTGCGCACCGCGCCCGGCACCACGGCCAGCATGCGGGCGTCGAGGCGCATCGTCATTTCCGGCGCATGCGCCGCGCGGCAGAAGGTGTTCATGAGCTCGCCGAAGCGCATCGGCTCCGGGTCGACCAGGTGGAAGCACTGGCCGTCCAGGCCCTTCTTGTGGGCGATGTGGTCCATTGCGTCGGCGACGAAATCCACCGGCACGACGTTGATGCGGCCGCCCTCGATGCCCAGCGTCGGCACCCACTGCGGCAGCGTCTGGCGCATCTTCTTGATCAGGGTGAACAGGTAGTACGGGCCGTCGATCTTGTCGATCTCGCCGGTCTTGGAATGGCCGATGACCATGGACGGGCGGTAGATGCGGAACGGCACCTTGCATTCCTTGCGCACGATGCCCTCGGACTCGTGCTTGGTGCGCAGATAGGGATCCTTCAGGCCCTCGGCTTCGTCGAACATGTCCTCGCGGAACACGCCCGGGTAGAGGCCGGCCGCGGCGATGGAGCTGGTGTGGTGGAAACAGCCGGCCTTGATGGCGGCCGCGAGTTCGATGGCGTGGCGGGTGCCGTCGATGTTGGCGACCTGCTGCGAGGCCGCGTCGGCGGAAAGGTCGTAGATGGCCGCGAGGTGGAAGAAGTGCTGCACCTTGCCCGCCAGCGCCTTCACCTGCGCCGCGCTCAGCCCCAGCTTCGGTTTGGACAGGTCGCCCGCCACCGGCACGATGCGCTTGCGGTCCCAGCCCATCTTGGCGGCGATGGCCTCGAGCTTCTTCTCCGAGCCCTTGCGGACCAGCACGTGCACGGTGCCCTTGCGCTTGAGCAGGTTGCTGACCAGATAGCGCCCGATGAAACCGGTGGCGCCGGTGACGAAATAGCTCATGACCTCTCCCTGCCCTGTGCCCCGGACCGCCCGGCTGGACGGTCTCCCTTCGCCTAACTTGCCAGACCGCCCGCGCGCCGGCAAACGTCGCGTTGACCGTCCCGGGGGGCCGTGATATCACCCGGGGTTCAACCCGGGGGCAAGAAATGGCAGACCTGAAAGAACAGTTCCAGAAGGCCGCGCAGGACGTGATGAACCTGGCCGAGCGGCCCGACAACGACACCATGCTGCGGCTCTACGGCCTGTACAAGCAGGGCTCGGAAGGCGACGTCAGCGGGCCCAAGCCCGGCTTCTTCGATTTCGTGGGCACCGCCAAGTACGAGGCCTGGGAGAAGCTGGCCGGCACCAAGCCCGAGGACGCGATGAAGAAGTACGTCGACCTCGTGAAGAAACTGCGCGGCTGAGGCCGCCCCATGGCCCGCCAGACCCGCCAGCGGATCCTCGACACCGCCCTGCGCATGTTCAACCAGCAGGGCGAGCCGAACGTCACGACCAACCACATCGCCGACGAGCTGGAGATCAGCCCGGGCAACCTCTACTACCACTTCCGGAACAAGGACGACATCATCGAGCAGCTGTTCCAGCGCTACGAAGAGCGCATGGACACGGCCCTGGTGTCGCCCGACAGCCGGCTGCGGGACCTGGAGGACATCTGGCTTCAGCTGCACCTGGTGTTCGAGTGCATCTGGGAGTACCGGTTCCTGTACCGGGACCTGGTGGACATCCTCAGCCGCAACCGGCGCCTGCGCCTGCGCTTCGCCCGGATCCTGAAGCGGGCGGCCGACGGCGCGTCCTCGGGCATGAAGGGCCTGGTCCAGGCCGGGGTGATGCGGGCCTCGGCCGCCGAGGTCGAGGCCACGGCCACCAACATCCTGGTCATCGCCACCTTCTGGATGAACTACGCCAGCGTCCGCGGCGACAAGGACGAGGACGAGGCCATCCGCAGCGGCATCGTCCAGGTGATGATGCTGCTCTCCCCCCTGCTCCGCGATGCCGAGCGCGTCCACCTCAACACCCTCACCCAGGCCTACCTGCGCTGACCGCCCTTGCGGGATGGCCTGTAGGAGGGCCTTCAGGCCCGAAGCTTTTCGGCCAAGGGCTTCGGGCCTGGAGGCCCTCCTACAGGCAGCCAACGGGTTGTATTGCAAGCGGTTTTCGAGTGGGCTATACTCCCGCTTCTTTATCGCCCCAACCCCATTCCAAGGAACTGCCATGAAAGTGCTCTCGTCCCTGAAGTCGGCGAAGACCCGCCATCGCGACTGCAAGGTCGTGCGCCGCCGCGGCAAGGTCTTCGTGATCTGCAAGTCCAACCCGCGTTTCAAGGCCCGCCAGCGCTGAGCGCAGGCCGCCTGGGTTGATCGAAGCGCCGGCGAAAGCCGGCGTTTTCGTTTCCGGCCCTCGCCGGCGCGCCGCCCGGCCGGGACATGGCGCGCCCGCGCGGGTTTTGCGATGATCCCCGGCCTACCCGTCATCCCGACGACCGTGGAGGTGGACCATGAAGGCCCTGACCCTTTCCCTCGCCCTGACCGCCGGCCTGCTGCTGCAGGCGCCCGCCCAGGCCGACACGCTGCTGGTCGAGCGCGTGCAGGCCGAAGCCAGCCAGTCGATGCCGGCCCGTGGCCAGACCATGGCCCAGGTCGAAGCCAAGTTCGGCGCCCCGCAGCAGAAGCACGCCCCCGTCGCCGGCCCGGGCGACCGCGCCCACAACCCGCCGATCACCCGCTGGGATTACGCCGGCTACTCGGTCTACTTCGAGCACAGCCACGTGGTGGACGCCGTGGCCATCAAGGCGACCCCGACCGAGGCCGGCCCCAAGCCCGTCCAGTAAGCCACGATGCCGAACAACCTGCGCTTCCCGGCGGAATGGGAACCCCAATCCGCCGTCCTGCTCGCTTGGCCGCATGAAGGCACCGACTGGGCGCCTCGCCTGGAAGGCGTCGAGCGGACCTACGTCGCCCTGGTCGCGGCGATCGCCCGCTTCCAGCCCGCCCTGGTCTGCGTCGCCGACGCCGCCCTGAAGGCGCGTGCCGGCGCGCTGCTGGAGGCCGCCGGCGTCGACCTGGGCCGCGTGCGCTTCTTCGAAGTGCCGTACGACGACACCTGGCTGCGCGACTCGGGCCCGATCACGCTGCGCGAGGGCGGCGGCTTCCGCCTGCTCGACTTCCACTTCACCGCCTGGGGCGGCAAGTTCGAAGCCGGCCTCGACGACCAGCTGGTCGGCAAGCTGCACGCCTCGGGCCTGCTGGCGCCGGCGCGGCACCAGCGCATCGATTTCGCGCTGGAAGGCGGCGGCATCGAGACCGACGGCGCCGGCACCCTGCTCAGCACCTGGACCTGCCTGCACGAGCGCCACCCGGACAAGTCGCGCGCCGAGATCACCGCCACGCTCGAGAAGGCGCTGGTGCAGGAGCGCACGCTGTGGCTCTTCCACGGCTACCTCGAGGGCGACGACACCGACGCCCACATCGACACCCTCGCCCGCTTCGCCGGCCCCGAGGCCATCGTGTTCCAGGCCTGCGACGACGAAGCGGACACCCATTACGCCCCGCTGCAGGCCATGGCCGCCGAGATCGAAGCGCTGCGCCGGCCGGACGGCAAGCCCTACCGCCTGTTCCCGCTGCCGTGGGCGCGCCCGATTCTGGACGAAGGCCGGCGCCTGGCCGCGTCCTACGCCAACTTCCTGATCATCAATGGCGCCGTGCTGATGCCGGCCTACGGCGATGCCGCCGATGCCGAGGCCGCGGCGGTACTGGCGCGCGCCTTCCCCGGCCGCGAGATCGTCCGCATCGACTGCCGCCCGCTGATCTGGCAGAACGGCAGCCTGCACTGCGTCACCATGCAACTTCCCGAAGGCCTGCTGGCATGAGCAAGAAATCCCTCACCGTCGCCCTGGTGCAGGACCGCGACCAAGGCAGCGTCGAAGCCAACCTCGCCAACATCGAGACCCGCGTCGCCGAAGCGGCCTCGCGTGGGGCCAAGCTGGTGCTGCTGCAAGAACTGCACAACGGCGCCTACTTCTGCCAGCACGAGTCCACCCACGAGTTCGACCGCGCCGAGCCGATCCCGGGCCCGAGCACCGAGCGCCTGGGCGCGCTGGCGAAGAAGCACGGCGTGGTGCTGGTGTCGTCGCTGTTCGAGCGCCGCGCCGCCGGGCTGTACCACAACACCGCGGTCGTCTTCGAAACCGACGGCAGCATCGCCGGCAAGTACCGCAAGATGCACATCCCCGACGACCCGGGCTTCTACGAGAAGTTCTACTTCACGCCGGGCGACCTGGGCTTCGAGCCGATCAACACCTCGGTCGGCCGGCTCGGCGTGCTGGTGTGCTGGGACCAGTGGTATCCGGAGGCCGCGCGCCTGATGGCGCTCGCCGGCGCCGACCTGCTGCTCTACCCCACCGCGATCGGCTGGGACCCGGACGACGCCCAGGACGAAAAGGACCGCCAGCGCGGCGCCTGGCTGCTCAGCCACCGCGGCCATGCGGTCGCCAACGGCCTGCCGGTACTCAGCTGCAACCGCATCGGCCATGAGCCCTCGCCCCTGGCTTCCGAGAAAGCCGTGGGCGCCTCGGGCATCCGCTTCTGGGGCTCGAGCCACGTGCTGGGCCCGCAGGGCGAATTCATCGCCGAAGCCGGCACCGACGACGCCGAAGTACTGCTGGCCGAGGTCGACCTGGGCCGCAGCGAGCAGGTGCGCCGCATCTGGCCCTTCCTGCGCGACCGCCGCATCGATGCCTACCAGGACCTGCTCAGGCGGTACCGCGATTGAACATTTCCACCGAGGCCGGCTACGACGGCCTGCATGACCAGCCGCACGCCATCGTCGAGCGCGAGGGCGTGCGCTACACGCTGCTGGGCACGGCCCACGTCTCGCGCGCCAGCGTCGACGCGGTCGAGGCCGCGCTGGCCACCGGCCGCTACGACACCATCGCGGTGGAGCTGGACGCCCAGCGCCACCGGGCGATGACCGACCCGGACGCGCTGGCCAAGCTCGACCTGTTCCAGATCCTGCGCGAAGGCAAGACCGGCCTGGTCGCGGGCAACCTCGCGCTCGCCGCCTACCAGCGGCGCCTCGCCGAGCAGCTGGGCGTCGAGCCGGGCGCGGAGCTCAAGGCCGCCGCGGTCGGCGCCGAAGCGCGCGGGCTGCGGCTTTCGCTGATCGACCGCGACGTCGGCACCACGCTCAAGCGCGCCTTCGCGGGCCTCGGTTTCTGGGGCCGCACGAAGCTGATCGCGGGCCTGGGCGCCAGCCTGCTGGCCGACGACGAAGTCGAGGCCGGCGAGATCGAGAAACTCAAGCAGGGCGACTACCTGGAATCGAGCTTCGGCGAATTCGCCGCCGGCAGCCCGCCGCTGTATCGCGCGGTGATCGCCGAGCGCGACGTCTACATGGCCAACCGCCTGCGCCAGGTCGGCGCGGAGGGCGCCCGCGACGTCCTGGCCGTGGTCGGCGCCGGCCACCTCAAGGGCCTCGAACAGCATCTGCGCGACGACGTCGCGGCCCCGGCGCCCGTGCTGGCCGAACTGGACGCCGTCCCTGCCGGCAGCAATATCCCGTGGTTCACGATCCTGCTGGTCGTGTTCCTGTTCGGTGGCTTCGCCTGGGGCTTCTGGCAGGGCGGCGCCGAGCTGGGCGGCGAACTGGTGCTGCAGTGGGTGCTGATCACCGGCATCGGCGGTGCGCTGGGTTGCCTTGCCGCCGGCGGCCATCCGCTGAGCATCCTGGCGGCCTTCATCTCGTCGCCGCTGACGCCGCTGCACCCCGCCCTCGCCTCGGGCACCGTCAGCGCCGCGGTCGAGGCCTGGGTGCGCAAGCCGACCTACGCCGACTTCCTGCGGCTGCGCGACGATACCGGCAAGCTGTCGGGCTGGTGGCGCAACCGCGTCGCGCGCGTGCTCGTGAACTTCTTCCTGACCAGCCTAGGCACCGCGATCGGCGTCTGGACCGCGGGCGCCAACATCATCGGCAAGCTGGGCTGAGGCCCGGGCCAGGCGGCCCGGGCACGCCACTCATTCCGCCACTCATTCCGCCGCGCGGCCCAGCCTCAGGCCCGCCAGCGGCGCCTTGGCGCGGCCGCGGCGCAGGGTCTCCGACGTCCACTCGCGCATGTCGTCCATCACCGCATAGATGGTCGGCAGGAACAGCAGGCTGACGAGGGTGGAGAACACCAGGCCACCGGCGATCGCGCGCGCCATCGGGTAGTAGGCCGGGCCGTCTCCACCAAGCTGGGTGCCGCCCATGCACAGCGGCAGCATCGCCAGCACCGTGGTGCAGGTGGTCATCAGGATCGGGCGCAGGCGCTCCTTGCAGCCGTGCACCAGCGCATCGGTGCGACTCAGGCCCGAGCGCCGCTGCGCGTTGATGTGCTCGAACAGCACGATGCCGTTGTTCACCACCACGCCCATCAGCACCAGGCACCCGATGAAGGCCATGATGGTGAAGGTGGTGCCGGTGAAGGCGAAAAGCCAGAACACGCCCAGCGCCGAGAACAGGATCGAGCTGATGATCGCGGCCGGGAACAGCATCGACTCGAACACCGCCGCCATCACCAGGTAAACCATCACCAGCGCCAGCAGCAGGTTGAAGATCATCTGCTTGCCGGCCTCGTCGTCCTGCTGGAAGGAGCCGCCGAAGCTGTAGCGGTAGCCCGGCGGGAAGGTGGCCGAGGACAGCACCTCCTCCATCGCCTTGCGCGCGTCGGGCACGGTGACGTCCTTGGCCAGGTTGGCCTCCAGGGCCAGCGAGGTCTGGCGGCTTTCGCGGGTGATCTGCGAGGCGCCCTTGCGGACGTTGACGTCCACCACCGAAAGCAGCGGCACGCTGGTGCCGTCGGCGCGGCGCAGGGTCAGCGCCGACATGTCCTCGACCCGGAAGTCTTCGGAGCCGGCGAACCGCACCCAGACCGGCAGCTCGGCGTCGCCGGAGCGGAACTCGCGCAGCGGCGTGCCGCGCAGGGCGATGCCGATGTAGCTGGCCACTTCCTGCGCGCTGAAGCCCAGGCTGGCGGCGCGCTCGCGGTTGACGCTGACCTGCACCTCGCTGTTCTCGTCGCCCGAATCCACGCGGACATCGCGGAATTCCTTGCGCAGCGCCAGCATCGGCACCAGGTTCTCGGCCAGTTCGTTGAGCGTGGCGGAGGAATCGCCCTGCAGGAACACCCGGATACCCTGCTCGTCGCCGCCACCGCCGCCGCCATCGCCGCCGTTGAAGCCGATCTCGGCCCGGGCGGTGCGCGGCAGGTCCTTGCGGATCATCTCCTGCACTTCCTCGGCCGACATCAGGCCCGGCTCCTGCTTGCGCAGCAGCAGCTTGTCCACGAAGCTCGGGTTCGGGTCCACCAGCGTGACCTGCATGCCGGCCCAGCCCCGCTCGCTGAACCACGAATAGAGCTGCTTGATCTGGTACTTCTCGCGGTTGGCGTCCAGGAACTGTTCGACCCGCAGCACCTCTTCCGAGATCTGTTCCAGGCTGTAGGCGCCCTTCCAGTCGAAGTACAGCTCAATGCGGCGGCCGACGTCGTTCTTGAAGAAGTCCATCTTGGTCATGGTCACCGGCACGAAGCTGACCAGCACCAGCAGCATCATCGAAAGCACGGCCTTGGCGCGGTTGGCCAGGGTCCAGCGCAGCAGCGAGGCGTAGCCACGGGTCAGGCGCGGCACGAAGCCGTGCTCGGCGGTCACCGCCGGCGGGGTCTTCAGGCGCGCCGAGATCATCGGGATCAGGCTCACCGCGACGATCCACGACGCCAGCAGCGAGATGGTGATGGTCATCGCCACCTGGCCGAGGTAGATCGAGATGAAATTGCGCTCGCCGAACAGGTTCGGCATGAACACGATGATGCTGGTGAGCGTGCCGGCCGTGATCGCCACCTGCACGCTGCGGGTGCCCTCGATGGCGCAGCGCATCGGGTCGTTCGGGTACTTCTCGCGGTACTGGTAGATGCTCTCAACCACCACCACGGCGTTGTCCACCAGCATGCCGACGCCGATCAGCAGGCCCATCATCGACAGGATGTTGAGGGTCATGCCGAAGAAGTACATCGCGCCCAGCGTCATCACGATGCAGATCGGGATCGCCAGGGTCACCATCAGCGTGGACGGCCAGTGGCGCAGGAAATAGAACAGGATCAGCAGCGACAGCAGCGAGCCGATCAGGCCGGCCTCGACCAGGCCGTTGATCGAGCTGGTCACGCCGACGGCCTGGTCGTCGATGATGTTGAGCTGGATGTCGCGGAACTCCGGCTCCTGGTTGATCAGGGCCAGCTCCGCCATCGCCAGGCGCGAGACATCCACGAGGTTGGCGTTGCGCTCGCGGAAGATGTCCAGGCCCACGGCCGGCCGGCCATCGAGCCGCCGGCCGTAGTCGACTTCCTGCGGCTTCTCGCGGATGACGGCGACGTCGGACAGGCGCAGTCCCTTGTCGTTGAGCACGAGGTCGCGCATCTCGTCCAGGCTGGCCGTTTCGCCGATCGGCTGCACGCGCAGGCGCTGCCGGCCCTCGTTGATCTGGCCGGCCGAGACCGAGAAGTTCACCGCGCGCAGGCGCGCGGCCAGTTCGTTCAAGCCAAGGCCATGGGCGCTGAGGCGGTCGGCCGAGATCGCGATCTCGACCTCGGGCGGCGAGGCGCCGGAGATATCCACGCGGGCGACGCCCGGCACCCGCTCGAGGCGGCGCTGGAACTGCTGCTGGATCAGGGTGTACTCGCCGGTGAAGTCACGGTCACCGGCGAAGCGCACGCGGATCACCGGCTGGTCGCTGGGCGAGAACTTGAAGACGAAGTAGCGCTGCAGGTCCTCCGGCAGCTCGCCGCGGATGGCGTCGAGCCGGTCACGCGCCTCGCTGGCGGTGATCTCGATGTCGCGGTCCCAGTCCGAGAACTGCATCTGCACGCTGGAACCGTCCGGGCGGCTGGTGGACCGCATCCGGGCGATGCCGGTCAGCGTGGCCAGGGCCTCCTCGGCCGGACGCGTGATCGTGCGCTCCACCTCTTCCGGCGTGGACCCCGGGTAAGGCAGGTCCACGAAGATGAAGGGCACGTTGACGTCGGGGAACTGCTCCAGCGGCAGCCGGAAGGCGGCGATCAGTCCGATCACCACCAGCGATACGTAGAACATCACCGCCGTCACCGGACGGCGGAGGCTCAGCTCGGCCAGGCTCATGCCGCGTCTCCCAGGGCCGCCGCCGCGCGCAGGCGCTCGAGCGCGCTGGCCCGCTGGCCACGCTCGACATAGTGCGCGTCGGACTTGCGGTCCATCAGCTTGTACATCACCGGGATCACCACCAGCGTCAGCAGCGTCGACACCGCCAGGCCGCCGATCACCGTGATCGCCATCGGCGCGCGGACCTCGGCGCCTTCGCCGCCGAAGAAGGCCAGCGGCGCGAAGCCGAACAGCGTGGTCGCCGTGGTCATGATGATCGGGCGCAGGCGGGAATACGCGCCGCGCATGATCGCCTCGTCCTTGGCCACGCCTTCCTCGCGCAGCTGGTTGACCTTGTCGATCAGGATGATGGCGTTCTTGACCACGATGCCGCAGAGCAGGATCAGGCCGATGAACACCACCACCGAGACCGGCGAACCGCTGATCCACAGCGCCATCACCGCGCCGACCATGGCCAGCGGGATGGTGAACATGATCACGAACGGATGCAGCAGCGACTCAAACTGCGAGGCCATCACCAGGTAGACCAGGAAGATCGCCAGCGACAGCGCGAAGATCAGCGAGCTGATCGAGGCGTCGAGCTCCTCGCCCTGGCCACCGATGTGCATGCGCACGTCGGCGCCCAGCGGGTCCGCCGCCACCATGTCGCGCACCTGCTGCACGGCCGTGCCGAGGTCGATGTCGCGCAGGTTGGCCGAGACGATGGCCACGCGGATCTGGTCGACGCGGTTGATCTCGCTCGGCCCGATGGTGGCGACGACGTCGGCGACCGCGTCCAGCGTGACCGGACGGTCGCTCTGCGGGTTGACGATGATCTTGCGGATGCTTTCCAGCGACTCGCGGTCGGCTTCCTGCGCCCGCACCAGCACGTCGATCTTGCGGTCGCGGAAGCTGTAGCGCGTCGCCACCTCGCCGCGCACCTTGCGCACGACCTGGTCGGCGATCTGGCGGCTGGTCAGTCCCAGCGCCGCGGCGCGCTCCTGGTCGAAGCGGATCTGGATCTCGGGGAAGCCCTGCTCCACCGTCGACTTCACGTCGGCGAAGCTGTCGTTGCCCTCGAGCATCGCCGCCAGCTTGCGGCCGGCGCGCTCCACCGCCTCCAGGTCCTGCCCGCGCAGCTCGATCTCGAGCGGCGTGGAGAAGCTGAAGAGCTGCGGCCGGCCGAACTTCACCTGCACGTCCGGGAACTGGGCCATCGTGGCGCGCATGCGCTCGGTCTGGCGCTCCTCGGAGGCGCGGCCGAAATCGCCGCCCATCACCACCGTGAGCTTGGCGATGTTCTCGCCCGATTCGGTCGGGTTGGCGTCAAGCCGCGTGCCGCTGCCGCTGACGCCATACAGCGCCTGCACGCCCTCGTCGCCGTCGTGCACCTGCTGGATCTGCTTCACCAGCGCATCGGTGTCGCGCAGCTGGGTGCCGGGCGGCAGCTTGGCCGTCATTTCGAAGCGATCCTGCGCGAACTGCGGGATCAGGTCGGTACCCAGCGTGGAAGCCACGAACAGCGCCAGCACGAAGGCCACGCCCGCGGCGCCCAGCACCGGCAGCGGGTTCGACAGCGCGCTCGGCAACAGCCGGTGGTAGCCGGCCTCGGCCCAATCGTAGGGCTTGAGCACCCAGCCGCCGACGCGGCCCAGCCCCCGCCCGCCCACGCCCAGCACGCGCGCCAGGGTGGCCACCAGCCAAGTCACGGCGAACACCAGCAGTGGAACCAGGAAGGCGAACGGAATGGCGAGCAGCAGCAGCACGAGGCAGAACGCCCACACCGGCGCCAGCACCAGCGCGGCAAGCGCGGCACCGATGCCGCGGCCAGTGCCCCGGCCAAACGCAGCCTGCACGCGACGGAACGGCAGCTTGGCGAAGTCGATCGCCTGCGCCAGCACCTGACGCCAGACCGGGCCGCCCGGACCTTCGCCGCCCGGCGAATCCGCGAAGGCCATCGGCGACTTTGCCTTGAGCGCCGACAGCATCGGGATCAGGGTCAGCGACACCACCAGCGAGATCACCAGCGCGATCGACACCGTGAGCGCCTGGTCCTTGAACAGCTGGCCGGCCACGCCCTGCACGAACACCAGCGGGAAGAACACCGCCACCGTCGTCAGCGTCGAGGCCACCACGGCCATGCTCACTTCCTTGGTGCCGACCACCGCCGCCTCGAGCACGCCCAGCCCGCGTTCGCGCGCCTTGGCGATGCTCTCCAGCACCACGATCGAGTCGTCCACCACCATGCCGGTCGCCAGCGCCAGGCCGGCCAGCGACATGACGTTGAGGTTCAGGCCGAACTGGCCCATGAAGAAGAAGGTCGCGATGATCGAGACCGGCAGCGACAGGCCGATCACGAAGGTGCTCCAGCCGTCGCGCAGGAAGAAGAAGATCAGCAGGATGGCGAACACGCCGCCCATCAGCGCTTCCTTCTTCACTTCCGACAGCGCGGCCTCGATGAAGACCGACTGGTCCTCGATCGTGGTCAGGGTCGCGCCCTGCGGCAGCTGGTCCTTCAGGCGCTCGAGCGCGACCTTGATCGCGTCGGCCACGGCGACGGTGTTGGCGTCGCCCTCCTTGTAGATGGCCAGCTCGACGGCTTCGCCGCCGCCCAGGCGGATGATCGCCTCGCGTTCCTTGTAGCCCTGGCTGACGCTCGCGACGTCGCGCAGGCGCACCGGCACGCCGTCGACGTTGGCCACGAGCAGCTCGCGCATCTGGTCCAGGCCGGTGAACTGGTTCACCGTGCGCACCAGGTAGCGCTGCGAGCCTTCCTCGATGCGGCCGCCGGAGATGTTGACGTTCTCCAGGCGCAGGCGCTCGATGACGGTGTTCACGTCGAGGTTGAGCTGGGCCAGGCGGTCCTGGTCGATCAGCACCTGCACCTCGTCCTCGAGGCCGCCGGCGACCTTGACCGCGGCGACGCCGCCGACCGGCTCCAGACGCTTCTTGAGCTCTTCCTCGGCGTAGCGGCGCAGCCGCATCAGCTCGGCCTGCTCGCTGCCGGCAGGGGCGTCGGTGGCGGCCAGCACGAGGCGCATCACCGGCTCGGTGGACGGGTTGAAGCGCAGCAGCACCGGCTGCTTGGCTTCCAGCGGCAGGCGCAGTACTTCGAGCTTGTCGCGCACCTCGAGGCTGGCCTGGTCCATGTCCGTGCCCCAGGCGAACTCGAGAACCACGTCGCTCTGGCCGGTGCGCGAGACCGAGCGCAGCTTGCGCAGGTTCTTGACCACGCCCACGGCCTCTTCGACCGGTTCGCTGATCAGGGTCTCGATCTCCATCGGCGCCGCACCGGTGTACTCGGTGCGCACCGTCAGGGTCGGGTAGCTGAGGTCGGGCAGCAGGTTGACCTTCAGGCTCGACAGCGCGATCAGGCCGAAGATCACGAAGGTCACGGTGACCATCGCCACCGTCACCCGCCGGCGGGTGGAGAATTCGACCAGGCTCATTCGACGGCAACCTGCGCGACGGCGGTTTCAGTGGAGGCTTCCGGCGACGCCGGGTTGATGATTTCGACCTCGGAGCCATCGCGGATCGCGACCTTGCCGGCGGTGACGACGTCGTCGCCTTCCACCAGGCCCGAGCGCACCTCGGCCACTTCGCCGTTCACGTAGCCCAGCTCGACCGGCACGCGGACGGCCTTGCTCTCGCGCACCACGAACACCGCCGGCTCGCCCTCGTCCTCGAGCAGCGCGACCCGCGGCATGGTCAGCGCATCCACGCGCTCGTCGTAGACCACTTCGATGCGGCCGAACATGCCCGGGCGCAGCGTGCCGCCGCCCTCGAAGGCGCAGACCACGCGGAAGGTGCCGCTGCCGGAATCCACCACCGGGCTGATGCGATCGACCTTGCCCTCGAACACCTGGCCCGGCACCGCATCCACCACCATGCGCAGCGGCATGCCGGGGCGCAGGGTGGCGAGTTCACGCTCGGGCACGTTCAGCACGCCCTCGAGCTGGGAGATGTCCACCACGCGGAAGGCCGGCGCGTTCAGCGCCACCAGGTTGCCGACCTTGACCATGCGCTGGGCGACCACGCCGCTGATCGGCGCGACGATGTTGGTGTGCGAGAGCTCCAGCTGGGCGAGGTCGTAGCTGGCCTTCGCCGACTCGAGGTCGAAGCGGATCTGCTCGACCGATTCGGCGCTGACGAGCTTGGACGCGAGCAGTTCCTGCGCGCGGCGGAAGTTGTTCTCGAGCTTGCGGACGGTGGCGCGCGAGCGCTCCATCTCGAGGCGGGCGCGGTCGGGGTCGATGCGCGCCAGCACCTGGCCGGCCCGCACCTGGTCACCCTCCTCCACCAGCACCTGCAGCACGACGCCCGAGGACTTCGCGACCACCTGGGCTTCGGCCGGCGCCTCGAGGCTGGCGGTGCCGCTGTAGCTGGCCGAGATCACCTGCTTGGTGACGCGGGCCACTTCGACCGGCACGGCCGGCGCCTTTTTCTCGACCGGCTTGCCGTCGGGGCCGGTGGCGGCGGTTTCGGCAGCCTGCCCCTCGGGCGGCTGGCCGCCCCCGCAGCCCGCCAGGGCCAGGGTGATGGCAAGCGCCAGGACGGCGGTCGTACGGGCCAGCGGGAACGTGCGGAGAGTCTTCATTGTCGGGGCTTCTGGCGGGGGTGTTGTAGTTGAATAGAACAGTACAGGACGGGCGTGAAGACCCGCATATGCCGGAAGTCTGGATGCCCACCGGTGACGGTCGCATGCGCGGCGCCCCCCGGCCCCCTGTCTGCCTTGGGATGCACCGGCTATAATTTCGGTTTAGTGCCGCCCGCCCGACCCTTTCGAGCCGGAAAAAAAGACCGATGAAGCGAATCCTGTTGCCCGCCGCCAGCCTCGTGCTTGCCCTCGCCACCGCGCCCGCGTTCGCCAAGGGCGATCCGGAAAAGGGCAAGGCCCTGTTCTATACCTGCACCGGCTGCCACGGCATCGCCGACTACAAGAACGCCTACCCGACCTACCGCGTGCCCAAGGTCGGCGGCCAGAACGAGGCCTACCTGGTCGCGGCGCTGACCGGCTACAAGACCGGCGACCGCGAACACCCGACCATGCAGGCGCAGGCCGAGAGCTTCTCCGACCAGGAGATCGCCGACATCGCCGCCTATCTGTCCAGCCTCAAGCCGGCCAAGTGAGAATCGACCCCATGACCCTGCGCCTGCTCGCCGCCTCCGCCCTCCTCGCCCTCGCCGCCCCGGCCTTCGCCGCCGGCCCGGTCGGCAACATCGCCGCCGGCCAGGAGAAGTCCAAGACCTGCGCGTCCTGCCACGGCGCCACCGGCAACGAAAGCCTCGACGACACCTATCCGAAGCTGGCGGGCCAGCATCCGGAGTACCTCGTGCGCGCCCTGCAGGAATACAAGTCCGGCAAGCGCAAGAACGCGATCATGGCGGGTTTCGCCGGCGCGCTCAGCGACGAGGACATCAACGACCTCGCGGCCTTCTACGGCAGCCAGGCCGGCGACCTGCACGACCTGAGCAAAATCGACGAGCGCTGATCGCTTCGTCCGATTCCAGTAAAAAGCCCGGCGAACGCCGGGCTTTTTCGTTGCGGCCCGCTAGCCGTCCTTCGGTGCCGGCACGTCCGTGGGCTTGGCCAGCGGCTTGCGGCAGTGGAAGTCGTAGAGTTCGCGGGTGCCCTTCCACGCGGCCTGGCTGGTGGCGTTGGTGATCTGGTCCCACCACGCGGCGCACTGCGCGGCTTCCTGTTCGTTGAGCGTCTCCGGGTCGTCGAGTTCGACCACGTAGCCGTCGTTGTTGTGGCGGATGCCGCAGCCGCCGCCCGCCGCCAGGATCGACACCGTGCACACGAGCTTGGAGCCGGGCTTCCCGGGGATGGGGATCTCGACCGTGCCGGTGGTGGCCTCGACCGCCTTTTCCAGCACTTCGGTGAGGATGTCCTTTTCGGGGATCCAGTATTCGTCGAAGCGCGTGGGCTCGTAGACGAGCGCCGGCTGCCGACGCATGAAGCTGCCGGAATCGAGCAGGCCCGGCTGCTGGAAGCTGAACTCGCGGGTGTCGTCGGTGGCGCCACGGAGCTGGTCGCGCAGGTCGTCGGGCAGGTCGAGCGAACCGTCGGGGTTGTACAGCCGCAGCGATCCACCGGCCAGCGGTGCATCGACGGCCTGCATCGCGCCGTCACGGCTCGCGGGCGGCGCCAGGAAGTCATCGGACAGGGCCGGCGCCGAAGCCGGCGCCTGGGCGGCCGGTGCGGATTCCGGCGCCGAGGGAACCGCGGCGGTTTCCGGCACCGGCGCCTGCGCGGGGGATTCCGGCGCAGTCGGGTCTTCCGACTCGGGCGCGGGCAGTTCTCCGAATGCGATGTCCAGCGCGGGCTTCTGGACGCGGATCGGTTCCGGGCGCAACACATCCACGGTCGGTGCGGCGGGCCGATCGATCTCGACCTGGGCGGGTTGGATCACTTCGGCGAACGCGGGTGCGGTGATGTCGACGCGGATCTTTTCCGGCTCGGTCGGCGACGGCTCGCTCACCGGCATCGGCACGCGCGCGATCTCGGTTTCGGGCAGGGGCTCGGGGCTGGGTACCGGCGCCAACGGCAGCTCGCGCAGCGGGATCGGCGCCGGTTCGGGGTCTTCCACCGGGACGAACACGAGCGTCGAGTCGATCGACGGCGCCGGATCCTCGGGCAGGTCGACTTCCTCGGCCGGATCCGGATCGGTGGCGGGCTCGACGATGGGCTCGGGGAGCGGTTCGGGCTCGACCACCGGCTCGGGTTCCGGCTGCGGCTCGGGTTCGGGCTGCGGTTCGGGCTCGGGTTCGGGTTCGGGCTCCGGCAGCGGTTCGGGCTCCGGCAGCGGTTCGGGCTCGGGCTGCGGCTCGGGCTCGGGCTCGGGTTCCGGCTGCGGCTCTGGCTCCGGCTGCGGCGCGGGTTCGGGGGCCCGCACAGGCTCGGGTTCGGGCGCCTCAACGGGCTCTGGTTCGGGCTCTGGCTCCGGCTCCGGCAGGGGCTCGGGCTCCGGTTCGGGGAAGATCAGGATGGTGGTGATCTCGCGCTCGGGCGTCGGGGCGGCGACGAAGCTGCTGCGGTCGAAGACCCAGAACACCACCGCATGGCCGATCGTGACCAGGCCCATCAGCAGCAGGCGCAGGCCAAGCGGCAAGTCCTCCGGTGCGCGCGCCGGCCGCCAGCGGTGGCCGGACTCGTTGAGCGCCTCTGCGGGATCGTAGGTCTCGCGTGGATCGCTCACGGGCACCGCGTCGTCGGGAAGGGCCGGGCGAGAGTAACCGCACCGCCCGGGAAAAATTGGTTAAGCGGCGCGGGCGCGGCGCGGACCATTCAGCCGCGGGCTATGTAGGGCGCGCTGCCGGTGCTGTGGTCGGTGGCATCGCGCACGGCGGTGACCTCGGGGATCTTCGCCTTCATCGACTTCTCGATGCCCTGCTTCAGGGTCACGTCCACCATGCCGCAGCCGTGGCAGCCGCCGCCGAAGCGCAGGTACACCACGCCGTCGGCATCGATCGAATCGAGCGCGACGCGGCCCTTGTGCGAAGCCAGCTGCGGATTGATCTCGGAGTCAATCAGCCACTGCACGCGTTCCACCAGCGAGGCGTCGCCGGCGGGCTGGTCGCCCTTGATGCGCGGCGCCTTGATGGTGAGCTGGCCGCCGGTGGCGCTGGCGACGAAGTCGATGTCGGCCGAATCCAGGAACGGCGCGCTGGGCGCGTCGACGTAAAGCGTGAAGCCGGCGCATTCGATCGACCACTCGTCGCCGAGCAGGTCGCCGTCGTCGCAAAACTCCAGCCGCGCATCGGCGCGGGGCGTGCCCGGGTTGACGGCGGAGAGTCGGATGCCGACGGCGTCGCCGCCCTGGGTCTGGAGCAGGCGCTGGAAATAGGCCTGCGCGGATTCGGTGATGTTGATCATGGCGCGCATTGTAAACCCCCGGCCTATACTTCGGCCCTACCGCCCTGGAACGCAGACATGACCACGATCAGTGAACTCGCCGCCCGCCGCTGCACGCCGCTCAAGGGCGAACAGCACCGCCTGCCGGCCACCGATGTGAAGGCCTTCCTCGCCGCCCTGCCCGGCTGGGAACTGGTGGAGGACGGCGCGGCCATCCGCAAGACCTTCCGCTTCCCGGACTACTACCGGACGATGGCCTTCGTGAACGCGCTCGCCTACGTCGCCCACGCCGAAGACCACCACCCCGACCTGGGCGTGCACTACGACCGTGCGGTGGTGCGCTTCTCCACCCACGACGTGGGCGGGCTGAGCGCAAACGACTTCATCTGCGCCGCCAAGACCGAACAGCTGGCCTGAAGCAAATGAACCAGGTTCATTTGCCCGGGCTGCGCCGCGTCAACCTCGGACCGAACTCGGCCGGGTAAATGAACCTGGTTCATTTGCTTCAGGCGAGGCGGTCCAACACGGCGGTGAGTTCTTCGCTCAGGGGCGCGTTGATCAGGTAGGGCGTCTTGCCCTTGTCGAGGGCGAACTCGATCGAGGCGGCGTGCAGGAACAGGCGCTTGAGGCCCACCTGCTGCGCGAGTCGCTTGTTGGCCTCCGGGTCGCCGTACTTATCGTCGCCGGCGATCGGGTGGCCGAGGTGGGCGGCATGCACGCGGATCTGGTGGGTGCGGCCGGTCTCGATCCGCACCTCGCAATAGCTGTGGCCGCCGCGGCGCTCGAGCACCTTGAAGTGGCTGACCGAGGGCTTGCCCGCCGGGTCCACCCGCACCTGCCGCTCGCCGCCCTGCATCACCGACTTCTGCAGCGGCGCGTCCACGGTCAGCGTGCCGTTCGGGACGCGCCCGACCAGCAGCGCCAGGTAGCGCTTGCCCGGGCCCTCGTCGTCCTCGCCCGCACGCATCAGGGCCTGCAGCTCCAGCAGGGCCGAGCGCTTCTTGGCCACGAGGATCACGCCCGAGGTGTCGCGGTCGAGCCGGTGCACCAGTTCCAGCGGCTCGCCCGGTCGCAGGGCCCGCAGGGATTCGATCAGGCCGTGGCTGATGCCGCTGCCGCCGTGGGTGGCCAGGCCGCTGGGCTTGTTCACGGCCAGCAGGGCCTTGTCCTCGAAGACGATGCTGGCGGCGAGCCGGTCCAGCAGGCCCTTGGGCACGGGCCGGGCCTCCCCAGCCTCGTTCAGCTTCACCGGCGGGATGCGGACCTCGTCCCCTCCGGCCAGGCGGCTGTCGGCCTTGGCCCGCTTGCCGTTGATCCGGACCTGGCCGCTGCGCACCAGCTTGTAGACCAGGCTCCGGGGCGCCCCCTTGAGCTGCAGCAGCAGGAAGTTGTCCAGGCGCTGGCCGTCCCGGTCCTCGGGGACCTTGACCATCTTCACGCCGGTTGAGACTTCATTTGCCGCCATGGGGGTTGCACCTATACAATCGCTTCGCGAGATAACGTCCTGATTTCCCTGGGGTGCCGGCCGAAAGCCGATCCCAGGTGAATCCTGAGGAACCGCTACCACACCCCACGGGGGTGACCATGTTAGCCGGTACCGAAGGCGGACGGATATCGCCGTACACCTTACAAGTGCACGACAGACCGGAAAACGCTCGGCGGTTTCCGGCCCCAATGACCGAACACATGTACAACAAGCGCTCCCGTGGGTACGCCCAAGGTTTAGAAGCGCTGGAAGTTCCTGCCAGGCCTGGGTGCGCGGTGCGCCCCTAGCCGGAAACATCGGGCGCGGACCCCGGCGTTCCTCGCGGTAAGAGCGCGTGAGGACACCAGACAATGAAGCGTATGTTGATCAATGCCACGCAGGCCGAAGAGCTGCGCGTGGCGATCGTCGATGGCCAGAACCTGTACGACATCGACATCGAGCAGCCCTCGAAGGAACAGAAGAAGTCCAACATCTACAAGGGCCGCATCGTCCGCCTGGAGCCCTCCCTCGAGGCCGCCTTCGTCGAGTATGGCGGCGAGCGCCACGGCTTCCTCCCCCTCAAGGAAATCTCCCGGGACTACTTCGTCCCCGGCGTCGACCCGAACAAGGCCGGCCTGAAGGAATTCCTGCGCGAGGGCCAGGAAGTGGTCGTCCAGGTCGACAAGGAAGAGCGCGGCAACAAGGGCGCCGCCCTGACCACGTTCATCTCGCTGGCCGGCCGCTACATGGTGCTGATGCCGAACTCGCCCACCGCCGGCGGCGTCTCGCGCCGGGTCGAGGGTGACGACCGCCAGGCCCTGAAAGAGGCCATGGACGCGCTGACCATCCCCGACGACATGGGCGTGATCATCCGCACCGCCGGCGTCGGCCGCGCGGCCGACGAGCTGCAGTGGGACCTCGACTACCTGCTCCAGGTCTGGAAGTCGATCACCGACGCCGCCCTGGCCAAGCCCTCGCCCTTCCTGATCTACCAGGAATCGCGCCTGATCATCCGCGCCCTGCGCGACTACCTGCGCGCCGACATCGGCGAGATCCTGGTCGACACGCGCGAGATGTACGACGAAGCGCGCGATTTCATGCAGTCGGTGATGCCGCAGAACCTGCGCAAGCTCAAGTTCTACGAAGACCCGACGCCGCTGTTCAACCGCTACCAGATCGAAAGCCAGATCGAAGGCGCCTACGAGCGCCAGGTGCGCCTGCCCTCGGGCGGCAGCATCGTGGTCGACCAGACCGAAGCCCTGACCGCCATCGACGTAAACTCCTCGCGCGCCACCAAGGGCAGCGACATCGAGGAAACCGCGTTCAACACCAACCTCGAGGCCGCCGACGAAGTGGCCCGCCAGATGCGCCTGCGCGACCTCGGTGGCCTGGTGGTGATCGACTTCATCGACATGTCCTCCGGCAAGCACCAGCGCTTGGTCGAGGAGCGCCTGCAGAACGCGCTCAAGCAGGACCGCGCGCGCGTGCAGATCGGCCGCATCTCGCGCTTCGGCCTGCTCGAGATGAGCCGCCAGCGCCTGCGCCCGTCGCTGGGCGAGTCCAGCCAGATCGTCTGCCCCCGCTGCGAGGGCCATGGCCGCATGCGCAGCGTCGAATCGCTGTCGCTGAGCATCCTGCGCCTGGCCGAAGAGCACGCGATGAAGGAGAACACCGGGCAGGTGCTGGTGCAGGCCCCGCCGGAAATCGCCAACTACCTGCTCAACGAGAAGCGCCGCGCCCTGGTCGAGATCGAGACCCGGCACGACGCGCCCGTGGTCGTCGTCGCCGACGACCAGCTCGAGACGCCGCACTTCAACATCAGCCGCCTGCGCGAGAACGAGCTGGGCGAAGAGTCCGGCAAGCCCAGCTACCACCGCACCACCCCGCGCAAGCAGGCGGTGCATTCGCTGACCAAGGCGCACATCAACGTGCCCGACCTGCCGGCCGTGACCGCCGTGCGCCCGCCGAACCCGGCGCCGGTGCGCGAGGAAGCCGAGGTCGAGGTGGCGCCGCCGCCGGTGTTCTCGAACAAGCCGGCCGCGCCCAAGCCGGGCTTCTTCGCCCGCCTGGCCGCGCTGTTCACCGGCGGCGATGCCTCCGGCGAAGAAGCGCCGGCCAAGAAGTCGCGCGAAGAGCGCGGTGACCGCGGCGAGCGCGGCGGCGACCGCGGCCCGCGCGGCGGCAACGACGGCCGTCGCGACCGCAATGGCCGTGGCCGCGACCGCGGCGAGCGCGGTTCCCGCGGCGGCGAGCGCAACGAGCGCCATGACCGCGGCGACAAGGCCAAGGACACCGGCAAGCCGCAGCAGCCGCCGGCCGCCGCCCAGGCGCGCCCGCCCAAGCAGGAGCGCACCGAGGAACAGAAGAAGCAGGACGAACAGCGTCGCCTCGAAGGCCAGCAGCGCCGCGAAGAGAACCAGAAGAAGGAAGCCGAGCGCCGCGAGCAGCAGCGCCAGGAAAACCTGAAGCGCGAAGCCGAGCGTCGCGAAGCCCGCGCCGCCAGGCTGGCCGCGCAGGCCGCCGCCGGCGGTGCCGCCGTGGCCGAGGGTGAAGCCCCGGCCGCTGCCGTGGACGTGGCTGAAGGCCAGGTCGCTGCCGGCGTCGAGAACACCGCCGAAGGCGGCAGCGAGGCCGCGGGCGCCGAGGGCACGGGCCGCCGTCGCCGCGGTCGTCGCGGTGGCCGTCGTCGTCGTCGTCCGGAGGACGCCGCCAACGAGGGCAATGGCCAGGACGCGTCGCAGGACAGCGAATCCGATTTCGATGACGAAGAGCCGGGCCAGTCGTCCGGCAACCGCCCGGCCGCTCCGGCGGCCACGGTAAGCGCCGCCGAATCCGACTTCGACGACCTCGGCCCCGCGCCGACACCCGCCCCGCGTCCGGTGCCGGTTTCGGCGCCCGTGGCGGCGATGGCGGCGGCTCCGGCCGTGGTGCCCGCACCTGCGGTCGTGCCGACGCCGGCCGCCGCGCCTGCACCGATGCCGGAGGCGGCTGAAGCCCGCGCCGAGGCCCCGGTGGCGGCTGCGCCCGAGCCGCGCCCGTTCGTGGAGATCGTCCCGGCCCCGGCGGTGGAAGCCGTCACCGTGGCGTCCCCCTCCGCCAGCGAGCCCACCCCGGCCGTCGAGCCGGCGCCCGTGGTTGCGCCCGTGATCGTTCCGACGCCGGTGGCCCCTGCCGTCGTCGTCGCGGCCGAGCCCGCGCCGTTCGCGCTGTCCACGCCGGCCGCCGCGCCGGTGCAGGCCAGCCTGATCCCGGCCGAGCCGGAAATCGTCGCGCCGGCGGCGCCGGTCAACCCGTTCCTGCGCACGCAGCCGGCGGTGTTCGACGCCCCGCCGGTGGCTGAGGCCAAGCCGATCCTCGCGGCCAACCTGCCCGAGCCGACCGCCGAAGCCGAGCCGGAAGCGGTATCGCCGGAAGCCCCGCCCGCCCCGAACTGGTCGCTGGAAGGCCAGGACGAAACGAAGCCGGGTAATCCGAACTAAGACGAAGGGCGCCGCGAGGCGCCCTTCTTCTTTGGTTCTTCTCCCAACTGAGGGGAGAGAGGCGCACGGCCGACCCGGCAGAATTGTTGTTCTCGAGGCAACAAAACGGGGCCGGCCGTGGCCGAAGTGGATTGTATGTCCCAGCTGGGCGGCTGGGTGGGGTATCGCGTCTGGGACTGGCGCCAGGAGCTTCGGGGTAGCCAGTCCTGGTTGGTGCTGGAGTTGGCGCCGGAAGACGGGGCGGAGCGCTTCTGTTCGGGTTGCGACGCGCCGGTGGCGGCCATCCACGACCGCACGCTGCGCCGGATCCGGGACCTGCCGATGTTCGAGCACGCGGTGGAGCTGTGGGTACCCCGGCTGCGGCTGGCCTGCCCGCGCTGCGGACCGCGGCTGGAGCGGCTGGATTGGCTCGACCCCCATGTCCGGGTGACGCGGCGGCTGGCGCAGAACGTCGCTCGGCTCTGTGCGGGCACGTCGGTAAGGCATGCCGCCCGGTGGTTCGGGCTGGATTGGAAGACGGTCAAGGCGATCGACTTTCGCCACTTGGATCGCACGCTGGGCCCGCCGGACCTGGACGGCGTGCGCCTGCTGGCGATGGACGAGTTTGCGATCCAGAAGGGCCATCGCTACGCGACAGTAGTCGTGGACGCCGAACGCAAGCGGGTCCTGTGGGTGGGTCGCGGTCGTTCGAGAGCTGAAATAAAGCCGTTTTTTGAGCTGCTTGGTCCCGAGCGTTGTGCGCAGGTGCGGGCCGTGGCGATGGACATGAACACGGCGTACGACCTGGAAGTGCGGGCGCACTGCCCGAACGCCGAGGTGGTCTACGACCTGTTCCACGTCGTGGCGAAGTATGGCCGCGAGGTGATCGATCGGGTCCGCGTGGACGAGGCAAACCGGCTGCGGGCCGACAAGCCGGCCCGGCGGGTGGTCAAGACATCGCGCTGGCTGCTGCTTCGCAACCGGGAGAACCTGCCGGCCGATCAGACGGTGCGGCTGGAAGAGCTACTGGCGGCCAACAAGGCGCTGCTGACGGTCTACCTGCTGAAGGATGACCTGAAGGAACTGTGGCGCTACCGCCGCGAGGGCTGGGCATGGAAAGCCTGGAAAAGCTGGAAGCGACGAGCCCTGCGCAGCGGCCTTCAGCCGCTGCGGATGTTCGTACGCCGCCTGGAACCCTACCTGGCCGGCATCCTGGCCCACTGCCGCTGGCCGCTGGGAACGAACCTGGTCGAGGGGATCAACAACAAGATCAAGGTCATCAAGCGCGTGGCCTACGGCTACCGCGATGACGCCTACTTCTTCCTGAAGATCCGGGCGGCCTTCCCCGGACTTGGGTGAAGAACCTCTTCTTTGCGGCCTCAGATCGCGTAGACCGGATCCGAGATGCCGTGCTGCCCCGCCATGCGCGCCAGCGCCACGGTGTCCTTGATGCCCAGCTTTTCGTAAAGCCGGTATTTGTGCGTGGCCACGGTCTTGCCGCTCAGGCTCAGGCGCCGGCCGATTTCCTCCATGCGCATGCCCTGGCACAGCATCCGCGCCACCTCGAGCTCGCGCGGGGACAGCAGGTCGAAGGGCGAGTCGTCGCCACCCAGGCGCGACAGCGCCATCCGCTGCGCCACCTGGCTGGCGAGGTAGCGGCGGCCGCGCGCCACTTCACGGATCGCCCGCAGCAGCTCGTGTGCGTCGCAGGCCTTGCCGAGGTAGCCGCTGGCGCCCGCCTCGATCAGCCGCCGCGGCATCGGCCCGTCCTCCTGCACCGACACGATCAGCACGCGCGAGCCGTACTCGCCGCGGACGATGCGCTCGGTGATGTCCAGGCCGCTGATGCCCGGCAGGTGCAGGTCGCAGATGACGACATGCGGCTTGAGCTTGCGAATGGCGGGCAGGCCCTCCTCGCCGCTGCCGGCCTCGCCCACCACCTGGAAATCAGCCTCGCGTTCCAGGATCAGCCGGTAGCCGGTGCGGACCAGGGCGTGGTCGTCCAGCAGGAATACTCGGATCATCGCGCTCTCCCCAGAGCTTTTGAACCAACCTACGCGGCCCGCCGCGGGCGGCGGCATCGCCATCCGCCACGGACTTCGGTAGGAATTCGCCTCTCGGAATCGAAAATATCGAAGGCACGCGCGGTTTGGAGAAGCCACCGTCATTTCGCCCCGAATCACTAACGACGTAAGGGGCCCGCCCGCAACCGCGGCCGCTATCCTTGCCGCGCACCGGGGAGGTGCACGGGGGAAACCGCATGCCACTGCACCGCCGCTTCGCGCTGCTGCTGCTCGCGCTGTGCCTGCCGCTGGTGCACGCCGTCGCCATGCGCGGCTTCATGCTTGCCGACCTGCACACCGCCGGTGCCGACCGCGCGCTGGTCTGGGTCGAAGGCACGCCCGCGCAGCTCGACGCACTGGCGTCCGTGGTGGACGCGCGCCACGGCCGCGTCCCGGCCGGGCGCGTGCGCCGCGCTTCGGACGACGTCCGCCCGCCGAAACCCTGCGGCCCCGGCGCCCGCGAGTACTCCATCGGCGCCCTGCACGGCGACCAGAACCATCCCGCCCGCCAGCTGCTGGAGAGTCTGGCCGCCGAAGCCGGCGCCACCGTCTGCCGCAGCCGCATGTTCGTCTTCAACGAACTCGACGTGCCGCGCGAACGCAGCCTCGGCGAAACCGCCGCCGCGATGGCGATGCAGTCGCTGCTGTTGCCGGCGGGCTTCGTGATCGCCGGCTACTGGGCCTTCGCGCGCCAGCTGTCGCTGCCCGGACCGAACGCCAGCCCGCTTCCGCTCTGGCGCCAGCTGGCACTCGGCCTCGCGGTGGCGGTGCCCGCGTGGATCGCGCTGAAATTACTGGGTCTGGTGGCGCCGGATGCCGGCATCGACAGCGGCTACACGGTCGCGGCCATCGGCTGGCCGATCGCGATCTCGATCGTGCTGCTCGAACCCTTGATGCAGGAGCTGGCCCTGCGCCTGTGGCTGGTGACGCTGGCCGAGCGCGCACTCGGCACCTGGCCCGCCGTCGCGCTGTCCGGGCTGGTGATCATGCCGATCCACTACACGCTGGACTGGCAGGACACCCTGCCCTCCGCCGTCGTGGGCTGCGCCATCGCCGCGCTCTTCGTGCGCACCCGATCGCTGTGGGCCTGCCTGGCCGCGAATTCACTGCTGGGATTGGCCTTGTTCCTTCCCTGATCCGGCAGTGGCTCGCCGGTTGGGTCAGGAGGGGACGCGACCGATGTGGGCGCCTGACTCCGTTGTAACTGATGCAGGGGACCAACCATCAGTACGGAGTGGTGCCATGGCAAAAATGGCCAGTGGAAAATCGGACTGTGACTGCCCGGGCGGCAGCGCGGAAGGGGAAGGCCGCTTCCAGTTGCTCACGCAATTGGTACGGGTCGACTACGGTGACGGCAGTGCCGTGATCGCGCCGGTGGGCGAAGCGACCATCTCGGCGCGATCGACCGCGGATACCGTCGGCGACATCATCAGCATCGCCTGCAAGCTCTTCCCGAAGCTCTGCGGCGGGGGCGGCGGCGGAGGTGGTGGCGGCGGTAAGCCGGGGTGCTACATCATCATCGGACCGGACGGTACCGAGATCCGGATCTGCCCACCGCCCACCAAGATCGCCTGAAGTAAAAACGCTCCAATGCCACTCCAGCGTGCTCCCATCCAAGGGCCAGGGCGCTGGGGTGGCGGAGAGAGTGGGATTCGAACCCACGGAAGGTTTGACCCTTCGGCGGTTTTCAAGACCGCTGCCTTAAACCACTCGGCCATCTCTCCGGATTTGGAACTTCATGCGCGGAGCATCGGGGTTGGAATCCCTCCCACAAGGTGGGATCAGGGCGGGCACGGGACGCCGCCCTTGGTGCCGCACTTGAGGCGGATGTCCTCGATGATGCCGGGAAGGCGCTCGGCGAGGAAGTCGATGAACACGCGTACCGCCGGCAGCAGGCCGCGGCGGCTGGGGTAGATGGCGTGGCAGATGCCCTGCGGCAGGCTCCACTGCGGCAGCACCACCTCGAGCTCGCCGCGGCGGATGGCTTCGGCGCAGGTGAGTTCGGGCAGCAGCACCACGCCGAGGCCGTCGCGGGCGGCGGCCATCAGCAGCGGGAAATCGTGGGCCATCAGCAGCGGCTGCAGCTCGACCTTCTGCACCTGGCCCTCGGGGCCGTGCAGGGTCCAGCGCTGGCGGCTGTCGTCCTCGCTCATGCTCAGCGTGGTGTGGCCGGCCAGGTCGGCGGGCACTTCGGGGCGGCCGATGCGGTCGAGGTACTTCGGGCTGGCCACCAGCAGCTCGCGCAGCTGGCCGAAGCTGCGCGCCACCATCTCGCCGTCGTCGGTGAGCTGGCTGCGCACGCGGATGGCCACGTCGAAGCCTTCCTGGATCACGTCCACGCGGCGGTTGCTCACGTGCAGCTGCAGGCGCACCTGCGGGTGCTTCTTCATGAAGTCGGGCAGGATCGGGCCCAGCACCTCCTGCGCGATCGACACCGGGCAGCTGACCTTGATGCTGCCGCGCGGCGCGGCGCTGACGCGGTCCACGGCCTCGCGCGCGGCCTGGGCCTCGGCCAGCATCGTCTGGGCGTGGCGGTACACGCTCTGGCCGACGTCGGTGACGGCGAACTTGCGCGTGCTCCGCTGCAGCAGGCGCACGCCGAGCTCGTTCTCGAGCTGGGCGATGCGGCGGCTCAGGCGGCTCTTGGGGATGCCCAGCGCGCGCTCGGCCGCGGCGAAGCCGCCGTGCTCGACCACCATGGCGTAGAACTGCAGGTCGTTGAGATCCGGATGGTTCATGCGCCGATCCTTTCAAGGCCGCCGAGGTAGGGACGCAGCGCGGCCGGCACGGCGATGCTGCCGTCGGCCTGCTGGTGGTTTTCCATCACGGCGATCAGGCAGCGGCCGACGGCCACGCCCGAGCCGTTGAGCGTGTGCACCGGCTCGGGCTTGCCGGTGGCCGGGTTGCGCCAGCGCGCCTGCATGCGCCGGGCCTGGAAATCGCCGCAGTTCGAGCAGCTGCTGATCTCGCGGTAGGTGCCCTGGCTTGGCAGCCACACTTCCAGGTCGTAGGTCTTGGTGGCGCCGAAGCCCATGTCGCCGGTGCACAGCAGCACCTTGCGGTAGGGCAGCTCGAGCTGTTCGAGGACGACTTCCGCGCAGCGGGTCATGCGCTCGTGTTCCTCCGCGGATTCGTGCGGCCGCGCGATGGAGACCAGCTCCACCTTCTCGAACTGGTGCTGGCGGATCATGCCGCGCGTATCGCGGCCATGGCTGCCGGCCTCGGCGCGGAAGCACAGCGAGTGGGCGGCCATGCGCAGCGGCAGGCTGGCGTCGTCCACGATCTCGTCGCGGACGATGTTGGTCAGCGGCACTTCGCTGGTCGGGATCAGGTAACGCCGGCTGTCGCCGAAATCGGTGGCGAACAGGTCCTCTTCGAACTTCGGCAGCTGGCCGGTGCCGCGCAGGCTGTCGGCGTTGACGATCAGCGGGACGTTCACTTCGAGGTAGCCGTGCTGGCGCGTGTGCAGGTCGAGCATGAACTGCGCCAGTGCGCGATGAAGGCGCGCCAGCTCGCCGCGCAGCACGGTGAAGCGGGCGCCGCTGAGCTTGGCGGCGGTGTCGCCGTCGAGCCAGCCGTCGCGGGCGCCGAGCTCGACGTGGTCCTTCACCGGGAAATCGAACTGGCGCGGCTCGCCGTGGCGACGCACTTCCACGTTGTCGTTTTCATCCTTGCCCGCCGGCACGCTGGCGTCGGGCAGGTTGGGCACCGCCATCGCGATCGCGTCGATCTCGGCGCGGATCACTTCCAGGCGCGCCTCGCCGGCCTTGAGCTCGTCGGCAATGCCGGCCACTTCGGCCATCAGCGCGGTGGTGTCCTCGCCCTTCCCCTTCGCCATGCCGATCGCCTTGGACCGGGTGTTGCGCAGGTTCTGCAGCTCCTGCGTGCGGGTCTGGATCTGCTTGCGCTCGGCCTCGAGGCGCTCGAGCGCCGGAACGTCCAGCGCGAACCCGCGGGTGGCCTGCAGGCGCGCGGCGGTCTCGGCGAGCTGGCCGCGCAGGAGGGTCGGGTCGAGCATGGGTCATTCCAAAATTGAAACAGGTGGGCGGATTATCCAACGGGCGCTTCCAGGCGCGCAACGACTTGTCGGGCCGGACGCCCGCGGCGGAATCATCGGGGGAGTGGCCACTCCGCCCCGCTCTTCACGTTCTCTTGATCGCGAGCCAACCGGCCCGCCACCCGCCCAACCCACCCCGGAGCACCCCATGAACAGCCGCGTCGTCCTTCCCCTTGCCCTCGCCAGTGCGATCCTGCTGGGCCTGGGTGCACCCGCCCTGGCCGCCCAGCCCGGTCCGGGCCCGCTACAGCCGGTCGCGGCCGACACCGGCGAGCTCAGCCCCGCCGAGCGCGGCGAACTCACCCGCCAGCTGGTCCTGAAGTGGGGTCATTACGTCGAGCGCGTCCACGGGGTGCCGCTGGCCACCTGGGCCGAGCGCATGGTGCCCAACCTGGTCGTGGCCGATTCCGACAATTTCCGCAACGCGCTCCAGCGCGACACCTTCGAGGGCACGATGGCCGAGCTGGGCGGCGGTGGACAGCTGCTCTCGGATGAACAGGTCATCGAACAGCTCGCCGCGGGCCGGGAGGACGGCACGCTGACCCTCGGCGCCCTCGGCAACGACCTGGTGTACACCCCGGTCGCGCCCTGCCGCATCCTCGACACGCGCAACGTGGCCGCTGGCGCCATCGCGGCAAATTCCACCCGCAACTTCGTCGCGTTCGGCGTCAGCAGCTTCGCCAGCCAGGGCGGCAGCGCCACCAACTGCGGCGTCAATCCGCTGTCCGCCACGGCGGTCGCGATCAACCTGACGGCCGTCAACCCGGGCGCCGCCGGCTACGCCACCGCTTACCCGTTCGGCAGTCCCCAGCCGCTGGCCGCCAGCATCAACTACGCGGCCGGCACGATCGTCAACAACGCGCTGATCGTGCAGACGCCGAACCCGATCTCTTCCTTCGACTTCACCCTCTACACCTTCGCCCAGGCGCACTACGTGGCCGACATCGTCGGCTACTTCGCGCCGCCGGTGGCCACGGCGCTGCAGTGCGTGGAAACCACGAAGACCATCGTGGCGGACATCGGGCCGGGCGGCACCGCGAATGCGAATGCCCCGGCATGCGCGGCGGGCTACACCCAGACCGCGACCAACTGCGAGACCTCGAGCTGGCTGATGCCGATCGTGTTCTCCAACGCCGGCACCTGCTCGGCGCGAAACAACGATGCGTCGCCGCAGGACCTCCGCGCCTCGCGCACCTGCTGCCGCGTGCCGGGCCGCTGATGGTCAATGCGTGAACCAAGGCCCGGGCATCGTCGATGCCCGGCCCTTTCAATTGGCGTCGTCAGGACGCCGCGCCGGTCGCCACGGCGCAGGCACGCATCACGCGGGCCGGATGCCTTCCGCGAGGCGCGCGCCTGCCGCCACCAGCGCCAGGCCCGCGACCAGGGTCAGGCCAAGGTAGGCCACCAGCATTCCGGGGCGTGCGCTGCGGGCGAAGACCAGGCACTCGAGCATCAGGGCGGAATACGTGGTCAGGCCGCCGAGCACGCCCACGACGAGGAAGGCGCGCAGCGCCATCGCACCGGGACCGCGCTCCTCCAGCCACACCAGCAGGAAGCCGGCGGCGAAGCTGCCCAGCAGGTTCACCGCCAGCGTGCCCCAGGGCAGGCCCTCGCCGGCCTGGCGCAGCAGCCAGCCGCCGATGAGGTGGCGACCGCCGGCGCCGAGCGCGCCGCCCGCCATCACCAGCCAGAGCAGGGTCCAGTTCATGGCGGAAGCCTAACCGAAACTTGTAGGCTTCGGCTTTCGATTCCGCCGTGAGATATCCATGCGCTGCCTGCTGCCGCTGCTGCTCGCCGTCGCCCTGCCCGCCTTCGCCGCGGAGCCCCTGGCCACCCTTTCGGAGCAATCCGGCTTCACGCGCACGGGCCGCTACCAGGAGGTGATCGAACTCTGCGATGCGTTTGCCTCGCGGTATCCGAAGGCGGTGCGCTGCCTGGACTTCGGCACCACGCCGCAGGGCCGGCCGATGAAGGCGCTGGTCGCGTCCACGTCTGGCGCGCTCGATGCCGCCGCGGCCCGCAAGCGCGGGCTGCCGGTGGTGCTGGTGCAGGGCGGCATCCACGCCGGCGAGATCGACGGCAAGGACGCCGGCTTCCTGGCGCTGCGCGAAGTGCTGGAAGGCAAGGCCGCCGCGGGCGCGCTCGACCGGCAGGTGCTGGTGTTCGTGCCGGTGTTCAACGTGGATGGCCACGAGCGCTTCGGCGCCTGGAACCGCCCCAACCAGCGCGGCCCGGTGGAGATGGGCTGGCGCACCACCGCCCGCAACCACAACCTCAACCGCGACTACCTCAAGGCCGATTCGCCCGAGATGCAGGCGATGCTCGCCCTCGTCGAGGCCTGGGACCCGCTGGCGGTGGTCGACCTGCACGCCACCAACGGCGCGCAGTTCGAGCACGACATCGCGATCCAGGTTGAGCCGATGCACGCCGGCCCGGCGGCGCTGCGCGCGATCGGCAGGCAGTGGCGCGACGGCGTCATCGCCGACCTGGCCGCCGCGGGCTCGCTGCCGCTGGCCTTCTATCCCTCGTTCGTCACCGACGACGACCCGATGTCGGGATTCAGCGACTCGGTGGCGCCGCCGCGCTTCTCGACCGGCTACTTCTGGCTGCGCAACCGGCTGGCGATGCTGGTGGAAACCCACTCCTGGCGCCCCTACCCCGAGCGCGTTCGCAGCACCCGCAACACGGTGGTCTCGGTGCTCGAACACATCGCCACGCACGGCCCGGCCTGGCAGCGCGCCGTGCGCGAGGCCGACGCGGCCGCCAGCCAGCCCGACGCCGCGCCGGTGCCGCTGGCGTTCGCGGCCACCGACAAGGTGCGCATGATCGACTTCCGCGGGTATGCCTACACGCGCGAACGCTCTGAGGTTTCCGGCGCGCTGATGACCCGCTACGACGAGTCGACGCCGCAGGTGTGGACGGTGCCGATGCGCGACGACGTCCAGCCCGTGCTGACCGTGGCCATGCCCGGCGCCGGCTATGTGGTTCCGCCCGAGCACGCCGAGGCCGTGGGCGCGAAGCTGCGGACGCACGGCGTCGGGTTCCGCCTGTTGCCGGAAGCGCTTGAACTGGAGGTCCAGGCCTTCCGCGCCAGGACCCAGCAGTTCTCCGCCGGCTCGGTCGAAGGCCGGCAGACGCTGGCGGTCACCGGCGCCTGGGCGCCCGAGCGCCGCACGGTCGGCGCCGGCGCGCTGTTCGTGCCGATCCGCCAGCCGAAGTCGCGCCTGCTGATGGCGATGCTGGAGCCACAGGCGCCGGACTCGCTGCTGGCCTGGGGCCACTTCAACAACCACTTCGAGCGCAAGGAATACATGGAGGCCTACGTCGCCGAGGACGTGGCGCGCGCGATGCTGGCGAAGGATCCGGCGCTGCGGGCCGAGTTCGGGCAGCGGCTGGCGGAGGACGCCGCGTTCGCCGCGAGTCCGTCGGCACGCCTGGAGTTCTTCTACCGGCGGCACCCGTCGTGGGACGAGCGCTACGGTCTTTATCCGGTGCTGAGGGTGGACGTCGCGCCGCGCTGAGGCCCGCTGGCGGGCGGGTCGAACCAGGCGGCGGGCATGCGGATGTTGCGCAGGTGCGCCGTGGCGAGGTGCGATTCGTAGACCGGCGCGGCGAAGAAGCTCATCAGCAGGCTGCGGCGGCGACCGCCGGTGACGTTCAGGCTGCCGGCGTGCACGAGGTCGGCGGTGAAGACCAGGATGTCGCCGGCGCGGCCCGACAGCTGGACCGCCCGGGACGTGTCGCTGAAATCGAAGGACGCCAGCGGGTGGCTGCCCGGCACGACGCGGGTCGCTCCGTTGGCCGGGCCGTAGTCGTCCAAAAACACGATGGCGAGCGCCGTGTCGCCCGGCCGCTGCGCCGACAGGTCGCGGTGCAGGCCCTGGTGGCCGCCGCCGGGCAGCGGCTCGCGGCCTTCGACCTGGGCGAGGAAGAAACGTTCGCCGATCAGCGCGCCCACGGCGGCAAGCACCGCGGGCAAGCGGCACACCGCCTGCACGCCGGGCTCGGTGTCCAGCAGCGCATGGCGCCAGTCCGCGCCGCGCGGCACCGGCCAGTCGTGGTTCGGCAGCACGCCGGCATCGAAGGTGGCCTGCAGGCCCGGGATCGCTTCGGCCGGAATGGCGCCGCGCAGCAGTACGAAGCCGTCGCGCTCGAGGGCGTCCCGGTCCCCGAAGGCCGGCACCGGCATGGCGTCGCGCTCAGTCACGCGTTTTCCTGGCCGCGGCGCGGGCCTCGCGCAGCCGGTCGAGCTTGTCCTTGAGCTTGATCTCGAGGCCGCGGTCGACGGGTTCGTAGTACACGCGTTCGCCCATCGCCTCGGGAAACGCGGTCTGGTCGAGGGCGATGCCGTCGGGCGCATCGTGGTCGTACTGGTAGCCGCTGCCGTAGCCGAGCTGCTTCATCAGCTTCGTGGGCGCGTTGCGCAGGTGGATCGGCACCTCCTGCGTGCCGCCCTCGCGCACGTCGGCCTGGGCGGCCTTGAAGGCGACGTAGGCGGCGTTGGATTTCGCGCAGCTGGCGAGGTAGATCACCACCTGCGCCAGCGCCAGGTCGCCTTCGGGGCTGCCGAGGCGCTCGTAGGCGTCCCAGGCCTCGATCGCCATCTGCAGCGCGCGTGGGTCGGCCAGGCCGACGTCCTCGACCGCCATGCGCGTGAGCCGGCGCGCGAGGTAGACCGGGTCGCAGCCGCCGTCGAGCATGCGCGCGAACCAGTACAGCGCGCCGTCCGGGTTCGAGCTGCGCACGGATTTGTGCAGGGCCGAGATCTGGTCGTAGAACTGCTCGCCCTGCTTGTCGAAGCGGCGGGTGCGGTCGGCCAGAACCTGCACCAGGGTGGCTTCGGTGATGCGGCCGCCTTCGTCGGCGGCCAGTTCGGCGGCGATCTCGAGCAGGGTCAGTGCGCGCCGCACGTCGCCATCGGCGGCGCCGGCGATCTCGCGCAGGCGCTCGTCGTCGACTTCGATGCCCTGCCCGCCCAAGCCGCGCGCCTCGTCGGCCAGGGCGCGGCGCAGCGCCTCGGCGATGTCGTCGGGCGAGACCGCCTCGAGCACGTGCACGCGGCAGCGCGAGAGCAGCGCGGAGTTGAGCTCGAAGCTCGGGTTCTCCGTGGTGGCGCCGACGAACAGGATGCTGCCGCGCTCGATGTGCGGCAGGAAGGCGTCCTGCTGGGTCTTGTTGAAGCGGTGCACCTCGTCCACGAACAGGACGGTCCGGCGTCCCTCGTTGAAGCGCTGTTCGGCGGCGGCCAGCACCTCGCGCACCTGCGGAAGGCCAGACAGCACGGCGGAGATCGCGACGAACTCGGCCTCCGCGTAGCGCGCCAGCAGCAGCGCCAGCGTGGTCTTGCCGCAGCCCGGCGGGCCCCAGAGGATCATCGAATGCACGCGCCCCGACTCCACCGCGCGCCGCAGCGCCGAACCCGGCGCCAGCAGCCGGCGCTGGCCCACCATGTCGTCGAGCGAGGCCGGGCGCATGCGCTCGGCCAGCGGCTTCAGGCCCTCGGCGGGCTGGAACAGCGGGTCACTGGCGGGCTTGCCCTTGCGCATGCCGCCATTCTAGCGGGGTCAGGTTCGGAACCTGACCCCGCTGTTCAATCGCGCAGGGGGATGACCTGGGCGGACTCGGCCACTTCGCCGATCTGGTCCACGCCCTCGGGCTTGACGAAGGTGAAGGTGCCGGCGGCGAAGGCCGGATTGCGCTTCCAGGACGAGAAGCCCATGACCGTGCGCTGGCCCAGGCCGTCGAACATCTCCATCCGCGCCAGGCCGGCCGGACCGAAGCCCAGGCGCGCGCGGTCGAACGGCGCCTCGTCGGGCTTGCGCGGCACCAGCTCGAGCCAGGCCAGGCCCTGGCCCTGCCCGCCCTCGGTGACCTTGAACTGGCGCTCCATCTGGCCGATGTCGATCAGCATGGCCAGCGGGCTGTTCTGCTCTTCCAGGCTTTGCTGGCGGACGGTGACCTGCTCCATGTCCGGGTCGTAGATCCAGATGTGGTCGCCATCGGCCACGATCAGCTGCGGGTACGGCTTCACGTACTCCCAGCGGAACTGGCGCGGCGCCTGCAGCTGCACGGTGCCGGAAGAGGTTTCCTTCAGCGTCCCGTCGGCGTCGTACACGCGCTGCTCGAAGCTGGCCGCCAGGCCCTGCACGCCATTGCTGAAGACATCCATCTGCTCGCGCGCGCCGGCGTGGGCGACGCCCGCGGCGAAGGCCAGGAACAGGACGAGGAGCTTGCGCATGGCGGGTTCCACCGGTGGTTTCGTTGGGCAGGAGTCTGGCCGAAGCCGGCTGAACGGCACGAAACGGGGTCAGGTTCCGAACCTGACCCCGCGCTTCAGCGCGGGGGCGGCGGGGCGATGACAGTGCGGTCGCCGTTGTGCTCGGGGCCGGAGACGATGCCGGCGGCCTCCATGGCCTCGATCAGGCGGGCGGCGCGGTTGTAGCCGATCTTCAGGCGGCGCTGCACGCCGGAGATGGAGGCGCGGCGGGTCTCGGTGACCACCTTGACCGCCTCGTCGTACAGCGGGTCGGACTCGTCGCCCGAGCTGCTGGCCTCGGGCAGGCCGCCGGGGCCGACCACGACGCCGTCGCCCATCGTCTGCACTTCCTCCAGCACGCCCTCGATGTAGTCCGGGCCGCCGCCGTTCGCGCGCAGGTGCGCCACCACGCGGTGCACCTCGTCGTCGCTGACGAAGGCGCCGTGCACGCGCTCGGGCATGGCGGTGCCGGGCGGCAGGTAGAGCATGTCGCCGTTGCCCAGCAGCGTTTCCGCGCCGGACTGGTCAAGGATCGTGCGCGAGTCGATCTTGCTCGAGACCTGGAACGCGATGCGGGTCGGGATGTTGGCCTTGATCAGGCCGGTGATCACGTCCACCGAGGGCCGCTGCGTGGCCAGGATCAAATGGATGCCGGCGGCGCGGGCCTTCTGCGCCAGGCGCGCGATCAGCTCCTCCACCTTCTTGCCGACGATCATCATCATGTCGGCGAATTCGTCGATGAACACGACGATGAAGGGCAGCTCCTCCAGCACCCGCGGCGCCTCGCCCAGGTCCGGGTTCGGGCGGAACAGCGGGTCCATCAGCGGCTGGCCGGCGTCGCGCGCGTCCTTGACCTTGCGGTTGAAGCCGGCGAGGTTGCGCACGCCCACGGCGCTCATCAGCTTGTAGCGGCGCTCCATCTCGGCCACGCACCAGCGCAGGCCATTCGCGGCCTCCTTCATGTCGGTGACCACGGGCGCCAGCAGGTGCGGGATGTTCTGGTAGACCGAGAGCTCGAGCATCTTCGGGTCGATCATCAGCATCCGCACTTCCTTGGCGGTGCTCTTGTAGAGCAGGCTCAGCACCATCGCGTTCACGCCCACCGACTTGCCCGAGCCGGTGGTGCCGGCCACCAGCAGGTGCGGCATGCGCGCCAGGTCGACCACGATCGGGCGGCCGGCGATGTCCTTGCCCAGCGCCATTGCCAGCGGCGAGGCGACCTTGTCGTATTCCTTCGAGCGCAGGATCTCGCTGAGGTAGATGGTCTCGCGGTGCGAGTTCGGGATCTCCAGGCCCACCACCGACTTGCCCGGGATCACGTCCACCACGCGCACCGACTTCACGCTCAGGCCGCGGGCGATGTCCTTGTCCAGCGAGCTGATCTGGCTGCCCTTGACGCCCGGCGCCGGTTCCATCTCGAAGCGGGTGATGACCGGGCCCGGGTAGGCGCCGACCACCTGCACTTCCACGCGGAAGTCCTTGAGCTTGAACTCGATCTGGCGCGACAGGGTTTCCAGCGTCTCTTCGGAATAGCCCTTGGGCTGCTCCTTCGGATCGTCCAGCAGCGACAGCGGCGGCAGGCCCTCGCCGCCACCGGCGTTGAACAGCGGGATCTGCTGCTCGCGCTGGGCGCGCTCGGATTTCTCAATGACGGGCTTGGGCGGCGGCTCGATGTAGACCGGCTCGCGCTTGGCGCGCTTGACCGTCTCGACCTTGCGCACCACCTCGCGCTCTTCGCGCATGGCCCGGGCGCGCTGCCACTCGGCCGCCTGGCGGGTGCCCTCGCCCAGGCGCCCGAACAGCTGCAGCACCTTGCCACCGATCCAGTCCATCAACGCAAACCAGCTCAGGCCGGTGGCCAGCGTGACCGACATCAGCACCAGCGCCAGCAGGAACAGGTTGCCGCCCATGCCGCCGAACACGCCGCGCATGGACGAGCCGACGATCTGGCCCAGCAGGCCGCCGGACTCGGCCGGCAGGCTCGGCGCCGAACCGCCCAGGGTATGGGCCAGGCCGCAGGCGCTGACCAGGAAACCGACGATGCCGATCAGCCGCAGCGCCGGCCCGAAATCCACCCGGCCATCGCCGTCGGAATCAAGCCCGAACAGCGCGATCCAGGCGATGCCGCCCAGCACCACCGGGATGGTGTAGGCCACGTAGCCGAAGAACCAGAAGGCCAGGTCCGCCAGGTAGGCGCCGACCAGGCCACCGAAATTGTGCAGCGGCCCGGTGACGCTGCCGGTGCGCGACCAGCCCGGATCGTCGGTGTGGTAGCTGAGCAGGCTCGCCAGCAGGTACAGCAGCAACGGCGAAATGGCGACCAGCGCGAGCTCGCGCCAGAGTTTCTGGCGACGGTCGAGGCCGGCGGTGGTGCTACGGTCTGGGGATCGCGCCACTGAGAGAAAAGACCTCAGGAAATCTTTATAGACGGCTGTTTATACAGTAATTCACGCGAACTGGCCCGTGCCTTCACGGCCCCCTGCCGCAACGCACAGGCCCGGGGCCTTGCCTTGATTTGCCCTGCCCCGGCCGCCAAGCTTACCCACTCCGCGAAACGCCCCGGACGCCTGTCCGCGCCGTCGCCGCGCAGCCCCTTCAACGGACGAAGAATCATACATGACCGCCCCCAAGCACTGCCGCCTGCTCATCCTCGGTTCCGGCCCCGCCGGCTACTCCGCCGCGGTCTACGCCGCCCGCGCCAACCTCAAGCCGGTGCTGGTCACGGGCCTGCAGCAGGGCGGCCAGCTGATGACCACCACCGAGGTCGACAACTGGCCCGGCGACGCCCACGGCCTGATGGGCCCGGACCTGATGGCGCGCATGCAGGCCCATGCCGAGCGCTTCGAGACCGAGATCATCTTCGACCACATCCACACCGTGGAGCTGGGCCGCCGGCCGTTCCGGCTGGTCGGCGACAGCGGCGAGTACACCGCCGACGGCCTGATCATCGCCACGGGCGCCAGCGCCAAGTACCTGGGCCTGCCGTCCGAGCAGCAGTTCATGGGCAAGGGCGTGTCGGCCTGCGCCACCTGCGACGGCTTCTTCTTCCGCGACCAGGACGTGGCGGTGATCGGCGGCGGCAACACCGCGGTCGAGGAGGCGCTGTACCTCTCGAACATCGCCCGCAAGGTCTACCTGGTGCACCGCCGCGACAAGCTGCGCTCGGAGAAGATCCTGCAGGACAAGCTGTTCGCCAAGGCCCAGGCCGGCAAGGTCGAGATCATCTGGGACCATTCGGTGGACGAAGTACTGGGCGACGATTCCGGCGTCACCGGCATGCGCATCCGCTCGACCAAGGACGAGTCCACGCGCGAGATCGCGGTGCAGGGCTTCTTCGTGGCGATCGGCCACACGCCCAACACCTCCCTCTTCGAGGGCCAGCTGGAGATGCGCAACGGTTACCTGACCATCAAGTCGGGCCTGGAGGGCAATGCCACCGCCACCTCGGTGCCGGGCGTGTTCGCCGCCGGCGACGTGGCCGACCAGGTCTACCGCCAGGCCATCACCTCGGCCGGCTTCGGCTGCATGGCCGCCCTCGACGCCGAGAAGTTCCTCGACAAGGAAGGCTGAGCCCCCACCCCGAGGCATCCGTCCTGGACTGAGTGAAAGCGTTTAGACGCGGATTTGCGCGGATGAACGCGGATAGAGCAAGAGACAGGTGGGCAGCGCGCGGGCGCCCGGTCAACGGCGTAGACCGAAGCATCCCTTTGCATTTGCCCTATCCGCGTTCATCCGCGTAAATCCGCGTCTGAAAATCGAGAGACGCCTCGCACGGCGGCATCACGGGGGCGTCGAGTAAGCTGGCGGCATGCCTGAGTTGCGACTGCACGCCACGCTCGACGAGATCCCCGCCGCCGCGTGGGATGCGCTGCATGACCGCCGCAATCCGTTCGTCGAACATGCCTTTCTGTCGGGGATGGAGCGCGAGGGTTGCCTGCGGCCGCGCTGGGGCTGGACGCCGCGGCATGCCTCGCTCTGGCGCGACGGCGAGCTGGTGGCCGCGGCACCGGGCTACCTCAAGACCAATTCGCACGGCGAGTTCGTGTTCGACCATGCCTGGGCCAATGCCTACGCCCGCTTCGGCCGCGAGTACTTCCCGAAGTGGCTGGTGGGCGTGCCCTACTCCCCCGTCACCGGGCCGCGCCTGCTGGCCCGCGAGGACGCCGATCGCCGCGAGCTGCTGGCGGCGATGGCAGCGCGCGCGACGCGCGACGGCCTGTCGTCCATCCACGTCAACTTCCACCGCGCCGAAGAAGCCGCCGCCTTCGACGGCGACTGGCTGGCGCGCGAGGACGTGCAGTTCCACTGGCGCAACCGCGGCTGGCCCGACTTCGACGCCTTCCTGGCCGCGCTGCAGCCCAAGAAGCGCAAGAACCTGCGCCAGGAGCGCGACAAGGTGCGACGCGCCGGCTACGCCTTCCGCACCGTGCACGGCGACGAGGCGACCGATGACGACCTGGCGGCGATGCACTTCTTCTACTGCCGCACCTTCGGCGACTACGGCAACCATCCGGCGCTGACGCTCGACTTCTTCCGCCACCTGGCGAGGACCATGCCGCGCCAGCTGGTGCTGTTCCTGGCCGACCGCGAAGGCGAAGCGGTGGCCGGCGCGCTGTGCCTGCGCGGTGGCGACACGCTCTACGGCCGCTACTGGGGCAGCAGCGAGCCGGTGCCGGCGCCCGGCCTGCATTTCGAGACCTGCTACTACCAGGGCATCGACTACTGCCTGCGCGAGGGCCTGCAGGTGTTCGAGCCCGGGGCCCAGGGCGAGCACAAGGTCGCGCGCGGCTTCCTGCCCGTCGCCACGCACAGCCACCACTGGCTGGCCGATCCGGAATTCTCCCGGGCGATCGGCGAATGGTGCGCACAGGAGCGCGCGGGCACGGCAAGCTATCGGCAGTCCGTCCTGGCGCACAGTCCCTATCGCGATGCCGATCCGCCTGCCGCTGCTGCCTGCTGATCCCGAGGCCCCGTTCCCGCCCGCCGACGCGGCGCACCGGGTGCCGGACGGACTGCTGGCCATGGGCGGCGACCTGTCGCCGCCCCGGCTGCTCAATGCCTACCGGCACGGCATCTTCCCTTGGTTCTCCGAGGGCGAACCGATCCTATGGTGGTGCCCGGACCCGCGCATGGTGTTCGACACCGGCGCGTTCCGCCTGGCCTCCCGCTTCCGGCGCAGCCTGCGCGCCAGCGCCTGGGAGGTCCGCGCCGACACGGCCTTCGATCGCGTGGTGCAGGCCTGCGCCCTGTCTCCCCGACCGGGCCAGGACGGCACCTGGATCACGCAGGACATGATGGACGCCTACGGCGCACTGCACCGGCTCGGCCACGCGCATTCGGTCGAGGTGTTCGACGGGCCGCGGCTGGTCGGCGGCATCTACGGGGTGGGCATCGGCCGGATGTTCTTCGGCGAAAGCATGTTTAGCGGGGTATCGGGCGGGTCCAAGGTCGCGCTGGCCGGGCTGTGCCGGATCCTGGCCAGGGGCGGCTGCCCCCTGCTGGACGCCCAAGTGGAGAACCCGCACCTGGCCTCGCTGGGCGGCCGGCGCCTGCCCCGCCCCGCCTTCCTGGCCGAGGTGGCCCGGCTGGTCGCCGAGCCGCCCCCCGCGGGCCTCTGGGCCCCGGAGAACGCGGTTTTCCCGGCCTCGGCCTTGGCCGGCGTGGCCCGCGATTAACCAAATTTTTGCAAGCCCGGCAAGGGCATGGCAGAATGCGCGGCTTCCAAGGCCGGCTTCCCCGTCCAGCGAAACCAAGAATGTCCAAAGACGATTCCATCGAATTCGAAGGCACGGTGCTCGAGACCCTTCCGAACACCATGTTCCGGGTCAAGCTCGAGAACGGCCACGTCATCACCGCCCACATCTCCGGCCGCATGCGCAAGAACTACATCCGCATCCTGACCGGCGACAAGGTCAAGGTCGAGATGACGCCCTACGACCTGACCAAGGGCCGCATCACCTACCGCATGAAGTAAGCGGTCGGCGGCAAAAGAAACGGCGGCCCTTCGGCCGCCGTTTTCGTTTGCCCGCCTTCTGTAGGAGGGCCTTCAGGCCCGAAGCCTTTCGCCGAAGAGCTTCGGGCCTGAAGGCCCTCCTACAGGGTCAGACGGTGGCGGGCAGGAGCTTCTCGGGCTCGGGCTGGGTGATGACCACCAGGTCGCCGTCCTTGACGTCCACGGTGACCTTGCCGCCGTTGGCCAGCTGGCCGAACAGCAGCTCGTCGGCGAGCGGGCGCTTGATCTTGTCCTGCAGCAGGCGGGCCATCGGGCGGGCACCCATCTGCGGGTCGAAGCCGTGCTCGGCCAGCCACTGCCGCGCCGCCGGCGTGGCCGACAGGCTGACGTGCTTCTCGTGCAGCTGCGCCTCGAGCTCGATCAGGAACTTGTCCACCACGCGCAGGATGTGGTCCATGCCCAGCGCACCGAACTGGATGATGGCGTCCAGGCGGTTGCGGAACTCCGGCGTGAAGGCCTTGCGGATCACTTCCATCGCGTCGCTGGTGTGGTTCTGCTCGACGAAGCCCATGGTGCGGCGCGCCGCCTGCGAGGCACCGGCGTTCGTGGTCATCACCAGCACCACGTTGCGGAAGTTGGCCTCGCGCCCGTTGGTGTCGGTGAGCACGCCGCGGTCCATGACCTGCAGCAGGATGTTGAACACGTCCGGGTGCGCCTTCTCGATCTCGTCGAGCAGCAGCACGCAGTGCGGGGTCTTGACGATCTTCTCGGTCAGCAGGCCGCCCTGGTCGAAGCCGACGTAGCCCGGGGGCGCGCCGATCAGGCGGCTCACCGAATGCGACTCCATGTACTCGGACATGTCGAAGCGCACCAGCTCGATGCCCAGCTGCATCGCCAGCTGCTTGGTGACCTCGGTCTTGCCGACGCCGGTGGGGCCGGCGAACAGGAAGTTGCCGATCGGCTTGTCGGGGTTGGACAGGCCCGAGCGCGCCAGCTTGATCGCCGAGACCAAGGTCTCGATCGACGGATCCTGGCCGAAGATGACCATCTTCAGGTTGCGCTCGAGGTTCTGCAGCACGTCCTTGTCGGAGGCGCTGACCTGCTTGGCCGGGATGCGGGCCATCTTCGAGACGATCAGCTCGATCTCCTCGACGTCCACCACGTGCTTGCGCTTGTCGGCGTCGAGCAGGCGCTGGCGGGCGCCGGCCTCGTCGATCACGTCGATGGCCTTGTCGGGCAGCAGGCGGTCGTTGATGTGCTTCACCGACAGGTCGACCGCGGCCTGGATCGCGTCGGACGCGTACTCCACGTCGTGGTGGGCCTCGAAGCGGGTCTTGAGGCCGTTGAGGATGGCCACGGCCTCGGCAATCGTCGGCTCGACCACGTCGATCTTCTGGAAGCGGCGGGCCAGCGCGCGGTCCTTCTCGAACACGCCGCGGTATTCCTGGAACGTGGTCGAGCCGATGCAGCGCAGCTCGCCGTTCTGCAGCACCGGCTTGATCAGGTTGGAGGCATCCATGGTGCCGCCCGAGGCCGAGCCGGCGCCGATGATGGTGTGGATCTCGTCCACGAACAGGATCGCGCCCGGTTCCTTCTTGATCTGCTGGATGACGGCCTTGAGCCGCTTCTCGAAGTCGCCGCGGTACTTGGTGCCGGCCACCAGCGCGCCCAGGTCGAGCGAATAGATGACGGCGTCCTTGAGCACGGCCGGCACGCGGCCCTCGACGATGCGCCAGGCCAGGCCCTCGGCCAGCGCGGTCTTGCCCACGCCGGCTTCGCCGACGTAGAGCGGGTTGTTCTTGCGGCGGCGGCAGAGCACCTGGATGGTGCGCTCGACTTCTTCCTCGCGGCCGATCAGCGGGTCGATCTTGCCTTCCTTCGCCAGCTCGTTGAGGTTGGCGGCGAATTCCTGCAGCGGGTTGCCCTTGGCTTCGCCGCCCTCCTCGCCCTCGGGCTTGGCTTCCGGCGCCGGCTTTTCCTCGGGGCCGTCGCCGATCTTGGCGATGCCGTGGGAGAGGTAATTGACCACGTCCAGGCGCGTGATTTCCTGCTGGTTGAGGAAATACACGGCGTGGGAATCTTTCTCGCCGAAGATCGCCACCAGCACGTTGGCGCCGGTGACTTCCTTCTTGCCCGACGACTGCACGTGGTAGACGGCGCGCTGCAGCACGCGCTGGAAGCCCAGCGTGGGCTGGGTGTCGCGCGGGTCGTCGGCCGGCAGCACCGGCACGGTGTCGGCGATGATCTGGCGCAGCCCGGTGGCGAGCTTGGGCTGGTCGGCACCGCAGGCCTTGAGCACGCCGGCCGCCGACGGGTTGTCGAGCAGGGCCAGCAGCAGGTGCTCGACCGTCATGAATTCATGGCGGGCTTCGCGGGCCTGCTTGTAGCACTGGCCGATGGTGTACTCGAGGTCCTTGCTGAACATTGGGCGTCTCCGGAACGTTTGCTCCGTTATGGGGCCAGCCTAGGTCTTTTCCATGGTGCACAACAGGGGGTGCTGGTGTTCCCGGGAAAAGTCGTTGACTTGCGTCACCTTCGATTCAGCCACCTCGCGCGTGTAGACACCGCAAACGCCCTTGCCGCGGGTGTGGACCTGGAGCATGACCTGGGTGGCCTTCTCGCGGTTCATGGCAAAGAAGCTCTGCAGGACCTCGACGACGAAGTCCATCGGCGTGAAATCATCGTTCAGCAGCAGCACCTGGTAGAGCGGCGGGCGCAGCACTTCCGGGCGGGAGGCCTCGATGGCCAGGCCGCGTTCGTGTCCGTGTTCGGGATGGGGGTCTTGTGCCATGGCGGCAGTATAAATCGGGGCGGGTGCGCGCGGCGGCAAGGCCTTCACCCGCCGTGGACGCCGCGCGGCCTTTGCGCCGACAATGCGCGGGCCGGACCGCCGGCGCCCAACGTCCGAGGAATGCCCATGTCCCTGCGCGCCGCCTGCCTTGCCGCCGCCCTGCTCGCCCTGCCGCTCGCCGGCCAGGCCTCCGAACCCGACCCGGTGGTGAAGGCCCAGCTCGAGAGCAAGGGCACGCCCTTCGAAGTGGACGAGGACGGCGACTTCCGGATCGTGGTCCGGCTCGAGGACGACCGCACCCAGCTGGTGTGGGTGCGATCGGCGGTCTCGGAAACCGATTTCCACAAGGTGCGCGAGATCTGGTCGCCGGGCTACCAGTCCAGCACCGACCAGTTCCCTTCCTCGGTCGCCAACGACCTGCTCTCGCGCAGCGACGAGCTGATCCTCGGCGCCTGGGTCAAGCAGGACCGGGTGGCCATGTTCGTCACCAAGATCCCGGCCGACGCCAGCGCCGATGCCTTGGACGAAGCGATCGACCTGACCGCGGTCTCGGCCGACGCCACCGAGCTCGACCTCACCGGCAAGGACGAGCTTTGAGCTATCGCAGCGGTCGCTTCTGGCAGCCCGACGTCACCGTCGCCACCGTCGTGGTGCGCGACGGGCGGCTGCTGGTGGTGGAAGAGAGGGTTCGCGGCGAGCGCGTGATCAACCAGCCCGCCGGCCACCTCGAGCCCGACGAGAGCCTGCTCGAGGCCGCGCGCCGCGAGACGCTCGAGGAAACCGGCTGGGACGTCACCCTCACCGCCTTCATCGGTGCCTACCAATGGAAGGCGCCGTCCGACGGCCGCCATTTCCTGCGCATGGCCTTCGCCGCGGAGCCGCTGCGGCACCACCCCGGGCGCGCGCTCGACGACGGCATCCTGCAGGCGCTGTGGCTGACCCCGGCCGAACTGGCCGCGGAATCGGCGCGCCACCGCAGCCCGCTGGTGTGGCAGGTGGTCGAGGATTTCCTGGCCGGCCGCCGCTTCCCGCTGCAGGTCCTGAACCACACCGCATGAGCCCGGCGCGCGTCATCGTCGGCCTGTCCGGCGGCGTCGATTCCTCGGTCGCGGCGCTGCTGCTGCAGCGGCAGGGCGAGTCGATCGCCGGGTTGTTCATGCAGAACTGGGATGACGATGCACAAGGAAGTGCAAGTGTCGCGGGAGGCAGGATGCCGGGAGCGACGGCGACCAGTGATTGTCGCGCGGAGGACGACCGGCGCGATGCGCTGGGCATCGCCGGCCGGCTGGGCATCCCGTTCCATGCCCGCAATTTCGCCAAAGAGTATTGGGCGGGCGTGTTCGAACACTTCCTGGCCGAGTACCGCGCCGGGCGCACGCCCAACCCGGACGTGCTGTGCAATCGAGAGATCAAGTTCAAGACCTTCCTCGACGAAGCCCGGGCCCTGGGCGCGGAAAAGATCGCCACCGGCCACTACGCCCGCGTCGCCCACCGCGACGGCCGCTGGCAGCTGCTGCGCGGCGTCGACCAGGACAAGGACCAGAGCTACTTCCTGCACCAGCTGGGCCAGGATCAGCTGGCCGCGACCCTGTTCCCGGTCGGCGACCTGCCCAAGGCCGAGGTCCGCCGCCTGGCCGCCGAGGCCGGCCTGCCGACCGCGGCCAAGAAGGATTCCACCGGCATCTGCTTCATCGGCGAGCGCGATTTCCGCGAGTTCCTCGGCCAGTACCTGCCGGCGCAGCCGGGCGAGATCCGCAGCGTCGATGGCGAGGTCGTGGGCCGGCATTCCGGCGTCTGGTACTACACGCTGGGCCAGCGCGAGGGGCTGCAGGTCGGCGGCGTGCGCGGCCGGCCGGCCGCGCCCTGGTTCGTGGTCGGCAAGGACGTTGCGCGCAACCTGCTGTTCGTGGACCAGGGCACGGACACCCCCTGGCTGCTGTCGAACCGGCTGTGGACCGAACCGGCGCACTGGATCGCCGGCGCCGCCCCGGGCGAGTGGTTCGCCTGCACCGCCAAGACCCGCTACCGCCAGCCCGACCAGGCCTGCGAGGTCCGGGTGGACGCCGACGGGTCGCTTTCCGTAGCCTTCGCCGTCCCGCAGCGCGCGGTCACGCCGGGCCAATCCCTGGTGCTGTACCGTGGCGAGGAATGCCTCGGCGGTGCGGTGATCGCCCGCACCGATGCCCCCACGATCGAAACGAAGACCCCCGACGCATGAAGGATCGCGCCCTCGCCCTCGCCGGCCTGCTCCAGGCCGTGCAGCTCGTCCAGCAGATGGCCCAGAACGGCCAGGCCGAATCGCAGCCGCTCTCGGCCTGCATCGAAAGCCTGTTCCGGTTCGACGCCGAGTCGCCGGAGGCGGTGTACGACGGCGCGGCCAACCTCGCCCCGGGGCTGCGCCGCCTCATCGGCCAGCTCGAAGGCGGCGCCGGACGCGATCCGGCCCTCACCCGCATGGCGATGACCGTGCTGCACCTCGAGCGCGCCTTCATGCGCCACCCGAACGCGCCGCAGGCGGTGCACGACGGCCTGGAGCAGATCGCCCGCCAGCGCGAGCACTTCGGCCCGACCCACGCCACCGTGCTGGGCCGGCTCGGCGAGCTCTACGCCAAGGAAGTGAGCCCGGTGGGCCCGCGCGTGCTGGTGCAGGGCAACCCGGTCTACCTGGGCCAGCCCGACCTGGTCGGCGAAGTGCGCGCCACCCTGCTCGCCGCGCTGCGCGCCGCGGTGCTGTGGCGGCAGCTCGGCGGCAGCTACTGGGATTTCCTGTTCGGGCGCCGCGCCATGGTGCAGGCGGCCCGCGACTGGCTGGACGGCCCGCGCTGAGCAGGCGCCGCGCGGTCCCCGGAGCGGACGGCGGGGTATGGTTTGGGGCATAATACGGGGCTGACGCGGCTGCCTTGCGCGCCACTCCCAGCCCCTCTTCCAAGCCCCGGAGCCTGTCCATGAGCGACTCCTTCGCCACCCGCGACCAATTGGCCGTCAACGGCACGTCCTACACCTTCTTCAGCCTGGCCAAGCTGGGCCAGCGCTTCGACCTCAAGCGCCTGCCGTACTCGATGAAGATCCTGCTCGAGAACCTGCTGCGCTGCGAGGACGGCGGCATGACCGTCGGCAAGGAGCACATCGAGGCCGTCGCCAACTGGAATGCCAAGGCGGAGCCGGACACCGAGATCGCCTTCATGCCGGCGCGCGTGGTGCTGCAGGACTTCACCGGCGTGCCCTGCGTGGTCGACCTGGCCGCGATGCGCGACGCCGTGGTCAAGCTCGGCGGCAACGCCGACCAGATCAACCCGCTGATCCCGTCCGAGCTGGTCATCGACCACTCGGTGCAGGTGGACGTGTTCGGCAAGCCCGAGGCGCTCGACCTCAACGGCAAGATCGAGTTCGAACGCAACCAGGAGCGCTACAGCTTCCTGCGCTGGGGCCAGAAGGCCTTCGATAACTTCAAGGTGGTGCCGCCCAACACCGGCATCGTCCACCAGGTCAACCTCGAGCACCTGGCGCGCGTGGTGATGGAGCGCGAGATCGACGGCGTGAAGTACGCCTTCCCGGACACCGTGTTCGGCACCGACTCGCACACCACCATGATCAACGGCATCGGCGTGCTGGGCTGGGGCGTCGGCGGCATCGAGGCCGAGGCCGCGATGCTGGGCCAGCCGAGCTCGATGCTGATCCCGCAGGTCGTCGGCTTCCGCCTCACCGGCAAGCTGCCCGAGGGCGCCACCGCCACCGACCTGGTGCTCACCGTCACCCAGATGCTGCGCAAGCACGGCGTGGTCGGCAAGTTCGTCGAGTTCTTCGGCGACGGCCTGGACCACCTGCCGCTGGCCGACCGCGCCACCATCGCCAACATGGCCCCTGAATACGGCGCCACCTGCGGCATCTTCCCGGTCGACGAAGAGTCGCTGAACTACCTGCGCCTCTCCGGCCGCAGCGACGAGCAGGTCGCGCTGGTGAAGGCCTATGCCCAGGCCCAGGGCCTGTGGCGCACGCCGGGCCAGCCGGAAGCCGAGTACAGCGCCGTGCTGCAGCTGGACATGTCCGAAGTGCTGCCCTCCTTGGCCGGCCCGAAGCGTCCGCAGGACCGCGTGCTGCTGAGCGACATGAAGGCCAACTTCAACGCCAACCTCGGCGGCCTCACCGCCAACCGCAAGCCGAAGAACGGCGAAGTCGCGCGCATGGATGCCGAGGGCGGCCACCAGCCGCAGGCCGACCACCTGGCCGCCAAGCCGAAGTCGAAGATCCGCATCAAGGACCAGGACGCGCACCTGACCGATGGCTCGGTGGTCATCGCCGCCATCACCTCCTGCACCAACACCTCCAATCCGGCGGTGATGCTGGGCGCCGGCCTGCTGGCGCGCAACGCCGTGGCCAAGGGCCTGACCGCCGCGCCGTGGGTCAAGACCTCGCTCGGCCCGGGCTCGCTGGTGGTCACCGATTACCTGAAGAAGGCCGGCGTGCTCGGCGACCTCGAGCAGCTGGGCTTCCACGTGGTCGGCTACGGCTGCACCACCTGCATCGGCAACTCCGGCCCGCTGCCCGAGGAAGTCTCCAAGGGCATCGCCGAGAACGACCTGGTGGTCACCTCGGTGCTGTCGGGCAACCGCAACTTCGAAGGCCGCGTGCACGCCGAAGTGAAGATGAACTACCTGGCCTCGCCGCCGCTGGTGGTCGCCTACGCCATCGCCGGCACCACCGACATCGACCTGACCTCCGAGCCGCTGGGCACGGGCAAGGACGGCCAGCCGGTGTTCCTGAGGGACATCTGGCCGACCAACAAGGAAATCGGCGACTTCATCGCCAAGACCGTCGGCCCCGAGATGTTCAAGGCCAACTACGCGAACGTCTTCGGCGGCGACACCCGCTGGAACCAGATCGCCTCGCCGGACGGCGCCAAGTTCGCCTGGGACGACGCCTCCACCTACATCAAGAACCCGCCCTACTTCGACGGCATGAAGATGTCGGTCGGCAGCATCGCCGACATCGAGGGCGCGCGCGTGATGGGCGTGTTCGGCGACTCGATCACCACCGACCACATCAGCCCGGCCGGCAACATCAAGGCCAGCTCGCCCGCGGGCAAGTTCCTGCAGGCGCGCGGCGTGCAGCCGGCCGACTTCAACTCCTACGGTTCGCGCCGCGGCAACGACGACGTGATGGTGCGCGGCACCTTCGCCAACATCCGCATCAAGAACCTGATGCTGGGCGGCGAAGAGGGCGGCAACACCATCCACTACCCGTCGGGCGACAAGCTGGCGATCTACGATGCGGCCATGAAGTACAAGGCCGAGGGCGTGCCGCTGGTGGTGTTCGCGGGCAAGGAATACGGCACCGGCTCGTCGCGCGACTGGGCGGCCAAGGGCACCAACCTGCTGGGCGTGAAGGCGGTCGTGGCCGAGAGCTTCGAGCGCATCCACCGCTCCAACCTGGTCGGCATGGGCGTGCTGCCCTGCCAGTTCCTGGACGGCCAGAACGCGCAGACGCTGGGCCTGAAGGGCGACGAGGTGGTCTCGATCACCGGCCTCGAGGACGGCGCCGCCAAGCTGGCCACCGTCGTGGCCAAGCGCCCGGACGGCACCGAACTGCGCTTCCAGGTGCAGGTGCTGCTGCTGACGCCGAAGGAAGTCGAGTACTTCCGCCACGGCGGCATCCTGCACTACGTGCTGCGCCAGCTGGCGAGCCGCAAGGCCGCCTGATCGCGCATCCTGTAGGAGGGCCTTCAGGCCCGAAGCTCTTCGCCAAGAGCTTCGGGCCTGAAGGCCCTCCTACATTGTTTTGGGGCAGCTACAGCGATTCTTCCCACTCGGCGGAGATGAGCTTCCAGTCGTCGCCCTCGAGCCGCCAGCCGGTGCGCACCTGGTACACCTGGGCGCTGTCGGGCAGGAAGCCGTCGCCGCCGGCGGTGGCCGCGGTGAAGTTCACGCGGGCGCGCTCGCCCACCAGCTCGACCTCCAGCGGGCCGAGTGTCACCCCGACCTCGCGGTTGCGCAGCCAGATCAAGGCCACGTAGCGCCGGAACTGGTCCCGGTCCATGTTGCCCGGCCCGGCGAAATCCTCGGCGAACACCTCCACCAGCGCCTCGGCGTCGCGCGCCTCGGCGGCCGCCTCCATCGAAGCGATCGTGGCCCGCAGCGCCTCCTCCGGCGGGGTCCGGGAACAGCCCGCGGCAAGCACGAACAGCGCCGCGAACAGGCCCGTGACGACGGCGCGAAACCATACGCCCGCCGCCTTGCCTGTGCTTGGGGCGTATGCTCCAATCGAGCGAATACTCCAATCCGGCACCGGGCCCTGCCCTGCGGCCCGGCGCGGATGGCGGACATCATTCAACGGGGGGTTTTTCATGGGTTCCGAGCGTCCTTGGCTGGCGAATTATCCGAAGGGCATCCCGGCGGAAATCGACCTGGAGAAATACCCTTCGATCGTGTCGGTGCTCAACGAAGCCTGCCGCGACTACCGCGCCAACCCTGCGTTCGCCAACTTCGGCAAGGTCATCACCTACGCCGAGGTCGATCGTCTCAGCACCCAGTTCGCAAACTACCTCCTGCACGAGCTGAAGCTCAAGAAGGGCGACCGCGTCGCCCTGATGATGCCGAACGTGCTGCAGTACCCGATCGCGATCTTCGGCGTGCTGCGCGCCGGCCTCACCGTCGTCAACACCAACCCGATGTACACCGCGCGCGAGCTCAAGCACCAGCTCGTGGATTCCGGCGCCAGCGCCATCGTGGTGCTCGAGAACTTCGCGCACGTGGTGGCCGACGTGGTCGCGGAAACCCAGGTGAAGCAGGTGCTGGTGACCGGCGTCGGCGACATGCTGGGCTTCCCGAAGGGTGCCCTGGTCAACTTCGTGCTGCGCCACGTCAAGAAGCAGGTGCCCGAATACGACCTGCCCGGCGCCATCCGCTTCGGCGATGCCGTGGCGATGGGCGCTAAGCACCAGCTGCCCGACATCGACATCCGCGGCCACGACATCGCCTTCCTTCAGTACACCGGCGGCACCACCGGCGTCGCCAAGGGCGCCATGCTGACCCACCGCAACCTGGTGGCGAACATGCAGCAGTCCTCGGTGTGGCTGGGCTCGAACGCCAAGCCCGGGCACGAAGTCATCATCACCGCGCTGCCGCTTTACCATATCTTCGCGCTGACGGCGAACTGCCTGGTCTTCATGAAGTTCGGCGGCCTCAACCACCTGATCACCAACCCGCGCGACATGAAGGGCTTCGTGGCGGAGCTGAGCAAGATCCCGTTCACCGCCATCACCGGCGTCAACACGCTCTTCAACGGCCTGCTCAACACGCCGGGCTTCGACAAGATCGATTTCTCGAACATGCACCTCTCGCTGGGCGGCGGCATGGCCGTGCAGCGCGCGGTGGCCGAGCGCTGGAAGAAGGTCACCGGCATCACCCTGGTCGAGGCCTACGGCCTGACCGAGACCTCGCCCGCGGCCTGCATGAACCCGATGGACCTCGAGGACTTCAACGGCGCCATCGGCCTGCCGATCCCGTCCACCGACGCCTGCGTCAAGGACGATGCCGGCAAGCAGCTGCCGGTCGGCGAAGTCGGCGAGCTCTGCATCCGCGGCCCGCAGGTGATGGCCGGCTACTGGCAGCGCCCCGAGGAAACCGCCAAGGTCATCGATGCCGAAGGCTGGCTGCACACCGGCGACATGGCCAAGATGGACGCGGGCGGCTTCTTCTACATCGTCGACCGCAAGAAGGACATGATCCTGGTCTCGGGCTTCAACGTGTACCCGAACGAGGTCGAGGACGTGATCGCCCTGATGCCCGGCGTGCTGGAAGTGGCCGCCGTCGGCGTGCCCGACGACAAGTCCGGCGAGGCGGTGAAGGTGGTCATCGTCCGGAAGGACCCGGCGCTGACGGCCGACCAGGTGCGGGCCTTCTGCAAGGAAAACCTCACCGGCTACAAGCAGCCGCGCCTGGTCGAGTTCCGGACCGAGCTGCCGAAGTCGAACGTGGGCAAGATCCTGCGCCGCGAGCTGCGCGACGCCCCCAAGCCGGCGGCCTGACCCCCGCCGGGCCGGTGTAAGAAAGCTCTTAGGGCGGCACAACGCCGGCTGAAGTTCGGGTGTAGCATGGCCGGGCCGCCCTTGCGTTTCCGGACGTTAGCGTGTAGGGCGACGCCCCTACCCTTGCCCGGAGAGCCGCCATGTCCATGTCCATCGTCGAGAGCATCAACCGCGACCCCAGCTTCAGCCTGATCGAGCACAAGACGGAAGCCGAGGCCGGCATCGAATGGTGCTACATGCACCAGAACCCGCGCCCGGGCTACCGCCCCTGCTTCTCCGAGCCGCTGCTGGTGGAACTGCGCGAGTGCCAGCGCCAGATCGCCGCGCGCATGGCGAACGAACCCGCGAGCAATGGCGAGATCCGGCACCTGGTCCTGGCCTCGAAGGCCGACGTGTTCAACCTCGGCGGCGACCTCGAGCTGTTCAGCCGCCTGATCCGCACCGGCGACCGCGCCCGCCTGCTGGCCTATGCCCAGCTCTGCGTCTCGGTGGCCTTCCATTTCGCGCGCCTGGCCGACGACCGCGTGCACAGCGTCGCGGTGGTCCAGGGCGACGCCCTCGGCGGCGGCTTCGAGGCGGCCCTGTGCTGCCACACCATCATCGCCGAGGAAGGCACCGGCATGGGCTTCCCGGAAGTCCTGTTCGACCTCTTCCCCGGCATGGGCGCCTACACCTTCCTCTCGCGCCGCGTCACCCCGGCGCAGGCGGAACGCATGATGCTCGACGGCAACATCTACTCGAGCGAAGAGCTCTACCGCATGGGCGTGGTCGACATGCTGGTGCCGCGCGGCGAAGGCCTGCAGGCCGCGCGCGAGCTGGTGCGGCGCCGGCGCCGGATGGGCAATGCGCTGCGCTCGCTCAACACCGTGCGCGCCACCTGCAACCCGGTCAGCCTGGACGAACTGATGAGCGTGACCGCCACCTGGGTCGATGCCGCCATGCGCCTGAGCGAGCGCGGCCTGCAGAACATGGAGCGCCTCGTGCGCGCCCAGAAGCGTCGCGTCGGCGAGGCCCCCGACCTGCGCCAGGTGGTCTGATCCCCGGGATCGCGGTGGCCGCCGTGCAAGGGCGGCGGCCATCGCCTGGCCCGCGTCAGCCGGACTCGTGGTCCGGTGGCCGGGACGCTTCCCCTTGCGGCTGGGCGGCGATGCGCACCAGCTCGCGCCGGACCTGCTCCGCCGTGGCTTCCAGCATCGAACCCAGCATCCCCAGGTAACGCCGCCATTCCTTGGCCAGCACGGCATCGCTGGCGCGCATGATCTCGGTGCTGCGCTCCACCAGCGCCTGGGCCCCGATGTTCTCGGACACGCCCTTGAGCGCATGCGCCGCCTCGCGCACCGCCTCCCACTTCGACGTCGCCGCGCCGCGTTCGGCTTCGGCCAGGCAGCGGCTGGCGTCGCGCAGGCACTGGTCCACGAAGTCGTCGAGGAAATCCTTGCCCAGGCCCATGCCTGCGAGTTCCTCGAGCACGTCGGTGCGCAGCGTGGGCACCAGCCGGTCCTTGCGGACGACCGCGGCCGACTCTTCCTGGCCGCCGCCGGCGATATCGGCCAGCGTCTCGAGCAGGCGCGAAGCCACCACGGGCTTGGTGAGGAAGGAATAGGCGCCGGCCGCTTCGGCGTCGCGCACGGCGTCCACCGTGGCGTCGGCGCTGAGCACCAGGATCGGCGTGCGCGGGCCGCCGGCCTGCATCACCCGCGCCTGCTTGATCATCTCCAGGCCGTCCATCACCGGCATGTGCAGGTCGACGATGGCGGCGTCGATGGTCTCCTCCTCCAGCCGCTCCAGCGCCTGCTCGCCGTTCTCGGCGAACACGGTGGAATGGCCGGCGCGCTCGAGCAGGCGCTGCAGCACGAGCCGGTTGGCCGGCTGGTCGTCGGCGACCAGGATGCGCAGCGGGCGCACGCGGGCGCGGTGGCGCACGAAGGGATCGTCGAAGGCGATGATCTTTCCGCCGCCGGTCGCAGGCACCGCCACCTCCGCCGCCTCCGCGACGCGGAACTCGAGGTCGAGCCAGAAGTGGCTGCCGCCGCCCGGGTTGTCCTCGACCGCGATGGTGCCGCCCAGCAGTTCGGTCAGCGTCTTGGCGATGGTGGTGCCCAGGCCGGTGCCGCCGAAGCGCCGGGTCGGCCCGCCGTCCACCTGCTCGAACGCGGTGAAGATGCGCGCCTTGGCCTCGTCCGGGATGCCGATGCCGGTGTCGCGCACGGAGAAGCGCAGGCCCACCGTTTCGCCCTTGCGCTCGCGCACTTGCACTTCCAGCTGCACGCTGCCGGCTTCGGTGAACTTGATGGCGTTGTGCACCAGGTTGAGCAGGATCTGGCTCAGGTGGCCGACGTCGCCGTGCAGACGGGCCGGCACCGCGTCGGGCAGGTCGATGTTGAACTGCAGGTTCTTGCCCGCCGCCATCGGCTGCAGCATGGTGCGGATCCGGCGCGCCATCTCGCGCGGGGCGAACTCGCTGTCCTGGCGCTTGAGCTTGCCGGCCTCGATGGCCGAGATGTCGAGCACGTCCTCCACCAGCAGCAGCAGCGACTGCGCCGAGGTGTGGATGACATCGGCGCACTCGCGTTGCTCGGGCGCGAGCCGCGTGCTGGAAAGCAGCTCGGCCATGCCGATGATGCCGTTGAGCGGCGACCGGAACTCGTGGCTCATGTTGGCCAGGAAGCGGCTCTTGGCGGCGTTGGCGCGACGCGCTTCCTCGCCGACCCGGCGCAGGTCGCGCAGCAGGCTGATCAGGTAGCCGGGAATGGCGACCAGGCCGACCAGCAGGCCCCAGGCGAGGTAGGGATTCTGCTGCCAGTACGGGGTGAACTGGATGATGCTCAGGAAGGTGAGCGTCGCCAGCCCCATCGCCGCGAACAGGTAGTGGGTGCCGTAGCGCAGGCCGTTGCCCACCGTGACCCACATGATGATCACGTACAGCGGCGCCAGCACCTCGCCCTTGATGATCATCATCGCCGCGAGCGTGCCGTAGTCGGCCAGCATGCCGATCACGCGCCGCGGGTGCGACACCCCGGGCGACACCATGATGGCGATCACCAGGCCGAGGCCCAGCACGGTCTCGGCCAGCAGGATCAGCAAGCTGAGCCGCACCTCGTCCCCGGCGCCGGCGCTGCTGGCGACGCCCGCGAGGTAGAGCAGCAGCATCGCCGCGATGACCAGCCGCACCAGCGCCTGCGCGTGCTCGCTGTCGGGGCGGTTGGCGAAAGCGCGGATCATCGCGTCATGGGGCGGCTGGCCGGACGGGCCGCGCGCTGGCTCAGGCGGCGGCCTGGGCCGGCGCGAAGTAGCGGTGGATTTCCTCGATGCGGTCGCGGCGCGCCAGCACCGCATCCACCACCGCCGGGTCGAACTGCAGGCCGGACTGCGACTTCACGTAGTCGAAGGCGGCGGCCAGGGTCCAGGGCTCCTTGTAGGGACGCGGCGTGGTCAGGGCATCGAACACGTCCACCACCGCGACGATGCGCGCCGGCAGCGGGATGGCTTCGCCCTGCAGGCCGTCGGGATAGCCGGCGCCGTCCCAGCGCTCGTGGTGGTGCTGGGCGATGGCCGCGCCGACCTGCACGAAGCGGCTGCTGGAATCGCTGAGGATCTCGTAGCCCAGGCGCGGGTGCTGCTTGGCCTGCGCGTATTCGGCGGCGTCGAGCTTGCCGGGCTTGAGGAGGATGGCGTCGGACACGCCCAGCTTGCCGATGTCGTGCAGCGGCGCCGCCAGCTCGATCATCTTGACCTCTTCCTCAGGCAGGCCCATGGCCTCGGCGATCAGCGCCGAGATTCGCGCCATCCGCTCGAAGTGGTTGCCCGAGCTGCCGTCGCGGAAGGCGGTGGCCTTGGCAAGGCGGTGCAGGACTTCGCGCTCGCGCTCATCGAGCTCGTGCATGCGCGCCAGCAGCTGGCGCTCGAGCTCGTGCGCGCGCGACTTGAGGTTCTGCTGCTGCTGGCGCAGGGCCAGCAGGTTGCGGCAGCGCGAGCGCAGTTCGCGCGGGCGCACCGGCTTGACCAGGAAATCGATCACGCCGGCCTCGAGCGCGGCGTTGCGGATCGGCTCGTCGCCGACCACGGTGATCAGGATGATCGGCACGTCGCGGTGCGAGAGCGGGCGGCGGAAGCGGCGGGCGAACTCCAGCCCGTCGAGCTTGGGCATGCGGTAGTCGAGCAGCAGCAGGTCGGGCGAGCTGCGCTGCGACCACAGCAGGGCTTCGACCGGGTCGCCGAAGTCGGTGACCTTCACCTCGGGACTGATGTCCTCCAGCAGGTGGCGGAACATGGTCCGCTGGGACGGCTGGTCGTCGACGATCAGTACATTCACTTTGGAGCTCCCGGGTGCGCACACCGTGATTGCCGCGGGGACCCGCGGCTCGACTCCAGCTTACTCCCGGTATTTCAGCCCCGGCAAGGTGTTAGCGGGGCTTCTTTGTCCAGTGCAGCAGGACCCGGATCAGGCCTCGGGCCGCATGTACGGGAACAGAAGGACGTCCCGGATCGAGGCCGAATCGGTGATCAGCATGACCAGGCGGTCGATGCCGATGCCCAGGCCGCCGGTCGGGGCCATGCCGTACTCCAGCGCACGGATGTAGTCGGCGTCGAAGTGCATGGCCTCGTCGTCGCCCCCATCCTTGGCCTCGACCTGGGCCAGGAAGCGCGCCTTCTGGTCCTCGGGGTCGTTGAGCTCGGAGAACCCGTTGGCGATCTCGCGGCCGCCCACGAACAGCTCGAAGCGGTCGGTCAGGCCCGGATCCTTGTCGCTGGCGCGGGCCAGCGGGCTCACTTCGACCGGGTGGTCGGTGATGAAGGTCGGCTGCACCAGGGTGTGCTCGACGGTCTTCTCGAAGATCTCCAGCAGCAGCTTGCCCCAGCCGTAGCTGGCCTTGAACTTGATGCCGAGGCGCTGGCAGTGCGCGCGCATCGCGTCGAGGTCGCGCAGCTCTTCGCGCCTGATCTCCGGGTTGTGCTCGAGCACCGCGTCGGTCATCGACCAGCGGCGGAAGGCCGGGCCGAGGTCGATGGCCATGCCTTCCCATTCCAGCGCCGCGGTGCCGCGCGCCTTCACCGCCACGTCGCGGATCAGGCCCTCGGTGAGGTCCATCACCTCGTGGTAGGTGGCGTAGGCCTCGTACAGCTCCAGCATCGTGAACTCGGGGTTGTGCCGGGTGGACACGCCCTCGTTGCGGAAGTTGCGGTTGATTTCATACACGCGCTCCATGCCGCCGACCACCAGGCGCTTGAGGTAGAGCTCGGGCGCGACGCGCAAGTACAGGTCGAGGCCCAGCGCGTTGTGGTGCGTCGTGAAGGGCTTGGCCGTGGCGCCGCCGGGGATGTAATGCATCATCGGCGTTTCCACTTCGAGGAAGCGGCGGGCATCGAGCCAGGCGCGCATCGCCGAGACGATGCGCGAGCGCTGCACGAACACCTCGCGCGCCTCCGGGTTCATCACCAGGTCGACGTAGCGCATGCGGTAGCGCTGCTCGACATCGGCCAGGCCGTGGAACTTGTCCGGCAGCGGGCGCAGCGACTTGGTCAGCAGGCGCAGCGACGTAGCCTTCACCGACAGCTCGCCGGTGCGGGTGCGGGTGAGGCCACCCTGCACCGCCACGATGTCGCCGACGTCCCAGCCCTTGAAGGCGTCGTAGCTCTCGCCGAGATCGCTGCCCTGCAGGTAGAGCTGGACGCGGCCGCTCATGTCCTGCACCTGGGCGAAGCTGGCCTTGCCCATCACGCGCTTGGCCATCAGGCGGCCGGCGACGGCGACCGTGCGGTCCAGCGCCTCGAGCTTCTCCGCGGTCCATTCGTCCTTGTCGGCGAACTCGGCCTGCAGGTCGCCGGCGTAGTCGGCGCGCTGGAAGTCGTTCGGGAAGGCGATGCCCTGCCCGCGCAGCGCCGTGAGTTTCGCGCGGCGCTCGGCGATCAGGGTGTTTTCGTCGGCGGCGGGCGGGGTGTCGGTCATGGCGGGAGTCATCTGGCTGCGTGGATGGGGTTTTCCGTAGGAGGGCCTTCAGGCCCGAAGCTCTTCGCCGAAAAGCTTCGGGCCTGAAGGCCCTCCTACAAGGGAGCGTCAGGCGTCGGAGCGTTTGGCGCCGACGGCCAGGCCGGCCTTCAGGCTGGCCTCGATGAATTCGTCGAGGTCGCCGTCGAGCACCTTCTGGGTGTCGCTTCGCTCGATGCCCGTGCGCAGGTCCTTGATGCGGCTCTGGTCGAGCACGTAGTTGCGGATCTGGCTGCCCCAGCCGATGTCGGACTTGGTGGCCTCGACCGCGTCGCGCTCGGCGTTGCGCTTCTGGATCTCGAGCTCGTAGAGCTTGGCGGCCAGCATCTGCATCGCCATGTCGCGGTTCTGGTGCTGGCTGCGGCCGTTCTGGCAGGCCACCACGATGCCGGTGGGCACGTGGGTGATGCGCACCGCCGATTCGGTCTTGTTCACGTGCTGGCCGCCGGCGCCGGACGAGCGGTAGACGTCGGTCTTGAGGTCGGCCGGGTTGATGGTGATGTCAATCGAGTCATCGACCACCGGCGACACGAACACCGAGGTGAAGCTGGTGTGGCGGCGGTTGTCGGAATCGAACGGCGACTTGCGCACCAGGCGGTGCACGCCGGTCTCGAGCTTGAGCCAGCCGTAGGCGTACTCGCCCTCGACCTTGAAGGTGGCCGACTTGATGCCGGCGACGTCGCCGCCGCTGACTTCCATCAGCTCGGTCTTCCAGCCGCGGGCTTCGCACCAGCGCAGGTACATGCGCAGCAGGATCTCGGCCCAGTCCTGGGCCTCGGTGCCGCCGGCGCCGGCCTGGATGTCGACGAAGGCGCTGCAGGCATCCATCTTGCCGGAGAACATGCGCCGGAATTCGAGCTGCTCGACTTCCTTCGCGGTCTTCTCGACGTCCTCGACCACGGACGCGACCGTGTCGGCGTCGTCCTCCATCTCGGCCAGGTCCACCAGCTCGGCGCCGCCCACCAGGTTGTCGGTGAGGGTGCGGATGCCGTGCACCACCTTCTCGAGCGCGGCGCGTTCGCGGCCCAGGGCCTGCGCGCGCTCGGCGTCGTTCCAGACGTCGGGGCTTTCCAGCTCCCGGTTTACTTCCTCGAGACGTTCGACCTTCTGGTCGAAGTCAAAGATACCCCCTGAGCGAATCCAGCCGGCCCTTGAGGTCGGCGATTCGCTGGCGGATGGGATTGAGTTCCATGGTGTTCCGCAGTGGCTTGGATCGGCCGGCAATGATACCGCAGCGAACCCCTTGGAAGGGACTCCAGTCCCTCCCACGGGGGTTGGCGGCGCCGGCCTCAGCGGACCTCGGCCCGGAGGCGGAAGCTGCCGCTGCCGCCGCCGAAGGCGGCCGCGACGACCTCGTACTCGCCGGCCTCGAGCTCCAGCTCCAGGCGCGCGTTCGAGCCGCCGCCGCTGTCGTCGTCGCTGGCCAGCTCCTCGCCGTTGCGCTGGATCTTGAGCAGGCTGTCGAGGCCGTCCGACTCCATCGTCAGCACGTAGTTGGCCGTACCGGGCACCGACAGGCGATAGCGGCGCTGCTCGCCCTCCACCAGCGTGCCCTGCTGGGTCGAGCCGGGCGACAGCGCCAGGGACTCGCCGGCGGCGGGTTCGGCCCGCGCCTGCAGCTTGAACACGCCGGTGTTGTCGTCGCCCAGGTCGACCGCGCTCACCGTGTAATTGCCGGCCTCGAGCACCGTCACCAGGCGCGAGTCGGTGTCGTTGCCGCCGTCGTCGTCGCTCAGCTGCACGCCCTCGCCCTCGAGGTCGAGGCGGGTGTCGAAGTCATCGCTGCCCAGCGACAGCACCACGCGCGAGCGCTCGGCCAGCGCCAGCTGGTAGCGGGCCGGCTCGCCCTGCAGCATGCCGGTGACCTCACGGCCGACCGGCAGCTCGCCGCCCGACTGCAGGTCGCCCGGCGGCACGCCGTCGCGCTTGCGCACCGACAGCCGGTACAGGCCGCCGCTGCCGCCGAGGTGGCCCAGCGCCAGCTGGTAGTCGCCGGCGGCCAGGTAGGTGGTGATGCGGGCATCGGTGCCCTCGCCGTCGTCGTCGCTCTCGCGCGAAACGTCCGGGCCCTCGAGGCCCAGGGTGGCGTCGAACTCGCTCGAGCGCAGGTCGATCTGGTAGCGCCCGGCCTCGGTGATCTTCAGCGCCAGCGACTTCTCCCCGCCGAGCAGGCCGGTGACCTCGTCGCCGGCCACCAGCCCGCGGTCTTCGTCCAGCGCCAGCGCCGACAGCGACACGCGGTAGGGGCCGAAGTGGCCGGGCTCACGGCCGCTGAGCGCCAGCAGGTAGCGCCCGTCCTCGGGGCTGACGCGCGAACGGGACTGCACCTGGCGGCCGTCCTGCTCGGTGCAGTTGCCGTCGCCGGCGGACTGCAGCACCGGGCGGCCTTCCGAATCGATCGCGTACAGCGACAGGCGGCCGCAGAACGCGGCGGCGGCCTCGATCACCACGGCCTCGCCGGCCTCCATCTCGAACGCGAACAGCGCGGTGCGGGTGCCGTCGCCATAGTTCACCCGGTCGCCCAGGGTGATCTCGCCGGTGACCGGCTTGCCGATCGCCAGCGAGGCCGGCTTGGGCTCGCCGTTGCCGCCCGAAAGCTGGCAGCCGCCCAGCGAAAGCGCGATGCCGACGGCGATCAGGAAAGAGGTGAGGCGGGTTGCTCGAATCACGGGTTCGTCCGGTGCGGGGGGTGGGCAAAGAGCGTGGCAGTCCGCGTGAATACTGACAAGTGGGATCGGGCTAGGCCGGCAGCCAGTGGCGCACGAGCAGTTGGATGCCGCGGCGGCCACCCCAGTCGTCGAGGTCGAGCTGGTAGGCGGCGTGGATCCGCGCCGGCATCGGCGCGCCGGTCCAGCCGCCAAACTGGATCGCCGACAGCGGTGCCCCGCCCTGCTCCGGCAGCAGGCTGAGCTTGAGATGGCGCGAGGCCACCGGGCGCGCCTGCAGCACCTTGAACACGCCGTCGAACACCGGCTCCGGGAAGCCCTGCCCCCACGGGCCGGCGAGCCGCAGCTGCTCGGCCAGCGGCCGGCCCAATTCGTCCACGCCCAGCTCGCCGTCGCTGTGCAGCTCGGACTGGAGCTGTTCCGGCGTCAGCATCGCCGCGACCTCGCGCTGCAGCGCGTCGCGGAAGCGTTCGAAATGCGCGGCCGGCAGGCTCAGGCCGGCCGCCATCGCGTGCCCGCCGAAGCGGCCGACCAGGCCGGGATGGCGCGCGTCCACCGCGGCCAGCGCGTCGCGGATGTGCAGTCCGGGGATCGAGCGCGCCGAGCCCTTAAGCTCCTCGCTGCCCGGTTCGGCCGGCGCGAACGCGAACACCGGGCGATGCATGCGGTCCTTGAGCCGCGAGGCCACCAGGCCGACCACGCCGGGATGCCAGGCCGGATCGAACAGGCACAGCGCCGCCGGCAGCGCACCGGCATCGAGCGGCACGGTCGCGACCAGCGCCTCGGCCTCGTCCACCATCTGCTGCTGCAACTCCTTGCGCTCGCCGTTGATGCGGTCGAGCACGCTGGCCAGTTCGTGGGCACGGGCCGTGTCGTCGCAGAGCAGGCATTCGATGCCCAGCGCCATGTCCTCGAGCCGGCCCGCGGCGTTGAGCCGCGGCGCGAGGCCGAATCCGATATCACCGGCGGTGAGCTGGGCCAGGTCGCGCCCGGCCAGTTCCGCCAGCGCGCGCAGGCCGGGCTGGCACTGGCCGTTGCGCAGGCGCTTGAGCCCGGCCGACACCAGCAGCCGGTTGTTGTAGTCCAGCGGCACGAGGTCGGCGACGGTGCCGACCGCGACCAGGTCGAGCAGGCAGGACAGGTCCGGGCCCTGCCCTTCGAATGCGCCGCCCGCACGCAGATGGCGGCGCAGCGCCAGCAACAGGTAGAACACCACGCCGACGCCGGCCAGCGCCTTGCTCGGGAACGCGTCGCCGGCGAGGTTGGGATTCACGATCACGTCGGCCGGCGGCAGCGCGTCGCCGGGCAGGTGGTGGTCGGTGACCAGCACCTGCCAGCCGCGCGCCTTGGCCGCGGCGATGCCGGCGTGGCAGGCGATGCCGCTGTCGACCGTGAGCACCAGGTCCGGCGCGACCGCGGCGAGGTCTTCGACCAGCGCCGGCGACAAGCCATAGCCGTGGGTCACGCGATGCGGCACCTGGTAGCTCACCCGGGTGGCGCCGAGCAGGCGCAGGCCGCGCACGGCGACCGCGGTGCCGGTGGCGCCGTCGCAGTCGAAGTCGCCGACCACGACGATGTGGCCATTCCCGGCGATCACTTCCGCCAGCAGCGCCGCGGCGCGATCCACCTGCCCCAGCGCGTCGGGCGGCAGCAGCCGCGCCAGCTTGAGCTCCCCCTCCTCCGGCGTGCGCACGCCGCGCGCGGCGTACACGCGCTGCAGCGCCGGCGCGACCGCGTCCGGCCAGGGGCCGTGGTCGGGGATCGCCCGGCGCAGGATCCGGATCGGCGCCGGCGTCACGCCAGCCGCGCCATCGGACGGCGCCAGAATCGCCAGCGCTGGCCGGCGCGCAGCAAGAAGCCGGCGCCATCGGCGAAGTCCAGCCGCATGGCCTCGCTGCCGAGGCCGGCCAGCGCGGGCTGCAGCCGTGACGCCACCGCGGCCCAGTCGCGCGCGCGGCGCAAATCGAGCAGCTGCGGGCCGTCGCCATTCGCGCCGATGCCGGCCAGCGCGGCCAGCGACAGCAGCTCGGCGTCCTCGCTGGCCACCGCGGCGAAGGGCGTGCGCACGTGGTCGGGCAGCCTGCCGGCGCCCCAGAAGCACAGGCTGTTCACCGGCGGCCTGCCGGCGGCGACGCGCGCCGCATTGACCGGATGGTTGTGCAGCAGTACCTGCGCCTCGTTGAGCAGCGCGCGCCAGCGGCGGCCCTCGGGGCCATCCGGCAGATGCGAGAACAGGTCGTCGCCCAGCACCGCCTCGGGCGGCGAGAACGCGGGGACGCGCGCTTCGATCGGCAGCGCCACGTACCAGCGCGACGGCGTCGGTGCCGACACCTGGAAGCCGGTGTCGCCGAACAGCGGCCGCAGCGGCGCGACGAGCGCGTCGGCCTCGGCCTGCGACAGCCCGAGTTCGCCGATGGCCAGCACGCGTGCGCCGGTCATGTCGGGCCGCACGTGCGCCGGGTCGGCGCGCAGCCACTGGTGCAGCACGGCGTCACCCGCGTCGCGCTGGCGGGTGATCGCGGCCATGGGCCAGCCGCGCGGCAACAGGTCGAAACAGCGCAGCAGTTGGGCGCGCTCCCCCGGCTCGGCGTCGGGCAACGCATCGGCGCGGGCCAGCGCGTTTCCGAAGGCCTCGCCCAGCGGCTGGCCGGCGAAGCGGCGGCGCTCGGGCAGCAGCACCGCCAGCGCCGGCACCGCCCCGGGCATCGCGGGCGCGGCCACGGCCTCAGCCCTCGTAGCGGACGGCGACGATGTCGAAATCGCGGGCGCCCGCGGGCGCCTGGATGGTGACCGTGTCGCCCTCGTGCTTGCCGATCAGCGCGCGCGCCAGCGGCGAGGAAATCGAGATCAGGCCCTGCTTGATGTCGGCTTCCAGGTCACCCACGATCTGGTAGGTCACCTCGTCGCCGCTGTCGCAGTCGGCCAGCTCGACGGTGGCGCCGAACACCACGCGGGTGCCGGCGTTGAGGCTGGCCACGTCGATCAGCTGGCAGTGCGAGAGCACGAACTCCAGCTCCTGGATCCGGCCCTCGATGAAGCCCTGCTGCTCGCGGGCCGCGTGGTACTCGGCGTTCTCCTTGAGGTCGCCGTGGGCGCGGGCCTCGGCGATCGCGGCGATCACCGCCGGGCGCTTCACCGACTTGAGCTCCTCGAGCTCGCCCCGCAGGCGCTGGGCGCCCTTCGTGGTCAGGGGTGCAATCATCCGTGGACTTCCTTGTGCAGTTCCTGCAGCGACCACACGCGCGGGTTGCCGCGGGTGTCGGTGGCGCGGATCAGGGCGCGCGCGCCCGGGATCGTGGTGGAGTAAGTGACGCGGTGCTGCAGCGCCTCGCGCCGGATCGAGAACGAGTCGGCGATCGCCTGCTTGCCCTCGGTGGTGTTGACGATGTAGCAGATCTCGCCGTTCTTGATCAGGTCGACGATGTGCGGGCGGCCCTCGATCACCTTGTTGATGCGCTCGCAGGCGATGCCCTGCTCCTGCAGGAACTTCGCGGTGCCTTCGGTGGCCACCAGCGTGTAGCCGCGCTCGATCAGGTCGTTGGCGACCGGCAGCAGGCGCTTCTTGTCCGGATCACGCACCGAGACGAAGGCCTTGCCCGGCATCGGCGCCTTGATGTTGGCGGCTTCCTCGGCGCGGCCGAAGGCCTCGGCGAAGGTGCGGCCGACGCCCATGACCTCGCCGGTCGAGCGCATCTCGGGGCCGAGGATCGGATCCACGCCCTGGAACTTGGCGAACGGGAAGATGGCTTCCTTCACCGAGAAGTAGTCCGGCACGATTTCCTTCGTGGCGCCCTGCTCGGCCAGCGTCTTGCCGGCCATGCAGCGCGCGGCGATCTTGGCCAGCGGGATGCCGATGGCCTTGGACACGAAAGGCACGGTGCGCGAGGCGCGCGGGTTCACTTCCAGCAGGTAGATGGTCTCGGCGCCGTCGCCGTCGGTCTGGATCGCGAACTGGGTGTTCATCAGGCCGACCACGTTCAGCGCGCGGGCCAGCTGGGCCACCTGCACGCGCAGCTTGTCCTGGGTCGCCTTCGACAGCGTGTACGGCGGCAGCGAGCACGAGGAATCGCCCGAGTGCACGCCGGCCTCCTCGATGTGCTCCATGATGCCGCCGATCAGTACGTTGCCCTCGCGGTCGGCGATGATGTCCACGTCCACCTCGACCGCGTTGTCGAGGAATCGGTCGAGCAGCACCGGCGAATCGTTCGAGACCTGCACCGCCTCGCGGATGTAGCGCGAGAGGTCGGCGTCGGAGTACACCACCTCCATCGCGCGGCCGCCGAGCACGTAGCTCGGGCGCACCACCAGCGGGTAGCCGATTTCGTTGGCCAGGGTGATGGCCTGCTCGGCGTTGCGGGCCGTGCGGTTGGGCGGCTGCACCAGGCCGACCTGCTCGACCAGCTTCTGGAAGCGCTCGCGGTCCTCGGCCAGGTCGATGCTGTCGGGCGAGGTGCCGATGATCGGCACGCCCGCGGCTTCCAGCGCGCGCGAGAGCTTGAGCGGGGTCTGGCCGCCGTACTGCACGATCACGCCCTTGGGCTTCTCGATCTCGACGATCTCGAGCACGTCCTCCAGCGTCACCGGCTCGAAGTACAGGCGGTCGGAGGTGTCGTAGTCGGTGGAAACCGTCTCGGGGTTGCAGTTGACCATGATGGTTTCATAGCCATCCTCGCGCAGCGCCAGCGAGGCGTGCACGCAGCAGTAGTCGAACTCGATGCCCTGGCCGATGCGGTTGGGGCCGCCGCCGAGCACCATGATCTTCTCGCGGCTGGTGGGCAGCGCCTCGCACTCGTCCTCGTAGGTCGAGTACAGGTAGGCGGTGGCGGTGGCGAACTCGGCCGCGCAGCTGTCCACGCGCTTGTAGACCGGGCGCACGCCGAAGGCGCGGCGCAGGGCGCGCACGGCGCTCTCGTCGGTGCCGGCCAGCTGGGCCAGGCGCGCGTCGGAGAAGCCCATGCGCTTGAGCGCGCGCAGGCGGGCGGCGTCGAGCCCGGCCAGGCCCGCGGCGGCGACTTCCTTCTCGGTCGAAATCAGCTCCTCGATCTGGTCGAGGAACCACGGGTCGATGAAGCTCAGGCCGTACACGTCTTCGACGCTGAGGCCGGCGCGGAAGGCCTCGGCGACCTGGAACAGGCGCTCCGGGCCCGGCTCCTTCAGCTCGCGTTTGATGCGCAGCAGGCCATCCTCGCCGTCGCCGGCGCAGCCGGTCGGGTCGAAGCCGACCTTGCCGGTCTCGAGGCCGCGCAGCGCCTTCTGCATGGATTCCTGGAACGTGCGGCCGATCGCCATCACCTCGCCCACCGACTTCATCTGGGTGGTCAGGCGGGCATCGGCGGCCGGGAACTTCTCGAAGGCGAAGCGCGGGATCTTGGTGACCACGTAGTCGATCGCCGGCTCGAACGAGGCCGGGGTGGCACCGCCGGTGATGTCGTTGCGCAGTTCGTCGAGCGTGTAGCCGACCGCCAGCTTGGCGGCGATCTTGGCGATCGGGAAGCCGGTGGCCTTCGAGGCCAGCGCCGAGGAACGCGACACGCGCGGGTTCATCTCGATCACGACCACGCGGCCGTTCTGGGCGTTGATGCCGAACTGCACGTTCGAGCCGCCGGTGTCCACGCCGATCTTGCGCAGCACCGCGATCGAGGCGTCGCGCAGGCGCTGGTACTCCTTGTCGGTGAGCGTCTGCGCCGGGGCGACAGTGATCGAGTCGCCGGTGTGCACGCCCATCGGGTCGAGATTCTCGATCGAGCAGACGATGATGCAGTTGTCGGCGGTGTCGCGCACCACCTCCATCTCGAATTCCTTCCAGCCCAGCACCGACTCCTCCACCAGCACTTCGCCGGTGGGCGAGAGCTCGAGGCCGCGGCTGACGATCTCCACCAGCTCCTCGCGGTTGTAGGCGATGCCGCCGCCGCTGCCGCCGAGCGTGAAGCTGGGGCGGATGATGGTCGGATAGCCGACGGTGGCCTGGATGCGGATGGCTTCGTCGAGCGAGCGCGCGACCTCGGCCTTGGGGCAGTCCAGCCCGATCTCGCGCATGGCGACGCGGAACAGCTCGCGGTCCTCGGCCATGCGGATCGCTTCGCGCTTGGCGCCGATCAGTTCGACGTTGTACTTGTCGAGCACGCCGGCGTCGGCGAGGTCGAGCGCGCAGTTGAGCGCGGTCTGGCCGCCCATGGTCGGCAGCAGCGCGTCCGGCTTTTCCTTGGCGATGATGCGCTCGACCGTGGCCGGGTTGATCGGCTCGATGTAGACGGCGTCGGCCATCTCCGGGTCGGTCATGATCGTGGCCGGGTTCGAGTTCACCAGCACCACCCGGTAGCCCTCGTCGCGCAGCGCCTTGCAGGCCTGGGCGCCGGAGTAATCGAACTCGCAGGCCTGGCCGATGACGATCGGGCCGGCGCCGATGATCAGGATGGTCTTGATGTCAGTGCGCTTGGGCATTTCGTCACTCTGGGAAGGCTTTGGATCGGGGAGGGCTGGGGCGTGCTTATTCGAACAGCACGTTGACGGGCACGTCGCAGTTCGACATCGCTTTCATCATGACCCGCGTGGCCAGGTCGGCACCGGCGTCCTCGCCGGCGGACTCGTTCTCCTCGGCGGACCGCTCGGCGGCGTAGGCGTTGCCGATGCCCAGCAGCTTACGGAGCCCGGTTTGGTCCGGCGCGGTCATCATCTGCATGAAGGCCGCCAGTTCCTCCGGGCTGGACTCGCCCATGATCGTCGCCTCGTCGACCGGCACGCCGCTGCGCTCCTGTTCGACGCCGGCCATCATCAACCGGCTCATCATTCTCGCGCCTCCATCCTCGAGCACGGCGATGTCCGCGTCGGCCTGGCCCGGGTTCTCGGCGACGTAGGCAACCACCTCGGTGCGCTTCATGCGGCGGTAGCCGGCTTCGCTGAGCTCGTCGCGCAGGCAGGCCAGCTGGCCTGCGCTAACCGCGCCCGGCTTCTCCTGCAGGGGCCAGTCGGAGCTGGTGGCGGCGAGCGTCTCGAAGATCTCGCCCATGGGCACGGTCTGGACCACCAGGTCGGTCAAGCGGGCGACCCGGTCGCCGGACGACTGGGCGAAGGCAGACAGGGCCGCGAGGCAGCCGGCGGCGGACAGCATCAGGGCGATCAGGCGGCGACGGGCGATGCGGGTCATGTCGGGTCCTCGGTCGGTGGTCTGGGGAGGCCGGCGGCTCAGCGGGCCGCCTGCATCAGGTCGATGAAACGGTCGAACAGGCCGGCGACGTCGCGCGGGCCCGGGCTGGCTTCCGGGTGGCCCTGGAAGCTGAACGCCGGCACGTCGGTGCGGGCGATGCCCTGGTTGGAACCGTCGAACAGCGAGCGGTGGGTGACGCGCAGGTTCGCCGGCAGCGTCGCCTCGTCCACCGCGAAGCCGTGGTTCTGGCTGGTGATCATCACGCGCTGGGTGTCGAGGTCGATCACCGGGTGGTTGGCACCGTGGTGGCCGAACTTCATCTTCAGCGTCTTGGCGCCCGAGGCCAGGCCCAGCAGCTGGTGGCCGAGGCAGATGCCAAACACCGGCACGCGCGCGGCGAGGATCTCGCGGATGGCGGCGATGGCGTAATCGCAGGGCTCCGGGTCGCCGGGGCCGTTGGACAGGAACACGCCGTCGGGCTTTTCGGCCAGCACCTGAGCGGCGGGCGTCTGCGCCGGCACCACGGTGACGCGGCAGCCGCGGTCGGCCAGCATGCGCAGGATGTTGCGCTTGACGCCGAAGTCGTAGGCGACGACGTGGAAGCGGGCATCCGGCCGGGCGAAGGCGTCGGTGTCGAGGTCGAGCGAGCCTTCGGTCCAGCTGTAGCGCTCGCGCGTGCAGACGTCCTTGGCCAGGTCCATGCCCTTGAGGCCGGGGAACTTGCGGGCCAGCTCGATCGCCTTCTCGCGGTCGATGCCCTCGCCCGCCATCAGGCAGCCGTTCTGGGCGCCGCGGTCGCGCAGCAGGCGCGTCAGCTTGCGGGTGTCAATGCCGGAAATGGCGACCACGCCGCGCGCGGCCAGCCACTCGGGCAGCGGCGCCTGGCTGCGCCAGTTGCTCGGGCGGCGCGGCACGTCGCGGACGATCAGGCCGGAGGCCCAGACCTTCTCGGCCTCGTCGTCCTGGGCGGTGAAGCCGGTGTTGCCGATGTGCGGATAGGTCAGCGTCACCAGCTGGCGGGCGTAGGAGGGGTCGGTGACGACCTCCTGGTAGCCGGTCATGGCGGTGTTGAACACTACTTCGCCGACGCTGGCGCCGGGCGCGCCTACGGAAACGCCCTCGAACACGGTGCCGTCTTCGAGAGCGAGGATTGCGGGTTGGGTCACGGGCTAATCGCCTTGCGATGGGGGAACCCGTTCGCTGGATGTGCGAGCACCCGCGGACAGGGGTTGACCGTGTCCGTACGGGCGAGGGTTCAGGCGAGCCGGAATTTTAGCGACACGGGCGGCAAAAGGGAAACGCCGCGGCCCCTGCCCCGGCTCAGCGCCCCGCGCCGGGCAGCATCAGGCGCCCGAACTCATGCCGCCCCGGGCCCAGCCGGGCCAGGCGCAGCGCGGCTTCCAGCGCCCCGCGGGCGAAGATGTCGCGGTTGGTGGCGCGGTGGATGAGCTCCAGCCGCTCGCCCGGGCCCGCCAGCTGGACGGTGTGCTCGCCGACGATGTCGCCGGCGCGCAGGCTGGCATAGGCCGGCCCGCGGCCGCGCCCGGCCGCCACCGCCGCGCCCAGCTGCAGGGCCGTGCCCGAGGGCGCATCTTTCTTGTGCACGTGGTGGGCCTCGACCACGTCGGCGTCCCAGCCCGGCAGCGCCGCGGCGGCCTGCCGCACCAGTTCGGCCAGCACGGCCACGCCGGCGCTGAAATTGGCGGCCCACAGCACCGGGATGCGCCGGCCGGCGGCATCCAGGGCCGCGAACTGATCGGCCGACAGCCCGGTGGTGCCGCTGACCAGGGCTGCGCCACGTTCCTGGCACAGGCCCAGGACCGCCTCAAAGCCCGCCGGCTGGCTGAAATCGATGGCCACGTCGAAGGGCGGTGCCTTGGCCAGCGCGTCGGCGGCCAGCACCGGCGTGTCGCGGGCTTCCTCCGGGGCGCGGCCACTGCCGGTGACGGCGGCGACCACGAACAGGCGGGCGTCCTCCGCGGCCAGGCGCAGCAGCGCGCGGCCCATGCGGCCGGAGGCACCATGGATGATCAATCGAACGGGTGTACTCATGCCGCCACGCTAGCCGATGCGCCCGGAGGCAGGCAATCGCCGGCGCGGGGCGCTGCGGGGCCGGGAATCGAACTGCTACGCTGCGCTGCACCCGAGCCGCCGAGACCCGCATGCCCCAGGCCAAGCCCGCCCCGCTCCGCTTGCCGCTGCTGGCCCTGGTGCTGCTGGCCGCGGCGCTCTGGCTCGCCGGCATCCTCGAACGCGCCGACAACGCCCTGGGCGACGTGACGCTGCGCTGGCATTCCACCGGGCGCGCACCGCCGGACGACATCGTGCTGGTCGCTATCGACCAGTACAGCCTCGAAGGCCTGGAGCAGCTTGCCGGCCCCTGGCCCTGGCCGCGCTCGGTGCACGGCGAGCTGATCGAAGGCCTGGCCCGCTGGCGTCCGAAAGCGGTGGCGTTCGACGTTCTATTCAACGAGCGCGACAGCTTCCAGCCCGACAACGACCGCGTGCTGCGCGAGATCGCGCTCACGCAGGACAATCTTTTCTTCCCGACCCAGCGCATGCCCGACGGAAACCCGCACCCGATGCACCTGCTGCCGCCTTCGCTTGGCGCGGTCCAGGTCAACCCGGCCTCGACCGAGCCGGCGCCAGTGCTGGTGCTTCCCCACGTGCTCGATGAGCGCAACTGGCAGGGCGGCCTGGTCAACTTCGAAGCCGACCCGGACGGCCTCGGGCGTCACTACCGGCTCTACGACGAAACCGGCGGCTGGCGCATCCCCTACATGGGCGCGAGCATCGCCCGCTTCAGCGGTGCGAACCTGCCCCCGGACCAGCGCATCCGCCTGAACTGGCACGGCCAGCCGCCGCGCACGATTTCCTATTCGGACCTGTTCGAGGACCTCGGCGCGCGCGAGCCGAAGATCGGGCCCACGCTGACCGGCCGCATCGTGGTCATCGGTGCCACCGCCACCGGCCTGAACGACATGCGGCCGACGCCGCTGACGGCGCAGACCGAAGGCGTGCTGGTACCGACCACCGCGCTGGCCAACCTGCTCGCCGGCGACTGGCTGCGCGACCTGCCCAGCCGCTGGCCGCTGGCCGGCCTGCTCGCGTTGGCGATCACGCTGGGCTTCCGGCGCCGGCTCAGTCCGCTGGCGCTCGGCCTCGGCCTGGGCGCGGCCACGCTGGCCGCGATGGCCGCCAGCTACGCGCTGCTCGGCGCCGAGCGCTACGCGCCGGTAGGCGCGGCGCTGCTGCTGGCGTGGCTCGCGTTCGGCATGTTCACCCTGCAGGCGCAGTGGCTGGAGCGGCGCGAGCGCGAGGCCACGATCGGCATCTTCGGGCGCTTCCTGGACCCGCGCGTCGTCGCCGGCCTGGTGGAAACCGGCGAGCTGGCCCGCGACCAGAAGCCGGTGGCGCGCGAAATCACGATCCTGTTCTCCGACATCCGCGGCTTCACCACGCTGTCTGAAACGCGCACGCCCGAGCAGGTGGTGCACCTGCTGAATCGCTACTTCTCGCGCCAGGTGGACGTGATCTTCCGGCACGGCGGCACGCTCGACAAATTCATCGGCGACGCGGTGATGGCCTTCTGGAACGCGCCCACCGATACACCGGGCCACGCCTCGCGCGCGGTGGCCGCGGCGATCGAGATGACCCAGGCGCTGGACGACTTCAAGCGCGAACTGGCGGCGGGCGGCGAAGGCCTCGGCGATTTCGACATCGGCATCGGCCTGCACACCGGGCCGGCCGTGGTCGGCTTCCTTGGCAGCGACTCGCGGATGGAGTACACCGCCATCGGCGACACCGTGAACCTGGCCAGCCGGATCGAGAGCGCCACCAAGGGCGTGGCCCGCGTGCTGGTTTCAGACGCCACCCGCACCGGCTGCGGCGGCGACGGCCAGGGCCTGAAGTTCATCCACCGCGGCCAGTTCCACGTCAAGGGACGGGAGCAGCCGGTGGAGCTGTACGAACCCATGCAAGACCCCACGCAACACTGATCGAGAGGATCGCCCATGAAACCGCTCCGCCCACCCCAATCCCCCCGGCCGCGCGTGTTGGCGCTGGCGCTGGCGGCCGCGCTCGCCGCCGGCGCCGTGATGGCCGAATCGGGCACCGTGCTCCGGGCCACCGAGCTGCGCAGCGAGCCGCTGGCCTCGGCCGATGTTATCGGCAAGCTGGCCGCGCAGCAGCCGGTCGAGATCACCGCGCGCCAGGGCGCGTGGGCCGGGCTGAAGACCGAGGACGGCCAGGAAGGCTGGGCCCGCATCCTCAACCTGCGCACCGGCGCGGGCCAGGGCAACGCCGGCAGCAGCGACCAGCTCGCCGCGGTGTTCAAGACCGGTTCGCGCGGCTCCTCGGTCGCCACGGCGGTCAAGGGCCTGTCGGCGGAAGAGCTGATGTCGGCCTCGGCCAACCACGCCGACGTCGCGCTGCTCGACGAGTACGCGGCCTCGCCGGGCGAGGCCAATGGCTTCGCCGCCGAAGTCCCGCTGGCCACCCACCAGGTGGCCTACCTCAAGGAAGAACGCAGCAGCCGCCGGAGGAACCGATGAACGCCCGTCTCCTGATCGCCGCCGCGCTCGCGCTGGCACTGTCCGCCCCGGCCGCCGGCTTCGGCCGCCTGGGCGACGCCGAGAACCTGCTGCGCATCGGCAAGCGCGCCGCCGAGGCCCAGAAGGACATCACCACCGAGGAAGAGATCGAGCTCGGCCGCGGCATCGCCGCGAACGTGTTCGGCGCCGCGCCGCTGGTGCGCGACGAGGCGCTGCAGCGCTACGTCAACCGCGTCGGCAGCTGGCTGGCGATGCACACCGAGCGGCCGGACCTGCCCTGGCGCTTCGGCGTCATCGACAGCTCGGACGTGAACGCGTTCGCGATGCCGGGCGGCACCATCGTCATCACCGCCGGCCTGTACGACCGCCTGCGCGACGAATCGGAGCTGGCCGCGGTGCTGGCGCACGAGATCTCGCACGTGGTCGAGAAGCACCAGGTCAAGGCGATCCAGAAGGCCATGGGCCAGGACTTCGCCAACGAGATGGCCAGCGAAGCCACGGGTCGCAGCGACAACGCGCTGGTGCGCCGCTTCGGTGGCAAGGCCTTCGCGGCCGGCACCCAGGTGCTGGCCCGCGGCCTGGACAAGCAGGACGAATACCAGGCCGATTCGCACGGCATGGTGATCGCCGCGCGCGCCGGCTACAACCCGTTCGCGATGGCCGGCGTGCTGCAGACGCTCGACGCCAGCGGCCCGCAGGACCGCGCGATGGCGCTGATGTTCTCCACGCACCCGACCGCGGCCAGCCGCCTCGAGATGCTGGAAGCCCGCGTGGGCACGAAGCTGGATGCCTACGCCGCGGCGCCGGCGCCGGATCGCATGTACCGCCCGCGCTGAGTCGTGCCAGCTGACTGGAAACGGAACGCCCGGCTTTTGGCCGGGCGTTTTTCGTGGTGACCGCTGGAGCGAGGAAATAGTGAAGAGGAGTTAGAAGGTAGTGGGAAGCAGGCTTTTACTAACTCCTAACTCCTCTCCACTATCTCCTTTTTCTTCCCTCACGAAGTCATTCGATCCCAGAACGCCTTGACGCCATCGAGGAAACCGCTGGACCGCGGCGAATGCCGCGCCCCGTGCTCGCCCTCGAAGGTCGCCTCGAATTCCTTGAGCAGATCGCGCTGGCGCGCCGTCAGGTTCACCGGCGTTTCCACCACCACGCGGCACAGCAGGTCGCCGTGGCTGTGGCTGCGCACCGACTTGACGCCCTTGCCGCGCAGGCGGAACTGCTTGCCGGTCTGGGTCTCGAGCGGCACCTTGATCAGGGCCTCGCCGTCGAGCGTGGGCACCACGATGTCGGCGCCCAGCGCCGCCTGCGAGAAGCGCACCGGCACTTCGCAGTAAAGGTCGTTGCCGTCGCGCTGGAAGATCGGGTGCTCGCGCACGCTCACTTCCACGTACAGGTCGCCCGGCGGACCGCCCGGGGGACCGGCCTCGCCTTCGCCGGAGAGGCGGATGCGGTCGCCGTTGTCGACGCCCGCGGGGATCTTGACCTGCAGCACCTTGTCTTCCTGCACGCGGCCGTTGCCGTGGCAGGTCTTGCAGGGCTTGGCGATGGTCTGGCCGCGGCCGCCGCAACTCGGGCAGGCCTGCTGCACCGCGAAGATGCCGCGCTGCATGCGCACCTGGCCGTGGCCCTGGCAGGTCTTGCAGCGCTCGGCCTTGCCGTCCTCGGCGCCGCTGCCGTCGCAGGGCCGGCAGGCCACCAGGGTGGGCACGTCGATGCGCTTCTCGACGCCGAACACGGCCTCCTCGAGGTCCAGTTCGATCACGTAGCGCAGGTCGGCGCCGCGGCGCGGGCCGCGCTGGCGGCCACCGCCGAAGATGTCGCCGAAGATGTCGCCGAAGATGTCGTTGACGTCGCCGAAGCCGGCGCCGCCGTTGCCGCCGCCCATGCCGTGCTCGAAGGCGCGGTGCCCGTGCTGGTCGTACATGCGGCGCTTGCCGCCGTCGGACAGCACCTCGTAGGCCTCTTTCGCCTCCTTGAAGGCGGCTTCGGCCGAGGCGTCGCCGGGGTTGCGGTCGGGGTGGTGCTTTTGGGCGGCGCGCCGGTAAGCCTTCTTCAGCTCGTCCTCGGTCGCGTTGCGGGCCACGCCCAGCACTTCGTAGTAGTCACGCTTGCTCATCGGAAATCCTGCTCAACCCCTGACAACAAAGCGCCCGCGCCCGCCGGAATCACCGGCCCGACGCGGGCAGCCAGCCCGCATGCCCGGAGGCATGCGGGACGGACGCATCACTTGCGGTCTTCGTCCTTGACCTCGGTGAACTCGGCATCCACCACGTCGTCGGCCTTGGCCGACGGACCCGCGTCGCCCGCGTCCTGCGGGCCCTGGTTGCCGGCCGCGGCCGCCGCGTACAGCGACTGCGCGGCCTGCTGCAGCGCGGTGGTCTTCGCCTCGATCTGGGCCTTGTCGTCGCCCTTCATCGCGGTCTCGAGCTCGGACAGCGCGGTCTCGATGCCGGCCAGCACGTCGCCGGCGACCTTCGAGCCGTGCTCGGTGACGGCGGTGCGGGTGGTGTGGATCAGGCCGTCGGCGGCGTTGCGGGCGGTCACCAGCTCGTGGAACTTCTTGTCCTCCTCGCGGTGCTGCTCGGCGTCGCGGACCATCTGCGCGATCTCTTCCTCGCTCAGGCCCGAACCGGCCTTGATCTCGACCTTCTGCTCCTTGCCGGTCTTCTTGTCCTTGGCCGACACGTGCAGGATGCCGTTGGCGTCGATGTCGAAGGACACCTCGACCTGCGGCATGCCGCGCGGCGCCGGCTCGATGCCGCTGAGGTCGAACTTGGCCAGCGACTTGTTGAAGCGGGCCTGCTCGCGCTCGCCCTGCAGCACGTGCACCGTCACCGCGGACTGGTTGTCCTCGGCGGTGGAGAAGGTCTGCGAGGCCTTGGTCGGGATGGTGGTGTTCTTCTCGATGATCTTGGTCATCACGCCGCCCAGGGTCTCGATGCCCAGGCTCAGCGGGGTGACGTCGAGCAGCAGCACGTCCTTGACGGTGCCGGCCAGCACGCCGCCCTGGATCGCGGCGCCGATGGCGACGGCCTCGTCCGGGTTCACGTCCTGGCGCGGATCCTTGCCGAAGAACTCGGCCACCGCGGCCTTCACCTTCGGCATGCGGGTCTGGCCGCCGACGAGGATGACGTCGCTGATGTCGCTGGCGCGCAGGCCGGCGTCATTGAGCGCGACGCGGCAGGGCTCGATGGTCTTCTTGACCAGGTCGTCCACCAGCGCCTCGAGCTTGGCCCGGGTCAGCTTGATGTTCAGGTGCTTCGGGCCCGAGGCATCGGCGGTGACGTACGGCAGGTTCACTTCGGTCTGCTGGTTCGAGGACAGCTCGATCTTGGCGCGCTCGGCGGCGTCCTTCAGACGCTGCAGGGCCAGCGGGTCGCGGCGCAGGTCGATGCCCTGCTCCTTGTTGAACTCCTCGACCAGGTAGTCGATGACGCGGGCGTCGAAGTCTTCGCCGCCGAGGAAGGTGTCGCCGTTGGTGGCCAGCACCTCGAACTGCTTCTCGCCGTCGATCTCGGCGATCTCGATGATCGAGACGTCGAAGGTGCCGCCGCCCAGGTCGTAGACCGCGATCTTGCGGTCGCCGCCCTTCTTGTCCATGCCATAGGCCAGCGCGGCCGCGGTCGGCTCGTTGATGATGCGCTTGACGTCGAGACCGGCGATGCGGCCGGCGTCCTTGGTGGCCTGGCGCTGGCTGTCGTTGAAGTAGGCCGGCACCGTGATCACGGCCTCGGTGACCGTCTCGCCCAGGTAGGCCTCGGCGGTCTTCTTCATCTTCTCGAGCACCTTGGCCGAGATTTCCTGCGGCGCCATCTTCTTGGCGTCGGCGGTGGCCACCCAGGCGTCGCCGTTCTCGTGCGCGACGATGCCGTAGGGCACCAGGTCGAGGTCCTTCTTCACTTCGGCGTCGGTGAACTTGCGGCCGATCAGGCGCTTCACCGCGTAGAAGGTGTTCTTGGGGTTGGTGACGGCCTGGCGCTTGGCCGAGGCGCCGACGATGACTTCGCCGTCCTTGGTGAAGGCGACGATGGACGGCGTGGTGCGGTCGCCTTCGGAATTCTCGATGACCTTGGCCACGCCGCCTTCCATGACCGACACGCAGCTGTTGGTGGTGCCGAGGTCGATGCCGATGATCTTGCCCATGGGGATGCTCCGTAATTTTTTGGTGTTGGCTGCGGCGTGGGCCGCGGATGGTTCTAAAGTGGGGCTGCGGGTCGGGCCTTCAAGTGGCCGTCACGCATTCATTCAGCGGCCACGACCACGAGGGCCGGGCGCAGCAGGCGGTCGTTGAGGGCGTAGCCCTTCTGGAACACCTGCACGACGGTGCCGGCCGCGTGGCCGGGCGAGGCGATCTGGCTGATGGCCTGGTGCCACTCGGGGTCGAAGGGCTTGCCGAGCGGATCGAGCTGGGCCAGGCCGTTGTCCTCGCCCACCTTCAGCAGCTGGCGCAGAGTGAGCTCGAGGCCATCCTTGAGCGGTCCGGTCTCGGCGCTGGCGGCCGTCAGGCCGGCGTCGAGGCTGTCGAGCACGGGCAGCAGCTGGGACAGCAGCTTCTCGTTGGCGAAACGGCGAGCCTGGTCGACATCGCGGGCCAGGCGCTTGCGCTGGTTGTCGAGTTCGGCGCGCTCGCGCAGGGCCTCCTCGCGCAGGCTGGCCATGGCGGCGCGCAGCTGCTCGAGCTCGTTGTCCAGGCCGTAGTCGTCTTCGGGCGCTTCCGCGCCCGGGGTCGGGTTCTCGTTATGCATGGTTTTCCACTGGCTTCCCCGCGCGGCCCGCGGGCTCGCCCAGCCTTATGGGGCCGGGGTTTCGGGATTCAAGGCGGCCCCGAGCAGGTCGGCGGTGGCCTGCACCATCGGGATCACGCGCTCGTAGGCCATGCGGGTCGGGCCGATCACGCCCAGCACGCCCAGCACCCGGCCGTTCGAGCCATAGGGCGCGGTCACCACGGTGCAGCCGTCCATCGAAGCCAGGCCGGTTTCCTCGCCGATGAACACGCGCACGCCCTGGGCATGGATGGTGCGCTCGAGCAGCTGCAGGATCTCGCGCTTGCGGGCGAAGGCCTCGAACAGCTCGCGCAGGCGGTCGAGGTCGGACAGTTCCTGCACCCCCATCAGCCGGGTCTGGCCGGCCAGCAGCATGTCGTCCTGGCCGCCCTCCCCCAACGCCTGCTCGGACAGCTCGACCGCGGCCGACAGCAGGCGCTCCATCTCGCTGCGGGTGTCGCGCAGGTCGCGCAGCAGCGTCGCCCGGATCTCCTTGAGGCTGCGGCCGGCGAAGTGGGCGTTGAGGAAGTTGGCGGTCTGCTCGAGCTCGGACGGGGTGTAGGCCCGGCGCGGGGTGATGATGCGGTTCTGCACCTCGTTGTCGGTGAACACCAGGATCACCAGCACCCGCTGACCGTCCAGCGGCACGAAATCGATGTGGCGGAAGGCGAACTGGCCGCGCTGCGGCACCGTGACCACGCCCACGAACTGGCTCATGGCCGACAGCAGCTCGGTGGTGTTCGAAAGCAGGGCCTGGGTGCCGGCGCCCGGCGCCAGGTTGGCGCGCATCTGGCTGAATTCGGCTTCCTGCACCGGCTTGACCTGCAGCAGGCTGTCCACGAACACCCGGTAACCCTGGGGCGTCGGGATGCGCCCGGCCGAGGCGTGCGGCGCCGCCACCAGGCCGATCTCCTCGAGGTCGGCCATGATGTTGCGGATGGTGGCGGGGCTCACGTCCAGGCCCGAGCTGCGCGCCAGCGTGCGCGAGCCCACCGGCTCGCCGTCCCGGATGTGCTGGGAAATCAGGGTGCGCAGCAGGTGGCGGGCGCGCGGGTCGAGGCTCAGGTCCATCCGCCATAGATAAGGCCGGGCGCCCGGGGGCGCAAGCGCGCGTTTCCTACCCGCCCGCGGGCGGCCTGCCGCTGGCCTTCGCGGCGGGGGCAGCTAAACCTCGGGGGATTCAGGCAAAATCGCCCGGCCCATGATCAGCCATCTCACGCTCAAGGATTTTGCCGTCGTCAGCGCCGCCGAACTGGCCTTCGGGCCCGGCATGACCGTGGTTTCCGGCGAAACCGGCGCCGGCAAGTCGCTGCTGGTGGACGCCCTGATGTGGCTCACCGGCGCCCGCGCCGACGCCGGCATCGTCCGCTTCGGCGCCGAGCGCGCCGAACTGGCCGCCGAATTCCGCCTCGACGACGCCCCCGCGGCGCTGGCCTGGCTGCGCGAGAACGAGCTCGACGACGGCGACGGCTGCCAGCTGCGCCGGGTCATCCGCGCCGACGGCGGCTCCCGCGCCTGGATCAACGGCCGCCCGGCCACCCTGGGCCAACTCTCGGAGCTGGGCCAGCGGCTGGTGGAAATCCACGGCCAGCACGAACACCAGGCCCTGCTAGACCGCGGCCAGCAGCTGGCCCTGCTCGACGCCTTCGGCCAGCACGGTGCCCGCCTCGGCGAGGTGCAGCGCCTGGCCCAGCAGTGGGCCGCGCTGGACCGCGAGCTGGCCGACCTGGCCCGCGCCGGCGACGTCGGCGAGCGCGTGGCCTGGCTTCAGCACCAGGTCGAGGAACTGGCCGCCGAATCGCTGGACCTCGCCGACCTCGAGGAACTGCAGGCTGCGCACCGCCGCCAGGCCAACGCCGCCGGGCTGCTGCAGGGCTGCGAATCCGCCCTCGCCCGCCTGGCCGGCGACGACGGCCTGTCGCTGGGCCGTGCCCTGCACCAGGTCGGCGCCGAGCTGGGCCGCCTCAGCGGCGACGAGCCGCGCCTGGCCGAGGTGGTTTCACTGATCGAATCGGCCGGCATCCAGCTGGCCGAAGCCGGCGCCGGCCTCGAGCGCATCCGCGACGATTTCGACCTCGATCCGGCCCGGCTGGCGCAGCTGGAAGACCGGCTCTCGCGACTGCATGAACTCGCCCGCAAGCACCGCGTGCCGCTGGACGGCCTCGCCGCCCGCCGCGATGCCCTGCAGGCCGAACTGGAAGGCCTGGCCGGCGCCACCGAGCGCGGCGAGCGCCTGGCCCGCGAGCTGGCCGCGGCCGCCCGCGCCTGGCAGGCCGCCGCCGCCGCCCTCACCCGCGACCGCGAGGCCGCCGGCCAGCGCCTCGGCGACAGCGTCGCCGCGCTGATGTCGGAGCTGGGCATGGGCGGCGGCGTCTTCAGCGTGCGGCTCGAACCGCTCGACAACCCGCGCCCCAGTCCGCAGGGCGCCGAGCGCTGCGAGTTCCTGGTCTCGGCCAATCCCGGCCAGCCGCCGCGCGCACTTCGCAAAGTCGCCTCCGGCGGCGAACTCGCCCGCATCAGCCTGGCCATCGAGGTCGCGGCCCTGGGCCTGGACGCGGTGCCGACCATGGTCTTCGACGAAGTGGACACCGGCATCGGCGGCGCCGTGGCCGAGGTCGTGGGCCAGAAGCTGCGGGCGCTGGGCGCCGAGCGCCAGGTGCTGTGCGTGACCCACCTGCCCCAGGTCGCGGCCCAGGGCCACCATCACTTCCAGGTCAGCAAGGCCGTGGCCGGCGACAGCACCCACAGCGCGGTCGTCCCGCTGGACGACAAGGCCCGCATCGAAGAACTGGCCCGCATGCTGGGCGGCGTCGAAATCACCAAGGAAGTCCGCGCCAACGCCCGCCAGATGCTCACCCGCGCGCAGCAGGCCTAGTCCGTTTTTGGCCACGGATGAACACAGATAAACACGGATAAAAGCGAACTAAAGACGTTTTTTCTCGTCTTTCGCTGTGCAGGTTCGCACTGGCGACTCTCAGGCCTAAATCGCTTTTGCCTTATCGGTGTTCATCTGTGTTCATCCGTGGCAAAAAATCATTTCTTCTTTTTCGCGCGGACGTACAGCACCAGGGCATGTTCTTCGATGACGTAGCCGTGCTTGGCGGCGATCTCGTGCTGGAGGCGCTCGATCTCGGGGCTGGTGAACTCGATGATCTTGCCGGTGTCGACGTCGACCATGTGGTCGTGGTGCTGGCCGCGGTCGAGTTCGTAGACGGCCTGGCCGCCCTCGAAGTTGTGCTTGAGCACCAGGCCCGCGGCCTCGAACTGCGTGAGCACGCGATAGACCGTGGCCAGGCCGATGTCGTCGCCGTTCTCGAGCAGCTGGCGGTAGATGTCCTCGGCCGTCAGGTGGCGGGGGCTGGAGGTTTCCAGCACGTCGAGGATGCGGATCCGGGGGTGCGTGACCTTGAGGCCGGCCTTGCGCAGGTCCGTCGATTCCATGGGAACTCCTGAATGCTGTCCGTCGCGGTGTGGCGCGTGGCCGGCTGGCGGCCGCGGGGCTTAGTGTATCATCGGCCCGTCACCGTTCCGGATCAGCACGCAATGCGCAAGGCCTTGACGCTCCTCGTCTTCACCCTGTTCTTCACGGGTTGTGGACTCATCTACCGGCAGCCCGTGTTCCAGGGCAACCTGCTCGAATCCAAGAACGTCGAGCAGCTGCAGGCCGGCATGACCCGCCAGCAGGTGTTCAGCCTGCTCGGCTCGCCGCCGGTCGCCGATCCGTTCCACCAGAACCGCTGGGACTACGTCGCCACCGAGCGCCGCCGCCGCGGCGACACCGAGATCAAGAACCTCACGCTCTGGTTCGAAGGCAACACGCTCGCGCGCTGGGAAGGCGAGTATTTCCCGGAGGCCGACCAGGCCCTCGCCGCCGAGATGCGCCGCTTCGGCAACCTCGCCCGCGACAAGGACAAGCCGCGCCAGCCGCGTCCGCAGCAGACGCCGCCGCCGGCCAACTGATCCGCCCGCAGGTTCCGCCCGAAACGCCCTGGTCGCGCGACCGGGGCGTTTCAGTTCCTGCCGGCGGTTTTGGCGCGCTCGCGCCGCGCCTGCTTCGGGTCGGCGCGCAGCGGGCGCAGCACTTCCACGCGGTCGCCGTCGTGGAGCAGCGACTCAGGCGTGGCCGTGCGGCCGAAGATCGCCAGCATGTCCGGCGCCACCACCAGCCCCGGCACCTTGCGCGGCAGGTCGGCCGCCGCCAGCGCATCGGCGACCCGCGCCCCGGCCGGCAGCACCACGGCCACGCGCCAGCAGCGATCGGGCAAGGCGTAGGCCACTTCGACGCGCAGTTCGCCGGCCATGCTCAGGCCCGGTCCGCCTCGCGGCAGAAGTCGTCGACCATCTTGTCGGCCAGGCCCTGGAAACCTAGCGCCAGCGCCGTGCCCAGCACCGCGCCCGCGACGTCGAAATCCAGCGTCAGCGAGACCTTGCAGGCATCCTCGGCCAGGCTGTGGAACTGCCAGAGGCCGGTGAACTTCCGGAACGGGCCCTCGACCAGCTGCAGCTCGATGCGCGTGGGCGGCTCCAGCGTGTTGCGGGTGGTGAAGCTGGTGCGCAGGCCGGCGACGGTGAGGTCGAGCCGGGCCAGCATGTGCTCGTCGCTGGACTCGATGACCTCGGAGCCCTCGCACCAGGCGAAACGCTTGGGGTAGCTGGCCACGTCATTGACCAGGGTGTACATGCGCAGGGCCGAATGGCGGACCAGGGCGTGGCGGTGGATGCTCGTCATCGGGCCTCGGGTGCTCTGCCCTCCCCCAGCCGGCCCGCGATGGGCGACAATGCCCGCCAAGGAAGGAACATGTCGAAGAACAACGCCAAGAATACCGGAAGCGGCAAGGACAAGGCGGGCGCGCCCAAAACGATCGCCCTGAACCGCAGCGCGCGCCACGATTACCACCTCGAGGACCGCTACGAGGCCGGCATCGCCCTGCAGGGCTGGGAGCTCAAGTCCATCCGCGCCGGCCGCATGAACATGGGCGACGCCTACGCGATCGTGAAGGGCGGCGAGATCTTCCTGTTCGGCTCGCAGATCACCCCGCTCAGCCAGGCGTCCACGCACGTCATCGCCGACGACCGCCGCACCCGCAAGCTGCTGCTGCACCGGCACGAGATCGACAAGCTGGTGGGCTACGTCGAGCGCGAGGGCTACACCCTCATCCCGACCGCGGTGTACTGGAAGGGCAACAAGGTCAAGCTCGAACTGGCGCTGGCCAAGGGCAAGCAGGCGCACGACAAGCGGCAGGCGAGCAAGGACCGGGACTGGCAGCGCGACAAGCAGCGCGTCATGCGCAAGCACAACAAGGACGCCTGACGCGTCCCGCCAGGGAGCCGGCGCTCAGCGCGCGCGCACCCAGGCCTCGAAGGCCGGCAGCGGCACGGGCCTGCCGAACAAATAGCCCTGGAAAACCCGGCAGCCTCGCTCGGCGAGGAACTCGCGCTGGACCTCGGTTTCCACGCCTTCCGCCACCACCGCCAGGCCCAGGTTGCTGGCCAGGGCGATGATGATCTGGACGATGGCGGCGTCGCTTTCGCTGAGCAGGGCCTGGTCGACGAAGGAGCGGTCGATCTTGAGCTCGTCCATCGGCATCCGGCTCAGGTAGCCCAGCGACGAATAGCCGGTGCCGAAATCGTCGATCGACAGACGCACGCCGGCGTCACGCAGCGCCTCCATCCTGTCCACCACCATCGCCATGTCTTCGGCGAACAGCGACTCGGTGATCTCGACCTTGAGCCGGCCCGGGGCGACCTGGGACCGCTCCAGCATGGCCAGCACCTGGGGCAGGAAGTCGGGATCGCTGAACTGGCGGACGCTGACGTTGACCGAGAGGGCCACCCCCGAGAGCACCGGATCCCGGCGCCACTGCGCGAGGGTGTGGCAGGCCGAATCGATCACCCAGCGGCCCAGCGCCAGGATGGCGCCCGTGGACTCGGCGACGGGAATGAATACGGCCGGCGAGACCCAACCGCGCGTCGGGTGCTGCCAGCGCATCAGCAGCTCGGCCCCGATGACGCGCCCGTCCAGGTCCACCTGCGGCTGCGCGTGCAGGCTGAGCTGGCGCAGCGCCAGGGCCTGCCTCAGGTCGCTCTCCAGGGCGATCCGTTCGTCGGCGACGCGCTGCATCTCCTGGTCGAAGAAGCGCAGCGTGTTCCGGCCGGCGGCCTTGGCCTGGTACATGGCCAGGTCGGCGTGGCGTAGCACGCTGTCGGCCGCCATCGGCACGTCCTCGAACAGGGCGATGCCGATGCTCAGCGTGCGATGGTGGATGCGCTTGGCGACCCGGAACGGCCGGGTAAGCGCGAGCCGGATGTTGCGGGCCACGCCCTCGGCGATCAGGAGCGCTCCCGCCGCATCCTCGCCCAAGCCCTGCAGCACCACCACGAACTCGTCGCCGCCGAGACGGGCCACCACGTCGCTGGCGCGCACGCACTGCTTCAGCCGGCGCGCGACCATCCTCAGCAGCGCATCGCCGGCCGCGTGGCCCTGGGTGTCGTTGAAGGTCTTGAAGTCATCGAGGTCGATGAACATCAGTGCGCCCCGCTGGTGCGTGCGCTGGCTGGTCGCCACGGCCGTGCCCAGCAGATCCATCAACAGCTGGCGATTGGGCAGGCCGGTGAGGTTGTCGTAGTACGCCAGCTTCTGGATCTCCCGCTGGGCTCGCTTGCGCTCGGTCAGGTCGGTATTGGTGCCGGAAATGCGGACCGCCTTGCCCTTTCCGTCGCGCAGCACGAAGCCACGCGAAAGCACGGGCACGTAGTGGCCGCGCCTGTGCCGTAGCCGGAACTCGACTTCGTAGCTGGTTTGCGGACCGGCCAGGACTTCCTCGAGGAATGCGCCGACGTGGCCACGGTCGCGCGGATGGCAGAGCCGGCGCCAGAGCGCCGAATCCACGGGCAACTCACCGTCCCCATAACCCAGCATCTGCCTCCAGCGGGGCGAATAATAGAGTTCGTCGCTGCGCAGGTCCCAGTCCCAAGCCGCGTCGGTGCTGCCGCGCAGGACAAGCTGCAGCCGCTCCTCTGATCGGCCCAGCGCATCCTGGGCCTGCTTGAGCTCGGTGACGTCGGTGAAGGTGACCAGCACGTGGGTGGGCACGCCCTCGCCGTCCAGCTTCGGATACGCCGTGCACATCAGCCAGACCAGCTTGCGGTCGCTGACGCGATGGATGCCGATCACCAGGTTGCTGACGACGCCTCGGCTGCGGACCGCGGCGTTGACCGGGTAGTCGTCGATCGCCATTCGTTGCCCGGCGTTATCGATGAAGCCCCAGCGCGGATCGGTGTTGATGGCGCCGATGATGTTGTCGGGGCCGACGCCCAGTAGTTCGCAGGCCAGCCGGTTGGCGTAGACGATCTCGGTAGTGGCCCGGTGCAGCACGATGCCGGCCTGGGCATGGTCGAGCAGGTACTGGCCGTGCTGTTCCAGCGCCTGGAAGTCCGCCTCCAGCTTTCGCTGCTCGCTGACGTCGCGGACGATGCCGAAGTAGCCGCTGGGGCGATCGTCGGCGTCGCGAATCGGGACGATGCTGACCTCGTTCCAGAAGCGCTGGCCATCACGGCGGTAGTTGAGCAGCTGGCCCTGGAACCGTTCGCCCTGCGCCAGCGCCTGCCCCATCGCGGCGATAGCGGCGGGGTCGGTGTCGGGGCCCTGCATGAAGCCGCAGGGCTGGCCCACCGCCTCCGCCGGCGGATAGCCGGTGATCCGGGAAAAGGACGAGTTGACGAACTGGATGCGCCGGTCGAGGTCTGCCAGGACCACGCCCTCGCTTAGCGCGTCGACGACTGCCTGCATCTCGAGCGCGTGCATCAGGACCTCCCGGTCCCTTGAGTGGGGCGCCACACGGTCTTTCTGGCCGCATCGTTCACACGCCCTTGACGCCAAGCTAGCACAACGGCGACGCGCCGCCGTGACGCCGTTCGCGGTCCCTGGTCGGGCCGCGCTGCCGCCGGGCCGGCACCCGCGACAACCCCGGCTGAAGGCGGCGCGGCCCGCGGCTTGTGGCGCCCGCGCGGCACCCCCATACTTGCCCCGTCGGTTGATCGATGTGTTCCCAACGTTTCCGGGGGTGTCCTGGCTTCGACGGGGGTTGCAAAGTCGACTGGTGCATGCCGAGGGGGCCGCTTTCCTCGTTAATCCAGCAGCAAACTTTAGTTGCCAACGACGACAACTACGCTCTCGCCGCTTAAGGCGTAAGCCCCGAACCCACTTGTGCCCGTGCTCGTGGATGTAGGGTCATTATCACGGAACAGCTGCCGGCGGCGACCCGCCAACCGGTAGTGAACTTAGCGGGTGTGGACGACGGTGTGCCTCGCACGTTGTGTTGCCGTCGTACGAGAACCAACAACGAGCTAAGCATGTAGTACCGGAGATGGCGTGCTCTCGGACGGGGGTTCAACTCCCCCCACCTCCACCAAACACGACAACGCCGCCCTTGGGCGGCGTTGTCGTTTCTGCGCCCGCGAAGGTTTATTCCGCTGGCGAGGTCTCGGCGGCCTGCCCGGCCTCCGCGGCCGGTTCGGCGCTGGCCGCGTCATCGGCGGCCGGCGCGTCACCGAGGTAAGCCGCGGCGCTGGCGCTGGCGGCGTCCACGGCGGACTTGGCGGCCATCAGGGTTTCCTGACTGGCGGTGATGTCGGCTTCGGCGGCCTGGATCTCGATGCGGACGGCGTTGACGGCGGCCGAGGCGGACTCGGCCAGCTTGCGGTCGCGGTCGACCTGGTTGCGGGTGAGGCGGCCGCGGGCGGCGGCGGCTTCGGTGCGGGCCAGCTTCTGCTCGGCTTCGTCGCGGGCCTGCTCGGCGGCCTCGAGGTTGGCGCGGGCGGTGGCCAGCTGGGCCTGGCCGCGGGCCAGGGCCTCCTTGGCGGCGGCCACGGCGGTGGCGGCCTCCTGCAGCTGCGCCTGCACCCGGGCCAGGTCCTCGGGGGACCCGGCCGGCGACTGCGCGTGGGTGGCACCGGCGCACAGCGCCAGCATCAGGATGAGTGCGGCCGAACGCCGCGTCGAATTCTTGTCCAAGCCCCTACTCCGGTGAATTGGCAGGTCGCCCCCAACGAACCAAGCCGGTGCCGGGAGTCTAGCCGGTTTTCACGCCGGCGCGACGGGCTCAGTCCACGTACACGGTCTTGATGTTGGTGAACTCGTGGATGCCGTGCTCGGCCAGCTCGCGGCCGAAGCCCGAGGCCTTGGTGCCGCCGAAGGGCAGCCGCACGTCGCTGCGGACGATGGCGTTGACGAAGCAGGCGCCGGCCACGATCTTCCGGGCCACCGCCTCGCCGCGATCGCGGTCCTGGGTCCAGACGCTGGCGCCGAGGCCGAAGGCGGTGTCGTTGGCCATCGCGACCGCCTCGGCCTCGTCCTTCGCGCGCAGGATGCTGGCCACGGGGCCGAACAGCTCCTGGTCGTAGGCGGGCATGCCGGGCCGCACGTGGTCCAGGATCGACGCCGGATAGTGCGTGTCCCCTGCCCCGGGCGCGCAGCCCAGCGCGGCTTTCGCGCCCGCCGCCAGGCTGGCCTCGACCTGCTTGTGCAGTTCGTCGCGCAGGTCGGCGCGGGCCATGGGCGCCAGGCCGGTGGCGTCGTCGTTCGGGTCGCCCACCGCCAGCTTCGCGCTGGCCTCGGTGAAGCGGCGCACGAACTCCTCGGCGATCGCGGCGACCACGATGAAGCGCTTGGCCGCGATGCAGGTCTGCCCGGCGTTGCCGAAGCGCGACTGCACCGCCGCCGGCACCGCCTTGTCGAGGTCGGCGTCTTCGAGCACCACGAAGGGATCGCTGCCGCCCAGCTCGAGCACGCATTTCTTGAGGTGCTGGCCGGCCGTCGCGGCGACCGAGCGCCCCGCCCGCTCGCTGCCGGTCAGGCTGACGGCCTTGACCCGCGGGTCGCCGATCACGGCGGCGGCCTGCTCGTTGTCGATGTGCAGCACGCCGAACACGCCCGCGGGAATACCGGCCTCGTCGAGCACGGCCTTGATGACGTCGGCGCAGCGCGGCACGTTGGTGGCGTGCTTGAGCAGGGCCACGTTGCCCGCCATCAGGCACGGGGCGAGGAAGCGGAAGACCTGCCAGACCGGGAAGTTCCAGGGCATCACCGCCAGCACGGGGCCGATCGGCTCGTAGCTGACGAAGCTGCGCTTGGCCTCGGTGCGCACCGCGGTGTCCTCGAGATAACGGGCGGCGTGGTCGGCGTAGTACTCGCAGGCGGCCGCCGACTTCTCGATCTCGGTGAGGGCCTCGCGCCGCAGCTTGCCCATCTCGGCGGTCATGACCGTGGCGATGCCGTCCTTGCGGGCGCGCAGCGCGGCCGCCACCTTGCGCAGGCCGTCCCCGCGGCGCGCCACGCCGAGCCGGGCCCAGCCCGGGAACGCCTTGTCGGCCGCCGCCAGCACGCGCTCGACCTCCGCGGCCGACTGCTTGGCATGCCGGCGGACTTCGCCGGTCCAGGGGTCGCGGTTCTCAACGCTCATGGCCTCATCCTTTCTGCAGGGCCAGCTGCATGTCGCGCTGGCGCTTCTTGTCCTCGCGGGTCATCACCCACCAGCCGATCACCGCCGCCACCGTGACCGCGAGGATCATCAGCGACGCCAGCGCATTGATCTTCGGGCTCACGCCCAGCCGCACCGAGGAGAATACCTTCATCGGCAGCGTGGTCGAGGACGGGCCCGACACGAAGCTGGCGATCACCAGGTCGTCCAGCGACAGCGTGAACGCCAGCAGCCAGCCCGAGATCAGCGCCGGCGCGATGATCGGCAGCGTGATCACGAAGAAGACCTTGATGCGGTTCGCGCCTAGGTCCATCGCCGCTTCCTCCAGCGAGCGATCCAGCTCGCCCAGCCGCGAGCTGATGACCACGGTCACGAAGGCCATGCAGAAGGTGACGTGGGCGATCCAGATGGTGAGCATGCCGCGCTGCTCGCCGATGCCGATGATCGGCCCGATCGAGACGAACAGCAGCAGGATCGACAGGCCGGTGATGACCTCGGGCATCACCAGCGGCGCGGTGATCAGGCCGCCGAAGATCGTCTTGCCCGGGAAGTCGCGGAAGCGGGTCATGATCATCGCCGCCAGCGTGCCCAGCACCACCGAGGCGCAGGCGGTCCAGAACGCTACCTGCACGCTCACCCAGGCCGCGTCCATCATCTGCTGGTCGCGGAACAGCTCGACGTACCACTTCACCGAGAAGCCCGACCACACCGTCACCAGCCGCGACTCGTTGAACGAGTAGATGATCAGGCTGAGGATGGGCGCGTACAGGAAGACGAAGCCGAGCACGAGCATCGCCAGGGTGAACTTCGAGTTCTTGCCCTGGTTCATGACAGCCGCGACTCCATTTCCCTCGACTGGTAGCGGTGGAAGATGGTGATGGGCACGATCAGCAGCACCAGCATCACGATCGCCACCGCCGAGGCCACCGGCCAGTCGCGGTTGTTGAAGAACTCCTGCCACAGCACCCGGCCGATCATCAGCGTGTCGGCGCCGCCCAGCATCTCCGGGATCACGAACTCGCCCACCACCGGGATCAGCACCAGCATCGCGCCGGCGATGATGCCGGCCTTCGACAGCGGCAGCGTGACCGTGAGGAAGGCCTTCCAGGGCCGGGCGCCGAGGTCGTTGGCGGCCTCGATCAGCCGGAAATCGTGCTTGACCAGGTTGGCGTACAGCGGCAGCACCATGAACGGCAGGTAGGCGTAGACGATGCCGATGTAAACCGCCACCGGCGTGTGCAGGATCTGCAGCGGCTGGTCGATCAGCCCGATATTGATCAGGAAGTTGTTGAGCAGGCCGTTGTTCTTGAGGATGCCGACCCAGGCGTAGATGCGGATCAGGAACGAGGTCCAGGACGGCAGGATCACCAGCATCAGGGCGATGTTGCGGTTGGCCGGCGACATCCGCGCGATGGCGTAGGCGATCGGGTAGCCCACCAGCAGGCACAGGAAGGTGGAGATCACCGCGATCTTGAGCGAGCTCAGGTAGGCGTTGACGTACAGGCTGTCGCGCACCAGGTACAGGTAGTTGCCGGCGTTGAGCGTCACCTGCAGCTTGTCGCCGGTCCAGGTGAACAGGTCGGTGTAGGGCGGCATGGCGATGGCCGCGCTGGCGACGCTGATCTTGAGCGCGATCGCGAACGGGATGGCGAAGAACAGCAGCATCCACAGATAGGGCACCGCGATCACCAGCCAGCGCGGGCCGGGCAGCCGCTTGCGGAGCGAGCGCAGGAGCTTGCTCACGAGGTCAGCACCACGCCGGCCTGGTCGTCCCAGCTCAGCCAGACGGCGTCGTTCCAGGTGAACTTCTCGCTGGCCCAGCGCTGGCTGTTGATCATGTTGGCCAGGATCTTGGTGCCGCCGGGCAGGCGCACGTGGAACACCGAGTGGCTGCCGAAGTAGGCGATCTCCTCGATGATGCCGCGCACCTTGTTGTGCGGCTGGGCCGGCTCCTCGGCGCTGACCTGGATCTTCTCGGGCCGCAGCGCCAGCGCCACGTCCTGGCCTTCGAAGCCGGTGACGCCGTGGCCGACGTAGGCCAGGCAGTCGAGCGCCGGGCTGGCGATGGTGATGAAGTCCTTCTCGTCGTCCTTGATCTTGCCCTCGATCAGGTTCACCGAGCCGATGAACTCGGCGGTGAAGCGGCAGCTGGGCTGCTCGTAGATCTCGTCGGGCGTGCCCAGCTGCCGGATCCAGCCGGCGTCCATGATGGCGATGCGGTGGGCCATGGTCATGGCCTCTTCCTGGTCGTGCGTCACCATCACGCAGGTGACGCCCAGGCGCTCGACGATGTTCACCAGCTCGAGCTGCATCTGCGAGCGCAGCTTCTTGTCCAGCGCGCCCATCGGCTCGTCGAGCAGCAGCAGCTTGGGGCTCTTGGCCAGCGACCGCGCCAGCGCCACGCGCTGCTGCTGGCCGCCGGAGAGCTGGTGCGGCTTGCGCCGGGCGAACTTCTCCATCTGCACCAGCGCCAGCATCTCCTGCACGCGGCGGGCGATGTTGGCCTTCGGCATGCCGTCCTGCTTCAGGCCGAAGGCGATGTTCTGCTCGACCGTCATGTGCGGGAACAGCGCGTAGGACTGGAACATCATGTTGATCGGCCGCTCGTAGGGCGGCAGCTCCGTGATGTCCTGGCCATCAAGCACCACCCGGCCCTTGGTCGGCTTCTCGAAGCCCGCCAGCACCCGCAGCAGGGTGGACTTGCCGCAGCCCGAGGCGCCCAGCAGGGCGAAGATCTCGCCCTGCCGGATGGTCAGGCTGACGTCGTCGACGGCCACGAAGCCGTCGAACTCCTTGCGCACCGTCTCGATCCGGAGGTAGTCGTCGGCGCCGAGCTTTTCCAGCCTCGGCGCGCCGGGGGACCCGCCGTTGGGTACTGCTGCCATGCGTGGTTTTCCGGTTGCGGGGCCGCTTACTGGCCGGTCTTGAGCGTGGTCCAGTGGCGGGTGAACAGGCGGTCCACTTCCGGCGGCAGCACCGCCAGCGTGAACAGGCCCTTCTTGGCTTCCTCGGTCGGGTAGATGCCCGGGTCGTTGAGGATGGCCTCGTCCACCATCGGCAGCGCGGCCTGGTTGGCGCTGGCGTAGGCGACGTAGTTCTGCACGCCGGCCATCACCTCGGGGCGCATCAGGTAGTCGAGGAACAGGTAGGCGTTGTCGACGTTGCGGGCGCCCTTGGGGATGGCCAGCATGTCGAACCACATCGGCGCGCCCTCCTTCGGGATCACGTAGCTGATCTCGACGCCCTTGCCGGCCTCGTCGGCGCGGGCCTGGGCCTGGATGATGTCGCCCGACCAGCCGATGGTGACGCAGATGTCGCCGTTGGCCAGGTCGTTGATGTACTGCGAGGAATGGAAGTAGGTGATGCTGGGCCGCAGCTCGGCCAGGCGGTCCACGGCCTTCTGGATCACGGCCTCGTCGAAGCTGTTGGGCTCCTCGCCCAGGTAGCGCAGCACCGGCGGGATGATCTCGGAGGGCGTGTCGAGGAAGGCGACGCCGCAGCCCTTGAGCTTGGCGAGGTTCTCCGGCTCGAACACCAGCGCCCAGCTATCGACCGGCGCATCCTCGCCCAGCGCCTCGCGCACCTTGGCGACGTTGTAGCCGATGCCGGTGGTGCCCCACAGGTAGGGCACGGCGTGGGCGTTGCCCGGGTCGTTCTGCGCCAGCAGCGCCATGAACTCCGGATCGAGGTTGGCGTAGTTGGACAGGCGCGACCGGTCGAGCTCCTGGAACACGCCGGCCTGGACCTGGCGCGAGAGGAAGGTCAGCGACGGCACCACGATGTCGTAGCCGGTGTTGCCCGACATCAGCTTGGCCTCGAGCACCTCGTTCGAGTCGAACACGTCGTAGGTGACCTTGATGCCAGTCTCCTTCTCGAAGTTGGCGATGGTGTCCTCGGCGATGTAGTCCGACCAGTTGTAGACGTTCAGGACCTTGGCGGGCTGGGCGGGCGCGGGCTCTGCGCCGGCCGGGGCATCGGTGCCGGCGTCGCGGGCGCAGCCGGCGGCCAGGCCGGCGAGGACAAGTGCGGTGAGTGCGGTCAGTCGGTGCGTCATCTCTTCCCCCAAGTCGGTGAATGAAACGTTGGACGGCGGTCGAACCACGAAAAGCATCATACACACGCGCCCCGCCCGCGCCTCCCCGCGCGGGCCGGGCGGATCAGCCCGTCGGCATGCCCAGCTCGCGGGCGGTCATGTCGAGCGATTTCCAGGCCTTCTCGGCGAGTTCATCCACCTGCGCGCGGCTGATGACGAGCGGCGGCGAGAGCAGCATCGAATCATAGGTGGCGCGCAGGATCAGGCCGTTCTTCAGCGCGATGTCGCGGCACAGCTGCCCCACCCGGCCGCGGTCCTCGAAGAAGGCGCGCGAGGGCTTGGACGGCACCAGCTCGAGCGCGCCGACCATGCCGGCGATGCGGGCCTCGCCGACCAGCGGGTGCTCGCCGAGCTGCTTCCACTTCTTCGCAAGATACGGCCCGGTGTCGGTGCGGCAGGTGTCGACGATCTTCTCGTCCTGCAGGATGCGGATGTTTTCCAGCGCCACCGCGGCGCAGACCGGGTGGCCGGAGTAGGTGTAGCCGTGCGCCAGTTCGCCGCCCTTTTCATGCAGCACCTTGGCGATGCGGTCGCTGAACATGGCCGCGCCCAGCGGGATGTAGCCGCTGGTGATGCCCTTGGCCAGGGTCATGATGTCGGGCTGGAAGCCGAAGTAGTCGGCGGCGAACCACTCGCCGGTGCGGCCGAAGCCGCAGATCACTTCGTCGGCGATCAGCAGCACGTCGTGCTTGCGGCAGATGCGCTCGATCTCCTTCCAGTAGTTCTTCGGCGGGATGTAGACGCCGATGGCGCCCATGATCGGCTCGCCGATGAAGGCGGCGACGCGGTCGGCGCCGAGTTCCAGGATCTTGTCCTCCAGCCGCTGCGCGCAGTGCCGGCCGTAGGTTTCCTCGTCCATGTCGCCGCCGTCGGCGAACCAGAACGGCGGGTCGATGTGGTGGATGTCCGGGATCGGCAGGCCGCCCTGCTTGTGCATGCCCTTCATGCCGCCGAGGCTGGCGCCGGCCACGGTGGAGCCGTGGTAGCCGTTGTGCCGGCCGATGACGATGTTCTTCTGCGGCTCGCCCTGCACCGCCCAGTAATGCCGCACCAGGCGCAGGATGGTGTCGTTGGCCTCGGAGCCCGAGTTGGAGAAGAAGGCGTGGTTGAGGTCGCCCGGGCACAGCTCGGCCAGCTTGGCGGCCAGGCGCACCGTGGGCTCGGTGGTGCAGCCGAAGAAGCTGTTGTAGTAGGCCAGCTGCGTCATCTGCCTCGACGCCGCCTCGCCCAGCTCGCGGCGACCGTAGCCGATGTTCACGCACCACAGGCCGGCGAAGGCGTCGAGCAGCTGGTTGCCTTCGGAATCCCAGACGTAGCAGCCCTCGCCCCGGGTCAGGATGCGGGTGCCCTTCTTGGCCAGCGCGGCGTTGTCGTTGAACGGGTGCAGGTGGTGCGCGGCGTCGAGCTGCTGCAGGCTGCGGGTGTCGATCGATTCCATGCTCACTCCTTTAGACGTTCAGCAGCAGGAACTCCCGTTCCCACGAGCTGATGACGCGCAAATAAGTCTGGTGTTCCTTTTCCTTCACCGAGGTGTAGGCCTTGACGAAGCGCTCGCCCAGCAGCCCGCGCAGCGGCTTGCACTTGCGCAGCAGCACGATGGCCTCCTCCAGCGAGCGCGGCAGGTCGTAGCCCTTGGCGTGGGCGCTGCCGGCCATCGGCGCGGTGGGCTCGAGCTTCTCGACGATGCCGAGGTAGCCGCAGGCCAGGGTCGCGGCCAGCGCCAGGTAGGGATTGACGTCGGAGCCGGCGAAGCGGCTTTCCACGCGGGTGTTCTCGGGCGTGTCCAGCGGCACGCGCAGGCCGCAGGTGCGGTTGTCGTAGCCCCACTGCACGTTCTTTGGCGAGACTTCACCGAAGGCCAGGCGCCGGTAGGAATTCACGTTCGGCCCGAAGATGGCCATCGCCGCCGGCACGTACTTCTGCAGGCCGCCGAGGTAGTGCATGAACAGCTCGCTGTGCACGCCCTTGCGCGCACCCGCGAACACGTTCTTGCCGGTCCGCGCGTCCACCAGGCTCTGGTGGATGTGCATCGAGCTGCCCGGCTCGTTCTCCATCGGCTTGGCCAGGAAGGTGGCGTAGATGCCGTGGCGCATAGCCGCCTCGCGCATGGTGCGCTTGAACAGGAAGACCTGGTCGGCGCGCGACATCGGGTCGGCGTGCTCGAAATTGACCTCCAGCTGGGCGGCGCCGGACTCGTGGATCAGCGTGTCCACGTCCAGCTCCATCGCCTCGCAGTAGTCGTACATCAGGTCGAGGATGGGGTCGAACTCGTTCACCGCGTCGATGGAGTACGACTGCCGCGCGGTCTCGGGGCGGCCGTTGCGGCCGGCGGGCGGCTGCAGCGGGAAGTCCGGGTCGGTGTTGCGCTGGACCAGGAAGAACTCCAGCTCGGGCGCGATCACCGGCTGCAGGCCGAGGCCGTCGTAGAGGTCGAGCACGCGCCGCAGCACGTTGCGCGGCGCCAGCTCGTGGCGCTTGCCTTCCTTGGTGTAGCAGTCGTGGATCACCTGCGCGGTCGGGTCGGTGGCCCAGGGCACCATGCGCACGGTGTCGGCATCGGGCCGCAGCTGCATGTCCGAATCGGACGGCGACACCAGGTCGTCGTAGTTGTCGGGGTATTCGCCGGTGACGGTGGTGGCGAAGATGCCCTCGGGCAGGCGGGTGCCGTAATCGTGCGAGAACTTGGCGGCCGGGATGATCTTGCCGCGGGCGTTGCCGGTGATGTCCGGCACCAGGCACTCGACCTCGGTGATCCGGCGCTCCTTGAGCCAGCGCTTGAGCGTGCTCTCCTGCTGTTCCTCGGGGGTCTGCTTGGGCTCTTTCTTCTTCGACATAGGCTAGGTTCTTTGCTTGGCGCGTTCGCGGCAGGCGGCCGCGAAGGCTTGGAAGATGCCCAGGTAGAAGGGATTCTCGCCGACCCTCCACTCCGGGTGCCACTGCACCGCGAGCAGGAAGGGCCCCGGGTCATCGAGTCGCACCGCCTCCACCAGCCCGTCGCGCGCGGTGGCTTCCACCACCAGCCCGCGGCCCAGCGTGCGCAGCCCCTGGCCGTGCAGGGAATTGACGTGCGCGACCGGCGCGCCGGCGATGCGCGCGAGCAGGCCGCCCGGCGCCAGGTCGATCGGGTGCGAGGGCGCGTATTGCGCGTCCAGCGGGTCGTCGGGGTTCTCGCGGTGGTCGTCCAGGCCGGGCTGCTCGTGCACCTTCTGGTACAGCGTGCCGCCCAGCGCCACGTTCACTTCCTGGCAGCCGCGGCACAGCGCCAGCACGGGCACGCCCATTTCGATCGCCAGCGGCACGATGCCCAGCGTGGTGGCGTCGCGGGCCGGGTCATGCGGGTTGCCGTCCCAGCTGGGTTCGTCCGAGTAGTGGTGCGGCTCGATGTTGCTGTAGGCACCGGTGAGCAGCAGGCCGTCGAGATGGGCCAGCACCGCCCGCAGGTCCAGCGGCGGCGACAGCGACGGGATCATGAGCGGCAGGCAGCCGGCGCCGTCGACGACCGCGCGGAGGTATTTCTCGCCCACCGCCTGGAACGGATGGGGCCCGATCTGTTTGCGGTCCGAAGGCAGGCCGACCAGCGGGGACTGACGCATGGGACGCCTCACAAGGGGATGCCCGACCTTACTCCGGGCGTTTGATTTCATCAACAGGGGATGATTATTTTTTACAGCTTCAGGCGGAATGCTAGACTCCGCCGACCCCAGCGGATGCCCGTCCCATGACCTCCTCCTACCTCCCGTCGGCCGACGCCGACGTCCTCGCGCAGATCCCGGACTGCGAGCAGATCGACCTGCTGCTGCCCGACATGAACGGCCTGCTGCGCGGCAAGCGCATCACCCGCGACGCGCTGGACAAGGTCTACCGCGACGGCGTCTGCCTGCCGATGTCCCTGGTCGCCACCGACATCACCGGCAACACGGTCGAGGAAACCGGACTGGGCTATGACATCGGCGACGAGGACCGGATTTGCCGTCCGGTGCCGGGCAGCCTGCGCCCGATCCCGTGGCAGCATCGCCCGATGGCGCAGCTGCTGCTGCAGATGGAGGACGGCCGCGGCGGCCTGTTCGAGGCCAACCCGCGCGAAGTGCTCAAGCGCGTGGTTGCTCGCTTCAAGGAACGCGGCCTGACGCCCGTCGTCGCCGTGGAGCTGGAGTTCTACCTGCTGGACGCCGAACTGACCCACGACGGCCGCCCGCAGACCTCGGTCAACCCGGCCACCGGCGAGCGCAACCGCAGCACGCAGGTCTATTACATGCAGGACCTGAACGACTACCAGGCCTTCACCGACGCCGTCGCCGACGCCTGCGCCGCGCAGGGCATCCCGGCCGACACCGCGGTGGCCGAGTACGCGCCCGGCCAGTTCGAGATCAACCTCAAGCACCGCGCCGACGCCGTGGCCGCCTGCGACGACGCGCTGCTGCTGCGCCGTGCGATCAAGGCCACCGCCGAGGAACAGGGCATGATCGCCAGCTTCATGGCCAAGCCCTTCGTGGACCAGGCCGGCAGCGGCACCCACATCCACGTCAGCGTGCTCGACGCCGCCGGCAACAACCTCTTCGCCTGCGACCCGGCCACGCCCTCGGCCACCCTGCGCCACGCCGTGGCCGGGCTGCAGAAGGCCAGCCGCGACTGCATGCTGCTGTTCGCGCCGCACGCCAACAGCTACCGCCGTTTCGTGCTCAACGCTTTCGTGCCGCTGAACGACGCCTGGGGCTTCAACAACCGCACGGTGGCGATGCGCGTGCCGCACAGCGACCCGGCCAACACCCGCATCGAGCACCGCATCGCCGGCGCCGACGCCAATCCCTACCTGGTCACGGCCGCGGTGCTGGCCGGCATCCTGCAGGGCCTGGACGACCAGGGCGACCCGGGTGCGCCGGTCGTGGGCAATGCCTACGAGCAGACCGAGCACCGCGAGCTGTTCTGGCACGACACGATCCGCGATTTCCAGGGCAGCGAGTTCGCGGCCCGGCACTTCGGCGAGTCGTTCCGGCACATCTACGGCCAGCAGAAGCTCAAGGAACTGCGCAGCTTCTGCCGGGAAGTGACCACGCTCGAGTACGACTGGTACCTGCGGACGGTCTGACGATGACGGTGCGCTCGCCCGCCGCGCACGTGGATTCCTGGTATTCGCGCAGCGCCCACCCGGCGCCGGCGCATCCGCGCCTGCAGGGCCGCGAAACCGCCGACGTGGTGGTGCTGGGCGCCGGCCTGACGGGCCTGTCCGCGGCGCTCGAGCTGGCGCAGGCCGGGCTGAGCGTGATCGTGGTCGAGGCCCGGCGCGTGGGCTGGGGCGCCTCCGGGCGCAACGGCGGCCAGGTCATCTTCGGCTTCGGCTGCGAGCAGCCGAAGATCGCGGCGATGGTGGGGCCCGAATTGTCGCGCCGGATGTTCGACTGGTCGATCGAGGGCGTGCGCCTGGTGCGCGAACGCATCGCCACGCACGGCATCGACGCCGGCTGGCGCGACGGCCATGCGCACGTGGCGATAAAGCCCAGGCACATCGACGAACTCAATGCCTGGCAGGACGACCTGGCCACGAACTACGGCTATGCCCTGCCCTGGTGGGATCGCGAGCAGCTGCGGGCGCAGCTCGACAGCCCGCGCTACCTCGGCGCCCTCTACGACCCGGCCTCGGGCCACCTGCATCCCTTGAACTACACGCTGGGGCTGGCGCGCGCCGCCGTTGCCGCCGGCGTCCGCATCTTCGAGCACTCGCCCGTGGTGTCGCTCACGCGCGGCGCGCGCCCCGTGCTGCGCACGGCGGAGGGCGAAGCCGAAGGCGCGTTCTGCGTGCTGGCCGGCAATGCGCTGGTGCACGGCATCGCGCCCGAGCTCGACGACAAGATCATGCCGGTCGGGACCTACGTCGGCGCCACCGCGCCGCTGGGCGAGGAACGCGCGCGTGCGCTGATCCGCAACGGCATGGCCGTGGCCGACATCAACTGGGCGCTCGATTATTTCCGCCTGAGCGAAGACCACCGCCTGCTGTTCGGCGGCCGCGCCAGCTACTCCACCCTGCCCCCGCCGAACCTGCCGGGCACGATGCAGCGGCGGATGACGCGCGTGTTCCCGCAGCTCGAAGGCGTGAAGTTCGAGCAGGTCTGGGGCGGGCTGATCGACATCAGCCTCAACCGCGCGCCGCACTGGGGCCGGCTGGGCGACAACGTCTACTTCGCGCAGGGTTTCAGCGGCCACGGAGTTGCGGCCACCGGTCTCGCGGGCCGCATCGTGGCCGAAGCGATCCGCGGCCAGTCCGAACGACTGGATGCCTTCGCGAAGATCGGGCACCGGAACTTCCCCGGCGGCCGCGCCCTGCGCACGCCGCTGCTGGTGGCCGCGATGGCCTGGTTCAAGCTGCGCGACGCGCTGTGGTGATCCTGGCGGGTGCAGCCCCGGGGCAGCTCTCGTAAACTGCCGCCCGGGCCCTTCGCCCCGCACTGGAAACCCGCTTTGAGTATCTTCTCCCGACTGGGCCAGGAATGGTTCGGCAATGTCCGTGGCGACGTGCTCGCCGGGCTCGTGGTCGCGCTGGCCCTGATCCCGGAAGCCATCGCCTTCTCCATCATCGCCGGCGTCGACCCCAAGGTCGGGTTGTACGCCTCGTTCTGCATCGCGGTGGTGATCGCCTTCTTCGGCGGCCGCCCGGGCATGATCTCCGCGGCAACCGGCGCCATGGCGCTGGTGATGGTCGACCTGGTGAAGGACCACGGCCTGCAGTACCTGCTGGCGGCCACGCTGCTGACTGGCGTGTTCCAGATCATCGCGGGCGCGCTGAAGCTGGGCAGCCTGATGCGCTTCGTCTCGCGCTCCGTGATCACCGGCTTCGTCAATGCGCTGGCGATCCTGATCTTCATGGCCCAGCTGCCCGAGCTGATCGGCGTGCCCTGGACGGTGTACGCGATGTGCGCCGCCGGCCTGGCCATCATCTACGGCTTCCCCTACCTCACCCGCGCCATCCCCTCGCCGCTGGTGGCCATCGTGCTGCTGACCGGCGTGGCGATCTGGCTCAAGCTCGACATCCGCACCGTGGGCGACATGGGCGAGCTGCCCGACAGCCTGCCGGTGTTCCTGTTCCCGCAGGTCCCGCTGACGCTGGAGACGCTGTGGATCATCCTGCCGGTGTCGGCCACGCTGGCCGTGGTCGGCCTGCTGGAGTCGCTGCTCACCGCGCAGATCGTCGACGACCTGACCGACACGACCAGCAACAAGAACCGCGAATGCGCCGGCCAGGGCGTGGCCAACATCGCCGCCGGCTTCATGGGCGGCATGGCCGGCTGCGCGATGATCGGCCAGTCGGTGATCAACGTGAAGTCCGGCGGCCGCGGCCGGCTCTCGGCCTTCGTCGCCGGCACCGTGCTGTTGCTGATGGTGGTGTTCGGCAGCGAATGGGTCCGCCAGATCCCGATGGCGGCGCTGGTGGCGGTGATGATCATGGTCTCGATCGGCACCTTCAGCTGGAGTTCGGTGCGCGACCTGGCCACGCATCCGCGCACCTCCAGCGTGGTGATGATCGCCACCGTGGTGGTCACCGTGTTTACCCACGACCTGGCCAAGGGCGTGCTGACCGGCGTGCTGCTGTCGGCGCTGTTCTTCGCGCGCAAGGTCGGCCGCGTGCTGCACATCGGCTCGCAGCCGCAGGACGACGGCAAGGCACGCACCTACACCGTGACCGGCCAGGTCTTCTTCGCCTCGGCCGATGCCTTCGCCGCCGGTTTCGACTTCAAGGAAGTGCTCGAGCGCGTCACCATCGATGTCTCCCGCGCCCACTTCTGGGACCTGAGCGCCGTCGGCGCCCTCGACAAGGTGGTGCTGAAGTTCCGCCGCGAGGGCACCGCGGTGGATATCATCGGACTGAACGAAGCCAGCGCCACGCTCGTCGACCGCCTCGGCGTGCACGACAAGCCCGACGCCGAACGCCTGATGGGCGGCCACTGAGGACCCACGCATGAGCCAAGCCCTGATCCATGCCGAAGGCCGCGTGCTGGCCGCCATCGACGCCTCCGTCTACGGCCGCAGCGTGGCCGGACTCGCCGCCTGGGCCGCTTCCAGGCTGTCGGCGCCGCTGGAGCTGCTGCACACCCTCGAGCGCGGCCAACAGCCGCCCATGGCGGACCTGAGCGGAAATCTTTCGCTGGGCGGCCAGGAACTGCTGCTGGCCCAGCTGGCCGACCTGGACGAACAGCGCAGCAAGCTGGCCCAGGAGCACGGACGCCTGCTGCTGGAGCAGGTTCGCAGCCACCTGTCCGACGCCAGCGGCGTCGCGGCGAAGGTGCTGCAGCGCCACGGCGGCCTGGCCGACAGCCTGCTGGAACTCGAGCAGGGCGTCCGGCTGTTCGTCGTGGGCAAGCGCGGCGAGCACGCCAACTTCGAGACCGGCCGCCTGGGCGGACAACTCGAGTACGTCCTGCGCGCGGTGCACCGTCCGGTGCTGGTGGCCTCGCGTGCCTTCAAGCCGCCGCAGCGCTTCCTCATTGCCTTCGACGGCGGCGCCACCACCCGCCGCTGCGTCGAGATTGTCTGCGCCAGCCCGCTGCTCAAGGGCCTGGCCTGCGAGCTGCTGATGGTGGGCGAGGAAGGCAACGCGGCGCTGCGCGAGCACCTGGACTGGGCGGAGGCGCAGCTCGAGGCGGCCGGATTCGCCCCGCGGGCCAGCCTCGTGCCCGGCCACCCGGAAGCGGTGATCGCCCGCGAAGTCGGCGCCCGCGGCATCGACCTGCTGGTGATGGGCGCCTACGGCCATTCCCGCATCCGCACCATGATCCTGGGCAGCACCACCACCCAGGTGCTGCGCAGCTGCCCGATCCCGGTGCTGTTGCTGCGCTGAGGCCGCGACTCAGGGGTCGAGGTTGAACCAGGTCGCCTTGACCTCGGTGTACTTCTCGAAGGCGTGCAGCGACTTGTCGCGGCCGTTGCCGCTCTGCTTGTAGCCGCCGAAGGGCGCGGTCATGTCGCCGCCGTCCCAGTAGTTCACCCAGACGCTGCCGGCGCGCAGCTTGCGCGCCACGCGGTGGGCCCGGTTGAGGTCGGAGGTGAAAACGCCGGCGGCCAGCCCGTAGTCGCTGTCGTTGGCGATGCGAAGCGCCTCTTCCTCGGTGTCGAAGGCGATGACGCTCAGCACCGGTCCGAAGATTTCCTCGCGGGCGATGGCGTGGTCGTGGCCGACGCCGTCGAAGATGGTCGGCGCGATGTAGCAGCCGCCTTCCACCGTCTGCAGCCGCTCGCCGCCGATCACCACGCGGGCGCCCTGCTCGCGGCCCTTGGCGATGTAGCCCAGCACGCGTTCGGTCTGGCCCTCGTCCACCATCGCGCCCATCGCCGCGCCGGGCTCCAGCGGGTGCTGGGGCTGCATCTTGCGGCCGAACTCGGCCACCTTGGCGACGAACTCGTCCTTGATGCGGCGCTCGACCAGCAGGCGCGAGGCGGCGGTGCAGACCTCGCCCTGGTTGTAGAAGATGCCGCTGGCGGCGGCCTTGGCGGCGCGCTCGAAGTTGGGCGCGTCGGCGAACACCAGGTTCGGGCTCTTGCCGCCGCACTCCATGTAGGCGCGCTTCATGTTCGAGGTGCCGGCGCAGACCATCAGGTGCTTGCCGACCGCGGTGGAGCCGGTGAACACCAGGCCATCCACATCCATGTGCATCGCCAGCGGCTCGCCGGCGCCGCGGCCGAAGCCCGGCACCACGTTGAACACGCCCTCGGGGATGCCCGCCTCGATCGCCAGCTCGGCAATACGCAGCGTGCTCAGCGGGGATTTCTCGGAGGGCTTGAGCACGACCGAGTTGCCGGTGGCCAGCGCCGGCGCGATCTTCCAGCAGGCCATCAGCAGCGGGAAGTTCCAGGGCACGATGGCGCCGATCACGCCCAGCGGCTCGCGCGTGACCAGGCCCAGCTCGTCGTGCCCGGTGGGCGCGACCTCGCCGTAGACCTTGTCGATGGCCTCGCCGGTCCAGGCCATGCAGCGCACCGAGGCGGCCACGTCCACGTGCAGGGCGTCGTTGACCGGCTTGCCCATGTCGAGCGCGTCGAGCAGCGCGAGTTCGTCGGCGTGCTGCTGCAGCAGCTGGGCGAAGCGCAGGATCACCTTCTTGCGCTGCGCCGGGCGGGCGTTCGACCACTTGCCGGCGTCGAAGCTGCGGCGGGCCGCGGCCACCGCGCGGTCGATGTCGACCGAGCCGCATTCGGCCACGCGGGCCAGCACGCGGCCGTCGATCGGGCTCAGGCAGTCGAAGGTCTTGCCGCTGGCGGCGTCGACGTACCGGCCGTCGATGAAGGCCTGGTGGCGGAGGCTGAGGCCGGAGGCGAGGAGTTCCCAGTCTTGGCGGGTTTTGGGCTTGGTCATGGCGGAGTCCGGTGGTGGGCGGGGCCCTCTCCCCAACCCCTCTCCCGGGGGGAGAGGGGCTTCAGAAAGTTGGCGGGGTGTTGGCGCTGACGAGGATGGCGGTGTCTGGGCCGACGTTGCGGAAGCGGTGGGGCTGGCGGCTTTCGAAGTAATAGGCCTCGCCGGGGCCGAGCACGCGCACCTGGTCGCCGACGGTAACCTCGACCCGGCCCTGCACGATCACCCCGCCCTCTTCGCCGTCGTGGCTGAGCATGGTCTCGCCGGTGTCGCTGCCCGGCGGCATCACCTCGCGCAGGATGCACATTTGCCGGTTGGCGCGGTGCTGGCCGACCAGGAAGTAGTGGATCTCGTGGTTGCCGAGGTCGGGCTGCTCGTCGGCCGGGTAGAACGGGCTGTCGCCGGTGTCGCCCAGCTCGAGGGTGAAGAAATCAGCCAGCGAGATCGGGATCCCGTCCAGCACCTTCTTCAGCGAACTGATGGACGGGCTGACCTTGTTCTGCTCGATCAGCGAAATGGTGGAGTTGGTGACGCCCACGCGCTTGGCCAGCTCACGCTGGCTGAGGTTCTTGCTCTTGCGTACGGCCTGCAGCCGGATCCCGATATCCAATGCGCCCACCTCCGGATGTTGCGGAATATTTAACACCCGCCCCCTCCAAGGTCAATGAAATCGCGGGATTCGGCGCCGTTGTAAATTTTAATCAACACGGTAAGCTGGCCGGCAACCGCTCCAGGAAGCTCGCCATGTCCCCCTCCGACGACCTCGCCCACCAGGCCACCGCCGCGCCCGAGCACACCGACGCGTTCTGGATGCCGTTCACGGCCAATCGCCAGTTCAAGAAGACGCCGCGCCTGCTGGCCAGCGCCGAAGGCATGTACTACCGCAGCACCGACGGCCGCGAGATCCTCGACGGCACCGGCGGCCTGTGGTGCTGCAACGCCGGCCACGCCCGCCCGCGCATCGTCAAGGCGATCCAGGAGCAGGCCGTCACACTGGATTTCGCGCCGACCTTCCAGATGGGCCACCCCCTGCCCTTCGTGCTGGCCGAGCGCCTGAAGGCGATCGCGCCGGAGGGGCTGGACCATGTGTTCTTCACCAACTCGGGCTCGGAGTCGGTGGACACCGCGCTCAAGATCGCCCTGGCCTACCACCGCGCCCGGGGTGAGGGCCAGCGCACGCGCCTGATCGGCCGCGAGAAGGGCTACCACGGCGTCGGCTTCGGCGGCATCGCGGTCGGCGGCATGGTCAACAACCGCAAGTTCTTCGGGCCGATGCTGCCCGGCGTGGACCACCTGCGGCACACCCTGGACATCGCCCGCAACGGCTTCAACCGCGGCCTGCCCAAGCACGGCATCGAGCTGGCCGAGGACCTGGAGCGGCTGGTGCAGCTGCACGACGCCAGCACGATCGCGGCGGTCATCGTCGAGCCGATCTCCGGCAGCGCCGGCGTGGTGCTGCCGCCCGAGGGCTACCTCAAGCGCCTGCGCGAGATCTGCGACAAGCACGGCATCCTGCTGATCTTCGACGAGGTCATCACCGGCTTCGGCCGCGTCGGCAAGGCCTTCGCGGCGCAGCGCTTCGGCGTCACGCCGGACCTGATCACCACCGCCAAGGGCCTGACCAACGGCGCCGTGCCGATGGGCGCGGTGTTCGCCAGCGGCAGGATCCACGACGCCTTCATGCACGGGCCGGAGGGGGCGATCGAGCTCTTCCACGGCTACACCTATTCCGGCCACCCGCTGGCCTGCGCCGCCGCCCTGGCCACGCTGGACACCTACCAGGAAGAGAACCTGTTCGAGAAGGCGATCGAGCTGGGCGGCTACTGGGAAGACGCCATCCATGCCCTGAAGGGCCTGCCGAACGTGATCGACATCCGCAATTTCGGCCTGATCGGCGCCGTGGAGCTGGCCGCCCGCGAGGGTGCCCCGGGTTCACGCGGCTACGACGCCTTCCAGCGGGCCTTCCACGAGCAGAACCTGATGGTGCGCTGCACCGGCGACGTTTTGGCCCTTTCGCCGCCCCTGATCCTCCAAAAAGAGCACATCGACCGGATTTTCGACCGCTTGGCCGCTACCATACGCGCCACCGCCTGACCGGGCGGAAGACCCCAAGAACAGACCGCCCCGGGAGGGCAGCTCCATGCTTATCGGCGTCCCCAAGGAAATCAAGAACCACGAGTACCGCATCGGCCTGACCCCGGCCGGCGCGCGCGAACTGACCAGCCAGGGCCACCAGGTCATCGTGCAGCGCGACGGCGGCAAGGCCATCGGCCTCACCAACGAGATGTACGAGAAGGCCGGCGCCCAGATCGTCGACAGCGCCGAGGAGATCTTCAAGCGCGCCGACATGATCATCAAGGTGAAGGAGCCGCAGCCGGTGGAGTGCGCGATGCTGCGCCCCGGCCAGCTGCTCTACACCTACCTGCACCTGGCGCCGGACCCGGAGCAGACCAAGGCCCTGGTGAAGTCGGGCGCCACCTGCATCGCCTATGAAACCGTCACCGACCGCAAGGGCGGCCTGCCGCTGCTGGCGCCGATGTCGGAAGTGGCCGGCCGCATGTCGATCCAGGCCGGCGCGCACGCGCTCGAGAAGGCCCAGGGCGGCTCCGGCGTGCTGCTGGGCGGCGTGCCGGGCGTCAAGCCGGCCGAAGTGCTGGTGATCGGCGGCGGCGTGGTCGGCATCAACGCCGCGCGCATGGCCATGGGCCTCAACGCCCGCGTCACCATCCTCGACCGCTCGCTCGACCGCCTGAAGTACCTCGACGAGCTCTACGGCGACAAGATCACCACGCTGTACTCCACCCTCGACGCGATCGAGGAGCTGCTGCCGCAGTCCGACCTCGTGATCGGCGCCGTGCTGATCCCGGGCGCCGCCGCGCCCAAGCTCGTCTCGCGCAAGCAGCTGGGCCTGATGAAGCCGGGCTCGGTGCTGGTGGACGTCGCCATCGACCAGGGCGGCTGCTTCGAGACCTCGAAGGCCACCACCCACCAGAACCCGACCTACGAAGTGGACGGCATCATCCACTACTGCGTCGCCAACATGCCGGGCGGCGTCGCCCGCACCTCCACCTTCGCGCTCACCAACGCCACCCTGCCCTACGCGGTGAAGCTGGCGAACAAGGGCCCGGCGGCGATGCTGGACGACGAGCACCTGCTCAACGGCCTGAACGTGCACGCCGGCAAGGTGACGTACGAGGCGGTGGCGAAGGACCTGGGCTACGACTTCGTGCCCGCCGCCAAGGCCCTGAAGGCCTGATTCACCGGTAGGAGGGACTTCAGTCCCGAAGCTTTTCGGCGAAAGGCTTCGGGACTGAAGTCCCTCCTACATTTCATTGTGAAGCTCCGGGGGGGGAACATGAAGCGCATCCATCACTTCATAAATGGCCAGCCCACCCCCGGCACCGGCGATCGCCTCGGCGACGTCTTCAACCCCGCCACCGGCCAGGTGCAGGCGCAGGTCGCGCTGGCGTCTGCCGCCGACGTGGAGGCCGCGGTATCCGCCGCCCAAGCCGCCTTCCCCGCCTGGGCCGCCACCACGCCGCTCAACCGCGCGCGGGTGCTGTTCAAGTTCAAGGAACTGCTCGAGGCCCACGCCGACGAGATCGCCGCCTGCATCACCTCCGAGCACGGCAAGGTGCTGGCCGATGCGCGCGGCGAGCTGACGCGCGGGCTGGAAGTGGTCGAGTTCGCCTGCGGTGCGCCGCACCTGCTCAAGGGCGAGCACTCGATGAACGTGGGCCGCGACGTGGATTCATACACGGAGTACGCGCCGCTGGGCGTGGTGGCCGGCATCACGCCGTTCAACTTCCCGTGCATGGTGCCGATGTGGATGTTCCCGGTGGCGCTGGCCTGCGGCAACACCTTCGTGCTCAAGCCCTCCGAGCGCGACCCCGGCACGCCGATGATCCTGGCGCGGCTGCTGAAGGAAGCCGGGCTGCCGGACGGCGTCTTCAACGTGGTGCACGGCGACAAGGTCGCGGTGGACGCGCTGCTCGACGACCCGCGCGTGCAGGCGGTGAGCTTCGTCGGCTCGACGCCCATCGCCGAATACCTCTATGCCCGCGGCTGCGCCAATGGAAAGCGCGTGCAGGCGCTGGGCGGCGCCAAGAACCACATGGTGGTGCTGCCCGACGCCGACCTCGACGGCGCGGCGAACGCGCTGCTGGGCGCCGGCTACGGCTCGGCCGGCGAACGCTGCATGGCGATCTCGGTGGCGGTCTGCGTCGGCGACGCCACCGCCGACGCGCTGGTGGCGAAGCTCAAGCCGATGGTCGGGGCGCTGCGCATCGGCCCGGGCGACCAGGGCGATCCCGACATGGGGCCGCTGGTCACCGGCGCGCACCGCGACAAGGTGCGCGGCTACGTCGACGACGGCGTGGCCGAGGGCGCGACGCTGGTGGTGGACGGCCGCGGCCTGCGCGTCGCGGGGGCCGACGCCGGGTTCTTCCTCGGCGGCTGCCTGTTCGACCACATCACACCGGCGATGCGCATCTACCGCGAGGAGATCTTCGGGCCGGTGCTGTGCGTGGTCCGCGTGCCGGACTTCGAGGCGGCGCTGGCCTTGGTCAACGCGCACGAGTACGGCAACGGCACCGCGGTGTTCACCCGCGACGGCGACGCGGCGCGGCAGTTCGCGCACCGCGTGCAGGCGGGCATGGTCGGCATCAACGTGCCGATCCCGGTGCCGATGGCCTTCCACAGTTTCGGCGGGTGGAAGCGTTCGCTGTTCGGGCCGCTGCATGTGCATGGGCCCGACGGCATCCGCTTCTACACGCGGCTCAAGACCGTGACCGCGCGCTGGCCCACCGGCGTGCGCGCGCAGGCCGAATTCACCATGCCGACGATGAAGTAAGCGCAGGCGGAACTCCTACCCGCCGCCGCGGCGATGCGCTGACTACAGCGCGGACCCGCCCGCCTAGCCTGAGTCCAGCCCGTGCAGCCTGCGCGGGCACCCACGGACCAGGAGACTGCCATGAAGTTCGGACTCGGACTGCTGCTCACCGGCCTGGTCGTGGCCGCCGCCGCGCTCGCCCCCGCCCCGGTGCGCGCCGACGACAGCCACGACTGCACCGAAGGCTGCTACATCATCACCTGCAACAAGGAGGTCTGCGCCACCTGGCGCTGCGACGACCAGGGCTGCCGGCTGCTCAACACCTTCTATCGCAACTTCGACGACATCACGCCCAACCGCGCCGGCAAGCGCAGCGCGCCGCTGGCCCCGGACGTGGCCCACGCCCGCGTCTGCCCGGCCGGCAAGCCCTGCGAGGTTTACGAACTGAGCGTCGAAGGCGCGCTGCACCTGGGCAGCTTCGACAACGTCGGCGATGTTGTGAAGGACCGCCGCGCGCAGCGCCGCTGACTCAGCGCAGCTTGTCGGGGAAGGCCTGCACCAGCTTGGCCACCTTGGGCAGCGACACGAACCGGATGTAGGGCTGCCCCGGGTTCTTCGCCGCGTAATCGTGGTGGTAGGCCTCGGCCACGAAGAAAGCCTCAAGCGGCTCGATCCGGGTGGCCAGGCGCGCGGCGAAGGCGCCGGAGGCGTCGAGCTGGGCCAGGTAGGCGCGCGCCACCTGCTCCTGCCCGGCGTCCAGCGGGAACAGCGCCGAGCGGTACTGCGGGCCGACGTCGTTGCCCTGGCGGTCCTTCTGGGTCGGGTCGTGCGCGACCGCGAAGAAAACCTTGAGCAGCTGGCCGTAGCTGAGCTGCATCGGGTCGTACAGGATTCGGATGGCCTCGGCGTGCGCGGTTTCGCCGCTGCACACGGCCTTGTAGTTGGCGGTGTCGGCGTCGCCGCCGGCGTAGCCAGGCACCACGTCGGTGACGCCGGCCAGCTGGCGGTACACCGCCTCGGTGCACCAGAAGCAGCCGCCGGCGAGGATGGCCTCGCCGCGGTCGGCGGCGGTGGGCACGTCGACGGCGGGATCGGGGACTTTCGCGGGCGGCACGCGCAGGCCGGTGCCAGGGAGGTCGCAGCTCGGATCGGCCATGTCGGGACTCCGTCGGGGCCTTCAGCTTGCCCCCGTGCGTGCGAACCGGACGCGAAGGCGGCCGGCGCGCGGGATCGGTCAGTCCAGCTCCACCATCAGCGCGTCGGCGGCCTCGGCGCAGAACTCGCCTTCCCACTTCGCCATCAGCGCCAGGTACAGCAGCTTCTCGAATTCGGGGCGGAACCGGCGGATCACCGAATCCGGATCCGGCATCAGCTTGGCGTCGGCGATCAGGCCGAAGTGCACCGCGCCGTTGTAGCTGAGGATGGAAATGCCCAAGCCGATCGAGCCGGTCTGCGGCACCCAGAACATCAGGTCGGTGATCTTGCTGCCGCCGAAGTACAGCGGCATCTGGGGCCCCGGCACGTTGGTGGCCACGGCCGAGGCCTTGCGGCTGAACATCTCCAGCGCGAAGGCCTGCACCGCCGGCGGCGCCATGCCCACCGCCGCCAGCGCGCCGAAGGTGGCCACGGCCTGGCGCGACTTGCGCAGCACGCGCATGCAGGCGGCGATGCGCTCGAGCCGGCGCATCGGGTTGGCCTCGCCCACCGGCAGTTCCAGGAACACGAGGCCGAAGTGGTTGCCCAGCTGCTTGGCGTGCTCCAGCGGCCGCAGGTTCACCGGCACGGTGGCGCGGATGGTGACGCCGTCGAGCTGCTCGCCGCGCTCGAGCATGTAGCTGCGCAGCGCGCCGGTGGCCGAGGCCAGCAGGATGTCGTTGACCGTGCAGCGCAGCGCCCGGCTCACCGACTTCACTTCGTCCAGCGGCAGCGGCTCGGCCCAGGCCACGCGCTTGCTGACGCCGAGCCGGCCCTTGAGCACGGTTTCCGGGTCATCCGACAGCGACAGCGCCAGCCCGACTTCCTTGGCGATGTCCACGCCCTCGGTGGCCAGCACGGCCGCCAGGGTCGGGTCGCGGTAGATGTCCATGCCCTTCTCGAGCATCTTGCCGCCCAGCTGCATGTAGCGGTCGATGGCGCCGACGCGCTGCGCCACCGGCGCGTGCTCTTCCTTCTTCAGCCAGCGCTTGGCCAGCGCGGCCTTGCGCTTGGAGTCGATGCCCATTTCGGTCAGCGACAGCAGCACCTGCACCAGGGCGATGCCGTCGGCATAGCAGTGGTGGATGCGCGAGATCAGCGCAGAGCCACCGCCGAACTTCTCGACCAAGTGGAATTGCCAGAGCGGCTTGGTCTTGTCGAGCGGCGTGGAGGCCATCTGGCTGGTGAGCCGCTCCAGCTCGCGCTTGCCGCCGCGGCCCGGCAGCGCGGTCAGGCGCACGTGCCAGTCGAGGTCGAAGTCGGCGTCATCCTGCCAGAAGGCGCCGGTGGGCGTGTCCACGGCCTTCTGGCGGAAGCGCGGGTAGGCCAGGAACTTGGTTTCGATGACCTTGCGCAGGGTGCGGATGTCGAGCGGCGTCTCGAACATCATCACGCCGGTGATCATCATCAGGTTGGTGGGCCGCTCCATGCGCAGCCAGGCGGTGTCCACCCGCGACATCGGCGACTTGCGGATCCTGGTGCGCGCCTCGGCCATGTCCCCTCCCCGGTGAAGGGTCAGGATGCCGCCTGCGGCGCGCGGGCGTCAACGCTCGGCGCTTGGTCAGGCCTTCGCGCCGGAGTAGGCCGCCAGCGCGGCCTCGCGGCTGGCCTTGAGGTCCACGATCGGCCGGCCCGGATACGCCGGGGCCAGCTGGCGCAGCAGCGCGGGCTGTTCCCAAGGCGCGGCCAGCGCCGAGTCGGGCAGCTTGGCCAGCTCCGGCACCCAGCGCCGGATGTACTTGCCGGCCGGGTCGAACTTCTCGGCCTGGGAAATCATGCTGAAGATGCGGAAGTAAGGCGCGGCGTCGGCGCCGGTGCCGGCGGTCCACTGCCAGCCCTGGGTGTTGTTGGCCAGGTCGGCGTCCACCAGCGTGTCCCAGAACCAGTCGGCGCCGTGCTTCCAGTGGTAGCGCAGGTTCTTGGTCAGGAAGCTGGCGACCACCATCCGCACGCGGTTGTGCATCCAGCCCGTGTGCCAGAGCTCGCGCATGCCGGCGTCGACGATCGGCACGCCGGTGCGGCCGCGCTGCCAGGCGCGCAGGTGGTCCGCGTCGGGTTTCGCCCAGCGGAACCGGTCGAACTTCGGGTTGAGGTTCTCGCTGGCGGTGTGCGGGAAGTGGAACAGCAGGTGGTGGCTGAATTCACGCCAGCCGAGCTCGCTGAGGAAGTGGTCGATGTCGGGCTGCACGGCCGCCGGCCAGCGCCGCGCCAGCACCGCGGCAACGATGCGCCGCGGCGAGATTTCGCCGAAATGCAGGTGCGGCGAGAGCTTCGAGGTGGCGATGCGATCCGGGTAGTTGCGCTGCTCCTTGTAGCCGCTGGCCGCGCCGTCGAGGAACACCTCGAGCATCTCGGCCGCGCCCGCCTCGCCCGGCTGCCAGTCGTCCCAGAAGCCGGTGTCCCAGCGCGGCTCGGGCTTGCGCGGCTCCAGCTGCAGATCAGCGACGTCGAGGCCCGCGAGCCGCGGCGGCGGCTCGGGCAGGCGCGCGGGTGCCGCGGGCGGCGCCTGCGGGTCCAGGCGCTGGCGCGCGTTCTTCCAGAACGGCGTGAACACGCGGTAGGGATCGCCGCTGCCGGTCTGCACGGTCCAGGGCTCGACCAGCAGGGCGGCGTTGTGGCTCTCCACCGTGAGGCCACGGGACTTCAGGCCCTGTTTGATGCGGGTGTCGCGGGCGATCGACGCCGGTTCGTAAAGCCGGTTCCAGTGGAGGGCCTCGGCCTGGGTTTCGGCGATCAGCTTTTCGAGTTCGGCCAGGCTGTCGCCGCGGCGGATCACCAGCCGCGAGCCGCGCGCGCGCAGGTCGGCGTCCAGCGCCAGCAGCGAGCGATGCAGCCAGGCCTGCGTGGCGGCGCCCGGCGCCCAGGGCGCCTCTTCCTCGGGCGCGTGGATGTACACGCACAACGGCGACTGCCCGGCGCGCAGCGCGGCCTGCAGGGCCGGGTTGTCGTCCAGCCGCAGGTCGCGGCGGAACCAGATCAGGGCATTCGCCACGGTGGGGTCTCAGGGGGACTTCACGTAGGGTCGCACCGCCTGGAACCCGCCGTCGAGGCCGATCACCTGCCCGCTGATCCAGCCGGCGTCGTCCGACAGCAGGAAGGCGCCGAGCGCGGCCGCCTCGTCGGCCTCGCCGTGGCGGCCGAGCGGGTACTGGCCGGCGATGGCCTTGGCCGCCGCTTCGTTGGTGAGCATGCGTTCGGTGGCGGGCGTGCGCATCAGGCCGGGCGCGATCGCGTTCGCGCGCAGGCCGGCGCCGGAGAAATCGGCGGCCAGCGAGCGCACCAGCGCTTCCACGCCCCCCTTGGCCATCGCGATCGCCGCGTGGTTGGCGACGCCGATGCCAGCCGCGACCGAACTGAAGAACAGCAGCGCGCCCGGCGCCGGCGATTTCTGCACGCGCGGCGCGTAGGCCTTGGCGACGAAGAAGGCGCTATCGAGGTTGGCGGCCAGGCAGGCGCGGTACTGCGCTTCGGTGGTGCGGCCGATCGGCGCGATCAGGATGGCGCCGGCGCAGTGCGCCACCGCGTCGGGCACCTGGCCGAAGGCCTCGGTGGCGCGGGCGACGGCGGTCTCGGCGCCGTCCTCGGTGGCGACGTCGGCGGCGATGGCGACCTCACCGTCGGCGAGGACAAGCTCGTCGGCGCGGCGCGAGGCCAGCGCGAGGCGCCAGCCCGCGTCGCGCAGCCGCGCGGCCAGGGCCGTGGCGACGCCGCCGGAGGCGCCGGTGATCAGGCAGGTCTTCATGGGTGTCCCGTCAGGAGGAAAGCCCGCGCACCCTACCCGTCCACCCCGTGTTTCGACCGTGAATCCGGCGCCAGCGCCCGCCTCAGCGCATCGGCCTGCCGGCGGATCGCCGCCAGCTCGGCGGCCGGCTTGCGGGCGAGGTTCTTCCACTGCAGCGCCGTGCGCGGATGGCGGGCGAACTTCGCCTCGTGCCGGGCCAGGAAATCCCAGTACAGCGTGGTGAACGGACAGGCCTGCGCGCCGGTGGCCTCGCCGGGCTTGAAGCGGCAGCCGGCGCAGTGGTTCGACATTTTCTGGATATACGCACCGGAGGCCGCGTAGGGCTTGCTGGTCATGCGGCCGTCGTCGGCGTACTGGCTCATGCCCAGCACGTTCGGCAGCTCGACCCACTCGACCGCGTCCACGTAGACCGCCAGGTACCATCCGTGGACTTCGCGCGGGCGCACGCCGAGCAGCAGCGCAAACAGGCCGGTCACCATCAGGCGCTGGATGTGGTGGGCGTAGCCGAGGTCCAGCGTCTGCCGCAGCGCATCGCGCAGGCAGGCCATGTCGGTGTGGCCGGTCCAGTAGAAGTCCGGCAGCGGCGCTTCGGCGCCCAGTGCGTTCTCTTCCAGGAAGCCGGGCATGCGCTGCCAGTAGACGCCGCGCACGAATTCGCGCCAGCCGATCACCTGGCGGATGAAGCCCTCCACCGCCTCGATCGGCGCGTGGCCGTCGCGATACGCCTGCTCGGCCGCCGCCACCACGGCGCGCGGCGGCAGCAGCTTGAGGTTCATCGCCGCCGAAAGCCGCGAGTGGTAGAGCCAGGGTTCGCCCTCCCACATCGCGTCCTGGTAGCGCCCGAACAGCGGCAGCCGGTGCGCGATGAAGTCGTCGAGCGCCGCCTGCGCCTGCGCCGTCGTCAGCGGCCAGTCGAAGCCCTCGAGCCGGCCCGGATGCGCGGCGAAGCGCTCGTTCACCATCGCCAGCACGCCCCGCGTGGTGGCGTCGGGCGCGAAGGCGCGCGGCGCCGGCAGCAGCCCGGGCCCACGTTTGTCGAAACGGCCGCGGTTGTCGTGGTCGAAGTTCCACTGCCCGCCGACCGGCTCGCCGTCCTGCATCAGCACGCCCTCGCGCTTGCGCAGCCAGCGGTAGAAGAACTCGAGGCGGTACTCCTTGCGCTTGCCGGCCCAGTCGGCGAAATCATCGTCGTCGCAGTAGAAGTGCCGGTCCGGGCGCTCGATCCAGCGCACCCCGGCGGCTTCACAGGCCTTCGGCAGCGACTGCGCCAGCCGCCACTCGCCCGGGCGCACGGCCAGCAGCTTGGCGGGCTTGAGCGCGGCGAGGTCGTCGGCCAGCGCGGATTCGAGGTCCGGGTGCGCGTGCTCGTCGAGCGCGCGGTAGTGCACGGTGAACCCGCGCGCACGCAGCGCGTCGCGGAACTGGCGCATGGCGGCGAGGAAGATCGCGATGCGGGGTTTCGTGCTCCAGACCTGGGTCGCCTCGTGCGCGACCTCGGCCATCCAGACGGCGTCCCGCGCCGGGTCGAAGTCATCGAACACCGCCGAGCCGGCATCGAGCTGGTCGCCGAGGACCAGGACCAGGTTGCGCAGGGAGTCAGCCATCGCCAAAGTCTGCGCCGCCTCCCGTGCAGGAAATGGCAGCGTCCGCGCCGGAAAGAGGAACGCCCCGGCGAGCCGGGGCGTCCCTGGGGTGGATCCACCGGCCGTCAGTTGCTGCGGCAGGCGTTGGTGGCGTCGAAGCTGTCGTTCGGCCCGGTCACGTTGGTCACGCAGAAGGTCACCGTGCTGGCCGTCCGGTAGCTGGCCGATTTGAAGCTGGCCTGGCCGCTGGCGTTGGTGGTGGCGGTGCCGCAGGTCGACACCGGGCCACTGAAGCAGCCGGACACCGTGGCGCCCGACAGCGGTGCGCCGCCGCCGTCGACGATGGTGGCAAGGGCGGTCGCGGTGGTGTTCTTGCCCTTCCTGGCCGTGGTGATGGAGACAGTGCCGACCTTGGCCACGACCGGATCCGGATCGGTGCCGCCACCGCCGCCGTTGAGGTAATCGAGCGCGGCCTTGGCCTGCACGATGCCCCAGCCGTAGGACGTGTCGCGACCCGCGGTGCCGCGGTCCTCGGCCGTGACCGCCAGCGCTTCGCGGATGTCGGCGTTGGTCCAGGACGGATTGGCGCTCCAGACCAGGGCGGCGACGCCGGCCACGTGCGGCGTGGCCATCGAGGTGCCGTCGTAGTAGGCGTAGCCATTGCCGGCATTGCTGGCCAGGGTGTTGACCGTGGCGGTCGTGGCCCCGAGGCCGAGCATGGCCTGGCCGTCCTCCTGGCTGACGCTCACCGCCGGCATGGCCGGGCCGGTGCCGCCGAGCGTGCCGCTGAAGCCACCGGACACGTTGTTGTAGATGATCGCCGCGGCGCCGCCGGAGGCCGCCACGAAGTTCACCTTCTCGCCGAAGCTGATGTCGCCGCGCTCGCAGAGCACGACCCGACCGGCCCAGGCCGTGTTGCTGGCCGTGCAGCGGCCACCGTTGGCCAGCGTGCCCGAGGCCTGGCCCTGGAAGGTGCCCTCGAGCGCCTCGGCCAGGAACGACTGGCCGCCGGCCGACACGCCGGCGGTCACGAACGGCACGGTGCTGAGCACGCCCACGCCCGGGGCCGCCAGTTCGACCTGGCTGGTGCGCTGCGAGAAGTCGGCGTGGGCCTTGGCACTGTCCACCGCCGCCACCGAGACCACGCTGTCGTAGGACGCGGGGTAGCTGTGCTGGGTGGTGCCGCTGTTGCCGGCGGCCGCGATGCTCAGCACGCCCTGCGCGTAGAGGCTGTCGAAGCCATTGCGCTCGGTGGTGCTGGCGGTGGAGCCGCCCAGGCTCATGTTGATCACCTTGGCGCCGGCCGCGGCGCAGCGGTTGGCCGCGTCCACCAGGCTCGAGCTGTAGCTCCAGCCGCAGCTGCTGCCGTTGAACACCTGCAGGATGTGCAGGCGGACGCCGCCCGGGCTCACGCCCACCACGCCCGCCAGGTTGTTGGCGGCGGCGATGGTGCCGGCGACGTGCGAGCCGTGGCCGCAGGTGTCGCTGTCCCAGCCGGACGGATAGCCGCCGGAATAGTTCAGGCCGGAGAGGTCTTCATGGTCGCGGTGGACGCCGGAGTCGATGACGCAGACGGTGACGCCCGAACCATCCGGCGCGCCGGCGTCGACGCTGCCGTCGCGGTTGGCGTCCCAGACATCCCGGGCCTGCACCATGTCGATGCCGTACGTGACGGCCTGGCCCGACGGGTAGCGCGGCGCGTCGGTCTCGACGAGCTCGACGTTCGGATTGCGCCGGATGCCCTCGAGCGCCTGCGGCGGCAAGGTCACCGCGAAGGCCCCGAGCTGGTCGAAGCTGAAGTGAATGCGGCCGCCGGACTGACGGAGCGCGGCTTCGACGTTGGCGCGGGCACCGGGCTTGAACTTGACCCAGACGCGGTTCGGGTCGGGACCGGCCTGCGCCGAGACGGCGGAGACGGCGACGGACAGGCCCAAGGCCAGCGCTAGCTTGTTGAATTTCATGGTGTTGGTTCCCCAAAGGACGGAAAGGCCGGGTCCGACGTCATCCCTGCGACCCGCACGGCTCCCTCATGCCGCAACCGACCGTACCATGACTTTCGTCACACTTTTTGTGCGCCGCAAAAACCCGCTCTCAGGCCGAAGCCGGGGCGCCGCCAAGATATTCCCGGGGGATGCGGGTGTTGAGGCCGACGAGGATTTCATAGGGAATCGTGGCCGCGGCCCGCGCCACGTCCTCGCAGCGGATGGCCTGGCCGTCCTGGTGGCCGATGAGCACCACCTCGTCCTCGTTGTAGCCGGTGCCGCCCGGGCCCAGGTCGGCCATGAACTGGTCCATGCAGATGCGGCCGGCGATCGGCAGGCGCACGCCGCGCACCAGCACTTCGCCCCGCGACGACAGCGCGCGCGGGAAGCCGTCGCCGTAGCCGATCGGGATCGTCACCATGCGGGTGTCCACCTTCGGCGCCCAGGTGGCGCCGTAGCTCACCGGCTGGCCCGCGGGCACGACCTTGAAGTAGACGACCTGGGAAACCAACGACATCACTGGCCGCAGGTCCAGCGCCGTACGCGAGTCCGGGTCGGGAAGCACGCCGTAGAGCGCGATGCCCGGGCGCACGAGGTCCAGGCAGGTGTCGGGGAAGTTCAGCACGCCGCCAGAGTTGGCCAGGTGCCGGATCGGCATCGGCACGCCGAGGCGGTCGAAGTGGGCGCAGGCTTCGAGGAAGCGCCCAAGCTGCCGCGCCGTCATCGGCGAGTCCGGCTCGTCCGAACAGGCCAGGTGCGAGTACACGCCCTTGACCGTGCACCAGCGCGAGGCCACCGCCGCCTCGATGAAGGGCCCGGCGCGGTAGCTGTGCACGCCGATGCGCTCCATCCCGGTGTCGATCTTGAGGTGGATGGTGGCCTTGCGGCCCAGCGCCTCGGCCGCGGCTTCGACCTGGCGCAGCTTGTCGATCGAGGAGACGGTGATCTCAAGGTCTTCGCGGATCAGCTCCGCGGCCTGCGGGCCGAAGATGCCGCCCATCACCAGGATCGGCAGGGTGATGCCGGCGCGGCGCAGGGCCACGCCCTCCTCCAGGAAGGCCACGCCCAGCTGCTCGATGCCCTGCGCCTGCAGGTGCCGCGCCACCGGCACCAGGCCGTGGCCGTAGGCATTGGCCTTGACCACGCCCATCACCGGGACGCTGGCCGCGGCCCGCAGCACCCTCAGGTTGTGCGTCAGCGCGTCCAGGTCGACGCGGATGCGGGTCGGGCGGGCAGTGTCGGTCATGCGCCGGATTGTAGCCCCGAGCCCCCTGTGGGAGGGACTTCAGTCCCGATGCTGTTTGGCGGAAAGCATCGGGACTGAAGTCCCTCCCACAGGGGATTTACTCGAAGCTGCCGACGGAATCCCGGGCCAGGTTGTCGAAGCGGGTGTACTCGCCGAAGAACTTCAGCTTCACCGCGCCGGTCGGGCCGTTACGCTGCTTGGCGATGATGACCTCGGCCAGGCCTTTGTCGTTGGAATCCTTGTTGTAGTAGTCGTCGCGGTAGATGAACATGATGATGTCCGCGTCCTGCTCGATGGCGCCGGATTCGCGCAGGTCGGACATCACCGGGCGCTTGTCGGTGCGCGATTCCAGGCCGCGGTTGAGCTGCGACAGCGCGATCACCGGCACCTTGAGCTCCATCGCCAGCGCCTTGAGCGAGCGCGAGATCTCGGAGATCTCGTTGGTGCGGTTCTCGGCCGAGCCCGGCACCTGCATCAGCTGCAGGTAGTCGACCACGATCAGGCCCAGGTCGTGCTCGCGCTTGATGCGGCGGGCCTTCGAGCGCAGCACGTCGGGCGACAGCGCCGGCGTGTCGTCGATCATGACCTTCACTTCCGACAGCATCTTGATCGCCATGTTCACGCGCGACCAGTCCTCGTCCTCGAGCTGGCCGGTGCGCAGGCGGGTGGCGTTGACGCGGCCGATCGAGGAAATCAGACGGAAGGCCAGCTGCGAAGCCGACATTTCCATCGAGAACACCGCGACCGCCTTCTTGGTCTTGAGCGCGCCGTACTCGGCGATGTTCAAGGCCAGCGTGGTGTTGTGCACGCAGATGTCGTTGGCGATGAAGTTGTGGGTGCCCGGCACGGTGAGGTCGTAGACCTGCTGCGAGCCGGTGGACACGATGGATTCGATGCGGTCCCAAACCACGTCGCTGCTGGCCAGCGCAGCCAGGCCCGGGTCCTGCAGCACCATCGCGATGCGCGCCAGCCGCTCGCGCGACAGGCCGCGTTTGCCGACGTGGGCGTTGCTGTCGGAATGGCCCGTGCGACGTGCGAGTTCGGCCCAGGACATCCCGCCCTTGGCCTGCCCGATGCGCGTCCAGACCTCGGGCGGCACGCTGTCCACGTTGCCGTGCGGCGCACGCGCGGCCAGCGCGGCGGCGACCGCGTCGAGCGCCGGCTGCTTGCCGTGGATGCCGATCTCGGCAATGAAGGTGCGGATGGACGCCGCATCCGTGATATCGAGCTGCCAGGACACCCGGCGCGACTCGCCGTACTTCACCCAGCGCTGGCGCAGCTTGGCGATCACGCCGAAGCGCAGCAACAGGTGCTGGACCTGCCGCGCCAGCCGCTCCGACACCGTGGCGTAGCCCAGCTGCGACTGGCCCGAGGCCAGTACCGTGGCCCAGCCGTCGGTGGCGAACAGGCGGTTGAGGAACTGCGCGAGCTGGGCGCGCGGCAGCCGGAACACCGGCGCCGGCACCTGCTTGGCGTGCGCATTGCGACCCATCAGACCCATGTCGCGCAGCCAGAGCGTCAGTGGGTTGGCGATGTTGCGGCGGGCGGATGCGCCGTCCGGCAGGCCCAGCGCCGCGGGCTCCACTTCGAGCACCCGGCAGAGACTCCCGATCAGTTCGGGCGACGGCACGGTCTTGCCGCGCTGCCAGTTGGAGACGGAGGCCGCGCTGACGCCAAGCTCGGCAGCCAGCGCGCGCGCCGGCCGGCCGACCCGGGCCACCTGTGCGGACAGCGCCTGCGCGAACTGGCCACGGCGCACCGTGACCTCCCCGGCATCGGCCGACATGCGCCAACTCGGCGCGAAGCCGCGGAGGGTCTCCACCTGCCGGGCCACGGTGCCGCCGAAGGCCTCGACGGCGGCGAGGAAGTCCGACGTGATTTCGGGGTTCGAGCTGGTGAACCGGGGATTCGCGCCGGTCAGGCCGCCGTCGCCGATCAGGTAGGCCAGCAGGCTCACCTCGCACTCGCGCATCGGCTGGTCGCCGAACACCGGCAGGCGCCGCGGCACGGCCACGTAATCGCCGGGTTTGAGGTCGAGCAGCGGCTTCCAGCCGTCCAGCGTCAGGAAGGGGTGCGGCGCGGTCGATTCCACCCGGCGACCGAGGCGGGTGGTGACCTCGAAGGTCGGCTTGATGCCGTCGTCGACGAAATCGGAGGGCGTGGCCTGGGCCAGGCGCAGGTCGTCGGTCAGCGTGCCGATGACGCCGCCGCGGGCGCGGCAGATGTCCTCGATGGTGGCCACGCTGCCGTCCGCCAGCACGATCTCGGCGTCGGCGCTGAGGCATTTGCCCATGGCCGGACGCGCCGCCAGGATGATCAGGTCGGAGGGCTGCAGGCCCGCGGTCATCTCGTCGAGGTCGTGGAAGCCGGTGGGCAGGCCGGTGACGTCGCCCTGGTTCTCGTAGCGCTCCTGCAGGATCTGGAACGCGTCCTTCATCGCCTCGCGCAGGGTGACGAAGTCGGCGCGGCCGCGGCGGCCCTGCTCGGCGATCTTGAAGACCTTCATCTCGGCCGCCGACAGCACTTCCTGGCTGTCGCGACCCTCGGGCTGGAAGCCGTCGTTGACGATCTCGGTGCCGGCCTCGATCAGCTGCCGCAGCACGGCCTTCTCGCGCACGATCTCGGCGTAGGCGCGGATGTTGGCCGCCGACGGGGTGCTCGACGCCAGCTCGATCAGGTAGCCGGTGCCGCCGATCTGCTCGGACAGGCTGTTGGATTCGAACCACTCGCCCAGGGTCACGGCGTCGAAGGGCCGGTTCTTTTCGCTCAGCTCGCGGATGGCGCGGTAGATGAGCCGGTGGTCGCGGCGGTAAAAATCGTGCTCGGTCAGGAAGTCGCCGACGCGGTCGAGCGACTCCGGCGCCAGCATCAGGCCGCCGATGACGGCCTGCTCGGCCTCGACGGACTGCGGCGGGACGCGCAAGGCGTCGATCTTGGCTTCGGTGCGGACGGATTCGGAGCGTGCGGGCATATCGGCCTTCGGGAAGGCGCCCACCGGCATCAGCGGGAGGCGGAACATCGGGTCGGACATCCTAGCGAGCCTCCCTGCGACGTGACACGGATAAGTCTGTGCATAACCCGTGCACATCCTCCCCGCCCGCAGTCTCACGGCCTGCGACATCCCTCTGTGGGAGGGACTTCAGTCCCGACCCGTGCGCCTTGCGCACGAACGTCGACACACCGCGGCACCATCGCAGCGCCGCCGCCCAGGGATGGGCAAGTGTCGCGGAGGGCATGGATGCCCGTGAGCGACCCGACATCGGTGGTCAGGATGACGCTCCCGAGTCGGGCGGGAGACCCCTGTGTGTGGGCGGCGGCGCTGCCGGGAGGTGACGATATGCGGCCGCTCGTGCGCAAGGCGCACGGGTCGGGACTGAAGTCCCTCCCACAGGGGCGGAAAAGACGAAGGGCGCCCTGAGGCGCCCTTCGGGGGGTTGCGGAAGGCGAAGATCAGGCTTCGGCTTCGATGACGACCTTGACCGTGGTGTGGACGTCGGCGTGCAGGCGCACTTCGATGTCGAACTCGCCGGTGCGGCGCAGGGCGCCTTCCGACATGACCACTTCGCTCTTGTCGAGCTTGTGGCCGGCGGCCGTGAAGGCCTCGGCGACGTCGCGCGGGCCGACCGAGCCGAAGAGCTTGCCTTCGGTGGACGCGTTCGCGGCGATCGTGACGCTGGTGCCCTCGAGCTTGGCCTTGCGGGCTTCGGCGTCGGCGAGGACCTGGTTGGCCTTGGCTTCGTACTCGGCGCGCTTGGCTTCGAACGAGGCGATGTTGGCCTGGGTGGCCGGCACGGCCTTGCCCTGCGGCACCAGGTAGTTGCGGCCGTAACCCGGCTTGACGTCGACCAGGTCGCCCAGGCCGCCGAGGTTCACGACTTTCTGCAGGAGGATCAGTTTCATGGGTAATGCTCCGTCACGTTAGCGGGGCGCGCGGCCCCGCAACTGTTGGCTGTCCGTTGGGACGGGTGGAGCGAAGGCCCGGCGGGCCCCCGGCTCAGTTCTGGTGGTTGTCGGTGTACGGGATCAGGGCGAGCTCGCGGGCGCGCTTGATCGCGGTCTGCAGCTGGCGCTGGTACTTGGCCTTGGTGCCCGTGATGCGGCTCGGGACGATCTTGCCGTTCTCGGTCAGGTACTGGCGCAGGGTATTGAGATCCTTGTAGTCGATCTCCTTGACGCCATCAGCCGTGAACTTGCAGAACTTGCGGCGGCGGAAAAACTTGCTCATGTTCGGTCTCCGGTCTCGGCTCAGGCGGCGTCGTCGTTGGCGGTGCCAACGCTGTTTTCGTCATCGTCACGGCGCGGGCGGCGCTCGCCCTTCTCGTCCTTGGTCTTCATGATCAGGGACTGCTCGGTGACGGCCTCTTCGCGGGCGATGACCATATGGCGCAGCACGGCGTCATTGAAGCGGAAGCCGTCGACGAGCTCGGTGAGGACCTTCTGGCCGCACTCGACGTTCAGGAGCACGTAGTGCGCCTTGACCAGGTTGTCGATGGCGTAGGCGAGCTGGCGGCGGCCCCAGTCTTCCAGGCGGTGGATCTTGCCGTTGTCGGCTTCGATGAGCGACTTGTAGCGCTCGATCATGGCCGGCACCTGCTCGCTCTGGTCCGGATGGACCATGAACACGATTTCATAGTGACGCATGGGTTGTTTCCTTGTGGATGCGGCCGGTGATTCGGCCTGGCAGCCCCCGGCCCGAGATGGCGAACCATCTGCCGTGGAGCAAGGGTCTCCCCGGGATGGGGAGCCGCGCATTATGCCCGCGCCCCCTTTCCCGCGCAACTCAAGGACTTACAACCCCTCCGCCCCCCGGGAAGGGAAAGCCCCCTTGGTAAGGGGGCGCGCCGACAGGCGCGGGGATCGGGAGGCAAGGAGCCGGGGCCCGCGATCCGCGAAGCGGATCGTGGGGACGTCCTGAGAGCTCCTCCTCAGGACGTCGCGAACGACTCGCCGCAGCCGCATTCGGCCGAAACCCGGGGGTTCCGGAACACGAACTGCTGGTTCAGGCCCTGGCTGACGAAGTCGATCTCGGTGCCGTCGACCTGGGGCAGGCTGGCGGCGTCGACCCGGACGGCCACGCCGTCGGTCTCGAACACGCTGTCGTCCGGGCCCTCGGCCTTGGCGATGTCCACCACGTAGGCGAAGCCGGTGCAGCCCGACTTGCGGACGCCAAAGCGCAGGCCGATGCCGCCGGGCGTTTCGGCCAGGTAGCTGCGGACGCGGTCGGCGGCGGCGGGGGTCAGGGTGACGGCCATGGCAAGGTCTCGAGGCAAACGGGGGTGGGACGGAGCAAGTATACCGGCGCTGCGTGAACCCACGCCTGCGGGTATCCTTGCGGTCTTCCGCAAATTGGCCCGTCCGGGCAGGGATTCAAGAGCATGGCAGTGGTCAGCGTCCAGCAGGCGCTCTCCGGGCAGCACGCCCCGGGCAGCGAAGTCACGGTCCGCGGCTGGGTGCGCACCCGGCGCGACTCCAAGGCCGGCCTGAGCTTCGTCAACGTCAGCGATGGCTCCTGCTTCGACCCGATCCAGGTCGTGGCGCCGGCCGCGCTGGGCAACTACGAATCCGAGGTCAAGCGCCTCTCGGCCGGCTGCGCGGTGATCGCGCACGGCGTGCTCAAGCCCTCGCAGGGCCAGGGCCAGGCCTTCGAGCTCGAGGCCACCGGCATCGAGGTCGTCGGCTGGGTCGAGGACCCGGAGACCTACCCCATCCAGCCCAAGCCGCACTCGTTGGAGTTCCTGCGCGAAGTGGCGCACCTGCGCCCGCGCACCAACCTGTTCGGCGCGGTCACCCGCATCCGCCACTGCCTGGCCCAGGCCGTGCACCGCTTCTTCCACGAGCAGGGCTTCTACTGGATCAGCACGCCGATCATCACCACGTCCGACGCCGAGGGCGCGGGCCAGATGTTCCGCGTCTCCACGCTGGACATGGCCAACCTGCCGCGCACCGCCAAGGGCGAGGTGGATTTCTCGAAGGACTTCTTCGGCAAGGAAACCTTCCTCACCGTGTCCGGCCAGCTCAACGTCGAGGCCTACTGCCTGGCGCTGAGCAAGGTCTACACCTTCGGCCCGACCTTCCGCGCCGAGAACTCGCACACCACGCGCCACCTGGCCGAGTTCTGGATGATCGAGCCCGAGATCGCCTTCGCCGACCTCAAGGCCAACGCCGACCTCGCCGAGGCCTTCCTGAAATACCTGTTCAAGGCGGTGCTGGCCGAACGCGCCGACGACCTCGCCTTCATCGCCGAGCGCGTCGAGAAGACCGCGGTCTCGCGCCTGGAGGCGATGGTGGATTCGCCCTTCGAGCGCATCGACTACACCGAGGCGGTGTCGCTGCTGCAGAAGTCCGGCCACAAGTTCGATTTCCCGGTGGAATGGGGCCTGGACCTGCAGACCGAGCACGAGCGCTGGCTGACCGAGGTGCACGTCGGTCGCCCGGTGGTGGTGATGAACTACCCCGAGCAGATCAAGGCTTTCTACATGCGCCTGAACGACGACGGCAAGACCGTCGCCGCGATGGACGTGCTGGCCCCGGGCATCGGCGAGATCATCGGCGGCAGCCAGCGCGAGGAGCGCCTGGACGTGCTGGACAAGCGCATGGCGCAGTTCGGCCTCGACGGCGATCACTACGGCTGGTACCGCGACTTCCGCCGCTACGGCACGGTGCCGCACGCCGGCTTCGGCCTCGGCTTCGAGCGCCTGGTGGTCTACACCTGCGGCCTGGCCAACATCCGCGACGCCATCCCCTACCCGCGCGCGCCGGGCCTGGCGACGTTCTGAACCATGGGCACGGGCGCGGGTTCGCTGCTGCTGTTCCTGTTCCTCGGCCTGGCCGGTTCGGCGGCGCCGGCGCACTTCGGCTTCCGGGTGCTGGCGTTCCGCCACCAGCTCGACAAGCAGATCGCGTTCGCGCCGGGCACCGAAGACGGCGGCTGGGGCTACAGCTGGTGGCTGATGCGCTGGAAGCACCGCGCCGCGAACGACACGAACCTCAACTTCTTCGCCGGCATCACCGCCGGCAGCGGCTGGCTCAGCCTGGTCGGCGCCGTGGGCGTCGTCGCGCTGATCGCCCTGCAGTAACCAAGGAATCCCCCGCATGTCCCAGGAAAACGAAACCGAGTCCGGCCCGCGCGATTCCGACCAGTGGTGGCTGGCGGCGCTGCCGCGCATGCTGGTGTGGTCGCGGATGCGGGTGCTCGACAGCGGCGTGGCCGAAGTCTTCGACTGCGATGGCCGCATCAACATCTACGAGAGCGAGGACGTGGCGCGCTCGGCCCTGATGGACGCGGACTTCCGCGCCCTCGACGGCATGGATGCCGAGGACGCCGAGGCCTGGGGCCTGGACCTTGAGGAGATCGAACCGCCGCGGGCCGAGGACGACGACAGCCTGCGCGACCTGATGATCCAGCCGATGAAGAACCCGCTGACCGGGGAAGACCGGTGAGCGAGTCCCTGCGCGGCCGCCACGCCCTCGTTTGCGGCGGCTCGGAAGGCATCGGCCTGGCCGCGGCGCAGGCCCTGGCCGCGCTCGGCGCCGACGTCACCGTGCTGGCGCGCCGGCCCGGCCGCCTGGCCGAAGTCGTGGCCACCCTGCCCCGCGCCGAGGGCCAGCAGCATCGACACGTCGCCGCGGATTCCTCCGACAGCCAGGGTCTGTCCGCCTCGGTGGCGGCGCTGTGCGCCAAGTACCCGGTGCACATCCTGGTCAACAACACCGCCGGCCCGCCGGGCGGGCCCGCGCACGCGGCCGCGCCCGAGGACTACCTCGCGGTCTTCCGCCAGCACCTCGTGGCCAACCAGGTGCTGGTGCAGGCCGTTCTGCCGGGCATGCGCGCCGCCGGCTGGGGCCGCATCGTCAACGTCATCTCCACTTCGGTGAAGGAACCGATCGCCAACCTCGGCGTCTCCAACACCATCCGCGGCGCGGTCGCGTCCTGGTCCAAGACCCTGGCCAGCGAACTCGGCCCGCACGGCATCACCGTCAACAACGTGCTGCCCGGCTACACCCGCACCCAGCGCCTGGACCAGATCCTGGCCGAGCGCGCCGCCGCCACCGGCAAGCCGGCCGACGAGATCGCGCGCGGCATGCTGGCCACGGTACCGGCGGGCCGCTTCGCCGAGCCGGCCGAAGTCGCCGCGGCCATCGCCTTCCTGGCCGGAAACGCGGCCGGCTACGTTAATGGCATCAACCTGCCGGTCGACGGCGGGCGCACCCGTTCCCTCTGAGGCACCGACGCATGGACGCCAACAACCGCTGGTCCGACCGGGTTCCCTTCGCGGCACGGGTGATGGTGCTGCACGAGGACAAGGCCTGGGTGGGCGAGGTCAAGGACCTGTCCGAAGGTGGCTGCGGGCTGTTCCGCCCCGCCACCTGCCAGCTTGAAGTCGCGGCCATCGTGCGCCTGGTGTTCTTCGATGTCTCCGGCCCGGCGGTGGTGGTGGATGCCCGCGTGGCCCGGGTCGAGAACGGCTCGCTGGGCTTCGAGTACCACGAGGTGCAGGCCGTGCCCCCGGTGCTCAGGCACTGAGCCCACACGCGGCCTGCACGGACGCGTCGGCAGCCTTGCGCCATGCCCGAAGGTCCTGAAATCCGCCGCGCCGCCGACCAGCTCGCCAAGGCCGTGGTCGGCCAGCCGCTCACCGACGCGTTCTTCGCGTTCCCCGAACTCAAGCGCTACCAGCGCTCGCTGGTGGACCAACGCATCACCGCGATCGTGCCGCACGGCAAGGCCCTGCTCACGCACTTCGACCACGGGCTGACGCTGTACTCGCACAACCAGCTCTACGGCGTCTGGAAAGTCGCGAAGGCCGGCGAGCGGCCCGACACCACCCGATCGCTGCGGGTCGCGCTGGAGACGGCGAAGAAGGCGATCCTGCTTTACTCCGCCTCCGAGGTGGAGATGTGGAAGACCGCCGAGCTGCCGCGGCACCCCTTCCTGGCCAAGCTCGGCCCCGACGTGCTGGACCTGTCGCTGGACGAGGCCACCGTGGCCGCCCGCCTGCGCGACCCGCGCTTCGCCGGCCGCGCGCTGGTGGCGCTGCTGCTCGACCAGGCCTTCCTGGCCGGCATGGGCAACTACCTGCGCTCGGAAGTGCTGTTCATGGCCGGCATCGCCCCGAACCGGCGCCCGCGCGACCTCGACGACCACGAAACCGAGGCCCTGGCCCGCGCCCTGCTCGCGGTGCCCCGCGCCAGCTACGCCACCCGCGGCATCCGGCGCGCCAAGGGCATGGCCGAGGATTACCTCACCGATACCCCGCGCGGCTTCCGCTTCGAGGTCTTCGACCGCGAGGGCGAACCCTGCCGCCAGTGCGGCGACGTCATCGTCCGCCACGAGCTCGGCGGCCGCCGCCTGTACTGGTGCAAGGTCTGCCAATCCTGACCCTCCCACAGGGGAACCTGACCTGTCCGTACGGCGGGCGTGGCGGGTAAGCTTGCGGGCATGGAAATGCGGCTGACCCACCTGATCGACGGCGAGGCCCGCGGTACTGCGGGGAACGCCGCCCTTGACGTGTTCGAACCCGCCACCGGGCGGGTGTACGCGCAATGCCTCGACGGCACCGCCGCCGACGTGGATGCCGCCGTGGCCGCGGCCCGGCGCGCCTTCCCGGCCTGGTCCACCCTGCCCGCCGCCGACCGTGCCGCCTGGATCAACAAACTCGCGGATGCGCTGGAAGCCCGGCTCGACGAGTTCGCCGCCGCCGAATCACGCGATGTCGGCAAGCCGCTGTCGCTCGCGCGCACCCTCGACATCCCGCGAGCGGTCAGCAACCTGCGCTTCTTCGCGGCCGCCGCCACCCAGTTCGCCAGCGAATCGCACTCCACGCCGGGCGTCGTGAACTACACCCTGCGCCAGCCGCTGGGCGTGGTCGGCGTCATCAGCCCCTGGAACCTGCCGCTGTACCTGTTCACGTGGAAGTTCGCGCCGGCGCTGGCGGCAGGCAACTGCGTGGTCGGCAAGCCCTCCGAAGTGACGCCGGTGACGGCCTGGATGCTGGGCGAACTGGCGCGCGACATCGGCTTCCCGGCCGGCGTGTTCAACATCGTGCAGGGCCGTGGTGCGATCGCGGGCCAGGCGCTGGTCGATCACCCCGATGTCAAGGCCATCAGCTTCACCGGCAGCACCGCGGTTGGCGTTCGCATCGCCGAAAGCTGCGCGCGCTCGCTGAAGAAGACCTCGCTGGAGCTGGGCGGCAAGAACGCCACCCTAGTGTTCGCCGACGCGCCCAAGCAGAAGCTGCTCGACACCGTGGTGCGCTCGGCGTTCCTCAACTCCGGCCAGATCTGCCTGTGCGGCTCGCGCCTGCTGGTCGAGCGGAGCTACTACGCGGAATTCCGCGACGCCCTGGTCGCACGCGCGAAGGCGCTGGCGATCGGCGACCCGGACCTGGCCGAAACCAACCTCGGCCCCGTGGTCTCGCGCGCGCACTACGACAAGGTGCTGGCCTGCCTGGCCCTGGCCCGCGAGGAAGGCGGCGCGATCCTGTGCGGCGGCGACGCCGTGCGCCCCGCGGGCCGCTGCGCCGACGGCTGGTTCATCGCGCCCACGGTCATCGAGGGCCTGGGCCCGCACTGCCGCACCAACACCGAGGAGATCTTCGGCCCGGTGGTGACGCTGCAGCCCTTCGACACCGACGAAGAGGCCCTCGCGCTCGCCAACGCCACGCCCTACGGCCTCTCGGCCAGCGTCTGGACCCAGGACCTGGGCCGCGCCCACCGCCTCGCCGCCGCGCTAGAGGCCGGCGTGGTCTGGGTCAACACTTGGATGAACCGCGACCTGCGCACGCCCTTCGGCGGCGTGAAGCAGTCCGGCATCGGCCGCGAGGGCGGCTGGGAAGCGCTGCGCTTCTTCACCGAAGCCAAGAACGTCACGATCGATCTGGGATGACACGATGCCTTTGAAGGAACTGCTCGACAAGAACCGGGAATGGGCCGCGAAGGTGCGCGCCGAGGACCCGCAGTTCTTCAAGCGCCTCTCGCAGCTGCAGGCGCCGAAGTACCTGTGGATCGGCTGCTCGGATTCGCGCGTGCCCGCCAACCAGATCACCGGCCTGCAGCCCGGCGAGGTGTTCGTCCACCGCAACGTCGCCAACCTGGTGGTGCACACCGACCTCAACTGCCTGAGCACGATCCAGTTCGCCGTGGACGTGCTCAAGGTCGAGCACATCCTGGTGGTTGGCCACTACGGCTGCGGCGGCGTGCACGCCGCGCTGACCGGCACCCGGGTCGGCCTGGCCGACAACTGGCTGCGCCATGTCGGCGATGTCGCCACAAAGCACGCGGCGATGCTGGCCGAGGTCGACCTCGAGTCCCTGCGCCACGCCCGCCTGTGCGAGCTGAACGTGGTCGAGCAGGTGGTCAACGTCTGCCAGACCACCATCGTCCAGGACGCCTGGAACCGCGGCCAGAAACTCAGCGTGCACGGCTGGGTGTACTCCCTGCTCGACGGCCGCGTGCGCGAACTCGGCATGGGCGTCGACAGCCCCGGCGAACTGCCCGAAGCCTATGCGCTGGCCATGGATCACATCCGCGGCCGCCTGAAGGACACCCCATGAGCGAGATCATCCACGCCACCTCCGCGCCGCACCCGGTCGGCCGCTACCCGCACGCCCGCCGCGTCGGCAACCTGCTCTTCCTCTCGGGCATCGGCCCGCGCACCCCGGGCACCAATGCGGTGCCGGGCAATGTCTACGGCGCCAACGGCGCGCTGGTGGACTACGACATCGTCACCCAGTGCCACTCGGTGTTCGCCAACGTGCGTGCCGTCCTCGAGGCCAGTAACTGCCGCTGGGACTGGCTGGTGGACATCACCGTGTACCTCACCAACATGCAGCGCGACTTCAACGCCTACAACGGCGTCTGGGCCGAATACTTCCCGAACGTGGACAAGGCGCCCTGCCGCACCACGCTGGGCATCACCTCGCTGCCGACGCCGATCGCGATCGAACTCAAGTGCGTGGCGGCCTTCCCGGAGTCCCGCTGACATGCTCGCGCCGGCCTTCAACCTGCAGCAGTGGATCGACGAACACCGGCACCTGCTCAAGCCGCCGGTGGCGAACAAGTGCATCGTCGACGGCGACTTCATCATCATGATCGTCGGCGGCCCGAACGCGCGCACCGACTACCACTGGGACGAAGGCCCGGAGTTCTTCTACCAGCTCGAGGGCGAGATGGTGCTGAAGGTGCAGGAGGACGGCCACGCCCGCGACATCCCGATAAAGGCCGGCGAAGTGTTCTACCTGCCGCCGCGGGTGCCGCACTCGCCGCAGCGCAGCGCCGGCGGCATCGGCCTGGTGATCGAGCGCAAGCGGCTGCCGCACGAGCAGGACGGCCTGCTGTGGTTCTGTGAAAAGTGCAACCACAAGCTGTACGAGGAGTTCTTCGCGCTGGAGAACATCGAGACCCAGTTCGGCGCCGTGTTCGACCGCTTCTACGGCTCGCGCACACACCGCACCTGCACGGCCTGCGGCCACCTCAACCCGGCGCCCGCGCGCTACGACGCGGAAGCCTGAGCCATGGCTCCCTCGCTCGACCTGCTGACCGCCAACCTGCTCTCGCCGGTGGTGCTGGCCTTCGCGCTGGGCATGATCGCGCGCGGACTGCGCAGCGACCTCGAGATCCCCTCGGCGATCCAGTCCTACCTCTCGATCTTCCTGCTGCTGGCCATCGGCCTGAAGGGCGGCGTGGCCCTGCACCAGGGCGCGCCCGACAACCTGTGGCTGCTGCTGGGCGTGACCATCCTCGCCGGCATCGCCACCGCGGCCACCGCCTACCTGCTGGCGCGCACCTGGCTGCGCGACGACGCGCTGCAGGCCGGCGCCATCGCCGCGCACTACGGCTCGGTGTCGGCGGTGACCTTCATCGCCGCCCAGCAGTTCGTCGAGCGCACGGGCGACACCTCGCCGGCAGTGCTGGTGGCGCTGGTGGTGGCGCTGGAGATCCCGGCCATCCTGCTCGGCATCGGCCTGGCCCGCGGCGGCGGCCGGCCCAGCTGGCACCAGGTGCGCGAGGTGCTGACCGGCCGCACCGCGGTGTTGCTGATCGGCGGCCTGGCCATCGGCGCCATCGCCGGGCGCGACGGCGTGCAGGCCGTGGACGCGATGTACTTCCAGCTGTTCCAGGGCATGTTGATGCTGTTCATGCTCGACATGGGCCTGGTCGCCGCCAGCCAGCTGCGCCAGCTCACCCGCGGCGTCGGGCGGCTCGTGGTGTTCGCCACCATGCTGCCGCTGCTGCACGGCCTGGCCGGCACGGCCATCGGCCACGCGATCGGGCTGGGCGTGGCGGGCGCCACGGTGTTCGGCGCGATGCTGGCCAGCGCCTCCTACATCGCCGCGCCGGCCTCGGTGCGGGCCTCCCTGCCGGAGGCGGACGCCGGCCGCTGCATCACGGCCTCGCTGGGCCTGACCTTCCCTTTCAACCTGGCCCTGGGCATCCCCAGCTACGCCGCGTTCGCGCGCTGGCTCGGCGGCTGAGCCCGGCGGGATAGAATCGCCGCCATGCTCAAGATCGACACCCACGCCCACTACCTGCCCCGCACCTGGCCGAACCTGGCCGAGAAGTACGGCGACCCGCGCTTCCCGGTGATCCACCACGAGGACGGGCGCGCGCGCATCTACAAGGACGGCAAGTTCTTCCGCGAGATCTGGTCCAAGACCTGGGACCCGGCCGAGCGCATCGCCGACTACGCGAAGTTCGGCGTGCAGGTGCAGGTGCTGAGCACGGTGCCGGTGATGTTCAGCTACTGGGCCAAGCCGCAGCACGCGCTGGAGCTGCACCAGGCGCTCAACGACCACATGGCCGAGGCCTGCCGCGACCATCGCCGCCACTGCGCCGGCATCGGCACGGTGCCGCTGCAGTCGCCACGCCTGGCGGTGCAGGAGCTCGAGCGCTGCGTCGACCAGCTCGGCCTGCAGGGCGTGCAGATCGGTTCGCACATCGGCGACTGGAACCTGGACGCGCCCGAGTTGCTGCCCTTCTTCGAGGCGGCGCAGGACCTCGGCGCGGCCATCCTCGTGCATCCGTGGGACATGATGGGCAGCGAGTCCATGCCCAAGTACTGGATGCCCTGGCTGGTGGGCATGCCGGCCGAACAGAGCCGCGCGGCCTGCGCGCTGATCTTCGGCGGCGTGCTCGAGCGCTTCCCGCGCCTGAAGGTCTGCCTGGCCCACGGCGGCGGCAGCTTCCCCTACACCATCGGCCGCATCGAGCACGGCTTCAACATGCGCCCGGACCTGGTGGCCACCGACAACCCGCACAACCCGCGCAGCTACCTGCCCAAGCTCTATTTCGATTCGTGGGTGGCCGACAACCGCGCGCTGCGCTACCTGCTCGACACCGTGGGCGTGCCGCGGGTGATGCTGGGTACCGACTATCCGTTCCCGCTGGGCGAGCAGGTGCCGGGCGCCGGCATCGCCGCGCTGGGCCTGGGCGAGGCCGACGAGGCGCGGCTCTACCACGGCACCGCGCTGGAATGGCTGGGCCTGCCGCTGTCGAGGTTCGAATGAGCATGGACATGGCCGCCGCGCAGGCGCTGGACGCCGCCGATCCGCTGCGCGAATTCCGTTCGCGCTTCCATATCCCGCAGCACGAGGGCGTGGACCAGGCGTATTTCTGCGGCAACTCGCTGGGCCTGCAGCCGCGCGCGGTGCGCGCGGCGCTGGTGCAGGAACTCGACGACTGGGCGGCGCTCGGCGTCGAGGCGCATTTCCGCGGCAAGCATCCGTGGATGCCCTACCACGCCGAAGTCCGCGAAGGGCTCGCGGCGCTGGTCGGCGCCCTGCCCTCGGAAGTGGTGGCGATGAATTCGCTGACCGCCAACCTGCATTTCCTGATGGTGAGTTTCTACCGGCCGACGCGCGAGCGGCCGGCGATCCTGATCGAGGCCGGCGCGTTTCCGTCCGACCGCTACGGCGTCGAATCGCAAATCCGCTTCCACGGCTTCGACCCGGCCACCGACCTGATCGAGCTGGCCGCCGACGAACCGGGCGGCACGATCTCGATGGAGGCGATCGAGCGCACGCTGGCCGAACACGGCCATCGCATCGCGCTGGTGCTGTGGCCGGGCGTGCAGTACCGCACCGGCCAGGCCTTCGACCTCAAGCGCATCACCGAGCTGGCGCACGCGCGCGGCTGCGTGGTGGGCTTCGACCTGGCGCACGGCGCCGGCAACCTGAAGCTGGCCCTGCACGACAGCGGCGTCGATTTCGCCGCGTGGTGCCACTACAAGTACTGCAACTCCGGGCCGGGCGCGGTGGCGGGTGCGTTCGTGCATGAACGCCACGCGGTGACCGACCGGCCGCGCTTCGCCGGCTGGTGGGGCCACGACCAGGCCACGCGCTTCAAGATGGGCCCCGAGTTCCGGCCCACGCCGGGCGCCGAGGGCTGGCAGCTGAGCAACCCGCCGATCCTTGCGCTGGCGCCGCTGCGCGTGTCGCTCGATCTGTTCGCCGAGGCCGGCATGGACCGCCTGCGCGCGAAGTCCGAGAAGCTGACCGGCCACCTCGAGGCGCTGATCCAATCGCGCGTGGCCAACGTGCTGGACGTAGTGACGCCCGCCGACCCGGCGCGCCGCGGCTGCCAGCTCTCGCTGCGGGTGCAGGGCGGGCGCGAGCGCGGCCGCGCGCTGTTCGAATTCCTGGAAGCCCGCGGCATCGTCGGCGACTGGCGCGAGCCCGACGTGATCCGCATCTCGCCGGTACCGCTGTACAACCGGTTCACCGACCTGCACCGCTTCGTGGACGCGGTGGAAAGCTGGCGCGACGGCGGCTGACCGTGCCCCACCTGCGCCGCGACTCGTTCACCCTGCTGCGCGAGCTGATGCGCTGGCGGGTGGCGATGGTGCTGTCGGTGCTGATCTTCGCGCTGATGATCGTGCTGGGCGTGATCAACACGCGTCTTGGGCTGGCCGATACCGCGCAGCTGGCGTGGATCTCGCTGGCGGTCGCTGGCGGCTGCATCGCGGCGCTGCTGGCGCTTCCCAAGCACCACGGCGGCACGGTGTTCTTCGTCAGCATCGCGGCGCTGCTGGTGGGCGTGATGGTGTTCGGCCTCCACCACGACCGGCCGATGCAGCACTGGGCCTACATCTTCCCGCCGGTGCTGGTGTTCCTGGTCTCGTCGCGGGTGGCGCTGGCCGGCATGATCGCCTTCGGCGCCTACGCCTCGGCGATGCTGGCGCCGCTGGTGCCGGCCATCGACGTGGTGCGTTTCTCGAGCGGCTACGGGCTGCTGGTGTGCTTCATGTTCACCTACGCGCTGCTGCAGGAGCGCGCGGCGGTGATGCTGCGCTACCACTCCGACCACGACGCGCTGAGCAATTGCCTGAACCGGCGCACCTTCAACGAAGCCGTGGAGCAGCTGGCCAGCGGCCGCACCCCGGCCGCCGGCTGCGTGTTCCTGCTGATCGACATCGACCATTTCAAGGCCATCAACGACCGCCACGGCCACCTCGCCGGCGACCGCATCATCACCTTGGTCGCGGCCGAGCTGGGCCGGGTGCTGGACGCCGACATGCCGCTGTTCCGCTACGGCGGCGAGGAGTTCTCGGTGCTGCTGGCCGACCAGGACCCCGAGGCCGCGCGGGCCATCGCCGAGCGCCTGCGCGCCGCGGTGGCCGCCGCCGATTTCCAGGGCGTGCCGGTGACCATCAGCATCGGCCTGGCCGCCTGGCGCCGCGGCGAAGGCAGCATCACCGCCGCGCTCGACCGCGCCGACCGCGCCCTTTACGAAGCCAAGCGCGGCGGCCGCAACCGCGTCGTCGCCGACGCCCCGACCGCCTGAACTTTCCGGACGAATTGCCCGTGCAACCCAAGCCGCAACACCCGATCACGATCGCCGGCGCCGGACTGGCCGGCGCCCTGCTCGCCACCCTGCTCGCCCGCCGCGGCTGGGCCGTCGAAGTGTTCGAGAAACGCCCCGACCCGCGCCGCAAGGGCTACGAGGGCGGGCGCTCGATCAACCTCGCGCTGGCCGAGCGCGGCCTCGATGCGCTGCGCCAGGCCGGGCTGCAGGACGTGGTGATGGCGCAGGCGGTGATGATGCGCGGCCGCATGGTGCACCCGCTGGGCGGCGGCGAGCAGCTGCAGCGCTACGGCCGCGACGACAGCGAGGTGATCTGGTCGGTGCACCGCGGCCGGCTCAACATCGCGCTGCTGGATGCCGCCGAAGCGGCGGGCGCGAAGATCCACTTCAGCCACCGGCTCGACGGCGTGGACTTCGACGCGCGGCGCGCGCGCTTCGTCAACGACCACGACCGCACCGCGCGCGAGCTCGACTTCGAGGCGCTGCTGGGCTGCGACGGCGCCGGCTCGGGCGTGCGCGAGGCGCTGCGGCCGCGGCTGGCGCTGGGCGAGCGCTTCGAGCCGCTCGGCCACGGCTACAAGGAGCTGGAGATCCCGCCGGCGGCCGACGGTGGCTTCCGCATCGAGCCGAACGCGCTGCACATCTGGCCGCGCGGCGGCTACATGTGCATCGCGCTGCCCAATACCGAGAAGACCTTCACGGTGACGCTGTTCCTGCCGATGCAGGGCGAGCCGAGCTTCGCCACCCTGCCCGACCTGGCGGCCGCGCGAGACTTCTTCGCCCGCGACTTCGCCGATGCGCTGCCGCTTCTGCCCGAGTTCGACGCCGACTGGACCGACAACCCGGTCAGCGGCCTGGGCACGCTTAGCTTGCAGCGCTGGCACCTGGACGGCCGCGCCGTGCTGCTGGGTGATGCGGCGCACGCGATGGTGCCCTTCCACGGCCAGGGCATGAACTGCGCGTTCGAGGACTGCATCGCGCTGGACCGGCATATCGCCTCGTCGGCCGACTTCGAGACGGCGTTCGCTGGCTTCGAGGCCGAGCGCCGGCCCAACGCCGATGCGATCCAGGCGATGGCGCTGGAGAACTACGTCGAGATGCGCGACCGCGTCGATGACGCCGACTACCTGCTGCAGCGGCAGCTGGAAGTGAAGCTGGCCGAACGGCATCCGGGCCGGTTCATGCCGCGCTATTCGATGGTGAGCTTCACGACGATTCCCTACGCCACCGCGTTCGAGCGCGGCAAGGTGCAGCGACAGATCCTGATCGAGGCCACGCGGGGCCGGGCCTCGCTGGACGAAGTGGATTTCGACGCCACCGATGCGCTGGTGCGCGAGAGGCTGGCGCCGCTCTGATGGCCGCCAGCTTCCTCTGGTACGACCTCGAGACCTTCGGCCGCGACCCGCGGCGGACGCGCATCGCCCAGTTCGCGGCGATCCGCACCGACCACGAGCTCAATCCGATTGGCGAGCCGATCAGCCTGTTCTGCCAGCCGGCCGACGACCTGCTGCCCTCGCCGGGCGCGACGATGATCACCGGCATCACGCCCCAGCAGGCCAAGGCCGACGGGCTGCCCGAGGCCGCGTTCATGGCGCGCCTGGCCGACGAATTCATGCAGCCGCAGACCTGCGCGGTGGGCTACAACTCGATCCGCTTCGACGACGAGTTCGTGCGCTTCGGGCTGTACCGCAACTTCCACGACGCCTACGAGCGCGAGTGGCGCAACGGCAATTCGCGCTGGGACCTGCTGGACGTGCTGCGCCTGGCCGAGGCGCTCCGCCCGGAGGGCCTGGAATGGCCCCTGCGCGAAGACGGCGCGCCCAGCTTCAAGCTCGAGCACCTCGCCGCCGCCAACGGCGTGCGCGAGGGCGATGCCCACGAGGCGCTGAGCGACGTGCGCGCGCTGATCGGCCTGGCCCGCAAGTTCAAGGCGGCCCAGCCCAAGCTCTGGGACTACGCCTTTGCCCTGCGCGACAAGCGCAAGGTGGCCGCGCTGATGGACGTGGCGAACCTGACGCCGCTGCTGCACATTTCCTCGCGCTACCCGGCCAGCCGGCATTGCGCCGCGCTGGTGGCGCCGATCGCGCGGCACCCGAAGATCGAGTCGCGCCTCCTGGTGTGCGGACTGGACGAGGAGCCCGACGCGCTGCTGGCGCTGGAACCGGACGAGATCGCCGACCGCCTGTACACGCCGGCCGCCGACCTGCCCGAGGGCGAGCGCCGCATTCCCCTGAAGGAAGTGCACACCAACAAGTGCCCGATCCTGCTGCCGCTGGAGCACCTGCGCGCGGCGGATTTCGAGCGGCTCGGCATCGACCGCGACGCGTGCCTGGCCCGCGCCGAACGCCTGCGCGCCGCGCCCGGCCTGGCCGAGAAAGTGCGCCGCGTGTTCGCCATCGAAACCGCGCGCGAGCCCGCGGATGCGGATGCCGCGCTCTACGACGGCTTCCCCAGCGACGCCGACAAGCGCCTGTTCCCACGCGTGCGCAGCGCCTCGCCTTCCGAGCTGCCCGACCTGGGCCCGCGCTTCGACGACCCGCGCTACGCCGAACTGCTGTTCCGCTACCAGGCCCGCAACTGGCCCGATACCCTCGACGCCGCCGGCCGCGACCGCTGGAACGCCTACCGCCGTACCCGCCTGGGCGGCCCGAGCGGGCTGTCGGAATACGATTTCACGAGTTATTACGCCGAAATCGAGACACTGCGCGCCACCACGGAGCCCGGCCCCAAGCAGGCCTGGCTCGACGCCCTGCAGGCCTGGGGGCAAGCCCTGGAACGCGAGCTGGCATGAGCACCTACTTCAGCGACAAGACCTTCAAGTTCCTGCGCGCGCTGGCGCGCAACAACAGCCGCGAGTGGTTCAACGACCACCGCACCGACTACGAGACGCACCTGAAGCAGCCCTTCCAGGCGCTGATCACCGACCTCGCGCCGGACCTGCTCACGATCAGCCCCCACTACCGCGCCGACCCGCGCGGCAACGGCGGCTCGCTGTTCCGCATCCACCGTGACACCCGGTTCTCGAACGACAAGACGCCCTACAAGACCTGGGGCGGCGCGCGTTTCTTCCACGCCCGCAGCAAGCAGGTGGCGGCGCCTTCGTTCTACCTGCACATCCAGCCCGGCGGCTGCTTCCTCGGCGGCGGCATCTGGCACCCCGAGCCCGACGTGCAGCGAAAGATCCGCAACTTCCTGGTCGACAACCCCGCCGGCTGGCAGGCCGTGGTGCAGAAACCCGCCTTCAAGCGCCGCTTCACGATGTGGGGCGACGCCCTGACCCGCCCGCCGCGCGGGTTTCCCGCCGACCATCCGCTGATCGAGGACATCAAGCGCAAGGACTTCACCGCGGGCGAGGCACTCGAAGACGAAACCGTGCTGGGCCCGCGCCTGCGCCAGGCCATCGTCTCCGGCTTCACCGGCGTGGCCCCGCTTGTCGACTACCTCTGCGCCTCCCTCGACCTCGAGTTCTAAGCCACGACAGCTGGCCCCAAGGGGCCCGCCCAGCAACGCGACATCAATGAAAATCTCGAAGTCCGCTTCCGGCCTATTCCGTTGAAAAACTCGGTTGAATCGACCGGCTGAAGCTGGTCCACTAACTTCCCATCGATCCAGCGGAAATCGCAGCGATGATGGGACGTCAGGAAGCCGGGCAAGCGCCCCTGTTCTACGCCTTCAACCTCGAAGACCACGTCCCGGCCAGCCACATGCTCCGCGGCATCGACCGCTTCCTGGACCTGGGTGAGCTGCACCAGCATCTGGCCCCGCACTACAGCCACACCGGCCGCCCGTCGATTGATCCGGCCCTGCTGATCCGAATGCTGATCGTCGGCTACTGCTTTGGCATCCGCTCGGAGCGGCGGCTGTGCGAAGAGGTCCACTTGAACCTGGCGTACCGCTGGTTCTGCCGGCTCGGCCTGGAAGATGCCGTGCCGGATCACTCGACGTTCTCCAAGAACCGCCACGGCCGCTTCCGGGACAACGACACCCTGCGCTTCGTGTTCGAGAAGGTGCTTGAGCGCTGCCTGGCTGAAGGCCTGGTCGGCGGCGAGGGCTTCGCGATCGACGCCAGCGTCATCAAGGCAGATGCCAACCGACAGAAGGGCGTGCCGGGTGTTGACGCCGCCTGGGACCGGGAGATGCCGCTCACGCGCCCGATCCGCGAGTATCTGCAGGCGCTGGACGACGCCGAGGCGCCGCGTACCCCACCCAAGAATGTGTCGCTGACCGACCCGGCGGCGCAGTGGACCGCCGCGCCCGGCGGCCCGGCCTTCTACGCCTATTCGACCAACTACCTGATCGATGTAAAGGCGGGTGTCATCGTCGATGTGGAGGCCACGCCTGCGTATAAGACCGACGAGGTCGAAGCAACACGGACCATGGTCGATCGGGTCGAGCAGCGCTTCGATCTCAAGCCGACCCGGCTCATCGGCGACACCGCCTACGGCACTTCGGAAATGCTGGGCTGGATGGTGGATGAGAAGGGCATCGAGCCCCACGTGCCGGTCTGGGACAAAGCCGAGCGAAAGGATGGGTCGCTCGGGCGGTCCGACTTCCGCTGGGACGCGGACGCGAACGAGTACCGCTGCCCCCAGGGCAAGCCACTGCTATCGAGCGGCAAGCCAACCGCCGACAACACGCTGATCTATCGCAGCAACCTTCACGACTGCGCAGGCTGCGAGCTGAAACCGCGGTGCTGCCCCAACACGACGCATCGAAGGATCGCCCGCCAGGTGAACGAGGCCGCACGGGACGTGGCGCGCCAGTTGTCGACGACGAAGAGATATGCCCAGTCACGGCGACATCGGAAGAAGGTCGAGATGCTGTTCGCGCACCTCAAACGCATTTTGCGATTAGACAGGTTGCGGCTACGCGGCCTGAAAAGTGCCCGAGATGAGTTCCTATTGGCGGCAACCGCACAGAATTTACGAAGAATGGCAGCGTGGTTGATGCCGAAAAGCCCCGAAGCGGCAATGGCAACGACCCTTTGAGGACAAAGGGCGCTTGCGCGCCCATTTTCCCGTCGCCCTTGGTCAAATAATCATCGATCCGGCCGAACCGCCGGACCCAGCCGCCCGCCAGAAAGCGAGTTTTTCAACGGAATAGGCCAGAAGCGGACACCCTCCTCACACCAGATGACCCCTGCGCAGTGCGGTGCCACTGAGTGGCATCGGCTTGGACGAAAGGCTAGGCCGCCGCCTTGCGCGCGTGATGGTCGGACGGGACGAGTGTCCAGGTCATCAGGATCAGGGAGACCGCCAAAGCAACATCCAGCGAGCGCTGTAGCAGGCCTCGCCATGGCGCGAGATCCGGCTGGAACATCATCAAAAACACGACTGGAAAGGCGATACCGACCAAAAGCATAAAGACCCGTCGGAACGCGAACGCGCTGAATTTCGGGGCTAGGGAGACAAAAGCAATGCCGATACCCATGCCGAAATAAGTCACGATAGCGTACAAGTTATGCATGCTTTGGCTGGTTGAACCCTCTATCGGACAACCAGCATCGCAAGGAGCAAATAGAGCAAGAAAGAATGACGCAGGAAGTGACCACAACAGCCAGAAGCCCAAACGGCTGATGCCAGACACTTGAACGATGGCCGAGGCGGAGACCAGGTAAGCCGACAAGAGAGCGGAAGTGGCAACGAAGCCTGCGTAAGTGAGTGTTCTTGCCCAGGCAGTCCCCGTTGCGTTGTATTCGCTCACGAAGTTGGATATCTGTGAATATCCCGGCTTTATCGCGCTACCGATAAAATAGAAGCCGATGACGTACAGAATGGATGCGACCAGAAGCCGTCGAGTGAGTTGTGCTCTGTCCATGGATCCCCAAAAACGTATCGCGCGGCCTGACAACCCTATGTACGGACGCTAAGGTCCGGTTATTCATCCAGTGGCACTGCGTGCTCGTAGCCAATGACCCGACAGTTGTTTTGGAGTTTAGGCAGAGTTTGCCCGGCAAACAAACCGGGCAAGCCCGGACACCACTCCTGCTCTCCTTCCGCGCTCAGCGCGTCTCTGGCTGCGCTTGATGGGCACCCAGTTTTCCGCTTCGGGTCGAAGGCGGTCACCGCACAACAGCTGCCAACTCGACCACGCGGCCATAAAAGCACTTTCCTTAAACGGTCGTCACGAGACTTTTTCCCGATACCCGCCGGCGCGAAGCGATGATGTATTCGGATCGACATCCCGGCCCGGCTAGTCCGCAGTCCGCCGCACGCGAGGCCCCTTTCCCGGGGTATCGAAAACATGGACGTTTTCGATAAGCCCCCATGGACGGGTTCACGGCGTCCCCGGGAAAGGGGCCTCGTGTGCGGCGGACTTTCGCGATGATCGATCCCGGCTCGATCAGAAGCTTCGGGACTGAAGTCCCTCCCACAGGATGCGGGGCGTACTGACGCGTTGCAGCATCGAAATGTGTTGACCTTCACGTTTTGCGGCGGGCATGGTCGGTGTCCATACGCCGGCGCAGGGGAGCGCCGGTTCAACCGGACGTGGCCACCCAGGGAAGGGGGAATCGCGTTTCGCATCGAGTTCCTGGGGAGGGATCGTGCGCTATCTACTCTTGGCTGCTTTGGCGGCCGCTTCAAGCCTGTGCGAGGCCAATACCGGCGTCGCCTTCGTCCACGGCACCGGCAAGCAGACCAACGCCGCCGCTGACTACTGGCAGTCGCCCTTCATCAACAACGTGCGCGGCGGGCTGGTCGATCCGAACAACTACGTCGTCATCAACTGCGACTTCGAGAAGTACATGTGGGACAGCGCGGCCGCGGGTTGCCTGGCCGGCCAGCTGACCACCTTCATCAACAACCGCGGCATCACCCGCCTGATCGTGATCACGCACAGCAACGGCGGCAACGTGATGCGCTGGATCCTGTCGAACCCGACCTGGGACAGCCGCTACCCGAACATCATCGCCAAGACCGTGCGCGTGAACGCGCTGGCGCCCTCTTCCGCCGGCACGCCGCTGGCCGATGCGGTGATCGCCGGCAATGTGTTCGAGAGCGCGCTGGGCTGGCTGCTGGGCTACAAGAACGACGCCGTGCGCATGCAGCAGACCAGCTGGATGGCGAGCTACAACGCCAACTGGCTGCTGGGCACCGCCGGCCGCCCCGCCCTGCCCAAGACCTTCCGCAGCGTGGTGGGCACGGACGTGGACTCGGCGATCTGGGATGGCGACAGCTACTGCGGCGGCTACGCCGAGAACGTGGGCCTGGAGACCACGCAGAACTGGCTGAACTCCTGCTCCGACGGTTTCCTCAATTGCTCCAGCCAGTCGGCAGCGGGCTACGTGTGGTTCCAGGACAAGAGCCGCATGGCCGGGTCCGAGCCGCTGTCGCACAACCAGAGCCGCCGCGCGTGCTTTGGCCTCGACACCATCCTGCGCAGCGACATGAGGTCCTGAGCCATGAAGAAGACCCTGTTGTTTTGCCTGATGTCCCTTTCCCTGTCGGCCCAGGCCGCGAACCTGCTGCCGCCGGGCAGCCGCGACCAGGCGCCGTCGCGCCTCGTGTCGGCGCCCGCGCCGGCCGGTGAGTTCGAGCGCAAGCCGGTGGCCTTCGCCTGGGCGCTGGACCCGTGGGCCGAGCTCGAGGCGCCCGCGCCCTTCGTGGCCGAGAGCCGCGAGTACTGGGCCCTCGCGGAAGCCAGCGAAATGCAGGCCGGCCTGAGCATCGACACGACCGCCCCGGGCGCGCTCATCCGCGTCAGCCCCGCCGCCGGTAGCGACGCGGTGGAGCCGGGCCAGCTGCGCATGCTGCGCAACGGCAAGGCCATCGCCGAGCCGGAGACGTTCGCGCGCCGCGCCAATGCCGCCCAGCTCAAGGCCGCGGGCATGGAGGTGCCGGACGGCTCCGCCATCGTCCAGCTCGCCCCCGAGCAGGGCAAGGGCCGCTTCCAGGTGCAGCTGGCCGAGGCCAAGGGCCGCTACCTCGTGCACGTGTTCGAGCCCAACAGCGAGTACGTGCTCAAGGCCCAGGCTGGTCGTCGCAGTGTGCTGGCGGGCGACACCCTCGAGGTATCGGCCGACCTGGCGAACGGCACGTCGAAAATGGCCGGTGGCGAAGTAGGCGGCTCGCTCATCTCGCCGTCGGGACGCAGCTACGACCTCGCCTTCCGCAACGGCAAGGCGCAGATCCAGGTGCCCGACGAGGCCGGCACCACGCCCGGCCTGTGGGAGGTACACCTCTCGTCCGCCAGCTTCGACCAGGGCGCCAGCATCCAGCGCGATGCCCGCACCGCGGTGGAAGTGACGCGGCCGACGGCACGCCTGGGCGGCGGCTATCGCTTCGACGCGGCGGCGGTGCGCTTCGAGCTGCCGGTACAGGTAGCCGCGGCGGGTCGCTACGAGCTGCGCGGCACGCTGTTCGCGACCGGCGCCGACGGCGTCGCGCGGCCGGTGGCGCAGGCCCACGCGGCGAACTGGTTCGAGCCGGGCGCACGCCAGCTGTCGCTGGCCTTCGGCCGCGGCAACGTGCCCAGCGGGTTCGGGGCGCCCTACGAGCTGCGCTTCGTCGAGCTCAAGGACCAGGCCCGGATGGGCACGCTGGAAACCCGCGAACTGGCCGTGCGCGGCGCGGGCGCCACGCCCACCCCGCGCGCCGTCCGCCCGCGGGACGCGGCGGCACCGGGTCGCGGCACGGCGGGCCGGGAAACCAGCATCCGCTAGTTCCGCGCCTGCGCGAAAGCGGCGATGATGACGGCCGGGCCCGAGGGTCCGGCCGTTTTCTTTCCTGGCGCCGCCCTGCATGGACGCGAGTCTTCGTCGGTTCTCGATCTTCTATTTCTGCTACTACGCCGCGCTGGGGGCCTACACGCCCTACGTGGGGCGATGGGTGGACGCGCTGGGACATGGCGGCTACGTGGTCGGCGGCATGCTCGGGCTGTGGTACGGCACGCGTATCGTGGCGCCGCCGGCGTGGGCCGCGCTGACTTCACGCAGCGACAAACCGGGGAACTGGTTCGTGGCCGGCTGCGGGCTCACCCTGCTCTGCTTCAGCGCCTTCCTGTTCACCGGCAGCGCTTGGGCGCTGCTGGCGGTGATGGCCGTCTTCGGCCTGTTCTACAACGCGGTGATGCCGCAGTTCGAAGCCATGACGCTCACCGCACTCGGCCCGCGCGCCGACCTTTACGGCCGGCTGCGCGTGTGGGGCTCGATCGGCTTCCTGATCGTGGCCGGCACTTACGGTGCGCTGCTTGATCGCGTCGGCGCCGAGCATTTCGCGTGGGTGACGCTGCCGCTGTTCGTGCTGCTGCTGGCCGCGGCCTGGCCCCATCGCCACGACCGCCAGGTCGAGCACGCGCCCACCGCCGCCGACGCCGGCCATTTGTGGAAGCGCCCCGGCGTGCGCCGCTTCCTGCTGGTGGCGCTGCTGATGCAGGCCAGCTTCGGGCCCTTCTATGTGTTCTACACCCTGCACCTGCAGGCGGCCGGACACAGCGGCGCGACGGTGGGTGGGCTGTGGGCGCTTGGCGTGCTGATCGAAATCGCCATGTTCTGGAAAGCGCCGAAGCTGATCGCCCGCTTCGGCGCCAGCCGTTTGCTGATGGTGTGCCTGGCCGTGACCGTGCTGCGCTGGATCGTGACCGCGCTGTACGCCGAATCCCTGCCCATCATGGCGCTGGCCCAGGCCACTCACGCGCTCAGCTTCGCCACCTTCTACGCCTGCTGCATGCGCCTGATGGCCGACTTCTTCCCCGGCCGCCGCGCCGGCGCCGGCCAGAGCCTGTTCTTCGGCTTCAGCCAGGGCGTCGGCGGCGTGCTGGGCGCCGGGCTGGCGGCGGTGGCGTGGGAGCGCAGCGGCGGCGAGCTGGCGTTCCTGGCCGGTGCGGCGGTGGCAGCCCTAGCCTGGCTGCTTTATGCGCTAAGGCGTCAGTCGGTCGCCGCGGCGGCGCCGTAGCGCGCAAGCCGCTGCGCCAGCGTTCCGGTGTGCAGCTCGAAAAGATGGTTGTCGAAATCGTGGACATAGAGCGACTGGCCCTCGCCCTCCACGCGCGGCCGCGGCGGGCGGATGTCGATGCCCAGCGCCTCCAGCCGGGCCTGGTACACCGGAAGATCGGCCTCATCCACTTCGAAGGCGACGTGCTGGTAGGAACGGTCTGCCGGCGGCTCGCCTTCCATCGCCGCCAGCCAGGTACCGCCAAGCAGGAAAAACTTTTCCCGCGACAGCGAGAACTCACGGCCGGCGCTGTCATAGACCTCGCGCGCGCCAAGTCCCTCGCAGAGAAATGTCGCCATCCGCTCCAAGTCGCGGACGATGAACGTGATGTGGCTGATTCCCTTCATGGCGACCGGCTCCACCTGGCAAGCGCCGCGGCGAATGTCGGACGCAGAACCCAGGTGATTTCGCCCGTGGATTCATCCACCCCGAAGGTGCAAAAACAGGTAATTCCCTGCGCATTGGGTGCGACGTCAAGGTACTCACGAATCAGCGACCCGACACGACCGTAAACATTGGAGGCGCGATCGCGCCAACCCATCACCAAAGACATTTCCCTCGCCGTCATGGACATCCCGGGAGCGTTCATGTGGGTTCGCAGCATTTCGCGCTGGACTTCAGTGAGTCGCTCGCCCACCTTCGTCAGGATGCGATCAAAGTCATGGAGCGTGGCCTGATCAGGGGTCCTCATGTTGGCGCTGGCCAAGGCTAAGGCTCGTTGGTGACGCCGAACGGCACATGCCCGGTGGCCACGTGCTGGCTGGCGTTCTCGATGTTGTGGCGCGAATCGTCGAAGAAGATGTCGGCGCCGAAAGCCTGCAGGAACGGGCCCTTGTTGCGGCCGCCGAGGAACATCGCTTCGTCCAGGCGCACGCCCCACTCGCGCAAGGTCAGGATCACGCGCTCGTGGGCCGGAGCCGAGCGGGCGGTGACCAGCGCGGTGCGGATCGGCGAGTCCTCGCCCGGCGGGAAGGCCAGCTGCAGTTCGTGCAGGGCGGCGAGGAAGCCGCGGAAGGGGCCGCCGGAAAGTGGCTCGTTCACGCGAGTGGATTCGTTGTCGTGGAAGGCCGCGAGGCCCTCGGTCTGCGACACGCGCTCGGACTCGTCGCCGAAGATCACCGCGTCGCCGTCGAAGGCGATGCGCAGCTGCGGGTGGGCGGGCTCGTAGGCCTTGGCCGGCAGGATGGTGGCGGCGGCGAAGCCGTGCTCGAGCGCGCTGCGCACCGAGGCAGGGTTGGCCGACAGGAACAGCTGGGCGCCGAAGGGCTTGATGTAGGGCCAGGTCTCGGCGCCGCTGGTGAACACGGCGCGGACGATGCCGAGGCCGTAGTGCCGGATCGAATTGAAGATGCGCAGGCCGGTGTCGGAGGAATTGCGCGAGAGCAGCACCACTTCGACCCGCGGCGCTTCGGGCGGCGCGCCGGCGTTGAGCGCGAGCAGCTTCTGCACCAGCGGGAAGGCGATGCCCGGCGCCAGCACGTCTTTCTCGCGACTGCGCTGGAACTCGGCGTAGGCCTCGAGCCCGCTGGCCTGGAACAGCGCGTGGCTGTCCTCGAGGTCGAACAGCGCCCGCGCGGTGATGGCCACGACCAGGCGGTCGGCGGGGCGGGCGGGCGGCGCGGACAGGGGGCTCATCGCTCAGGTCAGGAACTGTTCGTTGAGGATGCGCTCTTCCAGGTTGTGCTCGCGGTCGAACAGCAGCGTGACCTGGTGCTGGCGCGATTCGCGGATGCTGACCTCGGCCACGTCGCGCACTTCGTGCGAATCGGCGGTGGCGCTGACGGGACGCTTGTAGCCGTCCAGCACCTCCAGCCGCACCTCGGTGTCGGCCCGCAGCAGCGCGCCGCGCCAGCGCCGCGGACGGAACGCGGCGATCGGCGTCAGCGCGATCACCTGCGAGCCCAGCGGCAGGATCGGGCCGTGCGCCGAGAAGTTGTAGGCGGTGCTGCCCGCGGGGGTGGCGACCAGCGCGCCGTCGCAGACCAGCTCCTCCAGCCGCACCTGGCCGTTGAGGTGCACGCGCAGGTGCGCGGCCTGGCGCGTCTGGCGCAGCAGCGACACCTCGTTGTAAGCCAGCGAATTCACGGTGGCGCCGGATTCGGTGGTGGCGCGCATCTCCAGCGGGTGCAGCACGGTGGCCTCGGCCGCGTGCAGGCGCTCGACCAGGCTCTCGGGCCGGTGCTGGTTCATCAGGAAGCCGACGGTGCCGAGCTTCATGCCGTAAACGGGGAGGCCCAGCGGGCCGTGCCGGTGCAGGGTCTGCAGCATGAAGCCGTCGCCGCCTAGGGCGCAGATGACGTCGGCCTCGCCGGGCGCGGACTGGCCGTGCGCGGCGGTGAGCTTGGCCAGGGCGGCCTGGGCTTCCGGCGAAGGGCTGGCCAGGAAGGCGATGCGCGGATGGGCGGGCAAGGGCATGTCCGAAGCTTACGGCATGTCCCGTGACGGTTGGAGGGGCGAAATGTAGGAGGGCCTTCAGGCCCGAAGCTTTTCGGCGAAAAGCTTCGGGCCTGAAGGCCCTCCTACAAAGGGGCGCCGGCGTCAGCGGGCGCCGGCGGCGACGACCTGGGCCAGGCGGCGCACGGCCACCGACAGCGTCGGGTAGTCGAGGCCGCGCAAGTTCCGCATGTCGGCGAACATGGCCATGGTGTACTTCAGCGTGGCATCGTCGCGGGCCAGCCAGGCCTCGACCAGGGCCTGCGGCGAACCGCCGGCGCCGGCCGCGCCGAGCACCTGCGCCACCAGCGAACGCTGCTGCGACTGCAGCTCGTCGCGCAGCACGCCGCGGGCCTGCGCGTGCCAGCGGCCCTCGACCGGCAGCGCTTCCACGCTGTCCATCAGCCACTTGGTGTGCAGCGCGTCGGAGAGGTTGAAGTAGGCCGCGGCCACGTCCACCACCGGCAGGCCGCGCTCGATCGCCACTTCGACGATGTCCAGCGCGTAGGCCAGGAACGGCAGGCTGGCGAAGGCCTGGGCCAGGTCTTCCGGGAAGCCCAGCTGCTGCCAATGGGCAACGTCGGCCAGCAGCTCGGCGCGGGCCTCGGCCGGCAGCAGGCCGGCCAGCGAGCCGCGCAGCGCCGCCACGCCGCCGGCGTAGCGCTCGACCTTCTCGGCGATATTGAGGTTCTCGCCCGGGCGGTTTAGCAGCCAGCGGGTCATGTTGCGCTGCAGGTGCCAGATGCTGGTGAGGGCGTCGAGCTGCGCGGCCTCGGGCACCTTCAGGTCGAGCGCGTCGATGCGCGCCCACAGCTCGCGCGCCTCCAGCACTTCGCGGCTGATGGTGAAGGCCTTGGCGATCTGCGCCGGGCTCTCGCCGGTGTCCTCCTGCATGCGCAGGATGAAGGTCGAGCCCATGCGGTTGACGGTGGAGTTGGTGACCGCGGTGGCGATGATCTCGCGGCGCAGGCGGTGGTTCTCCATGTCCTGCGCGTACTTTTCCTGCAGGGCGTTGGGGAAGTAGCGCACCAGCTCCTTCGAGAGGTAGGGGTCTTCCGGCACGTCCGACTCGAGCATCTGGTTGAACACGACGATCTTGTCGTAGCTCAGCAGCACCGACAGCTCGGGGCGGGTGAGGCCCTGGCCGCGGGCCTTGCGGTCATTGAGCTCGGCGTCGCTGGGCAGGAACTCGATGGCGCGGTCCAGCAGGCCCTCGCCCTCGAGCGTGCGGATGAAGTGGCCGAACGAGCCCAGGCGCGCCGCGCTCATCCGCTCCATCAGGCTGATGGCCTGGTTCTGGCGGTAGTTGTCGTTGAGCACCAGCTCGCCGACCTCGTCGGTCATGCTGGCCAGCAGGGCGTTGCGCTGCTCCTGGCTCAGCTCGCCGCGAAGCACCGGGGCCGAGAGCAGGATCTTGATGTTGACCTCGTGGTCGGAGGTGTCCACGCCGGCCGAGTTGTCGATGAAGTCGGTGTTGACCAGCACGCCGGCCCAGGCCGCCTCGATGCGGCCCTTCTGGGTCATGCCCAGGTTGCCGCCCTCGCCCACCGCCTTGCACCGAAGCTCGCCGCCGTTGACGCGCAGGCCGTTGTTGGCGCGGTCGCCCGCGTCGGCGTGGCTTTCGCTGCTGGCCTTGACGTAGGTGCCGATGCCGCCGTTCCACAGCAGGTCCACCGGCGCCTTGAGGATGGCGTTCATCAGCTCGTTCGGGCTGAGCTGCTCGGTGCCGGCCGGCAGGTCCAGCGCCTCGCGCACCTGCGGCGTGATCGCGATCGACTTGGCCGAGCGCGGGTGCACGCCGCCGCCCTCGGAGATCAGCGAACGGTCGTAGTCGTCCCAGCTCGAGCGCGGCAGCTTGAACATGCGCTCGCGCTCGACGTAGCTGCGCGCCGAATCCGGGTTCGGGTCCAGGAAGATGTGGCGGTGGTCGAAGGCCGCCACCAGGCGGATGTGCTTGGAGAGCAGCATGCCGTTGCCGAACACGTCGCCCGACATGTCGCCGATGCCGACGCAGGTGAAGTCCTGCGACTGGCTGTCGATGCCCAGCGCGCGGAAGTGGCGCTTGACCGACTCCCAGGCGCCCTTGGCGGTGATGCCCATGCCCTTGTGGTCGTAGCCGACCGAGCCGCCGGAGGCGAACGCGTCGCCCAGCCAGAACCCGTGCTCGGCCGAGATGCCGTTGGCGATGTCGGAGAAGGTGGCGGTGCCCTTGTCGGCCGCGACCACCAGGTAGGGGTCGTCGCCGTCGTGGCGCACCACGTCGACCGGGTGCACCACTTCACCGTCCACCAGGTTGTCGGTGATGTCGAGCAGGCCGTTGATGAAGCGCTTGTAGCAGGCGATGCCTTCGGCCAGCTGCGCGTCGCGGTCGCCGCCCACCGGCGGGCGCTTGACCACGAAGCCGCCCTTCGAGCCCACCGGCACGATGACGGTGTTCTTGACCATCTGCGCCTTCACCAGGCCCAGCACTTCCGTGCGGAAATCCTCGCGGCGGTCGGACCAGCGCAGGCCGCCGCGGGCCACCGGGCCAAAGCGCAGGTGGACGCCCTCCACGAACGGCGAGTAGACGAAGATTTCCCGGTACGGGCGCGGCTTCGGCAGGTCAGGCACCAGCGCGGGATCGAACTTGAAGCTGATGTAGTCGCGGTGCGCGCCGCCCTTCTTCTGGTAGAAGTTGGTGCGCAGCGTGGCGTGGATCAGGCTCATGTAGCCGCGCAGGATGCGGTCGTCGTCGATGCTCGAGACCACGGTGTCGAGCAGGATCTCGAGCGCGTCGGCGCAGGCGTCGATCTGCGCGGCGCGGTCCAGCGCGCGCGCCGAGGCGATTTCCTGCGGGATCGTGTCGAGCGCCTGGCGGCGCTCCTTCGGCAGCAGCCAGGCGATCTGGTCGTGCAGGGCCTGCTGGCCGGCGGCGTCCAGCGGCTGTTCGCGGCCCGGCTCGAAGCGGGCGGCGAACAGTTCGTACAGCAGTCGCGCGATCACCGGGTAGCGCTGCAGCGTCTCTTCCATGTACGGCTGCGAGAACGGCACGCCGGTCTGCAGCGCGTACTTGGTGTAGCCGCGCAGCATGGCGATGTCGCGCCACTCGAGGCGGGCGCTGGGCAGCAGGCGGTTGAAGCCGTCGTTCTCGGCCGCGCCGCGCCAGACCTCGGCGAAGGCTTCCTCGAAGGGCTTGCGGGCGGCGTCGACGTCGATCTCGCCGTTGAGCGGCTGCACTTCGAAATCCTGGATGGACAGGCGCTCGCCGTCCACGTCGATGACGTACGGGTGCTCGGTGAGGATGCGCAGGCCGAGGTTCTCCATCACCGGCAGCACGTCGGACAGCGCGATGTCGCTGCTGCGGCGGATCAGCTTGAAGCCGAGCTTCTCGCCCACGCGGTAGAAGGACACGCGCTGGTCGTCGGGACCAGCCAGCTCGGCCGCCTGCACCACGTCGGCGGCGGCGATCTGCGGGCTGACCTTCTCGACGTAGCCGGCGGGCAAGCTGCGGCCGTAGCGCTGGAACAGGCGCAAGCCCTGCTCTTCGCCCAGGTCGCGGACCAGGGTCTCGCGCAGCTCGTCGTGCCAGTCGCGGACGATGCGGGCCAGTTCGGCCTCGAGCTTGTCCTGCTCGAAGGCGACCTTGCAGCCGGCCTTCGGGCGGATCACCAGGTGCAGCTGCGCCAGCGGCGACTCGCCGATCTGCACGCTGTGGTCGAGGCGCTCGCCCTGCAGCTCGGCCATCAGCAGCGCTTCGATGCGCTGGCGGATGCCGGTGTTGAAGCGGTCGCGCGGGATGTAGACCAGGGCCGAGAAAAAGCGGCCGTAGCGGTCGCGGCGCAGGAACAGGCGGGTGCGCGCGCGCTCCTGCAGGCCCAGGATGCCCATCGCGGTGCGCTGCAGCTCGTCGGCGCTGGACTGGAACAGCTCGTCGCGCGGCAGGGTCTCGAGGATGTGGCGCAGGGCCTTGCCGCTGTGGCTGTTCGGCGCGAGGTCGGACGATGCCATCACGAACTCGTGGCGCTGGCGCACCAGCGGGATTTCCCACGGGCGGCGGTTGTAGGCGCTGGAGGTGTAGAGGCCGAGGAAGCGGTGTTCGCGCACGGCGCGGCCGCTTTCATCGAACACCAGCACGCCGATGTAGTCCATGTAGCCCGGGCGGTGCACGGTGGCGCGGGCGTTGGTCTTGGTGAGGATCAGCGCGTCGAGGGTCTGGCCCGGGGCCAGGTCGGCGGCGGCGAGGCCCTCCACCGGGCGCGGCTGCACCAGGTGGTCCTTGCCGCGCAGCAGGCCCAGGCCGCTGCCCTGCACCGCCGCCAGCTTGCGGTCGGTGACTTCGTATTCGCGGTAGCCGAGGAAGGTGAAGTGGTTGTCGGCGGCCCAGCGCAGGAAGGCCTGCGCCTCGGCGCGACCAGCGGCGTCCACCGGCATCGGGCTGGCCTCGAGGCCGTCGGCGATGCGCACCATCGTGTCGCGCATCACCTGCCAGTCGGTCACCGCCTCGCGCACGTCGGACAGCGCGGCCAGCAGGGCCTTTTCGATCGCCTGCAGGGTGTCGGCGTCGGCCTGGCGGTCGATCTCGAGGTACATCAGCGACTCGGGCAGGCCCTGGCCCACGTCCTGCAGCTGGCCGGCGGCGTCGCGGGCGAGGTTGAACACCGGGTGCGCGATCTGGTGAAGCGAGGCGCCGAACTGCGCCAGCGCCATCCGCACCGAATCCACCAGGAAGGGCATGTCGTCGTTGACGATGCGCACCACGGTGTGGGTGCTGTCGAAACCGTCGGCGGCGAGGCTGGGGTTGAAGACCTGCAGCTTGGGCGCGCCAGCCGTGCGCTGGCGGCAGAAGCCGAGGAAGGACTGCGCCACCTGGGCCCAGTCGCGCGCCGGGCGGCCCGCCAGTTCGTCTTCCGGCAGGCGGGCGAAGAAGCCGCGGGTGAAGCGCTCCAGCAGGGCCTTTTCGGCGGCCGGCAGGCCCGCCGGAAGGGCCGCGATGACGGCGTCGAGGGTGTCGGCGGAAGCCAGGGCGTGGGCGTTCATTGACTGCGTTCTCGCAGGGCGTGATTAAAGTGCGAAATTGTAGCCCTGTGGCCCAATTACGGCCAGACAATCCCCTCCTGAACCCCCGACCCCTCCGATACGCCCCAGTACGGGCCTGGGCCCAGCGATTGGCCAGGGGCGGCTGCGTTTCCTGACGCGCACGTGACCTCCTCTTGAGGACGCGTGCGATACCCGGCGGTAGGATTGCGCCGGGCCATTTGGCATGGAGGCGAGCGTGCGAATAGATCTGTCGTGGGGCCCTGATCGCGCGCGGACCCCTCAGCCCGCCGCGCGGATTGCCGAGATACTGCTCGGGGAACATGTGTCCGCCCGTTCCTTCGGCCCGGCGCTGAACTGGCTCGATGTGCTGTTCGTGCCGCTGAAGGGCCGCAACAAACCGCTGAAGGGAACCTGGAGATGGCGGGGAACGCAAGCCGAACACCTGATCATGGAAGCTGCGGCACCTGCCCTCGAGCACATGACGCTTGAGCAAGGTGTTCGCGCGTTGATCGAAGCGGTACCCGACGCGCTCGCACGCGCGGGATCTTGCCTTGATCTGCAGCTGGGTTTCGATCTGGAAGGCGCACAGGCCGCCGTCCTGAGCTGCCTCTCCGGGCAGATCGATTCGAGTGCCATCAGAAGGATTTCAGTCAACCTCGAGGTCGCGGGCGCAAACCGCATGGCGGCCACGCGCGTTGGCCACGATGCGCTTCGGCGCGAATGGAGGCGCCCGCTTACCAGATCCCTTCGTTGGGTGCGCGTCCACGCTGTCGGCAAAGCCATCTCGCGCAGCCGGCCACTGGCCGACGCCTGCCGAATGGTCGGGGGCCTGATCGGCAGCGCGCTGGCGCAGCAAGTCGAGACACCAGGCTACGACGAGATCTACGTCAACCTTGGCACCGACGACACGACGGTCCGTTACGAACGCACCGCACTCGAGGATTGGTGCGAGAACGCCTGGGCCGTGGTCGGCGAGCCGCAGCTTGCCGAACGCGATCCGGCACGCCTCCGCCGAACCGTATTCGATGCCGCTCGGGAGGCCCTGCTTGTGTTGGCCGAGGTCGACCATCTCGATGGCGTCAAGATCGCCCGCTTGCTTGGAGAAATCGACGTCGACGGACTAGCGAACGTGTTCGTCCATCGCCGGATGGAGCATGCAAGCGTGACCGCACAAATCACCTATTCACTCGGCGAGCGCAATGATCACGGCTGCATCCTTCGGCCGATCTTCCATCTGGAGGCGATGGACCTTGAAACCGGGAGCCGCATGCGATGGCCGCTCGGTCCGATCGACCTGATGGAAGCAGGCCGGGCATTGACGAGGCTCCAGATTTCCTCGCGCGAAATCCGCCTGCACTTACATGGAAAACCACTGCGCTTCCCGCTGGGCCATGTCATGGACAGCGGCCCGCGCACCGGCCCGGTAGCGAGGCGCTGACCCCGATGGCAGTGCACGGGCACGGCTTTGTTTCCGACGCGCTGATCGATCAGGCGGAGGCCGAGCTTGGACTTGGCTTGCCAGAACAGTTCAAGGCCATCTGGCGCACCCACAACTGCAACGAGCTCGCTGGCGGCTGGCGGTTCTACCCGATCTTTGACCCACTCGATCCGCGCAAGACAGCATGCTCAATCACTCATGAGAACCTGCGCGGCGCCTGGGGCGGACAGGTGCGTAGCCTGGGCTTGCTGGCGCTGGCGTCGAACGGTACTGGGAACCATCTGGTGGCGCGCATCGTCGATGGCTGTGTGGAGCCCGTGATACTGCACTGGCATCACGAGACCGGGAAATGTACGCATTGGAAGCCCGGTGTCGATGCCGTGCAGCGGGCAGCGCAGAAGTCCGCGGAGGCCCTGTCCAGGCTTAGGGCCAGGTTCGCAGGGAAGGCCTAAACGCCGTCTTGCACCGCGTGGGTTGGCCGCCCGGTTACACTCGGCGGGACCCTAGTGCTCGAAAAGGTGCCCGTGCTTGCGTAGGTTCAATCTGTCAACGCGGATGCAGCTGGACGTTCCGGTCGTGCGCAGCGGTCGGGTGATTGACAGGCTGCGGCGCCTGGGTTCATCGGACTGCCCGCTATTTATCTGCGCGCTCGAAAGTGGCCTCGTGGCAGCTGTTCCCAAGCTGAGCGTAGTACACATCGATTTCCTGGCCTCCGACCGTGAGGAGCAGGCGGCCAGCCCGGCCGTGGAGGGCAAGTCGGCATTCGCCACGGTCAGATTTGATGCCCGAAGCGTGCTGGAGGCGGACGAAGCCGATATCCGGTGGCGCATCCACCGGGCAGGGCTGCTGGCCCTGCTTTCGATTGCCGACCTGACGGCGCCCGGGCATCCGGCGTGCGGTCATCTCCGCTCGCTGCATGCCTCCTGCCCGACCGGGAGCTTTCCGGTGTTCCCGGCGCCCACCGAGGAACAGTGGGAGCTTTTCCACGACTACGCGCTGTACTCGAAGGCACGCAAAGCCGGCCTGCTCACCGTCGAGCTGTCGGGCCCTCCCGGGACCGGGCCCGAGCAGGATTTCCAGCCGGTGTTCGACCGGATGACGGCGGCGCTGGCTGCCGCGAAGCTTGGCCGCTGGCAGGGAGACAGTGGCAACGACATCGAGTTCAGATCGAAGGATCTTGCCGCTGCGCAGGCCTGCATCGAGGCCGTACTTGGGAAAGGGTTCCACGGCTCTTTCCGGTTCAGCGTGCTGCCGGACTGATCGCTCGCTGTCCGGGGCCGGATGGTCTCCGCCGCGGCCTTCCAAGCAAAGAGAGCCGCCCGGAAGGCGGCTCTCTTGCCAATGTTTCACTTTCCCACGCCGGCTCGGCCGGGGATGGATCGGGCTTCAGCGCAGGCCGGTCTCGTTGCGGGCGATGACCAGGCGCTGGATCTCGCTGGTGCCCTCGTAGATCTCGGTGATCTTGGCGTCGCGGAAGTAGCGCTCGAGCGGCATTTCCTTCGAGTAGCCCATGCCGCCGTGGATCTGCAGGGCCTGGTGGGTGATGTACATCGCGGCTTCCGACGCGGTGAGCTTGGCCACCGAGGCCTCGGTGCTGAAGCGGCCGCCGGTCTTGTCGGCCTCGGCCTTGGCCCAGGCGGCGCGCAGGGTCAGGATCTCGGCCGCGTCGAGGCGGCACTTCATGTCGGCGATCTTGGCCTGGATCATCTGGAACGAGCCGATCGGCTGGCCGAAGCTCTTGCGCTCCTTCACGTAGGCGACGGCGGCCTTGTAGGCGGCCTTGGCCAGGCCCACGGCCTGCGAGGCGATGCCGATGCGGCCGGCGTCGAGCACGCCCATCGCGATCTTGAAGCCCTCGCCGTCCTGGCCCACCACTTCATCGGCGGTGGCGACGTAGTCCTGGAACTCGATCTCGCAGGTGGCCGAGGCGCGGATGCCGAGCTTGGGCTCGGTCTTGCCGCGGTGGAAGCCCGGCTTGGCGGTGTCGACCATGAAGGCGGTGATGCCCTTGGCGCCCTTGGACGGGTCGGTGATGGCGAACAGGATGATGTACTTGGCGACCGGGCCGGAGGTGATCCAGCTCTTCTTGCCGTTGATGACGTAGCTGCCGTCGGCCTGCTTGACGGCCTTGCAGCGCATCGCGGTGGCGTCGGAGCCCGACTGCGGCTCGGTCAGCGCGAAGGCGCCGATTTCGCGCCCTTCGGCGATCGCGCGCACGTACTTCTGCTTCTGCGCCTCGGTGCCGAACTTCAGGATGCCGTTGCAGAACAGCGAATTGTTCACCGAGACGATGGTGGAGTGGGCGCAGTCGGCTTCAGCAATTTCGATCATGGCCAGCACGTAGCTGATCGGGTCCATGCCGGCGCCGCCGTACTCGGCCGGCACTTCGATGCCCATCAGGCCGTTCTCGCCCAGGGTGCGGATGTTGTCCAGCGGGAACTCGCCGGTGCGGTCGTGGTGCTCCGCGCTCGGGGCGATCTTCTCCTGCGAGATGCGCCGGGCCACGTCCTGGATCATCAGCTGCTCTTCGGTGAATCGGAAGTCCACGGCGGTTCCTCGGAGGTTGTGCGGAAAGACGCCAATTGTAGCGGCTGGCGCCGGCCCACGCAGGTACACGGCGCGTGAAGCGCGACGCGCGTCGCCTTGACGGCCCCGGGCGGCCGGCCTACCCTTCCATATCTTTGAATCCGGATGAAAGGATAAAGCCATGGACCTCGACGCCTGGTCGGCCTGCCTGAAGGTCCTGGCCGATCCGACCCGGGTCCGGCTGCTGGCCCTGCTCGAACGCGAAGAGCTCACCGTGGCCGAGCTCTCGGGCATCACCCGGCTGGCCCAGCCGCGGGTCTCGACCCACCTGGCCCGCCTGAAGGAAGCCGACCTCGTGCGCGACCGCCGCGCCGGCGTCTCGGCCTATTACCGGTTCAACGCCGAGTCGCTGGACCCGGCCGAGGGCCGCCTCTGGGAAGCGCTGCGCGACAGCACCGACGACCCGCTGCTGCGCCAGGACGCCGACCGCCTGCCCGCCATCCTCGCCGCCCGCGCCGCCGACCAGAACTGGGCCGACTCGGTGGCCGGCGACATGGAGCGCCACTACTCGCCCGGCCGCACCTGGGAAGCCCTGGCCCGCTCCACCCTGCCCCTGCTCGAGCCCGGCGACGTGCTCGACGTGGCCTCCGGCGACGGCGTGCTGGGCGAACTGCTGGCGCCGCACGCGCGCCGCTACGTCTGCGTGGATTCCAGCGCCCGCGTGGTGGGCGCCGCCCGCGAGCGGCTGCGCAAGTACCGCCACGTCGAGGTGCTCGAGGGCGACATGCAGGCGCTGGACTTCCCGGCGTCGCAGTTCGACCTGGTGCTGCTGATGCACGCGCTCACCTATGCCACCAAGCCGGCCCAGGCCATTGCCGAGGCCGCGCGCGTGCTCCGGCGCGGCGGGCGGCTGGTCGCGACCTGCCTGGGCAAGCACGAGCACCAGGCGGCCGTGACGCCCTACGGGCACGTCAATCTCGGCTTCACCGTGAAGGACTTGCGCCGCTACGCCGAGAAGGCCGGCCTCGAGGTCACGGTCTGCGAGCCGGTGACCCGCGAGAAACGCCCGCCCCATTTCGAAGTCCTGACCCTGCTGGCCCGCAAACCGTGAAGACCCTTCCCTGGCACGACCCCGCCCGCACCGGGCGCCTGCTGGCCGCGCTGGCCGAACGCATCCTGGTGATCGACGGCGCGATGGGCACGATGATCCAGCGCCATTCGCTGGACGAGGCGGCGTATCGCGGCGAGCGCTTCGCCCAGGGTTGGGACGGGCTGCAGTTCTCGGAAGGCCACCAGCACGGCCCGGACTGCGGTTGCGGCTCGGACCTCAAGGGCAACAACGACCTGCTGACCCTCACCCAGCCGCAGGTGATCGCCGGCGTGCACCGCGCCTACCTCGCGGCCGGCGCCGACATCCTCGAGACCAACACCTTCAACTCGACCGAGGTCTCGCAGGCCGATTACAGGCTCGAGCACCTCGTGGCCGAGCTCAACCGCGAAGGCGCCCGCCTCGCCCGCGCCTGCTGCGACGAGTTCGAGGCCGCCGACCCGTCGCGCCCGCGCTTCGTGGCTGGCGTGCTGGGACCGACCAGCCGCACGGCGTCGATCAGCCCGCGGGTGGAAGACGCCGGCTACCGCAACATCCACTTCGACGAGCTGGTGGCCAACTACCTCACCGCCGCGCGCGGCCTGGTCGAAGGTGGCGCCGACATCCTGCTGGTCGAGACGGTGTTCGACACGCTCAACGCCAAAGCGGCGCTGTATGCGCTCGAGGAGCTTTTCGAAGAGCGCGGCGCACGCCTGCCGGTGATGGTGTCGGGCACCATCACCGACCGCAGCGGCCGCACGCTGTCGGGCCAGACCGCCGAGGCCTTCTGGTACTCGCTGCGGCACGCGCGGCCGCTATCGATCGGCCTGAACTGCGCACTCGGCGCCCGCGACCTGCGCGCGCACATCGACATGCTCTCGCAGGTGGCCGACACCCATATCAGCTGCCACCCGAACGCCGGCCTGCCCAACGCCTTCGGCGGCTACGACGAGGGCCCTGAGGAAACCGCGGGCGTGCTGCGCGAGTTCGCCGAGGCCGGCCTGCTGAACCTGGTCGGCGGCTGCTGCGGCACCACGCCCGAGCACATCGCGGCGATCGCGCAGGCCGTGGCCGGGCTGCCGCCGCGCGCGATCCCGGCGATCGCGCCCTACACCCGCCTGGCCGGGCTCGAGCCCTTCCTCATCACGCCCGATACCAACTTCGTCAACGTCGGAGAGCGCACCAACGTCACCGGCTCGATCCAGTTCAAGAAGCTCATCCTCGAGGGCCGCTACGACGAGGCTCTGGCCGTGGCCCGCCAGCAGGTCGAGAACGGCGCCCAGGTGATCGACGTCAACATGGACGAGGGCATGCTGGACGCCGAGGCCGCGATGGCCCGCTTCCTCAACCTGATCGCCGCCGAGCCGGACATCGCCCGGGTGCCGGTGATGATCGACAGCTCGAAGTGGAGCGTGATCGAGGCCGGCCTGAAGTGCGTGCAGGGCAAGGCCATCGTCAACTCGATCTCGATGAAGGAAGGCGAGGCCGCCTTCCTCGAGCACGCCGCCAAGGTGCGCCGCCACGGCGCCGCGGTGGTGGTGATGGCCTTCGACGAGCAGGGCCAGGCCGACACCTTCGAGCGCAAGGTCGAGATCTGTTCGCGCGCCTACCGGCTGCTGGTCGAGGACGCGGGCTTCCCGCCCGAGGACATCATCTTCGACCCCAACATCTTCGCCATCGCCACCGGCATCGAGGAGCACGACGGCTATGCGGTCGCCTTCATCGAGGCGGCGGCCGAGCTCAAGGCGCGTTTCCCGCTGAGCCATGTCTCGGGCGGCGTTTCGAACGTGTCGTTCTCGTTCCGCGGCAACAACGCGGTGCGCGAGGCGATCCACGCCGTGTTCCTGTACCACGCCATCCGTTCCGGCATGGACATGGGCATCGTCAACGCCGGCGCGCTGGCGCTGTACGACGACATCGAGCCGGCGCTGCGCGAGTGCGTCGAGGACGTGGTGCTGAACCGGCGCAGCGACGCCACCGAGCGCCTGCTGGCCGAGGCAGAGAAGCACAAGTCGAAGAAGGGCGAGGTCCGCACACAGGACCTGGCCTGGCGCGAGGCCCCGGTGGCCGAGCGCATCAAGCACGCCCTGGTGCACGGCATCGACAAGTTCGTCGAGGCCGACACCGAGGAGGCCCGACAGGCCGCCGCGCGCCCGCTGGACGTGATCGAAGGCCCGCTGATGGCCGGCATGAACGTGGTCGGCGATTTGTTCGGCGCCGGCAAGATGTTCCTGCCGCAGGTGGTGAAGTCGGCCCGGGTGATGAAGAAGGCCGTGGCCATCCTGATCCCCTACATCGAGGCCGAGAAGGCGCTCAACGGCGACGCCGGCAAGCCCAAGGGCAAGGTGCTGATGGCCACCGTGAAGGGCGACGTGCACGACATCGGCAAGAACATCGTCGGCGTGGTGCTGGCCTGCAACAACTTCGACGTGGTGGACCTGGGCGTGATGGTGCCCGCGCAGACGATCCTTGATCGTGCCCGCGAAGAACGGGCCGACATCATCGGCCTCTCCGGCCTGATCACGCCCTCGCTCGAGGAGATGAGCCACGTCGCCAAAGAGATGAAGCGGCAGGGCTTCGACATCCCGCTGCTGATCGGCGGCGCGACCACGTCGCGCGCGCACACGGCCTTGAAGATCGACCCGCACTACGGCTCGCCGGTGGTGTGGGTGAAGGACGCCTCGCGTGCGGTCGGCGTGATGCAGTCGCTGCTCAGCGAAGACCTGCGCGCGCCGTTCGTGGCCGCCAACGAAGCCGACTACGCCGAGGTCCGCACCCGCCACGCCAACAAGGGCGACGCCAAACCGCTGATGCCGCTGGAGCGCGCGCGCCGCAAGAAGTTCGACGGCGGCTGGGCGGACTACGTGCCCCCGGCCCCGCTCAAGCCGGGCCTCACCGTGTTCGACGACTACCCGCTGGCCGACCTGGTCGAGGTGATCGACTGGACGCCCTTCTTCCAGACCTGGGAGCTGGCGGGCCGCTACCCGGCCATCCTCGACGACGCCGTGGTCGGCGCGCAGGCGCGCGAGCTCTACCGCGACGCCCGCGCGATGCTGGACCAGATCGTTCGCGAGAAGTGGCTGACGGCGAAGGCCGTGGTCGGCCTGTGGCCGGCGCACGCCGTGGGCGACGACATCCACCTGCACGCCGAGGGCGGCGACGCCGTGCTGCACTGCCTGCGCCAGCAGGCGGAGAAGCCGGACGACCGCGCCAACTTCTGCCTCGCCGATTTCGTGGCGCCGCGCGACAGCGGCCGCCAGGACTGGGTGGGCGCGTTCGCGGTCACCGCGGGGCTGGGCATCGAGCCGCACGTGGCGCGCTTCGAGGCCGGTCACGACGACTACAACTCGATCATGGTGAAGGCCCTGGCCGACCGCCTGGCCGAGGCCTTCGCCGAGCGCCTGCACCAGAAGGTGCGCACCGAGCTCTGGGGCTATGCGCCGGACGAGGCGCTGGACAACGAGGCGCTGGTCCGCGAGCAGTACCGCGGCATCCGACCGGCGCCAGGCTACCCGGCCTGCCCCGAGCACAGCGAGAAGGCGACGATCTTCCGGCTGCTCGACGCGGAGAAGCACACCGGGCTCAAGCTGACCGAGAGCTTCGCGATGTACCCGGCGGCGGCGGTGAGCGGGCTTTACTTCGCGCACCCCGGCAGCCAGTACTTCGTGGTCGGCCGCCTCTCGCGCGAACAGGTCGCCGACTACGCCCGCCGCAAGGGCGTGCCGGTGGCCCAGGCCGAACGCTGGCTGGCCTCGAACCTCGACTACGATCCCGAGTGAGGCCGGCGAGGCCGTAGAATCGGGGCGGCCGCAGCCCGCGGCCCCGCCCGGACGCCTGCCATGCCCCTGAGTCGCGCGCTGTGCCTGGTCCTGTTGGCGGCCCTGGTCGCGGGCTGCCAGTTCGATGCGCGCGGACGCTCCACCGAGATGGCCGCGTTCGAGCAGGCCCAGCGCGAGGGTCGCGACGCCGGCGCGGACGAAGTGGGCGCGACCCGCTTCCTGTTCGACGACTTCAACGGTCTGAGCACCGACACGCTCGAGTCCAGCGCGGTGCCGTGGAAGATCGCGGCCACCGCGCTGGTGCTGCACCAGCATCCCGGCGAACCGCCGACCCAGGCGAAGCTGCTGGCCCAGCTGCAGCGGCACGGGCTGTTCGTGCCCACCGCGGTGGCCAACTGGCCCGCCGGCGATTCGCCCGCCTTCGCCCGGCCGATGGGCCTGGTGTCCGGGCCGGTGGGCCGCCGCGTGCCGCCGTTCGAGCTCGAAGTGGCCACCATCGGCTGCGCCAGCTGCCACGCCGGCGCGCTCTACGACGCCGACGGCCAGCCGACGCGCGAGGCCTGGCTGGGGCTGCCCAACACCTCGCTGGACCTCGATGGGTATGCCGACGCCGTGCTCGAGGCGCTGCGCGCCCATCGCGACCGCCGCGACGAGCTCATGCAGGCGATCCCGCAGCTGTTCCCCGGCACCAGCGAGCGCGAGCTCGGCACCCTGCGCCGCTTCGTGTGGCCCAGGCTCACCGACCGGCTGGCCACGCTCGGCGACGGCGATGCGCTGCCGTTCCGCAACGGCGGGCCGGGGCGCAGCAACGGCATCGACGCCCTGCGCTTCCGTCTCGGCGCGTCCGTGCAGGCCGCGGGCGATGCCGCCACCGTAAGCATCCCCGGCCTGGCCGACCGCGCGCTGCGCAGCGCGCTGCTGGCCGATGGGCTGTACGCGCCGGCCGACGCGGTGCGCCTGCGCCCGCTCGAACGCGACGGCGACCACGCCAGCGCCGCCGACCAGTCGCGCATCGTCGGGTTCTTCACCGTCAGCACGATGGGCGTGCCGCATGCCGAAGCGCCCGAGGCGATGCCGCGGGTGGCCGAAGCACTCGCGTTCCTGGATCGCCACGCCGCGTCGCCGCCCTTCCCGGGCCCGATCGATGGCGCGCTGGCGGCGCGCGGCGGCGAGGTCTACGCGCAGCGCTGCGCGCAATGCCACGGCGATTACGCCGAAGCCGAGGGCCGGCCGACGCTGCAGCGCTTCCCCAACCGGCTGTCCCCGCTCGCCGGGATCGGCTCCGACCCGGGCCGCGCCGCGGCGGTGGACGCGGACCTGCTCGCGCGCATCCGTGCCTCCACCCTGGGCGACTACCTCGCGGCCGAAGCCACGCGCGGCTACGTCGCGCCCGTGCTCGGCGGCGTCTGGGCGACGGCGCCCTACCTGCACAACGGGTCGGTGCCGACGCTCTGGCACCTGCTCAACCCGGGCCAGCGCCCGGCGCGTTTCCAGGTCGGCGGGCATGCGCTGGACCTGCAGCGGGTGGGCATCGCCGGCGTCGCCGACGGCGGCGACTGGCGCTATCGCGACGGTTACCGTCCCTGGTCGGACCCGCAGTGGTTCGACACCGCCCTCCCCGGCCGCAGCCGCGCGGGCCACGAGGCGGAAGTCGCCGGCCTCGACGAGGCGTCGCAGGCGGCGCTGATCGAATACCTCAAGCGGCTGTAGCGGCCACTTCGAGCAGCTCGGCGGCCGGCCGTCGCGCGCTGGCCGGCAGCGCGGCGGGCGCGACGCCGACGCGCATCACGTTGACCACGCGCCGCCCCGCGGGCACGGCCTTCAATACCGCCAGCGCGTCGCGCCCGCGTGGCGTGTCGACCAGCGCCGACATCGGCACCGCGGCGAACCCGGCGGCGGCCAGCGCCAGCCAGAACCGGTACCAGCGGCGCCCGGCTTCGAAATCATCCACGTCCCGGGGCACGGCCAGCACCGCGATCGCGGTCGCCGTGCGGGTCTTGCGTGCCTCGTCCACGAGCAGGCCGCCCAGCCCGAGGCGGGCGATCGTCGCGGCGACGGCGGGCCGCATCAGCACGCGCCCGCCGAGGGCTTCGAGCGGCGACAGCCCGAGGCAAGGCGCATCGAGGCCATCGCGCGTCGCCAACGGATGCCGGCGCGAGAGGCGCAGCCAGGCGTGCAATTCGGCGCCGATCGCCCGGTCGCGCAGCAGGTCGATGCTGGCGGCCTGGTGCGCGGTGGCGAAGCCTTCGAGGGCGGAATCATCGGCGCGCATGGCGATGCCGGCGTGCGCGGCGAACACGGCGTCGAGCCGCACCCGCGCGTCGGCGGGAGCCGCGACGAAGGCCTGCCGGCAGGAGCGGCGCGACGCCACCCAGGCCGCGAGCGGATCGGCGACGGCGCCCGGCGCGAGCGTGGCGCGGGCGCGGCGGCGCGGCACCGTGGGCGGCGGATACGGCGCCGCCTCCGGCTCGGGAAGGCCCAGCTGCCAACCGTCGGCGCCCGCGGCGAGCTGCATGCCTTCCCAGGCCATGCCCAGGCCAAGGCTGGCGTCGCGGCCCACCGGATCGCCGGCGGCCAGCCAGCACGCCGGGTCTTCCCAAAGCTCGAGCTGCGCCCCCGCGAGCCGCCAGCGGGCCGGCTGCACGTTGTGCGCGCTCGGCGCACGCGCGGCCTGCGCGACCCAGTGCAGCAAGCGATCAATGCCGGGGGCGTTCATGGCAGGGATTTCCCGAACAGATGCAGGCGGTGGAGCGGGCGCGCGCCCAGCTTCTCGAGCTGGCGGAGGCTGGCGGCATTGCCGTCCGACACCCAGCTCACGCCCAGCTTGGCGTACCCGCCCGCGCGCAGCCCGGCGAACAACCGGTGCAGCATCACGCCGTTGACGCCGAGTGCATGGTGGCTGCGCCGCACCGAATAGAACACGATCGCGGCCCGGTCCGGCCGGCGGTGGCGCAGGAAATGGCAGGGCGCGCGCCAGCCGATGCGGTAGCCCATCGCGTGCATCATCGGGTTGAGGTCCGGCAGGCACAGCAGCACGCCCACCGGCTCGCCGCGGTGGCGCGCGAGGCAGCCCAGCCGCGGATCCATCACCAACGCCATGCCTTTGCTGGCGAACAGGAACTCGGCTTCGGTCAGCGGCACGAACATCGGGTTTTCGGCGAAACCGTCGTTGAGCACCGCGCAGGCGGCCCGCAGCGAGTCATCCAGTCGCCAGCGCCGGATCGGCTCGAAGTTCCAGTCGGGATCGGCCAGCAGTGCCTGCTGCCGCGGCCCGAGCAGCGCCGCTTCGGTCACGCCGGCGACATCCACTTCGAAGGTGCGCATCGGATACGACGGCGTGAACCCGCAGGCCGCCAGCAGGCCCGGCAGGTAGGGCGGCGACCAGTCCTGGTAGGTGTAGGGCGCGTGCTCGTGGCCTTCGGTCAGGGTGCCGATCATCTGGGTGATGGTCAGGTTGAAACTGCCCATCAGCTCGTCGCAGCCGCGCGCCGCGACCCAGCCGGCGCAGGCATCGAGCAGCGCCCGGGCGACCGCCACGTCGTCGATGCAGTCGAGCATGCCGAAACTGCCGCGGCGCCAGCCGTGCAGGCGATTGGACGCATCGTGAACCGAGGCGACCACGCGCCCGACCACCGCGCCGTCGCGGTGCGCGGTGAACCACGTGAGCCGAGCGCGGCCCTCTTGCAGCAGCGGATTGCGGGCCGGATCCAGCGCCGCGCGGAGGTCCGGCTCCAACGGTGACGAAATCCGGGCGTCCGGGCCGTAAACGGCGAAGGGCGCGGCGAAGAAGGCCGCGAAGTCGCCTTCGACGATCCCCGGCGCACTCATCCGCGCGCCGCCAGCGAGCGGCCGAGGCGCTGGACCACCGCCGCCCGGAGGTGGGCCAGGCTGCCGGCCGACGACGCCGACAGGTCGACCAGCACCACCAGCGGCGGATCCGCGCGCAGCGGCAGCGCGTGGTTCATGTCGTGCCGCTCCAGCAGGTCGCGCCATTGCTCGCCCGCTTCCGCCAGGGCGGCATCGGGCGACGCCGCCGCGGCGCGGGCGCGCACCAGCGAGACCGGCGCATCGGCCAGCCGTCCCAGCACGGCGGAGTCGTAGCCGGCGAGGTCGGGCCCCTGCAGGCGAAGGTGCTTGCGCATCGGCAGGTAGTCGCCGAGCGCGCCGAGCAGGCGGTCGAGGTCGTCCAGCGGCGCGGCGCGCAGCCAGCGCAGGAACTGGCCCTCCGCGCTCGCCAGCGACAGCGCCCGGCTGCTGGTGACGATGGCCGCCAGCATCAGCATGGCGATCGCCGCGGGCCAGGCCGCGAGGGCATGCCGCCACAGCGCCTCGCCGCCGAAGCCCATCACCCAGGCAAACGCCAGCGCCAGCGCGAAGCCCTGCACGGCCCACGCGAAAATGCGCCCCACCAGCTCGCGCAGCAGGCTCAGGCGCGCCTCGGCCGCCAGCATCACGTGGATGAAAAGCATCGCCGCGAGGCTGCCCAGGCGCACCGGCGGCCAGCCCAGCAGGGTCCGGAAATCGCTGACGATCAGCGGTGCCGCGATCAGCGCCACCAGCACCAGCACGCGCGCCAGGCGCCGCTGCTCGACGCCGAGGTCGCGGTCGGTGGCGCGCAGCAACAGCAGCGCGTTGCAGGCCATCACCGCCGCGAACGCCCCGGCGAAGGCCACCGTCCACGTTTGTCCCTGCGCCAGCGGCGTGACCAGGTTGATCGTGAAGAAACCAGCGGACACGCCCAGCGCCAGCACCTTGAGCCACAGCGGATGGTGCCGGCGCAGCAGGCGCTCGCAGAACAGCGTGGTGACCAGCGGCAGCCAGGTGGCGACCGCAAAGGTCAGCCGCCCCAGCCAGGGCGCGACCTGCAGCCAGTCGAAGCCGCGCAGCGCCAGCAGCAGCCCCATCAGCACCACCAGCGCCAGCGCGGCCCGACCGCCCGCGGGGGATTCCGCGCGCCACAGGAAGCGCAGGTAGGGAAGGCAGGCGAGCGCCGCGATCCAGGTGAGCGCGACGTCGCTGGCGAGCGCGTCAGTCATTCATCAGCCTCGCCATGAACCGCCGGACCAGCCAGCGGCGCACCGCGGCCACCGGCGCCGGGTACGGCCGCTCGACCCGCATCGTCCACGGATTGAAGAAGTAGCCGCGCGCATCCGCGGCCGGCCGCCGGCCCAGCAGTTGCTTGGCGACCTCGAAGGCCATCAGGTTGCCGGTGGCGATCACCATCGGCGCGAACGACATGCGCTTGCGGGTGCCGGCGATGAGCGCCCTGGCGACGCCGAGGTCGATGTGATTCGCGGAGCTCGAGTGCACCATCACGTACTCGACCTCGCGCTCGAAGCAGGCGCGCAGCATCGCCTCGTCGAAGCCTTCCGGCGGCACGCCGAGCGTGGGGTAGCCCAGCCGCCGTTCGGGCCGCGGGTCGCCCGGCCCCACCACGATCACCGAGGGCAGCGGCGAGGTGTAGGCATCGATCACGGTGGCGCCGTGGCGCGCGGCGGCGCGGTAAAGCCGCACGCCCATCGCGATGTCGTCCATGCCGTTGACCACCACCCGGTGCGTCGCCAGCAGCTCGTCCAGCCGGCCGGACCACTCGGCGCCCAGCACCTGCAGGTCGAGACCCGGGTTGATGCGGCGCAGCGCCGCGGCGGTGGCCTGCGCCTTGTCCTGCCCCACGGTGTCCAGCGTGGCGAACACCTGGCGGTTGAGGTTGGAGACCTCGAAAGTGTCGATGTCGGCCAGGGTCAGCGCGCCCACGCCCATCCGGGCCAGGGCCTGCACCGCCGCGCCGCCCATGCCGCCGACGCCGATCACCAGCACGCGGGCGGCGCGCAGCCGCGCCTGCTCGTCGGCGTTGATGAAGCCCAGGTTGCGGTCGGTGAACTCGGCGTAGTCGAAGGCGTGCATCGGGCTCAGTCCTCGCCGCGCGGGCGCAGCGCGCCCATCGCGACCTGCGGGTCGAGCCAGTGCAGCAGCGGCAGCAGCACCTGGCCCAACATCAGGAACAACAATCGGAACGACAGCGCCGGCAGCGAGTGGCGCGGCACGTCGCGCAGCAGGTAGCGGCGCGCGGCCGGCAGGTCGAAGCGGGCCACCTGCAGGAAGTCGTCGCCGCGGGCGTAGTCGAGGCTGTCGCGGCACAGCGCGTTGGCGCGCTCGTCGCGGTGCTTCTGGGCCTGATCGAAGGTCTTCTTCAGGTTGTCCGAACCGCCGGTGTAGGCATCGGTGATCACGAAGCGCGCCTCGTCGAAGCCAGCCTCCGGCCCCACGCCGAACACGGCGCGGTGCCGGCGCATGATCTCCCGCGCCACGCTGAGGTGGTCGAAGCTGCGGCGGACGCTGGCGAACGGGTTCGGCCAGGCGGTGACGAAGGCCTCGGCGACCTTGCCGATGATCGCCGGCACCTGGGTCACGTTGCTGATCCACAGCGGGCGCAGGCCGCGGCGCACGAAGATCAGCATGCAGGTCAGGCCGTACAACACCCAGGACAGGCCCTGCGTGCGGAACGCCGGGTCCACGACCACCAGGCCCAGGTGCAGGGCCCGCGCCGGCACGCCGCGCAGCTCCAGGTCCATGTACGACAGCGCGTTGAACGCGACCGGCTCGCCGGTCTTCGCATCCGACAGGATCGTGATCACCGCCTGCCGCAGGCGCTCGGGATCGCCGGTGACGATGCCGTAGTCGAGGTCATGGCCGATGCCGCGGCGCACGATGCCGCGAAGCTGAGCCAGCAGCGACTCGAGCTCTTCCGGCGCCATCCACAGCCCGGGCTGCTCGACCACCCGCACCTGCACCCCGCCCCGCACCTTCCAGCGCAGGTCGAGGTGGCGCATGCGGCGGGTCAGCCTCCCCAGGCCAGCCACGGGGCGCGCTTACCAGACCAGGTCGTCGGGGACCTGGTAGAGCGGGTCCGCGTAAGGGTCCTCGCCCGCGGGCGCGTTGGGGTCCACGCGCAGGGCCACGGCCGGTGCGAAGACCTTCTCCGCCTCGTCCAGCAGCGCGGCGGTGACCAGCAGGTAGCGGCCGTCGAGCTGCAGCACGCCCAGCTCGCCGGCGTTGAGCTGCTTGAGCTGGGCCGCGGTGACGTGGATACGCTTGATCTTGCCGCCGTAGGGGAAGTGCCGGGCGATGTCGGCGTCCTTGTCGTTGAGGCCCTGGTCCTTCACCAGCTCGGCGAGCTTCGCCTTGGCCTCGCGGCGCAGGCGCGCCTCTTCCTGCTTCACGCGCTCGGCCTCGATGCGCTCTTCCTTTTCCTTCTGGGCGCGGATCGCGTAGGCCTTGGCCAGGTCGATCTCCTCCTGGCTGCGCGGCTTGCCGCCGCGGCCTTCGCCGGGCTTCCCGGGACCCCGGCGTGCGCCGGTGCGCTGCTCACCCGCCCCGGCCGGACGCGGGCCACGGCCTTCACCAGGCTTGCCGTCGGGGCGCGGGCCGCGGGATTCGCCGGGCTTGCCGTCGCGACGCGGGCCGCGCGACTCGCCGGGCTTGCCGTCGCCACGCGGGCCGCGCGACTCCCCCGGCTTGCCGGGCGGACGCGGACCGCGGTGCTCGCCAGGCTTGCCGCCGCGGTGCTCGCCGGGCTTGCGTGCCTGCCCGCCCTCGCCCGGGCGACCGGCCGGCTTGCGCTCGGGCCTGGCTTCCGGCTCGGGCGCCTTGAAGCCCAGGCCCATCAGTTTCTCGCGCAGCGAATTGCTCATGCTTGGATCGTACTCAGTAGTGGGGCGGCGGCGGCTCGGCGCCGGGGTCGGCGTACAGCAGGCCGCGCAGTTGCTTCAGGTCGCCCAGGGCGCGGACCAGCTGTTCGCTGGCGCGCGCGGTTTCCATGCGGGTTTCGGCCAGCGCGTCGCTGAGTTCGGACAGCGCCAATTCCTGGAAGGCGATGCGCGACTCCAGTTCGGCGATGCGGTCCTCGAGTTCGGGACCGCTGGCAGGCGTGTGGGACATGGCGGGGGTCTCAGTCGTGCCGCAGGGTGCGGCCGCGTCCGATGCCATAGTAGGCCAGGCCGGCTTCCTCGACGGCATCGGGCGAGAACAGGTTGCGGCCGTCGAAAACCACCCGCCCGGCCAGGCGGCGGGCCATGGCCTGGAAATCCGGGCTGTTGAAGGCCTTCCATTCGGTCACCAGCACCAGCGCATCGGCGCCCTCGACCGCGGCGTCGGGGCTGTCGCAGAACACCAGGTCGCCGCGCTCGCCGAAGATGCGCGCCGCCTCGTCCATGGCCTCGGGGTCGTGCGCCCGCACGCGCGCACCGGCCGCCCACAGCTGCGCCAGCAGCGTGCGGCTGGGCGCCTCGCGCATGTCGTCGGTGTTGGGCTTGAAGGCCAGGCCCCAGACCGCGAAGGTCTTGCCCGACACATCGCCACCGAAGTGGCGCGAGATGAGTTCGAACAGCTTGCCCTTCTGCGCGTCGTTCACCGCCTCGACGGCAGCCAGGATGCGCGCCGGGTAATCATGCTGGCGGGCGATGCGCTCGAGCGCCTGCACGTCCTTCGGGAAGCAGGAGCCGCCGTAGCCCGGGCCCGGGTAGATGAAGTGGTAGCCGATGCGCGGGTCGGAGCCGATGCCGTGGCGCACCATCTCGATGTCGGCGCCAACGCGCTCGGCGATGTTGGCCATCTCGTTCATGAAGCTGATCTTGGTGGCCAGCATGGCGTTGGCCGCGTACTTGGTCAGCTCGGCCGAGCGCTCGTCCATCACCACCACGCGGTCGTGGCTGCGGTTGAAGGGCGCGTACAGGCGCCGCAGCTGCTCGACCGCGCGCGCGCTCCGCGAGCCGATGATGATGCGGTCGGGGCGCATGCAGTCGTTGACCGCCGCGCCTTCCTTCAGGAATTCGGGGTTGGACGCCACTTCGAAGGCGACGTCCGCGCCGCGGGCCGCCAGGGCGGCGCTGATGGTGGCGCGCACCTTGTCGGCCGTGCCCACGGGCACGGTGGACTTGTTGACGACCACCGCCGGGCGCGACAGGTGCTCGCCGATGCTGCGGGCGACCGCCAGCACGTATTGCAAGTCGGCGCTGCCGTCCTCGTCGGGCGGCGTGCCGACGGCGATGAAGATCGTGTCGCCGTGCGCGATCGCGGCGGCGGCATCGGTGGTGAATTCGAGGCGGCCGGCGCCGTGGTTGGCGCGGACCATGGGCTCCAGGCCCGGCTCGTAGATGGGGATGACGCCGCGGTTGAGACCCTCGACCTTGGCCTGGTCGATGTCCACGCAGACCACGTGGTTGCCGACCTCGGCCAGGCAGGTGCCCGTGACCAGGCCGACGTAGCCGGTGCCGAAAACAGTGACTCGCATGACTTTCCCCTACGGTGCCCGGCAGGGCCGGGACCGGGTGTCGCGCGGCCGGTGGCCGGCCGCGCGATTTTCCGCGGACATCGTTACTTGACGATTTCCAGCAGCTCGACTTCGAAGGTCAGCATCGAGTTCGGCGGGATCGGACCGCCGCCGCTCTCGCCATAGGCCAGCGAGGCCGGGATCCAGAAGGTGTACTTGCTGCCGACCTTCATCAGCGCCACGCCCTCGGACCAACCCGGGATGACCTGGTTGAGGCCGAACTCGGCCGGCTCGCCGCGATCGTAGGAGCTGTCGAACACGGTGCCGTCGAGCAGCGTGCCCTTGTAGTGCACCTTCACCACGTCGGTCGCGGCCGGCTGGGCGCCGTTGCCCGCGCGCACGACTTCGTACTGCAGGCCGGACTCGGTGGTCTGCACGCCCGGCTTGTCCTTGTTGGCAGCCAGGAACTCGTTGCCCTTGGCCAGGTTCTCGACCGCGGCGGCCTCGGCCTTGGCGGCGGCCTGCTCCTGCATCTTGGTGGTGAAAGCCTGCTGCACCTGCACCATCTGCTCGTCGGTGAGCTTCGGAGCTTCGCCGTTGAAGTGGGCGACCATGGCGTCGGTCATCACTTCGATGTCGAGGCTGTCCTTGATCGGCGCCAGCGACTTGGCCATGTCCAGGCCGATCATGTAGCTGACCTGCTTCTTCTCGGTCTCCTGGCCTTCGATGCCGGCGACCACGGCCGGCGCATCGGCGCCCGCTTCGCCTTCGGCGGCTTCGGTGGTGGCGGTTTCGGACTTCTCTTCGGCTTCGGGCTTGCAGGCGCTGAGGGAGAGCACCAGGCTGGCGAGGACCAGCGGCGCGGCGTAACGCAGGGCGGAATTCATTGCGGAAGGACTCCTGAGGGGGCGGGCCGGAACGGCGCGTCGCGCGCTATTGTCGCGGCGCGCGGGCCGGACGGCAATGCGCCGGGCCGGAATCGTTCAGCCGGGCCCGACCACCAGTGCCACCAGCGCCAGCGCATGGCAGGCCACAACCGCCAGCCCGAGGCCCAGCCGCAGTCGCCGGAAGGCCGTCGGGGCCGGGAGCGCGTCGCCGCGCGCGTCCCAGGCGCCGGCCAGCACGAAGCCCGCGGCCAGCGCCACCAGCGCCGGCTCCAGCGACAGCAGGCACCAGGCGGCCCAGGCCCACAGGCTGGGAACGACGGCGCGGGCGTACTGCCACGCGCCTGCGCCCGCGGCCAGCGCCCGGCCCCAGCGCACGCCGCCGAGGAAGGACAGGATCGCCACCGAGTAAGGCAGGAATGCCGACATGGCCTGCGCCCGCCATTCCGGCGAAAAGCCCGCGAGGGCCAGCACCAGGAAAGGGACCACGCCGGCCCAGCCCAGGACCAGGGCGCCCGGGGCCATCGGCGGCGTCGAATCGATGCGTGCTTCGGTCATGCTGTCCTCACCTGTCCGGGAGTGGAATGCCGCCATGGAAACGCTGGAAAAATTAAAGCAGATTCGCAGCCGCCACCCCGCCCCGCCCGCCGGAAGCGCGGCGGAAGCGCAGGCGCTGGCCCGGTTCGCGCAGTTCTTCTCCAGCTTCGCGCCGGACCGGGTCGACAAGCTCGTGCCGCAGACCTATGCCGAGGACGTCTACTTCAACGACACGCTCAAGGCCATCGAAGGTCGCGCCGCGCTGTCGCACTACCTGCGCGAGAGCGCCGAGGCCGTGGAAGCCTGCCGCGTCGAAATCCACGAGACCACGCGCACGGCCAACGACGAACACCTGGTGCGCTGGTCGATGATGATCCGCTTCAGGAAATTCCGCCGCGGCGTCGACACCTGGACGGTCGGAATGAGCCACCTGCGCTTCGACGCCGAGGGCCGCGTGGTCTACCACCAGGATTACTGGAACGCGGCCGACGGCCTGTACCAGCACATCCCGGTGCTGGGCACGCTCATCAACGCGATCAAGCGCCGGCTCTGAAGCCGGCGCTGTCGCGCCTCAGGCCTTGGGCGCCGGCTTCGCGGGCGCCGGCGTGGCGAGCAGCTTCTCGATCTCGGCCACCAGCTTCGGATCATCCGGCTTGGTGCGGCTGCCGAAGCTGGCCACCACCTTGCCCTCGCGATCGATCAGGTACTTGTGGAAGTTCCAGCCCGGCGCTTCGCCGGTGGCCGCGGCGAGCTCCGCGTACAGCGGCGTGGCGCCGCTGCCGCGCACCTGCACCTTCTCGAACATCGGGAACTTCACGCCGTAGGTGAGCGTGCAGAACTCCTGGATTTCCTCCTCGCTGCCCGGCTCCTGCCCCATGAAATCATTGGACGGGAAGCCCAGCACGGCGAAGCCCTGCTCCTTGTACTTCGCGTACATCGCCTCGAGGCCTTCGTACTGCGGCGTGAAGCCGCACTTGCTGGCGGTGTTGACCACCAGCAGCACCTGGCCGCCGTAAGCCTCCTGCAGGTTCACCGTTTCCTTGCCCGCCAGCTGGCGGAAGCTGCGGTCCAGCAGCTTTTCGCCCGCCAGCACGGGGGTGGCGGCCAGCAGGCCCGCCATCGCGACACTTGCCCAGATCTTCATTCGACGCCCTCCCCCGGGGCCATCCCGGGTCTATGCCATCAGTTTGGGCGCTTTCACGTGCAGGAGGTGTTGACAGGTCTTTTTGTAGTGTTATAGTTACCTACAACACCTATCCAATACGTCACCAAGACGGGAGGCGCCATGTACGCCAAGTTCAAGACCAACCTGATCGGACTGACCGTAGCCCTGGGATTCGTCCTGGCCGGCTATGCCCTCGGCGAGCCGCCGATGGCCAGCCAGGCCCTCGCCTCCCCGGAGGCCGGCCTGGCCCAGGCCGACGAGGCCGCCGGCAAGGCCCGCCGCGGCGCCCTCAAGCGCCACCTGGCCATGCCCTACGTGTCGCTGGCCGCGCTGCTGCCGCGCCGGGAGTCCTGAGATGAACATCGCCTGGAATGACAGCGCGCCGATCTACCGGCAGCTCAAGGACAAGGTGGTGGCCATGATGCTCGACGGCGACCTCAAGGCGGGCGAGGCCCTGCCCTCGGTCCGCCAGATCGCCGCCGAGTACCAGCTCAATCCGATCACCGTCTCCCGCGCCTACCAGGAGCTGGCGGACGAAGAACTCGTGGAAAAACGAAGGGGACTTGGCATGTACGTGACCGAAGGGGCGCGCGAGAAACTCCTGGCTTCCGAGCGGGACCGCTTCCTGAAGGAAGAGTGGCCGCTGGTCGTCGAGCGCATCCAGCGCCTGGGGCTGGACTTCCAGAAGCTGGTGGATCGCGCCGACAAGGAGAACAAGTGATGAGCGCCGTGATTTCCGCCCGCAACCTCAGCAAGCGCTACAAGGGCAAGCCGGCCGTCGACGGCATCAGCTTCGACATCCCGGCCGGCCGCATCGTCGGCCTGATCGGCCCGAACGGCTCCGGCAAGACCACCACGCTGAAGGCGGCCCTGGGCCTGGTGCCCTTCGAGGGCGAGCTGAAGGTGCTGGGCAAGGACCCGCGCGGCGAGCGCGATGCGCTGATGCAGGAAGTCTGCTTCATCGCCGACGTGGCCGTGCTGCCGCGCTGGCTGAAGGTCAAGGATGCGGTGGACTTCGTCGCCGGCGTGCACCCGCGCTTCGACCGCAAGAAGGCCGAGGCCTACCTGGCGCACACCAAGCTGGCCCCGAACATGCGGGTCAAGGAGATGTCCAAGGGCATGATCGTGCAGCTGCACCTGGCGCTGGTGATGGCGATCGACGCCAAGCTGCTGGTGCTGGACGAGCCGACCCTGGGCCTGGACATCCTCTACCGCAAGCAGTTCTACCAGAACCTGCTCGAGGACTACTTCGACGAACAGAAGACGATCGTCGTCACCACCCACCAGGTCGAGGAGATCGAACACATCCTCACCGACCTGATGTTCATCCGCGACGGCAGGATCGTGATGTCGGCGACGATGGACGAAGTGGGCGATCGCTTCACCGAGGTGATGGTCGGCGCCGACAAGGCCGAGGCGGCCCGGGCGCTCAAGCCGATCGATGAACGACAGGTGTTCGGCAAGTCCGTGATGCTGTTCGACGGCATACCGCGCAGCCAGCTCGCCCAGTACGGCGAGACCCGCAACCCCGGCATCGCCGACCTGTTCGTCGCCACCATGAAGGGAACCTACGCATGAACACTTTCAAATGGCTCCTCAAGCGCGAGTACTGGGAAAACCGGGGCGGTTTCTTCTGGGCACCGATCGTAGTGGGCGGCATCACGGTGCTGTTCTCCACCGTCGCGGTCGTCGCCGGCGCGATCCTTGCCCGCGAAAACCAGGTCAGCGCGCATCTCGAGGGCAGCCCGGCAGAGTTGGCCGAGCACTCGGCGCAGCTCGGAGGTATGGGCGACCTACTGCTGGCCAGCGGAGTCATCACCGCGCTTCTGGTGATGGCTTTCGTGATCTTCTTCTACGCCCTGGGCTCGCTCTACGATGACCGCCGCGACCGCAGCATCCTTTTCTGGAAGTCGATGCCGATCACCGACGCTCAAATGGTGATGTCCAAAGCAGCCTGGGCCCTGGTGCTGGCCCCGCTGGGTGCAGTGGCTATCGGCCTGCTGATTGGTGTGATCCTGTGGCTGGTGGTCCTGGTCGGCAGCGCAGCATCGGGCGTACCTGGCGCGACCAGTGTTATCACCCACTCCCATCCACTGAAGGTTCTTGCCACGCTGTTCGCAGCGCTGCCAGTGCAGATCCTGTGGTCGCTGCCGACTATCGGCTGGCTGATGTTCTGCTCGGCATGGGCCCGCCGCCTGCCTTTCCTCTGGGCTACGGCCGTACCCCTGCTGACCTGCGCGATGATCAGCTTCACCGACATCTTCCCGGGCATCGAGATCCCGCACGACAACCTCTGGTACACGGTGGCTTACCGCGGCCTGCTCAGCATCGCCCCGGGCGCCTGGATCCCGACCATTGCCCAGGAACCGACCGGCCCGTTCGATGGCCCCAAGGACATCTCCGGACTCGTGGACATCACCAGCAGCTGGGCCACCTTCGGCCAGGCCGATATCTGGATCGGCGCTGCGATCGGTGCCCTGCTGATCTACGCCGCCGTCTACTTCCGCCGCAACCGCGACGAAGGTTGACGAGACGCCCCCGGGCGGGAGGCCCTGGCCTCCCGCCCGTTTTCCTTCCCGGAGAACGCCATGACCCGCCTGATTGCACAGCCCCTCCTGCTCGCCGCCCTCCTCGCGACCGCCGCCTGCTCGGGCAAGGACGAAGCCCCCGCCGCCGACGCACGCGACGGGTTCGCCGGCCTGGCCGACAAGGCCGTCAACGAGATCCGCGAAGAGTTCGCCACCGAGGACATGGACCTCGGCCGCGGCCGCAACGACGAGCCCGCGGCGAAGCTCAGCCCGCAGGGCGACCTGGTCATCGGCGGCGACAAGGTCGCCATGGACGACGGCCAGCGCGAGATCGCCCTCGCCTACCGCAACGCGCTGGCCAAGGTCGCCGAGACCGGCGCCCGGATCGGCCTGCAGGGCGCGGCGCTGGCCGGCGATGCGCTGAAGCTGGCCGCCGCCAGCGCACTCAGCGGCGACGGCACGACCGTCGAGGAACAGCTCAAGGGCCAGACCGCCGAGCTCGAAGCCGAGGCCAAGGCCCTGTGCGGCCTGCTGCCCGACCTGTACGCACGCCAGCAGCGCTTCGCCGAGGCCGTGCCGGCCTTCGCGCCCTACGCCAACATGGACGAGGCCGACATCGAGAAGTGCGGCGACGGCAAGTTCACGCCCTGACCGCGGCGGGCCGGCTCAGCCGGCCCCGCCCCCCGGCTTGCCGTGGATGCCGCCCCGGGCGAGCCCCGCCGGATCCAGCATCTTCCTGAGCACCTTCTCGTCCAGCCCCGTGGCCTCGCGCGCCACCGCGAGCACCGGGCGGCCCTCGCGGTAGGCCTGCTTCGCGATGGCGGCTGCTTTCTCGTAGCCGATCACCGGATTCAATGCGGTCACCAGGATCGGATTGCGCGCCAGCGCCTCGTCCAGCCGGGCCCGGCGCACCGTGAACCCGGCGATGGCCGCGTCGGCCAGGTGTCGCGCGCCGTTCGCCAGCAGTCCGATCGACTGCAGCAGGTTGTGCGCCACCACGGGCAGCATCACGTTCAGTTGGAAATTGCCGCTGGCCCCCGCGATCGTCACCGTGGCGTGGTTGCCCATCACCTGGGCGCAGGCCATGCACACGGCCTCCGGGATCACCGGGTTGACCTTGCCGGGCATGATCGAACTGCCCGGCTGCAGTGTCGGCAGCTCGATCTCGCCCAGCCCGGCCAGCGGGCCGGAGTTCATCCAGCGCAGGTCGTTGCCGATCTTCATCAGCGCCACCGCCAGCACGTTGAGCTGGCCCGACAGTTCCACCGCGCCGTCCTGGCTGGCGATGCCCTCGAACAGGTTGCCGGCCTGCACGAAGCGGGCGCCCGAGCGCGAGGACAAGGCCGCCGCGACCTTCTTGCCGAAGCGCGGGTCGGCGTTGATGCCGGTGCCCACCGCGGTGCCGCCGATCGGCAGCCGGCGCAGGCGTTTGAGGCTGTCCTCGATGCGCTCGATGGCGCTGGCGAGCTGGGCTGACCACGCGCCCAGCTCCTGCGCCAGCGTCAGCGGCATGGCATCCATCAGGTGGGTGCGGCCGGTCTTGACCACCTTGCCCAGGCCGCGGGCGCGCCGGTCGATGGTCGAGCGCAGGTGTTTCAGCGCCGGCAGCAGCTGCTCGCGGCAAGCAAGCACGGCCGCGACCTGGATCGCGGTCGGCACCACGTCGTTGGAACTCTGGCCCATGTTGACCTGGTCATTGGCGTGCACGGGCTTGCCGAGGCGCCGCGTGGCCAGGCTGGCGATGACCTCGTTGGCGTTCATGTTGCTGGAGGTGCCCGAGCCGGTCTGGAACACGTCGACCGGGAACTGGCCGTCGAGGTCACCCGCGGCGACCTGCTCTGCGGCGTCGGCGATTGCGGCCGCCACGCCCTTGGGAAGATGGCCCAAGGCCGCGTTGGCGTCGGCGGCCGCGGCCTTGACCAGCCCGAGCGCCCGGATGAAGTCGCGCGGCATGCGCAGGCCCGAGATCGCGAAGTTCTGCACCGCGCGTTGGGTCTGGGCCCCGTAAAGCGCCTCGGCGGGGACCTGCAGTTCGCCCAGGCTGTCCTTCTCGGTGCGGGTGGTGCGGGCCATGGTGGTCTCCCTTCGAGATGCCCGGAGCATACCGCCCCTGTAGGAGGGACTTCAGTCCCGAAGCTTTCCGGCCAAGGGCTTCGGGACTGAAGTCCCTCCTACAGGGAGCGGGTAGAATGGCGGCCTTCCCCGCCTTGCCGAGCCCGACGATGTCCGATCCCGCCCTCACCGCCCTGTCGCCGCTCGACGGCCGCTACGCCGCCAAGGCCGAGGCCCTGCGGCCGATCTTCTCGGAGTACGGGCTGGTCAAGGCCCGGGTGCGGGTCGAGGTGGAGTGGCTGCTGGCGCTGGCCGCCGAGCCGGGCATCGTCGAACTCCCCGCCTTCGGCGACGCCGCCGCGGGGCGCCTGCGCGCGCTGGCCGAAGGCTTCTCGGTCGCCGATGCGGCCCGGGTGAAGGAGATCGAGCGCACCACCAACCACGACGTCAAGGCGGTCGAGTACTTCATCAAGGAGCGCCTGAAGGACGACGCCGAGCTGGGCCCGGCGCTGGAGTTCGTGCACTTCGCCTGCACCAGCGAGGACATCAACAACCTCAGCTACGCGCTGATGCTGCACGAGGCTTACACCACGGTCATCGCCCCGAAGACCTGGGAAGTGGTCGAAAAACTGCGAGCGATGGCGCACGAGCACGCCGCGCTGCCGATGCTCTCGCGCACCCACGGCCAGACCGCCTCGCCGACCACCGTGGGCAAGGAGATCGCCAACGTGGTCGCGCGCCTGCAGCGCCAGGTCGCGGTGATGCACGGCATCGAGTTCCCCGGCAAGATCAACGGCGCCGTCGGCAACTACAACGCGCACGTGGTGGCCTACCCGGAAGTGGACTGGCCGGCGCTGGCGCAGCGCTTCGTTGAATCGCTGGGCCTGGACTTCAACCCCTACACCACCCAGATCGAACCGCACGACGGCATCGCCGAGCTGTGCGACGCCCAGCGCCGCATCAACACCGTGCTGGTGGACCTGTGCCGCGACGTCTGGGGCTATATCTCGCTGGGCTACTTCAAGCAGGCGGTGAAGGCCGGCGAAGTGGGCAGCTCGACTATGCCGCACAAGGTCAACCCGATCGACTTCGAGAACGCCGAGGGCAACTTCGGCCTGGCCAACGCGCTGCTCTCGCACTTCTCGGAAAAGCTGCCGATCAGCCGCTGGCAGCGCGACCTCACCGACTCCACGGTACTGCGCGCGCTCGGCACCGCCTTCGGCCACTCGCTGATCGCGCTCGATGCGCTGATGCGCGGCCTGGGCAAGCTCAGCGCCAACCCCGAGCGCCTGGCCGCCGACCTCGACGCCGCCTGGGAAGTGCTGGCCGAGCCGGTGCAGACCGTGATGCGCCGCCACGGCCTGCCCAACCCCTACGAGCAGCTCAAGGCCCTCACCCGCGGCCAGGGCATCACCGCCGAGTCCATGCGCGCCTTCATCGAATCCCTCGACCTCCCGGCCGACGCCAAGTCCCGACTGCTGGCGATGACCCCGGCCTCGTACGTGGGCCACGCCGCGTCGCTGGCGCGGGACATCTGAGTTTGAACGCGGATCAGAGCGGATGGGCGCGGATAACAGCGGATAAAGCGATTGCTTGCTTTGGCCCCGGGAACCTGGGGCGGCTCCGCACCGACGAGCACCTCCGGACACCCGCGCCCCAAACTTCAACTGATCCGCTTTTATCCGCGCCCATCCGCTCTGATCCGCGTTAAGACCTTTATGCCCCCACTCCCGATCGAAGTCACCGGCACGCCGGACCAGCCGCTGGGCATGGCGCCGGAGGTTTTCCTGCGGGATTACTGGCAGAAGCGGCCGCTGCTGATCCGCGCGGCCTTCCCCGGGTTCGTGTCGCCGATCTCGCCCGAGGACCTGGCCGGGCTGGCCTGCGAGGAGGCGGCGCTGGCGCGGGTGGTGTTGCACGACCGCAAGCGCGATCGCTGGGAGCTGCGCACCGGCCCCTTCAGCGAGGAGTCCTTCCCGAAACTGCCGAAGCAGGACTGGACCCTGCTGGTGCAGGACGTGGACAAATGGGACATGGACATCCGCGCCCTGCTCGGCGCGTTCCGGTTCCTGCCGGCCTGGCGGGTGGACGACGTGATGGTGAGCTTCGCCGCGCCCGGCGGTTCGGTGGGCGCGCACGTGGACCAGTACGACGTCTTCCTGCTGCAGGCGCACGGCCATCGCCGCTGGCAGATTGATACCCGTCCGGACGCGCCGCGCGGCTTCCGCCCGGATGTCGAGCTCAAGCTGCTCAGCCAGTTCGACCCCGACCACGACTGGGTGCTGGCCCCGGGCGACATGCTTTACCTGCCACCGGGCGTGCCCCACCACGGCGTCGCCGAGGATGCCTGCCTGACCTTTTCGGTCGGCATGCGCGCCCCCTCGCAGGCCGAACTGATGGTGGACCTGGCCGAGGAGCTGGCTGCCGCCCTGCCCGAGGACTCCCGCTACGCCGATCCGGACCTGGCCCTGCCAACGGACCCCTGGGAAATCGACGAAGCCGCCTTCGGGCGCGTGCGCGCGGCGCTGCGCGGCCTGCAGGACCTGGACGAGGCCGCGCTGCGCCGCTGGTTCGGCCGGTTCATCACCCAATACCGCGCCGCGGGCGAGCTGGGCCGCCCCGCGCGCCCGCCGTCGCTGGCGAGCCTGGAGGCTGAGCTGGCCAAGGGCGGCCAGCTGCTGCGCCACCCGCACGCCCGCCACGCCTGGGCCCGCGATGGCCAGCGCGCCTGCCTGCACGCCAACGGCCTGTCGCTGCCCATGGGCGTCGCCGCGGCGCGCCGGCTGGCCGGTGCGGACACGCTTTCTACGGACGACGTGGCCGCCCTGGACGCCGACGGCCGTGATGCGCTGGAAAGCCTGGTGGCGGCAGGCCACTATCAGCTGGTCAAGCCACGACGCCGACGGTGACGCCATGATCCCGACCGACTTCCGCATCGATCCCGCCGACTACCAGACCGACTTCCAGGACCTGCGCTCGGTCCGGGAAACGGTCTTCGTGCTCGAGCAGAACGTGCCGCTCGAGGAAGAGTGGGACGAGCTCGACCCGCGCTGCCACCACGTCATCGCCCGCGATGCCAATAACCAGCCGATCGGCACCGGCCGGCTGACGCCCGAACACAAGATCGGCCGCATGGCCGTGCTCAAGCCCTGGCGCAAGAAGGGCGTGGGCGATGCGCTCCTGGTCGCGCTGATGAACCAGGCCCGCAGCCTGGGCTGGACCGAGGTCAGCCTCAACGCCCAGGTCAGCGCCGAGGCCTTCTATGCCCGCCACGGCTTCCAGCCCTACGGCGAGCGCTTCATGGAAGCGGGCATCGAGCACCAGGCCATGCGCCGGACGCTCGAGCCGCTGGCTGCGCCCGAGCGCGGGCCGGCGGCGCCGCGCGGGCCGTCGGTGCCCTCGGTCGAGTTCGATTCCCTGCACGAGGCCACCGACGCGACCCTGGCCGTGGTCCAGGGCGCCCGGCGCGAACTGCGGCTGTTCACCCGCGACCTGGACCCGGTGCTGTACGGCCAGCCCGCCGTGCTCGAGGCCTTCAAGCAGTACGCGATCGCCGGCCGCGGCGGCGTGGTGCAGGTGATCGTGCTGGACCCGGCCGCGGTGCAGGGCCAGGCGCACCCGCTGCTGGGCCTGGCCCAGCGCATGACCTCGGTGTTCCAGTTCCGCACGCCGGTGGACGACGTCGACCTGCAGATTGCCTCGGCCTTCCTGGCCAACGACCGCGACGGCTACCTGTTCCGCGCCCTCGGCAGCCGCTGGGAAGGCGACTGGAGCCCGGCCAACCCGGCCCGCACGCGCCAGCTGCTCGAGCACTTCGGCCGGGTCTGGGAGCGCTCGCGCCCCTGCAGCGAGTTCCGGGCCCTGGGCATCTGAGCCCGCGGCCCCGGCGATTCGACCAAGGTCCAGCCCCAACCGCGGCTGACCCGGGTCCTGATCGGGTTCTAAAGCCCCGTCACGCCAGCTATAATCGCGGACCTCGTCGGCGCCCGCGCCGGCTGCCCGACATCCCATTCCATCAATCACTTACCTGCCATTGCGGCGGGCCAGGCCAGGGTCGTGGACAGTCTGATCAAGCAGTTTAAGCAGACCTCTCAGCTTGCCGGCGGCAACGCCGCCTATATCGAAGACCTGTACGAACAGTACCTGGTCGATCCCGACGGCATCCCCGCCACGTGGAAAACCTACTTCGACGGCCTCAAGGGCCGCGAGGCCGGGGATGTCCCGCACTCGGCCGTGATGGCCAGCGTGCAGGCGGCGGCCAAGGCCGGCAAGCACGCCGGCGGCGGCGCCATGGACGACGAGGCCGCGCGCAAGCAGGCCGCCGTCGGCAAGCTGATCACGGCCTACCGCTCGCGCGGCCACCTCGGCGCCCGCCTCGACCCGCTGGGCATGATGGCCAAGAAGGACGCGCCGGACCTCGAGCTCGCCTTCCACGGCCTGACCGACGCCGACCTGTCGGCCGAGTTCACCACCGACACCTGGTTCCCCGAGAAGAAGTTCAAGCTGGCCGACCTGCTGGCCAAGCTGCGCGCGTCCTACTCGGGCAGCATCGGCGCCGAGTTCATGCACATCGCCGACGCCAACCAGCGCCGCTGGATGCAGCAGCGCCTCGAGGGCGCGGCCGGCAAGTACGGCTTCCAGGCCGAAGAGAAGAAGCGCCTGCTTGAGCGCGTCACCGCGGCCGAAGGCCTGGAGCGCTACCTTCACACCGCCTTCGTCGGCCAGAAGCGCTTCTCGCTCGAAGGCGGCGACGCGCTGATCCCGCTGATGGACACCCTGATCCAGCGCGGCGGCACCGACGGCGTGCGCGACGTGGTGATCGGCATGGCCCACCGCGGCCGCCTGAACGTGCTGGTCAACACGATGGGCAAGCCGCCGCACAAGCTGTTCGATGAGTTCCGCGGCCAGTGGGAGCACAACGACGACCCGGCCCACTCCGGCGACGTGAAGTACCACATGGGCTACTCGTCCAACGTGGTCACGCCGGGCGGCCCGGTGCACCTGGCGCTGGCCTTCAACCCGTCCCACCTCGAGATCGTCGACCCGGTGGTCGCCGGCTCGGTGCGCGCGCGCCAGATGCGCCGCGGCGACGCCAAGCGCCAGCAGGTGCTGCCGGTGCTGGTGCACGGCGACGCCGCGTTCGCCGGCCAGGGCGTGATCATGGAGCTGTTCCAGATGTCGCAGGCCCGCGGCTTCGCGGTCGGCGGCACCGTGCACGTGGTGATCAACAACCAGGTCGGCTTCACCATCAGCCGCCAGGACGACGCCCGTTCCACCTACTACTGCACCGACCCGGCCAAGATCATCGGCGCGCCGGTGCTGCACGTGAACGGCGACGACCCGGAGGCCGTGGCCTTCTGCGCGAAGATGGCCTTCGACTACCGCAAGGAGTTCGGCCGCGACATCGTCATCGACCTGGTCTGCTACCGCCGCCACGGCCACAACGAGGCCGACGAGCCGGCGGCGACCCAGCCGCTGATGTACAAGAACATCCGCGCCCGCAAGACCACCCGCGAGCTCTACGCCGAGCAGCTGGCCGCCGAGGGCGTCGTCGACGCCGCCGGCGCCAAGGCGCTGGTGGATGCCTACCGCGACAAGCTCGACAACAACGTGGTCACCACCGAGCTGGCCCAGGTCGGCCCCGACCCGTTCGCCGTGGACTGGTCGCCCTGGCTCAAGGGCAAGCTGTCAGACAAGGTGGACACCGGCATCCAGCGCGCCGAGCTCGACGGCCTGGCCCAGCGCATCAACCAGCTGCCGGCCACGCTGAAGCTGCACCCGCGCGTCGCCAAGATCTACGAAGACCGCCTGAAGATGGCGTCCGGCGAGCTGGCCATGGACTGGGGCTTCGCCGAGAACCTGGCCTACGCCACCCTACTGGCCGGCGGCTACAAGCTGCGCCTGGTCGGCCAGGACGCCGGCCGCGGCACCTTCTTCCACCGCCACGCGGTGCTGCACGACCAGGCCACCGGCGAAGCGAACATGCCGCTGCGCGCGCTGGCCGCCAACCCCGAACACGTGATGGTGATCGACTCGCTGCTGAGCGAGGAAGCGGTGATGGCCTTCGAATACGGCTACGCCACCGCCGAGCCGGGCACGCTCAACATCTGGGAAGGCCAGTTCGGCGACTTCGCCAACGGCGCCCAGGTCGTGATCGACCAGTTCATCACCTCGGGCGAGTCCAAGTGGGACCGCCTGTGCGGCCTCGTGCTGTTCCTGCCGCACGGCTACGAAGGCCAGGGCCCCGAGCACAGCTCTGCGCGCCTGGAGCGCTTCCTGCAGCTGTGCGCGCTCGACAACATCCAGGTCTGCACGCCCACCACCCCGGCGCAGATGTTCCACATGCTGCGCCGCCAGATGCTGCGCGGCACGCGCAAGCCGCTGGTGGTGATGACGCCGAAGTCCATGCTGCGCAACAAGCTGTCGGTGTCCACGCTGGACGAACTGGCGAAGGGCGGATTCCAGTCGCTGATCCCGGATTCGACCGCGAAGGACGCCAAGAAGGCTCGCCGCGTGATCGTCTGCGGCGGCAAGGTCTACTACGACCTGGTCGAGGCGGCCGAGGCGAAGAAGATCACCGACGTCGCCATCGTGCGCGTCGAGCAGCTCTACCCGTTCCCGCGCCCGGAGCTGGCCGCCGAGCTCAAGCGCTTCGCCGGCGCCAAGGAAGTGGTGTGGTGCCAGGAAGAGCCGATGAACCAGGGCGCGTGGTACCAAATCCGCCACCACCTCGACTTCTGCCTCGGCAAGGGCCAGTCGCTGAGCTACGCCGGCCGCAGCCGCTCGGCCTCGCCGGCCGCCGGCCACCTCAACACGCACAACGAAGAACAGGCCCGCCTGATCGAGGATGCCCTCGTCAACGCGCCCAACACCCATACCGCCGAATAACCCCCATTCAAGCCACAGGGCCTCGTCCATGAGCATCGAAGTCAAAGTCCCGGTCCTTCCGGAATCCGTGTCCGACGCCACCATCGCCACCTGGCACAAGAAGGCCGGCGACAGCGTGCGCCGCGACGAGAACCTGCTCGACCTCGAGACCGACAAGGTCGTGCTTGAAGTGCCCTCGCCCGTGGACGGCGTGCTCAAGGAGCTCAAGTTCAAGGAAGGCGACACGGTGACCAGCCAGCAGATCGTGGCGATCATCGAGGAAGGCGCCGTGGCCGCCGCCGAGCCGGCAAAGGCCGCGCCCGCCGCCAAGGCCGAAGCCCCGGCGAAGGCCGAGCCCGCCAAGGCCGCCGCCCCCGCGGCCTCGAAGTCCGGTTCCGCCGAGCTGCCGCCGGGTGCCGCCGCGCACGCCGCGCGCAACGGCGTGAACCCGGCCGACGTCGCCGGCACCGGCCGCGGTGGCCGCGTGACCAAGGAAGACGTGGTCAACCACATCAAGGTCGGCGGCGGCGCCCGCCCCGAGCAGCGCGTGCCGATGACCCGCATCCGCCAGCGCATCGCCGAGCGCATGATGCAGTCCAAGAACTCCATCGCCATGCTCACCTCGTTCAACGAAGTGAACCTGTCGAAGGTGATGGCGATGCGCAAGGAGCTCGGCGAGGGCTTCGAGAAGTCGCACGGCATCAAGCTCGGCTTCATGAGCTTCTTCGCCAAGGCCGCCGCCAACGCGCTGCAGAAGTACCCGGTGGTCAACGCCTCGGTCGACGGCAGCGACGTGATCTACCACGGCTACGCCGACATCTCGATCGCGGTCGCCACCGACAAGGGCCTCGTGACCCCGGTGCTGCGCAACGTCGAGAACATGAGCTTCGCCGACATCGAGGGCTCGATCGCCGGCTACGCGAAGGCGGCCCGCGAGGGTGGCCTCAAGCTCGAGGACCTGCAGGGCGGCACCTTCACCATCACCAACGGCGGCACCTTCGGCTCGCTGATGTCCACGCCGATCGTGAACCCGCCGCAGTCGGCGATCCTCGGCATGCACGCCATCAAGGAGCGCCCGATCGCCGAGAACGGCCAGGTCGTGATCGCGCCGATGATGTACATCGCGCTTTCGTATGACCACCGCATCATCGACGGCAAGGACGCGGTGCTGTTCCTGGTGGACATCAAGAACCAGCTCGAAAACCCGCACCGCATGCTGCTGGGGCTCTGACCATGGCCGATAACTTCGACGTCGTCGTCATCGGTGCCGGCCCCGCCGGCTACCACGCCGCCATCCGCGCCGCCCAGCTGGGCATGAAGGTCGCCTGCATCGACGCCGCCCTGGGCAAGGACGGCAAGCCGGCGCTGGGCGGCACCTGCCTGCGCGTGGGCTGCATCCCGTCCAAGGCGCTGCTCGACAGCTCGCGCCAGTGGCACAACCTGCAGCACCTGTTCGGCGAGCACGGCATCACCGCCAAGGACAGCAAGATCGACGTCGGCACGATGGTTGGCCGCAAGGACAAGATCGTCAAGCAGTTCACCGGCGGCATCGCCCAGCTGTTCAAGGCCAACAAGATCACCGCGTACTACGGCTTCGGCACGCTGCACCCGGGCAAGGTCGTCAAGGTGAAGCAGCACGACGGCACCGAGGTCGAGCTGGCCGGCAAGCACGTCATCCTGGCCGCCGGCTCGGATTCGATCGAGCTGCCGTTCGCCAAGTTCGACGGCAAGCACATCGTCGACAACGTCGGCGCGCTCGACTTCACCGAGGTGCCCAAGCGCCTGGGCGTGATCGGCGCCGGCGTGATCGGCCTCGAGCTCGGCAGCGTCTGGAAGCGCCTGGGCGCCGAGGTCACCATCCTCGAAGCCATGCCCGACTTCCTGGCCGCGGCCGACGCCGAGGCCGCCAAGGTCGCGCTGAAGGAATTCAAGAAGCAGGGCCTGGACATCAAGCTCGGCGCCAAGGTCAGCAAGGCCGAGGTCAGGAAGAACGAGGTCCACCTCACCTACAACGACGGCAAGGCCGACGCCCAGCTGGTCGTGGACAAGCTGCTGGTGGCCGTGGGCCGCAAGTCGGCGTCCAAGGGCCTGCTGGCCGACGGCACCGGCGTGAAGCTCAACGAGCGCGGCCAGATCGAAGTGGACGACCACTGCTTCACCGGCGTCGAAGGCGTGTGGGCGGTCGGCGACTGCGTGCGCGGCCCGATGCTGGCGCACAAGGGCTTCGAGGAAGGCATCGCGGTCGCCGAACTCATCGCCGGCCTGCCGGGCCACGTCAACCTCGACACGATCCCCTGGGTCATCTACACCGAGCCGGAGATCGCCTGGGTCGGCAAGACCGAGCAGCAGCTCAAGGCCGAGGGCATCCCGTTCAAGACCGGCAGCTTCCCGTTCGCCGCCGTCGGCCGCGCGGTCGCGATGGGCGAGCCCGCGGGCTTCGTCAAGGTCATCGCGCACGAGGAAACCGACCGGATCCTCGGCATGCACCTGGTCGGCGTCAACGTTTCCGAACTGGTGCACGAAGGCGTGCTGGCGATGGAGTTCCACGGCTCGGCCGAGGACCTGGCGCGCATCTGCCACGCCCACCCGACGCTGTCCGAGGCCATCCACGACGCCGCCATGGCCGTGGACAAGCGCGCCATCCACAAGGCCAACTGAGCCCCGGTGGCCACCCGACGAGAGGCGCCCCCGGGCGCCTCTCTGCGTTAAAGGAGCCTGCATGACCGTTCCCGCCAGCTTCCGTGCCTTCCGCATCCATTCCGAGGGCGGCCACCGCGCCGGCCTCGAGTCGGTCGCGCTCGACGACCTCTCGCCGGGCGAAGTGGTCATCCGCGCCGCCTATTCGAGCGTGAACTACAAGGACGCGCTGGCCGGCACCGGCAGCGGCAAGATCCTGCGCCGCTTCCCGCTGGTGGGCGGCATCGACGTGGCCGGCCACGTGCTGGCCTCCACCGACCCGCGCTTCAAGGAAGGCGACGCCGTGCTGTGCACCGGCAGCGGCCTGTCCGAGACGCGCGACGGCGGCTATTCCGAAGTGGTGCGGCTGCCGGCCGAGTGGACGATCCCCCTGCCCGCCGGCCTGTCGCTGCGCGAGGCGATGATCCTGGGCACCGCCGGCTTCACCGCGGGCCTGTCGCTGCTGCGCATGGAGATGAACGGCCAGGTGCCTGCGATGGGACCGGTGGTGGTCACCGGCGCCACCGGCGGCGTCGGCAGCCTGGCGCTCGACATCCTCACCCGCGCCGGCTACGAGGCGCACGCGATTTCCGGCAAGGCCGGGCACGCCGACTTCCTGCGCAAGCTGGGCGCCACCGAGGTGTTCCCCCGCGACACCCTGGACAGCGCCACTCGCCCGCTGGAAAACGCCCGCTGGGCCGGCGCCATCGACAACGTCGGCGACCCCGCGCTGGCGGCCCTGACCCGCGTGATCCAGCCCTACGGCAACATCGCCAGCTGCGGCCTGGCCGGCAGCCCGGGCCTGTCCACGACGGTGATGCCCTTCATCATCCGCGGCGTGTCCCTGCTCGGCATCGCCTCGGCCGGCACCGCCCGCGGCCAGCGCGAGCAGGTCTGGGAGCGCCTGTCCGGGCCCTGGAAGCCGGCCCACCTGGACGCGATCTGCACCCGGGAAGCCGCGCTGGACCAGCTTCCCGACGTTTTCCCGGCCATGCTGGCCGGCCGGTCCTTCGGACGAACGGTCGTCCGGATTTGACCGAGGTTGCACCCTGACCGCCCCCCCGGCATACAATCACCTACCCGTTGGAGGCCCATTCATGGCACGCATCCTGATTGTTGATGATTCCCCGTCCCAGCTCATGGGCATGAAGCGCATCGTTGAGAAGCTCGGCCACGAGGCCCTGACGGCCGAAGACGGCGCCGCCGGCGTCGAAGCCGCCAAGGCGCACAAGCCCGACCTGATCCTGATGGACGTGGTGATGCCGAACCTCAACGGCTTCCAGGCCACGCGCGCGATCTCGAAGGAAGCGACGACGGCCCACATCCCCATCGTCCTGGTCACCACCAAGGACCAGGAGACCGACAAGGTCTGGGGCATGCGCCAGGGCGCCAAGGCCTACATCACCAAGCCCTTCAACGAAAACCAGCTCATCGACGTCATCAACGGCCTGCTCTCCGGCGGTTGATGCGGGTTGGCGTGTCCGAACGCGGATCAAAGCGGATGCGCGCGGATAAAAGCTGATTCAATCGAATAGAAGAAAAAGGCCTCGCATCAGCGAGGCCTTTTTCGTGTGGCGGACTTCAGATCCAAGTCTTATCCGCTCTTATCCGCGCGCATCCGCTTTGATCCGCGTTCAAACCCAGAGGCTCAGGCCTTGCGGGGATCGAAGTCGAAGGCGTCGGCCATCTGCTGGTACAGGGCTTTCTGGGCGTCGGTGGTGGCCTTGGGGGCGCGAACTTCGAGTTCGACGATCTGGTCGCCGGCGGCGGGCTTGCCCGGCAGGCCGCGGCCGCGCAGGCGCAGCTTGCGGCCGGTGTCGGAGTCGGGCGGGATGCGCAGCTCGACCGCGCCGCCCAGGGTGGGCACGCTGAGCGTGGCGCCCAGCGCCGCCTGCCACGGCGCCAGCGGCAGCGTGCAGAGCACGTTGCGGCCGTCCACTTCGAACTGCGCGTGCGGGCGGTAGTCGATTTCCAGCAGCAGGTCGGTCGGCCGCGGCCCGCCGCGGTGGCCCTGCCCGGCCAACCGGATCACCTGGCCCGGCGCTATGCCGGCGGGCACGTTCACTTCCAGCGTGCGGCCGTCCACGGTGATGCGCTGCTTGCCGCCGGTGTAGGCCTGCTCGAGCGAGATCGCCAGCTTGGCGCGCACGTCGCCCTGCGGCGCCTGCTGCCGGCCGGGCCCGCGGCCGCCGCCGAACAGCGACTCGAAGAAATCGCTGAAGCCGCCGCCCCCGCCGAAGTCCTGCTCGTAGCGGAAACCGCCGCCACCGAAGCCACCGCCGCCAAAGCCCGGCGGCGGGCGGAACTCCTCGCCCGGCCGGTAGCCCTGCGCGCGCAGCTGGTCGTATTCGGCGCGCTTGTCCTTGTCGCGCAGCACCTCGTAGGCCTCGTTGACTGCCTTGAAGCGCTCCTCGGCGCCGGCTTCCTTGCTCACGTCCGGGTGGTACTTGCGCGCGAGCCGGCGGTAGGCGGTCTTTATCTCCGCCTCGCCGGCCGTGGCTTCCACGCCGAGGGTGTCGTAGTAATCCTTGAATTGCATCGTGTGGCCTTGCGAAAGAAGTGGACCCGCAGGCCGAGCCCGCGGGTCCAGTTTATGCCTTCGGGGCGATCGGGGCTGAAGCCCCTCCCACAGGTCACATCACCTGGATGCGGCGCGGGGTGGTCTCCGGGCGCTTGGGGATGCTGATCTCGAGCACGCCGTGCCTGCCGGTGGCGGTGATGCCTTCGGGGTTGGCGCTGTCGGGCAGCGCGAAGCGGCGGTAGAACACGCCGTGCGCGCGCTCGATGCGGGAGTAGCGGTCGCCCTCGGTCACCGATTCCGTCTGGCGCTCGCCCTTGATCGAGAGGATGCCCTTGTCCATCTGCACCTCGATCGCGTTCGGGTCCACGCCCGGCAGGTCGGCCAGGATCAGGAAGCGCTCGGCCTCCTCCTTGATGTCCACGCGCGGCACCCACTGGCTGGTGACGACGCTCGAGGCGTCGGTGTCGTCGCCGTTGAAGAACTTGTCGAACACCTGCTTGATCTCGTCCTGCAGGTGGCGCGGGGCGGTGGTCGGGTAGCGGGTCAGGCTCATGTTCGTCTCTCCGTGTCAGCGGCGGCCAGCCCGGCCGCCATGTCCGGAACATAGGGTCCTGCACCTCGGCTTCAAGCCCCCACCCGGGCGTCACGCGGGATGGTTAAACTCGCGTTCCGTTTCCCTCCCCTTCCCCGGAGCTGCCATGACCATCCAGATCGGCGACAAGATTCCCCAGGCCACCCTCAACATGCTCAAGGACGGCGTGCAGGCCGTGGACACGGCCGATCTGTTCGGCGGCAAGAAGGTGCTGCTGTTCGCGGTGCCGGGCGCGTTCACCCCGACCTGCTCGGCCAAGCACCTGCCCGGCTACGTCGAGCACTTCGATGAATTCGCCAAGCGCGACATCGAGGTCGCCTGCCTGTCGGTCAACGATGCCTTCGTGATGGACGCCTGGGCCAAGAGCCAGGACGTGCCCGCCGGCGTGCACATGCTGGCCGACGGCAACGGCGCGTTCACCCAGGCCATGGGCCTGCAGCTCGACGCCACCGCCTTCGGCATGGGCCTGCGCGCGAAGCGCTTCGCCCTCTACGCCGAGGACGGCATCGTCAAGCAGCTCCACGTCGAGGCCCCGGGCGAATTCAAGGTCTCCTCCGCCGAATACGTCCTCGAGCACCTGCCGGCGTAAAAGCGTTTTTTGCCACGGATGAACACGGATCAAAGCAGATAAGGCAATGCGGTTTGGGCTGGCATAGCCAAGTGCGGCTCACTCGCCGAAAACCAAACAAGTTCTTCTGCTCTATCCGTGTTCATCTGTGTTCATCCGCTTTTATCCGTGGCAACGCCTTTCTCTACCGCACCACGCGGAGGTTGAGTTCGGCCCAGGCGCCGGTGTCGGCCAGGGCGGTGATGCGTTGCGGGCCCGGGTCCGGGAAGGCGTGGGTCCAGTAGCGGGCGCCGCGGGTTTCGCCGGCGAGGCGGTCGTTCACCAGCCAGCGCACGCGCGACTCGGTGCCGATCGCGCGCAGGCGCAGCGTCGCGGGCGTCGGGCTGCCGGGCGTGCGCGCCAGGCGCGCGCCCTCGCCCGGGCCGTCGATGCGCAGGGATTCCATGGCCGCCAGGGCGTCCGGCGCGCAGTCGGTCGCCAGCGGCGGGATGGCGCTGGCGCGCCGCGTGGCGGCCGGTAGCCAGGGATAGGCCAGGCTGGGCCAGCGGGCCACCTCGAGGCGTTCGCGGGCGTGGACGCGCGTACAGGCGGCCGAGAGGCGCTGGCCGGTGCGGGCATCCACCGACAGCACCAGGCGCCCGGCGCTCCACTGCCGCGCCTCGCGTTCGGGCAGGGTCGGCGGCAGCACGCCGGCCAGCGCCAGCGCGTCGTGCCGGCGGTGGCACAGGCCCGGCGCGGCCGCATCCTCGGCCAGCCCCAGCGGCCAGCAGATCGCCACTTCGCGAACACCCGCGGGGCGCGCTCGCCGCGCCGCGTCGGCCGGCGCCCGCGGCAGGCTGTCCACCACTTCGAACAGCAGCGGCAGCGCGGTGATCGCGCCGTACTGCCCGGGCAGCGGCGTGCCGTCCGGCCGCCCGACCCACACGCCCACGGTGTGGCGCGCCGTGCCGCCCAGCGCCCAGGCGTCGCGGAAGCCGTAGCTGGTGCCGGTCTTCCAGGCCACGCTCGGGCGGCCGCCGGTGTCGAAGGCCTCGTCGCGCTGGCCCGGCCGCCCGTGCTGCTCGAGGATTTCGCGGATGATCCAGGCCGCCTCGGGCGACAGCAGCCGGCGCTCCTGGCGCGGCGCGTCGGGCCGGTAGCGCACCTTGCCGGCGAGGCCACCGTGGTTGAGCGCGCGGTAGGCGCCCACCAGGTCCTCGAGCCGCGTGCCGGTGCCGCCGAGGATCATCGACAGGTTCGGCTGCGCGCCGCGCGGCAGCTGCAGCACCAGGCCCGCATGCGCCAGCCGCGCCGCGAACCGTTCCGGCCCGACCCGGTCCAGCAAATCCACGGCCGGCACGTTCAACGACAGCCTCAGCGCCTCGGCCACGGTCACCGGGCCATTGAAGGTCGGGTCGAAGTTCGCCGGCCGGTAGTCGCCGAAGCTCTGCGGCGCGTCCACCAGCAGGCTGGCCGAGTGCACCAGGCCGTCATCGATCGCCAGCCCGTACAGGAAGGGCTTGAGCGTCGAGCCCGGCGAGCGCGTGGCCCGCACCATGTCGACGTGGCCCAGGCGGCGCGCATCGCCGAAAGCCAGCGAACCGACGTAGGCGCGCGCCTCCAGCGTCTCGTTATCCACCACCAGCAGGGCGGCCGAGGTGCGTTCGGGCAGGCGCGAGAAGTACGCCGCCACGCGCTCCTCGAGCACGCGCTGCAGGCCGGCGTCGAGCGTGCTGCGGATGCGCGCGGCGCGCGGGTCGGCGCCGCGCAGCCGGCCCGCGAGCAGCGCGGCCGACATCGGCGGCTGCAGCTTGCGCGCGACCACCGGCTCCAGGCGCGCGTCGGCCACTTCGGCGGGCGACCAGGCGCCTCGCGCGACCATCCGCGCCAGCACCTTGTCGCGCGCGGCCTGCGCGGCCTGCGGATGCCGGTCGGGGCGCAGCCGGCTCGGCGCCTGCGGCAGCACGGCCAGCAGCGCGGCCTCGGCGCGCGAGAGTTCGCGCGCCGGCTTGCCGAGGTAGGCCCAGCTCGCCGCCTCGACGCCCTCGATCGGGCCGCCGAAGGGCGCGTGGTTGAGGTACAGCGCCAGGATCTCGTCCTTGTCCATGCGCCACTCCAGCTGCAGCGCGCGCAGCGCCTGCCGCAGCTTGCCGGCCGGCGTGCGCCGGTGCGGCTCGAGGATGCGCGCGACCTGCATGGTCAGCGTTGAACCGCCGGACACCACCCGCCCGTTCGCGAGCCACTGGCCACCCGCGCGCGCCAGGGCGAGAGGATTGACGCCCGGGTGGCGCCGGAACCAGCGGTCTTCGTAGGTAAGCAGCGCTTCGATGTAGTGCGGCGAGACCTCGTCCACCGTGACCGGATAGCGCCACACGCCGTCGCGCCCCGCGAAGGCGCGCAGCGGCGAACCGTCCGCGGCCAGCACCACCGCGCCGGCACCCTCGGCCGCGGGCAGCGGCGGCGGGAACAGGCGGTCGAGCACGAACGCCACCGCGAGCAGCGCCACCAGCGCCGCGACCCAACGCCCGCGCCGCCTGCCGCGGCGGCGCGGTGCGGACGCCGCCGCGTTCAGGGCTGCACGACGGTCACCGTCGCCGGCACCGCCCTGCCGACGCCGCGCAGCTCGGCCCGGTACATGTCCTCGACCTGCGGCGGCGGCACCACGTAGGTGCCGGGCGTCACCGCCCGCACCAGGTAGAACAGCTGCGCCGGCTGGCCTGCGTAGAGCTTGAGCGCGGCCACGTAGCGGTCGTCGCGGTACTCCTCGTGCAGCTTCTCGGCGTGATCGCCGCGGTCGGTGAGCGTCACGCCCTCGATCACCACGTCGGCCCATTGCGCCGGGTCCGTGAGGTTGAGGTTCTCGATCTCCAGGCCCGCCGGCAGCAGGTCCACCAGCAGCGCATCGGGCATCGCCTCGCGCGCCTCGATCCGCAGCGCGGCCACCAGCACCTGGCCCTCGCGCAGCGGACCCGGCGTCCAGCGGGTGCCGTCCGGGTTGAACCAGGTGCGCTGCACGCTGATCTTGCTGTCGTCGGGCGCGGGCGCGGTGCGCGGCACGCCGGCGACGTCGATGCTCGCGAACACCGGCGCCTCCGCCTGCGGCACGAAGCGCACGCCGGCCGAGAGGTCGCCGAACCCGTAGTCGCGGCTGAGCACGCGGTCGGCCTCCAGCGTCTTTTCCTCCGCGCCCACGGCCAGCACGCCGGAGAACGTGGCCTCGCTGTCGAGCGCCAGGCCGCGGCCCAGGCGCGCGAGCGCGATCTTCTCCTGCGTGCTCAGCCAATAACGGCTTTTGCCCAGGCGCGCCTGCAGGTCGCGCGACAGCGCCAGCAGGCGGGCATCGCGGTCGCCGTCGGCGCGCTTGTTCTCGCCCAGCAGGGCCAGCATCAGCGCCTGGTCGCGCAGCGGCGTGCCGTAATCGCCCAGCCAGCGCGGCCGGCCGTCGGGCTTGGCCAGCGCCTCGCGCACGGCGACCGCGGCGCGGGCCTCGTCGCCCTGCAGCGCCAAGGCCAGGCCCAGGTGCATCAGCGGCAGCCCGGTCAGCGACTTGCCGCGCTGGTTGTCGTGCAGCGCGCGCAGCGTGCCCAGCGGCGCGCGATTCACCTTGGCCAGCACGTAGCCCGCCTGGGCCTGGTAGGCGAAACGCAGGTGGTCGGCGTCGTCGTACTGGTAGAAAGGCACGCCGCCGGTAAGCAGGTCCTCGCCCAGTCGCTCGAGCGTCTTCTGCAGCAGCGCCTCGGGCACCGCGAAGCCGGCCTCGCGCGCGGCCAGCAGGAACTCGGCGACGTAGGGCGTGAGGATGGGCATGGTGTCGCTGCCACCCCACATCGAGAAGTGGCCGTTCGGCGCCTGCAGGGCCGCGAGGCGGCTGAAGGCGCCTTCGAGCTGCTGGCGGCGCGCGGCTTCATCGAGGCCGGTGAAGCCCATGCGCCGGGCGCTGTCGGCATCGAGCAGCAGGGCCGCGTAGCCGCGCGTGGTGGTCTGCTCGACGCAGCCGTAGGGATAGGCCAGCAGGTCCTGCAGTGCGCGCGCGAACGGGATGGGTGGCTGGGTGGTCAGGGTCATGCGCGCCGACACGGTGCCCGGCATCAGGCCCTCGGCCAGCGCGCGGTCTAGCGTGAGCGCGCTGCCAGGCGCCACCGTGCGCGCCTGCGAGCGGGCGATGTCGCCCCAGGCCGCGCGCACCGGCACGTCGAACTCGCGGTTCACGACGTGGCCACCGCCCTCGACGCGCAGCACCAGCGTGCCGGTGCCGAAGCCTTCGGTGCCGCTGAGCGCGAACTCGAGCGTCTGCTTGGCCTCGGCCGCCAGCCTTACCTCGCGGCGGCCGGTGGCCACCGCGATCGGGCCGCGGGTCTGCAGGTCCACCTGGAAGGCGCCCTCGGCGCCGGTGAAGTTCTGCAGGTCCAGCGTCACCAGGCTGCGGTCGCCGGGCGCCAGCACGCGCGGCGCGCTGACCTCGGCCAGCACGGGCGCGCGCAGCACCGACTCGCTGCTGCCCTGCCCGTACACCTCGTCGCTGAAGACCAGGGCCGAGACGCGGAGCGTGCCGTTGAAGTCGGGCACCGCCACGTCCACCGTCGCGCGGCCCTGCGCATCCAGCGCCACCGGGCCGGCGAACAGGTCCACGGTCTGCACGCGCGCGGTCGGGCGCCGCGCCTGCGGCAGCGCCGGCAGCGCCATGTCGCCGCCGAAACGCAGCTGCGCCACTTCGCCGTCGAAGCTTTCGATCACCCGGCCGTACAGGTCGTGCGCCTCGACGCCCAACCGGCGCTGCGCGAAGAAATGCGCCGCGGCGTCGGGCACCGGAAAGCGCGTGATGTTGAGGATGCCCAGGTCGACCGCGGAGATCGTCGCCCACGCGGTCTTGCCGGCCAGCGCCGGCGCGCTGACCACCACGGGAAGCGGCTGTTCGGGCCTCGCCTGCGCGGGCGCCTGCACGGTCACGGGCACGCGGCGGTCGGCGCGGTCCATCGGCACGTGGGCCACGCCGACGGCGCGCGCAGGCGTCACCTTCTCGACCGCCGAGCCACCGCGCAGGACGAGCGCGGTGATGTAGACGTCGTGCCGCTCCCAGTCCTCGGTGACCTTGATCTCGTAGGTCTCGCCGGGCTTGGCCAGCAGCGGCTGTACGTGCAGCAGCTGGTCGGTCTCGACCAGCAGCAGGCCCTGGCCGGGCTGCGGCGGGGTGACGGTGACGCGCAGCGTGTCGCCGGCGCGGTAGGCGGTCTTGTCCAGCGCCAGCTTGACCTTGTCGGGGCGCGCGTCGAGGCCGCGGTTCTGGTTGTCCCAGCTCCAGCCGGCCACGAAGGGGAGGCGCGTGAGCAGGCCGGTGGCCGGGTCGCGCACCTCGAGGCGGTATTCGCCCCACTCCACCGGGAAATCCACGCGCACGTCGCCGTCGGCGCGCACGGCGAGCTCGCGGGTTTCCACCGTCTCGAAGCGCGAGGTGTAGTCGAAGCCCCAGCCGCCGCCCGGGTCCTGGCGCCAGTGGTAGTCGCGGCGTTCGCGCACCAGGCTCACCTGCAGGGCCGCGCCCGCGACGCGCTGGCCGTCGGCGCGCGCGCGCAGCAGCGAGAAGCCGGCGACGCCGTTGGCCGGCGCGCCCTCCTTCGGATCGAACATCGGCCGCACGCCGACCAGTTCGGGGGCCGGCCACAGCACGCGCTTGAGGCTGCGGCTGACCGGGCGGCCGCCACTTTCGTACACGCTGCCGCTGGCGACCACGGCCACGGGCGCCGCGGGCTTGGCGACTTCCTCGGGCAAGGGAATGGACGCGCTGAGCTTGCCCTGCGCGTCCAGCGCCTCGTCCACCGCGTCCTTGGCCTCGCGCGGCAAGGCCAGCGTGGGGTCGCCGAAGAAATGATCCGGGAAGGCTTCGAGCGGATGCTGCTCCGCGCTCACCGATACCCTTGCGGTGAAGCGGTTGCCGGCCGCAGGCGCGCCGTAGAGATAGGCCGCGGTGACGTCCAGCGCCAGCGGCTTGCCGGGCGTGAGCACCTCGGCGGCGCTCGCCAGCTCCAGCTTCATGCGCTCGGGCAGGAATTCCTCGACCCGCAGCGACATGCCCTGCACCACGTCCTTGGCGCCGGGCGCGGTGCGGAACTCGACCTGCCAGCGGCCGGTCGGCACGTCCACCGGCAGCGCGTGGCTCCAGCGATAGTAGCCGCCTTCCTCGGCCGCCAGCTGGGTTTCCAGGAACACCTTGCCGTCGGGCTGCTTCAGGCTCAGGAACAGCGGCTGCGCCTTCACCGCGCGGCCGTCGTGGTCGCGCATCAGCGCCGACACCCGCAGGGTCTCGCCCGGCCGGTAGAGATCGCGGCCCGACCACGCGAACACGTCGAACCAGGCCTGCGGCCGCCCCGCGACCGAGAACTCGGACAGGTCCAGCGCCGGCTGGTTGAGCGGCAGCATGGACACGTCGTTGCCGCTGCTGGCCACCAGCACGTGGTTGGCGTCGAGCGTGTAGGCGATGCGGGCGTTGCCGGCGCCATCGGTGGTGGCGCGGGCCACCACTTCGCCCTTGCGGTCGAGCACCTGCAGCGCGACGTCGCCGGCGGGATCGCCCGACTTCAGCGAAGCCGTGTGCACCAGCACCTGATCGCCGTAGGCGCGCAGGTGCAGGCCGATGTCGCTGATGAAGAAGATCGCGGTCTCGTAGGCCTCGTCGTAGTCGCCCACGCGCCGCATCAGCGCGAAGTACACGCCGGGCTGCTGCAGCTCGGCGATGTTCTGCACCGGCAGGTAGCTCAGCCGGCGCTCATTGTCGGCGCCGCCGAGCACGAAGCGGTTAAGGTAGACCGAATCGGCGACGCGGGTGATCGCGGGGCGCTCTTCCCACTGGCTTTCGCCCAGCTCCCAGCCGCCGCGGCGGCCGCCGCGCTGGTAGCTGACGAAGAAATTGGCGACCTCGCTGTCGCGCACGCGCAGGAACTCGACGTCCACCTCGGGCACGTTCACCGATACCACCGGCAGGCCGCGGGTGTCGCGCGCCGGCAGCACGCTGCCCTGCGACGCGAAGCCGACGGCGGGCTCGACCGGACCGGTGTTGACCTTGCGGCGCTCCTCGCGCCCCAGCGCCTTGCCGTCGGCCGCCACCAGGCCGGCGCGCAGCAGCACTTCGTAATCCTTGCTGGCCTCGACGTAGGGGAAGCGCAGCGCCTGCGCGTCGCCGTCGAGCACCCAGCTGCCTTTCACCACCGCGCCGTCGGCATCGGTCACCACCAGCAGGTCGTCGAAGGCCTGGCTGGCCGCGAGCGGCTGCGAGAACTGCAGTTCGATCGCGAGCTGGCCCTGGTGCTCGCCGCGCCCGGCGGCCAGCAGCCCAAAGCCCTCGACCGCGGGCCGCGCATCCACCGCGTCGCCGCCCTGGAGTTCGGGCACCTGGTTGGCGTCGCGCTTGCAGCCGGCGGACACCAGCACGGTGGCGAGGATCAGCAGCGCGAATGCGCGGCGGAGGGCGGACATCGAAGGCATGGGCCGGCTCCCGGGGGGTGGCGGCCAGTATAGGTCGCGACCCGCGCCGCCATGGCGCCACGGAATCGCCGATGCGAAGCGGTCAGCGCCCCGCGATCGGCAGCTTCGCGGCCTGCGCGGTGGCCGCGGCGACCTTGTCGACGGGCGTCATCCGCAGCGCCATGTCGGCGAAGTCCAGGCCCAGGCCGGTGCCGCGCTGGCGCGTCACCGCGGCCAGGTCGATGTCCACGTAGCCCATCGGCCGGCCGTCGTGCGAGAAGGCCAGGCCGGGCACGCCGTCCACCAGCAGGCGGAAGGTCGGGTTGCGGGTTTCGCCCAGCACCAGGCCCGGGCGGAACACCGGCACCGCGCCCCACTCGTCCGAGGTGCGCAGCAGCGAGAAGAACACCATGCCCGGCTCCGGGCCGACGCCCTTGGCCAGGTCCACGAACGGCAGCGCGCCCGGCGGCCGGCGCAGGCGCAGCCAGGCCAGGCCGAGTTCGCCGTCGCGGGTGACCAGGTCGGCCGGCAGCCAGTCCTCGCTGTCGGCCAGGCGTACGCGGAAATCGCTGGACGTGGCGACCGGCGAGGCCTGCCCCGGCGTGGCGTTGCCCAGCGCGGCGAAGTCGACGCTCACCGCGCGCTCGGGCACCAGCAGCAGGCCGTCGGCGCTGACCACGATGGCCTGGGTGCGGTCCTCGATGCTCTGCTCGTTGCCCGAGCTGGTCACCGACATCACGAACTTCACCGTCACCACCGCGCCGGCGTGGCGCTCGACCAGGTCGCGGTAGATGGCGCGGTAGTCGTCGAAGGACGCGTCCGGCGTCGCGGCGGGCAGAGACGCGGCGAAGGCCAGCAGGCCCACGGCCGCGAACAGGCGAAGCATCGGGGTCATGGCGTCTCCGTGAGCCAGTAGCGTTCGAGGTAGAGGATGCGGGTTTCGCCGCCGCGGATCACCTGCAGCGGGATCACGCTGCCGTTGCCCTTGGCCAGCGCGGCATCGAGCGCGGCGGCCAGGCCGGGCGGATCGCGCACGTCTTCGCCGGCGAGGCTGATGATGATGTCGCCGCCCTGCAGGTGGGCCAGGCCGGCCGGGCCGCCCGGCTCGACGCCGTCCACCACCACGCCCTGGCGCGAGGCCGGCAGGCGGCGCGCGGCGCGGTCGTAGAAGCCCAATTCGCGCAGCTGGGCGCGCAGTTTGGCCAGGGCCAGCGTGCGCAGGCCGGAGGTGTTCACCGGCGACTCGCCCAGGGTGACCTCGAAGGTGCGCGGCTTGCCGTCGCGCACGGCCTGGAACACCGCCTCGCTGCCGATCGGCAGGTCGCGCACCCGCTGGTGGTAGCCGTCGGCGGCGGTTTCGTTGGCGGCGCGCAGCGGGGTGTCGTTGATGCCGGTCAGCAGGTCGCCGACGCGGGCGCCGGCGGCGGCCAGCGGGCTGCCGGGATAGACCCGGATGATGCGATAGCCGGTCGCCTGCAGGCCGAGGTCGCGGGCGAGCGAGGCGGTGACCGGCTGCACCTCGACGCCGGACCAGGCCTTGGCCAGCTCCGGCAGCGGCGTGCGCAGGCGGTCGCCGTGGATCGGCACCAGCACGGCGAGCCGCTGCTCGGCCTCGCGCTGGAACTCGACCACCAGCGGGCCGCCCGACGGCGACGGCGCGCCCGCGACGGCCTCGAGTTCGGCCAGCGTGCGCACCGGCTGGCCGCCCGCGCGGCGGATCACGTCGCCCGGCGCCAGGCCCGGCCGGGCGATGGCCGCCGGGCCGCCGGGGCGCACGCCGGTGACCAGCAGGCCTTCGGCGCCATCGAGGTTGCGGCGCCGGCCCATCGCCGGCGTCAGCGGCTTGAGCGAGACGCCGAACGGTGCGAACGCACGCTCTTCGCCCGGGTCCTCGGCCTGCGCATCGGCGAGCAGGCGCAGCTCGCTGCGGCGACCGTCGCGGTCGATGCCCAGGCGCAGCGCTTCGCCGGCCGGCAGCTCGGCGATTCGGCGCTGGAGCGCCGGCACGTCCACGGGCTGGCGCGCGTCCACTTCCCCGCCCTGCAGCGTGAGGATGCGGTCGCCGGCGCGCAGGCCGGCCTTCTCGGCGACCGAGCCGCGCTCGACCGCGTTCACCAGCACGCCGCGGTCCAGGCCCGTGCCCTTGAGCGAGCGCAGCCGGAACCCGAACTGCGCGCGTCGGATGCGCCCGTCGGCCACCAGCGCACGCACCACGTCGCGGGCGTCGGGGCCGGGGATGGCGAAGGCGAGGTCGCCGCCGAAGATCATGCCGCGGGTATTCACGCCGACGATGCGGCCGGAGAGGTCCACCAGCGGACCGCCCGAATTGCCCGGGGCGATGGCGGCGTCGTGCTGGATCCAGGCGTAGTAGCGGCCGGTGGGCTCGTCGACGCCGAGCCGGTCTTCGTAGTCGGCTTCGTCGTCGAACAGCGAAACCAGCAGGCGGCGCGGGTTGTTCACCACGCCGGCGCTCATCGAGTTCGACAGGCCCCAGGGCGCGCCCATGGCCAGCACGGTGTCGCCCGGCTGCAGATCCAGCACGTCGGCGAACTGGGCGTGGGCGAAGGTCTCGGGCTTGGGCGGCAGCGCCTGCAGCACGGCGAGGTCGGACAGGGTATCGGTGCCCACCAGCCGCGCCGGCAGCTCGCGGCCGTCGGCGAAGACGACGCGGAAGCTCTTGCCGTTCTGGGTGACATGGGCATTCGTGGCGATGTGGCCCTGCGGCGTCACCACCGTGCCGCTGCCGCTGGACACGCTGAGCACGGGCTCGCCCTGCTGGTGGTCCTCGCGCACGGTGAGGATGCTGACCACCACCGGCAGCACGCGGTCACGGGCCGCGCCGATCCGGTCGGCATCGCTGGCGCGCACGCGGGGCATCGCCTCCTGCGCCGCCACCGGCGTGGAAACCAACAGCCAGGCCACCGCCAGGCCCGTCACGACGCAACGAACAAAACCCATTGAACTCTCCCTGTTGAACCACGGGGCCGGGTTCCGAACCCGACCCCGCGCCATGCGCTACAGGGTACAGGCGGCGCCGGAAGTTCCGCGAGGCGGGGCCGGGGATGACCCCGGCCCCGATGCCTCAAGCCTCGGGCTGGGGCTGCGAGGGTTCCGTGACGACGGCGCCGGGAGTGGCGTCCTCGTCATCCACCTCGAGCACGTCCACGCGCTCGACGGCGATCAGCTTCTCGTCCTCGGCCACGCGCATCAGGGTGACGCCCTGGGTGTTGCGGCCGACCTGGCTGACCTCGGAGGCGCGGGTGCGCACCAAGGTGCCTTGGTCGGAGATCAGCAGGATCTCGTGCTGTTCGGTGAGCTGGATCGCGCCGACCAGCTCGCCGTTACGGTCGCTGGTCTGCATCGCGATCACGCCCTGGGTGCCGCGGCCCTTGCGCGGGAACTCGGACACGGCGGTGCGCTTGCCGAAGCCATTCTCGCTGGCGGTCAGGATGTCGCCGTCGCCGTCCACGACGATCATGGACACGACCTTGGCGCCCTGCCCCTCCTCGTCTTCCTTCAGACGCATGCCGCGCACGCCGGTGGCGGTGCGGCCCATCGGGCGGACTTCGGACTCATCGAAACGCACGGCCTTGCCGTTGCTGGCGAACAGCATCACGTTGCGCTCGCCGTTGGTGAGCTGCACGTCGACCAGGCCGTCGCCCTCGTCGAGGTTGATGGCCCAGATGCCGGTGGAGCGCGGGCGCGAGTAGTCGCTGAGCGGGGTCTTCTTGACCGTGCCGTCGCGGGTGGCGAAGAACACGAAGTGCGACTCGTCGAACTCACGCACCGGCAGCACGGCCTGCACCTTCTCGCCTTCCTGCAGCGGGATCCAGTTGATGATCGGGCGGCCGCGCGAGTTCGGGCCGGCGTCGGGCAGCTGGTAGACCTTGAGCCAGAACACGCGGCCGGTGCTGGTGAAGGTGAGCAGGGTGTCGTGCGTGTTCACCACCCACAGGCGGTCGATGAAGTCTTCTTCCTTCACCGCCGTGGCCGAACGACCCTTGCCGCCGCGCTTCTGGGCGCGATAGGTGGTGAGCGGCTGGCGCTTGGCGTAGCCGGCGTGCGAGAGCGTGACCACCACGTCCTCGGACTCGATCAGGTCCAGGATGTCGAGGTCTTCCTCGCCCGGGCGGATCTCGGTGCGGCGGGCGTCGGCGTACTCCTCGCGCAGGTTGCGCAGCTCGGTGCGGATCACCTCGAGCAGCACGTCCGGGTTCTCGAGGATCTCGATCAGGCCGCGGATGACCTCGAGCAGCTGCTTGTATTCGTCGGTGAGCTTTTCCTGCTCCAGGCCGGTGAGGCGGTGCAGGCGCATCTCGAGGATCTGCTGGGCCTGGGTGTCGGTAAGCTGGTAGCCGTTGGCGACCAGGCCGACGCCGGCCGGCAGGTCTTCCGGGCGCGAGGCCTCGGCACCGGCCGCGGCCAGCAGCGCGCCAACCAGGCCGGGCTGCCAGGTGCGCGCCAGCATGCGTTCCTTCGCGACCACCGGGTTCTCGGAGGTCTTGATCAGCTCGATCATCTCGTCGATGTTGGCGAGCGCGACCGTCAGGCCCTCGAGGATGTGGGCGCGGGCGCGGGCCTTGCGCAGCTCGAAGATGGTGCGGCGGGTCACCACCTCGCGGCGGTGGCGGATGAAGGCCTCGAGCATCTGCTTGAGGTTGAGCACCTGCGGGCGGCCGTCGACCAGGGCCACCATGTTGATGCCGAACACCGACTCCATCGGCGTCTGCAGGTAGAGGTTGTTGAGCACCACCTCGGCCGAGTCGCCACGTTTTACCTCGATGAAGATGCGCATGCCGTCCTTGTCGGACTCGTCGCGCAGCTCGCTGATGCCTTCGAGCTTCTTCTCCTTGACCAGCTCGGCGATCTTCTCGATCAGCCGGGCCTTGTTCACCTGGTAGGGCAGCTCGGTGACGATGATGGCTTCGCGGCCGTTGTCCTCGTTGACCTCGACCTCGGCCTTGGCGCGCATGCGCACCCGGCCGCGGCCGGTGTGGTAGGCGGCGTGGATGCCGGCGGCGCCGTTGATGATGCCGGCGGTCGGGAAGTCCGGGCCCGGCACGTACTGCATCAGGTCGCCGATGCTGGTGTCCGGGTCGTCGATCAGCGCGATGGTGGCGTCGATCACTTCGCCCAGGTTGTGCGGCGGGATGTTGGTGGCCATGCCGACGGCGATGCCGGCGGAGCCGTTGACCAGCAGGTTCGGGAAGCGCGACGGCATCACCGTCGGCTCGAGCTCCTTCTCGTCGTAGTTGGGCTGGAAGTCGACCGTGTCCTTGTCGATGTCGGCCATCAGCTCGTGCGCCAGGCGCGACATGCGCGCCTCGGTGTATCGCATGGCGGCGGCGGAGTCGCCGTCGACCGAGCCGAAGTTGCCCTGGCCGTCCACCAGCAGGTAGCGCAGCGAGAACGGCTGGGCCATGCGCACCAGCGTGTCGTAGACCGACTGGTCGCCGTGCGGGTGGTACTTGCCGATGACGTCGCCGACGATTCGGGCGGACTTGTAGTAGGGCTTGTTGCTGTGGGCGCCGAGCTCGTTCATGGCGAACAGGACGCGGCGGTGCACGGGCTTGAGGCCGTCGCGGACATCCGGGAGGGCGCGGCCGACGATCACGCTCATGGCGTAATCGAGGTAGCTCTTGCGCATCTCGTCTTCGAGGTTGACCGGGATGATTTCCTTCGCGAGATCTGCCATTCGTGCTTCCGTTTTCGACGTTCGGGCGGGTGCCGCGGCCAGGGCCGCGGACGAGGGCTTTCAGGGACACGAAATCATAACAGAAACGGCCCCGCGAAGGGGCCGTTTTGGAGCCGAAAAACAAGCACTTAGGCGCTCATCCGGGTCCGAAAAGCGCCTGCATCCGCGCCCGGTCCGGGGCCATCACCACGCCGCGCTCGGTGACGATGGCATCGATCAGCCCGGCGGGGGTCACGTCGAACACCGGATTCCACGCCTGCACGCCCTCGGCGACCGTGCGCGTGCCCGCCACGGACAGCAGTTCGGCGGGGTCGCGCATCTCGATCTCGATGTCGTCGCCGTGCGCGGTGGCCATGTCCACGGTGGACGAGGGCGCCACCACCATCACCTTCGCCCCGTGGTGGCGGGCGGCGATGGCGTGCGAGTAGGTGCCGATCTTGTTGGCGGTGTCGCCGTTGGCGCAGATGCGGTCGGCACCGACGATGACCCACTGCACCGCGCCGGTCTTCATCAGGTGCGCGGCGGCGCCGTCGGCGATCAGGGTGGCGGCGATGCCGTCCTGCAGCAGCTCCCACACCGTCAGGCGGGCGCCCTGCAGCCAGGGCCGGGTCTCGCTGGCGAAGACCCTGCCGATGCGACCCTCGGCCACGCCGGCGCGGATGACGCCCAAGGCGGTGCCGAAGCCGGCGGTGGCCAGCGAGCCGGTGTTGCAGTGGGTCAGCACGCCGCTGCCGGGTTCGATCAGGGCCGCGCCCAGCGCGCCCATGTGGCGGTTCGCGGCCAAGTCTTCGGTTTCGATCGCGCGGGCCTCGGCTTCCAGCACCGCGGCCCAGTCGGCGCCGGCAGCGGCCAGCACGCGGCGCAGGCGGGCCAGGGCCCACATCAGGTTCACCGCGGTCGGGCGCGCGGCCTGCAGGCGGTCCAGCGCCGGGGCGAGCCTGGCCAGTGCGGCGGCGCCGTCGACGGCGTCGACGCCGCGCGCGGCCAGCACCGCGCCCCAGGCGGCGGCGATGCCGATGGCGGGCGCGCCGCGCACGACCAGGTCGTGGATGGCGCGGCCGACGGCCTCGCTGTCGCGGCAGGCCACGTGCTCGACCACGAAGGGCAGCCGGCGCTGGTCGAGCAGCGACAGCTGGTCGCCCTCCCAGCGGATCGGGCGGATGCGGTCGTAGCGTTCGAAGTCCATGCGAGGGTCCGTGCAGCGGGGCCCGTGAGTTTACCAACACGGGCGCCGCGCTATGCTCGGCCCATGAGCACCCGCCCTGCCCGCCCCCGAACGCGCAAACCGCCGCCGCTGGACGCCGGCATCGAACCGATGCTGCACGCGGCCTGCGTCAAGGCGGGCGCCGGCGCCGCGCTGCAGGTCGGGCTCGATCGCCTGCCCCTGCTCAAGCCCTTCCTGCCGGTCGCGATCCGGCGCGCGGGCAGCACGGAGTCGGCCGAGGACATCCAGCGCAAGCTGGTGGAAGCTATCTACCGGCGCTACAAGCTCAAACCCGCGGGCTGGGAGGTCGAAGGCGTGCTGGCCGTGGCGCAGACGCAGGCGGTGCTGAGCCCGCTGGCCACGCGCGAAGGCCTGCGTTCGCTGCTGCGCGGCTGGCTGCCGGCGGCAGTCAGCGGTCCGCTGATGCGCTACACGCCGCTGGAACCGCTGGTCACCGCGACCGTGCGGGCCGTGGCCTCGACCTGGGCCGCAGGCCGCTACGCCGACAGCGTCTGCCGCCTGCGCAAGGCCGGCGCCGACTGGCTGCCGGCGCCGCTGGCCGGGGCGCTCAACCTGGCGCCCTCCACCCTGAAGGCCTGGAGCGCCGAGGCGCTGGCGCTCGCCATGCCGCCGCTGAAGCTCGCCAGTGCGCTCGGCCGCCAGCTCGGCAAGGCCGTTTCCGCGGGCGCCCGCCCCGCTCCGCCGCGCAAGACGGCGGGCAAGGCGGCGCCGGGGCGACCCAAGAAAAAGCCGGCGCCTCCGGAGAAGGCGCCGGCCAAGGCTCGCGTCCGCCTGCGGACGCCGTGAGTCAGTAGACGATGAAGTCGGCGCGGCAGCCGCGGTCGACCCAGATGCCGCGGCGGTTGAAGCCCCAGCCCTCGCGGTAGGTGCAGTCGGCCTTGCTCAGCCGGCGCTGGATGTCGACCGACTCGATGCGGCCGCCCGGCACCGGGCAGAAGTTCTCCCGGCCCCGGACCGACTCGCAGCGCACGATGCGCGGCCCGTGATCCGGACGATCGTAATCAGGACGGCCGTAGTCGGGGCGGCCGGGACGCGAACCATAGGCGCCGCCGACCTCGAACTCGGCCCGGCACCCGCCGGTGACCCATATGCCGCGGCGGTCGTAGCCCCAGGTGCGGCCTTCGATGCACGGCCCCTTGTTGTTCGAGACCTGGCGCGCCAGGCGTACGCCGCCGCGGGTGTCGACCGGGCAGAAGCGATCACCGTAGTTGTCCGAGTTGCAGCTCACGATCACCTGCGCCGGCGGCCGCGGGTAGTCGCCGCGGTAGCGCGCGTCGTAGCGATCGGTGGCCTGCGCCGCCAGCGGCAGCGCGACGGTGGCGAGGGTGGCCAGGGCGAATAGCAGGCGGTTCATGGCGGGACTCCGGAGCGGCGGCCAGGGTGGCCGGCTGTTGGCGAAAGTAACGGGGCGAACATTAATCGCCGGTCAACCCGGGCGGCGCGGGTAAAGGCGCTTACCGGGGGTTCATGCCCGCTCGAACGGGAAGGCGACCACGTCGGCGATCTTGTCGGTGCCCATCAGCGCCATCATCAGCCGGTCGATGCCCAGCGCCACGCCGGCGCAGGCCGGCAGCTTGGGCAGGCTGGCCAGCAGGCGCTCGTCCATCGCCGGCTCGCTGGCATGGCGCGCGCGACGCCGCGCGAGGTCGGCCTCGAAGCGGGCGCGCTGCTCGGTGGCGTCGTTTAGCTCGTGGTAACCGTTGGCCACTTCCAGCGGGCCCAGGAAAGCCTCGAAGCGCTCGGCCACCGGCGGATCGCCCGGGCGCAGGCGCGCCAGCGCGCACTGGCTGGCCGGGTAGTCGTAGACCAGCAGGATGCGGCTGGCCGGGATGCTGGGCTGGATGAGGTGGGTCATCAGCAGGTCCAGCCAGTCGTCGCGGGTCAGCCCTTTCGGGTCGATGTCGTAGACGCCCAGCGGCGAGCGCAGCTCTTCCTCGGGCGCCACCAGCGGATCGAAGCCGAACTTGTCGAGGTAGAGCTGGCGGAAGCTGGTCTCGCGAACGGTGGCGCGGCGGCCCGCCAGCGCCATCGCGGACTTGAGCAGTTCGGCGGTCTCGTCCATCAGGCGGTGGTGGTCCCAGCCGACGCGGTACCACTCGAGCATCGTGAACTCGGGGTTGTGGCGCTTGCCGGCCTCGCCGTTGCGGAACACGCGGCCCAGCTCGTAGCAGTCGCCCACGCCGGCGGCGAGCAGGCGCTTGAGCGGGAATTCGGGCGAAGTGCGCAGCCAGCGCGCGCCGGCGCCGGCGGCCTTGGGGCCCTCGAACTCGAGCGCGAAGCTCTCGATGTTCGGGTCGGTGTTGCCCGACGCCGACATCACCGGCGTCTCGACCTCGAGCACGCCGCGCTCGGCGAAGAAATGGCGGACCAGCGCGTAGAGCTCGGCGCGCAGGCGCAGGGCCTTGAGGTTGGCGGTGGGTTTCCAGTCCTTCATGTGAATACTTTACGCCCGGCCAGCGGCGGCCGGACGCACCCCGGACTCACCCGGCGGGGTTGGCGTTCAGGAATTCGAGCAGGCGCGCCTCGTCCCAGACCTCGATGCCCAGCTCGCGGGCCTTGTCGAGCTTGGAGCCGGCCGCCTCGCCGGCGACCACGAAGCTGGTCTTCTTCGACACGCTGCCGGCCACCTTGGCGCCCAGCGCCTGCAGGCGGTCGCCGGCGGCGTCGCGGCTCATCGCCGTCAGCGCGCCGGTGAGCACCACGGTCTGGCCGGCCAGCGGGCCTTCGACCGAGCGCTGCGGCGGGCCCTCGGGCCAGCGCACGCCGGCGGCGCGCAGGGCCTGCACCACCTCGCGGTTGTGCGGCTCGGCGAAGAAGCCCGCGATCCGGGCCGCCACCACCGGGCCAACGTCCGGGATCTCGACCAGGCCGGCCTCGTCGGCCGCCATCAGCGGATCGAGCGCGCCGAACCAGCGCGCCAGCGTGCGCGCCGTGGATTCACCGACGTCGCGGATGCCGAGCGCGAACAGCAGGCGCTCGAGCGAGGTGGCCTTGCTGGCGGCGATCGCCGCGACCAGGTTCTCGGCCCACTTGCTGGCGATCTTGCCGGCCTTGACGGTCTCGGGCACGGTGCCGTCGCGCTCGTCGGCGCGCTGCTTCATCTCGAGGAAGCGCTCGACCGTCATCGCGTACAGGTCCGCCACCGTGGCGACGTAGCCGAAATCCACCAGCGCCTCGATGAAGGCTTCGCCGAGGCCCTCGATGTCCATCGCCTTGCGCGAGGCGAAGTGCACCAGCGCCTGCTTGCGCTGCGCCGGGCAGAACAGGCCGCCGGTGCAGACGATGGTGGCGCCTTCGGCGTACTCGATGCCGCCGGCCTTGGTGCTCTTGAGCACCTTGCGCACCGCCTCGGTGTGCGAGCCGCAGGCGGGACAGGCGGACGGGAATTCGTAGGGCGCGTGCAGCGGATCGCCGCGCGCATCCCGCGGCCGCTTCTCCGGCAGCACCCGCGCGACCTCGGGGATCACGTCGCCGGCGCGGCGCACGATCACCGTGTCGCCCACGCGCACATCCAGGCGCGCGATCTGGTCGGCGTTGTGCAGCGTGGCATTGGTGACGACGACGCCGGCCACCTGCACCGGCGCCAGCCGCGCGACCGGCGTCAGCGCGCCGGTGCGGCCGACCTGCACCTCGATCGCCTCGACCGTGGTGAGCTGCTCCTGGGCCGGGAACTTGTGCGCGATCGCCCAGCGCGGCGCACGCGAGACGAAGCCCATCGCCCGCTGCTGGTCGTGCGAATCGAGCTTGTAGACCACGCCGTCGATGTCGTACGGCAGCGCGTCGCGGCGCGCACCGATGGCGGCGTAGTAGTCCAGCAGGCCCTGGGTGCCGTGCGCCACCGCCACCTCGGGCGAGACCGGGAAGCCGATGTCGCGCAGCGCCTGCAGCACCTGCGAGTGCCGCGGCGGCAGCGCCCAGCCCTCGGTGACGCCGAGGCCATAGGCGTAGAACGCCAACGGCCGCGAGGCCGCGATGCGCGGGTCGAGCTGGCGCAGCGACCCGGCCGCGCCGTTGCGCGGGTTGGCCAGCACCTTGCCGCCGGTCTCGCGCATGCGCGCGTTGTAGGCCTCGAAGCCGGCGCGGGGCATGTAGACCTCGCCGCGCACCTCCAGCACCGCCGGCGCGTCGCCGCGCAGCCTCAGCGGGATGGCCTGGACGGTGCGCAGGTTGGCGGTGACGTCCTCGCCGGTGGCGCCGTCGCCGCGGGTGGCGCCGCGCACGAACACGCCGTGTTCGTAGCGCAGGCTGATGGCCAGGCCGTCGAGCTTGGGCTCGACCGAGAATGCGGGCGCGGCTTCGCCCAGCTCTCGCGCGATGCGCTGCACGAACTCCCCGACTTCTTCATCCGAGAACGCGTTGTTGAGCGACAGCATCGGCTGCGCGTGCGTGACCTGCTCGAAGCCGTCGAGCGGCAGCCCGCCGACGCGCCGGGTCGGGGAATCAGGCGTGCACAGCCCGGGGTGGGCGCACTCGATCGCCTCGAGCTCGCGCAGCATCGCGTCGTACTCGGCGTCCGGGATGGCCGGGTCGTCGAGCACGTGGTAGCGGTGGTTGGCGTCTTCGAGCAGCGCGCGCAGTTCGGCGGCGCGTTCAGCGGGCGTGGTCATCGCCGGGCCTCAGCGCGTGGTCCGCAGGTCCCACTTCTGCTGCTTGCGGTCGTAGTTGCGCAGGTCCTCGCGGATGTGCGCGATGCGCTGGCGGCCGAGCGCGTTGCGCTCCTCGTCCAGCAGCACGCCGTCGAGCAGCTCGGCCATGCGCTGGGCGGTGGGCAGCATCGCGTCCCAGGCGTCGAGCGCCGACAGCGGGCCCGGCAGCGCCATGAAGAAGCTGATGCCCGGCGTGCGCAGGTCCTGGATGTTGGCCATCTCGAACGAGCCGGGCTTGACCAGGTTGGCGACCGAGAAGATCGGGCCCTGCTCCGGATGGTTGTCCACCAGGCGGTGGAAGATGTTCATGTGGCCGTAGACCAGGCCGGCCTTCTCGGCCGCGACCACCAGGTCGGGACCGTGCAGGGCCTGGCCCGCGCGCGCGGCCAGGAAGACGCTGACGACCTTGTCGAAATTCTCGTCGGGGCGGGCGCCCGGCAGCGGCGCGGGCGCCGGGCGGCGGTCGGGGACGTCTTCGCCCGCCAGGGTCTTTTCCAGCAGGTCGAGTTCGGACTGCTCGATCGCGGCGGCCTCGTCGCCGGTGGCGGCGTCGGCTTCGATCAGCTCGCGCAGCGTGGGCTCCTGGCGCGGGCCGCCGGCGGCCTCGCCGCGGGCCGGGGCGGTGCGCTTGCCCTGCTGGCCCGCCGGCTTGCGGCTGGTGTACACGATGACCGCGAACAGCACCAGCGCGGCGACGCCGATGGCGATGCGCAGCAGCGTGGTCTCGCTGAGTCCGTCGAGCATGGTGCCTCTCCCTGTCTGGCGTCGGGCCGGATCCGCGGCCCGCGTTGGAATGATGCCCTAAACCGGCGGCGCGGTCAGGCCGCGCCCACCAGGCGGGTGGCCTCGGCCAGGTCCACCGACACCAGCCGGCTGCAGCCCGGCTCGCGCATGGTGACGCCGGAGAGCTGCTTGGCCGCTTCCATCGTCGCCTTGTTGTGGGTGACGAACAGGAACTGCACCTTCTCGCTCATCTCGGTGACCATGCTGCTGAAGCGCCCGACGTTGGCTTCGTCCAGCGGCGCGTCCACCTCGTCGAGCAGGCAGAACGGCGCCGGGTTCAGGCGGAAGATCGCGAACACCAGGGCCACCGCGGTCAGCGCCTTCTCGCCGCCCGAGAGCAGCGAGATGTTGGACACGCGCTTGCCGGGCGGGCGCGCCATGATCGAGACGCCGGTGTCGAGCAGGTCTTCGCCGGTGAGCTCGAGGTAGGCATGGCCGCCGCCGAACAGGCGCGGATAGAGCTCCTGCACGCCGGCGTTGACGCGGTCGAAGGTTTCCTTGAAGCGGCCGCGGGTTTCCTTGTCGATCTTGCGGATCGCGGCTTCCAGGGTTTCCAGGGCCGAGGTGAGGTCGGTGTTCTGGGCGTCGAGGTAGGTCTTGCGCTCGCTCTGCTCGCCGTATTCCTGGATCGCGGCCAGGTTGACCGGCTCGAGCCGGCGCATCTTGGCGTCGATGTCGGCCAGGGTCTTCTGCCAGCCGTCGAAATCGGCCTGCGCCGGCAGCGCCTGCAGCACGTCCTCGAGCACCAGCCCGGCGGCGACGATCGCCTCGGACAGCTGGCCGGCGCGCAGGGCCAGGGCCTGCTCCTCCATGCGCTTGGCGGAGATCGCCTCGCGCTGGGCGAGCGACTGCTGGTCGCGCTGCTGGCGGGTCTGTTCGTAGCCGCGCATCTCGGCCTCGATGCCGTCGAGCGCGGAGCGGGCCGCGGCCAGGTCCTTCTCGACGATCACGCGCTGGTCGAGCGCGGCCTGGCGCTCGGCCTGCAGCGCCACCACCGGCGCATCGCCGTCGGCGAGCTGGGCCACGAGTTCGTTCAGGCGCACTTCGAGCTGGGCCTTCTGGCTGCCCATGCGCGCCAGCGACTGGCTGAGCGCGATCACGCGGGCACGCTGCGATTCCAGCGTGAGCGCGAGCTGGTGGGCGGCGTCGCGGACCTCGCGGGCGCTGTTGCGGGCGGCGTCGCGCTGCTCGCCGAAGCTGCGGCGCTCGGCGTCCAGGCGCTGGCGCTCGGCCTCGAGGTCGCCCATCTTCGCCACGGCCTGCTCGAGGCGGGCGCGGGCCTCGCGGGCGTTGGCCTGCGATTCCTCGAGCGTGGTGGCCAGCGTGGCCAGTTCGGCATCGATGCGGGTGACGCGGGCCTGGGCGGATTCAAGGCGGCTCTTCTGGCCCTGCAGCTGGCCGGCGAGTTCGGACACGCTGCGGTGCGCGAGGTACAGCGCGCGCTGGGCGTCCTCGCGGTGCTGCTCGGCTTCGAGCAGCTTGTCGCGCATGGCGGTGAGGCCTTCGTTGATGGTCTGCTCGCGCTTGCCCAGCGCCTCGATCTCGGCGCGCAGGGCCTGGATCTCGCGCTCGCGGGCCAGCGCGCCCTGCTGCGCCTCGCCGCTGCGCAGCACGCGCAGCCAGCCGGCGCCGAGCCATTCGCCGCCGCGGGTGATGACGGCCTCGCCCTGCCCCGGCGCCAGCGCGCGCGCTTCGGCGGCGGATTCGACGGCATGGATGCTGGCGAGCAGGCGGCGCACGGCGGCCGGGCCCTGAACCTTCGCGGCCAGGGAGCCGGCGGGCACGGACACGGATTCGGTGGAGCTGCTGACCAGCGCGACGCGGCCCTGGCCGAGGCTCGACAGCGCGTCCAGGAACTCGTTCGGCGTGTCGACGGTGACGGCTTCGAGCAGGCTGCCTAGCACGGTCTCGACCGCGGTTTCCCAGCCGGCGTCGACGGTGAGCGCTTCGCCGAGGCGGACGTTGCCGTCCAGGCCCTGCTGCTTGAGCCAGTCGAGCGCGACGTTCTTTTCCTGGCCGAGCGCAGCGTGCTGCAGCGCCTCGAGCGAAGCGAGGCGGCCGCGGGCGGCCTGGCCCTGCTTGCGCACGTCGGCGAGTTCCGACTGCTGCTGGCGCTGCTGTTCCTGCAGCGCGGTCAGCGCGGCCTTGCGCTGCTCCAGCGTCTCGCCGAGGCCATCGAGGCCGGCCTTCTGCTGGTCGTGGTCGGCGACCAGGCGCGACAGCGCCTCGGTGACCGCGCTGGTGTCGAGGCCGCTGCGCTCGCCGGCCAGCGCTTCGCGCCGGCGGCCGGCGTCCATCGCCTGCTTCTCGAGGTATTCGATCTTGGTGCGCTCGACCTCGGCCCAGCGCGCCGCCTCGGCCTGCGCCTTGGCGTAGGTGTCCCAGCGCTGCTGCCAGTCCTGCAGCGCCGCTTCGGCGGCCTTCAGGGCGTCCTGGCGGCCGGTGTCCTCGGTGCGCATGGCCTCGAGCCGCGGCTCGGCGGCGGCGATGGCGTTGTGCAGTTCGGCCAGCTGGCGCTCGTCGCCGCTGATGTGTTCGCCGACCTGGGCGAAGGCCGCGTCGGCCTCGGCGCGGGCGGTTTCCAGGCGCTGGCGCAGTTCGCGCTGGTGCTGGATCTGCTGCTCGATGCGGGCGAGCTCGCCGCCGACGCGGTAGACCTCGGCCTGGGCCTTGCCCAGCGCTTCGCTGGCTTCGCCGTGCTGGCTGCGGCAGGCCTCGATCTGGGCCTCGGCCTGGCGCTGGTCGGCCATCAGCGACTGCAGCTTGATCTCGTCCTGGGTCAGGGTGTCGTGCAGGGCCTTGAGCTGGCCGTCGTAGCGGCGGAACTCGAGCGCCTTGAGCTGGGCGTCCTTGTTCAGGCGCTCGGCCTGCAGGGCCTGGTACTGCTCGGCGGCGCGGGCCTGGCGCTTGAGGTGCTCGAGCTGCTTGTCCACTTCCTCGCGCAGGTCGTTGAGGCGGTCGAGGTTCTCGCGCGTGCTCTTGATGCGCGACTCGGTTTCCTTGCGGCGTTCCTTGTACTTGGAGATGCCGGCGGCTTCCTCCAGGTACACGCGCAGGTCCTCGGGCTTGGCCTCGATGATCTGGCTGATCATGCCCTGCTCGATGATCGAGTAGCTGCGCGCGCCCAGGCCGGTGCCCAGGAATAGGTCGGTGATGTCGCGGCGGCGGCAGCGGGCGCCGTTGAGGTAGTAGTTGCTCTGGCCGTCGCGGCTGACCGAGCGCTTCACCGAGATCTCCGCGTAGCGCGCGTACTCGCCGCCGATGCTGCCCTCGGAATTGTCGAAGATCAGCTCGACCTGGGCCTGGCTGACCGGCTTGCGGGTGGACGAGCCGGAGAAGATCACGTCGGTGAGCGAATCGCCGCGCAGGCGGCTGGCCGAGCTCTCGCCCATCACCCAGCGCACCGCGTCGATGATGTTCGACTTGCCGCAACCGTTCGGACCGACCACGCCGGTCATGTTGGTCGGCAGGTGCAGCACCGTGGGGTCAACGAAGGATTTGAAGCCGGAGAGCTTGATCGTGGAAAGGCGCATTCGTCGGGGTTCTCAAGCAGCCGGCCAGTAGTCGCCGGCCACGGGACGCCGGGGGCGGCCCGCCGCAGGGTCGATGGGAAGCTCGCGGGCGGGTCCGCGGTTCGGCCAAGTCGTTGATTCCACTGGCAGAGCGCGATCCCCGGCACGCGGCCGACGGGCAGTATAACAGCGGCTTCACCCGCCTCCGCGAGTGCCCCGGCTCAGGCCTCGGACGGGGTCCGGGCCTGGATCGAGAGGGCGTGGATTTCGGTCTCCATCAGCCCGCCCAGGGCCGCGTAGACCCGGCGGTGGCGGGCCAGCGGCGCCAGCCCGGCGAAGGCCTCGCTGACCACCGTGACCGCGAAGTGGCCACGGCCGTCGCGGGCCCCGGCGTGGCCGGCGTGCTTGTGGCTCTCGTCCACCACCTCCAGCGCCACCGGGGCCAGGGCGGCCTCGAGCGCGGCGCGGATCGCGGCCGGGCGCTGGTCGCGCGGCAGGCTCACGGCAGCACCGGCCGGAACGGGCTGACATCGACCCGGGCGTAGACGCCGCCGGCCAGGTAGGGATCGTCCGCGGCCCAGGCATTGGCCTCTTCCAGCGAGCCGAACTCGGCCACGATGATGCTGCCGGTGAAGCCGGCCGGGCCCGGGTCCTCGGCGTCGATGGCGGGCAGCGGGCCCGCCAGCTTCAGCCGGCCCTGGTCGCGCAGCGCCTCCAGCCGCGCAAGATGGGCGGGCCGGTGCTGCTTCCGGCCAGCCAGCGAATTCGGCAGGTCGATGCCGTGGATCAGGTACCACATGGTCGTTCCTCAGGGCGCGGCCGGGGCCGCGGCGGGTTGGCCGGCGTGGGCGTCGAGGAAGGCGAGCACGCGCCGCGCCCAGTCCAGCCGGTTCTTCATCTGATAGTAGCCGTGCGCCTCGAGGTCGTATATCGCCACCTGCGGCTCGGCGTCCGCGGCCTTGAGCCCGGATTCCATGGCGCGGGTCTGCTCGAGCGGCGTGGTTTCGTCGAGCGAGCCGGCGCCCAACAGCACGGGGTCGCGGATGCGGTCGGCGAGCCGCGCCGGTGAAATCGTCCCGAGGTCGACATCGCCCAGCGCGGTGTCGAAGTAGTCGCGGCCGTAGCGCGTGGCCGAGCGCTCCTTGTACATCTTCACGAGGTCGTAGAGGCCGACGTTGCCGATGCCGCAGGCATACAGGTCAGGCTCGCGAACCAGGCCCATCATCGCGGCATAGGCGCCGTAGCTGGCGCCGTACAGGCAGATGCGGCCAGGCGCGGCGATGCCCTGCTCGATCGCCCAGCGGGTGGCATCGGTGACGTCGTCCTGCATCTTCGCGCCCCACTCGCCGTTGCCGGACTCGCGGAAGGCGCGGCCGTAGTTGCCCGAGCCGCGGAAGTTCACCTGCAGCACGGCATAGCCGCGGCTGGCCAGCAGCTGGGTCTCGGCATCGAAGCCCCAGCGGTCAAACACGCCCTTGGGGCCACCGTGCGGCATCACCACCAGCGGCACCGGCTTGCCGCCTGCGTCGCGCGGCACGGTGACGAAGCCCTCGAGCTCCACGCCATCGCGGGACTTGAAGGTGAAGGTGCGCATCGGCGCCATCACGTTCGGATCATGGCGCTCGTTGGCGGCGATCACGAAGGACGCCTCGCCGGTCTGGTGGTCGACCCGGTAGTACTCGCCGGAATTGATGTCGGAGCTGACGAAGTAAATGCCGGTGCGACCGTCGCGGGTGTAGGACGTCGGGGTGACGTAGGAACCGGGGAAGGCGCGCATCACCCGCGCCAGCGACTTGGCGAACGGATCCTCGGGCGCGATCCACTTCACCTCGGGCTTGCCGGCGTAATACACCACGCCGATCACGCCGCCATCGAGCGGCGAGCGCAGCACGTGGCCGACGTCCGCCCGCGCGTGGCGCGCGACCAGGGTGCGCTCGCCGGTGGCCATGTCGTAGGCGTAGAACCCGTCGGGGCCGTCGTCCTGCTCGATGATCAGGTAGGCGGTCTTGTTGTCGGCCGAGAAGCCGCGGAAGTAGAGCTGGACGCCGGTCTCTTCCTCGACGTTGATTTCGCGCCACTCGCCGTCGGGGTCGCGCTGGAACTGGCGCGACCGGATCTCGTAGTCCTTGTAGCCCGAGGCGAAGCGGACAACGCCGGCGTTGTCGGAGTGGTAGCTGCCGTGTTCGAGCGGGTGCTTGACCTGCTCGCCGACGAACTTGCCGGTGCTGACGTTCAGCTTGACCAGCCGCGGCGAGCCGCCGGCGCTCTGGCGGATGACTTGGACGTGCTCGTCGTCGTCGCGCAGCGTGTGGTGCAGGAAGGCCAGCTCGGTGACCACCGGGGCCGCGTCGCTGCCGTCGGCGTTCATCTTGTACAGCCGGCCGCTCACCCGCGGCGCGGCCAGCGGGCCCATGCGGCGGGCGTCGGAATACACCAGCTGGCGGTCGTTGACCCAGTTCACGTCGATGACGTGGGTTTCGGCCTTGAACATCGCGTAGCCGCTGCGCTTCATGTCCGAGCGGCGCAGCACGACCAGGGCCGTGCGGTCCTCCAGCGGCACCGTGGCGGCGTAGTGCTCGCCGTCGGGCGAAATGATCAGGTCGGCGATGTCACCGGGCGCCAGGAAGGCCTCGGGCGGCAGCGGCTGGGCCAGCGTGGACCCCGCCAGGGTCAGGAGTGCCAGGAGGCAGGCAAGCGACGTACGACGCATCTAGCGGTTCCGGCGGCAACAGGGACTCGCAACATATCCAGCCCGCAGTTGAATTGGAATGCGAAATTCCCCACCCTCGCCCAGCGCCCCCGGCACAAGGCACAATCGGGCATGGCAGATCGCTTGCACGTCCACCCCGTCAACCCCCAGTCCCGCCTGATCGACAAGGCGGCCGCGGTGCTCAAGGCCGGCGGCCTGGCCCTGGCGCCCACCGATGCGGGCTATGCGCTGGTCTGGGGCCTGGAGTCCAAGGCGGCCGAGGAACGGGTCCAGCGCCTGCGTGAACTGGACAGCAAGCACCCTTTCACCTTACTCTGTCGCCAATTGAGTGAGGCCGGCCGCCTGGCCCGGCTCGACGATCCGGCCTTCCGGCTGATGCGATCGCTGACCCCGGGACCCTGCACGTTCATCCTTCCGGCCTCCGCGGACCTGCCCAAGCGCATCAAGAACAGCGGCCGAAGCAAGCGCCGCGACATCGGCATACGCCTGCCCGACCACGTGGTCACCCGGGCGCTGCTGGAAGCGATGGGCGAGCCCTTGCTGTCGACCAGCCTGTTGCTGCCGGACGAAACCGACCCGGCCAGCCACGAGGCCGAGGTGGTGGCCGAGCGCTGGTTGCGCTGGGCCGACGTGATGCTGGACGCCGAGGACTGCGAGCCCGGCCCCACCAGCGTGGTGGACTGCACGGGGGACGCCCCCGAGGTCGTCCGCCAGGGGTTCCATCCCGTTGCACTGTAAGGCGACCCGGCCTGGCCATGACGTCGCGAACCTGCAGTACCGAAGCATCGTTGCACCCCGGCCCCCGCGGGCCAGCTCGACCCGAGCCCAACCTTTGCCCGAGCACTTGATGAGCGAACCCACCGCGATCCCAGCGGAGCAGCCGGCATTCCCGGTCCAGCCGCAGCAGCAGGAAATGCCGCTGGCGGTGTTCAAGGGCCAGCCCGTGCTGCAGATGCCGCAGGACCTGTACATCCCGCCGGATGCGCTCGAGGTCATCCTCGAGGCCTTCGAAGGTCCGCTGGACCTGCTGCTGTACCTGATCCGCCGCCAGAACCTGGACATCCTGGACATCCCGGTCGCCGAGATCACCCGCCAGTACGTCGACTACATCGGCGTGATGGAGGACATGCGCTTCGAGCTGGCCGCCGAGTACCTGGTCATGGCCGCCATCCTGGCCGAGATCAAGTCGCGCATGCTGCTGCCCCGCCCGCCGTCGGAGGAAGGCCTGGAGGCCGACCCGCGCGCCGAGCTGGTGCGCCGCCTGCAGGAGTACGAGCGCTTCAAGAAGGCCGCCGAGGACATCGACACCCTGCCCCGCCAGGACCGCGACACCGTAGTGGTGCACGCCCACGTGCCCGAGCGCGCCGTGGCCAAGGTGCCGCCGCCGGTGGACCTGCGCGAGATGCTGCTGGCGCTGCGCGACGTGCTCAAGCGCGCCGACCTGTTCACCCACCACGCGATCCGGCGCGAGGCGCTCAGCGTCCGCCAGCGCATGGGCGAGGTGCTGGGCCGGCTGGCGGACGGCCAGTTCCACGCCTTCGAGAGCCTGTTCAACGCCGAGGAGGGCCGCCTTGGCGTGGTGGTGACCTTCCTGTCCATCCTCGAGCTGGCCAAGGAACAGCTGCTCGAGATCGTGCAGGAAGCCCCGCCCGCGCACGCCGACCTGCAGTCGCCGCGGCCGCTGCTGGCGCCGATCTACATCAAGTCCCTGGCCGCCGGCGACGGCGAGCCCGAGCTTCCCACCCCGACCTCCGACGGCGTCGACGATGACTACGCCTGAGGACCGCAGCCCCGAGACCATGGACCAGACCCTGATCCGACGCATCGTCGAGGCCGCCCTGCTGGCGGCGCCGCAACCGCTCACCCTGGCCCAGCTGGCCGGCCTGTTCCCCGACGACGAGCAGCCGCCCAAGGGCAGCCTCGAGCTCGCCATCGAGGAACTGCGCGAGGCCTGCGCCGAGCGCGGCGTCGAGCTGGTCGAGGTCGCCTCGGGCTTCCGCTTCCAGGTCAAGGCCGACGTGCACGCCTGGGTCGCGCGCCTGTGGACCGAGCGCCAGACCAAGTACACCCGCGCCACGCTGGAAACGCTGGCGCTGATCGCCTACCGCCAGCCGATCACGCGCGGCGAGATCGAGCAGATCCGCGGCGTCAGCGTGAACGCCAACATGATCAAGATGCTCGAGGAGCGCGAGTGGATCCGCTCGGTCGGCCATCGCGACGTGCCGGGCCGGCCGGAGCTGTTCGGCACCACCAAGGCCTTCCTCGACTACTTCGGCCTGAAGTCGCTCGACGAGCTGCCGCCGCTGGCCGAACTCAAGGACATCCCGGAGCTCGAGCCGCAGCTGCCCTTCGACATGGCGCCCGCGGGCGTCGCCAGCGCCGCGCTGGCCGCGAGCCTCGACGACGAGGTCGAGGGCGGTGGCCACGCCGTGGGCGACGACGAGGACGATGACGGCGATGGCCTGGCCGGCAACGGCCATTTCGTCGCCGACGAAGAAGACTTCGCCAATGAAGGCGACGAGAACCACCCCGACACCGGCGTCGCCCCGACGACCGATGGCGACGACGCCGATGGCGACGCCGCGAACCTTTCCGACCCTGAGGCCGGCGACACCGCCGAGCCGGAGCAAAAGTAATGAGCGACAAATCCAAGAAGACCCTCTCCCTTCGCGCCAAGGGCGGTTCGCCCGCGGCCAAGGCCGAGGAGCGGCTGCACAAGGTGCTGGCGCAGGCCGGCCTCGGCTCGCGCCGCGCGCTGGAAGAGCGCATCGCCCAGGGCCTGGTGAAGGTCAACGGCGCGGTCGCGCAGACCGGCCAGTCGGTGAAGGGCGGTGACCGCATCGACCTCGACGGCAAGACCTTCGTTGCCACCGCGCTGACCGAGCCGGCGAGCGTGCTGCTGTACAACAAGCCCGAAGGCGAAGTGACCACGCGCGAAGACCCCGAGGGCCGCCCGACCGTGTTCGAATCGCTGCCGCGCCTGAAGGGCGCGCGCTGGATCGCGGTCGGCCGCCTCGACATCAACACCACCGGCCTGCTGCTGCTCACCACCGACGGCGAGCTCGCCAACGCGCTGATGCATCCGTCGAGCGGCATCGCCCGCGAATACGTCTGCCGCATCCACGGCGAAGTGCCGGACGAAGTGGTGCACCGCCTGGCCAAGGGCGTGCAGCTCGAGGACGGCCCGGCCAAGTTCGACGAGATCGAGCGCATCGGCAGCTCGGATTCGCACGCCTGGTTCAAGGTGGTGCTCACCGAGGGCCGCAACCGCGAGGTGCGCCGCCTGTGGGAATCGCAGGGCTACAACGTCAGCCGCCTCAAGCGCGTCAAGTACGGCAGCGTGCACCTGCCGCGCCTGCTCAAGCGCGGCCATTGCGAGGAGATGCCGTCCGAGCAGGTCGAGAAGCTGCGCGCGCAGTTCCAGCTCGAGCAGAATCCGCCGGTGCTGACCCTGCAGCCGGTGATCGGCCAGCGCAAGTCGCGCCCGACCGAGATCCGCGTCGGCAAGGACCGCAAGCAGGCGTCCTACGTCAACGGCGCGGTGGACGACGAGGCGCGCGAACTGCGCCGCTTCGACACCTTCCGCGAGGACAAGCCCGGCGGCCGCGGCCG
>NZ_AVCK01000011.1 GCF_000747155.1 Arenimonas metalli CF5-1 | reverse complement strand
GCGCTCGCTGCGCTCGCCGCCGCCGCGCTGGCCACCGCCGCCACCGCCGCCCTCGCCCATGCCGCCGAGCATCTGCATCTCGTCGGCGATGATGTCGGTGGCGTACTTCTCGACGCCGTTCTTGTCGGTGTACTTCTCGGTGCGCAGGCTGCCCTCGATATAGACCTGGCGGCCTTTCTTGAGGTACTCACCCATGATCTCGGCGAGGCGGCCGAAGGCCTTCACGCGGTGCCACTCGGTCCGCTCCTGCTGTTCGCCGTTCTTGTCCTTCCAACTCTCGGAGGTGGCGACGGAGATCGTGGTGATGGCCGAGCCGCTCTGGCTGTAGCGCACTTCGGGGTCGTTGCCGAGGTTGCCCACCAGGATCACTTTGTTGATGCCGCGCGCCATGGCTTTCCTGCCTTCGTCGATGGAATGTTGGACCGGTGGCCATTATGCCAGCCCCGGCGCGCAGGGGGGCGTAGGGGCCCGGCGGCCCCGGGGGTAAGCCTTCCGCGGCCCCCGGGCGTCACCGCCCGGCCACGCGCAGCCCCTATAATCACGGCCATGTCCGCACGCGCCCCCGACCTCGCCCCCGCCCTCCCCGGCATCGCCGACATCCAGGGCCTCGCCGCCGGCGAGATGGAGGCCGTGAACCAGCTGATCCGCAGCCGCCTGGCCTCCGACGTGGCGCTGATCAACCAGATTTCCGAGCACATCATCGCCGCCGGCGGCAAGCGCCTTCGGCCGATGCTGGTGGTGCTGGCCGCGCGCGCGCTGGGCCACGCCGGCCCGGAGCCGCACCAGCTGGCGGCCATCATCGAGTTCATCCACACCTCGACCCTGCTGCACGACGACGTGGTGGACGAATCCGACCTGCGCCGCGGCCGCAAGACCGCCAACGCGCTCTGGGGCAACGCGCCCAGCGTGCTGGTCGGCGATTTCCTGTATTCGCGCAGCTTCCAGCTGATGGTCGGGCTTGACTCGATGCCGATCATGCGGGTGCTGGCCGACACCACCAACCAGATCGCCGAGGGCGAGGTGCTGCAGCTGCTGCACGTGCACAACCCCGACACCGACGAGGCCGCCTACCTGCGGGTGATCGAGCGCAAGACGGCGGTGCTGTTCGCGGCCGCCACGCGCCTGGGCGCGCTGCAGGCCGGCGCCGACGACGCCATGCAGCAGAAGCTGCACGATTTCGGCATGAACCTGGGCCTGGCCTTCCAGATCGCCGACGACGTGCTCGACTACACGGCCGACGCCGACGCGCTGGGCAAGAACCTGGGCGACGACCTCGCCGAAGGCAAGGCGACGCTGCCGCTGATCCACGCGATGGCCCACGGCGGCGACAAGGTGCGGGCGCGCCTGCGCACGATCGTGGAAACCGGCGACGCCAGCGCCATGCCCGAGGTGCTGGCGGCCATCGCCCGGACCGGCGGCATCGAGTACAGCCGCCAGCGCGCGGAGCACTACGCCACCCTCGCCGCCCGCGCCCTCGAGGACCTCCCCGCCAGCCCCTGGCGCGACGCCCTCCTCGGCCTCGCCCGCTACGCCACCGCCCGCAACCACTGACCGCCCCCCGTGGGAGGGACTTCAGTCCCGATGCTTTTCGCCGAAGGGCATCGGGACTGAAGTCCCTCCCACAGGGTGACGGCTAGGCGCGGGAGGCGCGTGGCCCGCATAATGCGCGGGCCTTCCCGGGAGCCGCCTGATGGCTGAAGCCGTTCGCCACGACAAGACCGCGCGACAGCTCCGCCTCCTTTCGGATGCGCTGGATACTGGCCGCCTGGGTCCGGTGCGACGGCTGGTGAACACGCTGTCGCCGGCCGAGATCGGCAACCTGCTCGAGTCCCTGCCCGCGGCCAAGCGCGGCATCGTCTGGGGCCTGGTCGATCCCGAGGACGACGGCGAGGTGCTGGTGCACGTGGGCGACGACGTCCGCGAGTTCCTGCTGGCCGAGATGGATCCGGACGAAATCGTCGCCGCGGTCGAGGACCTCGACATCGACGACCTGGCCGAACTGGCCGAAGACCTGCCCGACACGGTCATCGACGAAGTGCTCAAGTCGATGGACCGCGAGAACCGCGAGCGGCTGGAGCAGGTGCTCAGCTACGGCGAGGACACCGCCGGCCGCCTGATGAACCCGGACGTGATCACGGTGCGCACCGACGTCACCGTGGACGTGGTGCTGCGCTACCTGCGCCTGCGGGGCGAGATCCCCGAGCACACCGACCACCTGTTCGTGGTCAGCCGGCGGCACCAGTACCTGGGCCGCGTGGCGATCTCGTCGCTGCTGATCCACGGCGCGGCGACGCCCATCAACGAGCTGATCGACGACGAGCAGCCGGCGATCCCGGTGGACACGCCCTCGCACGACGTCGCCAGCCAGTTCTCCGACCACGACTGGATCTCGGCGCCGGTGGTGGACGAGAACAACATCCTGCTCGGCCGCATCACCATCGACGACGTGGTCGACATCATCCGCGAGCACGCCGCGCACCAGGCCCTCGGCGCCGCCGGCCTGGACGAGGACGAAGACCTGTTCAGCCCGGTGCCGCGCGCCGCGCGCCGGCGGGCGATCTGGCTGGGCATCAACCTGGCCACGGCCTTCCTGGCCTCGTGGGTGATCGGGCGCTTCGCCGACACGCTCGAGCAGCTGGTGGCGCTGGCGGTGCTGATGCCGATCGTGGCCAGCATGGGCGGCGTGGCCGGCACGCAGACGCTGACCCTGATGGTGCGCGGCATGGCCCTGGGCCAGGTCGGCAGCGGCAACCTGCGCGCGCTGTTCAGCAAGGAAGTGATGGTCGGCTTCCTCAACGGCCTGGCCTGGGCGCTGGTGGTGGGCTCGGTGTCGGCGCTGTGGTTCAGCGACGCGATGCTGGGCGTGGTGATCGCCGCGGCGATGATGATCAACCTGGTCACCGCGGCCCTGGCCGGCGTCGGCGTGCCCCTGCTGCTGCGCCGGGTGAACATCGACCCGGCGCTGGCCGGCGGCGTGGTGCTGACCACCGTCACCGACGTGATGGGCTTCTTCTCCTTCCTCGGCCTCGCCACCCTAGTCCTGCTGGGCTAACGCACCTGTGGGAGGGACTTCAGTCCCGATGCCCTTCGCACTCGCGCAGATGTTTTCTTAGACGCGGATTTACGCGGATGAACGCGGATAGAGCAAAGGCGAGAGTGGTTTTCGGCGGGCGCGGGAATCTCGCGGGGATCAAGACCCAGGAGCTTTTGATCTATCCGCGTTCATCCGCGTAAATCCGCGTCCAAAGAGCTCCACGGAAAGAGCTTCGGGCCTGAAGGCCCTCCTACAGGGTGGGTTTGGCCTTGCCTTGTTCCTCGAGGGTGAGGGCGACCTTGTCGCGGAGGTAGGCGGGTTCGAGGGCGTCGGGGGCGAGGGCTTCGCCGCGTTCGTAGGCGGCGGCGGCCAGGCGGGCCAGGTCGGCGGCGCGCGGGAGGGCGCTGGCGTCGAAGCCGAGCAGCGAGTCGCCGAGACGTGCCACCAGCGCGGACGACTCCGCGCCGAAGCCGGTGCCGACACCGTGCACCGGCGTCGCCGGACGCATCGCCTGCGACGGGGGCACGATCACTTCCGGCGAAGCGGCCTGCACCAGGCCGTCGGGCGCTCGCAGGAACTCACCGAGATACACCTCGCCCATGCGCGCATCGATCGCCGCGAGGATGTCGTCGCCCTGCCCCTGCATCGCCAGCACCGCCAGCGTGGAGACCGGCAGCACCGGGCGATCCAGCGCCAGCGCCAGGCCCTGCACGATGGCGATGGCGAGGCGCACGCCGGTGAAGGCGCCGGGGCCGCGGCCCACGGCAATCGCGTCGAGCTGCGACTTGCGCAGGCCGGCCTCGGCCATCAGCTCGTCGGCCCAGGGCAGCACCAGCTGCGTGTGCCGGCGCGGCGCGAGTTCGTGGCGCTCGCGCACCTCGCCGTCCACGTAAACGGCGACCGAGCAGGCCTCGGTGCTGGTTTCGATGGCGAGCAGCTTCACGGCAGGGCCTCGTCGGCTTCGGGGTCGGAGGATTGTGCCGCGAAAAAGTCCTGCACGTCGGCCAGCACGCGGGTGCGCGGGAACGGCGCCAGGCTGTCGAGGAACAGTCGGCCGTAGGACTTCGTGACCAGGCGCGGATCGCACAGCACCAGCACGCCGCGGTCGGACTCACTGCGGATCAGCCGGCCGACGCCCTGCTTGAGTGCGATCACTGCCTGCGGCAGCTGCTCGTCGCGGAAGGGATTCCCGCCGGCGCGGCGCACGGCGTCCAGGCGCGCCTCCAGCACGGGATCGTCGGGTGCGGCGAAGGGGATGCGGTCGATCACGACGACGCTCAGCGCCTCGCCGGCCACGTCCACGCCCTCCCAGAAACTGGCGGCACCCAGCAGCACGCCGTTGCCGGACGCGCGGAATTGCTCGAGCAGCGTGTTGCGCGGCGCGGTGCCCTGCACGAACAGCGGCCACGGCCCCTCGCGCAGCTGCTCGGCCGCTTCGCGCAGCGCGCGGTGCGACGTGAACAACAGGAACGCGCGGCCTTTCGAGGCCTCCAGCACCGGCCACACCTCGTCGAGCATGGCGTCGAGGAAGCCGTGGCTGTTGGGTTCGGGCAGGTTGCGCGGCAGGTAGCACAGCGCCTGGTTCGGCCAGTCGAAGGGGCTGGGCTGCAGCAACTCGCGCGGCCGGTCCAGGCCCAGGCGCTTGCCGATGTGCTGGAAATCGCCGGCCACCGCCATCGTCGCCGAGGTGAAGATCCACGCCGCCCGGCTCTTCTCGCGGTACTCGCGCAGCGGACCGGACACGTCCAGCGGCGTGCGCTGCAGCGTGAAGCCGCGCGGCGTCAGCTCATACCACCGCACCGCGAATGCGGCAGCGGAAGAAGATGTACCAGGTTCATTTTCCGGGTCAGGTTCCCCGCAGATCGAGGCCGCTGGATCGGAAAATGAACCTGGTACATTTTCTTCCGCGCTTGCGTCGGGGCGGCGCCAGGCGCGGAGGCGGCGGAGGAGTTCGGCGACGCGGTCGCCGCAGGCGGCGAAGCCGGGCGAGGCTTCGGACAGCGGCGCCAGGGCCTGCTGCAGTTCGGCCAGCGTGTGCTCGAGCATGTCCATCGCGCCCGGCAGCTTGGGCTGGGCCATCAGTCGCGCCATCGGGCCGCGCTGCGGCAGGCCTTCCATCGCCAGGCGCGCCTCGCGCGTCGCCTGCTCGAGGCTGCGGGCGGGACCCAGCACGGTGGCCAGCGACGCGGTGACGTGCTTGCACTCGGCCAACGCGTCGCGCGAGAGATCGGCAAGCTGGCGCGCGCCGAGGCCTTCGCCGAAGAACTGCGAGGCCAGCTCGGGCAGCTGGTGCGCCTCGTCCAGCACGAAGGCCGCGGCGCCCGGCAGGATTTCGCCGAAGCCCTCCTGCTTGATCGCCAGGTCGGCCAGCAGCAGGTGGTGGTTGACCACCACGAGGTCCGCGGCCTGCGCCTGCTGGCGCGCCTTGGCCACGAAGCACTCGCTCCAGAACGGGCACTCGCCGCCCAGGCAGTTGTCGGCGGTGGAGGTGACCTGCGGCCACAGCGGCGAATCCTCGGCGATGTCGGCCAGCTCGGCGAGGTCACCGCGCTGCGTGCGCCCGGCCCAGGCGACCACGCGCTGGAACTCCACGGCCACTTCGCGCGAAAGGAACTTCTCGCCCTTGGCCTGCTCCAGCCGGTACTGGCAGAGGTAGTTGGCGCGGCCCTTTAGCAGCGCGGTCTTGACGCTGGCGCCCAGCGCCTCGCGCACGCGCGGCAGGTCGCGGTGGTAGAGCTGGTCCTGCAGCGCGCGGGTGCCGGTGGAAATGATGGTGCGCTGGCCCGACAGCAGCGCCGGCACCAGGTAGGCGTAGGTCTTGCCGGTGCCGGTGCCGGCCTCGGCGATGAGCGTTGCGCGCGCATCCATCGCCTGCGCCACGGCCTCCGCCAGCTGGGCCTGGGCCGCGCGCGGCGCATAGCCGGGCAGGCCCTCCGCCAGCGGCCCGCCGGGCGCCAGCGCCGCGAGCGTGCGTTCGGCGAGGTCGTCCACCTACATCCGGACCGGCGGCGCCACCGTGCAGGCGTCCACCTGGCGGCGCGCCACGGCGGCGCCGTCGGCGTTGCCGGCGAGGCGACGCGCGTGGTGGATGGTGAGCCAGTTCCGGCGGCACAGGCCGCCCAGCTTCGGGCCGTTCCCGTAGGACTGGTTGGCCAGCGCTTCCGCCTGCGACCAGACCCGGCGCAGCAGCGCCAGCTCGGCCTTCCACTGCAGCAGATCGGGATCGCCCGGCACCAGCGCCAGCGCCTGGTCCAGCGAGGCGGCGGCGTCCGCGTAATCGCCCGCGGCTTCCTGGGCCTCCGCGCGGTGGCGCAGGTCCTCGACCTGCGGGTCGCGCAGCGGCTGCACCTCCAGCTCCAGGCCCTGCACGCCGGCGTCGCGCACGCTGGCCACCAGCGCGACCACGTCGGCCCTGGCCTTCTTGCGCGGCGGCGAGGTGGTGGTTTCCGCGCCACAGCCCGCCAACAGCACCAAGCCCACGCCGATCCAGATCCGCTTCATCCCGTCATTCCCCGCGCTGGCGCTCGCGCCGCTCTTCGCGGCGCGCGTCGCGCTCGTCGTCATCGCCGCCGAAGCGGAACCAGTCCAGCCAGCTGCGCTTCACGCAGCTCACGTGCTCGGGCGGCAGGAAGCCGGCCACGAACGCGTAGCGGCGCGCGCCTTCGCATTCTTCCTCGGTGGTGGCGAACTCGGTCGCGTCCACCCAGCCCCACTCCAGCCCGCCCATGCCGACGTCCAGCGGCGCGCTGGGCAGTTTGGTGAACAGCGCCGACCAGACGCGCATCGCGCCGGTGGCGCCGTACAGGCCGGTCGGCTCGTTCTGGTCGTTGCCGACCCAGACCACGGCCAGGTGGTCGCCGGTGTAGCCGGCGAACCAGCTGTCGCGGCTGTCGTTGCTGGTGCCGGTCTTGCCGGCCACGCGCAGGCGGCCCAGGCCATCGGACAGCAGGCTGCGGCCGGTGCCGCTGGCCACCGCGTCCTGCAGCGCCAGCGTGACCAGGCGCGCGGCGACCGCGTCGCCTTCCTTCGCCGGCTCGGCGTCGAAGTCGTAGCGCTTGATCGCGCTGCCGCGCGGATCGACCACGCCGCGCACCGCGCGCAGCGGCTGGATCTCGCCGCCCGACGCGAGGAACTGGTAGACCTGCGCCATCGCGAACGGGCTGAGGTCCACCGAGCCGAGGATCAGCGACGGATTGGCCGGCGCACGCAGGCCCGCGAGCACCTTCAGCAGCTCGGCCAGGCGCTCGGGCCCGACGTCCATGCCCACGCGCACCGTGGCCTGGTTGTAGGACCGCGACAGTGCATCGAGCAGGCTCACCCGGCCGTGGCTGACGCCGTCGGAATTGCCGGGGTTCCAGGTCTTGCCGTTCGGCAGCGTGATGTTGACGGGCGCATCGTCCACCGGCGTCGCCAGCGACCAGCGGTCCGGCTGCGCCAGCGCCAGCAGGTAGACCATCGGCTTGAGCAGCGAGCCGACCGGGCGCTGGGCCTCGAGCGCGCGGTTGAAGCCGGGCTGGCCCACGGCGCGATTGCCGACCATCGCCAGCACTTCGCCGGTACCCGTGTCGGTGACGACCATGCCGGCCTGCAGCGCCGGGCCGTCCTTCTTCTGCACGCGGCCGAGGGTGCCGCTGACCGCCTGCTCGGACAGCTGCTGGGCCGACGGCGACAGCGTGGTGAGCACGTTGAGGCCGGCGCCGCGCAGCGCATCGGCCGGGTAGTCGCGCGCCAGCTGGCGGCGCACCAGGTCCATGAAGGCGGGGTAGCGGTTGCTGGCCACGCCGGGGCGCGTGCTGGTGCCCAGCGGCGCCTCGCGGGCGCGGCGCGCCTGTTCGGCCTCGATCAGGCCGAGCTCGTGCCAGACCGACAGCACCAGGTCGCGGCGCTCGCGCGCGATCTCGGGCTTGCGGCGCGGATCGTAGACCGACGGGCCCTTGATCATCGCCACCATGAGCGCCAGTTCCTCGGTGCGCAGGCTGGCCAGCTCGCGGCCGAACCAGAACTCCGCCGCCGCGGCCACGCCGCGGATCGACTGGTTGCCCTGCTGGCCCATGTAGACCTGGTTGAGGTAGGCCTCGAGGATGCGCTGCTTGTCGTAGCGCGCCTCGATGATCAGCGAGTAGGCGATTTCCTTGAACTTGCGGCTCCAGCGCTTCTCGCGCGTGAGGAACAGGCTGCGCACCAGCTGCTGGGTCAGCGTGCTGGCGCCCTGCTCGAGTTCGCCCTCGCGCACGTTCACCCACATCGCGCGCATCATCCCCCAGGGGTCGATGCCGTGGTGGTGCTTGAAGTTGCGGTCCTCGACCGCCTGCAGGCCGGTCACCAGCAGTGGCGGCACGTCCTTGAGCTGCACCAGGCGGCGCTCTTCCTGCAGGTTGCCGCCGTAGAGCGTGGCGATGCGGACCGGGTCGAGGCGTGCGGTGGTCGTGGGCTTGCCCGAGGCGCGGTCGGTGGCGCGCGCGACCTGGCCGCCGCCCAGCACCACCTCGAGCTTCTGCGCCGGCACCGGGCCGTCCACGTCGGTGAAGGCGCGGGTGGCGATGCGGAAGCGACCGTCTTCACGCTGGTAGGTGCCGGGCAGGTCGCCGCCGGCGTCCTTGCGGTAGCCCGAGGCCGCGAGTTCGAGTTCGAGCGTGGCCACGTCCAGGCGCTGGCCGGGCGCCAGCGACAGCGGGCGGGCGTAGACGCGGGTCGGCTCCTGCCAGGCCAGCTGCTCGAACTCGGAGCGGACCTGCTTGTCGAGCACGTAGAACACGGGCACGCCGATGCCCACGGCCAGGCCCAGCGCCAGCAGGGCGCCGCGGATGAGCCAGGTGCGCCAGCGGGGGCGGGCGGTGTCCGGGCCGGATTTTGAGGGGGAAGCGTTACGAGGCACGGACGTGGATAATCCGGAGGTGCGGCGAGTCTAGCAGGCCGGCGCACCGACACCCTTACCGAGACTGAACACAACGCATGGATGCCACTCCCCTCCCGGTCATCAGCCTCTGGTCGCCCCACGGCGCGACGGTGACGACCCGCACCCGCCTAGCCTGGCAGCGAGTGGAGGGCGTGGCGGCGTCGCCGTTGGAGGCGCTTCGGCGGGCCAGCCAACAGTGCCCGGGCCGGGACGTGCTCCTGCTTCACGTGGAGGCCCAGCTTTCCGCGGAGGGTTGTGATCGGTTGATGGCTGGGCTCGCGGGCGGCCATTGGGACATCGTGTCCCCGCTGGATCCTTCCTGCGGCTTGTACGACCCGAGTATTCCGACGCGACAAGCAGATGCCGCGGCCTGGGCCTGGGGCGAGCACCAAACGTTCGCCTGGCACGGCTGGTCGTCGGTCTGTTCCCTGTGGCGCGCAAGCGTCGCCGCGGCATCGGCGTCAGGGCAGGCGCTCCCGCTGCGCACCGCCCTCCTCCCCTGTGTCTACGCGGGCGGCCCGAACCTACCGCCCGCCAGCTCCCCGGGCGAGGCCGTCGAACGTCTCCGAGACAGGCTTCGTGCAGACAAGGCCCATGACATGGTCCCCGCCCTTGGCCCAGTGGTGCTGCATGTTATGCACGCGTGGGGTGGCGGCGTCGAGCGGTTCGCACGCGACCTTGCTGAGGCGGACAGTGAGCGCCAATACCTGTTCCTGTTCGCGCAGGGAGACCAACACTTCCCACCCTTCGGCAAGCGGCTCTGCCTGCACGTCGACTTGGATGCACCCCCAGTCCGTACCTGGGCGCTCTCGAGGCCCATCGATGCCTGTGCCTTGGAGTCGGCGGAGCTGGGTCAGATCCTTGCGCAGATCATCGAGGAATGGGGCGTCGGCGCCGTCCTCGTCTCGTCCCTGGTTGGCCTCGCACTGGACGTGCTTCGAACTGACCTGCAGACGAGCCTCTGCTTCCATGATGCGTTCCCGCTCTGGCCCTTGCTGCACGACCCACGCAACCCCGAGACCCAGCCATTCGACGAATCCGCGCTCGTCGAAGCCTTTTCCTCCGGCGCACCTTGCCTTTTCCCTTCTCGCGATGCGCAAGCTTGGTTGGCGTTGCGCGACGCCTTCGTTCGCACGGTGCTGGGGCGCGGCGTGCGACTGGTCGCGCCCAGCGAGTTCGCGAGGCGGCGCGTGCTGGCCATTGCGCCGGAACTCTGCGGGGCACCGTGGGACGTGCAGCCGCACGGCATCGCACCCCTAACGCCGGTACCGCCGCCCAGCCGGACTGCCGGGCAGCCGCTTCGCGTCCTGGTGCCAGGCCACATCCACGGCGGAAAGGGTGAGCAGTGCCTGGCGGCGATGCTCCGGGACTTGCCCGAGGGATTGGAGTTCTTCCTGCTTGGATGCGGTAATGCTGGCGACCCTTTCGAGGGCCTGCCCCGGATCACCGTCATCCGCGAGTACCAGCACTCTTCGCTGGCCGGTGAGGTCGAGCGAATCGCTCCGGACATCGCGCTGCTCCCGGGCGACGTTCCGGAGACCTTTAGTTACGTGCTTTCCGAGATGCTCGCTTTGGGCGTCCCGGTCTTGTGCTCCCGCCCCGGCGCGACCACCGAACGCATGGCCGAATTGGGTCGCGGCTTCAGCTCGACCCCGGAGCCTAACGCCCTCCTCGCGCGCTTGATTGAGTTCTCGGTGGACCGGGCCGGACTTGAGGCCGAGCGGAAGCTGCCGCCGCCGGCTGTGCCGGCACTGACGGAAATGGCATCGGCCTGGCGCCGAATCCTGCCGTGCGCCCCCGCGCGACCGCGGCTCGAATCCGCCGGGCAAGCTTCGCTGCGGATGCTCCATGCAGAGCGATTAGCCGTCAGGAGCCTCGACGCCCTCGATACCGAACGATTGACCAACCGGGCGCTCCGGGATGAACTCGACAGCCGGACAAAGTGGGTCCGATCCATACTGGACCAGGCGGAACAGGCGGAAATAGGCCATGTCGCGCGACTGGCCGAAGCCGAACGCGCACATGTCGCAGCACTGGCCGAGTTGAACGCGAAACTCGCCGCCTCCGAGACACGCCAGCAGCGGGAGCGGGAGGACCTCGAGGCAAGGTATCACCTCGAAGTTAGCCGACTGGAGCGCGAGCTCGTCGAAGCCCAAAGACACCATGGACTGGAGATCGAACGCCTGGAGGCCAAGCGAAGCACTGAGCTGTGCATGCTGAAAGGAGAGCTTTCGGACGCACACGGGTACTACCAACGGGACGTGGCCGACCTGGCCAGGCAGCGTGACGTCGCTCTGCGACAGCGGGATGATGCCCTCACGGAGATAGCCACGCTAAAGCGCAGCCGCATTTGGCGGGCCACCGAGTTGCCGCGTCGGGCAGCACGGGACTTCCGCGCCAGGTTCCTTGCGGCGCGTTACCACGCCCTGCACCTGCGGGCACTCATGAAGCGTGGCGTCCACAGCCTTCGTACCCGCGGGATTCGTGAAACTTGGCAACGCCTGCGCACGCGCCGCGCGGCACAGCCCGTCAACGAAGCACTGCCGACAGCCCAAGTAGGGGTCGATTGCGAGCTCCGGCTTCCTGAGCCGCTCTTGCCGCGCGCGAGCATCATCATACCGGTATACGGCAAACTGGAATTCACGATGGCGTGCCTGCAATCACTGGCCCGAAGCGGCGACGCGACGTCCTTCGAAGTCATCGTCGTGGACGACGGCTCGCCGGATGACACTCCGCATGTACTGCCCGGCGTGCCTGGACTCCGCTACCTTCGCAATGCCAGCAATTTGGGGTTCGTCGGAGCGTGTAATGCCGGCGTGGCGATTGCACGCGGCGAATTCGTGGTGTTCCTCAACAACGACACCACGGTCCGACCGGGCTGGCTGGACGCCCTCCTGTCGACCTTCGCTAAATATCCCGACACAGGGCTGGCAGGGGCGAAACTGGTTTACCCGGACGGCAGGCTGCAGGAGGCCGGCGGCATCATCTTCGCTGATGCTTCGGGCTGGAATTACGGCCGGTTTGAGGACCCTAACCACCCGCGATTCAACTTCGTCCGCGAGGTTGATTACTGCTCGGGCGCTGCGATCGCGCTACCGCGCCGACTGTTCGACAAGCTGGGTGGCTTCGACGACCACTATTCCCCCGCGTACTACGAGGATACCGACCTCGCGATGCGCGTCCGCCGTGACGGGCTGAAGGTGAGATACCAGCCGGCGGCAGAGGTTGTGCACCACGAGGGCATCACCTCGGGCACGGATACCCGCGTTGGCGTCAAGCGGCACCAGATTACCAACCAGGCGAAGTTCTTGGCGCGTTGGCGGGACGTGCTCGCGGCCGAGCATGCGCCAGCCGGCAGCAATGCCAACAAGGCTAGCGAGCGTGGCCGCGCGTTCAAGGTCCTGGTCCTGGACGCATGCACACCGACGCCGGACAAAGATTCTGGCTCGCTGCGAATGACGGCGATACTTCGGCTAATGCGTGAATTGGGCTGCAGCGTCGTATTCTTCCCCGAAAACCGGGCGCATGACGGCAGGTATACCGAAGCCCTGCAACAGATGGGAGTGGAGGCCTGGTGGCATCCGTACCTAGGCGACATTCCCTCCTGGCTGGCGGAGCACGGACCTTCCTTCGATTTGGTGATCGCCAGCCGTCACTACGTCATCGAGCCGGTGCTGCCATTGCTCCGTACGCACGCTAGGCGGGCTCACTTGGTTTTCGACACTGTAGACTTGCACTACCTGCGCGAGCTGCGGGAAGCCAGCCACGCTGGCAATGCTTCGCTCCAGCGCCGTGCCGAGCGAACCCGGCACACCGAATTGGCGCTGATCGGCTCCGTGGACAGCACCTGGGTAGTCAGCGACGCGGAACTCAGGCTGCTGCAGGCGGAACTCCCGGCCGCGAGCGTGTGCATCTTGTCCAATATCCACGAGGTGAACGGCCCGGGCCGGCCTCGGGACGAAAGAACGGATATTCTCTTCGTGGGCAGCTACCGGCACCCGCCCAATGTGGACGCGGCCAACTGGCTGGTCGGTGACATCCTGCCGCGCATCCGCGACAGGCTGCCCGGCGTCAGGCTGCACCTGGTCGGCGGCGACGCCCCCGAAGACGTGGTGGCCTTGGGCAACCAGCCCGGCGTGGTCTTCCACGGTTATGTGCCGGATCTCGGCCCATTGCTGGAGGGATCGCGCATCGGCCTCGCGCCGCTTCGCTATGGCGCCGGAGTGAAAGGCAAGGTCAACCAAGCACTGGCACACGGTCTGCCGGTCGTAGCAACGACTTGTGCCGTCGAGGGCATGTTCCTGGCCGACGGCGACGATGTCTTGGTTGCAGACGACAGCGAAGCCTTCGCGACAGCCGTGGTGCGACTCTACGAGGATCCGGCGCTTTGGGCACGGCTGGCGGAAGGCGGACTGGAAAACACGCGCAAGCACTTTTCCAGCGAAGCGGCACGGGAAACACTGCGCACCCTATTGGCGTCCCTGCGCCCGCGCTAGCCGCCGGCGCGCGCCAGGCGCTCGGACATCGCGCCGAGCCCCGGATGGCTCGGGTCCACCGCCTGCGCCGACTGCAGCGCGCGGCGCGCCAATGCCAGTTCATTCGCGCCCAGGCGCTCGTCGGCGAAGGCCAGCCAACGGTCGGCCAGGCGCCGGCGATCCGCCGCCAGCGCATCGCCGCCGCGCTCGCGCGCCGCACGGGCGTCCAGGCAGGCCTGCGCCGCGGACAGGCGATTGCCGGCCAGCTCGTCCTCGAAGCAGGCGCGCGCGCGGCGGTCGTATTCGGCCTGGGCATCGCGCAGGTCGGCGCTGGCGGGCTCGATGGCGGCGGCCTGGCGCAGGAAATCCCAGGCGGCTTCGCCGGGCGGATCGATCAGGTCGCCGCGGCGCATCGCGGCGCGCGCGCGCTCGAGCAGGGCGCGCAGGCGGTCCGGATCCGCCTCGGACGGCGGCGGCAGCGCTTCGCGCGCGGCGCGCGCCTCGGCGATGCGTACGGCGGCGGCCTCCACCTCCGGTGACTCCGGCGCCCAGGTGCGCGCGCGCGCCAGCGAAGCTTCGGCGGCTTCGAAGTCGAAGTCGGCGGCCTCGCGGCGCGCGCGTGCGGCCAGCGCCGCGGCGGCGTCCTGCAGGCCCTGGCGCGCCTCGACCGCATCGGGTTCGCTGGCCTGCAGCTGCCGGTAGCCCGCGGCCGCGGCGTCGAGGCGGCCGGCGCGCAGGTCGGCGGTGGCGGCGGCGAGGATCGCTTCGCGCTGGCGCTGCCGCTGCTGCTGCACTTCGCCCAGCCGCGCCTGCAGCGCGGGCAGGCCGAGGTGGCTGGGGTCGGCCTCCACGACGCGCGCGACCAGCGCCAGCGCGACATCGTGGTCGCCGCGGGCCAGGGCGGTCTCGGCATCGCGCAGCAGGCCGGCCAGGATCTCGCGGCGGCCGTCGAGCGCGAGGGCATTGTCGGGCTGGCGCCGCAGCACGTCCGAATACAGCGCCAGCGCGCCGTTCGGTACCTGTTCGATCTGCCCCGCGGCCTGCGCCTCGCGGGCGCGGCCGAGCAGGTCGGCGATGTCGGCACCGGCGCTCTGCAGCCGCTGCAGCTCGAGTTCAAGCAGGGACAGGTCGGCGGCCGGGGCTGCCAGGGTGCGCGCGAGCGACAGGCGCTGCGCGGCGGTTTCGATGTCGCCGGCCGCGAGGGCGGCACGGGCCTGGGCCACGGCGGCGTCGCGCACGGCGTTCATGCCGGCGCGGGCCGCGGGATGGTCGGGGTCGCGGGCCAGCACGGCCTGGAACTGTTCGCGTGCGCCGCGGCCGTCGGGGCGCGTCAGGTCACCGCGGGCCAGGGCCTGCTGCGCCGCTTCGATCTCGCGGTTGATCGCGGATTCGGGCACCAGCTGGCGGCCGATCTGTTCGCGCCACTGTCCCAGGGCGACGGCCAGCGCGCCGCCGACCACGACCAGCGCCAACAGCACCCAGGGCCAGCGCCGCGGGCGGCGTGCCGCGCGGGCGGTCGGCGACACAGGCGGCTCGCGGCGCGCCGGGCCGCCCAGGTCGAGCTGGTCCAGCGAACCCAGGGCCGGCGTCTGGCCGGGGTCGACGCGGCGGTCGGTCATGGCGTCGTTGGCTTCGTCATGCCGGCAGGATAGCAGCGCTTCCTGAACGCCAACCCGGAGCGGGGTCAGGTTTGAAACTTGACCCCGGTTTGCGGCGGGCGCGGGTCAGCCGACGCGGCGGGCGTCCTGCACGCCCGGGATGGCGCTGAGGCGGCCCAGCACCTCGCTGAGCTGGCCGAAGTCGGCCACGCGCACGGCCAGCCGCAGTTCGGCCAGGCCCTGCGATTCATCGACGCGCGACTGGATGCCCAGGATGTTCACGCCCAGCTGCGCGATCACATTCGTGAGGTCCTTGAGCAGCCACTTGCGGTCGAAGGCGTGCAGCACGATGTCGACTTCGTAGCTGGAAGCGCGCGCACCGCCCCACTCCACCGGCAGGAAGCGATCGGGCTGCCGCGCCAGCAGGCGCTGCGCTGCCGGGCAACCCTCGCGATGGATGCTGACGCCGCGCCCGCGCGTGAGGTAGCCCACGATCGGATCGCCCGGCACCGGCTGGCAGCAGCGCGCGATCTGGCTGAGCAGGTTGCCCACGCCCTCCACGGTGAACGGCGCCTTGCCGATCGGCGCCTGCGTGCGCCGCGACACCAGTGCGGCGGGCTCCGGCGGCGCCTTCTGCGCCTGCGCGTGGTCGTGCAGCGCGCGGCTGACCTGGCTCGGGCCGAGGTCGCCCAGCGCCAGCGCCAGGTGCAGGTCGTCCACGCTATCGAGCCGGAACTTCGCCAGCACCGGCGCCAGGTCGGCCTGCATCATGGCGACGCGGCGCAGCTCCTTCTCCAGCAGCTCCTTGCCGGCCTGCAGGTTGCGGCTGCGGTCGATGCGGTGGAACCAGGCGCGGACCTTGTCGCGGGCGCGGCTGGTGGCGAGGAAGGCATGGCTGGCCATCAGCCAGTCGCGGCGCGGTTCGGCGGTCTTGGCGGTGAGGATCTCGACGCGGTCGCCGGTGGCCGGCGCGTGGTCGAGCGGCACGATGCGGCCGTTGACCTTGGCGCCGCGGCAGCGGTGGCCGACCTCGGTGTGCACGGCGTAGGCGAAATCGAGCACGGTGGCGCCGCGCGGCAGGTCGATCACTTCGCCGCGCGGCGTGAGCACGTAGACGCGGTCCTCCACGAGCTCGGTCGAGAAGCCGGCGAGCAAGGCGTCTTCGCCCTCGTCGCGGGCCTCGAGCAGCTGGCGCATCCACGCGACCTTGCGCTCGAAGCTGGCGTCGGCGCCGCCGCCCTCCTTGTAGCGCCAGTGCGCGGCGACGCCGAGTTCGGCGTGCTCGTGCATCTGGTGGGTGCGGATCTGCACTTCCAGCGTGCGGCCGCCGGGGCCGATCACCGCGGTGTGCAGCGAGCGGTAGTCGTTGCCCTTCGGGTGCGCGATGTAATCGTCGAATTCGGACGGGATCGACGGCCAGAGCTGGTGCACCAGGCCGAGCGCGGCATAGCAACCGGGGATGTCGTCCACCAGCACGCGCACCGCGCGGATGTCGTAGAGCTCGCTAAAGGGCACGCCCTTGCGCTGCATCTTCTTCCAGATGCTGTAGATGTGCTTGGGGCGGCCGGCGACGTCGGCGGTGATGCCGGCCTCGGCCAGCGCGGCGCGGATGCGCGCCATCGCGTCCTCGATGAAGCGCTCGCGGTCGCCGCGCTTCTCGTCGAGCAGGCGGGCGATGCGCTGGTAGGTCTCGGGCTGAAGCCAGCGGAAGGCGAGATCCTCGAGCTCCCACTTGAGCTGCCAGATGCCGAGCCGGTTCGCGAGCGGCGCGTAGATGTCGGCGGTGAGCTCGGCCAGCGCATGGCGCGCTTCGTGCTCGAGCGTGCCGGCTTCGCGCAGGCGCACCAGCTGGATCGCCAGCAGCACCAGCACCGCGCGAAGGTCGCGCACCAGGGCCAGCAGCAGGCGGCGCAGGCCTTCGGCGCTGCCCTTGCCCTGGCGCTGGTGGTGCAGCGCGCGCACCTGGTCGGCGGCGGCCAGGCCTTCGAGCAGCGGCGGCAGGCGCGGGCCCAGCGCCTCGGGCGCGACGGCGGCGCGCAGCGCGGGCCACAGGTGCAGCGCCGCGGCCGCCAGCACCTCCGGATCGGCGCGCAGCGGCTGCAGCACGGCGAGCACGTGGACGGCCAGGGTTTCCTCGGGCGCGCGCGGCAATGCGGCGGCCGCGTCCCTTAGCGCCGCCAGCAGCGGGGCGTGGGCGGCGTGGCCGGCGAACCAGTCGTGGAGGCGGGGCGTGGCGCGGGGAGGCGTCAAGGCTAGAATCCGGAGGAGTCCCGCCCAGTCTAACCAGCTACGGAAGCCACGCCATGCGCCTGCCCTTCCTGCTTGCCTGCCGGCGGCCTTCGGTTCGTGGAGCCTGCGGATCGAGGGCTACAACGCCCGCGCCAAGGTCAGGCGGGTCGAGTAAGCGCCTCGAGCTGGCGCGCGAGGCGCTTGGCGGAGACCTGGCGCTTGGTGCCCAGCTCCTGCGCGAACACCGAGACGCGCAGTTCCTCGAGGTCCCAGCGCAGCTCCTGCCAGCCGGGCTCCTGCGCACGGCCGGTCTTCCGTGCCTGCAGCAGCGCATCGTGGAAGGGCTTGAGCTCGAGCATGCGGGCCTGGTCGCGCTGCGGGTCGCGCAGGGCGCGCTCGGCCCGCAGCGACAGGGCCTTGAGGTAGCGCGGGTAGTCGGCCAGCAGGCCCGCGGGCGTGTCGCGCAGGAAGCCCGGCGGCACCAAACCCGCCAGCTGCGCCTTGAGATCGTCGAGGTTGCCGCTCGCCCAGCCGAGCAGGGGCGACTCCAGCCGCGGCTTGATTTCGGCGACACCGCCGAGGATCGCTTCGGCCAGCTGCAGCCGCGCCATGGCCTCGGCGAACAGGCGCTTGCCGGCCGTGTCGAGCAAGCGGCGGAAAGCGTCGGCATCGCGCACGTCGGCGAAGTCGCCTTCGAGCACGGCATTGAGCGCGGCCTGGGCCAGGTCGGTGCGAAGGTGCTCGTGCGCGGGCGCCTGGCCCGGGGCCTGGGTGAAGCCTTCGATGGCGGCGTAGAGCAGCGCCAGCTTGGGCGACACCGGCAGCTGCTTGCGGGCCTGGCGCAACTTGTCGGCCAGCGCCAGCGCGGCCAGGCGGCGGACGCCGGCGTCGTGTTCGCGCGCGGCCTCGTGCGGATCGGCGAAGACGCTGAGCGCGACGGTCTCGCCCTGGTCCACCAGCGCCGGGTAGGCCGGCACGCCGGCGGCGCCGGGCACTTCGCGCGGCACCGGCGTGTCGGGGAAGGTCGTGAGGCCGTCGCGCGCGAGGTCTTCGCCCGCGCGCTCGGCGAAGGCGCGCTCGGCGTCGCTGCCGAAGCGCGCGCGCAGTTCCGCCAGGTCCCGCGACTGCGCCAGCACGCGGCCGTCGCGTTCGGCCAGGCGCAGGTTCATGCGCAGGTGGGGCTCGAGCGCGGCTTCGTCGAAATCCAGCGCCGCGACCGGCGCGCCGGTGGCGCGGGTGAGGAAGCGCGCGAGGCTGCCGGGCAGGCTGTCGGCCTCGGGCTTCGGGTGCGCCTCGGCGAAGGCGCGGGCGAAATCCGGCGCGGGCACGTAGTTGCGGCGCAGCGCCTTGGGCAGGCCGCGGATCAGGGCCGTGGCCTTTTCCTCGACGAGGCCGGGCACGAGCCAGCCCAGGCGCGTCGGGTCGAGCGCCATCAGCAGGTGCAGCGGCAGGTCGAGGGTGACGCCGTCCTCGGCGTGGCCGGGCTCGAAGCGGTAGTGCAGCGCAAGGCGGGCGTCGCCGAGCGCGAAGTACTTCGGGAAGCGTTCGGCCTCGCTGCCCTCGCCCGGCAGCAGGTCGGCCAGCGACCACTCGAGCGACTTCTTCTGTTCGGGCGGCAGCTTGCCGTACCAGCTGTCGAGGCCGGCGACCGAATTGAGCTCCGGCGGCAGGCGGTCGAGGTACCAGCGCGCCTGCCAGTCCTCGTCGGCGACCAGGCCGGCGCGGCGCAGCTTGGCCTCCTCTTCGCGCGCCTTCCCGAGCGTGGCGAGGTTGCGCTTGAGGAAGGGGCTGCGGGTGTCCACCTCGCCCGGCACCAGGCCCTGGCGCACGAAGATCTCGCGCGATTCGGCCGGGTACAGGCCGCCGTAGTGCACCGGCTTCTTCGGCGCCAGTACCAGGCCGAACAGCGACACCTGCTCGCTGCCGATGACGCGGCCCTGGCGCCGCGACCAGTGCGGGTCGAAGTGCTTGCGCGCGAGCAGGTGCGGCAGCTCGGCGATCACCCAGTCGGGTTCGATGCGCGCGGCGGTCATGCCCCAGACCTTCTGGGTGTCGAGCAAGGTCGCGACCAGCACCCAAGCCGGAGGCCCCTCCCGGCCATCCATGGCCTTCGGGGCACTTGGGCTCCTGCCCGGCGGCAGCTTGCTTAGCGACGAGCCCGGGAACAGCGAGAACTTGCGCTGTCGCGGTGCGTCGTAAAGCCCCTTCTCGCTGCGGTGGCCAATCTGGGTCGGCAAGCCCGCGATCAACGCCCGATGCAAATTTTGATTCGCTTCGCGAGAAGCCGTACCAGGTTCATTTTTCCGGAGTCGATCCTGGCCACTGCCGGTCTCCCCTCCGGAAAAATGAACCTGGTACGTCTTTTGATTCGTGGCATCCGGCCACAGCTCCTCGCAGGCCAGCAAGAGCTGGCGATGCAGCTCCCGCCACTCGCGCATGCGCAGGAAGGCGAGGTAGCGGCGTTCGCACCAGTCGCGCAGCTTCGACTGCGTCAGGTCCTCGTGGGCCGCGTGGTGCGCTTCCCAGAGCTTCAGGATCCCGACGAACTCGGAGTTCGGATCCGTGAATTCGGCATGCGCGTTGTCGGCTTTCTCGCGCGCGTCGGCGGGACGCTCGCGCGGGTCCTGGATGCCGAGGAAGGACGTGATCACGGTCATGTCCGGCAGGCAGCCCAGCGCCTGCGCGGCCACCAGCATGCGCGCCAGCTTCACGTCCACCGGCAGGCGCGCCATCTGGCGGCCGATCGCCGTGAGCTGGCGCTGCTCGTCCACCGCGCCCAGCTCGAGCAGCGTCTGCCAGCCGTCGGCGATCGCGCGCGAATCGGGCGCGTCGATGAAGGGGAAGTCCTCCACCCGGCCCAGGCCCAGCGTCAGCATGCGCAGGATCACGCCCGCCAGCGAGGCGCGCAGGATCTCCGGATCGGTGTAGCGCGGGCGACTTTCGAAATCGTCCTGCGAGTACAGCCGGTAGCAGATGCCCGCGGCGATGCGGCCGCAGCGGCCCTTGCGCTGGTCGGCGCTGGCCTGGCTCACCGGCTCGATGTGCAGGCGGTCGAGCTTGCCGCGCGGGCTGTAGCGCTTCACGCGCGCCACGCCGGGGTCGATCACGTAGCGGATGCGCGGCACCGTCAGCGAGGTCTCGGCGACGTTGGTGGCCAGCACGATGCGCCGTCCCGGCCCGGGGTTGAAGACCTTGTCCTGGTCCTTCACCGACAGCCGCGCGTACAGCGGGATCACTTCGGTGCTGCGGTACTTGCGGCGGTTCAGCGCCGCGTGGGCATCGCGGATCTCGCGCTCGCCGGGCAGGAAGACGAGCACGTCGCCCTGCGGGTCTTCGCGGGTGATTTCGTCCGCCGCCGCGACGATGGCCTCCGCGAGAGGGCGCGCCTCGCGAGAAGCCGGGGAAGCCGTACCAGGTTCATTTTTCCGGGCCTGACCCGGCTTCGAAGCGCGATCTTCTCCGGAAAAATGAACCTGGTACGACTTTTCCTCCGATGCATCATCGGGCCGGTAACGGACCTCGACCGGGAAACTCCGCCCCTCCACGCTCACCACCGGCGCCCCGTCGAAATGCTTCGCGAAGCGCTCGGTGTCGATGGTGGCCGAGGTGATCACCAGCTTCAGGTCCGGCCGCTTGCGCACCAGCTGCTTCAGGTAACCCAGCAGGAAGTCGATGTTGAGGCTGCGCTCATGCGCCTCGTCGACGATGATCGTGTCGTACTTCGACAGCCAGCGGTCGGACTGGATCTCGGCCAGCAGGATGCCGTCGGTCATGAACTTGACGAAGGTGTTGTCGCCCACGTTCTCGGTGAAGCGCACCTGGTAACCGACCGCGCCGCCCATCGGCGACTGCAGCTCCTCGGCCACGCGCCGTGCGACGGCGCGGGCGGCGATGCGGCGCGGCTGGGTGCAGCCGATCATGCCGGCGCGGCCGCGGCCCGCGGCCAGGCAGATCTTGGGCAGCTGGGTGGTCTTGCCCGAACCGGTCTCGCCGGCGACCACCACCACCGGATGCTTGCGGATCAGCGCCACCAGCGTGTCCGCCTCGCGCGCCACCGGCAGGCTGTCGTCGAAGGTCGGCGTGGGCGCCTGCGTGTCGCGCTGTTCGCGCGCGGCGACGGACGCGGCCAACGCCTGCTCGTAGGCGGCGCGACGCGCAGCGTCGTCGGGCGCCTTGCGCCACTGCCCCAGCAGGCGCAGCAGCCGCCCGCGGTCGCGCGTGAGCGCGGCGTGGTCGGGGAAGGCGGGAATGGGCGGCGCGGCGGGCGTCATGGCCGTGTATTGTAGCGGCCACGGCCCCGGTTCATCCGCGCTAAACCCGTGCTGGCGTAGTATGGGCGGGTCCAAAAGCGAAGGAGGAAAGCCATGGCTTCCAAGAAACCCGCAGAGGCAACGTCCGGCGCGCCGAAGATCGACATCGGCATCGGCGAGAAGGACCGCAAGAAGATCGCCGGTGACCTCTCGCACTTCCTGGCCGACAGCTACACGCTTTACCTCAAGACCCACAATTTCCACTGGAACGTGACGGGGCCGATGTTCAACACCCTGCACACCATGTTCATGACCCAGTACACCGAGGAATGGACCGCGCTGGACGAGATCGCCGAGCGCATCCGCGCCCTCGGCTACATGGCGCCGGGTTCCTATGCCGAATTCGTGCAGCTCTCGAGCATTAAGGAAGAACAAGCGCCCGGCGCGCTGGACTGGCGTGAAATGGTCCGCCAGCTGGTGGTCGGCAACGAAGCCGTCTGCCGCACCGCGCGAAAGGTGATCAAGACCGCCGACGGCGCCGGCGACGACCCCTCGGTCGACCTGGCCACCCAGCGCCTGCAGGTGCACGAGAAGAACGCCTGGATGCTGCGCTCGCTGCTCGAGTAAGCGCAGGCCCCGGCGGGCGGTTTTCCGAGGCGGCGGCGGGGCAACCTGCCGCCGCGTCCACGTCCGGGGCCGGTAAACTGTCGCCATGACGACCCCTGCCCGTGAATTGCTCCGCCGCGTGTTTGGCTACGCCGACTTCCGCGGCGAGCAGGCCGCGGTGGTCGAGCACCTGGTCGCCGGCAACGACTGCCTGGTGCTGATGCCCACCGGCGCCGGCAAGTCCCTGTGCTACCAGGTGCCGGCGCTGCTGCGCGAGGGCACCGGCATCGTCGTCTCGCCCCTGATCGCGCTGATGCAGGACCAGGTGGAGGCGCTGGAGCAGCTGGGCGTCCGCGCCGCCTACCTCAACTCCTCGCTGTCGGGCGAGGCCGCCGCCGCGGTCGAGGCGCGGCTGCTGGCCGGCGACCTCGACCTGCTCTACGTCGCGCCCGAGCGCCTGCTCACCGACCGTTTCCTGCGCCTGCTCGAACGCACCCACGTCGCCCTGTTCGCGATCGACGAGGCGCACTGCGTCTCGCAGTGGGGCCACGACTTCCGCCCCGAGTACCGCGAGCTCAACCTGCTGCACGAGCGCTGGCCGCAGGTGCCGCGCATCGCCCTCACCGCCACCGCCGACGCGCCCACCCGGCGCGAGATCGCCGAGCGGCTGGGGCTGGACGAGGCGCGCCAGTTCATCACCTCCTTCGACCGGCCCAACATCCGCTACCGGGTGCAGCTCAAGGACAACGCCCGGCGGCAGCTGCTTGATTTCCTGGCCGCGCACCGCGGCGACGCCGGCATCGTCTACTGCCTCTCGCGCCGCAAGGTCGAGGAAACCGCCGAATACCTGTCTGCGCAGGGCCTCACCGCCCTGCCCTACCATGCCGGCCTCGACGCGGGCGTGCGCGCCGCCAACCAGCGCCGCTTCCTGCGCGAGGACGGCGTGGTGATGTGCGCCACGATCGCTTTTGGCATGGGCATCGACAAGCCCGACGTGCGCTTCGTGGCCCACCTCGACCTGCCCAAGTCGCTCGAGGGCTACTACCAGGAAACCGGCCGCGCCGGCCGCGACGGCGAGCCCGCCGAGGCCTGGCTCTGCTATGGCCTGGGCGACATGGTGATGCTGCGCCAGATGATCGAGAACTCCGAGGCCGGCGAGGAGCGCCGCTGGCTCGAGCGCCGCAAGCTCGACGTGCTGCTGGGCTACTGCGAATCCACCCGCTGCCGTCGCCAGACCCTGCTGGCCGCCTTCGGCGAGGATTACCCGCGCGCCTGCGGCAACTGCGACAACTGCCTCGAGCCGCCGCGCACCTGGGACGCCACCGTCGCCGCGCAGAAGGCCATGTCCTGCGTCTACCGCACCGGCCAGCGCTTCGGCGTCACCCATCTGGTCGACGTGCTCACCGGCTCGGAGAACGACCGCATCCGGCAGCTCGGCCATGACCAGCTCAGCACCTACGGCATCGGCACCGAGCTCGACGCGCGGCAGTGGAAGGGCGTGTTCCGCCAGCTGGTGGCGATGGGCCTGCTGGAAGTGGACGTCGAGGGCCACGGCAGCCTGCGCCTGACCGACGCCAGCCGGCCCGTGCTCAAGGGCGGGCAGTCGGTGCACCTGCGCGAGGAGTCCGTGCGCAAGCGCGAGAAGGGCGCCCGTGCGGCACGCGGCGGCGGCGCACCGGCCCCGATGTCCCTGGATGCCGCCGACCAGCCCGTTTTCGAAGCCCTGCGCCAGCTGCGCGCCGAGCTGGCGCGCGAACAATCGGTGCCCGCCTACGTGATCTTCCACGACGCCACCCTGCGTGCCATCGCCGAGCGCCGCCCGGGCACGCTGGACGCGCTGGGCCAGGTCAGCGGCGTCGGCGCCGCCAAGCTCGAGCGCTACGGCGAGCAGGTGCTGGCGGCGCTTCGCGACGCCGAGACCGCCTGAGGCCCGGGGCGTCCCGGCCCGCATTCGCCGCGCGCGAGTCGCCCGAAGCGCGTGAAGGCGCGCCACCGCGTGTTCACCCGGCGTCCATCACCCGCGCCGCCGGGCCGGTAACATGGCGCGTCCCCCACGAAAGCCAGGCTCCATGACCCTCCGCCTCCCGGCGCTCGCCGCCACCGCCCTCCTCCTCGCCCCCGCCCTGGCCCAGGCCGCCTGCCCCGCCCCCGCCGACGACGGCGAGGACCGCGCCACCTGGCTGCTGCGCTCGGACAACGACCTCTACGGCCGCGAAGGCCAGGACCAGGGCTACACGAACGGCTTCGTGGTCACCTACGTCTCGCCGAATGTCGAACGCTTCGACGCCGACTGCCTGGCCGCGCCGGTGCGCCTCGCCGCCCGCAGCCTGGGCTGGCTGGTCCCCGAGGGCGAACAGAACAACGTGGTGCTCGGCTTCCAGCACGGCACCTACACGCCCACCGACGGCACCCGCAGCGACGTGATCGCGGAAGACCGCCCCTACGCCGGCGTCGCCACGCTGTCGGTCGCGCTGAACGCGCGCAAGGGCAACCGGCTCGGCACCACCCAGCTGCGCCTCGGCATGGTCGGCCCCTCGGCGCAGGCGGAGATGGGCCAGGATTCGCTGCACCAGTGGTTCGGCCGCCCGCGCTTCAAGGGCTGGGACAACCAGCTGCGCGACGAAGTGGTGGTGCAGCTGGCGCACGAGCGCGCCTGGCGCCGTGACTTCGCCACCACCGCCGGCGGCTGGCGCTGGGATGCCATCGGCCACGCCGGCGGCGCCGTGGGCAACCTCGCCTCCTACGCCAACGCCGGCGCCGAGCTGCGCTTCGGCAAGCACCTGCCCGACGACTTCGGCTCGAACCCGCTGCGCCTCGGCGGCGACAACAGCGCCCCCGGCATCCGCGACGAGAACGTCGAAGCCATCCGCTGGCACGGCTTCATCGCCCTCGACGGCCGCTGGGTCGGCAACGACATCCTCTTCGACGGCAACACCTCGAAGGACAGCCACTCGGTCGAACCCAAGGACGCCGTCGCCGACCTCGTCCTCGGCGTCGCCATCACCCGCGGCCCCTGGAAGTTCACCGCCACCCACGTCCGCCGCACCCGCGAATTCGAAGGCCAGCAAGAACTCCCCGCCTTCGGCACCCTCACCTTCTCCCGCGCGTTCTGATTCGAAACCCGGGCTCCACCGCGCGCCTCATGGAGGAAAGCCCCCTTGGTAAGGGGGCGCGCCGACAGGCGCAGGGATCGGAAGTGATGCGAAAGAAAGGGGTCAGAATAATTATTCGTTTGAAACGGATAATTACTCTGACCCCTTTTTTCCCAGACCCCTTTTTCATGCCGAATGCCGCAATCGCCCAAGCCCCCCTTGGTAAGGCGGGCGCGCCGACAGGCGCGGGGGATCGGGTGAATACGAACCGGGGCCCGCCTTTTCGAGCGCGAAGCGCGAAGGAAAGGTGGGATTTTTTGGAGGCGCTGCCTCCAAAAAATGTGGGCCGTGATGGATTCGAACCATCGACCAAAAGATTAAAAGTCTTCTGCTCTACCAACTGAGCTAACGGCCCATCGAGACCCGGGCGCGGCTTGCCGGCGCTCGGGGCGGTGATTCTAACCCATCATTCGCGCGAGGCGTAGCGCGTGGGGTCGGGCAGGCCGGCGGCGGCGAAGCCCTCGGCGCGCAGGCGGCAGGCGTCGCAGCGGCCGCAGGCGCGGCCGTCGGCGTCGGCCTGGTAGCACGACACGGTGGCCGAGAAATCCACGCCGAGGCGGGCGCCTTCGCGCGCGATGTCGGCCTTGGACATCCGCATCAGCGGCGCGTGCAGGCGCAGGGCGTGGCCCTCGACGCCGGCCTTGGTGGCCAGGTTGGCCAGGCACTCGAACGCGGCGATGAATTCCGGGCGGCAGTCCGGGTAGCCGGAGTAATCGACCGCGTTCACGCCGCAGAACAGGTCGTCGGCGCCCAGCACCTCGGCCCAGCCCAGCGCGATCGACAGCATGATGGTGTTGCGCGCCGGCACGTAGGTGACGGGGATGCCGGCCGCCGCGGCCTCGGGCACTGCGATGTCGGCGGTGAGCGCCGAGCCGCCGATGCTGCGCAGGTCCACGGTCACGACCTTGTGCTCGGCGCCGTGCAGCGCGGCGAGCGCGGCGGCGGCGGCCAGCTCCGAGGTATGCCGCTGCCCGTACGACACGCTGAGCGCATGGCACAGGAACCCCTGCTCGCGCGCCATCGCCAGCACGACCGCCGAGTCCATCCCGCCGGAAACCAATACCACTGCCTTGCGCTGCTGTGTCGTCATTGCGTAGACCGATTATCAATATTCAAACGCGGATCAGAGCGGATGGACGCGGATAAGGGCGGATAGAGCAATCGAAATGAAAAGCCGGATCCATTCAAAAAGGTTTCGCTTTATCCGCCTTTATCCGCGTCCATCCGCTCTGATCCGCGTTCAATCAGTGGACCCTACTTACCCGGCGTATCGCCCCAGAGGACCTTGTGGAGCTGGAGCTGGAAGCGGACCGGGAGGCGGTCGGCGATGATCCAGTCGGCGAGGTCGCGCGGGGCGAGTTCGGACTGGCTTGGCGAGAACAGCACGTCGCAGCGTCCGGCGATCGCGTGCTCGGCGACCATCGCGCGCGCCCACTCGTAGTCGGCGCGGTCGCAGATGACGAACTTGACCTGGTCGTGCGCGGTCAGCAGCGGCAGGTTCGACAGCAGGTTGCGGTGCATTTCCTTCGAGCCCGGTGTCTTGAGGTCGACCACGCGGCTCACGCGCGGATCGACGCCGGCGATGTCGAGCGCACCCGAGGTTTCCAGCGAGACCTCGTAGCCCGCGTCGCACAGCGCCTCGAGCAGCTTCAGGCAGCGCTTCTGGGCCAGCGGCTCGCCGCCGGTGACGCAGACGTGGCGGACGCCGTGGCGCGCGACCTCGGCCAGGATGGTGTCGATCTCCCACCACTCGCCGCCGTGGAAGGCGTAGGCGGTGTCGCAGTACTGGCAGCGCAGCGGGCAGCCGGTGAGCCGCACGAATACGGTGGGCCAGCCCACGGCGCGGGCCTCGCCCTGCACGGACAGGAAGATTTCGGTCAGGCGCAGGCGCTCGGCGGCCGGGGTTTCCATGGCGGGGGCCGGCGCGGAGCCGGGATCAGCGGTTTTCGAGGGCGAGCGTGCGCAGGCGGCTTTCGGCCTTGCCCGCGGCGTCGGTGCCGGCGAAGCGCGCGGACACCTGGCGCAGCGACTCCTCGCCCGCGGCGCGCTGGCCCAGGGCGATCTGGCAGTAGCCCAGCTTCAGCAGGGCATCGCCCTCCTTGCGCGAACCGGCGTGCTGCGACAGCAGCGTCTGGAAAGCCTCCAGCGCGAGCTCGTAGTTCTGGGTGACGTAGTAGCTCTCGCCCAGCCAGTAGTAGGCGTTGGGCACGAGGGCGCTGGCCGGGTAGTCGCGCAGGAAGCGCTGGAACAGGCGCGCGGATTCGTCGGCCTCGAAGCGCTCGACCAGCGCATCGAGGGCGGCCTGGTAGGCGGCTTCCTCGGCGGCGGGATCGACAGCGGCCGGGGCGGCGGCATCCGCGGCCGGGGCCTGCGCGGCCGTGGCCGGCGCAGTCGCGGGATTGGCGGCCGGCGCGGCAGGCGCGGCGGCGGGATTCTGGGGTGACGCGGGATTGGCCGGGGCGGCACCGCCTTCGAGGCGCGCGAGGCGGCCGTCGAGGTCGAGGTACTGCTGGCGGTTGGTCTGCTTGAGCTGCTCGATCTCGTTCTGCAGCGTCTCGATCTGGTTGCGCAGCGACTGCACTTCCGACTGCAGCTGCACGATGCGGTTCTGGGCTTCGATGTTGCCCTGCACCGCCGCCTGGTTCTCGGTATTGGCCTTGTTCTCGAGCAGCGTGACGCGCTCGCCGAGGCTCAGTCGCTGGGCAGCGGCCGGAGTGGCGGCCACGAGGGCCGCCACCACGGTCACAACGCAAAGGATGCGCTGGCGTCCCATCGCTTACTTGGCGGTGTAGACGATTTCGACGCGGCGGTTCTGCTGCCAGCAGGTCTCGCTGGACTCGCCGCAGGTCGGACGCTCTTCGCCGTAGGACACGACGGTGAGCTGGCCGGCCGAACCACCCGCACCCTGCAGGGCGCCGGAGACGGCGTTGCCGCGGCGCTCGCCGAGGCCCAGGTTGTACTCACGGGTACCGCGCTCGTCGGCATTGCCCTCGAGGGTGATGCGCGACTCCGGACGGTCGTTCAGGTACTTGGCGTGGCAGGCCATGATGGCCTGGAACTCCGGACGCAGGGTGTCCTGGTCGAAGTCGAAGTACACGGTGCGCTGGCGCAGGCAGGAGTCGGTGTCGAGGTCAGCCGGGGTGTAGCGGCCGTCGGAGACCGGCTGGGTCACGGCCGGAGTCTCGGTGACGGCTTCTTCAACCGGCTTGGTCTTCTTGGTGCAGGCGGCAAGGGCGACGGTGATCGAAGCGGCGAGCAGCACGCGGGTGGTCATGTTCATTGGGGAAGCCTCTTATTATTCGGATGCAGGGGTTGTAGCTGTGGTTATTTTCGGCCCGTCCTTGCTTATCTCTGCCTGAACGGTGACCAGGCGGGCTCCCGGACGTCACCATCGGCCAACACCAAACGCTGTCGCACACTGCCATCCGCAGACACTGCGAACAGCACTCCGCGCCTACCTTCCTTGGTTGCATAAAGCAGCATGCTGGCATTCGGGGCAAAGCTGGGCGACTCGTCGAGGTTGCCCGGCGACAGCGTCTGCCAACGCCCTGCCCCGCCAAAACTGCGGTCTAGAACGGCAATACGATAAACGTTTCCGCTGCCCTGCGCCATAGCTATCTTCTTGCCGTCAAAGGAAATACTGGCCTTTGCGTTGGAGTCGCCCTGGAAGCTGAGCCGGGTCGCTTCGCCGCCCGAAGCGGGCACCTGGTAGAGCTGGGGCTTGCCGGCCCGGTCCGAGGTGAAGACCAGGGACTGGCCGTCGGCCGACCACACCGCCTCGGTGTCGATGCCGTAGTGGCGGGTCACCTGGGTCACCTGCTTGGTGGCCAGGTCCATCACGTAGATCTCGGGGTTGCCGGTCCGGGACAGGGTCAGGGCCAGGCGGCGGCCGTCCGGCGAGAAGGACGGGGCGCCGTTGATGCCCTTGAAGCTGGCCAGGACCTCACGGGCGCCGGTGGTGATTTCCTGCACGTAGATGGTCGAATTGCCGCGCTCGAAGCTGACGTAGGCCAGCTTGCGGCCGTCCGGGCTCCAGGCCGGGGACAGCAGCGGCTCGCGCGACTTCACCACCGTCTGCGGGTTGAAGCCGTCGGAGTCGGCGATCATCAGCGCGTACTGGGTGTTGCCGCCCAGGCCGTTGGCGGTGACGTAGGCGATGCGGGTCCAGAAGGCGCCGCGGACGCCGAGGATCTTCTCGTACACCTGGTCGGCGATCTGGTGCGCCACGTCGCGCATGCCGCGGGCGCGGCCGCCGACGGCCAGGCCGAGCATGCGCTCCTGCTTGGCCACGTCGTACAGCTCGTACTCGACCCGGTAGCCGCCGTCGGCGTTGTCCAGCACCCGGCCGACGACGATGAAGTCCTGCTTGAGCACGCGCCAGGTCGGGAACTTGATCTCGCTGCCGCGGATCGGCTTCTCGATCACGTCCTGTTCGGACAGCGCGTTGAACTGGCCGGAGCGGTTGAGGTCGGCGCGGATGACCGCGGCGATGTCGGTGTCGGGGGCCACGCTGGTGCCAAGGTAGGGCATCGGCACGATCGTGATGGGCAGGGCGCCGTCGCGGCCCTGCACCATGCCGATGTCCAGGCCCTGGGCCTGGGCGGAACCGAAGGGCAGCAGCAGCGCGAACGCCAGGAAGGTCAGTAAGCGTCTCATCGTGGGCAGGCCTCTTGGGGGTAGCAGAAAGTCAGGTCGATCTGGCGTTGGAACACGGGTTCGAAGCCGGCATAGGGCATCGGCGAACGGCGCAGCGCGCGCTCCACCGACTCCCGCGCCTGGCCGTCGAAGGGGCAGGACAGGAAGCTGATGTCGATCACTTCGCCGCCCGGGATCTGGGTGAAGCGGACCTTGCAGGGGGTGCTTTCCGGCGCCAGCGAGCGGTTCCAGTTCATCTCGGCGGTCTGCAGCATGGCCAGGGCGTAGCGCGCGGCCAGGTCGGTGTCGACGCCGTTGTTGCCGCCGGCGGGCTGGGCCGGGGCCGGGCTGGGCGCCGGCGCCGTCTCCCGGTCGGCAAGCTGGCGCAGGCGCTGTTCTTCCAGTTTCGACTGGCGCTCAGCCTCTTCCTTCTGCTTGCGGATCTCGGCCAGCTGGGCCAGCTGCTGCTCGCGCAGGCGCTGGCGGCGCTCGGCCTCCTCCTGCTTGCGCTCGCGCTCGGTGAGGTCGATCTGTTCCTGGATGCGCTTGGCCTCCTGCTCCTCGCGCTCCTTCGCCTGCTCCTGCTCCAAGGCCAGCTTCGCGACCGCATCCTGTTCGACCGGCGAGGGCTCGGGCACGCGCTCCTGCGGCACCGGCTGGGCCTCGTCGGGCGCGTCCTGGGGCTGCGGCGCGGGCAGCGGCTGCGGCGGCGGCGCGGCTTCCACCGGGGGCGGCGGCGTGGGTTCGGGCTTGGGGGCTTCGGCGGCGCTGCGCTCGGCGGCGACCACGTCGGACGGCGACACGACCAGCGAGGCCTCGACCACCGGGCCGGCGACCGAGATCACCTGCGGCGCGGGCTGCCACCAGCCGGCGACCAGCAGCAGCGCCAGCAGGCCGACGTGCAGGGCCACCGCCATCGCGACCGGCGCCGCGATGTCGTCCTGCACGTCCCCGGGGCGGGCGGTATCAGCGTGCATTTTCCGGCGGCTGTCCCATCAGGCCCACGCGCGGCACGCCGGCCTGCTGCAGCAGCACCATGGTGTCGAACACGGTGGAGTAATCGGCGTCGCGGGCGCCGGCGACGAACACCGGCACCTCCGGGTTGGCGCGCACGAAGGCCGCGACCTTGGCCTGCAGCTCGGTGGCGTCGATCGGCTCGTTGGCGCCGCCCTCGAGCTTGAGCGCGTAGGCGCCCTCGGCGGTGACCGAGACGATCACCGGCTCCTTCTGCTGCTCGATCGGCTTGGCGCGCGCCTGCGGCAGCTCGACGTCGACGCCGAGGCTGAGCAGCGGCGCGGTGACCATGAAGATGATCAGCAGCACCAGCATCACGTCGATGTAGGGCACGACGTTGATGTCGGCCTTGAGCTTGCGGCGCTTGCGGTGGCGGGTGATGGTGGCGGACATGGCGACAGCTCTCAACGTGTGGTCGGGGGAAACGGGGTTACCCGCTTATTCCTCGACGTGGGACTGGCGCTGCAGGATCGAGGAGAACTCCTCGGCGAAGCTTTCGTAGCGCACCGAGATGCGCTCGACCTTGGTCGCGAAGCGGTTGTAGGCCCAGACCGCCGGGATCGCCACGAACAGGCCGATGGCAGTGGCGAACAGCGCCTCGGAGATGCCCGGGGCCACGGCGGCGATGGACGCGCTCTGCTGCGTGGACAGGCCGTGCATGGTGACCATGATGCCGAACACGGTGCCGACCAGGCCGACGTAGGGCGCGGTGGAGCCGATGTTGGCCAGCAGCTCGAGGTTGTGCTCGAGGCGGTCGACCTCGCGGGCGTAGGTGGCGCGCATGGCGCGTTGGGCGCCCTCGAGCTGGGTGCGGCCGTCCAGGCCCTTCTTCTGGCGCAGGCGGGCGTATTCGCGGAAGCCGGCCTCGAAGATCGCCTCCAGGCCCGACACCACGCGGTTGCGGTCGGTGGCCGAGCGGTAGAGCTGGGTCAGGTCCACGCCCGACCAGAAGCGGGTCTCGAACTCGTCGGCATCGTCGGCGGCGCGGGCGAAGACGCGGTTCTTTCGGAAGATGATCACCCAGCTCATCACCGAGCCCAGCAGCAGCATCAGCACGATCAGCTGCACCGGCCAGCTGGCGTGCAGCATCAGCTCGAGGTAGTTGATGCCGGAGCCGCCGGCCGCCGCGGCCGCGTCCGTCGCGGCGGGCAACGCCTCGGTCGGGAGCTCGGTCACCGGGGCGGCGGCGAGGATCAGGGCGTTCGGGTGCGGCATCTTGGGTGCTCCGGGTTACGTGGAATCCACGGCCAGCCATTCGGGCAGGGCACGCGGGCGGAAACTGGAGGCCACCAGGCAGGCCACGCGGACAGTCGCGCGGACCAGGACCTGGTCGCCCCGGGTAATCACCTGCCCGATCAACAGGCTGGCGTGGCGCCGCTCGGTGACGACGACGCTGGCGAGCAGTTCGTCATCGAGCCGGGCGGGTTGGTGGAAATCGAGCTGCATGGCGCGGACCACCAGCACCAGGTCCTCGCTTTCGCGCAGGCCCTGCTGCCCGATGCCCATCGCCCGGAGCCATTCGGTCCGGGCGCGTTCAAGGAACCGCACGTAGCTGGCGTGGTAAACCACCCCGCCAGCGTCGGTATCCTCCCAATAAACCCTTATCGGGAAGCTGAACGGAACCGCGCTCATGACTCGAACAGGTCGGGCGGGACGGCCTTGCGAGGGGGTTTGAGGCCCAGGTGGGTGTAGGCCTTGTGGGTCACCATGCGGCCGCGGGCGCTGCGGACCAGGTAGCCCTGCTGGATCAGGTAGGGCTCGATCACGTCCTCGAGGGTGCCGCGCTCCTCGCTCAGGGCCGCGGCCAGCGACTCGACGCCGACCGGGCCGCCGTCGAAGTTCTCGATGATCATGCCCAGCATGCGGCGGTCCAGGGTATCGAAGCCCTCGGCGTCGACTTTCAGCATGGCCAGGGCCTCGTCGGCCACCGGGCGGGTGATGGTGCCGCCGGCGCGCACCTGGGCGAAGTCGCGCACGCGGCGCAGCAGGCGGTTGGCGATGCGGGGCGTGCCGCGGGCGCGGCGGGCGATCTCGCCGGCGCCGTCCGGGGCGCATTCGATGCCCAGGATGCTGGCCGAGCGGCGGACGATGCGGGTCAGCTCCTCGGCGCTGTAGAACTCGAGCCGCTGGACGATGCCGAAGCGGTCGCGCAGCGGCGCGGTGAGCAGGCCGGCGCGGGTCGTGGCGCCGATCAGGGTGAAGGGCGGCAGGTCGAGCTTGATCGAGCGGGCCGCGGGGCCCTCGCCGATCATGATGTCGATCTGGTAGTCCTCCATCGCCGGGTACAGCACTTCCTCGACCACGGGCGAGAGGCGGTGGATCTCGTCCACGAACAGCACGTCGTGCGGCTGCAGGTTGGTCAGCAGCGCGGCCAGGTCGCCGGCGCGCTCGATCACCGGGCCCGAGGTGGTGCGCAGGTTCACGCCCAGCTCGTTGGCGATGACATGGCTGAGCGTGGTCTTGCCCAGGCCCGGCGGCCCGAAGATCAGCACGTGGTCCATGGCTTCGCCGCGGCCCTTGGCGGCTTCGATGGCGATCTTGAGCTGCTCGCGGACCGGCTGCTGGCCCAGGTAGTCGTCCAGCCGCTTGGGCCGGATGCTGGCCTCGGCCAGTTCGTCTTCGCGCGTGGCGCCGGGGGCAATGACGCGGGTGTCTTCCATGGCCCCGGATTATGTCAGGGAACCCCCATCAAAAAAGGGGTCAGAGTGAATATCTGTTTGAAACAGATATTCACTCTGACCCCTTTTTTGATGGGCTAGCCCTTCAGCATGCTGCGGAGGGCTTTCCGGATGATGTCCTCGGCGCTGTCGCCGGGTTCGGCCTGCTTGAGCATGCGCTGCACCTCGGCCGGCTTGTAGCCGAGCTGGGTCAGGGCCACCGAGGCTTCGGTGACCGGGTCGGCCGGCACCGCGCCGCCCTTGCCGGTGAGCACGGCGACGCCGCCGCCGGCGAAGTCCGCGGCGCGGTCGCGCAGCTCGACCACCATGCGCTCGGCGGTCTTCTTGCCAATGCCCGGGATGCGGCACAGCGCGGTGATGTCGCCGGCCTGCACCAGCCGCGCAAAGTCGTCCACGCTGGCACCCGAGAGCACCGCCAGCGCGATCTTGGCGCCCACGCCCGTCACCTTCTGCACTTCGCGGAACAGCCGGCGCTCGGCCTCGGTGAGGAAGCCGAACAGCGCCACGCCGTCCTCCTTCACCGCGTAGTGGGTGAACAGCGTGACCTCGCGACCCACGTCGGGCAGGTCGTAGAAGGTGCTCATCGGCGCCGAGAGCTCGTAGCCCACGCCGCCCACGTCCACCATCAGCGCCGGCGGCGCCTTGTACACGAGCAAACCCTTCAGGCGGCCGATCATCTGCGTCTCCGGAGCAAGGCACTGGCCAGGCCGGTGCGGCCGGCGGTGGCGCTGGTGTGGGCGTGGGTGAGCGCGACCGCGAGCGCATCGGCGGCGTCGGCCTGCAGCTTCTTCTCGCCCAGGTTCAGCAGCAGGCGCACCATGTGCTGCACCTGGGTCTTGTCGGCGGCACCGCTGCCGACCAGCGACTGCTTGATCAGGCGCGGCGCGTACTCGCTCACCGACAGGCCGCGGCGCACCACGGTGGCGATGGCGGCGCCGCGGGCGTGGCCCAGCTTCAGCGCCGAGGTGGCCGACTTGTCCATGAACACCGATTCGATCGCGACGACCGTGGGCCGCCAGGTCTCCAGTACTTCCTCGAGGTCGAACACCAGCTTGCCCAGCCGCGCCGGGAAATCCTCGGTGTCCACCAGCAGGTTCAGGGCCTGGCAGTGCACGTAGGCGCACTTGCCCGTGGCGTCGACGTCGATGATGCCGACGCCGGTGCGCTGCGAACCCGGGTCGATGCCGAGGATGCGGGTCACGTGTAGGCGACGTCGCCCAGGTCGGCGTTGGAATACACGTTCTGCACGTCGTCGAGGTCCTCGAGCATGTCGAGCATCTTCTTGACCTGCAGCGCGGTGTCGCCGGTGACCGCGATGTCGTTGTCGGCGCGCATCGTCACCTCGGCCTCGAGCGGCGTGAAGCCGGCCGCGGCCATCGCCGACTTCACCGCCTCGAACGACTCCGGCGCGCACAGCACCTCGACCAGGCCGTCCTCGGGGAAGGCCTGCACGTCGTCGGCGCCGGCCTCGATCGCGGCCTCGGTCAGCGCGTCCTCGCTGCTGCCCGGGCCGAAGCTGAGCACGCCCAGCTTCTTGAACATGAAGGCGACCGAGCCATCGGTGCCAAGGTTGCCGCCGCACTTGTTGAACGCGTGCCGCACGTCGGCGACGGTGCGCACCTTGTTATCGGTGAGGCAGTCGACGATCACGGCGACGCCGCCGGGGGCGTAGCCCTCGTAGCGGATTTCCTCGTAGCTCACGCCCTCGAGTTCGCCGGTGGCCTTCTTGATGGCGCGCTCGATGACGTCGCGCGACATGTTCACGCCCAGGCCCTTGTCGACCGCCACGCGCAGGCGCGGATTGCCCTTCGGGTCGCCGCCGCCGAGGCGCGCGGCGGTGGAAATCTCGCGGATGATCTTGGTGAAGACCTTGCCGCGCTTGGCGTCCTGGGCGTTCTTGCGCCCTTCGATGGCCATCAATCTGCCCATGGAACCCGACCCCTGCCCGCTTAACGGTGATTTGCGATGCGGTGATTATAGGGCCGACGCCATGCGCTCAGGCGGGGAACCGGCCGTCCCGGAGGAAGCCGGCGGCCAGCGCCGCGACCTCGGCGGAGAAGATCATGCCGGTGTGGCTGGCGGGCAGGACGCGATGGTCGGCCAGGCCCGGCAGCCGGGTTTCCCACACTGCGACGGTGCCGTCGTTGGGACCGTCGAAGCGCCCGAACACCTTGCCCAGCCCCGCGGCCTTGCAGCCGGCGACGACACCGACCTCGCGGCCACGCGGCAGTTCGTACAGGCCGCTCTTGAGCAGCCGGGCGCTGCGGCCCAGCAACCCGCCCAGATGGCTGTGGGCCATGCCGCGGGCGGCACCGCTGCCGGCGAGCGGCGAGCCCAGGCAGACGATGCGGCCGGGCGGCAGGCCGGCGTAGCTGGCGGCGGTTTCCAGCGCGACCAGGCCGCCGAGGCTGTGGCCCACCAGATGCACCGGCTCGCCGCCCGAAGCCAGCAGGGTCGTGGCGAGCTTGTCCACCGACGGGGCCGGCCCGCGGAACAGGCTGGCGTAGTCGAAGACGTCGGCGCGGAAGCCGTGCGCGCGCAGGCGCCGCGCCAGCGGCCACAGCGTGAAGCCGCGCATCCAGACGCCGTGCAGCAGGATCACGCGGGGACCGGAGGCTGGGCGCAAGGGCGTCGCTCGTGCGGCGGGAAGCCGGCAGTCTATGCCGGCGCGGCGGTCTTTTCGCGGCGCAGGGTGAACTCAAGGTCCACCACGCGGCCCACCGGGAAGGTGTGTTCGCCGACCTTCGAGAAGCCGCGCCGGGCGTAGAAGCGCTGTGCCCCGGGGTTCTCCGACCACACGCCGATCCAGACCGTGCGCGGGCCCTCGGCCTGCAGCCAGTCCATCGCCGCGTCGAACAGCCGCCCGCCCCAGCCGCCGGACTGGTAGGCGGCCAGCACGTAAAGGCGCTTGAGCTCGCCGTCGCCGGGCTCGACCGCGGGGTTGGGCAGGCCGCAGGGACCGGCGGCCGCGTGGCCCACCGCGACGCCGTCGTCCTCGAGCAGCCAGACGGCGTAGCCCGGCGTCTCCAGAATCACGCGCTGGCGATCCACGGCGTAGGACTCGCGCAGGAACGTGTCGAGGTCCTCCGGCGGGTACAGATGCCCGAAGGCCTCGACGAAAGTGCGTTCGGCCAGCGCAGACAGCGTGGCGGCGTCCGCCGGCGTGGCGCGACGGATCGCCAGCGCCACGACTCAGGCCTTGTCGGGCCTGGGGCGGACGGCGACGTGCACCTCGGCCAGCTGCACGTCCGGCACCGGCGACGGCGCGCCGGTCATCAGGCACTGCGCGGTGGTCGTCTTCGGGAAGGCGATCACGTCGCGGATCGACTCGGTGCCGGCCATCAGCGCCGCGATGCGGTCGATGCCGAAGGCGATGCCGCCGTGCGGCGGCGCGCCGAACCGCAGCGCGTCGAGCAGGAAGCCGAACTTGGCCTCGGCCTCTTCCGCACCGATGCCCAGCAGGTCGAACACCGCGCTCTGCATGTCAGGGCGATGGATGCGGATGGAGCCACCACCGATCTCGTTGCCGTTGAGCACCATGTCGTAGCCGCGCGACACCGCGATCTTCGCGTTCGCCTTGAGCTCGGCGATGTCGTCCACGGCCGGGGCGGTGAACGGGTGGTGCAGCGCGACATAGCGCTCCTCGTCCGGATCCCATTCGAACATCGGGAAGTCGGTGACCCACAGCGGCTTCCAGTCGCTGGAGACGAGGTTGAAGTCCTTGCCGGCCTTCAGGCGCACGGCGCCCATGAAGTCGCTGGCCTTGTTGTAGGCGCCGGCGCCGAAGAAGACGATGTCGCCCTTCTGTGCGCCGGTGGCGGCGAGCAGCGCCGCGAAAGCGTCCTCGGCGAAGAACTTGGCGATGGGCGAATTCACCGCGCCCGCCTCGTCGACCTTGGCGTAGGCCAGGCCCTTGGCGCCGTACTTGGCGGCGTGCGCGGCGTATTCGTCGATCTGCTTGCGGCTCAGCGCGGCGCCGCCCGGGATGCGCAGCGCGGCGACGCGGCCATCCGGATCGTTGGCGGCATCGGTGAAGGCCTTGAACTCGCAAACCTTGACCAGCTCGGCCACGTCCACCAGCTCCAGCGGGTTGCGCAGGTCCGGCTTGTCGGAGCCGTAGCGACGCATCGCCTCGGCCCAGGTCATGCGCGGGAAGCTCGCATCGAGCTCGACGCCGATCACTTCCTTGAACACCTCGCGGATCATGCCCTCGACCGCGTCCTGCACGTCCTGCTCGCGCACCCAGGCGAACTCCAGGTCGAGCTGGGTGAACTCGAGCTGGCGGTCGGCGCGCAGCGCTTCGTCGCGGAAGCAGCGGGCGATCTGGTAGTAGCGGTCGAAGCCGGCCACCATCAGGATCTGCTTGAACAGCTGCGGCGACTGCGGCAGCGCGTAGAACTCGCCCGGATGCATGCGCGCCGGCACCAGGAAGTCGCGCGCGCCCTCGGGCGTGGCCTTGGTGAGGATCGGCGTCTCGATGTCCTGGAAGCCGCGCGCGTCGAGCCAGCGACGCAGCGCCTGCACCAGGCGGATGCGGGTGCGCATCATCTTCTGCATCTCGGGACGGCGCAGGTCGAGGTAGCGGTACTTCAGGCGCACGTCCTCGCCCGCGTTCTCGTGGGCGTGGAAGGGCAGCGGCTCGGCCTTGTTGAGCAGCTCGATCTGCGTCGCCAGCACTTCCACCTTGCCGGTGCGGATCTTCTCGTTCACCGAATGACGGGCGCGCACGACGCCGGTGATGCGCAGGCAGTCCTCGTAGCCCACCTTGGCGGCGGCCGCGACCACGGCGGCGTTGCCGGCGTCGGCGGACGGCTCGGCCACGATCTGGACGATGCCCTCGTGGTCGCGCAGGTCGATGAAGCACAGCCCGCCCATGTCACGGGCGACGTCGGCCCAGCCGCAGAGGGTGACGGTCTGGCCGATCATGGACTCGTCCACGAGGCCGCAGAAATGGCTGCGCATGCTTGCTCCGAAGGGAATTCGCCGGACCCGGACGGGCGGCGGAAGACCCGGGATTTTAGGCCCGGCGGGCCTGCCCCGGCAAACGCCGGGGCTTTCGAAGGCGGTGGCTTACTCCGGCGCCAGCTCGCTGCCCCAGGGCGCCGGCGGCGCCGGCACCGGGCGGCTGAGGTCGAACTCGACCTGGAACAGGCGGCCGTTCGGGCGCGAGAGTTCGTAGACGAAGACCTGGCCGGGCTCGATCTCCATCGCCCAGGTGTTTTCCAGCGAGGCCATCAGCCCCTCGCGGCGGAAGGTGGCGATCGATTCGGCATCGACCGGGAAGGCCTGGCGGCGTGCGCTGCCGGGGCTGGCGGTGTCGCCGCCGTACATCGTCACGGCGTCCGAACTGCCGTCTTCGTGGCGGTGGTCGTGCTTGAGGCGCAGGCCGGTGGCGGTGCGGGTCAGCACCCAGGTGCGCGAGCGGTCCTCGCCGACGTGGAAGGGGATGCGCAGCTCATCGGCGCCGCAACTGCGCACGTGCATCACCAGTTTCTTGCCCGCAAAGGCGTTGTCGGGCTGGGCCGGGGTATCCACCCGCACCCTGCCCTCGAAGGCCTGGCCGCAGTGGGTGGCGAGGCGGGCGAGGAAGGCATCCACGGGCGCCACCTGCACCGCCGGATCGCCCATCCCGGGCGGCGGCAGCGGCTCGGGCAGGCCGAACTGCGCCCCGGCATCGGGACGGGTGGCATCGGCGCCGGCGCAGGCGGCCAGCAGGACGGCGGTGGCGAGCAGGCTCGCGGCGTAGATCGGGGTCTTCATGCCGACGACCCTACCCCGCCGCGGGCGCGCGCAGCAATCAGTCGGCGGCGGGGGACGGCTTGGATTCGGCCGGCTTGGCGGCGGGCTCGGACTTGGCCGCCGGCTCGGCCTTGGCGCCGCCCTCGGCGAGGTTGCGCTTCTTGTCGCCGTCCTTCTTGAAGTCGGTCTCGTACCAGCCGGAGCCGGCCAGGCGGAAGCTGGGCGCGGTCAGCTGGCGCCGGACCTGGGCCTGGCCGCACTCGGGGCAGTCGGTCGGGTCCGGGTCGGACAGCTTCTGGAGGCGGTCGAAGGCGTGGCCGCAGTGGGCGCACTCGAAGGCATAGATGGGCATGGTCGCGGGAGCTCGTGCGGCCGGTGGCCGGGTGGGTGGGTGGGTGGGTGGGTGGATTAGTGGGGGTTTGCCCCGGCCATTCAAGCCCCGTCCCTGTGGGAGGGACTTCAACCCCGATGCATTTCGGCGAGAGGCATCGGGACTGAAGTCCCTCCCACGAGGGGCGGCGGGCGTCAGGGGTCGGTGGTTTCGAGGAGCTGGAGCCACTCGGCTTCGAGGGCTTCCTTTTCACGCGCCAGCTTTTCCTGGCGCTGGGCCAGCTGCGCGACCTCGATGCCGCCGTCGTTGCCGTAGATGGCCGGATCGGCCAGCTGGCCCTCGACCTCCGCCAGCGCGGCTTCGAGTTCGGCGACCCGGGCCTCGACCTGGCGCAGCCGGCGGCCGGCGACCTCGACCTCGTGCTTGCTGCGCACGGGCTTGGGCGCGGGTTTGGCCACCGGCGAGGACGAGGGCTTGGCGGCGCGCGGCTCGTTGTTGCGGCTGCGCAGCCAGGCGGCGTACTCGTCCAGGTCGCCGTTGAACTCCTCGACCTTGCCGTCGGCCACGCGCCAGAAGCTTTCGCAGACCAGGCCGATCAGGTGGCGGTCGTGCGAGACCAGCACGATCGCGCCGGGGAAATCACTCAGCGCCTCGGCCAGGGCCTCGCGCATGTCGAGGTCGAGGTGGTTGGTGGGCTCGTCGAGCAGCAGCACGTTCGGCTCGAGGTAGGCGATCAGGGCCAGCGCCAGGCGCGCGCGCTCGCCGCCGGAGAAGCCGTCGATGTTCTCGAAGGCGCGGTCGCCGACGAAGTTCCAGCGGCCCAGGTAATTGCGCAGCACCTGCTCGCCGGCGTTGGGCGCCAGCTCCTTGAGGTGCCACAGCGGGCTCTGGCCCTCGTGCAGGCTCTCGACCGTGTGCTGGGCGAAGTAGCCGATGCGCAGGTCGGGATGCGCGACGCGCTCGCCGGCCAGCGGGCGCAGCTCGCCGACCAGGGTCTTCACAAGCGTGGATTTGCCGGCGCCGTTCGGGCCCAGCAGGCCGACGCGGTCGCCCGCCTCCAGCCCGAAGCCCACGTCCGCCAGGATCCGCACGCTCCCGGTAGGAGGGACTTCAGTCCCGAAGCTGTTCGCCGAAAGCTTCGGGACTGAAGTCCCTCCTACAGGGGCGTAGCCGGCATCGACGTGGTTGAGGCGGATCAGCGAATGCGGCAGGCGCGCCGGCTCGGCGAAGACGATGCGGAACGAGCGCTCGGCGCGCACCGCCTCGGTGCCGGCCAGCTTGGCCAGGCGCTTCATGCGGCTCTGGGCCTGGCGGGCCTTGCTGGCCTTGGCCTTGAAGCGGTCGATGAAGCTCTGCAGGTGGGCGCGCTCGGCCTGCTCCTTGTCGTGCGCGATCTGCTGCTGGCGCAGGTGCTCGGCGCGCTGGCGCTCGAAGCTGGTGTAGTCGCCGGCGTAGAGTTTGGCGCGGCCTTCGTGCAGGTGCAGGGTATGGGTGCTGACGCCATCGAGGAACTCGCGGTCGTGCGAGATCATCAGCAGGGTGCCCGGGTACTTGAGCAGCCAGGCCTCGAGCCACAGCACCGCGTCGAGGTCGAGGTGGTTGGTGGGCTCGTCGAGCAGCAGCAGGTCGGAGGGCATCATCAGCGCCCGCGCCAGGTTCAGGCGCACGCGCCAGCCGCCGGAGAACGAGGACACCGCGCGCGAATGGGTATCGGCCGGGAAGCCCAGGCCGTGCAGCAGCTTGCCGGCGCGGGCGGTGGCGTCGTAGCCGTTGATCTCGGCCAGGCGCTGGTGCGCGTTGGCCACGGCGTCCCAGTCCTCGGCGGCCATCGCGGCGGCCTCGGCCTGCAGGATGGCGTGCACTTCGGTGTCGCCCGAAAGCACGAAGTCGATGGCGGCGTCGGGCAGCGACGGCGTTTCCTGCGCCACGCTGGCGATGCGCACCTTGCCGGGCAGGTCGATGTCGCCCTGGTCGGCCTCGACCTCGCCCATGATCGCCGCGAACAGACTGGACTTGCCGCAGCCGTTGCGGCCGATGACGCCGATGCGCCAGCCGGCGTGCAGGCTGAGGTCCACTTGGGAGAGCAGGAGGCGTTCGCCCCGGCGGAGGGCGAAATTGCGGAAGGCGATCATGACGTGGGCTGAAGCAAGGGTCGGGTAGTCTATCAGGCGGTCCGGCGGCCCCCTGCCCCGGACGCCATTCGCCCGAGGACTGCCGATGCCCCATGACACCCCGCTGATCGCCCTGCTCGCCGTCGGCCTGGTGCTGGCCTTCGTGCTGGGAAGCCTGGCGCACCGGCTGCGCCTGTCGCCGATCGTGGGTTACCTGGTGGCGGGCATCCTGGTGGGGCCGTTCACGCCCGGGTTCGTGGCCGATCCCGACCTGGCGATGGAGCTGTCGGAAATCGGCGTGATCCTGCTGATGTTCGGCGTCGGCCTGCACTTCTCGGTCGAGGACCTGATGGAAGTGAAGGCCATTGCCATCCCCGGCGCCATGGTCCAGATCACCGTGGCCACGGTGCTGGGCTGGGGCCTGGCCTGGTTCCTGGGCTGGCCGACGCTGCAGGGCATCGTGTTCGGCCTGGCGCTGTCGGTGGCCAGCACCGTGGTGCTGCTGCGCGCGATGGAAGACCGGCGCCTGCTGGAAACCCGGCGCGGCCGGATCGCGGTGGGCTGGCTGATCGTCGAGGACCTGGTGATGGTGGTGGCCCTGGTGCTGCTGCCGGCGCTGGCCGGATCCATGGGCGAGAACGCGAAGGACGGCACCCTGGCGCTGGGACCGGTGATGGCCTCGCTGGGCTGGACGCTGCTCAAGGTCGGCGCCTTCGTGGCGCTGATGCTGCTGGTGGGCAAGCGCGCGATCCCGTGGCTGCTCGAGCGGGTGGCGGGCTTCGGTTCGCGCGAGCTGTTCACGCTGAGCGTGCTGGCGATCGCGCTGGGCGTGGCCTTCGGCTCGGCCAAGCTGTTCGGCGTGTCGTTCGCGCTGGGCGCCTTCTTCGCCGGCATGCTGCTCAACGGCGACCTGAGCCACAAGGCGGCCTCGGATTCGCTGCCGCTGCGCGATGCATTCGCGGTGCTGTTCTTCGTGTCGGTGGGCATGCTGTTCGACCCGATGATCCTGGTGACGCAGCCGCTGCCGGTGCTGGCCACCTTCCTGATCATCACCGTCGGCAAGTCGCTGGCGGCCTACCTGATCGTGCGCGCGTTCGGGCATCCCAACGGCACCGCGCTGACGATCTCGGCCAGCCTGGCCCAGATCGGCGAGTTCTCCTTCATCCTCGCCGGACTGGGCGTGTCGCTGGCGATCCTGCCGGAGATGGGGCGCGACCTGGTGCTGGCCGGCGCGCTGCTGTCGATCATCGCCAACCCGCTGATCTTCGCGGCGCTGGACAAGCTGGAGGCGCGTCGCGCCGCCGCGGACGCCGAGGCCGGCGTGTCGCCGGGGCCGGCCCCGGTCCGGAACGCGGGCCCGGCGCTGCCTGCGCAAGGCCACGCCATCCTGATCGGCTACGGCCGCGTGGGCGGCGAGATCGCGAAATTGCTGCGCGAGCGCGAGGTGCCGCTGGTCGTGATCGACGACGACGCCGACCTGGTCGAGCGCGCCCGCGGCGCCGGCTTCCCCGCGATCCGCGGCAACGCCGCCACGCCGCGCGTGCTGGACGAAGCCTCGCCGGCCGGCGCGCAGCTGGTGGTGCTGGCGATCCCGCAGGCGCTGGAGGCCGGCGAAGTCGTGGCCCGGCTGCGCGCGCTCAACCCGGGCCTGACCATCCTGGCGCGCGCGCACAGCGATGCCGAAGTGAAGCACCTGATCAGGCACGGCGCCGACGGCGCGGTGCTGGCCGAGAAGGAACTCGCCCACAGCATGGCCGAGATGGCCCTCTCCGCCCCGCCCTTCCGCCACCAGCGCGCCTGATGCCTCCTTGTAGGAGGGACTTCAGTCCCGAAGCTTTCCGGCGAAAGGCTTCGGGACTGAAGTCCCTCCCACAAGGGCGACGGCTAGAACAGGTCGCCCTGCTCCGCCGGTAGCGGCGCCTTCGACGGCGTGGCCTTCGTGCGGCCGCGCGAAGGCTGGCGCTTGCGGCTGCCGTGTTTCTCGAAGACGCGCTGGCTTTCCTCGCGGGCGACGTAGGCGCGCTTCCAGGCGGTGAGCTTCGCGCGCGCCTCGCGGGCGGCCTGTTCGTGGTCGCGCACCGGCAGCGGATAGGTTTCACCGAGGCGCAGGCCGGCGGCGCGCTGCTGCGCCGCGCCCATCTGCCACGGCGTGTGGATCCAGGCGTCCGGCACCGCCTCGAGTTCGGGCAGCCAGCGGCGGATGAAGGCGCCGTCCGGGTCCTGGTCCTGCGACTGCTTCACCGGGTTGTACATGCGCGGGATGTTGATGCCGGTGACGCCGGCCTGCATCTGCACCTGCGGGTAGTGGATGCCGGGCTCGTAGTCGGTGAACCAGCGCGCGAGCTGGCGCGCCGGCTCCGGCCAGTGCAGCCAGAGGTGGTAGCTGCTGATCGAGACCAGCATCGCCCGCGCCCGGAAGTTGATCCAGCCGGTCTGCTGCAGCGAACGCAGGCAGGCGTCGACGAATGGCCAGCCGGTTTCCGCGCGCTGCCAGGCCCCGAACCATTCGCGGTTGAAGTCGTCTTCGCGCAGGCCGTCGAAACCGCGGTGGACGTTGCGGAACTCGATGCCAGGCTCGCTCTCGAGCTTCTGGATGAAGTGGCAGTGCCAGTGCAGGCGCTTCTCGAGCGAGGCGAGGTCGCGCGCCGGCACCGGGCTGCCTTCGGCCCTGGCGCCGCGAACGGCGTGCACGACTTCACGCAGCGACAGCGCGCCGGTGGCCAGCGCCAGCGAGAAGCGGGAGCAGCGGGTTTCGGCGGAGAGCGGGCTGCTCATGCCGCGCATGTAGCCCGCGCCGCGGCCGGCGAGGAAGGTGTGCAGGGCGCGCTCGCCGCGCCGGCGGCCGCCGCGCTGGCGGCCGGGACAAGGATCGGGCGCGATGCCCAGCGCGTCCGCCGCGGGAATGTCGCCCGGCGCGACGCCTGGCACCGGGGCGATCTCGGGCTCGGGCAAGGGCGACGGCGCCATCCGGCGCTCCCATTCCGCCGCCCAGCCGTTGCGGCTGCGGAGCCGGCGCTGGACGCCGCCGTTCGGCGACTCCTGCCACGGGATGCCGTTCGCGCGTGCCCAGGCGGCAACGCGGCGGTCGCGGGCGAAGGTCCAGTCGTTGCCGGTTTCCTCGTGCGACCAGAGACCGGCGAGGCCGTGCTCGCGATGCAGCTGGTCGAGCACGTGAACGACATCGCCGCTGCGGACCACCAGCGGCTGGCCCAGCCGCGCCAGGTCGTCGCGCAATTCCTGCAGGGCCTCGGCGGTGGCCGCCCACTGCCGGCCGCTAGCGTCGGGCAGCGCCCAGTAGCCCGGCTCCGCCACGTAGAGCGGCAGCACCGGCCCGCGCGCCGCCGCCGCGCACAGCGGGGCATGGTCATGCGTGCGCAGGTCGCGCTTGAACCAGACGAGTTGGACGGGCATCTCCGAGAGCCTGCCCGGGGGGACGTGAATCCCTTGTGGCAGGGACGGCATGAGGACATGCCGGAAGCTTGGGTGCCGGCCGCCGGCTGTCGTGGTATCAAAGGCCGTCCCCAGCCCTGCAGGAGAGACCCGATGCGCCGCAACCCGCTCACCCTCGCGCTGCTGGCGGCCCTCGCCGCCAGCCCCGTGTTCGCCCAGACCGCGCCGGAGGAAACCCCCGACGACACCGCCCTGCTCGACGCGGTCATCGTCACCGGCACCCGCGTCGCCGACCGCACCGTGGCCGAATCCACGGCCCCGATCGACATCCTCACCCCGGAAGCGCTGACCGCCACCGGCACGCCCGAACTGGCGACCGCGCTGTCGCGCGCCCTGCCCTCGCTGAATTTCCCGCGCCCGGCCATCAACGACGGCACCGACACCGTGCGCCCGGCCCAGCTGCGCGGCCTGTCGCCCGACCACGTGCTGGTGCTGGTGAACGGCAAGCGCTACCACCCCGGCTCGCTGGTGAACGTCAACGGCTCGCAGGGCCGCAGCTCGTCGCCGGTGGACCTCAACACCATCCCGATCTCCGCCATCTCGCGGGTGGAAGTGCTGCGCGACGGCGCCTCGGCGCAGTACGGTTCGGACGCGATCGCCGGCGTGATCAACATCGTGCTCAAGGGCAGCGATTCGGGCGGCAGCGTCAACGCGCGCTACGGCCAGTACAGCGCCGGCGACGGCGAGATCGCCCAGGTCGGCGCCGATGCCGGCTTCGCACTCGGTGCCGACGGCTTCCTGCATCTCTCGGCCCAGGCCGGCCAGCAGAACCAGACCGACCGCGCCCGCCCCTTCATTGGCACGCCCGGCCCGACCACGCCGCCGCTGGGCGTGGTGGTGCAGCGCCAGGGCGACCCGGCGGTCGACTACGGCTCGCTCACCTTCAACGGCGAGCTCGCGCTCGGCGAAACCTTCGCGTTCTACGGCACCGGCATCTACACCAAGCGCGATGCCCTTTCGAACGGGTTCTTCCGCCCGGCCGGCGACGCCCGCAACATCCCGGCCATCTACCCCGACGGCTTCCTGCCGCAGATCAACAACGTCTCCACCGACGCGCACCTGGGCTTCGGCGTGCGCGGCACGCTGGCCAACGGCACCTCGGTGGACGTGAGCTACACCTACGGCACCAACGAGCTGACCTTCGACATCCTCAACACGCTCAACCGCAGCCTCGGCCCGACCTCGCCCACCGAGTTCTACGCCGGCGCGCTGGAGGTCGAGCAGGATGTGTTCAACCTCGACTTCAGCAACCAGCTCGACTGGGGCCTGGCCTATCCGGTGACGCTGTCCTACGGCGCCGAGTGGCGCCAGGACAGCTTCACGCAGAGCCCGGGCGAGCCGCTGTCCTACGCGTTGGGCACGTTCGCGAACATCCCGGGCGCGCAGGTCTTCCCCGGCTTCCGGCCCAGCGACGGCGGCAGCTTCGACCGCGACAACGTCTCGGTCTACGCCGGCCTCGAGGGCGAGGTGACCGAGCGCCTGTCCCTCGGACTGGCCGCGCGCTACGAGGACTATTCCGACTTCGGCACCACCTCGAACTGGAAGCTGTCCTCGCGCTACGAGTTCAACCGCGCGGTCGCGGTGCGGGCCACGGTGTCCACCGGCTTCCGGGCACCGTCGCTGCAGCAGCAGTACTTCCAGTCCACGGCCACCAACTTCATCGGCGGCGTGCCGTTCGACATCGCCACGCTGCGGGTCAACAACCCGGCGGCGATCGCGCTGGGCGCCGAGCCGCTGCGCGCCGAGGAATCCACCAACGCCAGCATCGGCCTGGTGCTGCAGCCGGCGGAAGGCCTTTACGTGACCATCGACGCCTACCAGATCGAGGTCGACGACCGCATCACGCTGTCGGAGAACCTCACCAGCACCGCGGTGCGCAACTACCTCAACGCCAACGGCTTCCCGGGCCTGGGCGGTGGCCGCTACTTCACCAATGCCATCGACACCACCACGCGCGGCGTCGACATCGTCGGCACCTATGCCTGGCAGCTGCAGGACAGCACGCTCGACCTGACGCTGGGCTACAACTACAACAAGACCGACATCGACCGCGTCGCCGCCAACCCGGCCACGCTCACCGCGATCGACCCGACCGCGCTGCGCTTCGGCCGCGTCGAGCTGGCCCGCTTCGAAGTGGGCGCCCCGCGCGACAAGCTGATGGCCGGCGGCGTGTGGAAGGCGGGGGCGTTCGAGTTCGCAGCCACCGCGACCCGATACGGCGAGTTCACCGTGCTGTTCGGCAACAACCCGGCGGATACCTCGCGCGACCAGACCTATGGCGCGGAGTGGACGCTGGACCTGTCGGCCAGCTACACGCACGAGCGCTGGCGCTTCACGCTGGGCGCGGACAACGTGCTCGACAGCTATCCCGACGAAGTGCTGTTCGCCAACTCCACCTCGGGGCAGCTGCCCTACAGCGGCAGCTCGCCGTTCGGCTTCAACGGCGCCTACCTGTACGCCAACGCCAGCTACACCTGGTAAGCCCGTAGCGCGAAAAAGGGGTCAGAGTGATTATTTGCCTGAAGCAAATAATCACTCTGACCCCTTTTTCTCTCAGGCGCGGAGGAAGGCCAGGGTCCCGCCTTCCGCGGTGACCTTCACGGTGTCGCCCTGGCCGAACTCGCCGGCCAGGATCTTCTGGGCCAGCGGGTTTTCCAGCTGCTGCTGGATGGCGCGCTTGAGCGGCCGGGCACCGTAGACCGGATCGAAGCCGACGTTGCCCAGCAGGGCCAGCGCCGCGTCGTCGATCTCGAGCCTGATCTGCCGCTCGGCCAGGCGCCTGGACAGGTACGCCGTCTGGATGCGGGCGATGGACTGGATCTGCTCGCGGCCCAGCGGGTGGAAGACCACGATCTCGTCGAGCCGGTTGATGAATTCCGGGCGGAAGTGCGACTGCACCACGCCCATCACCGCCGCCTTCATCTGGATGTAGGCCGCGTCGCCCTCGCCGCTCAGCTCCTGGATGTGCTGGCTGCCGAGGTTGGAGGTCATCACGATCACGGTATTGCGGAAGTCCACCGTGCGGCCCTGGCCATCGGTGAGGCGGCCGTCGTCGAGCACCTGCAGCAGGATGTTGAACACGTCCGGATGCGCCTTCTCGACCTCGTCGAGCAGCAGCACGCTGTAGGGCCGGCGCCGCACGGCCTCGGTGAGGTAGCCGCCCTCTTCATAGCCCACGTAGCCCGGGGGCGCGCCGATCAGGCGGGCCACGGAGTGCTTCTCCATGAACTCGCTCATGTCGATGCGCACCATCGCGTCCTCGGTGTCGAACAGGAAGCCGGCCAGCGCCTTGCACAGCTCGGTCTTGCCCACGCCCGTCGGGCCGAGGAACAGGAAGGAGCCGTTGGGCCGGTTCGGATCGGACAGCCCGGCGCGCGAACGACGGATCGCGTCGGACACCGCCTTCACCGCCTCGTGCTGGCCGACCACGCGGTGGTGCAGCGCGTCTTCCATCTTCAGCAGCTTCTCGCGCTCGCCCTCGAGCATCTTGCTGACCGGGATGCCGGTCCAGCGCGACACCACCTCGGCGATCTCCTCCGCGGTCACCTTGTCCTGCAGCAGCTGGAAGCCCTTGGTCTCGACGGCCTGGGCCGACTCGAGCTGCTTCTCGAGCTCGGGGATGCGGCCGTACTGCAGCTCGCTGGCCTTGGCGAAATCCTGCTGGCGGTGCGCGGCGTCCAGCGCCAGGCGCGCCTGCTCCAGCTGCTCCTTGACCCTGGTGGCGCCGGTGAGCGTGGCCTTCTCGGCCTTCCAGATTTCCTCCAGGTCGTTGAACTCGCGCTCCAGCGTCGCGATCTCGGTCTCGAGATCCGCCAGGCGCTGCTGCGATTCCTTGTCTTTCTCCTTCTTCAGCGCCTCGCGCTGGATCTTGAGCTGGATCAGGCGGCGCTCCTTGCGGTCCATCTCCTCCGGCTTCGAGTCGATCTCCATCCGGATACGCGAGGCCGCCTCGTCCATCAGGTCGATGGCCTTGTCCGGCAGCTGGCGGTCGGCGATGTAGCGATGCGACAGCGTGGCCGCGGCGACGATCGCCGGGTCGGTGATCTCGACGCCGTGGTGCACGGCGTAGCGTTCCTTCAGGCCGCGCAGGATGGCGATGGTGTCCTCGACCGAGGGCTCGCCCACGAACACCTTCTGGAAGCGGCGCTCGAGCGCCGCGTCCTTCTCGACGTACTTGCGGTACTCGTCCAGCGTGGTGGCGCCGATGCAGTGCAGCTCGCCGCGGGCCAGCGCCGGCTTGAGCATGTTGCCGGCGTCCATCGAGCCCTCGGCCTTGCCCGCGCCGACCATCGTGTGCAGCTCGTCGATGAACAGGATCACCTGGCCTTCCTGCTTGGACAGGTCGCTGAGCACGCCCTTGAGCCGCTCTTCGAACTCGCCGCGGAACTTGGCGCCGGCGATCAGCGCGCCCATGTCCAGCGACAGCACGCGGCGGTTGCGCAGGCCCTCGGGCACCTCGCCGTGGATGATGCGCTGGGCCAGGCCCTCGACGATCGCGGTCTTGCCGACGCCGGGCTCGCCGATCAGCACCGGGTTGTTCTTGGTGCGCCGCTGCAGCACCTGGATGGTGCGGCGGATTTCCTCGTCGCGGCCGATCACCGGGTCGAGCTTGCCGGCCTCGGCGCGGGCGGTGAGGTCGATGCAGTACTTCTCCAGCGCCTGGCGATTCTCCTCGGCGTTGGCGTCCTGCACCTTCTCGCCGCCGCGCAGGGCCTCGATGGCCTGCTCCAGCGCCGCCTTCTGCGCGCCGCTGGCCTTGAGCGCCTGGCCCAGCGCGCCCTTGTCCTCCAGCGCCGCCAGCACGAACAGTTCGCTGGCGATGAAGCCGTCGCCGCGCTGCTGCGCCAGCTTGTCGCAGACGTTCAGCAGCCGCGCCAGGTCGTTGCCCAGCGACACGTCGCCGGCCTGGCCGCTGACCTTGGGCAGCTTGTCGAGCGCTTCGCCCAGCCGCTGCCGCAGCGCGGCGGCGTTGACGCCGGCCTGGGCCAGCATCGGGCGCGTGCTGCCGCCCTGCTGGTCGAGCAGGGCCACCATCAGGTGCAGCGGTTCGATCAGGTTGTGGTCGCGGCCCACGGCCAGCGACTGCGCGTCGCTCAGCGCCTGCTGGAAACGCGAGGTGAGTTTGTCCATGCGCATCGGGGAGCCCCTTGGGAATCCGGGGCGGCGGGGTGCCGCCCGTATGCCAAGCAAATGGCGCCCCGGCGCGGGCCTTTCAAGCGAAGGCCGGCCCGGCGGTTCAGAGCGCGGACAGCGCGGCCTGGAAGTCGTCGTTGCCGGGCTCCCCCTTCAGCGCGTTCTGGAAGGACACGCGCGCGGCGTCCTTCTTGCCGGCGTGGGCCTGCACCTGCCCCAGCCGGTACCAGGCGTGGTGGAGCGGCGGCTGGCCGGGCACCAGCGGCAGGGCGAGGTAGCGGCGAAGCGCGGCCTCGCCCTCGGCCAGGAACCGGCCGGACAGCGCGGCGGTGCGGCCCAGCTGGTACTGGGCGCCGGCCGCCGTCGGGTCCTCCTTCGTCCAGGCCTGGTAGAGCGCGAAGGCCTCGTCCCACTGCTTCGTGGCCTGCCAGGCGGTGCCGGCGGCCATGCGGAAGTTGGTGCTGTCCGGGCGTGCGCGGTAGGCGGCGCCGTAGGCCTTGGCGGCCGCGGGCAGGTCCTCGGCGTGCTGGGCCAGCCGGCCCGTCGCGAAGTGGCCGCGCGGCGGATCCCGGCGCACCAGCTCGGCGGCGTGGGCCCGCGCCTTGTCGACGCTGCCGCCGGCGATGGACGGCGCCTGCAGGTAGAACTCGATCAGGTTCAGGCGCGCCTCGTGGATCGCCGGGTCGAGCTCGAGTGCGCGCTCGAAGGCCTCGCGCAGCTTCGGCGCCATCGACGCCTGGCGCAGCATGTTCACCTGGCCGATGCGCTGGCCCAGCGCGTTGCCCAGCCAGTAGTGCGCCTGCGCGTCGGTCGGCGCGAGGCCCACCGCGCGCTCGGCCGCCTCGATCGCATCCTCCGGCTCGCGCTGCTGCAGCAGCAGGCGCGCGTGCAGCACGTGCACGTCGGCGCTGCGCGGCTGGGCCTTGAGCAGGGCGGTGATGGCGGGCGCGGCGCGCGCATCCTTGGCTACCAGCCAGGCCGTGGCTTCGGCAACGGTGGCGGCCGCGGCCGCGAAGGGCAGCGACAGCAGCAGCAGGGTCAGGGCGAGGATCGGTGCGCGCATGCGGAGGTCTCGGGCCGGGGAGGCGCGAACATGACACGGGCGCCGCGCGGCGTCAGCCTGCCAGAAGGCAGGAAATCGCCTCCGGTTCAGCCTTCGCGCCAGGCCAGGGTCGCGAGCCGCCCGCTGCGGCCATCGCGGCGGTGCGAGAAATAGCGCCCGGCATCGCTGAGGGTGCACTCGCCGCCGCCGTGCACCTCGCGCACGCCGACCGCCGCCAGCCGCTGGCGCGCCAGCGCATACAGGTCCGCGCGCCAGTGGCCCGGCCGGGTGGCGGTGAACGCGTCGGCCGCCGCCGGATCGTGGGCCAGGAACGCTTCGCGCACCTCCGCGCCGATCTCGTAGGCCCGGGGCCCGGCCGCCGGCCCCAGCCACGCGATCACCTCACCCGCCGGCGTGTGCATCGCCTGCACGGTGGCCTCGAGCACGCCGGCGGCCAGGCCGCGCCAGCCGGCGTGGGCGGCGCCGATCTCGCCGCCGTCGCGGGCGGCGAACAGCACCGGCAGGCAATCCGCGGTCAGGATGGCGAGCACCACGCCGGGCGCGGAGGTGACGGCGGCATCGGCCACCGGCTCGGGCCCGCCCGCGGGCGGCGCGTCGACGCGGACCACGGCGGTGCCGTGCACCTGGTCCAGCCAATGCGGGGTGGACGGCAGGCCGAGCCAGCCGGCCAGACGCTCCCGGTTGGCGCGGGCGTGCGCGGGGTCGTCGCCGCAGCGCAGCCCGAGGTTCAGGCGATCGAAGGGAGGCGGCGACAGGCCGTCGCCCCCGCGCAGGCTGGTGCCGCCGCGGATGCCGGGCGGCGCCGGCCAGCCGGCTTCGGTCCAGGCGCCGGCGGCGCTCATCCCGCCTTCTTGGCGGCCGCGGTGTCGTTGCGCAGGTCGAGCACGAGGCCCTGCATGTCCTCGGGCATCGGCGACTCCACCGTCACCATCTCGCCGGTGGCGGGATGCTTGAAGCTGAGTTTCTCCGCGTGCAGCGCCTGGCGCTTGAAGCCCTGCAGGCGGGCAACCAGGTCCTCGGTGGCGGCCTTGGGCAGCCGGAACGAACCGCCGTACAGCGGGTCGCCCACGATCGGGTGGCGGACGTAGGCCATGTGCACGCGGATCTGGTGCGTGCGGCCGGTCTCGAGGCGGCATTCCACCAGGGTGTGGGCGCGGAACTTCTCGCGCACCCGGTAGTGGGTGATGGCGTCGCGGCCGGGCGCGCCCTCCTTGGCCACGGCCATGCGCACCCGGTCGGTGGGATGGCGGCCGATGGGCGCGTTGATGGTGGTGCCGGCGACCATCGTGCCCTGCACCACGGCCAGGTACTGGCGGTGGGCCTCGCGGCCGGAGAGCTGTTCGACCAGGGAGGTGTGCGCGCGCAGGTTGCGGGCGACCACCATCAGGCCGGAGGTGTCCTTGTCGAGGCGGTGGACGATGCCGGCGCGCGGCAGGCCGGCCAGGCGCGGGTCGAAATGCAGCAGCGCGTTGACCAGGGTGCCGCGCGGGTTGCCGGCGCCGGGGTGCACGACCAGGCCGGCCGGCTTGTTGACCACCAGCACGTCCTCGTCCTGGAACAGGATCTCGAGCGGGATGTCCTCGGGCAGGGCCTCGCCGGTCTCGACCTCGATCCGGACCGACAGCGTGACCGGCTCGCCGCCGCGCACGGCCTCTTTGGGCTTGACCAGGCGGCCATCGAGCAGGGCGTCGCCGGCCTTGATCCACTCGGTGAGGCGGGAGCGGGAGAAGTCGGGGAACAGCTCGGCCAGGACCTGGTCGAAGCGCCGTCCCGCCGAGGCCAGGGGGATGCTGGACTCGAGCAGTTCGCGCTCGTTGTCGTCGTTTTCTGGCGGATTGGGCTGGGACATGGGGGTCTCGTGGGGCCGGGGCGGGCCCGGGGCCGCATTCATGGAGGCGACAGCGGGCTTTCCGGTATTATCCCTGAACTCGCTGCCTCCAGCGCCCTGACCTGCCGAACCTGATGACCCGACTGCACGGAATGACGCGTTTCCTCATGATCCTGATGCTGGCCACCGGCCTGGCGGGGTGCTCGACCATCGGCGGCTGGTTCGGCGACAAGCGCGACGAAACCGAGACCCTGCCGGTCGAAGAGATGTACGCCACCGGCAAGATGGCGCTGGAGAACCGCAACTTCGCCCGCGCCGGCCGCTACTACCAGCGCCTGGTCGCGCGCTTCCCGTTCGGCGAGTACAGCGAGCAGGCCCAGCTGGAGCTGGCCTACGTGCAGTACAAGCTGGCGATGACCGAGGAGGCCACCTCCACGATCAACCGCTTCATCCGCACCTACCCGACCCACCCGCACATCGACTACGCCTATTACCTCAAGGCGCTGATCAACTTCGACCGCAGCTCGAGCGCGCTGCTGCGCCTGACCCGCCAGGACCTGGCCACCCGCGACCTCGGCGCGCCGACCCAGAGCCTGAACGACTTCGCCGACGTGGTGCGCCGCTATCCGAACAGCCGCTACGCCCCGGACGCGCGCCAGCGCATGGTGTACCTGCGCAACCTGCTGGCCCGCCACGAAGCGGGCGTCGGCCAGTACTACCTGCGCCGCGGCGCCTACGTGGCCGCCGCCAACCGCGGCAAGTACCTGCTGCAGACCTACCCGCAGAGCGAGCACGACGGCGATGCCCTGGCCCTGATGGCCGCGTCCTACGCCGCGCTCGGCCAGGACGACCTGGCCGCCGACGCCCGCAAGGTGCTGGAAGCCAACCACCCCGACCACGCCTACCTGTCGCAGGGCGAGCGCTGGCCGAGCGGCACCGGCATCATCAGCCGCATCAACCCCTTCGACTGACGGGCCACGCCTGCCGGGTCGACGCAACGCCGCCCACCGGGCGGCGTTTTCGTTTCAGTCGCGCCAGCCCGAGGTGATGGGGTAGCGGCGCTCGCGGCCGAAGGCGCGCTTGGACAGCTTCGGGCCCGGCGCGGACTGGCGCCGCTTCCACTCGCTGATGCGCACGAGCCGCAGCACCCGCTCGACCGTGTCGCGGTCGAAGCCCTCGCCGACGATCTCGCCCAGCGACATTTCCTGGTCGACGTGGCGGAACAGGATGGCGTCGAGCATTTCGTAGGGCGGCAGGGAGTCCTGGTCGGTCTGGTTCTCGCGCAGCTCGGCCGAGGGCGGCCGCGTGATCACTTCCTCCGGGATGGCCGGCGAACGCGCGTTGCGCCAGCGGCACAACGCCTGCACCTCGGTCTTGTACAGGTCCTTGATCGGGCCGAAGCCGCCGCACATGTCGCCGTAGATCGTGGCGTAGCCGACCGCGTATTCGCTCTTGTTGCCGGTGGTGAGCAGCAGCCCGCCGAACTTGTTCGACAGCGCCATCATCAGCGCGCCGCGGCAGCGCGACTGCAGGTTTTCCTCGGCGATGCCGGGCTCGAGCCCGTTGAACAGCGGCGACAGCGCCTCGAGGAAGCCGGTGAACGGCGCCTCGATCGCGACGGTCTCCAGCCGCACGCCCAGCAGGCGCGCCTGCTCTTCGGCCAGGTCGTTGCTCAGGCCCGAGGTGTAGCGCGAAGGCAGCCGGACCGCGGCGACGTTGCGGGCGCCCAGCGCATCCACCGCCAGCGCCAGCACCAGCCCGGAGTCGATGCCGCCGGACAGCCCGAGCCAGACGCGGTCGAAGCCGTTCTTGCCGCAGTAGTCGCGGATGCCGCGCACGATGGCGCGATAGGCCAGCGACTCGCGGGTCTCGTCGTCTTCCTCGGGCCACTGCACGCGCGTGAAGCGGCGGTCGTCGGCGTCGAAATCGGCCACCAGCCAGTGGTCCTCGAAGGCGCGCGCGGCCGGGTGCACGCCGCCGTCGCCGTCGGCCAGCACCGAGGCGCCGTCGAACACCAGCTCGTCCTGGCCACCGACCAGGTTGAGGTAGGCCAGCCCGGCGCCGGATTCCTGCACGCGCTGGGCCAGCAGCGCATCGCGCTGCGCGGTCTTGTCGCTCTCGAAGGGCGAGGCGTTCGGCACCAGCACCAGTTCGGCGCCCAGTGCCACGGTCTCGGCCATCGGTTCGGCGAACCACAGGTCCTCGCACACGACCAGCCCGACCTTCACGCCCTTGAGCTCGAAGCAGCAGGCCTCGCCGTCCGGATCCACCGCGAAGTAGCGGCGCTCGTCGAACACCGCGTAGTTGGGCAGCTCGCGCTTGCGGTAGGTCCGGTCGATGCGGCCGTCGCGCAGCACGCTGGCGGCGTTGTACACCACCGAACCCGCGGCCTGCGGCCAGCCCACCACCGCGGTGATGCCGCGGCAGCTGGCGGCGATCTCGTGGATGGCGCGCTCGCAGGCGGCCAGGAAGGCCGGCCGCATCAGCAGGTCCTCGGGCGGGTAGCCCGACAGCGCCAGCTCCGGGAACAGCACCAGGTCGGCGCCATGCCCATCGCGCGCCTCCGCCAGCATCGCCTTGATCCGCTGCGTGTTCGACGCCACGGCGCCCACGGGGAAGTCGAACTGGGCGAGCGCGATGCGTAGCTTGCGGGTCATATCCAGCCTTTCGTCGGTCGTGGCCCTGAACGACGAAGGGCCGCACGCGGCGGCCCTTCGGGTCGGTCGATGGCGCGAGTTTACTTCTTCAGGCGGGCCGCGATGGCCTTGCCCAGGTCGCCGGGCGACTTCACGGTGGTGACGCCGGCCTTCTCGAGCGCGGCGAACTTGCCGGCCGCGGTGCCCTGGCCGCCGGAGGCGATCGCACCGGCGTGGCCCATGCGCTTGCCGGCCGGGGCCGAGGCGCCGGCGATGAAGCCGACCACCGGCTTGGTGACGTACTCGGCGATGAACTCGGCCGCTTCTTCTTCGGCGCTGCCGCCGATCTCGCCGACCATGATGATGCCTTCGGTCTGCGGGTCTTCCTGGAAGAGCTTGAGCGCGTCGATGAAGTTGGTGCCGTTGATCGGGTCGCCGCCGATGCCGATGCAGGTCGACTGGCCGAGGCCGGCGTCGGTGGTCTGCTTCACGGCTTCATAGGTCAGCGTGCCCGAGCGCGAGACGATGCCGATCTTGCCGGGCATGTGGATGTGGCCCGGCATGATGCCGATCTTGCACTCGCCCGGGGTGATCACGCCGGGGCAGTTCGGGCCGATCAGCACGACGTCGTCGTAGCCCATCAGGGTGTTCTTGACGCGCAGCATGTCCAGCACCGGGATGCCCTCGGTGATGCAGACGATGACCCGGATGCCGGCGTCGGCCGCTTCCAGGATGGCGTCGGCCGCGAACGGCGGCGGCACGTAGATCACGGACGCGTCGGCGCCGGTCTCTTCGACCGCTTCACGCACGGTGTTGAACACCGGCAGGCCGATGTGGGTGGTGCCGCCCTTGCCCGGGGTGACGCCGCCGACGACCTTGGTGCCGTAGTCGAGCATCTGCTCGGCGTGGAAGGTGCCCTGCTGGCCGGTGAAGCCCTGGACGATGACCTTGGTGTTCTTGTTGACCAAAACGCTCATGGATTGATGTCCTCAGGCTGCAGCGGCGACGGCGAGCTTGGCGCCGTCGTTGATGTCGTTGGCGGCCTGGATGGCCAGGCCGGAGTTCTTGAGGATCTCCTTGCCCTTCTCGACGTTGGTGCCCTCGAGGCGCACGATCACCGGCACCTTGACGTCCACTTCCTTCACCGCGGCGATGATGCCCTCGGCGATCATGTCGCAGCGGACGATGCCGCCGAAGATGTTGACGAAGATGGCCTTGACCTTGTCCGAGGACAGGATGAGCTTGAAGGCCTCGGTGACGCGCTCCTTGGTGGCGCCGCCGCCGACGTCCAGGAAGTTCGCCGGCGAGCCGCCGTTGAGCGAGATCACGTCCATGGTGGCCATGGCCAGGCCGGCGCCGTTGACCATGCAGCCGATGTTGCCGTCCATGGTGACGTAGTTGAGGTCGTGCTGGCTGGCCAGCACCTCGGTCTCGTCTTCCTGGCGGATATCGCGCATGGCGGCCAGTTCCGGGTGGCGGAAGGTGGCGTTGTCGTCGGAGTTGATCTTGCCGTCGAGCACGGCGAGGTCGCCGTTGGTGAGGATGGCCAGCGGGTTGAGCTCGACCAGGGCCAGGTCCTTCTCGTTGAACAGCTTGTACAGGCCCAGCATGATCTTGCTCAGCTGGTTGACCTGCTTGGCGTTCAGGCCGAGGGCGAAGCCCATCTCGCGGCACTGGTAGGGCTGCAGGCCCTGCACGAAGTTGACGTTGAGGGTCTTGATCGCGTCCGGGTTCTCGGCGGCGACCTGTTCGATCTCCATGCCGCCTTCGGCCGAAGCGATGAAGGTGATCGAGCGCGTGCCGCGGTCGACCAGCACCGAGAGGTAGAGCTCCTTGGCGATGTCGGTGGCCTGGGTCACCAGCACCGTGTCGACCGGCAGGGCGATGCCCGCGGTCTGGTAGGTGGCCATCTTGGTGCCGAGCATGCCCTTGGCGTACTCGCGGACCTGGTCCAGGGTCTTGGCCAGCTTGACGCCGCCGGCCTTGCCGCGGCCGCCGGCGTGGATCTGGGCCTTGACCACCCAGAAGTCACCGCCAATGGCCTTGGCCGCATCCACGGCCTCTTCAGGGGTACGGGCGACGCGACCGGCCGGGACGGCGATGCCGTAGTCGGCGAACAGTTGCTTGGCCTGGTATTCGTGGAAGTTCATGCGGCTACCTGTGCTTGGGGAGGGCTCGCGAGCGAGGGGCGGTATTGTCGCCGACCCCTCCGGCAAAGGCAAAAGGCCCGACCCGCGGACCCCGGGACGCGCCCCGCGGGCCGGACCGGGCGGGTTCGCAGGCATAATCGGGCCATGGCGCCCCCCAACCACCGCACCGCCCACGCCGCCTCGCCGCAGCGGCGCGAACTCTATTTCTTCACGCTCTACCGGGTGCTCGAGGCGGCGCTGCTGGCCCTGGTGGCCTTCAGCCCGCTGGGCGAGCTGATGCTGGAGATCCGGCAGCCGGTGCTCCTGCAGGCGCTCGTAGTGGTTTACCTCGCGGCGGCGCTCGGCATGGTCTACGCCAGCTTCCGGAGCCAGATTCCGCCGCGGCGGCAGGCTGCGCTCGGCCTGGGCCTGGACCTGCTGGTGGCGGGCGGCGTGCTGGCCACCACCAGCGGCAGCCAGGGCGGCATCGCCCTGCTGATGCTGTTCAACGTGGGCGCCGGCGCCCTGATCCTGCCCCAACGCGCGGGCCTGGGCTTTGCCACCGCGGCCGCGCTGCTGGTGCTGGGCGACAGCCTGCTCAACCGCACCTTCGACCCGCTCAACGCCCGCCCGCTGGCCGAGTCGGTGATGTTCAGCGTGACCTACCTGGCCACGGCGGTGCTGTGCGAGCTGCTCAGCCGCCAGGTGTCCGAGTCCCAGGCCCTGGCCGAGAAGCGCGGTGAGGAGCTGGCCAACCAGGCCGAGATCAACGAGCTGGTGATCCGGCGCATGCGCACCGGCATCCTGGTGGTGGACGGCGAGCACCGGGTCAAGGTCTGCAACGAGGCGGCCTGGGGCCTGCTCGGCAAACCCTCGCCCGACCGCCAGCAGCTGGCCGACATCGCCATGGACCTGCACCGCGCCCTGCTGCTCTGGCGCCAGGGCCGGGGCGACATCCCGCGGGCCATGACCCTGGCCGAGGGCGCACCCGAGGTGCTGCCCCGCTTCGTGTCGCTGAGCCTGACCGACAACCTGTTCCTGATCTTCCTCGACGACAGCCGCATCTACTCCGACCGCGCCGAGGAGCTGACCCTGGCCACCCTGGGCCGGCTGTCCGCCAGCATCGCCCACGAGATCCGCAACCCGCTGGCCGCCATCAATTATTCGGTGCAGCTGCTGGAGGAAACCGCCGTGCTGCCCGAGGCGGACCGGCGGCTGCTGGAGATCATCCACACCCAGTGCCAGCGGATGAACGGCATCGTCCAGGACATCCTGGGCCTGGCCCGGCGCGAGCGATCCCAGCCCGAGACCCTGGACATCAGCCAGTTCGCCCGCCGCTTCGTGGACGAGTACCGGGCCAGCCACCCGCTGGAGACCGACATCCTGCAGGCCATCAGCCACCGAAGCACCCTGGCCATGGCCGATCCGCGCCACCTGCACCAGGTGCTGACGATCCTGGTGCAGAACGCGCTGACTTACGGCCGCATGCCGGGCGAGCCGGCGAAGGTGACCGTGTCGGTGCCTAGCGCGCCGCCGGGGGCACCGCCGGAGTTGAACGTGCTCGACCGCGGCCCGGGCATCCCCTCGGCGGTGGCCGAGCAGATCTTCACCCCGTTCTATACGACCAGCGAGCACGGCACGGGCCTGGGCCTGTACATCGCCAAGCAGCTTTGCGAGGCCAACCAGTGCACCCTGAGCTACCAGCCGGTGCCGGGCGGCGGCAGCTGCTTCCGCATCATCCTGCCGCCGGGCATGACCCTGATGCAGGACGACAGCCCCACGGGCCGGCTCAATCTGGCTTGAGACCCACGCCTTCAGCTAATGTGTAGGGGTTCCCGCCCCGACCGGTAAGTGATGACGACCCCCCGCAGCGCCCTCGTGGTCGATGATGAACGCGACATCCGGGAGCTGTTGGTCCTGACCCTGGGCCGGATGGGCCTGCGGGTGGACACGGCGGCCGACCTGTCGAGCGCACGCGCCCAGCTCGCCCAGGGCAGCTACGACCTGTGCCTGACCGACATGCGCCTGCCGGACGGCTCGGGCCAGGACCTGATCGAGCACATCGCCCAGCGCTATCCCGACACGCCGGTGGCCATGATCACCGCCTTCGGCAACGTCGAGGCCGCGGTGCAGGCACTCAAGGCCGGCGCGTTTGATTTCGTCACCAAGCCGGTGGACCTCTCGGTGCTGCGCCGGCTGGTGCAGCACGCGCTCGACCTCAACGAACAGCGCCGCAGCGCCACGCCCGCCAGCAACCGCCTGATCGGCGACTCGCCGCGCATGCAGCAGCTGCGGCAGACCATCGGCCGCGTGGCCCGCAGCCAGGCGCCGGTCTACATCAGCGGCGAATCCGGCGTGGGCAAGGAGCTGGTGGCGCGGCTGATCCACGAGCAGGGCTCGCGCGCCGCCGGCACCTTCGTGCCGGTGAACTGCGGCGCGATCCCGTCGGAGCTGATGGAAAGCGAACTGTTCGGCCACAAGAAGGGCAGCTTCACCGGCGCCCACGCCGACAAGGAAGGCCTGTTCCAGGCCGCGAACGGCGGCACCCTGTTCCTGGACGAAGTGGCCGAGCTGCCGCTGCACATGCAGGTGAAGCTGCTGCGCGTGATCCAGGAGAAGTGCGTGCGGCCCGTGGGCGCGCCGGCCGAGCTGCCGGTGGACGTGCGCATCCTCTCGGCCACGCACAAGAACCTCGCCAGGCTGGTGGAGGAGGGCAAGTTCCGCCAGGACCTCTACTACCGCATCAACGTGATCGAACTCGCCGTGCCGCCGCTGCGCCAGCGCCGCGAGGACATCCCCGTGATCTCGGCCGCCATCCTCAAGCGCCTCGCCGGCGAGCAGGCCGACGCCCTGCCCGCGCTGTCCGAGGAGGCCGAGGCGGCGCTGGCCGCCTACCCCTTCCCGGGCAACGTGCGCGAGCTGGAGAACGTCCTCGAGCGCGCCGTCGCGCTGTGCGAAGGCCAGCGCATCGAGGTCGCCGACCTTTATCTGCCGCAGGTGGACAGCCTGATCGGCCACGAAGCCGACGCCCCGCTGCGCACCATCGCGCCCCCCTCGCCCACCGCCTTCGGCCCGGACGGCACGCCGCTGCCGGATGCGATCGAGCAGATGGAGCGCGAGACGATCCAGAAGGCGCTGGAGGCGAACCGCTACAACAAGACCAAGACGGCGGCGGCGCTGGGCATCACGTTCCGGGCGCTGCGCTACAAGCTCAAGAAGCTCGGAATGGAGTGAGTGCGGCGCCGAGTGTGATGGCAGTCACACTATCCCGCTGTCACGAACTGACGCTCCGCGTCACTTTCTGACAAGTCGAAAAATACCTTGCGGCGTGTCCCAGAAACGGCTGGTCTTGCGTTGAACTCTGTGCCTATATTCCGGCCTGTGCCCGGCCAGAGGGGACTGGCACAGAAGATGCATCACCGTTACCGCACGTGCCTTGGCACGGCAAGCCACGGAAGGTTCCACCGTTCCAGCACGTGACAATCACAAACCACCCTAGGGGTTACACCATGAAGAACATCCAGAAAGGCTTCACCCTGATCGAGCTGATGATCGTGGTCGCGATCATCGCCATCCTGGCCGCCATCGCGCTGCCGGCGTATCAGGACTACATCGCCCGCTCGCAGGTCACCACCGGCCTGTCCGAGATCACCGGCGCGAAGACCGCGTACGAAGTCGGCGTGAACGAAGGCCAGCCGAACGGCTACTACATCGCGGCGAACATGGGCCTGGCCGGCGCCACCGCCCGCTGCGGCGCGCAGGGCGTTCTTGCGCCGAACCCGGACGGCTCGCAGAACGGTGCTCTCACCTGCACCCTGATCGGCAACCCGCGCGTCAACGGCGCCATCGTCAACCTGAACCGTCTGGCTGATGGCAACTGGACCTGCACCGTGACCAACCGTCCGGGCACCTGGAAGGCCGCGTACCTGCCGGGCGGCTGCACCGCTCCGTAACGTAGGCACCACGATCCCCCGCGGCTTGCCGCGGGGGATGCAAAAGAAGAACCCCGGCTTCGGCCGGGGTTTTTTTTGGCGCCGACCCGGCCCGACGGCCGCGCCCCGGCCAATGCGCGCACCCCCTCGCCGCCGGGCGTGTCCGCGGGCGGGCCATCTTTCCGTTGCTCAGGCAGCCCTCCCATTCCCGGCCCCGCCCCATGCCCCGGAACCCGCCGCCACCCGCCGCCGCCTCCCGGCCCTTCACGCGAACAATGTCCCGCAAGAGGCTGGCCAGCGGCCGGTTTTCGGGTACAGTTGGGCGACTAGCGCGTCTCTGGGGAGCAGAGTGAACGCCAACGCGACCGCCAACCTGGTGGGTATCACCGGCATTGCCCGGCGCCTCGTGCTGGACGGCGTCCTGGGCGAGGCCGACGCGCGCAAGGCCCTGGACGAGGCCAGCAAGCAGAAGCGGCCCATCCACCTCTACCTGCTCGAGAAGAAGCTGGTCACCAGCGCCCACATCGCCGGGGCCAATGCCGTCGAGTTCGGCATGCCGCTGTTCGACAGCGCCGCGCTCGACCTCAACCAGGCCGCCACCAAGCTCGTCAGCGAAGAGCTGATCACCAAGCACCAGGCGCTGCCGCTGTTCAAGCGCGGCAACCGCCTGTTCGTGGGCATCGCCGACCCCACCAACACCCGGGCGCTGGACGAGATCAAGTTCGCCGCCAACCTCACCGTCGAGCCCATCCTGGTCGACGAGGACAAGCTCCGCCGCAGCATCGAGCAGGCGCTGACCGCCTCCGACAGCATGGGCGACAGCATGGGCGACGACGAGGGGCTGGAGAACCTCGAGTCCACCGGCGGCGACGATGACGGCAACGACGGCATCGCCGATGCCAAGGGCGGCGACGACACCCCGGTGGTCCGCTTCGTCAACAAGGTGCTGCTCGACGCCATCAAGCGCGGTGCCTCGGACATCCATTTCGAACCCTACGAAACCGAGTTCCGCGTCCGCCTGCGCATGGACGGCATCCTGCGCGGCGTGGCCAAGGCCCCGGTGAAGCTGCACCCGCGCATCACCGCGCGCCTGAAGGTCATGGCCCAGCTCGACATCGCCGAGCGCCGCCTGCCGCAGGACGGCCGCATCAAGCTCAACATCTCCAAGACCAAGCAGATGGACTTCCGCGTGTCCACCTGCCCCACGCTGTTCGGCGAGAAGGTGGTGCTCCGCCTGCTCGACGGCAGCGCGGCCAAGCTGGGCATCGACAAGCTCGGCTACGAGGAAGACCAGAAGCAGCTCTACCTCGACGCGCTGGCCAAGCCCTACGGCATGATCCTGGTCACCGGCCCCACCGGCTCGGGCAAGACGGTGTCGCTGTACACCGGCCTGAACATCCTCAACACCGAGGAGCGCAACATCTCCACCGCCGAGGACCCGGTCGAAATCCGCGTCCCGGGCATCAACCAGGTGCAGATGAACGTCAAGAAGGGCATGACCTTCGCCGCGGCCCTGCGCAGCTTCCTGCGCCAGGACCCCGACGTGATCATGGTCGGCGAGATCCGCGACCTCGAGACCGCGGAGATCGCGGTCAAGGCGGCCCAGACGGGCCACCTGGTGCTGTCCACCCTGCACACCAACGATGCCCCGCAGACCGTCTCGCGCCTGATGAACATGGGCATCGCGCCCTACAACATCACCTCGTCGGTCACCATCATCATCGCCCAGCGCCTGGCGCGCCGGCTGCACGATGCCTGCAAGAAGCCCATCCACCTGCCGGAGAACGCCCTGCTGGCCGAGGGCTTCACGCACGAGGACATCAAGGCCGGCGTCACCCTGTTCGAGCCCGGTGGCTGCGAGGACTGCAATGAAGGCTACAAGGGCCGCGTCGGCATCTACCAGGTGATGCCGATGGCCGAGAACATCCAGTCCATCATCCTCGAGGGCGGCAATGCCCTGCAGATCGCCCAGGCCGCTCAGGAAGCCGGCGTCCGCGACCTGCGGCAGTCCGCCCTCTTCAAGGCCCGGCAGGGAGTCACCAGCCTGGCCGAAATCAACCGCGTCACGAAGGACTAAGCCATGGCGACGACCGCTGCCAAAACCCCCGCCCAGCGCACCAACGCGATGGAGCAGTTCATCTGGGAGGGCACCGACAAGCGCGGTGTCAAGATGAAGGGCGAGACCACGTCCAAGAACGCCAACCTGCTGAAGGCGGAGCTGCGCAAGCAGGGCATCAACCCCACGGTGGTGCGCACCAAGTCCAAGCCGCTGTTCGGCAATGCCGGCAAGGCCATCACGCCGCAGGAGATCTCGGTCTTCAGCCGCCAGATCGCCACCATGCTGCAGGCCGGCGTGCCGATGGTGCAGAGCTTCGAAATCCTGGCCGGTGGCCAGAAGAACCAGCGCATGCGCGACATGCTGCTCGACATCCGCGACTCCATCGCCGGCGGCAGCTCGCTCAGCGAGGCCATGGCGCGCCACCCGGTGCAGTTCGACTCGCTGTACCGAAACCTCACCCGCGCCGGCGAAGGCGCCGGCGTGCTCGATACCGTCCTGGACACGGTCGCCACCTACAAGGAGCGCACCGAGGCCCTGAAGGGCAAGATCAAGAAGGCGCTGTTCTACCCCGCGGCCGTGATCGCGGTGGCGATCCTGGTCAGCGCCATCCTGCTGATCTACGTGGTGCCGCAGTTCGAGGACGTGTTCAAGGGCTTCGGCGCCGACCTGCCCGCCTTCACCCAGATGATCGTCAACGCCTCGCGCTTCCTCACGGCCTGGTGGTGGGCAGTGCTTGCCATCGTGGCGGGCTCGGTGTTCGGCTTCCTGTTCATCTACAAGCGCTCGGCGACGCTGGAGCGCAACGTCGACCGCCTGATGCTGAAGCTGCCGGTGATCGGCATGATCCTGCACCAGTCGGCCATCGCCCGCTTCGCCCGCACCCTGGCCCTGACCTTCAAGGCCGGCGTGCCGCTGGTGGAGGCGCTGGAAACGGTCGGCGGCGCCACCGGCTCGATCGTCTACAACGAGGCCGTCAAGCGCATCCGCGACGACGTGTCCGTGGGCTACCAGCTCAACGTCGCCATGAAGCAGGTCAACATCTTCCCGCACATGGTGGTGCAGATGACCGCCATCGGTGAAGAGGCCGGCGCGCTCGACACCATGCTGCTCAAGGTCGCCGAGTTCTACGAGCAGGAAGTGAACAACTCCGTGGATGCGCTCGCCAGCCTGATCGAGCCCTTCATCATGGTGGTGATCGGCGTGCTGGTCGGCGGCATGGTCATTGGCATGTACCTGCCGATCTTCAAGCTGGCCGCGACCGTCGGCTGACCCGATGCTCGATTTGATCCAGGCCACGCCGGGCCTCGCGCTCGGCCTCGCCCTCGTCTTCGGGCTGCTGGTGGGCAGCTTCCTCAACGTCGTCATCCTGCGGCTGCCGCCCTGGCTGGAATGGGAATGGCGCAAGACCAGCCGCGAGATGCTGGAGCTGCCCGAGCCCTACGAGCCCGCCCCGCCCGGCATCGTCGTCCAGCGCTCCGCCTGCCCGAAATGCGGCCACAAGCTGGCGCCCTGGGAAAACATCCCGGTGCTGAGCTGGCTGGCGCTGCGGGGCCGCTGCCGCGGCTGCGGCGGCGCGATTTCGATCCAGTACCCGGTGGTCGAGCTGGTCACGGGCCTGCTGTTCGCTGCCTGCGTCTGGCGCTTTGGCGCCACGCCCGAGGCGCTCGCCGCGATGGTGTTCACCGGCTTCCTCGTGGCCCTGGCCGGCATCGACCTGCGCACCACCCTGCTGCCGGACCAGCTCACGCTGAGCCTGCTGTGGATCGGCCTCGGCCTGTCCACGGTCACCCTGTTCACCTCGCCCAGCCAGGCCATCTTCGGCGCCATGGCCGGCTACCTGAGCCTCTGGACGGTGTACAAGCTGTTCAAGTGGCTGACCGGCAAGGAGGGCATGGGCTACGGCGACTTCAAGCTGCTGGCGGCCCTGGGCGCCTGGTGCGGCGCCACCGCCATCCTGCCGATCGTGCTGATCTCGTCGCTGATCGGCGCGGTGGTCGGCACGCTCTGGATCACCTGGCGCGGCGCCGACCGGGCCACGCCGATCCCGTTCGGCCCCTACCTCGCGGCGGCCGGCTGGGTACAGCTGCTCTGGGGCGCCCAGCTCATCCAGGCCTATCGCGATATTTCGGGCCTGAACTGAGCCCATGGCCGCGACCCTGGTCGCCGTGACCGGTGGCGTGGCGTCCGGCAAGTCCGAGGCCACGCGCGCCTTCGAGGCCCTGGGCGTGGCCGTGGTGGATGCCGACATCGCCGCCCGGGAAGTCGTGGCGGTCGGCCAGCCGGCGCTGAAGGAGATCGCGGCACGCTTCGGCGCCGACAGCCTGCTGCCCGACGGCCAGCTCGACCGCGCCGCGATGCGGCGCCGGGTGTTTTCCGACCCCGCCGCCAAGCGCGACCTCGAGGCCCTGCTGCACCCCCGTATCCGCACGTGGCTCAAGGCCGCCTGCGCCGCCGCGCCCGGCGCCTATGCCGTGGTGGCCATTCCCTTGCTGGCCGAAGGCGGGGGCCGCGACAGCTACCCGTGGCTGGACCGCATCCTGGTGGTGGACGTGCCCCGCGCGGTCCAGCAGGCCCGGCTGATGCAGCGCGACCAACTCGAGGCGGCGCTGGCCGGCCGCATGGTGGCGGCCCAGGCCAGCCGCGAACAGCGCCTGGCGATCGCGGACGACGTGATCGTGAACGACGGCCCGGTCGATGACCTGGTGGCGGCGGTGGCGAAGCTGCATCCGCGCTATTTGGACCTGGCGGAAAAGCTTCGGGCCTGAAGGCCCTACTACAGCGGCTCGTGTAGGAGGGCCTTCAGGCCCGAAGCCTTACTTGGGCCAAAGCCCGCGGACCCCCGCCACGCCCTGCCCGCCGTGCCGGCGCGCCACGGCCACGTCGGCGGGCTTCATGCCGCCCAGGGCGTAAATCGGCAGCGAGACGCCTTCGCGCAGCGCGGCGAACTTCTCCCAGCCCATGGGCGCCACACCGGGATGGGACTCGGTGGCGCGCACGGGCCCCAGCACCACGAAATCGAGGCCGAGGCGCTCGGCCTGCGCCAGCTCGTCTGCATCGTGGCAGGACGCCGCCACCGGCTGGCCCTCGGCCAGCACCGGACGCGCGGACAGGGCCATCAGCTGGGCCGAACGCAGGTGCAGGCCCAGCCCGAGATCCGCGGCGAGCCCGGGCTCGCCGTTGAGCAGCAGCTGGGCGCCCTTGGCGCGGCAGCGGATCTGGGCGTCGCGGGCCAGAATGGCGAGGTCGGCCGCAGCCATCGCCCGCGCCCGCAACTGGATGCGGCGCGCGCCGGCCGCCAGGGCCTTGTCCAACTTCGACAGGAAGCCGGGGCGATCGGTGGGCTCGGGGGTGATGAGGTAGCGATCGGCGGCGGTCAGCGCGGCCACCACCGGGCGGTCCGCGGGCGGCATCGGATAGCTGGCCAGCTTCTCCGCAGGCGCCCAGGCCAGGGCCTGGCGCTCCAGGCCGCGGGCGGTGCCCTCGAACTGGTCGACCTCGTAGACGTCGAGCACGATGCGCTTGCCGGGATAGGCCTGCGGCACCGACACCAGCGGCCGCGCCGGGCCGATGCGGATGCCCAGCTCTTCCCGGAGCTCGCGATCGAGCGCCTGCAGCGCCGTTTCGCCGGGCTCGACCTTGCCGCCGGGGAACTCCCAGGCACCGGCCAGGTCGCGGCCCGCGGTGCGGCGGGCCAGCAGGATCCGGCCGCGGGCGTCCCGGAGGACGGCCGCGACCACGTGCACCGGGGGTTTAGGTCGGTCGCCGGGCATGCGCCGGGGTCACTCCAGGCGCCCGTGGCACTGCTTGTACTTCTTGCCGCTGCCGCAGGGGCAGGGATCGTTGCGGCCCACCTTGGGCTCGTCGCGCAGGGTCGGGGTGGCCAGCACGCCTTCGCCGCGGGCGGCCAGGGCCTGCGCCTGCGCGGCTTCCTCGTCCGCGCCGTAGCCGCCGGTCTCGGGATGCTGGAACTGCATCTGCTGCGACTTGGCGGCCAGGCGCTGGCGCTCGGCGGCTTCCATGGCCGCGACCTCCTCCTCGTTGCGGACCCGCACGCGGGCCAGCAGAGACACCACTTCCAGCTTCACCTTGGCCAGCATGTCGCCGAACAGCTCGAAGCTCTCGCGCTTGTACTCCTGCTTGGGCTGCTTCTGCGCGAAGCCGCGCAGGTGGATGCCCTGGCGCAGGTAATCCATGCGGGCCAGGTGCTCCTTCCAGTTCTGGTCGAGCACGTTGAGCATCAGGTGCTTCTCTAGGCTGCGCATCATCTCGGGGCCCAGCTGGGCCTGCTTGGCCTCGAACAGGCGGGTGGCCGCCTGCTGGGCCAGGTCGAGGATGCGCTCGTCGTCGATCTCGGACTCGGCGGCGGCCGGGCCCTGCAGGTCGACCTCGAGGCCGAACTCGTCGGACAGCGCGCGCTCGAGGCCCGGCAGGTCCCACTGCTCGTCGATCGATTCGGCCGGCACGTGGCGGCGCACGATCTCGGTGACCACGTCCTCGCGGATCGAGACGATGGCGTCTTCCACCGAGTCGGACTCGAGCAGCTCGTTGCGCTGCTGGTAGATCACCTTGCGCTGGTCGTTGGCGACGTCGTCGAAGTCGAGCAGGTTCTTGCGGATGTCGAAGTTGTGGGCCTCGACCTTGCGCTGGGCGTTCTGGATCTGCTTGGTCACCAGGCCCGACTCGATGACGTCGTTCTCCTTCATGCCCATGCCGCGCATGGCGCGCTGCACCCAGTCGGCGGCGAAGATGCGCATCAGGTTGTCTTCGAGCGACAGGTAGAAGCGGGACGAGCCCGGGTCGCCCTGGCGGCCGGCGCGGCCGCGCAGCTGGTTGTCAATGCGGCGGCTCTCGTGGCGCTCGGTGCCGATGATGTGCAGGCCACCGAGGGCCTTCACTTCGTCGTGGCGCTTCTGCCACTCGGCCTTGGCGCGGGCCTTGTCGGCCTCGCTGGCCTCTTCGCCCAGCTTGTGCAGCTCGGACTCGAGCGAACCGCCGAGCACGATGTCGGTGCCGCGGCCGGCCATGTTGGTGGCGATGGTGACGGCCTTGGGCTTGCCGGCGTCGGCGACGATCTGCGCCTCGCGCTCGTGCTGCTTGGCGTTGAGCACCTCGTGCGGGATGCCGGACTTCTTGAGCTGGTTCGACAGCAGCTCGGAGGTCTCGATGGACGTGGTGCCGACCAGCACCGGCTGGCCGCGGCCGTAGCAGTCCTTGATGTCCTCGATGACGGCGTCGTACTTCGCCGGGCGCGCCAGGTAGACGAGGTCGGCGTGGTCCTTGCGCACCATCGGGCGGTGGGTCGGGATCACCACCACTTCCAGGCCGTAGATGGTCTGGAACTCGTAGGCCTCGGTGTCGGCCGTGCCGGTCATGCCGGCCAGCTTGCCGTACATGCGGAAGTAGTTCTGGAAGGTGATCGAGGCCAGCGTCTGGTTCTCGCGCTGGATCGGCACGCCTTCCTTGGCCTCGATGGCCTGGTGCAGGCCGTCGGACCAGCGGCGGCCGGCCAGCGTGCGGCCTGTGAATTCATCGACGATGATGACCTCGCCGTCGCGGACGATGTAGTCCACGTCGCGCTGGAACAGCGCATGCGCGCGCAGCGCGGCGTTGAGGTGGTGCACCACCGCCAGGTTGTTGCCCGAGTACAGCGTGTCGTCCTCGCCGATGATGCCGGCATTGCGCAGCAGTTCCTCGGCGCGGACCATGCCCTGCTCGGAGAGGTGGGCCTGCTTGCCCTTCTCGTCGACGAAGTAGTCGCCCTCGCCGTCTTCCTTCTCCTGGCGCACCAGGTGCGGGACGATGCGGTTGGTCTTGACGTACAGCTCCGGGGAATCGTCGGCCGGGCCGGAGATGATCAGCGGGGTGCGGGCCTCGTCGATCAGGATCGAGTCGACCTCGTCGACGATGGCGAAGAACTGGCCTCGCTGGAAGCGGTCGTCCTTGGACAGCGCCATGTTGTCGCGCAGGTAGTCGAAGCCGTATTCGTTGTTGGTGCCGTAGGTGATGTCGGCGGCGTAGGCGCCCTTCTTGTCCGAATGCGGCATGCCCGGGTACACGACGCCCACGGTCAGGCCGAGGAAGTTGTAGAGCCTGCCCATCCAGGCCGAGTCGCGCTTGGCCAGGTAGTCGTTGACGGTGACCACGTGCACGCCCTTGCCGGCCAGCGCATTGAGGTACACCGCCAGGGTGGCGACCAGGGTCTTGCCTTCGCCGGTGCGCATTTCGGCGATGCGGCCGGAATGCAGCACCATGCCGCCGATCAGCTGCACGTCGTAGTGGCGCAGGCCGAGGGCGCGGCGCGAGGCCTCGCGGCAGACGGCGAAGGCTTCGACCAGCAGGGAGTCGAGGCTGGCGCCGTTGGCGACCCGCTCGCGGAATTCCTCGGTCTTGCGCTTGAGGGCGGCGTCGTTGAGACGCTCCAGCTCGGGCTCCAGGGCGTTGATCGCGGCGACGTTCTTCTGGAACTGGCGCAGCAGTCGATCGTTGCGGCTGCCGAAGATGCGGGTGAGCAAGCTGTTGAGCATGGGGAAAACCGGTAAGGGAAAGGACCGCGCGGGGCGCGAAACGAAACGGCCGCGGCAGCCCTCGGGGGGCGTCGCGGCCGTCTAGTCTAACTTGGGGACGGGGTCGGGACTATCAAGCCCGCCCGCGACGCTCAGCCGCGGACCCGGTCCAGGTACTGGCGCGGGTTGACCTGGCGACCGTCGAGCTTGATCTCGAAGTGCAGGTGCGAACCGGTGGAGCGGCCGGTGGAGCCGACCTTGCCGATCAGCTGGCCGGCGCGCACCACGTCGCCGGACTTCACCAGGTTCGCGGCGTTGTGCGCGTACAGGGTCTTGAAGCCGTTGCCGTGGTCGATCTCGATGGTGTTGCCGTAGCCGTTGCGCCAGCCGGAGTAGCTGACCACGCCGTCGGCGGCGGAGGTGATCGGGTCGCCGCCGTTGGCATCGATGTCGATGCCCATGTGGTGGGCGCGGCCGCGGCCGAAGGGATCGTTGCGGCTGCCGTAGCCCGAGACGATGTAGCCGGGGGCCGGCATGCCGGACGGCGTGCGCTTGGCGTCGACGTCCTGGTCGAACAGCAGGGCCTCGAGCACGTCGAGCTGGCGGCCGGAATGGTCGAACTGCGACTGCAGCTGGTCGAGGCTGGCGAGCAGGTCGCCGGCGGCGATGTCGCCGGCGGTCTCGCCGCCGCCCTGGCCGGGCAGTTCGCCGAAGTTGAATTCGCCGTCCTTGAGCTTGCCGACGCGGGTCAGGCGGTCGCCGAGGGCGTTGAGGCGGTTGGCCTGGGCCTGGAGTTCACCGACGCGGGCGGCGATGGCGTTGACCTCGCGCTGGGCCTCTTCGCGGGCCTGGGCGAGCTCGAGCGCCTGGGCGTCGAGCTGGGACTGCATGCGGGCGATTTCCTGGAGGGCCGCGCCGTTGGCGCCGCGGGCCAGGTAGCCCAGCCCGAAGGCGGTGGCCAGCACGAGCGCGATGGCGCCCAGTGCGATGCCCGCGACCTTCGGTTGGTCGAACGCCAGTTTTTTTGGCGCCCGGAGGAATTTTGCTGCGATGATGACATTCATCATGTCTGAACCACCTAAAACCCGTGTCCGCGGCGCCGCGTCGTCGCCTGCCCTTCCCCCGCTCGCGCTCGAGGCGCTGGCTGGTTCCGGGCTGGCCAACGTGGTCGAGCGCGCCAAATGGTTGGCCACGCTGGATCCATTGCTGCGCCAGAGTCTCCCCGCCACCTTGGCCGGCCAATGCAAGCTGGCCAACGTGGATGACAAGCACTTGGTATTCCTGGTGAGCGCGCCGGTCTGGAAGGCCAAGCTGCGGCTGCATGCCGACGCCCTGCTGGACGCGGCGGCCGCGGCTGGCCTCAGGGGCCGGTCGCTCGTGGTGAAAGTGTCTGCTCCGGTGTTGCCCGTCCCCACGGGGACCGGTACCGCCCGTCCACTCTCCGAGGCAGTCCGCGATTCACTGCGGGCCACCGCCCAATCGGTTTCGGATCCGGAACTGCGGGCACAGCTTCTGCGGCTGGCCTCGTCGTCCCGGTCAGGCACCGACGGGGCATGATGCCCCGGCCTCGGGGTCGAGTCGTTAACCAGACGTTAAATGGGGGTCAAACTTTGTGACCCCTGTCTCATTCCGCTACCGCGGGATGACAGCCGCCTTACACCGCCTGGGCGGGGTGGGCGTAGGAGATCGGCGCCAGGGCCGGATCTTCGAAGGTGACCTCTTCCCAGGCCGAGGTGTCGGCCAGGAGGGTGCGGAGCAGCTGGTTGTTGAGCGCGTGGCCGGACTTGTAGCCGTAGAAGGCGCCGATCAGGCTGTGGCCCAGCAGGTAGAGGTCGCCGATGGCGTCGAGGATCTTGTGCTTCACGAACTCGTCCTCGTAGCGCAGGCCGTCCTCGTTGAGCACGCGGTAGTCGTCCAGGACGATGGCGTTGTCCATCGAGCCGCCCAGCGCCAGGTTGCGCTCGCGCAGGAACTCGATGTCCTTCATGAAGCCGAAGGTACGGGCCCGGCTCACTTCCTTGACGAAGGAGGTGGTCGAGAAGTCGATCTCGGTGCTGGAGGTCGACTTGTTGAAGATGGGGTGCTGGAAATCGATGGTGAAGCCGACCTTGAAGCCCTCGAACGGCTCGAAGCGGGCCCACTTGTCGCCGTCCTCGACCTTGATCGGCTTGAGGATGCGGATGAAGCGCTTGGCCTTGGCCTGCTCCTCGATGCCCGCGGACTGCAGCAGGAACACGAAGGGACCGGCGGAGCCGTCCATGATCGGCACTTCGGCCGTGGACAGGTCCACGTAGGCGTTGTCGATGCCCAGGCCGGCCATGGCCGACAGCAGGTGCTCGATCGTCATGACGCGGGTGTTGCCCTCGACCAGCGCGGTGCAGAGGCTGGTGTCGCCGACCTTTTCCGCCTTGGCGTGGATCTCGACCGGCGATTCGAAGTCAACGCGCCGGAAAACGATGCCCGTATCGGGCGCAGCCGGGCGCAAGGTCATGTAGACCTTTTCGCCGCTGTGCAGGCCGACGCCGGTGGCGCGGATGACGTTCTTGAGGGTTCTTTGTCTGATCATTTTTGTGGCGTTCTCCGGGAGGAGCGCGCAAAACCGCTCGAACCATAGCACAGGGCGCAATGAACGAAAACCTAACATTATTCCCAGCGTCCCATTTCAGCAACAAATGTGGGCTGGTTCACACTTTTGGACCCATCCCTGCCCTCATCGGCCGGAAAAGGACCCGCCGGCAGGGCCGGCGGGCCAAGGTTTCCTGACCCCCTGGGGACAGCAGGCCTAACCCCGCAAGCGGGACCAGACCCTGACCGGACGCGGCCTTCCTGGCCGGCCGGCTGCGAACCGCACCGCCACGCCTGGTCGGGCGCGGGCGGCCGGCCGCCTTTCGACTCAGTCGGCCTGGCGACGCAGGAAGGCCGGGATGTCCAGGTAGCTGTGGTCGGTCGGGAAGTCCGACAGCGCGCTGGTCGCGGCCGACGCCGGCTCGGCCGAGCGGCTGGCGCGCAGGCCCATGTGGCCGTGGGCCTGCGGCGGGGCCGCGGTCACGTTGGCCATCGCGTCGTAGTCGACCTGGCCGGTGCTGGCGTTGCGCACCAGCTTGACCGGGGCGCGGTAGACCTCCTTCTCCGGGGCGCGCGGGGCGGCCTGGCGCACGACGCCGCGGTTGAGGCCGGTGGCCACCACGGTGACGCGCACTTCGTCCTGCATGTCCGGGTCCAGCGAGGTGCCGATGACGACGGTGGCGTCCTCGGAGGCGAAGTCCTCGATGGTGCGGCCGATCTCGTCGAACTCGGCCATGGTGAAGTCCGGGCCGGCGGTGATGTTGACCAGCACGCCGTTGGCGCCGGACAGGTTCACCTCGTCGAGCAGCGGGTTGGAGATCGCGGCCTCGGCGGCGGCCTGGGCGCGGTCGTCGCCGCGGGCCACGCCGGTGCCCATCATCGCCAGGCCCATTTCGGACATGACGGTGCGGACGTCGGCGAAGTCGACGTTGATCAGGCCCGGGCTGACGATCAGGTCGGCGATGCCCTTCACGGCGCCCAGCAGCACGTCGTTGGCGGCGCGGAAGGCCTGCACCATGGTGGCCTGGCGGCCGAGCACGGTGATCAGCTTTTCGTTCGGGATGGTGATGAGCGAGTCGCAGTGGTGGCTCAGCTCCTCGATGCCCTTGAGCGCCACCTGCATGCGGCGGCGGCCCTCGAACGGGAACGGCTTGGTGATGACCGCGACGGTCAGGATGCCCAGCTCCTTGGCCAGCTGCGCCACGACCGGGGCGGCGCCCGTGCCGGTGCCGCCGCCCATGCCGGCGGTGATGAACACCATGTCGGCGCCTTCCAGCGCCTCGACGATGCGCTCGCGGTCCTCGAGCGCGGCCTGGCGGCCGACCTCGGGGTTGGCGCCGGCGCCCAGGCCCTTGGTGACGTTGCCGCCGAGCTGCAGCTGCAGCTTGGCGCCGCACTGCTTGATCGCCTGCGCGTCGGTGTTGGCGGTGATGAACTCCACGCCCTCCACGCCCGCGTTGACCATGTGCGCCACGGCGTTGCCACCGCCGCCGCCGACGCCGATGACCTTGATTACCGCATTGGGTGCCAACTTCTCGATCAGTTCAAAATGTGCCATGTCCGCGTCCTCCGTGATTCGAATCCAGGGGTTTGTGTTTTCTTGTTCGTTGCGTTTGCCGCTACCTCAATGACGACGTTCAGAACTCACCGCGATACCAGTTCTTGAACTTCGTCCAAACCGTGCCCGCCTTGCCCGCCGACAGCGTCGGGCGGCGCGGGTGTTCCAGCAGGCTGCCCCACAGCAGCAGGCCGACGCCGGTGGCGTGCACCGGGTTGCCCACCACTTCGCCCAGGCCGGAGACGTGCTGGGGAATCCCCACCCGCACCGGCATGTGCAGCATTTCTTCCGCGAGTTCGACCACGCCTTCCATGCGGGAGGCGCCGCCGGTGAGCACCAGGCCGGCGCGCACCAGCTCCTCGAAGCCGGAGCGGCGCAGTTCGGCCTGCACCATCTCGAAGATTTCCTCGTAGCGGTTCTGCACCGCCTCGGCCAGCGCCTGCCGGGCCAGGCGACGCGGCGGGCGGTCGCCCACGCTCGGCACCTGGATCGATTCCTCGGCGGTGGCCAGCTGGGCCAGCGCGCAGGCGTAGCGCACCTTGATCTGCTCGGCCTCGGGCGTGGGCGTGCGCAGCAGGTGGGCGATGTCGTTGGTGACCTGGTCGCCGGCGATCGGCAGCGAGGCGGAATGACGAATCGCGCCCTGCACGAACACCGCGATGTCGGTGGTGCCGGCGCCGATGTCCACCAGCACCACGCCCAGCTCCTTCTCGTCGGTGGTCAGCACCGCGGTGCTGGAGGCCAGCGAGCTCAGGATCAGGTCGTCCACCTGCAGGCCGCAGCGCTGCACGCACTTCATGACGTTGCTGGCGGCCGACTGGGCGCCGGTGACCAGGTGCGCGCGCACTTCCAGGCGCACGCCGCTCATGCCCACCGGGTTGCGGATGCCTTCCTGCGAGTTGTCGACGATGTATTCCTGCGCGATGGCGTGCAGGATCTTCTGGTCGGCCGGCACGGCGACGGCCTTGGCGGCCTCGAGCACGCGGTCGAGGTCGGCATAGGTCACTTCGCCGCCGGCCACCGGCACGATGCCCGGCGAGTTGCGGCACTGGGTGTGGCTGCCGGTGATCGAGGCGTAGACGGAGCGGATTTCGCAGCCGGCCATCAGCTCGGCCTCTTCCACCGCGCGCTGGATCGACTGCACGGTGGACTCGATGTCCACCACCACGCCGCGCTTCATGCCGCGCGACTCGTGCGAGCCGATGCCGATCACCTCGATCTCGTGGCCGGGCGAGTATTCACCCACCAGGGCGGTGACCTTGGAGGTGCCGATGTCGAGGCCGACGATCAGCGACTTGTCGCCTTTGCGGTTCATGCGTTTCCTTCCTGCGTGCCGGCGGGGGCGTCGCCGGGCGTCGCCTCCGTGTCGTTCGGGGTGGCCGGCGGCGGATCGCCCCAGACCAAGGTGAAGCCGTTGGTGTAGCGGAGGTCGGCGCGCACGAGCACGCGCGGGTCGTTGTCGCGCAGCTTCGGCAGCAGGCGCGCGAAGCGGGCCAGGCGCGCCTGCGGGTCGCCGCGGCCGGCTTCGACCGCGGTGCCGTCGTCGAGCTCCAGGCTCCAGCTGCCGCGCGCGCTGAGCTGCACCGATTCGACCTTGGCGCCGACGGTGAGGAACAGCGGGCGGGCCAGGCTGTGGAAGGACATCAGCTCGCTGGCGCGGCCTTCGGGGCCCTCGAACAGCGGCAGGCCGGCGCCGGCACCCTCGGGCGCCGCGAACAGCTTGCCTTCCTCGGACAGCAGGCGGCCGTCGGGCCAGCGCGCCACCGGCGTGTGTTCGGTCAGGCTCACTTCCAGCCTGTCCGGCCAGCGCTTGCGCACCTCCACCCGCTCCACCCAGGGCAGGCCGGCGACGGCGTCGCGCACCTGGTCCAGGTCCACCGCGAAGAAGCCGCGCTGCACCAGCGGCAGCACCGCCTCGCGCACCGCCGCCTCGTCCACCTGGGCGAACTCACCGGTCACCGCCAGCTTGCGCATCGGCCAGCGCTCGCCGGCGATCCAGCCGTTGAGCACGGCGACCACCGGCAGCGCCACGAGGGCGATGGCCAGGGTCCAGGCGATGACGCGCAGCAGGGCGTTCACGGCGTCGCGTCCCCCGGCGGCAGGCTGGTCTCGAGCACGCGCCAGCACAGTTCCTCGAAGCCGATGCCGACCTGGCCGGCGGCCTTGGGCACCAGCGAGTGGCTGGTCATGCCCGGCGCGGTGTTCACTTCGAGCAGGTAGTTGTTCCCGGCGGCGTCGCGCATCACGTCGACGCGGCCCCAGCCGGTGCAGCCGGCGGCGCGGAATGCCGACAACGCGAGCGAACGGATCGCGGCTTCGGCCTCGCCGTCCAGGCCCGGGCACAGGTACTGGGTGTCCTCGGCCACGTACTTGGCGTGGTAGTCGTAGTACTCGCCGGCCGGCACGATGCGGATGCTCGGCAGGGCCACGTCGCCGAGGATGCCGACCGTGTACTCGCCGCCGACGATCATCTGCTCCATCAGCAGTTCGCCCGGGTAGCGCGCGGCCAGGTCGACCGCGGCGGCCAGGCCGGCCTCGTCGAACACGCGCGAGACGCCGACGCTCGAGCCTTCGCAGGACGGCTTGACGATCACCGGCAGGCCCAGCGCGCGGGCGGCCTCGACCACATCGGCGCCCGGCGCCAGGCGCGCGTAGCGCGGCGTCGGCAGGCCCAGCGACAGCCAGACCTGCTTGGTGCGGATCTTGTCCATGCCCAGCGCCGAACCCAGCACGCCCGAGCCGGTGTAGGGCACGCGCAGCGCCTCGAGCAGGCCCTGCAGGGTGCCGTCTTCACCGCCGCCCTTGTTGCCGTGCAGGATGTTGAACACGCGGTCGAAGCGCTTGGCCAGCAGCGCCTCGAGCAGGGCCGGGATGCCGTCCACCGGCTGCGCGTCGACGCCGCGGGCGCGCAGCGCCTCGAGCACGTTGCGGCCGGATTCGAGCGACACCTCGCGCTCGGCGCTGGTGCCGCCCATCAGCACGGCGACGCGGCCGAAGGCCTTGGGATCGTTCACGCGCGGGGCGGGGATCGGCGTCATGCCTTGGTTTCTCCATTCAAACCATGCAGGGCCAGGTCGGCGGCGACGTGGCCGATGTCGCCCGCGCCCATCACCAGCAGCAGGTCGCCGTCGTGCAGCACGTCGGCGAGCACACCCGGCAGCTCGCGCGCGGCGCCGGCCAGCACCGGGTCGATGCGGCCGCGGGCGCGGATCGCGCGCGCCAGCGCCTTGGCATCGGCGCCGGCGATCGGCGGCTCGCCCGCCGGGTACACGTCGGTGAGCAGCACCGCGTCGGCGCTGGACAGCACCGCGGCGAAATCGTCGAACAGGTCGCGGGTGCGGCTGTAGCGGTGCGGCTGGAAGGCCACCACCAGGCGGCGCTGCGGCCAACCGCCGCGCGCGGCGGCGAACACCGCTTCCAGTTCCTTGGGATGGTGGCCGTAGTCGTCCACCAGCAGCGCCTTGCCACGGCCGAAGTCGAGCTCGCCCTTGAGGTTGAAGCGGCGGCCGATGCCCTGGAACTTCTCCAGCGCCGCCGCGATCGCAGCGGGCTCGACGCCCAGCTGCCAGCCGATGGCAGCCGCGGCCAGCGCATTGAGCACGTTGTGGCGGCCCGGCAGGTTCAGCGTCACGGCCTGCGGCGCGCTCTCCGGCAGGTGCAGGGTGAAGCGCATGCAGGCGCCGTCCTGGCGCACGTCGCGGGCGAACACGTCGGCCGGCTGGTCGATGCCGTAGCTGACCAGGTGGCGCGGCGTCTCCGCGGCCAGCGCGGCCACTTCGGCGTCGTCCACGCACAGCACGGCCAGGCCGTAGAACGGCAGGCGGTGCAGGAATTCGTTGAAGGCCGCCTTGACGCGCTCGAAGTCGCCGCCGTAGTTCTCGAGGTGGTCGGCGTCGATGTTGGTGACCACGGCCACCAGCGGGTTCAGGCGCAGGAAGCTGCCGTCGCTCTCGTCGGCCTCGGCCACCAGCCACTGGCCGCCGCCGAGGCGGGCATTGGCGCCGGCCGACAGCAGCTGGCCGCCGATCACGAAGGTCGGATCGAGGCCGCCTTCGCTGAGCACGCTGGCGACCAGCGAGGTGGTGGTGGTCTTGCCGTGGGTGCCGGCGATCGCGATGCCGCGCTTGAAGCGCATCAGCTCGGCCAGCATCTCCGCGCGCGGCACCACCGGGATGCGCTCGGCGCGGGCGGCGACCAGCTCCGGGTTGTCGGCGCGGATCGCGCTCGACACCACCACCACGTCGGCGCCGGCGATGTTGCCGGCGGCGTGGCCGCGGTGGATCGCGGCGCCCAGCGCCAGCAGGCGGCGGGTGGCGGCCGAATCGTTCTGGTCCGAGCCCGAGACCTGGTAGCCCAGCGTCACCAGCACTTCGGCGATGCCGCTCATGCCGACGCCACCGATGCCGATGAAGTGCACGCGCGGGAAGGCGCGGGCCAGGTCGCCGGATTCCTGCAGGCGGCGACGGATCATGCGCGGGCCTCCTGCAGCACGAGGTCGGCGACGCGCTCGGCGGCGTCGGGACGGGCGGCGGCGCGCGCAGCCTGCGCCATCGCCAGCCGCGCAGGCGCGTCGGCGAGCAGCGTGGACAGCGCGTCGAGCAGGCGTGCGTCGAAGCCCTCGCCTTCCGGCAGCAGGCGCGCGGCGCCGCGCTCGACCAGGAATTCGGCGTTGCGGGTCTGGTGGTCGTCCACCGCCTTCGGGAACGGCACCAGCAGCGAGCCCACGCCGGCGGCGCAGAGCTCGGCCACCGTCAGCGCACCGGCGCGGCAGACGACCAGGTCGGCCCAGGCATAGGCCTCGGCCATGTCGGCGATGAACGGCTCGACGCTGGCGGCGACGCCGGCCTGCGCGTACACCTGGCGCGAGGCCTCGGCGTGGCGCTCGCCGCACTGGTGGCGCACCGTCGGCCGCTGTTCGGCCGGAAGCTTCGCAAGCAGGGCCGGCAGCGCTTTGTTCAGCGCGTAGGCGCCCTGGCTGCCGCCGAGCACCAGCAGGCGCACCGGACCGCTGCGGCCGGCGAATCGCTCGGCCGGCGCCGGCACCGCGGCGATCGCGGGACGCACCGGGTTGCCGACGTCGACGGTGTCGCGGCCCGGGAAGCTGCCCGGGAAGCCGCACAGCACGCGGCGCGCCACGCGCGCCAGCACGCGGTTGGTCAGGCCGGGGGCGCGGTTCTGTTCATGCACCAGCAGCGGGCGGCGCAGCAGCCAGGCGCACAGGCCACCCGGGCCGGCCGCGTAGCCGCCGAAGCTGACCACGGCGCGCGGCTTGGCGCGCCGAAGCACGGAAAGCGCCTGCAAGCAGGCGCGCGCCAGCACGAACGGCGCCTTGAGCAGGGTCATCGCGCCCTTGCCGCGCAGGCCACCGATGGCGATGGTTTCCAGCGCCACGCCGGCCTGCGGCACGAGCCGCGTTTCCATGCCGCCCGCGGCGCCAAGCCAGAGCACCGGCACGTCGCGCGCGCGCAGCGCCTGCGCCACGGCCAGGCCCGGGAAGATGTGGCCGCCGGTACCGCCGGCCAGGATCAGCACGGGGCCGCTCATGCGACGGCTCCGAACTTCGGTTCGATGCGGTGTCGCGAGCCGCGCGGACCCACGGCCGGCGCCAGCGCGGCGGGCGACTGCGGCGGCAGCGCGGCATCCGGCGCCGGCTCGCCCGGCTCGGGCAGGCCGTCGCCGCTGCGCAGGCGCGCCACCTGGCGCTCGGCGCGGTCGAGCTCGTAGCTCACGCGCAGCAGCAGGCCGATGGCCATGCAGGTGGTCAGCACGCTCGAGCCGCCGGACGAGATCAGCGGCAGGGTCAGGCCCTTGGTCGGCAGCAGGCCCAGGTTCACGCCGATCGAGACGAAGGACTGCAGGCTCACCCACAGCCCGACGCCGAAGGCGCAGAAGCCGGCGAAGTGGCGGCGCATGTTCACCGCGCGGAAGCCGATGTCGAAGGCGCGCCAGGTGAAGGCCGCGAACAGCGCGATGATGCCGAACGAGCCGACGAAGCCCAGCTCCTCCGCGGTCACCGAGAAGATGAAGTCTGTGTGCGCCTCGGGCAGGTAGAAGAGCTTCTGCACGCTGCCGCCCAGGCCGACGCCGAACCACTCGCCGCGGCCGATCGCGATCAGCGCCTGCGTCAGCTGGAAGCCGTCGTTGAACGGATCCGCCCACGGATCGCGGAACGAGGTCAGGCGACGCACGCGGTAAGGCTCGGCGATCGCGACCAGGGCCAGCAGCGGCAGCGCCACCAGCGCCGGGATCACCAGGTTGCGGATGCGCGCGCCGCCCAGCCAGACCATGCCGCCGGTGATCGCCAGCATCAGCGCGGCCGAACCGAAGTCCGGCTGCAGCAGGAGCAGCATGACGATCACGCTGGCCATGGCCAGCGGCTTGATCAGCGCCATCCACTGCTGGGCGATCTCGTCGCGGTAGCGCACCAGGTAGCTGGCGAGCCAGATGATGAACATCAGCTTCACCGCCTCGACCGCCTGGAACTTCGAGACGCCGAGGTTGAGCCAGCGCTGGGCGCCGTTGACCGTGTGGCCGATGCCGGGCAGGAAAACCATCAGCAGCAGCACGAAGCACAGCGCCAGCAGCAGGTGGCTGTACTTCTCGACCAGCTTGAGCTCGACCCGCATCAGCGCCCAGGCCAGGCCGCCGCCGATGCCCAGGAAGACCACGTGGCGCACCAGGAAGTGGAACGGGCCGACGTCGAGCCCTTCCGCGATCGCGATCGAGCTCGAGGCCACCATCACCACGCCGAGGCCGACCAGGGCCAGCGTCAACAGCAGCAGCACCGGGTCGTAGCGCCCGGTGATGGCGTCGAGGCGGGTGGCCTGGTGGCTGCGGTCGGTTTGCATCATCTCAGCGCACCTTCAGGGTCGCGAGACCGACGAGGACGAGCATCACCGAGATGATCCAGAAGCGCACGATCACGCGCGGCTCCGGCCAGCCCTTGAGCTCGAAGTGGTGGTGGATCGGCGCCATCCGGAACACGCGCTTGCCGGTGAGCTTGAAGCTGGCGACCTGGATCATCACCGACAGCGTCTCGACCACGAAGATGCCGCCCATCAGCACCAGGATCGCTTCCTGGCGCACGATCACGGCGATCGTGCCCAGCACCGCGCCCAGCGCCAGCGCGCCGATGTCGCCCATGAACACCATCGCCGGATAGGTGTTGAACCACAGGAAGCCGAGGCCCGCGCCGGCGATCGCCGCGCAGACGATGGTGATCTCGCCCGCGCCCGGGATGGCCGGAATCTGCAGGTACTGCGAGAACACCGCGTTGCCCGAGGCGTACGCGAAGATGCCCAGCGCCGCCGCGACCAGCACGGTCGGCATGATGGCGAGGCCGTCGAGGCCGTCGGTGAGGTTCACCGCGTTCGAGAAGCCGACGATCCAGAAGTAGGCGATCACCACGAACATCGCGCCCAGCGGGATCGCGAAGTCCTTGAGCAGCGGCAGGAACAGCGTGGTCGCGTTGGCGTTGTCGGCGGTGTAGTACAGGTACAGCGCCGCGGCCAGGCCGAAGATCGACTGCAGCGCGTACTTGTGGCGCGACTTCAGGCCATTGGGGTCGCGCCTGACGATCTTGATCCAGTCGTCGAGCCAGCCGATGGCGCCGAAGGCCAGCATCACCGCCAGCAGCACCCACACGTACTTGTTGCGCAGGTCCGCCCACATCAGCGTGGACAGCGAGACCGTGAGCAGGATCAGCGTGCCGCCCATGGTCGGCGTGCCGGCCTTGGAGAAGTGGCTCTGCGGGCCGTCGGTGCGGATCGGCTGGCCGCCCTTGAGCTGGGCCAGGCGCGCGATCACGTGCGGGCCGAGCCACAGCGACAGCAGCAGCGCGGTCAGGGCGCCGAGGATGCCGCGGAAGGTGATGTAGCCGAACAGGGGCGGCATCCAGCCCATCTCGTGCAGCCAGCGGGCGAGTTCAAGCAGCATGGTCGGCGTCTCCCTGCCGGTCGGCGGCCAGCAGCGCGGCCATTACCTTGTCCATCGCGCTCGAGCGCGACCCCTTCACCACGCAGCGCAGGCCGGCACCGGCCGCGCGCAGCGCGGGCGACAGCGCCGCGACCAGCGCGGCCTGGTCGGCGAAATGGCGTGCGCCGTCGCCGAACGCTCGGCTGGCGTGGGCGCTGAGTTCGCCGACCGTCCACAGCCGGGCAATGCCGGCGCGGCGCGCCTGCGCGCCGATGTCGGCGTGCAGCAGCTCGGCGCCCTCGCCCAGCTCCTTCATGTCGCCCAGCACCAGCCAGGCCTCGCCGCCCGCGCCCGCCAGCGCGGCGATGGCCGCGGCCACCGAGCCCGGGTTGGCGTTGTAGCTGTCGTCCACCAGCACGGCGCCGCTGGCGAGGCGATGCGGGATCTGCCGGCCCGGCACCGGTGCGGCGCCCGCGAGGCCGGCGGCGATGTCCTCGAGCGACGCGCCCGCGCCCAGCGCCAGTGCGGCGGCGGCCAGCGCGTTCATCACGTTGTGGCGGCCGGCCAGCGGCAGCGAAACGTCCACGTCGCCGGCGGGCGTGTGCAGGCGGAAGCGGCTGCCCTCGGCATCGCCGGACAGCGCGGAGGCGCGCACGTCGGCGTCGTTCTCGAGGCCGAAGCGCAGCACCCGGCGCGCGCCGATGCGCTGCATGAAGAAGGGCGCGAAGGCGTCGTCGGCGTTCACCACGGCGATGCCGTCGTCGGGCAGCGCCTCGTAGATCGCGCCCTTGGTCTCGGCGATGCCCAGCAGGCTGCCCATGCGCTCGAGGTGGGCCGGCATGATGTTGTTCACCAGCGACACCTGCGGCGGCGCGATCGAAGCCAGGTAGGCGATGTCGCCCGGCTGGCCGGCGCCCATCTCGTAGATGGCGAAGCGGGCGTCTTCCGGCGCCTGCAGCACGGCCAGCGGCAGGCCGATCTCGTTGTTGAAGTTGCCCGGGTTGGCGAATGCCTTGCCGGCGCGCGCCAGGATGGCCAGCACCAGGGTCTTGACCGAAGTCTTGCCGTTGCTGCCGGTGATGGCGACCACCACGGCGGGGCGGCCCTGCTGCACGCCGGCGGCGAGTTCGCCGAGCGCGTCCTGGGTGTCGGCGCACAGCACCTGCGGCAGCGGGCAGTCGACTTCGCGCTGGACCAGCAGCGCCGCGGCGCCGCGCTCGAGCGCCTGCTGCACGTGGTCGTGGCCGTCGTGGCGCTCGCCGCGCAGCGCGACGAACAGGCCGCCCGGCGCCAGCGTGCGGGTGTCGGTGCCGACCGACGTCACTTCGACGTCGGCGCCCAGGTGCCGGCCCTCGACCCAGCGCGCGACCTGCGACAGCAGGACCGGCCTCATGCGCGGGCCTCCAGCGCGGCGCGCGCGACCTTGAGGTCGTCGAACGGATGCTTGACGCCCTGCACTTCCTGGTAAGGCTCGTGGCCCTTGCCCGCCACCAGCACCACGTCGCCGGCACCGGCGCCGGCCAGGGCCGCGGCGATGGCGCGGGCGCGGTCGCGTTCGACCTGCACGCCGGCGCGGTCGCGGAAGCCGGCGAGCACCTGCGCGACGATGGCGTCGCCGTCCTCGCGGCGCGGGTTGTCGTCGGTGACGATCACGCGGTCGGCGCCGGCTTCGGCGATGGCCGCCATCTGCGGGCGCTTGCCGGCGTCGCGCTCGCCGCCGCAGCCGAACACGCAGGTCAGGCGGCCGGGCGTGTGCGCGCGCAGGCTGGCCAGCGCCTGCTCCAGCGCGTCGGGCGTGTGCGCGTAGTCCACCACCACCAGCGGCTGGCCGTCGCGGCCGCCGACGCGGCTCATGCGGCCGTCCACCGGCGCCAGCCGCGGCAGCATCGCGGCGACCGCGGCCAGCGGCCAGTCGAGCGCACGCAGCGCGCCGGCCACGGCCAGCAGGTTGTCGACGTTGAAGCGACCCAGCAGCGCCGAGGCCACGGGCAGGCGCGCTTCGCCTTCCACCAGGTCGAAGCGCAGGCCTTCCGGCGCCAGCGCCACGTTTTCCGCGCGCAGCGTGGCGCCGGCCTGGCCGCGCGAGCTCAGGCCGATGCGGCGGGCCGCGGCGGGCGCGCGCGCCAGCAGGCCGGGGCCGAAGGCATCGTCGAGATTCACCACCACCGCCTGCAGGGTCGGCCAGTCGAACAGGCGCGCCTTGGCGGCGCCGTAGGCTTCCATGCTGCCGTGGAAATCGAGGTGGTCGCGGGTGAGGTTGGTGAACACGGCGATGCGGAACGCGACCGCATCCACCCGCCCCTGCTCCAGCGCATGCGACGAGACTTCCATCGCCACGTGGGTGGCGCCGGCGTCGCGCATCTCGGCCAGCAGGCGGTGCACGGCGATCACGTCGGGCGTGGTGCGCTCGCCGGCGACCAGCTGGCCATGCAGGCCCGCGCCGAGCGTGCCGATGCTGCCGGCGACGCCGCCGCCGAGCGTCAGCGCCTGCGCGAGCAGCTGCACGGTCGAGGTCTTGCCGTTGGTGCCGGTGACGCCGGCCACGGCCAGCGCGCGCGAGGGTGCGCCGTAGAAGCGGTCGGCCAGTTCGCCCTGGCGCGCGCGAAGGCCGGGCACGGCCACGGCGTCGTCGCCGGCCGCCTCGCCCGCGGGCGCCGGCGGTTCGAACAGGATCACGCTGGCCCCGGCCGCGCGCGCCTGGCCGGCGTGGCGCAGGCCGTGGGTGGTGGCACCGGCCAGGGCGATGAAGGCGTCACCCGCGCGCAGCGCGCGGCTGTCGGCGGTGAGGCCGCGCAGCACCGGATTGAACGACGCCGGCAGCGCCGGCTCGCCCTGCAGCAGCTCGTGCAGCGGCATGGCGCGGCTCATCGCAGCGCCCCCGCGTCATCGCCGCCGACCGGCAGCGCGGCCGGCGCCTGGACCGGCGCGGCCGCGACCGCGGCGCGCGGCGCGGTCTTGCGCGCCTGCTCGGCGAACCACTGCTCGATGTTGTCCGGCGGCACATCCATCAGGCGCAGCGCGCCGTCCATCACGTTGTGGAAGATCGGCGCCGACACCGCGCCGCCGCCGTACTCGTCGCCCTGCGGGTCGTGGAGCACCACGGCCATGGCGAAGCGCGGCTTGCTGGCCGGCACCAGGCCGACGAACACCGCCACGTAGCGCTCGGCGGCATAGCCGCCGGCGCTGGCCTTGCGCGAGGTGCCGGTCTTGCCGGCAACGCGGTAGCCCAGCACCGCGGCGCGACGCGCCGTGCCTTCCGGGCCGGTCACGGTTTCCATCATCTGCATCAGCTGCGCGGCGATGGCCGGGTCGACCACCTGCTGGCTGGACGCGTTGGCGCCCTTCACGAAGGTGGCTTCGTTGATGCGGCCGCCGTTGCCGATCGCGGCGTAGGCGCGCGCCAGCTGCAGCGGCGTCACCGACAGGCCGTAGCCGTAGCTGATGGTCGCCTTCTCGGCCGGGCCCCAGACGTTCGGCCCGCGCAGCACGCCCGAGGATTCGCCCGGGAAGCCGCTGCCGGTGACCTGGCCGAGGCCGAAGCGGTGGTAGATGTCGAACTGGTGCTCGTTGCTCAGCTGCTGGGCCACCAGGGTGGCGCCGAGGTTCGAGCTCTTGGTCAGCACGCCGGTGAGGGTCAGCGTGCCGTAGTTGCGGAAGTCGCGGATCTGGTGGCCGCCGGCCAGGGTCATGTAGCCCGGCGCGGTTTCGATCGGGGTTTCCGGGGTGAACTTGCCGCTCTCGAGCGCCGCCGCGAAGGTCAGCGTCTTCATCACCGAGCCCGGCTCGACCACGTCGGTGACGGCGCGGTTGCGCTGGGCGTCGGTGGTGGCGGATTCGCGCGCGTTCGGGTTGTACGAGGGCTGGTTGACCATGGCGAGGATCTCGCCGGTCGGCACGTCCAGCACCACGATCGAGCCGGCGCTGGCGCCATGCTCGATCAGCGCCGCCTTCAGCTCGCGGTAGGCGAGGTACTGGATGCGGCGGTCGATCGACAGCATCAGGTCGCGGCCGGGTTCGGCGGCCTTGATCAGGTCCACGTTCTCAACCACGCGGCCGCGGCGGTCGCGGATCACCTGCTGGGCGCCCTCGGTGCCGGTCAGCCAGTCCTCGAAGGCCAGCTCCAGGCCTTCCTGGCCGTGGTCGTCGATGTTGGTGAAGCCCAGCACGTGCGCCATCACCTCGCCGTGCGGGTAGAAGCGACGGAACTCGCGCTGCGAATACACGCCCGGGATGCCGAGGTCGGTGACTTCGGCGGCCAGGTCCGGGTTCATGTGCCGGCGCAGGTACAGGAATTCCTTGTGCGCGCGCTGGGTCACGCGCTGCAGCAGCACTTCGCGCGGGATGCCGAGCGCATCGGCCAGCTCGGGCAGGCGGTCGGGATGCTGCAGCAGCTCCTGCGGGTTCACCCACACCGACTCGACCGGCGACGACACCGCCAGCGGTTCGCCGTTACGATCGGTGATCATGCCGCGGGAGGTCGGGATCGGCACTTCGCGCAGGAAGCGGGCGTCGCCCTGCTGCTGGTAGAACTCGGGGTTGATCAGCTGCAGGTGCGCCGCGCGCGCCACCAGCACCGCGCCGAACAGGCCCATCACGACGCCGACCGCCACCAGGCGGTGGCGCAGGCTGTAGCTGCTGCGCTGGAGCTTCATGGCTGCAGCACCACGATGTCGGCCTCGGTCGGGTACTTCATGCCGATGCGGGTGCCGGCGACCTGCTCGATGCGGTTGGCCTCGGACCAGGTGGCCTGCTCAAGCTGCAGGCGGCCGAACTCGATGTTGAGCTCGTCGCGCTCGTGCTCGAGCGTGGACAGCGCGATGTAGGCCTGGCGGTGCAGGTGGCGCGAGTACACCACCGCGACCGCGCTCGAGAGCACTGCGACCACCATCAGCAGCAGGGCGAACAGGCGCGGGCTCATGCGCTCGCCCCCGCGGCCGGCAGCTTCTCGGCCACGCGCATCACGGCGCTGCGGGCGCGCGGGTTGGTGGCGGTTTCATCCGATTCGGCGCGCAGGGCGCCGCTGACGTCGCGCAGCACCGGCGTGAAGTCCTGCTCGACCGGCATGCGGCGGTTGCCCGGGGGCGCCTTGGCGTGGCGGGCGATGAACTGCTTGACGATGCGGTCTTCCAGCGAGTGGAAGCTGATCACGACCAGGCGGCCGCCGGGCTTGAGGCGCTCGAGCGCCGCGTCCAGCCCGCGCTCGAGGTCCTCGAGCTCGCGGTTGATGAAGATGCGGATGGCCTGGAAGCTGCGGGTGGCGGGATGGATCTTGCTGTCGCCGCGGCCGACCACCGAGGCGATCAGCTCGGCCAGCTGGGCGGTACGCAGCAGCGGGGCCTCGTCGCGGCGGGCAACGATGGTGCGGGCGATCTTGCGGCTGAGCTTTTCCTCGCCGTAGGTCCAGAGCACGTCGGCGATCTCGCGCTCGTCGGCGCGGGCCAGCCAGTTCGCGGCGCTCTCGCCCGACTCCGGGTCCATGCGCATGTCCAGCGGGCCGTCCTTGGAAAAACTGAAGCCGCGCTCGGCGACGTCGAGCTGCGGCGAGGACACGCCGAGATCCATGAACACGCCGTCGAGGCCGCCGGCGGTTTCATCCCAGTGGGCCAGGCCGGCGAAGGAGCCGCGGCGCACGCGGACGCGCGCGTCCGCGCTGGCAAGCGCGTGGGCGGTGGCGATCGCTTCCGGGTCCTTGTCCATCACCAACAGCCGTCCATCCGGCCCCAGCCGGTCGAGCACGCCGCGTGCGTGGCCACCACGCCCGAACGTGCCATCCAGATACCTGCCATCCCTGAGCACACGCAGCCCGTCCAGGGCCTGCCCGAACATCACCGGGAGATGGCTGGGCTGCGTGCCTTCCCGCATCCCGGCCATGTCCGTCACAGCCTGAGGTCGAGCATGTCCTCGCTGATCTCGTCTTCCCCGATGGTTTGACGGATCTGCGCGAGGTGCGCCTGCTCGCTCCACAATTCGAACTTGCCGCCCATGCCGAGCAGCACCGCTTTCTTCTCGATGCCCGCCGCGTTGCGGTGGCTGGCCGGCAGCAGCACGCGGCCGCTGCCGTCGGGCTCGACCACGGTGGCGGCGCCGACCAGCTTCAGCTGCAGGTTGCGGTGCACGCGCTTGGCGTTGGGCAGGGCGTTGACCTGGTCGCGGACCTTTTCCCAGGCCGCTTCCGGGTACAGCCACAGGCAGCCGGCTTCGTAGGGGTTGTAGGTGACGACCAGGCGATTGGCGCAGGCGCGCGCGACGAGGTCCCGGTAGGCGGTGGGAATCGCCAGACGGCCCTTGTCGTCGATCGTGATTGCGGTTTCGCCCTGGAACATCAGTTCGGATCAGCCCTTATCCACCGAAACCCACTAAAAACCCGGATTTCCCTCAGAAGCCCACGTTAGTCCTGCCCCCGGGGGCTGTCAAGGACAAAAACAGGGGAAATTCGCTAGGCGGATCAAGACTTTGCGCGAAACTTGAGAGTCTTGTTTAAGAACCATTGGGCAAGTGTTGTTTCACATGGATTTGATCCAAACCTGTGAGCCGCTATACAAAACCGCCGGCCAGGCCCGGCGGGAGCCACGACCGCCCGCCCCGGGGGCCGGGCCCGGGGGATCTGCGCAAACGGGGGTGGAACGGGGGAGGAAGTGGCGGAGCCGGCCATTAAGCCGGGTTCTGTCGTGGACAGTCATTCCTCTGGGACCTGCGTCGCCGCAGGCCTCAAGCAACCAACCCGGGTGCGGCACGAGCCATGCCATAGCACCCCTATTTGGTCTTGCTCCGGGTGGGGTTTGCCGTGCCCCGGGGCGTTGTCCCCCCGGGCGGTGGGCTCTTACCCCACCGTTTCGCCCTTACCACGCACCCTTGCGGGCCGTTCGGCGGTTTGTTTTCTGTTGCACTTTCCGTCGGCTCACGCCGCCCAGGCGTTACCTGGCACCCTGCTCTGTGGAGCCCGGACTTTCCTCGGCGCATTGCTGCGACGCGACTGCCTCGGCCGACTCCGCCACCGCGGATTCTCTCATGCTTCCGGGCGGGCTGGGGGAAGAAGATTGGCCACGGATGAACACGGAAAAAGGCACAGCCACGGATAAACACAGATAGAGCGAAGCGGGAGTGGTTCGCGGCGAATGGCTGTGGCTCGTTCCAATCGAGCAAAGCGGCCTGTGCTGCCGAGAACCACTTCCAAATGCTTTATCCGTGTTTATCCGTGGCTGTGCCTTTTTCCGTGTTCATCCGTGGCCAAGCGCTTCTAGCCCTCACCCCCGCCGTACAGGGATTTGCGGGGGGCGCCGCTGAGGTCGGCGGCGAGTTTGGCGGCGACCGAGGGTTTGAGGTGCTCGGCGAGTTTGGCGTACAGGCGCTGGCCCTCGAGCAAGCGGGCGGCGGTGTCGTCCTCGCAGCCGCGGACGACGAGCACGAATTCGCCCTTGCGCTGGTTGTCGTCGGCCGCGACCTTCGCGGCGATGCCTTCCAGCGTGTCGCCCAGCACCGTTTCGAACAATTTCGTCAGTTCGCGTGCGAGGACGGCTTCGCGATCGGCGCCAAACGCCGCGACCAGGTCTGCGAGGCTTTCCTCGATGCGGTGTGAGCTTTCGTAGAACACGAGGGTGCGCGTTTCCCTCGCCAGCGCGGCCAGGCGCTCGCGTCGCGCCGAGGCCTTGGCCGGCAGGAAACCTTCGAAACAGAAGCGGTCGCTGGGGATGCCGGCTACCGACAATGCCGCGATCGCGGCGCAGGCGCCGGGGATCGGGCTGACCGCGAGGCCTGCGGCACGCACCTCGCGCACCAGGCGATAGCCGGGATCGCTGACCAGCGGCGTGCCGGCGTCGGACACCAGCGCCAGGCGGTCGCCCGCGCGCAGGCGCTCCACCAGTTTCCAGGCGATTTCGCCTTCGTTGTGCTCGTGCAGCGCCAGCAGCGGGCGCTCGATGCCCAGCGCCACCAGCATCTGCCGCGTGTGGCGGGTGTCCTCGGCGCAGATCGCATCCACCGAGGACAGCACTTCGCGCGCCCGCGCGCCCAGGTCGCCCAGGTTGCCGATCGGCGTCGCCACCACGTAAAGCGTCCCCGCCCGGGTCGTTGCCATGACCGCGCCCTCCTTGTGCACCGGGGTATCATCTTAGCGGCTTCATCCACTGGACCCCCGACCATGCTGCGATCCGCTCTCCTGCTGTTGGCCCTTGCCCTGGTTTCCGGCTGCGCCAGCGTGGCCGTCACGCCCGCCGCGCCGGTGGGCGAACCCGCCGCCGCCACCCCCGCGGCGCGCCTGGCCGAAGAGGGTCGACACCTCGAGGCCGCCCGCGCCTACGCCGCCGAAGCTGGCGCCGCGCGCGGCAGTGCCCGCGAGCGCAGCTGGCTGCGCGCCGCCGACCAGTACTGGCTGGCGGGCGACCCGGGCGCCGCGGCGCAGTCGCTGGCGCAGTCCAACCGTCGCCGGCTCGAGGGCCGCGACGCCTTCCTGCACGACCTGCTGGCGTCCGAACTCGACGTCGCCGCCGGCCGCCACGCACCGGCGCTGGCCCGGCTGGCGCAGTCGCGCGAGTCGGTGCCGTCGCCGCTGCGGGCGCGCTGGCATGCCGCGCGCGCGGCTTCGCTCGAGGCCGCCGGGCGCAGCTTCGAGGCCGCCGGCGAGCGGGCCTGGATGAATGAGTCGCTGGATCGCGCGGCACGCATCGACAACCTGCGCCGCATCGACGAACTGCTGCGCGCCCTGCCCGACGACGCCCTCGCCGCCGGCAGCGCGGCGCTGCCGGTCGGGCATCCGCTGTACCTCTACGCCGGGCGCGCGCTGACCCGGCGCGGCCTGCCGCTGCCGCGGCCCTACGACCGCAGCGCCTCGGCCCCCGGCATGGAAGCGCTGCCGCCGGCCGAACGCGACGGCTACCGTCCGCCGGAGCGCCTCGCCGCGCTGCTGCCGCTCAGCGGTCCGCTCGCGGCCGCCGGCCAGAGCGTGCGCGATGGCCTGCTGGCTGGCTATTACGGCGAGAACCGCCGGCGTCCGGAGCTCCGTTTCTACGACACCGCGGGCACCGAAGGCGTGCGCGGTGCGCTGGTGCAGGCGCAGGCCGACGGCGCGCAGATGATCGTCGGGCCGCTGGGCCGCGACCAGGTCGACGCGCTGTTCTCGCTGCCGGAGCTCGAACTGCCGGTGGTCGCACTCAACCGCGGCAGCATCGCGCCGCCGCCGGGCAGCACCACCTTCGCGCTCGCGCCGGAAGACGAGGGCGTGGCCGCCGCGGAGCGCCTGCTGGACCGCGGCATGCGCCGCATCCTGGTGGTCACGCAGGCCGATGAAAGCGCGAACCGTGCGCTGGCGAGCTTCCGCGAGCGGCTGCGCGCCGGCGGCGGCGAGGTGATCGCCGAAGTGGTCGTCAGCGATGCCAACCCCGACTACGTGCCGGCGCTGCAGCAGGCGCTGGCGGGCGGCCGACCCGACGGCGTGTTCCAGCCGCTGCGCGCGGCGCAGGCGCGGCTGCTCGCCAGCCAGATGGATTCGGCCGGGATGATGGGCGTGGCGCGCGTCGCCACCTCGCTGATCCTCTCCGGCGCCAACCTGCGCATGGACGTGGAGCTCGACGGCATCGAATACCCCGAGCTGCCCTGGCTGCTCGGCCTGCGCGGCGGCCTGCCCGACGCGGAGGCGCTGGGCCGCACGCTGCCGACCGCGCAGGGCGGCGGCGCGCGCCTGTTCGCCTTCGGCCTGGATGCCTGGAAGCTCGCGGCTTACGCCGACATGCTCGCGCGTGATCCGGCCGCGCAGCTGCGCGGCGCCACCGGCGAGCTGCAGGTCGATGGCTTCGGCCTGGTGCAGCGCCGCCCGGCGTGGGCGGTGTTCAGCGGCGGCCGTTCGCGGCCTGCGCTGGACGGCGCGCTGCTGCCCGATGCCGGCGCGCCCTGACCGGCAAGCCCTCGGCGCCGCGGCGGAAGCCGCGGCCCTGCGCCACCTCGAAGCCGCCGGCCTGCAGCTGCTGGCCCGGAACGCCCGCTTCAAGGTTGGCGAACTCGACCTGGTGATGCGCGACGGCGAAACCATCGTGTTCGTCGAAGTGCGCCTGCGGCGGAATGGCCGCTACGGCGACGGCTTCGATTCGGTCGATCGGCGCAAGCGGCAACGCATGGTGCGCGCGGCCCTCGCCTGGCTGGCGGCGCGGCCGGCGCTGGCGGCGCGGCCTTGCCGGCTCGACGTGGTGTCGGCCGATGACGGGCCCGACGCGCTCGCCCTGGATTGGCAGCGCGGCGCCTTCACGCTGGACGACGTCTAGCCGCCGCGGATCGGCGCGCCCGCCGGGCTAGAATCGACCCATGCCGCGCGAACTCGCCCCAGACACCGCCGACGCCCTGCGCCAACTGCTGGGCCCGGACGGCCTGCTGCTGGATGCCGCCGAGCGCCTGGCCTACGGCTACGACAACTCCCGCCGCCAGGGGCTGCCGCTGGCGGTGGCGCTGCCGACCAGCGCGCAGCAGGTGCAGGCGATCGTGCGGCTCTGCCGCGAGGCGCGGATGCCGATCGTGGCGCGCGGGCGCGGCACCAACACCACCGGCGCGAGCGTGCCGGGCGAGGATGCGCTGGTGGTTTCGTTCGAGCGCATGAACCGCGTGCTCGACATCCGCCCCGGGGATCGCGTGGCGGTGGTCGAGCCGGGGCTGCTCAACGGCGACCTGCAGGCCGCGCTGGCGCCGCACGGATTGTTCTGGCCACCGGACCCGACCAGCGCCGGCTTCTGCAGCATCGGCGGCAACCTGGCCTGCAATGCCGGCGGGCCGCGCGCGGTGAAGTACGGCGCGACCCGCGACAACGTGCTGGCCCTGGTCGCCGTGACCGGCACCGGCGAGCTCGTGCGCTTCGGCGCCGGCACCACCAAGGGCGCCAGTGGCTACGACCTGTCGCGGCTGCTGATCGGCTCCGAGGGCACGCTGGCGCTGGTCGTCGAGGCCACGCTGAGGCTGACGCCGGTCGCGCCGCGCCGGCGCGCGCTGCGGGCGCTCTACGCGGACGTGGAAAGCGCCGCCGCCGCGGTCGCGCGCCTGATGGCGCAGCCGGTGACGCCCTCGATGCTCGAGTTCATGGACGGCGACTGCGTGCGTCTGGCGCGCGAGGTCGGCGGCGCCGAGCTGCCGCCGGCCGGCGCACTGCTCATGATCGAGGCCGACGGCGACGACGCCGTGCTGGATGCCGCCGTGGCCGCGCTGTCGGCCGCCGCCGCCGGGCCCGGCTGCCTGGGCGTGGCCAGCGCGCCCGACGAGGCTGCGCGCGAGAAGCTGTGGGCCGCGCGCAAGGCGCTGTCCCCTGCCCTGCGCACGCTGGCACCGGGCAAGATCAACGAGGACGTGGTGGTGCCGGTGTCGCGCATCCCGGACCTGGTGGCCGCCGTGCGCCGCGCCGCCGCCGAACAGCAGCTGGCCATCGTCAGCTTCGGCCACGCCGGCAACGGCAACCTGCACGTGAACATCCTCTACGACCCCGCCGACGACGCCCAAACCGCGCGTGCCGGGGCCGCGCTGGAAGCGGTGTTCGACGCCGTGATCGCGCTGGGCGGCCAGGTGTCGGGCGAGCACGGCATTGGCCTGGTGAAGCGCGACCTGCTGGTGCGTTCGCTGACGCCGCCCACCGTGGCGATGATGCGAGCGATCAAGTCGCAGTTCGACCCGGACGGCATCCTGAATCCCGGCAAGGTGCTGCCGCCCGCCTGACGCGGCGCGCTCGGCACGCTCGGCACGCTCGGCACGCTCGGCACGCTCGGCACGCTCGGCACGCTCGGCACGCTCGCCATGGGCGGCATGCGCTGGGTCCGCCGCGCGATGCGCGTACCGCGGACCCGCGATGCGAAGGAAGTCCCGGGCCCATCAGGGCTGGCGACACTCCGCTGCCAGGCGCGTCATTTCCGACGAGGCCGCCTGCGCGACCCGCCAGAGCGAATCCCGGCCGAACCAGCCGATCGCCAGCAGGGCCGCGAGGCCGCCCACCCACAGCGCCTGGCGGCGCGAGATCCGGTGCGTTCTTTCCATGTCGTCCTCCATTGGCGACGCCGGCCGGATCCGGCGACCCCGTGGCGGGCCGCCGGACCGCGGGCCAGGTCAGTGGTTGTTGTTGAAGTGGATGATCGCGCCGATGATCGCGCCGACCGGCGAGATCAGGCCGCCGATCGCGCCTTCCTTCGAGCCCAGGCCGTGCAGGGCCTTGCCGATGGCGCTGCCGGCCGCGCCTTCGACGCTGCCGCCTTCACCGCCGGCCACCATCGCGCACTGATGCAGATCGAGTGTGTTCATGGCGTTCTCCTCAGGGCTTGCCGCATTCGGCGTCGAGGTCGGCCATCTCGATGGCGGCTTCGGACGCGATGTTGGACAGGGTCTCGCGGTGGCTCCACAGGAAAGCCGCCACCTTGAGCAGGGTGCCGGTGTTGCCACCGCCGACCTGCTGCATCTGCGAAAGGGACATCGTGTTCATGGGTGACTCCAGTCAAGCCTGCGTGCTGCAGGCGACCCCATCACACCCGAGGCGACGCGCCGCGGATGCCCGCCAACGACCCGCCGCGGCGTGGTCCGATGCCGGGCCCGCGGGTACTGGCCTGCCACTTGCTTGCGTGGACTGCACCGACGCGAGGTCCGCATTGCCTTATCAGCCGGAAGGAAGAAGGCCACGTTGTCCCACGACAGGCCGCGCCCCGGCATCAGCCGCGGCACCTCCAAGGGGTGGGAGTTTTCCTGCGCGCGTCGTCAGCGAAGGAGGAAGGCAGCCAGCTGCAGCAGGCCCAGCGCCCACAGCCCGGCCAGCGCGTCGTCGAGCATGGCGCCGAAGCCGCCATGCAGCTTGCGGTCGGCCCAGCCCACGGGCCAGGGCTTGGCGATGTCGAAGGCGCGGAACAGCACGAAGGCCGCCAGCACCCACGGCCAGCCCGCGGGCAGCATCAGCAGCGCGATCCACATGCCGACGTACTCATCCCACACCACCAGCGAGGGATCTTCGATCTTCGTCTCGCGGATGGCCCAGTGCGAGGCCCACACGCCGACGCCGAAGCCGACCGCGAGCACCGCGAGATACACCGGCAGCGACAGGTCGCGCAGGAAGAACCACCAGGGCAGCAGCGCCGCGAGGCTGCCGACCGTGCCCGGCGCCCGCGGCGCGAAGCCGGCGCCGAAGCCGGCGGCGACCCAGCCCAGCGGATGCTTCATCAGCCGGCGACGGGTGCCCACGGGCAGCACGGCCATCAGTGCACTCCCTGGAAATGCTGGAAGCCGGCCTGCGCCGGCGCGTAATCCTCGCCCTCCGGCGTCATGAACGCGAGGCCCGCGCCCGCCTGCACCTGGCCCACCACGGTGGCGGACACGCCGCACGCCGCCAGCGCCTGCTCGATCGCGAAGGCCGCCGAGGCCGGCGCGGTGAAGCACAGCTCGTAGTCATCGCCACCGGAAAGCTGCAGCGGCCAGCGCCGCGCTTCGTCGAAATGATCGGCCAGCGTGCGCGAGGTCGGCAGCCGGCCCAGGTCGATGCGCGCGCCGACGCCGCTGGCGCGCAGCACGTGGCCGAGGTCGGCGGCGAGGCCGTCGCTGAGGTCGATGCCGGCGGTGGCCAGGCCGCGCAGCGCCTGCCCGGCCGCGACGCGCGGCGTCGGCCGGTCGAGGCGATACCGCAGCTTGGCCGAGAACGGCCCGCCCGCGCGCCACTGCGCCAGCGCGCCGGCCGCGTCGCCGAGCGTGCCGGTGACCCAGACTTCGTCGCCGGCGCGCGCGCCGTCGCGGCGCAGCGCTTCGCCGGCAGGCACCAGGCCGTGCGCGGTGACGGTGATCGAGAGCGGGCCGCCGGTGGTGTCGCCACCGACCAGGCTGACGCCAAGTTCGTCGGCCAGTTCAAGGAAGCCATCGAGGAAGGCATCGACGAAGCCGGCGTCGGCGTCCGGCAGCGTCAGCGCCAGCGTGCACCAGGCCGGCGTTGCGGCCATCGCGGCGAGGTCGCTCAGGTTCACCGCCAGCGCTTTCCAGCCGAGGTCGGCGGCGCTGGTTTCGGCGGGGAAATGCACGCCGGCCACCAGGGTGTCGCTGGTCACCACCAGGTCGTGCCCGGGCGGCACCCGCAGCACCGCGGCGTCGTCGCCGATGCCCAGCACCACGTCGGGGCGACGCCCCGCGCGGGCGCGGATGCGGTCGATAAGGTCGAATTCGCCCGGCATCAGCCGCGACGCGGGGCCTGCGCCTCGGCCGGGCGCCAGGCGGCGGCGGCATGGTCGAGCACGCCGTTGACGAAGGTGTGGCCGTGCTCGGAGCCGAAGCGCTTGGTGGTCTCGATGGCTTCGTTGATCACCACGCGATACGGCACGTCGATGCGGTGGCGCAGCTCGTAGGCGGCGATGCGCAGCACCGCGCGCTCGATCGGATCGACCTGGGCGATGTCGCGGTCGAGGTAGGCGGACAGGGCCTGGTCGAGCGTGCCGAGGTTGGCCTCGACGCCGCGCACCAGGTCCTCGAAGTACTCGGTGTCGGCCACTTCCATGTCCTGCTCGTTCTGGAACTGGTCGATGACCTTGTTGATGGCGGTGTGCGACATCTGCCAGGCGTAGATCGCCTGCAGCGCGCGGCGGCGGGCGCGCGAGCGCGCGTGCGGGTCGACGCCGTCGGGGCGGGAGTGCTTCATGCGAGTTTTCCGATCAGGTTCGCCATCTCGATGATGACCAGGGCGGCTTCCTCGCCCTTGTTGCCGTGGTTGCCGCCGGCGCGGGCCTCGGCATGCGCGTAGTCGTCCACCGCCAGCACGCCGTTGGCCACCGGCACGCCGGTGTCGAGCGCGACGCGCATCAGGCCGCGGGCGCACTCGTCGGAGACCTGCTCGAAGTGGCGGGTGTCGCCGCGCACCACGCAGCCAAGCGCGACAATGCCGGCGTAGCCCAGGCGGTCGATGGCATTGGCGGCGGCGACCGGCAGCTCCCAGGCGCCAGGCACGCGGATCACGTCCACGCTGGCCTCGGGCACGCCGTTGGCGGCGAAGGCCTTGCGCGCGCCGTCGACCAGGGCATCGGTGATGCGCGGGTTCCAGCGGCTGGCGAGGATGGCGTAGCGGGCCGCGCCGGGGCTCTGGACGTCGCCTTCGTAGTGGCTCATCGAGGGGTGGTTGCCGGGAAAAGGAGGCTAGTTTACCCCGCGGGCCGGGGTGCCGGGGCGCGGGGCGGTCCCGGCCGCCGGGGCGGTTCAGGCCTCGGCCACCGCGGGCGGCAGCGGCGGCACCGCCTTCGCCGCGCCCGGCGAGGGTCGCGGGGGCCGGAATTCCCGCACGATCCGGCCGCCCTCCATGACCAGCACGCGGTCCGCGGACGCGATGGTCTCGGGCCGGTGGGCGATGATCAGGCGCGTCAGCTTCATGCCCCGCACGGCCGCGTTCACCCGTTGCTCGCGATCGACGTCCAGGTGGCTGGTGGCTTCGTCCAGGAACAGGATCCGAGGCTTGCGGTACAGCGCGCGGGCCAGCAGCACCCGCTGCTTCTGGCCGCCGGAAAGCGTGGTGCCCAGGTCGCCGACCAGGCTGTGGTAGCCCATGGGCATCGCCGCGATCTCGTCGTGGATCGCGGCCAGGCGCGCGGCGGCCTCGACCCGGGCGGCGTCGACCGCGTCGTCGCCGAAGGCGATGTTCTCCGCCACCGAGCCGGCGAACAGTTGGTCCTCCTGCATCACCGCGCCCACCATGGCCCGGTAGTTGCGCATCCCGAGGCGTGCGAGCGCCACGCCACCGACGCGGACGCCGCCTTCGGTGGGCGCCAGCAAGCCCAGCAAAAGCTTGACCAGCGTGGTCTTGCCGCTGCCCGAGGCGCCGGTGATCGCCACCGACTCCCCGGGCTCGACCGTGAAATGGCAATCGCGGAGCACCCACGGCTCGCCTTCCGCGTACCGGAATCCCAGGCCCTGGATCTCCAGCCGGGCATTGGCGGGCGGCGCGGCCTCGAAGGCTTCAGCCAGCCCCGGCTCGGGCGCGGTCAGCACGATGTCCGACAGCCGCTCGCCGTGCAGGCGCAGCATGCGGAACTCGATCCACTGGTCGACCAGTCCGGACACGCGCATCGCGAACTGGTCCTTGTAGGCAAGGTAGGCGATCAACATGCCGACCGAGAACACGCTGTCCATCGCCAGCCGGGCCCCGAGCCAGACCACCGCGATGCGCTCGAGGCCGAAGATCGCCTGGCTGGCGGTGCTGAAGCCCAGGCCCAGCCGGGCCAGGCGCAGCTCGTGGTTCACCGTGTCCACCCTCAGGTCGGTCTGCCGCGCCTGGCGATGGGCCTCCTGCCCGGCCACCTTGAGGCTCTGCATGCCGCGCAGCGATTCGAGCAGGTGCGAGTGCTGCCGCGCTCCCGCCACCAGTTGCCGCTCGGTGGCGTTGCGCAGCGGTACGTACGAGAGGGCGCGCAGGGCCAGGTAGAACAGCATCGCGGCGATCGTGACTAGCGCCAGTTCCGGGCTGTAAACCAGCATCATCGCGAGCGTCGCCGCGGCCATCAGGCCATCCACCAGCGCCTCGATGAATCCGGCGGTCAGCGTGCGCTGGATGGCCTGCACCGAACCCATGCGGGACACGACGTCGCCGAGATGGCGCCGCTCGAAGTACTCCAGCGGCAGGCGCAGCGCGTGCGCGAACACGTTGCCGGCCCACTGCAGCCCCACGCGGCTCGACAGGCTGGCCACCGCCCAGCCGCGCACCAGCCCGATCGCCACCTGCAGCAGCAGCGCCAGCCCGAAGCCCAGGCCCAGCACGGCCAGCAGGTCGCGGTCGCCCGCGACCAGCGCCTGGTCGACCACCCACTGCATGAAGAACGGCGCCAGCAGCACGAACACCTGCAGCGCCACCGACAGCAGCAACAGCTGCGCCAGGGCCGGCCACAACCCCTGCACGCGCCCGGCCAGCGCCGACAGCGGCACCGACGCGGGCCGCGGGCGGGCCTCGAAGCCGGCGCCGGGCACCAGCTCCAGCGCCACGCCGGTGAAGTGGCGGGAGACTTCCTCCAGGGCCAGGGTGCGCGCGCCGGCGGCCGGGTCGCACACGCGCACGCGGCGCTTGCCCGCTTTTTCCAGCACGACGAAGTGGTTGAGGTCCCAGTGCAGGATGCAGGGCAGCCCCAGTTGGCCCAGTTCGCCCAGCTCGAGGCGCAGCGCGCGCGCCTGGAAGCCCAGCGCCTGCGCAATGTCGACCAGGCGCGCCAGCGTCGCGCCCTTGAGCGACAGCGGGAAGCGCTGCCGCAGCGCGCGCAGGTCGGTGCCGTGGCCGTGGTGGCACGCGATCATCGCCAGGCAAGCCAGGCCGCACTCGGCCGCCTGCGACTGCCGGACCGGCCTCACGGCGCCGCCCCGCGTCCGAGGCGGCCATCGAGCGCGAACAGCGGCGCGAGGACCCACTCCCACAGCGCGCGCCGCTCGCCAAGGATGTCGGCGTCCAGCAGCATGCCCGGCTTCAGCGCCTCGTCGCGGCCGCAGGCCCGCACGGTCGGCCGCGGCAGCGCCACCACGACCCGATAGACCGGCTCCGCGGCCTGGCCGCTGCCGCCCAGCGCCACCAGCTCCGCGGCGCCGAGGGCGCTGCGCGAGACGCGCAGCACGCGGCCCGCGTGGTGGCCGAACTTCTGGTACGGAAAGGCCTGGTAACGCAACAGCACTTCGTCACCGGGCGCGATGAAGCCGACGGCGCGACTGGGGACGAGCAGGTGCGCCTCCAGTGCGCCGCCCGCCGGCATCAGGCTCAGCACCGGCTGCCCCGCCTGCACCGATTGACCCGACTGCCCCAGCCGCGCGGTGACCACGCCGTCGATCGGGGCATGGAGCACCGACTGCGCGCGGGCCTCCGCCTCCAGCGCTTCCTGGGACAGCGCCGCGTCATCGCGCGCGCCGGTCGCCTCGAGTTGGGCCAGCCGCATCGGGATTTCCGCCAGCTCCTGGTCGATCCGCGCGACCTGGCGGCGCAGCGCCAGTGCCTCGCGCTCAAGCGACTGCAGGGCCGCCGCCTGCTCCAGCGCGGCCGACGCCTGCTGCTGGACCTGCAGCTCGGTGACGAACTGGCGGGCGCGCAGCTGCCGGAAACGCGCCAGCGTCTCGTTCGCCAGACGGTGCTGCGCGCGCCGCGTCGCCAGCCCCTCGGCCAGCTGCGCCGACTCGGCGTCGAGCAGGGTCTTCTGCCCCCTCAGCCCGTCCTGCTGCGCGACCAGCAGGGCGCGCTGCGAGGCGTGGCCAAGTGCGATGCCGCGCTGGCGTCGCGCCAGGGTCGCCTGCACCGCCCGCGACGTGTCGCCGCCGGCGAGCGTGGCGCGGGGTGCCGCCAGCACCGCCAGGACGTCGCCCGCAGCCACGCCCTCGCCTTCCGCCACGCGCACGTCCGACAGGATGCCGCCCACCGGCGCCACGACGGTGGCCAGCCCCAGGCTGGGCACGAGTTGCCCGGTCACGCGCGTGCGCCGCGTGTAGTCCGCCAGCGCCAGGAACAGGACCACGGCCAGGGCACAGGCCGCGGCCAGCGCCGTCACCAGCCACAGCGGAACCGACTGCGCGAGCACGATGCCGCCGGGTCCGCCGGACTGCCGTGCTTGCAGGACTTCCTCTCGGAACAGGCGCTGCTCCATGCGTTCCCCCGGTCGTTGGCCAGGAGTCTCGCCGGGGACGGCACGAAGCCGCGCACGCATTCCACCCGACGCGGCGTCGGGAAAGGCCGCGCCCGCGGCTCAGCCATCGCGGGCCGTCATCGCGGCGACGCGAGCGGGCCCGGGCGCGCGGCGATCAGGGCGCGACGAACTCGACGACTTCGAGGCCGTAGCCGGCCAGGCCCACCTGCCGCCGCGGCGTGCCCAGCACGCGCAGCTTGCCCAGGCCGAGGTCGGCCAGGATCTGCGCACCGGCGCCGTTGCGGCGCCATTCGCGGGTCTTCGGCGTTTCGACGGTGTCGGCTTCGGTGATGCGCGCCAGCAGGTCGGCGGGCGACACCGGCTCGGCCAGCACCACCACCACGCCCTCGCCCGCCTTCGCCACGGCGGCGAGCGCATCGTTGACGCTGACGCCGAAATCGGCGCGGCGCCACTGCAGCACGTCCGACAGCGGATTCTTGACGTGCACGCGCACCAGGGTCGGCGTCGCGGCCGTTGGCTGGCCGTGCACCAGCGCGAAATGCAGGTCGTGCGTGACGCGGTCGCGGTAGGTCACCAGCCTGAACGGACCGTGCGCGGTCTCGATGGCGCGCTCGTCGACGCGCTCGACGGTGTGCTCGGTTTCCAGGCGATACCGGATCAGCTCCTCGATCGAGCCGATCTTCAGGCCGTGCTCCTTCGCGAACGCCTCGAGCTCGGGGCGGCGCGCCATCGAGCCATCGGGATTCAGGATTTCGACCAGCACGCCGGCCGGCTCCAGGCCCGCCAGCAGCGACAGGTCGCTGGCCGCCTCGGTGTGGCCGCTGCGCGTGAGCACGCCGCCGGGCTGGGCCATCAGCGGGAAGATGTGGCCGGGCTGGGTCAGGTGCTCGGCCTTCGCGTCGGGCCGCACCGCGGTGCGGATGGTGTGCGCGCGGTCGTAGGCGCTGATGCCGGTGGTGACGCCCTCCGCGGCCTCGATGCTGACGGTGAAATTGGTGTGGTACGGCGAGTTGTTGTCGCGCACCATCGGGCCCAGGTCCAGCTGGCGGCAGCGCTCGCGCGTCAGCGACAGGCAGACCAGGCCGCGCGCGTGCGTGACCATGAAGTTGATGTCGGACGGCTTCACCAGCTCGGCGGCCATGATCAGGTCGCCTTCGTTCTCGCGGTCCTCGTCGTCGACGATCACGACCATGCGGCCCTGGCGGATTTCCTCGAGCAGTTCGGGGACGGTGGCGAAGCTCATTTCGATTCCTCGCGAGTCGCCAGCAGGCGCTCGACGTAGCGGGCCACGGTATCGACCTCGAGGTTGACGGCGGCGCCGACGGCGGTTTCGCCGAAGGCGGTGTGGGCGACGGTGTGCGGCACCAGGTTCACCTCGAAGCCGGCGTCGTCGACGGCGTTGACGGTGAGGCTGGTGCCGTCCACCGCGATCGAGCCCTTGTTGGCGACGTAGCGCAGCACGGACTTCGGCGCGGCGAAGCGCCAGCGCTGGCTGCGGCCGTCGTCCCAGACTTTCTCGACGGTGCCGATGGCATCCACGTGGCCGGAGACCAGGTGGCCGCCGAGGCGATCGGTGGGCAGCAGCGAACGCTCGAGGTTCACCGCGGCACCCACCGGCAGCGCGCCCAGCGTGGTCAGCGCCAGCGTCTCGTTCGACACGTCGGCGAACCAGCCTTCGGCGTCCCATTCGACGACCGTGAGGCAGCAGCCGCTGACGGCGATGGACTCGCCCAGTTCGATGTCACCGGACGGCATGCCGCCCCAGCCGATGCGCAGGCGCTGGTCGCCGCCGCGGACCTCGCGCGCCATCAGGCGGCCGACGGATTGGATCAAGCCAGTGAACATGCCGAGAAACCCGGGAAAAGGGCCGTCATTGTAAGCCCCGGGGGCGAAAACCGCGTCAGCAGCGGTGGCCGGGGCGGGAACGCTGGGTTGCGGCCATCGGAAAACGGGGTCGGGTTCACTTCCCGCGAACAGGAAGTGAACCTGACTCCGTTCTTCAGGGCGCCAGCAGGAGGCGGAGGTCGGGGCCTACCTGGCGGGTCTCGACCAGCTTCAGGCCGATGCGCTCGGCCATCGTCGCCGGGTCGATGCCGGCGAACAGGGGGCGGGCGCGTTCGCCCAGCAGCACCGGCGCAACGTACAGCAGCAGCTCGTCGACCAGCCCGGCCTTCAGCAGGGCGCCGCTGAGCGTGGCGCCGGCCTCGACCTGCAGTTCGTTGACGCCGCGCTGGGCCAGCTGGGACAGCACGGCCGACAGATCGAGGCCGCCGTCGACGCGACGCACCGCGAAGGCGCGCACCTCGTCGTCGTAGTCGGGCACCACGTCCTCGCCATGCACCACCAGCGTCGGCGCGAGCCCGTCGGTGAGCACCTGCGACAGCGCCGGCAGCCGGCCGCGCTCGTCCAGCACCACGCGCAGCGGCGGCACGAAGTCCTCGCCCCCGGGCAGGCGCACGGTCAGCCGCGGGTCATCGGCCAGCACGGTGGCGATGCCGGTCATGATCGCGCCGGCACGGGCGCGCCAGCGCATCACGTCGGCGCGCGCGGCCTCGGAGGTGATCCACTTCGATTCGCCGCTGGCCAGTGCGGTGCGGCCGTCCAGGCTCATGCCCAGCTTCACGCGTACCCAGGGCCGGCCGCGCTCCATGCGCGAGAAGAAGCCGCGGTTGAGGTGGCGCGCGGCAGCTTCCATCAGCCCGTATTCGACGGTGATGCCCGCGGCCTGCAGCTTGGCGAAGCCCTGGCCGGATACCTGGTGGTAGGGATCGCGGCAGGCGGCGACGACGCGGGTGACGCCCGCCGCCACCAGCGCATCGGCGCAGGGCGGCGTGCGGCCGTGGTGGGCGCAGGGCTCGAGCGTGACGTAGGCGGTGGCGCCGCGGGCGCGGCCGGCGGCGGCGCGCAGCGCATGCACTTCGGCGTGCGGCTCGCCGGCGCGCACGTGCCAGCCCTCGCCCAGCACCACGTCGCCATCGGCGATGACGCAGCCGACCATCGGGTTGGGCTGCGTGGTAAACGCGGCGCGTTCGGCCAGCTGCAGGGCGCGGGCCATGTGGGCGTGGTCGCGGGCGGAGAATTCGGTCATTCGGGAAGGATATCCATCAATTGCACGCGGGTGCCGCGCAGCATCGCCTGGCCCTGCGGGCGCCAGCCGAGGCGTTCGTAGAAACCGGCGTGTTCGGGCGTGAACAGCCAGAGGCGCGCGACGCCCTGCCCCGCCGCGAAACCCACCAGCGCCTGCACCAGCTGCTTGCCCAGCCCGGTGCCGCGGGCCTCGGGCACGACGTAGAGGCTGGCCAGCCAGGCATCGCCCTGGTCGCGCAGCTCGGGCGCGTCTTCGTCGACCAGGCTCACCGAACCCAGCAGGGCGTCGCCATCAATCGCCACCAGCGTGGTCGGCCGCGCGCGGCGGGTGGCGTGGTCGCGCAGCTCGTCGCGCGTCTGCTCCAGCGTCCAGCGTTCGTAGAGATGCGACCACTGCGCGTGGTGCCACCCGGCGAGCGTGTCGGCGTGGCCGGGCACGTCGGCGAGGAAGCGGATGGCCACGGCCGTCAACGCTTGGCCTTGCCCACCACCGCGTCCAGCAGGGGCAGCTGCAGGCCCTCGAGGCCAGGCAGGTCGCGCTCGAGGCGCTCGATTTCCTCGCGGAAGGCCTGCACGTCCTCGAACTTCCGGTACACCGAGGCGAAGCGGACGTAGGCCACCTGGTCGAGCTGCTTGAGTTCGGCCATCACGAACTCGCCGACGCGCAGCGAGGGCAGCTCGCGCTCGCCGGTGAGGCGAAGCGCGTGCACGACGTTGCGCACGGCGCCATCGATCTGCTCGGCCGAGACCGGGCGCTTCTGCAGCGCGCGGTCGAAGCTGGTGCGCAGCTTGCGCTCGTCGAAGGCCTCGCGGCGGCCGTCGCTCTTGACGATGGCCGGCAGCTTCAGCTCGGCCACTTCGAAGGTGTTGAAACGCTCGTTGCACTGCTCGCACTCGCGCCGGCGCCGGATGGTGGACCCGTCCTCGGACACGCGCGAGTCGATCACGCGGGTGTCTTCGTGCTGGCAGAAGGGGCAGTGCATCCGGTCAGCCGTACACCGGGAGGGCGCGGCACTGGGCGGTGACGGCCTCGCGCACGCGGGCGATGACGGCCTGGTCGGCGGGCGCATCGAGCACGTCGCAGATCCAGTTCGCCAGCGCCACGCACTCCGCTTCCTTGTAGCCGCGCGTGGTCACCGCCGGGGTGCCGATGCGCAGGCCCGAGGTGACGAAGGGCGAGCGCGGGTCGTTCGGCACCGAGTTCTTGTTCACGGTGATGTGGGCGGCGCCCAGCGCGGCCTCGGCGTCCTTGCCGCTGACGTCGCGGCCGATCAGGTCGATCAGCATGAGGTGATTCTGCGTGCCGCCGGAGACGACCTTATAGCCACGTCCCATGATCGTCTTCGCCATCGCCTGCGCGTTCCTGACCACCTGCGCCTGGTAGTCCTTGAAGCCCGGCTCCAGCGCTTCCTTGAAGGCCACGGCCTTGGCCGCGATCACGTGCATCAGCGGGCCGCCCTGGGTACCGGGGAACACGAGCGACTGGAACTTCTTCTCCAGCTCTTCGTTGGCCTTGGCCAGGATGATGCCGCCGCGCGGGCCGCGCAGGGTCTTGTGGGTGGTGGAGGTGACGACGTCGGCATGCGGCACCGGGTTCGGGTACAGGCCGGCGGCGACGAGGCCGGCGACGTGGGCCATGTCGACGAAGAAGTAGGCGCCGACGGACTTCGCGATGTCAGCCATGCGCGCCCAGTCGACGACCTGCGAATACGCGCTGAAGCCGGCCACGACCATCTTCGGCTTGTGCTCGGTGGCGAGGCGCTGCACTTCGTCGTAGTCGATCAGGCCGTTCTCGTCCACGCCGTATTGCACGGCGTGGTAGCTCTTGCCGGAGAAGTTGACCTTGGCGCCGTGGGTGAGGTGGCCGCCGTGGGCCAGGCTCATGCCGAGCACGGTGTCGCCCGGCTGCAGCAGGGCCATGTAGACGGCGATGTTGGCCGAGGAGCCGGAGTGCGGCTGGACGTTGGCGTAGTCGGCGCCGAACAGCTGCTTCACGCGCTCGATCGCGAGCTTCTCGGCGATGTCCACGTACTCGCAGCCGCCGTAATAGCGCTTGCCCGGGTAACCCTCGGCGTACTTGTTGGTCAGCACGCTGCCCTGGGCCTCGAGCACGCGCGGGCTGGCGTAGTTCTCGGAGGCGATCAGCTCGACATGGTCCTCCTGCCGCTGGAGCTCCTGGGCGATGGCCTTGGCCAGGGCGTCGTCATAACCAGCGATCTGCATATCCTTGGCAAACATTCGGGGCGTTCCAGGCGGCGGGGTCCCGAAATTGTAGCCCCGGCAGGCACTTGCCGCAAAAAAAGCCGTACCGGGTTCATTTTCATCCTCGGTGAGACAGGCCGGGCCGGCCGCAGTCTCACCGAGGATGAAAATGAACCCGGTACGGCTTTTAGCCGCGGCGTTTATACTTGCGGGTCCTCCGAACCCCCGGACCGGCTGCGCGGCTCCCCGCGCGCCCCACCCCTGCCCGGCCGGCGCGCCCCGCGCCGCCGCGGCCTGTGCCAGAGAGAGCGAGCCATGTCGCAGTACATCTACACCATGATCGGCGTCAGCAAGACGGTGCCGCCGAAGCGCCAGATCATCAAGGACATCTCGCTGTCGTTCTACCCGGGCGCGAAGATCGGCCTGCTGGGCCTCAACGGCGCCGGCAAGTCCACCGTGCTGCGGATCATGGCCGGCGTGGACACCGATTTCACCGGCGAGGCCCGCCCGCAGCCCGGCATCAAGGTCGGCTACCTCGAGCAGGAGCCGCGCCTGAACCCCGAGCACACCGTGCGCCAGGCCGTCGAGGAAGGCGTGGGCGACCTGCTGCACGCGCAGGAGCTGCTGGACAAGGTCTACGCCGCCTACGCCGAGGAAGACGCCGACTTCGACAAGCTCGCCGCCGAGCAGCAGCGCCTGGAGGCCATCCTGGCCACCGGCGACGCCGCCACCCTGGAGCTGCAGCTGGAAATCGCCGCCGACGCCCTGCGCCTGCCGCCCTGGGACGCGGTATGCGGCCAGCTGTCGGGCGGTGAGAAGCGCCGCGTCGCGCTCTGCCGCCTGCTGCTGTCCAAGCCCGACATGCTGCTGCTCGACGAACCCACCAACCACCTCGACGCCGAGTCGGTCGAGTGGCTCGAGCAGTTCCTCACCCGCTTCCCGGGCACCGTGGTGGCCGTCACCCACGACCGCTACTTCCTCGACAACGCCGCCGAGTGGATCCTCGAGCTCGACCGCGGCCGCGGCATCCCGTGGAAGGGCAACTACAGCGAGTGGCTGACCCAGAAGACCGAGCGCCTGAAGCAGGAAGAGTCGGCCGAGAAGGGCCGCCAGAAAGCCCTGCAGAAGGAGCTCGAGTGGTCGCGCCAGAACGCCAAGGGCGGCCGCAGCAAGGGCAAGGCCCGCCTGCAGCGCCTGGAAGACCTGCAGTCGGTCGAGTACCAGAAGCGCAACGAGACCAACGAGATCTTCATCCCGCCGGGCGAGCGCCTGGGCGACAAGGTGATCGAGTTCAAGAACGTCTCGAAGAGCTTCGGCGACCGCCTGCTGATCGACGACCTCAACATCACCATCCCGCCGGGCGCCATCGTCGGCATCATCGGCCCGAACGGCGCCGGCAAATCCACCCTGTTCCGCATGATCACGGGCCAGGAAAAGCCGGACAAGGGCGAGGTCAACATCGGCCACACGGTGAAGATCGCCTACGTCGACCAGAGCCGCGACTCGCTGGAAGCCGACAAGAACGTCTGGCAGGCCGTGTCCGGCGGCAGCGACATCATCACGATCGGCAAGGTCGAGATCCAGTCGCGCGCCTACATCGGCCGCTTCAACTTCAAGGGCAGCGACCAGCAGAAGCTCGTCGGCACGCTGTCCGGCGGTGAGCGCGGCCGCCTGCACATGGCCAAGACCCTGCTGCAGGGCGGCAACGTGCTGCTGCTCGACGAGCCGTCCAACGACCTCGACATCGAAACGCTGCGCGCGCTCGAGGATGCCCTGCTCGAGTTCCCGGGCTGCGCCCTGGTCATCTCGCATGACCGCTGGTTCCTGGACCGCATCGCCACGCACATCATCGCCTTCGAAGGCGACTCGCACGTGGAGTTCTACCAGGGCAACTACCGCGAGTACGAGGAAGACAAGAAGCGCCGCCTCGGCGAGGAAGGCGCGAAGCCGCATCGCCTGCGCTACAAGGCGCTCAAGTAACCGGGCGCACGCGCCAGGGCAGACCGGACGGGCCGCGCAAGCGGCCCGCGCCGTTTCAGGGGCCCATCGAATCGCGCTTGCCGCGCGCGGCCCGGATAGCCGTCAGCGACCCCGGCGCGACCGCCACCAGGCCCGCGTGGCCGCCAGCACGAAGTGGCCGCAGACGGCCAGCCACAGCGCCGACTGCAGCCAGCCGGGCGTTTCGGCGGCCTCGAACTTCCGGAAGTAGCGCCACAGGCCGCGGTGCTTGTGCCACTCCACCCACACCGGGTTGCTGCGGCTGGACACCCCGCGGACGTGGGTGACGCGCAGGTCGTTGGCCACCACCACTTCGTAGCCGGCCTCGCGCACGCGGCGGCAAAGGTCGAGGTCCTCGGCGTGCAGGCGGTAGCCCTCGTCGAAGCCGTCCAGGCGCACGAACAGGCCGAGCGGCATCAGCATCAGCGCGCCCGACACCGCGTCCACCGGCTGCACCACCTGCGCCGGATCGTGGCCAAGGTAAAGCGCGTCGCGGCGGCCGAGGCTGGCCACCTGCTCGCGCAGCGAAGGATCGGCCCGGCGCGAGGCCAGGTCCACCTCGCCCTCTTCGCTCACCAGCTCGACGCCCAGCAGGCCGGCCCCCGGCCGCGCGGTGGCGTGCGCCACCAGCCGCGACAGCGTGTCGCGCTCGACATAGGCATCCGGGTTCACGAATGCGACCCAGGGCTGCGAGATCGCCGTCGCGCCCTGGTTGCAGGCGGCGGCGAAGCCGCGGTTGTCGGGATTGCGCACCAGGCCCAGGCGCGCGTCGCGGCGCGCCAGGCGCTCGACGATGGCCGCGGTGTCGTCCGGCGAGGCATTGTCGATCACCACCACGCGCGCCACGTCGCGGCCCGCCAGCAGCCGGAACAGGCAGGCCTCGATGGTGGACGCACTGGCGTAGGTGACCACCACCACGCCGATGTCGCGCGCGCTGAAATCGCGCAACCCGGTGGTACCCAGCGCCGGCCAGTCGCGCGAGGTGTTCACGCGAGAGACTTCAGGCGCTGGATCTCCGCCTCCAGGTGGGCGATGTGGGCCATCGCGCGGCGGTAGTTGGCCACCTCGCGGCGGTATTCCTCGTACACGCCCTCGGCCTGGTCGCCCAGCACCGACAGCGCCGGCAGCGCGTCCAGCGCCGACGCCTCGCGGGCGCAGGCGGCGACGTAGTACATCGGCGCGTTGGTGATGCCGGGGCGGATCGCCTGGCCGTCGAGGCTGGCCAGCTGGGGCGGCGACACGCCGTCGTCCAGCGCCCACACCAGCGAAGTGAACAGCAGCTTCTGGCCGAACAGCCGGCGCGCCGGGAACCGCGCGGCCACCATCGCCTCGAATTCCGGCCGGTAAAGCTCGCGCACGTGGTGCGGGTTTTCGACGCCAGTGAGGTCGGTGTAGGTGTGGCGGTCGGGCGTGGACACCAGCAGCAGGCCGCCGGGCGCCAGCAGGCGCGCGAAGCCGTCGAGCATGCGCTCCTGTTCGTGCACGTGCTCGAGTGTCTCGAAGCTCAGCACGAGGTCGAAGCTGGCGTCGGGCAGGTGGTCGAGCGCGGTCACGTCGGCCTGTTCGAAAGCGACGCCGGGCACGGCCGCATAGCGCGCCCGCGCATGCGCCACCACGTCGGCGCCGAGGTCGATGCCCAGCACCGATGCGCCGGCCGCGGCCATCATCGCGCTGCCGTAGCCCTCGCCGCAGGCGGCGTCGAGCACCCGGCGCCCGGGCGCCAGCGGCCGCGCGAAGGCGTAGCGGTGCCAGTGCTCCTGCGCGATCTCGCGGTCGCGCTCGGGCGTGTAGCGCTCGCCGGTGAATTCGAGGACGGGGACGTCGGTCATGGCCGAATGCTATCCGAACAGGTCCCGCTGCGGGCCCGCGGCCGCCAGCGACTGCAGCCGCTGCTCCAGCGCGATCCGCCGCGGCGCCAGCGGGTCCGCCATGATGAAACGCGCCACGCGCTCGTTGTAATCGGGCCAGCGCGCCAGCAGGCGCGCCAGGTTCTCGCCGCCCGGCGCCAGGTCCAGCGGCGCGAAGGAGGCGCCGCCGTGGTGGACCACGTAGGCGGTGTCGCACAACACGTTGCGCCAGCCCATCGCCGCCGCGCGCAGGCAGAAGTCGTTCTCCTCGCCGTAACCGCGGCCGAAGGTCCGGGCGTCGAAGTCGCCGATCTGGCGCAGCGCCGCGCGCCGCAGGTACATGCAGAAACCCACCGCCGTCGGCAGCTCCGGATAGGTCGGCGCCAGGCCGGCGGCGGCCTCGGCGATGGCGTCGGGGAACTCGGGCGCGGGGTTGTCCTCGCAGAATCGCGGCCAGGAGCAGATCTCGGCGTTGTTCGACCACGGCGTGATCGTGGCGATGCGCGGGTCGCTGGCGGCGCAGCGCACCAGCTGGTCGCGCCAGCCGGTCGTCACCACGGTGTCGGAGTTGAGCAGCACCACGTCGGCCTCGCCGGTTTCGGCGAAGGCGGCGTTGCAGTTCGCCGGGAAACCGAGGTTGTGTTCGCGGCGCACGTAGCGGGCCGCCAGGGCGCTGCGCTCGCACCAGCCGCGCGCCATCGGTTCGATGCGCGGGTCGGTGGAGGCGTCGTCGGCCAGCAGCACCGGGCTGCCGGGCGGCAGCGTGCGGTCGAGCGCGGCCAGGCAGGCATCGAGCGCCTCGAGCGCATTGTGGATCGGCACCACCACGACCGGCACGGCGTTCATGCGCCCTCCCCGCGCCAGGCATGCGGCAGGCGCGCCAGGCCGTATTCACGAGCGGCGCCGGTGACCGTGACTTCGCGATCGACCGTGTCGAACAGCCGCAGCCCCTCGCCATCGAGCGCGCTCGTGCGCAGGCGGTAGCTGCCGGGCAGCAGGGTCAGCGGGTCGAACACGAGGCGGAAGCGGAACCGGCCATTGCCTAGCGCTTGCGCCGGCACCGCGTCCATCTCCGAGCTCACGCCGTAGACGGGCGTGCCGTCGGCGCGAACCCAGCCGTTGAGCATCACCGGCGGCAGGCCGTCGCGGCTGTGGATCACCACGTCCTGCTCCAGCGCGTCGCCCATCGCCACGGCCACCGCGCCGGTGCCGGGCACGCCGTTGATGGCCACCGATTCCACCCGGTACTCGGGCAGGCCGGCCACGGGCGCTTCGACCGCCTGCTCGCCGGCGCGGCGCGCCTCCTGCGCGGCCAGGTAGCGCTGGCTGACCTCGAACACGTCGCCCTGCGCGGCGATCCGCCCGCCCTCGAGCCAGATCGCCCGGCGGCAGAGCTTCTGCACGTGGTAGATGCTGTGCGACACCAGCAGCAGCGTGCCGCCGCCGGCCAGGTACTCGTCGAGCCAGCGGATGCACTTGCGCTGGAAGTTCTCGTCGCCCACCGCCAGCACCTCGTCGGTGATCAGCAGCGCCGGCCGCACCGCGGCGATCACGGCGAAGCCCAGGCGCACCACCATGCCGGACGAGTAATGCTTCACCGGCTCGTCGAGGTAGCGGCCGATGTCGGCGAAGGCCTCGATCTCCGGCAGCTTCTGCGCCAGCGTGGCGGCGTCGATGCCGTGCAGCGCGGCCGCGAGGCGGACGTTGTCGCGGCCGCTGAGCTCGGGGTGGAAGCCGGCGCCAAGCTCGAGCAGCGCGCCGATGCTGCCGCGCGTTTCGACCGTGCCGGCGCTCGGCGTGAGCACGCCGGTGACCAGCTTGAGCAGGGTGGACTTGCCGGCGCCGTTCTCGCCGATGATGGCCAGCGACTGGCCGGGCATCACTTCGAAGCTGATGTCCTGCAGCACCTCGGCGACGCGGCGCGGCCGGCGGCCGCGCAGCACGTCCCAGAGCGCGGCGAGGCGGTCGCCGCGGTGGCCCAGCACCGGGTAGCGCTTGGCCAGGCCGTTCGCCCGCACCAGCGGCCCGGCGCTCACAGGAAATCCTCCAGGTGGCTGCGCGCGCGCCGGAACAGCTCGTTGGCCAGCCACAGCAGCGCCAGCGCCACCGCCAGCGAGCCGCCCAGCGCCAGCCAGTCCGGCGCCTGCCCGGTGAGCGCGCGGCGCACGGCCTCCACCGGCGCGGCCATCGGGTTCAGGCCCAGCCAGAAGGCCGCGGCCGCCGGCAGCAGGCTGCGGTCGTAGAGGATCGGCGTCAGGAAGAAACCGAGCGTCAGCACCTGCCCGGTCACCGCGGCGATGTCGCGCAGGAACACCTGCAGCACCGCCAGCAGCCGCGCCGCCGCCAGCGCAAGCACGCCGATCACCGCCAGCGCGGCCAGCGCCGCCGGCAGCCCGGCCAGCGTGATGCCGACGCCGAAGGCGAGCAGCACGGCCAGCACCAGCGCCAGCCCGGCCAGGTCGACCAGGGCGCAGGCGACCACGCGCACGTCCACGTAGAGCCGGTGCGGCACCGTGACCTTGCCGATCAGCGCCGCGTTGTCGGTGAGCGCGGTGACGCCGCGGTTGGCGGCATTCGCGAACAGGTTCCAGGGCCACATCCCCAGCGCGAGGAAGGCCACGAACGGCAGGTCGCCGGTCTGCGCGCGCGCCGGCAGCAGGTGGCCGAAGACCCAGGCCAGCACCGCCAGCTGCAGCACCGGCAACAGCAGCAGCCAGGCCGTGCCCAGCACGCTGCCGCGGTAGCGCTCCTCGAGCTCGCGGCGCAGCAGCTCGCGGAAGACGGCGGAAACGACCGGGCCCATCACGAACTCAATTGTCGTCGCGCGGCTTGCCCAGCGGCTCCAGGGCGCGGAAGCGCTCGCCGTACTCGTCCGTCAGCTTGCGGGCCTCGGCCGGGTCGCGGATCACCCGCGGCGTGACCAGGATGATCACCTCGGAGCGGTTCGAATCGCGCGTCTTGGTGCCGAACAGGCCGCCGATCACCGGCAGCCGGCTCAGGCCGGGCACGCCGCTGCTGCCGTCGGTGGTGCCCTCGGTGATCAGGCCGGCCAGCATCACGGTCTCGCCGCTCTTGATCGCCGCCTCGGTGATCAGGCTGCGCTTGTTGATCGGCACGTTGCCGGTCGGGTCGTCGGGGCGCGCGGCGCCGGGCGAGCTGACCTCCTGCTCGATCTCCATGAACACGGTGCCGTCGCGGCTGATGCGCGGGGTCACGGTCAGGATCACGCCGGTGTCGAGGTACTGCACCTGGGTGAAGGTGCCGTTGCCCACGCCGGGGTCTCCCGTGATCGGGTTGAAGCTGGTGCTGTTGACCGGGATCTTGGTGCCGACGTCGAGCTTGGCCTCGGCGTTGTTGCGCACCACCACCGAAGGCGTGGACAGCAGGCGCACGTTCGAGACCGAGTCCAGCGCGGTGATGACGGCCGCGGCGTTGCGGCCCAGGAAGGTCCAGCCCACGCCGTCGGCACCGACGGAGCCCGCGATGTCGCCCCAAATGCTGCGGCCCGCCGCGCTCGGCAGGTCGGCGTCCTCGACCGCGTTCTCGAAGAACCAGTTGACGCCGTAGCTGAGTTCGCCCGTGAGCTGCACCTCGACCACCTGCGCCTCGATGTGCACCTGCAGCGGCATGGTGTCGAGCCGCTCGATGGCGCGGCGGATCGATTCCCACTGGCCGGGCGTGGCCCGCACCAGCAGGGCGTTGGATTCCTCGACCGCGCTGATGGAAACATCGGCGTCGCTGCCGAGCGCGATGCCGTCGGCGCCGCCGGAAGCACCGGACGCCCCGGCGCCACCGCCCGCGCTGGCGGCGCGCTCGCCCTCGGCGCGCGCCTTCGGGTCGGCGGCGTCCACCGCCGGCGTGTCGATCGAGCGGATGCGCACCGGCTCCAGGCCCGGCATCACCGACGGCGGGCCGCCGCGGTCGGCGCCAGCGCCGCTGCCGCCCTGGCCACCGAAGACCTGCGACAGCTGGTCGGCCAGGTCCTCGGCCTTCATGTACAGCACTTCGTAGGTGTACAGCCGCGCGCCTTCGCCGCCGCCGGCGTCGAGCCGCTCGATCCACGACTGCGCCTCGCGCAGGTAGCGCGCCTGCGGGGTGATCACCATCACCGCGTTCTGCCCTTCCAGCGGCATGAAGCGGAACATGCCCGAGACCGGGGTGCTGCCGCCCTCGCCGAACACCGCGTTGAGCTCGTCCACCATCTTCGTCGCCTCGGACGACTGCAGCGGGAACACGCCCACCGACATGCCGGCCAGCCAGTCGACGTCGAAGATCTCGATCGTGCGCAGGTAGTTCTGCAGTTCGCCGCGGGTGCCGGCGACGACGATCATGTTGCGCGCGGCGTCCACGTTCACCACCGCGTTCGGGCGGGCGTAGGGTTCGAGCACCTTCTTCATCTCGGCCGCCGAGATGTACTGCAGCGGCACCGCGCGCACCTCGTAGCCGCGCGCGTTGGCGACGCCGCCGGTGCGCGGCGACAGGTTGCCGGCCAGGGCCTGGTCGGCGGGCACCACGTTGTAGCGGCCGTCGGTCCAGATCAGGCGGGCGTTGTTCCAGCCCAGCACCATCTCGAGCAGGCCCAGCGCCTGCGCGGCGTTGACCGGGCGCGGCGTGGCCAGCGTCACCTGGCCCTGCACGCCCGGCGCGATGACGTAGTTCTGCTGCAGCAGGTCGCCGAGGATGGCCTTGACCACCGCATGCACCGACTCGCCCTCGAAGTTGAAGGTGGCCTCGCCGGTCGATTCGATCGCCGGCGGGGGCGAGGACGCGACGCGCTGGTTGATGACCTGGCCGGTGCCGGGGGTGATGATCGCGCCGCTGGTGGCCTGGGCACCGGCCGCCGCGGCGGCGTCAGGCGCGGCCTCGGCCTGCGCGGGAGCATTGGCCAGCGGGTCGGCGCCGCGCTGGATGACCGGCCCGCCGGCGGTGGCGCAGCCAGTGAGGAAAACGATCAGGGCGAGGCCGAGGGCGGGGGCCAGGGACGGGGTGTTCTTCATCGGGTCACTCTACCTGTTTGGTCCCGTCCTGCGCCGCCTGCTCGGCGGCGGCTTCGGCGGCGCGCTGGGCGCGACGGGCTTCGATGCGTCGGCGGATGGCTTCCACCTGCTGTTCCGGCGTCACCGGTGCGGTCTGCGCGGGCTCGGCGACCGGGGCGGGACCCGGCGCCGCGGCGGCGGCCCCGCCGGGAGCGGCGGCGACCGGGGCGGGCGCGCCGGACGCCGGCGGCGGCGTCGCGACGGGCGGCCGCCCGGGCACCACGGGCGCAGCGACCTGGGTGACGGGTTCGCCACCGACGCCGCTGAACACGCGCAGCGCCATCTCGCGGCGACCCTCGGGACCTTCGAACACGGCGCGGCGCGGTTCGATCTCGACCAGGCGCCAGGACGTGCCCTCGACCAGTTCGCCCAGGCGCACGCGGCGGCTGGCGTTGTTCTCGCGCGACTGCAGGATCGCCAGCTTGACGTCGCCGGCGATCAGGATGCTGGTGAGCTCGGCGTCCAGCGGCGCCTCGCCGGCGCCCTCGCCGGTCTCGATCGCCGGCGGGCGCCGCTCGGGGTTGAGCAGCGGGCGGTTGCCCACCTCCAGGTAATCGGGCGCGGGGCCAAGCCGCGAACCCACCGCTTCAAGGCGCACCTGCGGCACCGGCGGCGCCAGCGCGGCGTTGCCCGGATGCAGGCCGACGCGGCCACCGAGTCCCGCCACGGCCAGCAGCAGCAGGCCGACGGCCCAGGCCGCCACCGCCGCCAGCACCGCGCCGGCCGGGCGAAGGCGCGCGATCACGGCGCACCCCCGGCGGGCGTGGTCAGGTAACCGTAAAGATCGAAGCTCACGTCGATGCCGCCGCCTTCCGGACCCGCAGCCAGATAGCTGCGGCGCGACAGCAGGTCGAGGTTGTCGACGAACAGCTGCGGGCTGCCGCTCTCGAGCGCGTGCAGCACGGCGCCCAGCTCGGCCATGCCGCAGCGCAGGCGCACCTGCACGGTGGCGCGCACGAAGGGCTCCTCGACGCGCGACTCGGTCGGCGTGCGCGCGGTGATCTGGCAGCGGCCGGGCTGCGGGCTGGCCTCGGCGATCACCGCCTCGAGCCGCTGCACGAGCGCGGCGGTGGCCAGCTGGCGGTTGGTCTCGGGCAGGAAGCCCGGGTTGCCCTGCTCGAACTCGCGCACGCGCGCCAGCTCGCTCTCGAGCACCGGGCGCTGGGCGATTTCCTCGCGCAGCGCCAGCTCCTGGTCGCGCAGTTCGGCGATCTCGTCGCCCATCGCGAGCATCGGCGCCGTCCACCACCAGTGCAGCAGCAGGAAATAGGCGAGCACCGCGGCCAGCGCGGCGCCGCCCAGCAGCTTCAGGCGCTCAGCGGCCGGCATCGTCGCCCTCCTCGCCGGCAGTGGCGTTCACCACGCGCGCGGTCAGGGTGAAACGGTCGCGGCCGGTGCGCGGATCCGACTGCACCACGCCCGACAGCGCGGGGTCGGTGACCAGCGGCGACGCCTGCAGCAGCGCCACCAGCGCGGGCGCGGCGCGGCTCTGGCCGACCATCACCAGCTGGTCGCCGGTGATCGCGAGCTTGTCGAGCGAGGTGTCGTCGGGAATGCGCTTGGTCAGCTCGTCCATCACTTCGAGCATGGTCGGGCGGCTGGCGCGGGTAGCGGCCAGGAAGTTCGCGGCCTGCGCCGACGACACCAGCTGGTTGCGCAGCAGGCGCGCCTCGCGGGCCTGGTCGTTGGCGGTGGCGACCAGGGCGCGCAGTTCGTCGCGGCGCTCGCTGCGGTTGTGCAGGGTGAGCAGCAGCGTGCCGAACAGGCCCACCACGGCCACCGCGGCCAAGGCGAGATGCAGGCGGCGCACGGGATCGCGGCCCCGCGCGCGGGCGGCGTCGGGCAGGAGGTTCAGGCCGAGGCGGCGGCCATCGGCCTCGACCACGTCGACGCCGGCCAGGCCCTGCGCCAGCGGGCCGATCGCGGCGAGCTCGTCGTCGAGCCGGGCGCGCGGCAGCACCAGCAGCTCGACCCGCAGCTGCTGCGCGGCCAGGTCGCGCGACAGCACGCGGCCCTCGAAGCTGACCTGGTCGGCGGAGAACGGCGTCTGCCGGTCGAGCTCGAAGGCCAGCACTTCGCGCAGGCGCGGCTCGGCGGCGGCCGGCAGGGTGAGCACGCGGCGAAGCACGCCGGCGGCGGGCAGCAGCAGCCAGCGCGGGGTGCCGCTGGCGTCGGCGCGCGCGCGGAGTTCGTCCAGCAGCGGCGTCTCGAGCGGCACCTCGCCCAGCCGGGTGTCGCCGCGGTGGCCGGCGGCCAGCAGGGAGAGTTCGTCGCCGTGGCGCGACAGGCACAGGTGCCGCGCTTCGTCGGCGATCCGGTCGCGCCAGGACGCCGGCAATGTCGACAGCACGGCCTCGCGCAGCCGGGCCGGGAGCGTGCTCCGCGCCAGCCGCAACTTGAGGGGATCGATGAGGGTGGACAGGCGATCGGCGGCGGGCATCAGTAAGGTTCTCCCGTCCGCCAGGCCAGCGGGGCATACAGTTGTCCGAAGCCCGACCCCGCGCCCATTCGGAGCGTGGCGTGGACCTCGACGAGGGTGCCGTCCGGACGGGTGGCGCGGCTGGCCACACTATACGTTCCCGACCCCGCCACCGCGAGGGTGCTGCCGTCGGGCAGGCGCGGCAGCGGCAGGCCCGGGCGCCAGGCCTGGCGCAGGGCCAGCAGTTCGGCTGCCTGGGCCGGCGTCAGGCCCATCGCCTGCAGCACCGGCAGCTGCGCGAAGCCCGGCTCGGGCCGCGGCATCGCGGTGTGGATGGTGACGTGCGGCACCAGCAGCCGGTAGGTCGCGGTGTCCATGCCGAGCAGCTGCTGGAGTTCGCCCAGCGTGGTGAAGGGCTGGTCCTTGGCGCCGTACTCGAGGCCGGCGGCGGCGTAGTCGCGGTCCTCGGCGCCGCCGGACACCGCCAGCAGGCTGTCGGCATCACGCCAGTCCTGGATCACGCCGGCCAGCCGCTCGGCGCGCGCGGGCTCGACGCCCAGCCAGCCCATCAGCGCCGCCAGCTGGGCGGCGTCGGTGGCGTTGAGGTCCATCTTGGCGGCCTCGTCCTGCACCAGCACTTCGACCTGGTGGTCGTCGAAGCTGAAGCGCTGCGGACGCCCGTCCGGCACCCAGCGCGCGGCCGGATCGGGCTCGACGAGGCGCATCGCCGCCAATTCGATGCCGGCTTCGGCGGCGAGGCGCGCGGCCGCGTTCTGGCGCAGGGCGCTGCCCTGCAGGGCCTCGGTGCGGGTACCGAGCGCGAACACCGCGATCAGCCCCGCCATCAGCAGCAGCATCCACAGCACCAGCAGCAGCGCGGCGCCCCGGCTGGCGCGGCTCACTGCGTGTCCCCGGGCTGCGGGTAGCCATCGATCGGCGCGCCGCCCCAGCCGGCCACCAGCGACGCAGCCTGGCGCGGCGCCGCGACGAGGGCCGGGAAGCTCGCGCGCTCGTCGGCCATGCGCAGCTCCAGCCGCACCAGGCGCGGCATCGTCTGCGGCGCGTCCCAGCGCGGCGTCCAGGCGCCGGGCTTGCCGTTGTCGTCGAGCGTGCGGAAGGCGAAGCCACCGTCGGCGATGCCGTCGAGCAGCACTTCCGGCTCGCGCTCGTTCTCCAGCGGGCCGTCGGGCGTGAGCTGCTGGTGCTGGAATTCGAGCCGCAGCCCGCGGCCCTCGCGCACGAGCCGGAAGGTCTGCAGGTGCGGGCCGCCGCGCGAGAGGTAGCCCGGCATCGGCGCCACGAGCCTGAGTTCGTCCTCCGCGGCTTCGAAGAAGACCGGCGTGCCGGTGCCGTCGTCGGGCTCGATCGGCAGCGGCAGCGCGTCCTCGACCTGGCGCCGCACGAAGGCCTGCACCGCGCGCAGGCGCTCGTTGCGCTGCGCCAGGTCCTCGGCGCGGCTGGTGGCGACGGTGGCGTTGCGCAGCGTGGCGAAAGCCAGCCCGATGCCGACGGCCAGCAGCGTGGTGGCCAGCAGCACTTCGATCAGGCTGAAGCCGCGCGCACGGATCATGGCGAGCCCCCCGGCGGCGACGGGTAGCGCGCGCGCAGCGTGCTGAAGCGCAGGGTGCGCGGCACGTCGTCCTCGCCCCAGCTCACGTCGAGCTGGACGCGGTAGAGCACCGGCGCGCCGGCGGGCTGCAGGCCCACCGTCTCCAGCGGCGCGAAGCCCTCGGCCGATTCGGTGCGCGGCGCCGGATCCTCGGCCTCGGTGATCTCCAGGTCCCAGCGGTAGCGGCCGCGGTCGAACTCGCCCTGCTCGCGGCCGGGCTCGATCGGTTCGAGCACGCCCACCTGCTCGAGCAGCGACTGTGCGTGCAGGGTCGCCTCGGTGGCGTCGCCGGCGGTGCGCACCTGGGCCAGCCCGCCGCTGAGGATGGCGACCAGGATGCCCAATCCCACCGACATCAGCGCGAAGGCGAGGATGATCTCGAGCAGGGTGAAGCCGCGCTGGCGCCTCATGGCTCGCCCTCGCCGCGGCGCAGCCGCACCTCGCCGGTGAGCCAGGCCACGTCCACGCGCCAGGCCGCCTCGCCGTTGCGCAGCACCAGCCGGCCACCGGTGGCCGCGCCCTCGGGGAAGAAACGGATCGCGACGACCTGCGGCGTTTCCAGCTCCTCGCGGGCGCCGGTGACTTCGAGCGCGATGTCGGCGGGCAGTTCGCCGCTGCGCTCGCCGGCGCCCTGCCAGCGCTTCTCGCCGACATCGATGCGGAACACCTGCTCGCGGCCGGTGGCGATCGCCTGGGCGCGGGTGAAGCGAAGCTCCGCGGCCAGCTCCTTCGCGGCGCCGCGCAGCTGCTGGCCCGGCAGGCCGCTGCCGATGGCGCCCAGGCCGAGCGCGGCCAGGGCGGCGATGAGCACCATCACCACCACCAGCTCCACCAGCGAGAAACCGCGCGGGCGCATCATCGGCGGCGCCAGGGGCCGGCGCTCAGGGCCGGCGGATGTCCTGGTTGACGCTCTCGCCGCCGGCCTGGGCATCGGCGCCGAGGCTCACCAGCTCGAACGGGCCGTTGGCGCCCGGGCGCTTGAACTCGATCGGCGTGCCCCAGGGATCGTTCAGCTCCTCGGCGCGCGCATACGGGCCGAGCCAGTTGGTGGCGCCGGTGGAGGTGACCAGCTGGTCGAGCGACTCGGGCAGCTTGCCGGTGTCCATGCGGAACTGGTCGATCTTGCCGGCCAGCGTCACCAGCTGGGTCTCGGCGATGCGCACGTTGGCGCGGTCCTGGCCGCCCATGACGCGGCTGGCGATCAGCGCGAGCACCGAGCCGATCAGGACGATCACGATCATCAGCTCGATCAGGCTCATGCCGCGGGCGTGTCGGGGGGAAGCGGGTTGGCGTCGCATCGTCGTTTCCTGGTCAGATGGAATTGGTGAGGTCGTAGATCGGCAGCAGCACCGACAGCATGACGGCGCCGACCACGAGGGTCATCAGCACCGTCAGCGCCGGCACCAGCGCGGCCAGCAGGCGGTCGAGCGCGTTGGCGGTCTCCTGGTCGAAGGTGTCGGCGGCCTTGAGCAGCATCGCATCGAGTTCGCCCGACTCCTCGCCGACCTGGATCATGTGCACGGCCAGGCGCGGGAACACCTTCTGGCGGCCCAGCGCGTAGCCCAGGCCGCTGCCGGTCTTCACGTCTTCGGCCGCGGCTTCCACGGCCTCGGCCAGCACCCGGTTCGACAGCACCGGGCGCGAGAGGTTCAGCGCGCCCAGCAGCGGCACGCCGTTGCGCACGAGCGTGCCCAGCGTGCGCGCCAGCCGCGCGGTATCGAGCTTGGCGATGAGGTCGCCGGGGAACTTGTGGCGCAGCACGCGCGCGTCGATGGCGCGGCGCACGGCCGGGTCGCCGAACTTCATCGCGCCCCAGCCCGCCGCGCCGAGCACGACCAGCAGCAGGGCCCACCACCACGCGCGGATGAACAGGCTGGTCTTGAGCACGGCCAGCGAGTACCAGGGCAGGTCGGCGTTCATGCTTTCGAACAGCGCCTGGAACTGCGGCACCACGAAGGCCATCAGGAAGGTGATGGAGGCGAACACCAGCACCGTGAGGATGACCGGGTAGATCATCGCGTTGAGCACGCGCGCGCGCAGCGCGGCGCTGCGCTCGAGGTAGTCGGCCAGGCGGCGCAGGCTTTCGTGCAGGTTGCCGCCTGCCTCGCCGGCGCGCACCAGGTTCACGTACAGGCGCGAGAAGATGCCGTGCTGCTGCTCGAGCGCGGTGGACAGCGGCGCACCGCCGCGCACCGCCTCGCGCACGCGCTCGACCACGCGGCGCGCCTCGGGCGAATCGGGAAGCTCGAGCAGGATGCCCAGCGCGCGGTCCAGGGGCTGGCCGGCGCCGAGCAGCGTCGCCAGCTGCTGGGTGAACTGCAGCACCTGCGGCTCGCCGAATTCCTTGCGCGTGAACAGCGTGCCCAGGCCTTCGCCACCGGCCGCGTCGGCGCGGCGCGCCTCCACCGGCAGGTGGCCCTGGTCCTGCAGCCGGGTGATGACCTCCTCGGCGCTGGCCGCCTCCATCTGGCCGTCGAGCGACTCGCCGGCGGCCGACAGGGCCTTGTAGCGGAACAGCGCCATCGCCCTAGCCTTCCTGGGTGACGCGCAGGACTTCCTCGATGGTGGTCAGGCCCTGCATCGCCTTGACCAGGCCGTCCTCGTACATGGTGCGCATGCCGCGCTCGCGCGCCGCGTCCTCGAGTTCGCCCATGCCGGCGTGCTTCATCACCAGCCGGCGCAGGGTGTCGTCCATCACCAGGAATTCCATGATGGTGGTGCGGCCGAGGTAGCCGGTGGGCGTCAGCGCCGACGGCTTCGGGCGGTAGAGGTAGATCGTGCCCTCGGGCTGGAAGCGGCGCAGGCCGAACTCCTCCACGACTTCCGGCAGCGCCTCGTACTTCTCGGCGTGCGTGGGTTCGATCCGGCGCACCAGGCGCTGCGCGAGGATGCCGTTCACGGTGGACGTGAGCAGGTAGTCCTCGACGCCCATGTCCATCATGCGGGTGATGCCGCCGGCGGCGTTGTTGGTGTGCAGCGTGCTCAGCACCAGGTGGCCGGTGAGCGCGGACTGGATGGCGATGCGCGAGGTTTCCAGGTCGCGCATTTCGCCGATCATGATGATGTCGGGGTCCTGGCGGACGATGCTGCGCAGCGCGTGGGCGAAGTCGAGGCCGATCTGCGGCTTGGCCTGGATCTGGTTGATGCCCTCGATCTGGTATTCGACCGGGTCCTCGACGGTGATGATCTTCACGTCGGGCGTGTTGAGCTGGCTCAGCGCGGCATAGAGCGTGGTGGTCTTGCCCGAGCCGGTGGGGCCGGTGACCAGCAGGATGCCGTGCGGCTGCTCGAGCACCTTCATGAACTGGCCGAGGAATTCGTCGGTGAAGCCCAGCGCCTTGAAATCGAGCACGACCGACTCGCGGTCGAGCAGTCGCATCACCACGCTTTCGCCATGCGCGGTGGGCACGGTGCTCACGCGCAGGTCCAGCTCCTTGCCCTGCACGCGCACCATGATGCGGCCGTCCTGCGGCAGCCGGCGCTCGGCGATGTTGAGCTTGGCCATGATCTTGATGCGCGAGATCACCGCGGCGGTGAGGTTGGCCGGCGGCGATTCGGATTCCTCGAGCACGCCGTCGACGCGGTAGCGCACCTTCAGGCGGTTCTCGAAGGGCTCGATGTGGATGTCGGACGCGCGCAGCTCGACCGCGCGCTGGATCACCAGGTTGACGAGCCGGATCACGGGCGCTTCGGAAGCGAGGTCGCGCAGCTGCTCGACGTCGGCCTCGTCACCGCCGGACTCATCGCCGAGGTTCTCGACGATCGTGCCCATGGCCGAGCGGCCGGTGCCGTAGTAGCGCTCGACCAGGTCGGCGATCTCGGCGCGCAGGCCGACCTTCACGCGCACCGCGCGGCCGGTGGCGAGCGCCACGGCTTCGGCGGCGTAGGGGTCCTGCGGGTCGGCGACCAGCAGCTCGACGTAGTCCTCGCCCTCGCCCACCGGGCACACCGACAGCTGCTTGAGGAAGCGCAGCGACAGCGTCACGCCCGGCGGCGGCGCATCGGGGCAATCCTTGGCGGCCAGCAGCGGCAGGCCCATCACTTCGGCGGCGGCCTCGGCCATGTCGCGCTCGGACACCATGCCCAGCCGCACCAGCAGCGCGGCCAGCGAACCGCCGGCCTCGGCCTGCAGGCGCTGGGCGCGGGCGAGGTCGGCTTCCTTCAGCCGGCCGCGCGCGGACAGGGCCGCGGCGATGCGGCTGTCGGCGGTGTCCGTCGTTTCGTTGATGACCGATGCCACGACGCCTCCAGGCAGGATTGCCCCCGGAATTTAGCAGGTCGGGGCGCCCCGGCGCGCCCCTCACGCCGGCCGGCGTATCGTGGACGACCCTGTCCACCCCGAGGATCCGCCATGACCCTGATCCGTGCCTGGGCCGCGCCCACCGCCGGCGCCCCGCTGCAGCCCTTCGAGTACGACCCCGGCCCGCTCGGGCCCGAGGACGTCGAGATCGCCGTGGAGCACTGCGGCATCTGCCACTCCGACCTGTCCCTGCTCGACAACGCCTGGGGCTTCACCCAGTACCCGTTCGTGCCCGGCCACGAGGCCGTGGGCCGCGTGGTGGCGATGGGCCCGCAGGCGAAGGGCGTGGCGATCGGCCAGCGCGTCGGCCTTGGCTGGAACGCCCGCAGCTGCCTGCACTGCCCGCAGTGCCTGGCCGGGCGCCACAACCTGTGCGTGTCGGTGCAGCCGACCCTGGCCGGGCGGCACGGCGCCTTCGCCGACCGCGTGCGCGCCCATTGGGTCTGGGTGATGCCGCTGCCGGCCGGGCTGGACCCGCGCGAGGCCGGCCCGCTGCTGTGCGGCGGCATCACGGTCTTCGCGCCGCTGCACGAACTGAAGATCGCGCCGACGGCGCGGGTCGGCGTGGTCGGCATCGGCGGGCTGGGCCACCTGGCGCTGAAGTTCTGCAAGGCCTGGGGCTGCGAGGTCACGGCCTTCACCACCAGCGCCTCCAAGGCCGAGGAAGCGCGCGCGTTCGGCGCGCACCGGGTGGTGTCCACCGGCGATGCCGACGCGCTGGCGAAGCTGGCCGGCCAGTTCGATCTGATCATCGACACCGTGAACGCGTCGCTGGACTGGAACGGCCTGCTGGCGGCGCTGGCCCCCGAGGGGCGGCTGCATGTGGTCGGTGCCGTGCTGGAGCCGATCCCGGTGCCGGCGTTCTCGCTGATCATGGGACAGAAATCGGTGTCGGGCTCGCCCACCGGCTCGCGCGCGGCGATCGACACGATGCTTCGCTTCGCCGACCGGCACGGCGTGCTGCCCAAGACCGAGCACTTCCCGATGAGCCGCGTGAACGAAGCGCTCGACCACCTGCGCGCCGGCAAGGCGCGCTACCGGATCGTGCTGGACGCGGACTTCAGCTGACCGCGGCACGGGGTGCGCGCAAGGCGCACCCCGTGCCGGCTCAGGCCACCCAGGCCCGGGCGTTGCGGAAGATCCGCATCCACGGCGAATCCTCGCCCCAGCCGGCCGGATGCCAGCTCATCTGCAGGCTGCGGAACACGCGCTCGGGGTGCGGCATCATCAGGGTGGCGCGGCCGTCGCGGCTGGTCAGGCCGGTGATGCCGGCGGGCGAGCCGTTCGGGTTGGCCGGGTAGGCTTCGGTCGGCTGGCCATGGCCATCGACGAAGCGCAGCGCGACCTGGGCCAGGCCGGCGTGCTCCGGCGCGTCGAAGCGCGCCTGGCCTTCGCCGTGCGCCACCACCACCGGGATCCGCGAGCCGGCCATGCCGGCGAACAGGATCGAGGGCGAGTCCTGCACCTCGACCTGGGCCAGGCGGGCTTCGTACTGCTCGCTGCGGTTGCGCAGGAAGCGCGGCCAGTGCTCGGCGCCGGGCACCAGGCCCTTGAGCTGCGCCAGCATCTGGCAGCCGTTGCAGACGCCGAGGCTGAAGCTGTCGCTGCGCTCGAAGAAGCGCGCGAACTGCTCGCGCAGGTCCGGCCGCTCGAGGATGGACGTGGCCCAGCCGCGGCCCGCGCCCAGCACGTCGCCGTAGCTGAAGCCACCGCAGGCCGCCAGGCCCTTGAAGCCGTCCAGCCGCACGCGGCCAGCGATGAGGTCGGACATGTGCACGTCCACCGCGGTGAAGCCGGCGCGGTCGAAGGCCGCCGCCATTTCCACCTGGCCGTTGACGCCCTGCTCGCGCAGGATCGCGATGCGCGGGCGCACGCCGGCGTGGATCCACGGCGCGGCGACATCCTCGGACGGATCGAAGGACAGCTTCGGCGACAGGCCGGGATCGGCGAAGTCGAGCCGCGCCTCGCGCTCGGCATCGGCGCCGGCGGGGTCGTCGCGCATCGCCTGGATGGCGTGCGTCACCGACCACCAGGCGCCGAACAGTTCCTGCCAGCCCCACTCGGCCAGCACCTGCGCGCCGTCGCTGACGCGCACCACCGGCGCCGTGGTCGGGCGGCCGATGCGCTGCGCGCAGTGCGTGAGCTGGTGGCGGTTGACGAGGTCGGCGAAGGCCACGCGGTCCTCCGCGGCAACCTGCACCACCGCACCCAGCTCTTCGTTGAACAGCGTGGTGAAGGGATCCTCGCCCCAGCCCTCGAGGTTGATCTCGAGGCCGCAGTGGCCGGCGAAGGCCATCTCGCACAGGGCGGCGAAGGCGCCGCCGTCGGAGCGGTCGTGGTAGGCCAGCAGCAGGCCGTCGGCACGCGCCGCCTGCACCAGCGCGAAGAAATCGCGCAGGCGCTCGGGCTCGTCGAGGTCGGGGCTGGCGCCGCCGAAGGCCGCGTGCACCTGGCCAAGGATCGAACCGCCCATGCGCCGGGCGCCGGCGCCCAGGCCGATCAGCCAGAGCTCCGAATCAATGCTGCGGTCGAGCACCGGCACCAACGTCTGGCCGGCGTCGGCGACGCGCGCGAACGCGGTGACCACCAGCGACACCGGCGACACCGACTTCTGCGGGCCTTCCGGCGCCTGCCACTGGGCCTGCATGGACAGCGAGTCCTTGCCGACCGGGATGGCGATGTCGAGTTCCGGGCACAGCTCCATGCCCACGGCCTTCACCGCGTCGAACAGCAGCGCGTCCTCGCCCGGGAACGAGGCGGCCGCCATCCAGTTGGCCGACAGCTTCACTTCCGACAGCGAGGCGACGCCGGCAGCGGCCAGGTTGGTGATGGCTTCGCCGACGGCCATGCGCGCCGAGGCGGCGGCGTCGATCAGGGCCAGCGGCGTGCGCTCGCCGATCGCCATCGCTTCGCCGGCGGCGGTATTGAAGCCGGTCAGCGTGACCGCGACGTCGGCCAGTGGCAGCTGCCAGGGGCCGACCATCTGGTCGCGCGCGCACAGGCCGCCGACGCTGCGGTCGCCGATGGTGACCAGGAAGTTCTTGGACGCGACCGTGGGGTGCGACATCACGCGCAGGCCGGCTTCGCGCAGCTCGAGCTTGCCGACGTCCAGGCGCGGCCAGCGCGGCGCGGGCACCCGCTGGGTGTCGCGGTGCATGCGCGGCGAATTGCCGAACAGCACGTCCATCGGCAGGTCGATCGGCAGGCTGCCGTCGGGCGCCTTCAGCACCAGCCGCTCCTCGGCGGTGGCGAAGCCGACCACGGCGAACACGGCGCGCTCGCGCCGGCAGATCGCCTCGAAGTCGGCGATGCGGTCGGCGGCGACGCCGAGCACGTAGCGTTCCTGCGCCTCGTTCGACCACAGCTGCATCGGCGACAGGGAGGGGTCGTCGCTGGGGATCCTGGCCATCTCGATCACGCCGCCGACGTTGGAGTCGTGCAGCAGCTCGGGGATGGCGTTGGACAGGCCGCCCGCGCCGACGTCGTGCGCGGTCAGGATGGGGTTGCGCTCGCCCTGCGCGAAGCAGCGGTCGATCACTTCCTGGCAGCGGCGCTGCATCTCGGGGTTCTCGCGCTGCACCGAGGCGAAGTCGAGGTCTTCCGAGCTCTGGCCGGCGTCCACCGACGAGGCGGCGCCGCCGCCCAGGCCGATCAGCATCGCCGGGCCGCCCAGCACCACCACGGCGTCGCCGGGGCGCAGGTCGAGCTTCTTCACCTGGCTGCGGTCGATCGCGCCGAGGCCGCCGGCCAGCATGATCGGCTTGTCGTAGGCGCGGGTCAGGCCCGGCTGGTCGGTGGGCTGCTCGAAGCTGCGGAAATAGCCGGCCAGCGCGGGGCGACCGAACTCGTTGTTGAACGCGGCGGCGCCGATCGGGCCCTCGGTCATGATCTCGAGGGCGGTGGCCATGCGCGGGTTCAGCGGGCGCTCGGCTTCCCACGGACGCGGCAGCGACGGGATGCGCAGGTGCGAGACCGAGAAGCCGGTGAGGCCGGCCTTGGGCTTGCCGCCGCGGCCGGTGGCGCCCTCGTCGCGGATCTCGCCGCCGGCGCCGGTGGCCGCGCCCGGGAAGGGCGAGATCGCGGTGGGATGGTTGTGGGTCTCGACCTTGATGCAGAAGGCGGAATCCACCGGCGCGCCGTGGCCGTACTCGGCGCTGCCGGGGTCGGCGCGGAAGCGCGCGGCCGGATGGCCCTCGACCACCGCGGCGTTGTCCTTGTACGCGGTCAGCGTGAGCTGCGGCGACTTCGCGTGCGTGTTCTTGATCATGCGGAACAGCGAGAGCGGCTGCGGCTCGCCGTCGATGGTCCAGTCGGCGTTGAAGATCTTGTGGCGGCAGTGCTCGGAGTTCGCCTGCGCGAACATCATCAGCTCGGCGTCGGACGGATCGCGGCCGAGTTCGGCGTAGCGGGCCTGCAGGTACTCGATCTCGTCCGGCGACAGCGCCAGGCCCAGGCGCAGGTTGGCCTCGGCCAGGGTGGCGGCGGGGATGCGCTCCAGCGCGCCCGGGGCCAGTTGCACGAACAGCTTCGCGGCGTCCTCGCGCGCGGCCAGCAGCGACTGCGTCATCGGATCGTGCAGCGCACGCGCCAGCTTCGGCCAGCGCGGGTCGCCGGCGGGCGGCAGGCCGGCGAGGTCCAGGCGCAGGCCGCGCTCCACGCGCTTCACGGCCAGGCCGGCACCCTGCACGATCTCGGTGGCCTTGCTCGACCAGGGCGACAGCGTGCCCAGGCGCGGCACCACGAAGCGGGACTGGGCGCCGTCGGCAAGCGGCTCGCTGCCCGTGCAGCCCTCGAGGATGCGGCCGAGCGCCGCCAGGTCCGGCGAGGCGCCGGATTCAGGCTCGACAAAGTAGGCATGCCAGGCCCCGGTGACCCGGAGGCCGTCGACGATCTGCTGCAGGCGGTTCTGGAGACGGTCGCGCCGGAAGGGCGACAGGGCCGGCAGGCCCTCTAGGACGATCATGTCCGCACAATTCCGTGGGAAACGAGCGCCGTATTGTAGAGCAAGACCGGGCCCGCGGCCCGGTCGGGTCGCTCCGCCGGGCTCAGCCCGCGGGCTTGGCCGGCTTGGCGGCCTTGGCGGCGAGGTCGTTCAGGCGGGACAGCATGGCCTCGGGCTCCAGGTAACCGCCCAGTTGCACGCCGTCGGGGGTGTAGATGGCCGGGGTGCCGTCCAGGCCCATGCGGCGGCCCAGGTCGTAGTCCATGGTCACCGGGTTGGTGCAGTTGGCCTTGGGCAGGATCTTGCCGGCCTTGGCTTCCGTCAGGGCCCGGTTGCGGTCCGGGGAGCACCAGACGGCCACGGCCTGCTCGAAGGACTCCGAGCCGATGCCGCCGCGGGGGTAGAACAGGTACTCGATGGTGATGCCGAGCTTGTTGTAGTCGGCCATCTGCTCGTGCAGGCGGCGGCAGTAGCCGCAGTCGATGTCGGTGAACACCGTGACCACGTGCTTGGGCTCGGCCGCGGCGAAGACGATGCGGCGGTCAGTGCCGATGGTGGCCAGCAGGTCCTTGCGGATCACCGCCTCGCTGGCGCCGGTCAGGCTCTCGCGCGCGGCGATGTCGAATAGGGTGCCCTGGATCAGGTACTTGCCGTCGTTGGAGACGTAGATGACGCGGCCCTCGAGCACCACCTCCTGGTAGCCCGCGATCGGCGAGGCGGCGATCGTGCCGATCTCGGCGCCGGGCGCCAGCGCCTCGAGCGCGGCCCGGACCTTGGCTTCGGTGCCGGCCGGGGCCGTTGCGGCGGTGGCCGCGGCGGCGGCGGGCGCGGCGGCGGGCGCCCCGGCAGGCTGCGGCTC
>NZ_AVCK01000010.1 GCF_000747155.1 Arenimonas metalli CF5-1 | reverse complement strand
GCTCGGCAGCGCAGGCGGTGAGGCTGAGCAGGAGGGCGACGGGCAGGGTGCGACGGATCATTCGGGGCGTCCTTCGGAATCAGTGCGGCTACGACCGCGGCCGGGGCGGGAAGTTCGCCGATTGTGGCACGGGCGGCGCGGCTTCAGGCACGGGGGTGGTGCTGCTGGTGCAGGCGTTTGAGGCCTTCACGCGCGACCAGGGTGTAGATCTGGGTGGTGGACAGCGAGCTGTGCCCCAGCAGCATCTGCAGCGCGCGCAGGTCGGCGCCGTGGTTGAGCAGGTGGGTGGCGAAGCTGTGCCGCAGGCCGTGCGGGCTGGCCTTGGCCGGGTCGATGCCGGCCAGCAGGGCCAGGCGCTTGACCACGTTCCAGAACTGCTGCCGGCTGATGGCCTCGCCGCCCCGCCCCAGGAACAGCGGCGCCGCGGCCCGGCCGCCGGCCAGCGCCGGGCGGGCCTGCGCGATGTAGCGCTCGAGCCAGTGCTGCGCCTCCTCGCCCAGCGGCACCAGGCGCTCCTTGCTGCCCTTGCCCATCACCCGCACCACGCCCTGGCGCAGGTTCAGCGCGGTGGCAGGCAGGTTAACCAGTTCGCTCACGCGCAGGCCGGTGGCGTACATCAGCTCGACCATGGCGCGGTCGCGCAGCCCGGCCGGGGTGTCGGTGTCGGGTGCGTTGATCAGCGCCTCGACTTCGCTTTCGGACAGCGCCTTGGGCAGCGAGCGGCGCAGCTTGGGCGGATCGAGCAGCGCCGTCGGGTCGGCCTCGCGCAGGCCCATCCGCACCTGCTGGCCGTAGAAAGCGCGCAGCGCGGACAGCAGCCGGGCGTTGCTGCGCGCGGCGTAGCCGTCGGTGGTCCGGCGCGAGAGGTAGTCGTAGAGCACTTCGCGATCAACGCCGGCGAGGTCGCGGCCGCGCGTGGCCAGCCAGCGCGCCAGGCCCTCGAGGTCGCGCCGGTAGCTGTCGAGCGTGAGCTTGGACAGCCCGGACTCGGCCCAGGCGCGGTCGAGGAAGCCGGCGATCGCGCGCTCATCCTGCGGCGCCGCCGGCGGCAGCGCCTGGGCACGTGCGCGACGGTCGGCGGGGCGCGAGGAAGGCATCGGGACAGCTTAGCGAGGCCCCGCCGGCGCCGCTATGCTGTGCGCATGAATGATGCCGCCGCCCCCGTCGCCCGCCCCGCCAACCTGGCCTGGCGCGTGCTCGCCCTGGTCTACGACGCGATGCCGAACATCGCGCTGTGGTTCGCCGTGAGCGGCCTGGCGCTGCTGCTGCGGCCCAGCCACGAGGCGTTCGCGCCGTGGAGCGCGGGCCAGTTGGTGCTGTGGCTGGCCTGCGCGGGCGTCAGCGGCCTGTATGCCGTGTGGTCGTGGCGGCGCGCCGGGCAGACGCTGGGCATGCGGCCGTGGCGGCTGAAGGTGACCACGCCCGACGGCCGCCTCGCGACGGCGAAGCAGCTCTGGCTGCGCTACGCGGTTTCGATCGTGTCGCTCGGCGCCGGCGGCCTGGGGTTCCTGTGGTCGCTGCTGGACCGCGACCGCCGCACCTGGCACGACCTCGCCAGCGGCACCGTGCTGGTGCGGCTGCAGCGCTAGCCGCTACTCGCGCCGCGCGAACAGGCCCCAGCACAGCACCAGCAGCGCCACCGGCGGCAGCAGGTAGGCCAGCCGCGCATCGAAGTCGTAGACATCCGACAGGCTAACCACCAGCCGCTGCGCCAGCAGGTAGGCGACGCCGATGACGATGGCGGTGAACAGCCGCTTGCCGAAGCCGCCCGAGCGCAGCGAACCGAACGCGAACGGCAGCGCCGCCAGGCACAGCACCGCCACGTTCACCGGGTAGTACCAGCGCGCCCAGTAGGCGTTCTCGAAGGCCTTGGCGTTGAGCCCGTTGCGCTCCATGTACTCGATGTTGCGCTGCAGTTCGGCCGCGCTGAGGTAGCGCGGGCGCTTGGCGGCCGACGCCAGGGCGTCGGCGTCGAGCGCGGTTTCCCAGCGCTCCTCGGCGATGGTTTCGCTGGAGACGGCGCGGCCCGTGAAGCGCACGCGGGTGACGTCGCGCAGGCGCCAGCCGTCCTCGCGGTGCTCGGCGATCCGGGCCTCGGCCAGCGACACGAGCCGGCCTTCGTCGTCGAACTCGAACAGCCGCACGCCCTGCAGTTCGGTCCAGGCGCCGTCCTCGGATTCGCGGCGGGCGCCATCGCGGGCGTTGAGGTAGCTGTTGCCTTCGCGCAGCCACAGGCCCGACAGGCGGGCCACCACCATGTCCCCCGACTTGGCCGCGTTCGCCACCGCCTGCGCGTTCTGCTCGCCGCGCGGCGCGATCGTCTCGGCGTTGACCATCATCAGCGCCGTGAGCAGGCCCAGCGACAGCAGCGCGCCCAGGCCGATGCGCAGCCGCGACATGCCCGCCGAGCGCATCGCGGTCAGCTCCGAGCGCGCCGACAGCCCGCCCAGGCCGAGCACGCAGCCGATCAGGGCCACGGTCGGGAACAGTTCGTACATGCGCCGCGGCACCGTGTAGGCGGTGTAGAGCACGGCGTGGCTGAGCGTGTAGCCGCCCTCGCCCACCTCGTCGAGCTCGTTGAACAGCGCCGTCATCAGGTCGAAGCCCAGCAGCACCGCCCAGGTGGCCAGCGCCGTCAGCAGCACCGTGCGCGCCAGGTACAGGTCGATGATGCGCGGGCGCAGGCGGGCGATCATGCCGGCACCGGGCGCGGGCGGCGCAGGCGGCCGTCGGTGCGGAACAGCCACCCGGCCAGCAGCGCCATCGGCAGCAGCAGCCACCACAGGCCGGCCCAGGCCGGCAGCGCGCCCGTCGCCAGCCAGCCCTTGCCCAGCATCAGCAGGGCCATGGCGTTGATGTAGATCAGCAGCGCCGCGAGGATGCGGCCGTAGCGCGCCTGGCGCGGCTCGCCGCGGCCCAGCGGCATGGCCAGGAAGCCCAGCGCCAGCGTCAGCAGCGGCGTGGCGATGCGCCAGTGCAGTTCGGCGCGCGCGGCGGCGTCGGTTTGCGCCAGCAGCTCGCGGGTGCGGCGCGCCTCGATCTCCTCGGCTTCGGCCTCGACCTCGCGGTCGGGGATGCGCAGCTCGTTCTGGTCGAAGCGCATCAGCCGGAAATCCTTGGCCGCCGGCGTGCCCTCCACCCGGAAGCCATCGCGCAGGCGCAGGAAGCGGCCGGTCTCCTCGTCGAAGAAGATCTCGCCGTCGCGGGCGGTAATCACGTCGAGGCGGCCATCGCGCTCGGTCTGGACGAACATCTGCCGGAAGCGCGTGCCGTCGCTACTCAGCTCGCCGACGTAGAGGATGCCGGCGCGCCCGGGCAGTTCGAGGAAGCGCCCCGCCTCGAGCCCGGCGACCAGGAAGCTGCGGTTGGCGGTCTCGATCATGTCGCGGGCGATGCGGGCGCCGGCCGGCGCCAGCCACAGCGAACTCAGCGCGACGATCACGGCCACCGGCAGCGTGACCATGAGCAGCGGCCGCCACAGCTTCTGCGGGCCCAGGCCCACCGAGGACAGCACGGCCATCTCGCTGTCGCCATACAGGTGGCCCACGGCCAGCAGCAGGCCGACGAACAGCGCCAGCGGCATCAGCAGGGGCAGCACCTGCAGCGAGCGCAGGCCCAGCTGCGACAGCAGCAGCGCCGCCGGCACCTGGCCGCGAGCGATGTCGGACATCAGGTCCACCAGCAGGCCGCCCAGGCCCACCATCAGCAGGATCGCGGCCACGGCGGCCACGCTGAGGACGAACTGGCGCAGCAGGTAGCGTTCGATCAGCAGCAATGGGGCGTCCTGGCCGGGGCGGGAGTGGGCGTGGGGCTGAGTTGCTAGAATCGCGGGGTCATCACGGCGGGCCGCCACAATCGGCAGGCCTGCCCCGAATCCCCTTCGATTGTACGGAATCCCAGACCATGGCCCTCGAATTTCAACTGAACCACGCCGATCCCGCCACCGCCGCCACCGATTGCCTGGTGGTGGGCCTGTTCGCCGACGGCCGCTTCGCGCCCTCGGGCCAGGCCGTGGACAAGGCCAGCGGCGGCAAGCTCGCCGCCCTCGCCGCCCGCGGCGACCTCTCGGGCAAGACCGGCCGCACCGCCCTGCTGCCCGACGTGCCCGGCATCGCCGCGCCGCGCGTGCTGGTGGTGGGCCTGGGCGAGGCCGGAAAGTTCGGCGTGCCGCAGTACCTCAAGGCCGTCGCCGACGCCGTGCGCGCGCTGCGCACCGGCCCGGCCGACAGCGCCCTGCTCACCCTGTCCGAGATCGCGGTCGGCGGCCGCGACGCCGCCTGGAACGTGCGCCAGGCGGTGATCGCCGCCGACCACGCCGCGTACCGCTACACCGCCACCCGCAGCAAGAAGGACGAGCCGGGCCTGGCGAAGCTGGCCGTGCTGGGCGCGGACGCGCAGCGCGCCGACTTCGCGCGCGGCGTCGCGATCGCCGCCGGCGTGGAGTTGGCGCGCGAGCTGGGCAACCTGCCGCCGAACATCTGCAACCCGGGCTACCTGGCCGACACCGCCCGCAAGATCGCCGCCGAGCACGCCAACGTCGAGGCCGAGATCCTCGAGCGCGCCGACATGGAGAAGCTGGGCATGGGCTCGCTGCTGGCCGTGGCCCGCGGCTCGGCCAACCCGCCGCGCCTGATCGTGCTGCGCTACACCGGCGCGGGCAAGGCCAAGCCGCATGCCCTGGTCGGCAAGGGCATCACCTTCGACACCGGCGGCATCAACCTCAAGGTGCAGGGCGGCATCGAGGAAATGAAGTTCGACATGTGCGGCGCCGCCACCGTCATCGGCACCTTCGCCGCGGTGGCGAAGATGCAGCTGCCGGTGAACCTGGTCATGGTGGTGCCGGCGGTCGAGAACATGCCCGACGCCGACGCCTACCGCCCCAGCGACATCCTCACCTCGATGTCGGGCAAGACGATCGAAGTCGGCAACACCGACGCCGAGGGCCGCCTGATCCTGTGCGACGCGCTCACCTACGTGCAGAAGTATGAGCCGCAGGCCACCGTCGACGTCGCCACCCTCACCGGCGCCTGCGTAGTCGCCCTGGGCAAGTTCGCGGCCGGCCTGATGAGCAAGCACGACGACCTGGCCAACGAGCTGCTGGAGGCGGGCGACACCGTGTTCGACCGCGCCTGGCGCCTGCCGCTGTGGGACGAGTACCAGACCCAGCTCGAGTCGGCCTTCGCCGACGTCTACAACATCGGCGGCAAGAACGCCGGCGCGATCACCGCGGGCTGCTTCCTCGCCCGCTTCACCGAAGGCCAGCGCTGGGCGCACCTGGACATCGCCGGCGTCGCCAATGGCGACGGCCGCAAAGGCCTGGCCAGCGGCCGCCCGGTCGGCCTGCTGACGCAGTGGCTGATCGACCAGGCCGGCTGAGATGGCGCGCGCCGATTTCTACCTGATCGGCAAGCCACGCTTCCGCGAGCAGCCGCTGCTGCTCGCCTGCGAGCTGGCCCGCAAGGCCAGCGACGCCGGCCTGCCGATGCTGGTGCTGTGCGCCAGCAGCGCGCAGGCCGAGATGCTGGACGACCTGCTGTGGTCCTTCGACCCGGATGCCTACGTGCCGCACCAGATCGTCGGCGCGGACGAGGACGAGGACGAAGTGCCGGTGCTGATCGCCGCGCCCGAACACGATGCGGCGCTGCGCCCGCTCGTGCTCAACCTCCGCGACGAGGCCGTCCCCGACGGCTTCGACCGCGTGCTGGAAGTCGTCCCCGCCGATGACTCCGCGCGCGGCCCGCTGCGTGAACGCTGGAAGCAATACGTGGCGCGGGGATTGGATGTCGCGAAGCACGATATGTGAGGCGTGGGGGAAAGCAGGAAATAGTGAAGAGAAGGTAGGAGATAGTGAAAAGCGTTGCGACGGCGCGCTAGCGCGGAGGCCCATTTTTTTCAACCAGTCCTCGGCCCCTCACCACTATCTCCTACCTCCTCTTCCCAATTTCCTGCTCCCGTACGGCTCTCCCCCCACCGCCCCCGGCCTTCAACGCCCCGCCAACACCGCCTCCACCTCATCCACCGCCTTCGGCACGGCATCCGTCAGCACCTCGTGCCCGGCCTTCGTCACCAGGACGTCGTCCTCGATGCGGATGCCGATGCCCTGCCACTTCGCGGGGACGCCCTTGGCGCCGGGGGCGATGTAGAGGCCGGGCTCGATCGTGAAGACCATGCCGGGCTCGAGCTCGCGGTACTCGCCGGCGAGCTTGTATTCGCCGACGTCATGCACGTCCAGGCCCAGCCAGTGGCCGGTCTTGTGCATGTAGAACTTCTTGTAGGCGCCGCTGGCCAGCACCGACTTCAGCGAGCCCTTGAGCAGGCCCAGCGACAGCAGGCCCTCGGACAGCACTTCCACCGCGGCGTCGTGGCCGGCGATCCAGGGCTGGCCCGGGCGGGCCTTGGCCAGCGCGGCGTGCTGCGCCGCCAGCACCACCTCGTACAGCGCGCGCTGCTCCTTCGAGTAGCGGCCGTTCACCGGCCAGGTGCGGGTGATGTCGGAGGCGTAGCCGGCGTACTCGGCGCCGGCGTCGCAGAGCAGCAGGTCGCCGTCGGCGGTGGGCGCGTTGTTGTCGCGGTAGTGCAGCACGCAGGCGTTCGGGCCCGAACCGACGATCGGCTCGTAGGCCGCGACGGCGTTGTTGCGGCGGTACGTGAACTGCAGCGCGGCCTCGACCTCGTACTCGCGGCCGCCGGGGCGGGTGGCGAGCATCGCCGCACGCTGCGCCTCGCAGGCGATGCGGGCCGACTCGCGCATCAGCTTGAGTTCGGCCGCGCTCTTGAACAGGCGCAGCTCGTGCAGCAGGTGGCCCAGCTCAAGGAACTCGTGCGGGGGCTGCGCGCCCTGGCGCACCTGCGAACGCACGCGGTTCACCCAGCCGATCAGCTTGAGGTCGAACTCGGTGTCGCGGCCGAAGTGGTAGTAGACGCGCGAACGGCCTTCCAGCAGGCCGGGCAGGATCTCGTCGAGGTCGGCGATCGGGTAGGCGTCGTCGACGCCGAAGGCCTCCACCGCACCCTCCGGCCCGGCGCGCGGGCCGTCCCAGGCCTCGCGCTCGGGGTCGCGCTCGCGGCAGAACAGCAGCGCCTCGCCGTGCTTGCGGCCCGGCACCAGCACCAGCACCGCCTCGGGCTCCGGGAACCCGGAGAGGTACCAGAAATCGCTGTCCTGGCGGTAGGGGAAATGCGTGTCGTGGCTGCGCACGCGCAGCGGCGCGCTGGGCAGGATGATGATGGCGTCGTCGTCCGCCATGCGCATGAGCTGCTTGCGGCGGCGGGCGAACTCGGCGGCCTTGATCACGGTCGCCTCAGTTGAGCTTGCGGCGGTGCCGGGGACCCAGCACGCAGTCGCTGTGCAGCAGCATCACCGCGACCCGGATGAACTCGGACACTTCCTCGAGCGCGGCGGCATCGGCCTCCGGGTCCTCGTAGCTGAGGTCGCTGGCGGCGATGCGGGCGATGTCGCCGAGCGCTTCCTCCGATTCGTCCGACAGCGGCGGCTTGGCGCCGGCGGCCAGGCCGAAGCCGCCGAGGAAACCGCGGCACCAGGCCACCAGGCCGTCGCCGCGCTCGCTGACCGGGTGGCCTTCGGCGGGCAGCAGGAGCTCGAACTCGAAATCGGGCGACTCCAGCTGCTGGGTGCTGGCCGAATACAGCCGGTCCAGCGCGCCGTCCGCTTCCGGCGCCGACAGCAGCGGATCGGCCATTACCTGCGCGAACCAGGTGCGGCGATCGTGCTTGCCGCCGCCCGACAGGTAGCCACACAGCGAGCCGTGCAGCTCGCAGGGTTCGAGGCCGGCCTCCAGGCCCTGGAGTTCGGCGACGAGTTCGGCGTGGTCGGGCAACTGGGCGTCTGGCATGGGGTCGGGGCTGGCGGGGTGGCCGCATTCTAGCAAGGCCCGCCGGCGCCGGCCGGACGGCGCTTGTGGCGGTGTTAGCGCCACCCTACACTGCCGTGGTTCAGGGGTGATCGTAATCAGGGGAAATCCGGGCCCAATGGCGCGTTCGCGAATCAGTGGCATGCGTCCGGGGCGAGGCCTCGCGGCCTGCAGCCTCGGGGCGATGCTCGCGCCCGCGGCCGTCCATGCCCAGGCCCCGCACGCCCCGGGCTCGGGCTTCGCGCTGCAGCTGGTGCTGTTCGCCATCGCCCTGTTCCTGGGCTGGCTGCTGTGGCGGGTCTGGACCCACCGCCGGCGCCAGGAAACGTCACTGCTCGGCGAGATCCGCGAGCGCGAGGAGCGGCTGAACCTGGCGCTATGGGGCTCCGGCGACGAGTTCTGGGACTGGAACATCCGCGAGAACAGCCTCTACCGCCTCGGCGCCAACCAGCTGCTGGGCCAGGGCAGCCGCGAGGAGCTGAGCACCGACGACTGGCGCACGCACTCGATCCACCCCGAGGACCTGCCGAGGGTGCAGAAGCTGCTGCAGGAACACATCGTCGGCCACACCGACGTGTTCGAGTCCGAGCACCGCATCCGCAACGCGCGCGGCGAGTGGGTCTGGGTGCGTTCGCGCGGCAAGGTGGTCGAGCGCGACGCCAGCGGCAGCCCGCTGCGCATGGCCGGCACCGCCCGCGACATCACCATCATCCGCCGCGCCGAGCGCGAGCGCCGCGTGGCGCTGGAAGTGCTGCGCTCGATGAGCGAAGCCGTGGCGGTGATCGACCTCGACTTCCGCTTCATCTCGGTCAACCCGGCCTTCTCGCGCATCACCGGCTACAGCGAGGAAGAGGTGATCGGCCAGAACAGCCGCCTGCTCGACTCCAGCCAGCACAGCGCCGAGTTCTACCGCCGCGTGCGCGACGTGCTCGAGCGCACCGGCCACTGGGCCGGCGAGATGTGGCAGAAGCGCAAGGACGGCGAGGAATTCCTCGGCTGGATCGAGATGAGCGAGGTGCGCGACGCGATGGGCCTGCGCAGCCACTTCGTCGCCGTGGTCAACGACATCACCGACAAGAAGCGCGCCGAGCAGGAGCTGCGCTACCTCGCCAACTACGACACCCTGACCGGCCTGCCCAACCGCGCGCTGCTGAGCGAGCGCCTGGGCCGCGCCATCGTGCGCGCGCGCCGGCAGGAAACGCGGGTGGCGGTGCTGTTCCTCGACCTCGACCGCTTCAAGGACATCAACGATTCGCTGGGCCACGCCGCCGGCGACCGCCTGCTCAAGGCCGCGGCCACGCGCCTGCAGGCCACGGTCGGCGCTTCCGACACGGTGGCGCGCCTGGGCGGCGACGAGTTCACGGTGGTGCTGGAGGACGTCGAGTCGATCCCGGCGGTGGAGCGCATGGCGCGCGAGATCCTCACCGCGTTCTCGATGCCGCTCGAGGTGGACGAGCGCCACGACGTGTCGATCACGCCGTCGCTGGGCATCAGCCTCTACCCCGACCACGCGCTGGTGCCGACCGACCTGCTGAAGTATTCGGACACGGCCATGTACCAGGCCAAGGCCGAGGGCCGGAACACCTACCAGATCTACAACGAAACCATGGACGCCGAGTCGCGCCGGCGCGCCACCGTGCTGGCCTCGCTGCGCAAGGCGCTCGACCGCGGCGAGTTCCGGCTCGTGTACCAGCCGCGCATGGCGCTGGCCGACGGCCGCATCACCGGCGTCGAGGCGCTGCTGCGCTGGCACAGCGCCGAGCTGGGCGAAATCCCGCCGACCGTGTTCATCCCGCTCGCCGAGGAATCGGGCCTGATCCTGCAGATCGGCGACTGGGTGCTGAGCGAGGCGCTGCAGACGCTCAAGCGCTGGCGCGGCCACGGCCTGAGCGAGATTTCGATCGGCATCAACGTCTCGGTGCTGCAGCTGCTGCGCGGCAACCTGCCGCTCACGCTGCGCAGCCTGATCCACGACCTGGGCGTGCCGGCCAACCGCATCGAGCTGGAAGTCACCGAGTCGATGGTGATGCAGAACGCCGAGCAGACCACCCACGTGCTCAACGAGCTGCGCAAGCTCGGCATCACGCTCGCCATCGACGACTTCGGCACCGGCTATTCCTCGCTGGTCTACCTCAAGCGCCTGCCGATCGACACGCTGAAGATCGACAAGGAATTCATCGGCGACCTCACCCGCGACCCCGACGACGAGGCCATCACCGCCACCGTCATCACCATGGGCCACTCGCTAGGCCTGAACGTGATCGCCGAAGGCGTGGAGAGCGAGCAGCAGCTTAGCTACCTGCGCGAGCAGGGCTGCGACGAGATCCAGGGCTTCTGGCTGTCGCCGCCCCTGGATTCGCACCGCTGCCTGGCCTTCATCCGCAGCTGGCAGCCCGGCACCGTGGCCGCCATCCCGGCCCCGTATTGACCCCTTCCCCCGCCCCGCCTAAGGTGGCCGCGATGAGCCCGAACGATCCGATTGCCCAGCTCCAGGCCCTGGCCGAGCGCTTCGAGCGCCTGGCGGAGCAGCATCGCCGGCTGCTCGAGGAGAACAAGAGCCTGCGCCAGGGCCAGGAGCAGCTGGTCGCCGAGCGGGCCGCGTTGCTGAACAAGAACGAGCAGGCCCGCTCCCGGGTGGAAGCCATGATCACGCGGCTCAAGTCGCTGGAGCACAACGCGTGAGCGAGCCGGTCAACGTCAAGATCCTGGACCGCGAATACACCGTCGGCGTCGAGCCCTCGGAACGCGACAGCCTGGTGGCGGCGGCGCAGCTGCTCGACGCCCGCATGCGCGAAGTCCGCGGCAGCAACCGCATGGCCGCCATCGACCGCGTCGCCGTGCTCACCGCGCTCAACCTCGCCCACGAGCTGCAGCAGCTCAGGCAGGCCGCCGACCAGCGCGACCAGGCCCTCGCCCGCACCCTGGGCGAACTCAACCGCAAGCTCGACGGCCTCTTCGACGCCCCGCGCTGACGCGTTCACTCTTCCGTTAGGCCACGGGTCTATAATCGCGGCGTCCTCTGCCGTGTTCGACAGCGTGCCTAACATTACGCCTTGTCCCATAAACACGACCCGGGAATCCGCCCCGACCGCGGTGTGCATGTCCGCCCTGCTGCGGAAAGCCTGAAGCGGCGGATCGGGTACCCACTTGATCCCTGGGATCAAGGTCGTTTCGTACGCATCGGCATGGTGGAGGAACTTCTTTGACTTCGACGCGCGCCGACCTCCGCGCCGAACTGCGCGCCCGCCGCGCGGCCCTGCGCCCCGGCGAACGCCTCGCGGCCGCCGATGCCGTCGCCCGGCACCTGGGCGAACGCCCCGAACTGCGCGAGCCCGGCTACGTCGCCGGCTACTGGGCCGTGAACGGCGAACTGCCCCTGCACGCCGTGCAGCTGCGCCTCGCGCCCGGCCAGGTCTGGTGCCTGCCGGTGGCCATGCCCGACGGCGACCTGCGCTTCGCGCCCTGGCGCGCGGGCGACCCGCTGGCGCCCAATCGCTATGGCATCCCTGAACCGGTGGCCGACACCACGCTGGCGCCGGCGGATATGGCCGTGGTGCTGCTGCCCCTGCTCGGCTTCGCCCGCGACGGCACGCGGCTGGGCATGGGCGGCGGTTACTACGACCGCGCCTTCGGCTTCCGCCGCGGGCGGGCCGCACCGCCCCGCCTGGTCGGCGTCGGCTACGCCTGCCAGGAGACCGACGGCCTGGTCGCCGAGGACTGGGACGTGCCGCTGGACGCGATCGCGACCGAAGCCGGATTCCACGCGTTCGGGCGATAATGCCGGCATGAGGAAATACTGGCTGATGAAATCCGAGCCCGACGAGTTCTCGATCGAGGCCCTGGAAAAGGTGGGCCGCGAGCCCTGGACCGGCGTGCGCAACTACCAGGCGCGCAACTTCATGATGAAGGACATGAAGGTCGGCGACGGCATCCTCTTCTACCACTCCAACTGCGCCGTGCCCGGCGTGGCGGGGCTGGCGGAAGTGGTGTCGGTGGCCTACCCGGACCCGACCCAGTTCCAGAAGAAATCCGATTACTACGACGCCGCCAGCAAGCCCGAGGAGCCGCGCTGGTGGCTGGTGGACGTTGGCTTCGTGCGCAAGCTCAAGCGCGTGGTGTCGCTGGACGACATGCGCGCGGAGGCGGAAACGCTGGGCGAGGATTTCGCCCTGCTCCGCCGCGGCAACCGCCTCTCGGTGCTGCCGGTGACCGCCGCGCAGTACAAGCACATCCTTTCCCTCGAATAAGCCGGAGCCGCCGATGTCCCGCGACGCACAGAAGAAACTCGCCGCCGAGAAGGCGCTCGAATACGTCGAGGACGGCACCGTGGTCGGCGTCGGCACCGGCTCCACCGTGGCCTTCTTCATCGACGGCCTGGCGCGGATGAAGGGCCGCATCGAGGGCGCGGTGTCGAGCTCCGAGCAGAGCACGCGCCAGCTCAAGTCGCACGGCATCCCGGTGTTCGACCTCAACGCGGTCGGCCCGCTCAAGCTCTACGTGGACGGCGCCGACGAGTGCGACCCGTACAACCGGCTGATCAAGGGCGGCGGCGCGGCGCTCACGCGCGAGAAGATCATCGCCGAGGCCAGCGAGCGCTTCATCTGCATCATCGACGAGGCCAAGCAGGTCGAGGTGCTGGGCCAGTTCCCGCTGCCGGTGGAAGTGATCCCGATGGCGCGCAGCCTGGTCGCGCGCCGCATCGTGGAGCTCGGCGGCCAGCCGGTGTGGCGCGAAGGCGTGACCACCGACAACGGCAACTGGATCCTCGACGTGCACCACTGGCGCATCACCGACCCGGTGGGCCTGGAGGCCAAGCTCAACCAGATCGTCGGCGTGGTGGCCTGTGGGTTGTTCGCGGCGCGGCCGGCCGATGACGTCATTATCAATGGGCAGGTGCGGGTGGTGGCGAGGTAGTGGGTGTTTGAAAGAGAGGAAATAGTGAAGAGGAGATAGGAGATAGTAAAAGCGGGGTTCCGCTCTTCACTAATTCCTATCTCCTCTTCACTATTTCCTAAAAGTTGACCGCCGGTTATTCAGGCTGGAACTGAAGTCCACCTCAACCACGCGTCGCTGCCAACGCGGCTCACGTCGGGGCGTTGGCCGCCAGCAGGCGCAGCATGGCGCCGAGGCCGCCATGCAGGGCGCTCACTTCATAGCCGAGGCGCTTGAGCACGAAGGCGGCGGCGGCCGAGCGCTCGCCGGTGTTGCAGTACACGACCACGCGCGCGCCCGAGGGCAGCACGTTGGCGATGTCTTCGCGCAGGCGGTACAGCGGCACGTTGACGGAACCGTCGATCGCGCGCTGCGCGTGTTCCTCGGGCATGCGCACGTCCAGCAGCGCGGCGCCGCCCTGCACCAGGCGCGCGGCCTCGGCCGGGAGCACCCACGACAGCATCGGCGGCTTGAGCACGGCCTCGAAGGCCTCGCGCGAAAGCCGCATCAGCTGGCCGCCCTGCATCATGCGCACGGTGGCGTTGCGGGGCAGGTTCGACAGCAGCGCGTCCTCGCCGAAGGTGTCGCCCTCGCGCAGGTAGGCGACCACTTGCGGCGCGCCGTCGAGGTACTTCGAGATCGAGGCAGTGCCTTCCCGCACCACGTAGAAATAATCCGGCGCGTCGCCCTCGCGCATCACGATCTCGCTGGGCTTGACGCTCACCGGCTCGAACAGCTGGAACATCTTCTCGATGTTGCCGGTGGGCAGGCGCGCGAAGGCCTGGCTGCGCAGCAGGCGGAACACCCAGTTGTTGCCGCCCGGGGCCGATCCGAAATGGCGGTAGTTCTCGTCGCGGCTGAGCTGGTCCCAGGTAATCAGCTTCTCGAGGTAGCGGCGGTCGATGCGCATCACCCGCGCCTTGGACGACACCACCTTGGCGGTGAAGCGGCGCGGCACCGCGTCGTTGAGCGAATAGCGGCCGTGCGGGGCGTTGGCGACGTGGGCGACGCTGCGGCCATCGGGGTAGTTGCAGCGCAGCTCGCCGTCGAGCAGGTAGATGGTGTCCTCGTCCAGGTCGCCGGCCTCGAACACGTTCTCGTTGCGGCCGTAATCGGACACCGACGCCTCGCGGGCCAGCTGGTCGCGGGTTTCCTGGCGCAGCGATTCGAGCGGGAACAGGCGGGCCAGGTGGTCGGCGGGGACGGGCATGGGCTGACTCCGGAGGCGTATGCGCCGAGTCTATCGCCGCTGGCCGGGATTCGGGTAGGAGGGCCTTCAGGCCCGGAGCTTTTTCGCGAAGGGCTTCGGGCCTGAAGGCCCTCCTACAGGGAGCAAGGCGCTCGCTTCGCGGGGGCTGGGGGACCAGGATTGCCAGGTCCATCCATGGACCTGGCCCTCCGCTTCGGCGACAGAAATCGTTCCGGACGATTTCTTCGAACGAGGTCCGACTTGCCTTCCCCCCAGCCAAAGTGAAGAGGGCCCCCTTTCGGGGGCCCTCTTCATTTTGGCTGGGGGACTAGGATTCGAACCTAGATAGGCAGAGTCAGAGTCTGCAGTCCTACCATTAGACGATCCCCCAATTCGGGGACGCCGCCAGTTTACGAAACGATTAGCGCTTCGAGAACTGGGTGGCGCGGCGGGCCTTGTGCAGGCCGACCTTCTTGCGCTCGACCTCGCGGGCGTCGCGGGTCATGAGGCCGGCCTTGCGCAGTTCCGGCTTCAGGGTGTCGTTGTACTCGACCAGCGCGCGGGCGATGCCCAGGCGGATGGCGCCGGCCTGGCCGGTGATGCCACCGCCCTCGACCGTGACGGTGAAGTCGAACTTGTCGCCCATCTGGCTGACGACCAGCGGCTGGCGCACGATCATGCGCGAGGTCTCGCGGCCGAAGAACTCGTCGACCGGACGGCCGTTGACGACGATCTTGCCGGTGCCCGAACGCATGAACACGCGGGCGGTGGAGGACTTGCGACGGCCGGTGCCGTAGTTCTGCTGGATAGCCATGTCTGTGCCTTAAGCCTTGAAGTCCAGAGCCTGCGGCTGCTGGGCGGTGTGCGGATGCTCCGAGCCCTTGTACACCTTGAGCTTGCGGAACATGGCGCGGCCGAGCGGGTTCTTCGGGAGCATGCCCTTGACGCCGATCTCGATCACGCGCTCCGGGTGGGCGTCGAGGGCCTGGCCGAGGGACTCGGTCTTCAGGTTGCCGACGTAGCCGGTGAAGCGGTGGTACTTCTTGTCCTGCAGCTTGTTGCCGGTGACGTGGATCTTCTCGGCGTTGATCACGACGAGGTAGTCACCCGTATCAACGTGCGGGGTGTATTCCGGCTTGTGCTTGCCGCGCAGACGGCGCGCGAGTTCCGAGCACAGGCGGCCCAGGGTCTTGCCGCTGGCATCGACCACGTACCAGTCTTGCTTGACGGTCTGGGCGTTGGCGCTGACGGTCATGGTCTTCATGACGGCTCCAAATAGAAATCGGGGTGGAAAGAGGCGGAATGATAGCGGCCCTTTTGGGCCCGTGCAAGCCCGGAATCACGCCGTGTTAGCATCCCGCCATGCCCACGCCGCCCGAAACGGCCCCCCGCCCCGCGCCCGGCGCGCCTGCCGCCGGCCTGGTGGCGCTGGCCGACCGCTGCGTGCAGTGCGGGCTCTGCCTGCCGCATTGCCCGACCTACGGGCTGGACCGCAGCGAGGCCGAATCCCCGCGTGGCCGCATAGCCTACATCCGCGCCGTCGCCTCGGGCCAGCTCGAGCCCACGCCCGCCGGCGACACCCACCTCGACCACTGCCTGGGCTGCCGCCGCTGCGAACAGGCCTGCCCCGCCGGCGTCGAATACGGCGCCCTGCTGCTGGGCGCCCGGGCCGCGCAGGCCCAGCGGACGCCGCCGCCGCGGCGCGAGCGCGTGGCCGGCTGGCTGCTGGCGCGACCGTCGCTGCTGGGCCGCCTGCTCGACTTCCAGCGCGTGGCCACGCCGTGGCTGCCCGCC
>NZ_AVCK01000009.1 GCF_000747155.1 Arenimonas metalli CF5-1 | reverse complement strand
GCCCGCCGCGGCCGGCGCGCCGGTCCTGCCGCAGGCGAACGCCTTGCCGCCGGTGTCGGAAGACACCGCGCTCGCGCCCGAAGCGTGGTTCGACCGCATCCGCGCGCGCCGCGCCGCCGGCGACGCCGCGGGCGCGCGGGAGAGCCTGGCCCGGCTACGCGCCGCCCATCCCGACGCGGCCGTCCCCGACGACCTCGCCGACCTGCGCTGATGGCGGGGGAAACGCTGCAGGGCCCGGCCAGCTTCACGCTCGAGGCCCGCAAGAGCCGATTCATCGCACGCGCCGCGCCGGTGGAGACGCCGGAGCAGGCCCTGGCCTGGCTGCGCGACATCGCCGACCCGCAGGCCACGCACAATTGCTGGGCCTACCGCATCGGCGCCGCCTACCGCTCCAGCGACGACGGCGAACCGGGCGGCAGCGCCGGCCGGCCGATCCTGGCCGCGATCGAAGGCCAGGGCGTGGACCAGGTGATGGTGGTGGTGACGCGCTGGTACGGCGGCACCAACCTCGGCGTCGGCGGCCTGGTGCGCGCCTACGGCGGCGCCGCCGCGGAGTGCCTGCGCACCGCGCCGCGGCGACCGCTGGTGGACTGGTGCGAAGCCACGGTCGAGGCCGACTTCGCGCTGGCCGGCCCGCTGCACGGCCTGCTCGACGCCGTCGGGGCCCGCAAGCTCGGGGAAACCTTCGACGAACACGGCCTGCACTTGCGTTTGCGCCTTCCCGCCTCCAGTTTTGAAGGCCTGGCCGACCGGCTGCGCGACCTCAGCCGGGGCGCCGCGCGCCTGAGGCGCCTCGAGACCCCCGACGCATGACCGAGACCCCGACGCCGCGCCCGCCGCTGAACTCCCTGCGCGGCCTGCTGCCCTTCCTGCGCCCGCACCGGCCGCTGCTGCTGTGCTGGCTGGTGGCGCTGGCGCTGAGTTCGAGCGCCACGCTGATGCTGCCGGTGGCGGTGAAGTACATGATCGACCAGGGCTTCGTCGCCGGCAGTTCGGTCGACCGCTGGTTCGCGCTGCTGTTCGCGGTGGCGGTGCTGCTGGCGCTGGCCACGGCGGCGCGCTTCTACTTCGTGTCGCTGCTGGGCGAGCGCGTGATCGCCGACCTGCGGCGCACGCTTTACGGCCACCTGCTGTCGCTGGACCAGGCCTTCTTCGAGCGCACGCGCACGGGCGAGCTGCTGTCGCGGCTGTCGGCCGACACCGAGCTGCTGCGCAGCGTGGTGGCCTCGAGCATGTCGGTGGCGCTGCGCAGCGGCATCACCGTGCTGGGAAGTGCGCTGATGCTCGCGGTCACCAGCCCGCGGCTGGCGCTGTTCGCCCTGCTCGGCATCCCGCTGGTGATCCTGCCGATGGTGGTGTCGGGCCGGCGCGTGCGCGGCGTGGCCAAGGACAGCCAGGACCGGGTCGCCGACGCCAACGCCCGCGCCGGCGAGACCCTGGGCGCGATGCACACGGTGCAGAGCTACGCCCGCGAGGACTACGAGCGCGAGCGCTTCTCCGGCGCGGTGCAGGTGGCGCTGGGCACCGCCCGCAAGCGCATCCGGCTGCAGGCGATGCTGACCGCGGTGGTGATCGTGCTGGTGTTCGGCTCGATCACCGCGGTGCTGTGGATCGGCGCGCAGGACGTGGTGGCCGGCAGCATGACGCCGGGCACGCTGGGGCAATTCGTGCTGTATGCGCTGCTGGGCGCGGGGTCGGTCGGCGCCCTCACCGAAGTCTGGGCCGAGGTGCAGCGCGCCGCCGGCGGCATGACCCGCATCAACGAGCTGCTGCAGGAACGTTCGGTGCTGTCGCTGCCTGCCCACCCGGCCGGATTGCCGACGCCGGTGCGCGGGGAAATCCGACTCGAGGGCGTGCGCTTCCACTATCCCACCCGCCCCGACGTGGCCGCGCTGGATGACTTCAGTCTGTCGGTCGCGCCCGGCGAAACCGTCGCGCTGGTCGGCCCCTCCGGCGCCGGCAAGAGCACGGTGCTGCAGCTGCTGCTGCGCTTCCACGACCCCGAGGCCGGCCACATCCTTCTCGACGGCCACGACCTGCGCACGCTCGAGCCCGCCTCGCTGCGCCGGCACGTGGCCCTGGTGCCTCAGGACCCGATGATCTTCGGCGCCAGCGCGCGCGAGAACATCCGCTACGGCCGGCTCGAGGCCAGCGACGCCGAGATCGAGGCCGCCGCCCGCAGCGCCGAGGCCCACGACTTCCTGGCCGCGCTGCCGCAGGGCTACGACAGCGAACTCGGCGAACGCGGCGCGCGCCTCTCCGGCGGCCAGCAGCAGCGGCTGGCGATCGCGCGGGCGCTGCTCAAGGACGCGCCCATCCTGCTGCTCGACGAAGCCACCAGCGCGCTCGACTCGCAGAGCGAGCACGCGGTCCAGCAGGCGCTCGAGCGGCTGATGCAGGGCCGCACCACGCTGGTCATCGCGCACCGCCTCGCCACGGTGCTCAAGGCCGACCGCATCATCGTCATGGACCAGGGCCGCATCGTCGCCCAAGGCACGCACGCCGAACTCCTGGCCCAGGGCGGCCTCTACGCCGAACTCGCCCGCCTCCAGTTCGACCACTAGTTTCCCGGCTGTGGGAAGGGCGTTTTTGACGCGGATTTACGCGGATGAACGCGGATAAAGCAAACGAAAGCAGGATTGGTCCTTCGCCGGATTATCCAGCCGGCGAAGACCCAATTTCGACTTTGCTTTATCCGCGTTCATCCGCGTAAATCCGCGTCCAACGCTCCAATAAAGAAGAGCCCCGCAAAAGCGGGGCCCCGGGTTTCGAATCGAAGCCGCCTCAGGCGGGGGCGACGTTGGCGGCTTGCGCGCCCTTCGGGCCCTGGACGACTTCGAAACTGACGCGCTGGCCTTCCTGGAGCGAACGGAAGCCCTTGGATGCGATCGCCGAGTAATGCACGAACACATCCGCGCTGCCGTCCTCCGGAGCGATGAAGCCAAACCCCTTGGCGTCGTTGAACCACTTCACGGTGCCGAAACTCATGCGCTTTCCTTCCCTCGAGTGCGGTTGGTCGAACGTGCCCCGGCGCCTTCCCCGGGCCGTCGCACGGGCCGAGTATGCAAAAGGGGAATTCGACTGACAATCACCCCAGCAGCGCGTCGAACAGCCCCGGCAGGCCGGCGCTGGCGGCCTCGACGTGGGCCAGCACCTCGGCCAGCGTGATCTCGGCGTCGCCGCTGCAGCCGGCGGCCCAGTTGGCCACCACCGTCAGGCAGGCATAGTCGAGGCCGAGCTCGCGGGCCAGTCCGGCCTCGGGCATGCCGGTCATGCCGACCAGGTCGCAGCCGTCGCGGCGCATGCGGGCGATCTCGGCCTTGGTCTCCAGGCGCGGGCCCTGGGTGGCGCCGTAGCAGCCGCCATCCACCACCGCCACGCCGGCACGGGCGGCCGCGGCCAGCACCTCGGCGCGCAGCGAAGGCGTGTAGGGGTCGCCGAAATCGACGTGCAGCACCTCGCCGCCCTCGCCGTCCCAGATGCTCGAGGCGCGGCCCCAGGTGTAGTCGATCAGTTGGTCGGGCAGCGCCAGCACGCGCGGGCCGAAGCGCTCGGTGATGCCGCCGACGGTGTTGATGGCGAGCACGCGGGTGGCGCCGAGCTGCCTGAGCTGCCAGAGGTTGGCGCGGTAGTTCACCCGGTGCGGCGGCAGCGAATGGCCCTCGCCGTGGCGGGCCAGGAAGGCCACGCGGCGGCCGCGGATGGTGCCGACCCGCACGGGACCCGAAGGCTTGCCGAACGGCGTGTCGCCTTCGATGGCCTCGGCATCCTGCAGGCTGGCGAGGCGGTAGACGCCGGTGCCGCCGATCACGGCCAGGTCGATCGCGGCCATGTCAGTTCCCCAGCGCGTAGATCGCGGGCAGGTTGCGGCCCTGCTCGTGGTAGTCCATGCCGTAGCCGTAGACGTAGCGGTCGGGCACTTCCAGCGCGACGTAGTCGGCGGCGATGCCCTCGACGCAGCGGTCGTGCTGCTTCACGGCCAGCACGGCGACGCGCACTTCCCGCGCGCCCTGGTCCTCGCACCACTGCTTGACCGCCTTGAGCGTGTGGCCCTCGTCCAGGATGTCGTCGGCCAGCAGCACGCGGCGGCCGCGCAGCGGCGTGGCCGGGCGGTGCAGCCAGGCCAGGCCCGAGCCGGTGGTGGCGCCGCGGTAGCGCGAGGCGTGCAGGTAATCGAACTCGAGGTCGGTCTTCATCGCCATCGCCAGCTGCGCGGCGAACGGCAGGCCGCCGTGCATAATGGTGAGGTAAACCGGGCGCTCGCCGTCGGCGTAGTCGGCGTCGATCTTGGCGGCGATGCGGATGATCTCGCGCTCGATGCGTTCGCGGTCGAACAGCAGGTCGGAACCGGCCACGGCCTCGGCCAGGGACGTCACCATGTCAGGCCACTCCTTCGGGATGGGCCGTGATGCGGCCGCGGGCCTCATCGTAGCGCGCATCGGCCAGCAGGCCGTCCCAGCCGCCGGCGCCACGGCCCAGCAGCGAGCTGATGCCCAGCGTGTCGGAGGCCGGGCGCGTGTCCATCGCCTTGAGCGAATCCTCGACCAGGGCCGGGGCGCAGACCAGCACGATGTCGCAGCCGGCGTCGAGGTGGGCGTCGATGCGCGACTTCACGCCACCGGCCGATTCGGCCGCGGCCATGCCGATGTCGTCGGAAAAGACCACGCCGCGGAAGCCCATGTCGCGGCGCAGGATGTCCCTGATCCAGCGCGGCGAGTAGCCGGCGGGCTCGGGCGCGACCGCAGGGTACTTCACGTGCGCCATCATCACCGCGTCGGCGCCGGCGTCGATGCCGGCGACGAAGGGCAGCAGGTCCTCGGCCTGGAGCGTTTCCAGCGGGCGCGGGTCGACCGCGTCGTCGAAATGCGTGTCCTCGAGCACCGAGCCGTGGCCCGGGAAATGCTTGAGCGTCGCGGCCATGCCGGCCTCGTGCATGCCGGCCACGTAGGCGCGGGTGAACTCGGCGACGATGGCGGGATCGGCATGGAAGGCGCGGTTGCCGATCGCCAGGTTGCCGCGGCCCAGATCGACCACGGGCGCGAAGCTCAGGTCCACGCCGGTGGCGCGGATCTCGCTGGCCATCAGCCAGGCGTGGTCCTTGGCCAGCCGCAGCGCGGCCTTGGGGTCACGGGCGTACAGATGGCCGTAGCCGTCGAGCGAGGGCAGCGGATGGTAGCCGTCGCGGAAGCGCTGCACGCGGCCGCCTTCCTGGTCCACGCACAGCAGCTGCGGGCGCGGGGCCGCTTCGCGGATGGCGGCCGAGAGCTCGGCCACCTGCGCGCGCGAGGCGAAGTTGCGGGTGAACAGGATCACGCCCGCCACCGCGTCATGCTGCAGCCACTCGCGCTCGCGGGCGTCGAGTTCGTGGCCGCTGATTCCGATCACCAGCATCAGTGCTGCTCCTGTGCGCTCCAGCGCGAATACGGGCGCTCGGCGAGCGCCAGGTTGTAGTAGCGGAGTTCCTCGGTGACTTCCTGGCCCAGCCACTCCGGGCGCGGATAGGCCTGCCCGGCGGACTCCAGTTCCAGCTCGGCCACGACCAGGCCGGCGTTGTCGCCGCGAAATTCATCGACCTCGAAGGTGTGGCCTTCGACCTCGACGTAGTGCCGCACCTTGTCGATGCGGCCGCCCACGCACAGCGCCAGCAGCGCCTCGGCGTCGGCCACCGGCACCGGGTAGTCGAACTCCTGCCGGGTGGTGCCCAGCTCGCGCGACTTGAGGTTCAGGAAGGCCTGCTCGCCGGCGATGCGCACGCGCACCGAGGCGTTCTGCCGGCCCTCGCGCAGCGCCGCCATGTCGTTGATGTAGCCCTGGGCGATGCGTACCGAGCGCACGGCCTGCGCGCGCCAGCCCTCGCCCAGCACCCGGAACTTGCGCTCGATCTCGATGCCCATGGGTTTCCTATTTCTCGAACAGCGCGATGGATTCGACGTGCGCCGTCTGCGGGAACATGTCCATCGCACCGGCGGCCTTGAGCGTATAGCCGCGCTCGCGCACCAGGAAGCCGGCGTCGCGCGCCAGCGAGCCCGGGTGGCAGCTGACGTAGACGATGCGGCGGATGCCCTTGAGCGGCAGCTGCGCCAGCACCTCGGCGGCGCCGGCGCGCGGCGGGTCGAGCAGCAGCTTGTCGAAGCCGGCCTTCATCCAGGGCTCGGCCGCGAGATCCTTAGCCAGGTCGGCGGCATGGAACTCGACGTTGGCCAGGCCGTTCTTCGCGGCGTTGGCGCGCGCGCGCGCCACCAGGCCGGCGTCGCCCTCCACGCCCACCACCTGCCCCGCCCGCTTCGCGAGCGGCAGGGTGAAGTTGCCCAGCCCGCAGAACAAATCGAGCACGCGGTCGCCCGGCTGCGGGTCGAGCAGGTCCAGCGCAGAGGCGATCATCTTGTCGTTCAGGCCGGCGTTGACCTGGATGAAGTCGAGCGGGCGGAAATCCAGCGACAGGCCATAGCCGGGGATGGCGAAGGACAACGGCACCTGTTCGGGCCACAGCGCCTTCACCGTATCCACGCCGCCGGGCTGCAAGAACACCGCGAAGCCGGTCTCCTTGGCGAACGCCACCAGCCGGGCCAGGTCGGCCTCGGACAGCGGCTCGAGGTGGCGGAACACCAGGGCCACCGCCTCGTCGCCGGCGATGAACTCGATCTGCGGCAGGGTGCGACGGCCGTCGAGGCTCTCCACCAGCGCGGAAATCTCGGGGATGCGCAGGCCGATGGACGGCACCACGGTGTGGCAGACCGACAGGTCGGCGACGAAGCGCGGGTTGGTTTCGCGGAAGCCGACCACGACCTTGCCCTTCTTCTCGACGAAGCGCACCGAGAAGCGCCCCTTGCGGCGGTAGCCCCAGGCGGCGTCGGTGAGCGGCGGCAGCACGGTGCCCGGCTCGACGTGGCCGATGCGGCGCAGGTTGTCGGTCAGCACGCGCTGCTTGGCGGTGATCTGCTGCGATTCCTCGAGGTGCTGCAGCACGCAGCCGGCGCAGGTGCCGAAATGCGGGCAGCGCGGCTCGACGCGTTCGGGCGCCGGCTTGAGCACCTCCAGCGTGCGGCACTCGTCGAAGTGGCGGTTGCGGCCGGTCTGCTCGACCCGGACGGTCTCCCCCGGCAGCGCGCCGGACACGAACACGGCCTTGCCTTCGCGGCGACCCACGCCGCGGCCGTCATGGCTGAAGTCGGTGACGTCGATTTCGAAGACCTGGTGCAGCTTGGAGCGGGAACGAGCCACGGCGGGACCAAACGGAAACGGGGCGCGGATTGTCGCAAATCCGCGCCCCGCTTGCTGGTTCCGGCGGCCCGGCGCTGCGCGCCGGGTTCGGGCCTGAAGGCCCTCATACAGGGTTATTTCTGCTTCCAGGCGCCGTCGGCGGCCTGGTACCACCAGCCGGCGCGGGCGCTGGCGACCCACTGCCTGGCGAAGGTCTCGCGGATCTGGCCTTCCCACTCCGGGTGGTTGTTGGCCACGGCGATCTCCCGGTACACCGCGTCGCGGTCGCGGTTCTCGTCGGCCACCAGCTGGTTGACCGCCACGCGGTCCTTCAGGCCCACCTGGGTGGCGTCGCGCAGCACCACGCGGCCGTCCTTGCCGAAGCCAAGCGCGCCGGAGTCGAAGTGCGGCTTCAGGCTGGACTGGAAGCGTTCCTCCATCCGCGACTGGATCGCCTGGATCGCCGGCGTGCGGATCGTGATGTCGGCCTGCTGGGCGTGGGCGGAGGAAATGAACAGCGACGCGAAGTCGAAGCCCTCGCGCGCCGGGGCATGGAAGGACTGCGGGTTCTCGCCCTGCGCGGCGTCCTCGCCCAGCACCTTCTCGACGAATTCCTCGGCCGCCTGCTGCGCCTCGGCCGCCGGGAAGTAGACGTTGATGGTGACGCAGGCGCCCAGCGCCAGCACGCCGAAGGCGAGCAGCGAGGTGAACAGGTAACGCGACTTCGACTGGCCCATGACGCTCTCCGTATTCTTGGGTGACCGGCTATTGGATGACCGGGGTTTGGCCTTCGGTGGCCGCCTCGAGGCGGTCCAGCAAGGTCGGCCAGTCGACCTGCCGGCGGAAGCCCACCACCTGGATGCGCGGCAGGCCGGAACCTTCCACGATGGTATAGCCATCGCCGGCTGAACCGACACCGTCCATCGCGCAAACGTTGTCGCGCAGCCGGCAGGCCAGCCCGATGCGGGCGTAGCCGAAGTCGTCGAACAGCTTCAGCACCTGCGTCTGCAGCCCGGCGACCAGGCCGGCGCCACCGACCTTGGAGATGTCCTCGACCGCGCGCTGGCTGATGCGCCGGCGTCCCTTCCAGGCCTCGTCGGTCATCAGCCGGGCATCGAAGGCCACCGGCGACCAGTCGACCATGCGCAGGCCGGCGATGCGGCCGTCGAGCCGCCCGGTGATGCTGCCGAAGCCGAACGCCGCGGTCATCGGCTCCATGTCGATGTCCTCGATGGCGATGTCGGCCGAGAGCGTGGGCGCGACGCCGAAGGGTCGCTCCATTTCCAGCGAGGACAGCGCCACGCGGCCGCCGAACACGTCCATCGCCAGGCCGCCGTCGAGCGTGAGCCGGTTGTCCTCGTAGCGCGCCGACGGGATGCGCCCGCCGAGCGTGCCGGTGAAGGGCGGCCAGCCCAGGCGCTGCGACAGGCTGCCGAGGTCGAGCGCGTCCAGCGTCAGCCCGAGCTGGAAGCGCGTGCCCCGGGCCTCGGTGGGCGCCTGCCAGCGCAGGTCGTCGAGCGACACCTGCCCGCCCAGCGCGGCGATGCGCGCCCCCTCGCGCAGCTTCAGTTCGCCGCCCGCGCTGCGGAAGGCCAGCCGCGCCGGGCCCAGGCCGATGCCGTAGAGCGCGCCGCCGTCGAGCCGCAGCGCGCTGTCCTCGGCGGCGGCGTCCCGGGTCCAGTGCAGGTCGCCGGCGAGCCCGGCCAGGGTGAAGCGCTGGCGTGGGTCGACCGCATTGACGCCCGAAAGCCCCAGCGCCATCGACTGCGCGCGGCCGTCCTGCAGCGCGAGCCGGGCCGTGGCGCGGCCCGAGAGCAGCAGGTCTGCGAATCCCGCGGGCGCGAGGAAGCCGCTGAGGTAGCGATCACGGGCCACGGCGAGATCGCCCAGCGTGAGATCCATCGCCAGGTCGCGCACGCTGGCGTCGGCGGCCAGCTGCGCACGGCCACTGGCCTGCAGCACGTCGCCGTCGCGCCAGGAGAACTGCGGGAGCTGCCAGCCGGCGCCGTCCCGCTGCTCCGCCCGTACCGCCACGTCCACCGGCGTGTCCGGCAGCGTGGCGTACAGCCCCTGCGCGAGGAACTCGCCGCCGCGTGCGCGCAGGTCCACCGCGACCTGCTGGCGGCCGCCCTGCTCGCGATAATCGAGCGCCAGCGTGGCCTGCAGCCCCGCGGCTGCCAGCCAGCCGTCGGGCGTCTCCAGCCCGATGTCCGCCAGCGCCAGCTCGGCATCGACCCGGAAGGGCCCGGCTTCGGGCACGGCGATGTCGATCCGGCCACCCAGTTCGCCGGCGGTCCACTGCCCGTCGCTCCAGAGCCCGGCGAGGAATTCGCCAAGCCAGTCGACCGGGATCCGCGCCAGCTGGAGCCGGTGGCGATCGGGCGCGGCGGCGATCGACTCGTAGGAAATCCGACGGGCGCCCAGCGCGAGTTCGGCGCGGGTGCCTGCCGGGGAAAGCTCGATCGCGAGCGGATGCAGCGCGCCTCCGGCCACCTGCAGCGGCCCGTCGCAGGCCCAGCGACCGGCGTCGTCGCGCACCAGCGGGCAGCGCCAGGCGAGGTCCCGGCCGCGGTAGCCGAGCAGCGGCATTTCCGCGCTTTCCACGCGCATTTCCAGCGCGCCGGCCGCCTCGCCCTCGGCCCAGTCCAGCACCAGGTCCACGCCCTCGAGCGTCGCGACCTCGCTGCGCACGGCGTCCACCTGCACGCGCAGCACCTTCGCCTGCGCCGCCGGGACGGCCAGCAGCAGCACGAGGAGGAACATCTTGCCGAGCGTGGCGGGTCGCCGCATGCTGCCAGCATAGTGGTTTTGCACGACGCGATTACACGGGAAACCCGATGAACCCCCGCCTGCTGCTGGTCGAGGACGATGCCGTCACCGCCGCCTTCCTCGCGCAGGCGCTGGCGACGCTGCCGGTGCGGCTGGCGCTCGCGTCGGACCTGGCGCAGGCCCGGTCGCTGGCGGACGGCGGCGAGGCGCTGTGGCTGTTCGATGCCCACCTGCCCGATGGCCGGGGCGATGAGCTGCTCGGCTCGCTGCGCGCCCGCGGTTGGCGCGTTCCGGCGCTGGCCCTGACCGCCGAGGACGATCCGGCCGCGCTGGCGCGACTGCAGGCGGCCGGCTTCGTGGCCGTGCTCGCCAAGCCGATCGGCGCGGCCGCGCTGCGGGCGGCGGTGACCGCGGCCATGGCGACCGGGATGCCCGGCCCACGCCCGGCTCCCTCCCCCGCGCCGTCGTCCGCGCGCGCTGCCTGGGACGATGCGGCGGCGCTGTCGGCGCTCGGTGGCGAGCCGGATGCGGTGCGCGCGCTTCGACGGCTGTTCCTGCAGGAGCTTCCCGGGCAGGCCGGCACCATCGCCGCGGCCTGGTCCGCCCGCGACGAAGCGCGCCTGCGCGAACACCTGCACCGGCTCAAGGCCAGCTGCGCCTTCGTGGGCGCCGCCGGCCTGCTCGACGCCGCGCGCGCCCTGCACGCCGCGCCCGCGGACGCCGGCGCGCACGCGCGTTTCCAGGCCGATGCCGCCGCGATCCTGTCCGGCGCGGCCGCTCAGTCCTGACCCAGGCGCGCCAACTCCGACAGCAAGCCCCAGGACTTCAGCTTCTGCGGGCCCAGGTGCACCTGCAGCACGCCGCGCAGTGCGCTGCGCAGCTCCGCCAACTGTTCGGCCGGCGGCAGCCGGTCCGCGGCGAGGGCCAGCAGTGCCGCGCCGCTGGTGGAGCCGGCGTCGTGCGCGCGGTCGCGCACCGGCCCGCGCTCGGCGTCGAGCCGGTAGCGCGCGGCCGGGTCGATGCGTTCGCCATCCTCGGATTCGTCGAGCGGCAGGCCGTAACCCAGCAACTCCAGCAAGTCGCGCTCGAAGCGGCGCAGGGTCCAGGCCAGCGGACCGGGGCCCGCGAGCTCGGCGCGCAGCTCGCCGTAGCGCGCATAAAGGTCGGGCGCCGGGTCCTGCCGCGGCAGCAGCCGAAGGACCAATTCGTTGACGTAGAACGCGGCCATCAGGGCATCGCCCTGCAGCGCGGCGCCGGCGTCCAGCGCCTCGGCCTGCACCAGCCGCGCCAGCTCGCCGCGCGGCAGGAAGTCGGCGCGGATGGACTGCAGCGGCTGCAGCGCGGCGCGCAGCGGGTGCCGCTTGGCGCCCTGCACGCCGCGCGCGACCACGGCGACGCGGCCATGGTCGCGGGTCAGCAGTTCGACGATCAGGCTGGTCTCGCGCCAGGCCCGCGCATGCAGCACGAAGGCGGGCTGGGCCCGGACCTGCATGTCAGTCGCTGTAGCCGAACCGCCGCAGCGCGGCCTCGTCGTCCGACCAGCCCTCGCGCACGCGGCACCAGGTCTCGAGGAAGACCTTGCGGCCGAACAGCTGCTCCATGCCGTGGCGGGCGCTGGTGCTGATCGCCTTCATGCGCTCGCCGCCCTTGCCGATCACGATCGGCTTCTGCCCTTCGCGTTCGACCCAGACCACGGCCGCGATCCGCAGCATCTCGCCATCGAGCTCGAACTTCTCGATCTCGACGGTGGCCGAGTACGGCAGCTCGTCGCCCAGGCGCAGCATCAGCTGCTCGCGCACCAGCTCGCCGGCGAGGAAGCGTTCGCTGCGGTCGGTGATCTCGTCCTCGTCGTGCATCGGCGGCGCTTCCGGCACGTGCGCAAGCAGCGTCTTGACCAGGCCGTCGAGGCCGCGCTTCTTCAGCGCGGACAGCGGATAGACCGCGCTGAAATCCCGGCCCGCCGTGACCTCGGCGATGAAGGGCAGCAGCGCGCCCTTGTCGTTGATCTTGTCGACCTTGTTGATGACCAGCAGGCAGGGCACGCCGGCCTCGTACAGCGCCTTGTAGGCCAGCGCGTCGTCGTCGGTCCAGCGGCCGGCCTCGATCACCAGCATCGCCGCGTCCACGCCCTCGACGGCGCCGCGGGCGGCGCGGTTCATCATGCGGTTCATGGCGCGCTTCTGCTGGCCATGGATGCCCGGGGTATCGACCAGCAGCAGCTGCCCCTCGGGGAAGGTGGCGATGCCGAGCATGCGGTGGCGGGTGGTCTGCGGCCGCGGCGAGACGATGCTGACCTTGGCGCCGACCATGGCATTGACCAGGGTGGACTTGCCGACGTTGGGCCGGCCGATCACGGCGATGGTGCCGGCGCGGTGCGGCGCCGGGTCGGTGGGGGCTTCGGTGTTCACTTGGTCTCCAGTCGCGCCAGCACGCGCTCGGCGGCGAGTTGTTCGGCAGCCCGCAGCGCCGGGCCTTCGGCCTGCTCGGCCAGCTCGGGATCGGTGGTTTCGCAGCTGACCACGAAGACGCGGGCATGGTCGTCGCCGCGGGTCTCGAGCAGGCGGTAGGCCGGGCGCGGCAGCTGCCGGCCCTGCAGCCATTCCTGAAGTCGGGTCTTGGGATCCTTCTCGGCCTTGCCGGTCGGCAGGGCCTCGATCAGGGGTTCGAACCAGGGCATCACCGCGGCGCGGCAGGCATCGAAGCCGGCGTCGAGGTGGATCGCGGCGACGACCGCTTCGAGCGCATCGGCCAGGATCGAGTCGCGGCGGTGCCCGCCGCTCTTGAGTTCACCCGGGCCGAGTTCGATGCGGTCGCCCAGCTGCAGCTCGCGGGCGATGCCGGCCAGGGCGGATTCCCGCACCAGGGCGGCGCGCGCGCGGGTCAGGGTGCCCTCGTCGGCCTTGGGCCAGCGGGCGTGCAGGGCCTCGGCGACGATCAGGTTGACCAGCGCGTCGCCGAGGAACTCCAGGCGTTCGTTGTTCGGCGCCCCGGCGCTGCGGTGCCTGAGGGCCTGCTGCAGCAGTTCGGGGTGGCGAAAGGCGTGTTGGAGCCGATCAGCCACCCGAGCCCGTACCGGTGAGGTCGGCCACGTGCTCGAACTTGCCGACCACGTCGAGGTTGAACATGAGGGGCTTGCGCACTTCGTAGGCGACCTTGATCTGCATGCCGCGGCCCTGCGCCGCACGCTCGATCTTGACGTCCTGGCGCTCCACCGACTCGACGTAGGCGATGCCGAACCGGCGGTCGAGCTCGGCCCAGGCCTGCGCCGTGGTCTTGTTGGCCGAGTTCGGCTCGGCAGCGTAGGCATTCACCGCCGCCTTCATGTTGTGGAACTCGGTGTACATCGGGAACAGCTTCATGGCGACCAGGGCGAAGAAGCCCACGACGACCAGGACCATGACGAAACTCATCAACGTGATGCCTTGCTGCTTGCGTACCATGGTCCTGTCCCCTGGGTGGTGGCCGTTCAGCGGATGGTATCGCCAATCCGGGTGTAGTCAAACGCCTCGTTGCAGAACCAGCCCGAGCAGTTGAGCCAGACCAGGAAGGCCTTGCCGACCAGGTTCTGCTCCGGCACGAAACCCCAGTAGCGGCTGTCCTCGCTCTGGTCCCGGTTGTCGCCCATCACGAAGAAGTGGCCGGCCGGCACCACCCACTGGTTCTCGATGCGCGGGTCGCTCCAGCGGTTGTTCTCGAGGCTCGCGTGGCGGACGGGCGACTGGCCGTCCTGGCCCGGCAGCTCGACCTCGAACTGGCTGGCGCCGGTCATGGACCGGCCCTGGCCGCGGCCGATGTAGACGCCGGTCTCGCGCTTGGCGACGGCCACGTCGTTCACGTAAAGCACCTGGTCCTTGAACGCGATCCGGTCGCCCGGCAGGCCAACCACGCGCTTGATGTAATCGGTGCCGGCCTTGGTGTCGCCGGGGCCGAAGCCCGGGTAGCGGAACACCACCACGTCGCCGCGCGCCGGCTGGCCCAGCGGCACGACCTTGGTATTGGCCACCGGCAGCCGCAGGCCGTAGGTGAACTTGTTGACCAGGATGAAGTCGCCCACCAGCAGGGTCGGCATCATCGAGCTGGACGGGATCCGGAAGGGCTCGGCGACAAAGCTGCGCAGGCCCAGCACCAGGAAGATGATGGGGAACAGGGACTTCGCGTACTCGACCACGATCGGGTCGGCCACGTCCTCGCCTTCGGCCTGCATCAGCTTGCGCTTGCGCGCGAACAGCAGGGAATCGAGGAGCCAGACCAGGCCGGTGAGCGCGGCCAGCGTGGTGAGGATCAGGGCAAGGTCGATTTTCACGCGTCGGGGGTCCTCGCGGCGGGGGCCGCTTACTTGTTGTCGGTCTGCAGCACGGCGAGGAAGGCTTCCTGCGGGATATCCACCCGCCCGACCTGCTTCATGCGCTTCTTGCCTTCTTTCTGCTTCTCGAGGAGCTTCTTCTTGCGGGTGGCGTCGCCGCCGTAGCACTTGGCCAGCACGTTCTTGCGCATCGCCTTGACCGTCGAGCGGGCGATGATCTGCGAACCGATGGCGGCCTGGATCGCCACGTCGAACATCTGCCGCGGGATCAGCTCGCGCATCTTCTCGCAGACCTCGCGGCCGCGGCGGTCGGCGTGGCTGCGGTGGACGATGGACGACAGCGCATCGACCTTGTCGCCGTTGATCAGCGTGTCGATGAGCACGAACGGGCCGGCCTCGAAGCGCTCGAAGTGGTAGTCGAGCGAGGCATAGCCGCGCGAGACCGACTTGAGCTTGTCGAAGAAGTCCAGCACCACTTCGGCCATCGGCAGCTCGTAGCTCACCTGCACCTGCGAGGCCATGTAGTTGATGCCGACCTGGCGGCCGCGCTTCTCCTCGCACAGCTTGATCACGTTGCCCACGTAGTCGGGCGGCGTGAGGATGTTGGCGCGGATGATGGGTTCGCGGATTTCCTGGATCTTGGTCACGTGCGGCAGCTTGGACGGGTTGTCCAGCGGCATCGTGCTGCCGTCCACCAGCAGCACCTCGTACACCACGGTGGGCGCGGTGGTGATGAGGTTGAGGTCGTACTCGCGCTCCAGCCGCTCCTGCACGATCTCCATGTGCAGCATGCCCAGGAAGCCGCAGCGGAAGCCGAAGCCCATGGCCTCCGAGCTCTCGGGCTCGAAGCGCAGCGCGGCGTCGTTCAGGCGCAGCTTCTCCAGCGCCTCGCGCAGCGACGGGTAGTCCTCGGCGTCCACCGGGAACAGGCCGGCGAACACGCGCGGCTGCATTTCCTGGAAGCCCGGCAGCGGGCCCGGCGCCGGGTCGTTGGCCAGGGTCAGGGTGTCGCCCACGGGCGCGCCGTGCACGTCCTTGATCGAGGCGTTGATCCAGCCCACTTCGCCGGCGCCCAGCCTCGGCAGGTCCTTGCGCTTGGGCGTGAACACGCCGACCTTGTCGACGAGGTGGGTGCGGCCGGTGGACATCACCAGCATCTTGTCGCCGGGCTTGAGCTCGCCCTGCATCACCCGCACCAGCGAGACCACGCCCAGGTAGTTGTCGAACCACGAGTCGATGATCAGCGCCTGCAGCTTGTCGGTGTCGCGCGGCTTCGGCGGCGGGATGCGCTGCACGATCGCCTCGAGCACGTCCACCACGTTCAGGCCGGTCTTGGCGCTGATGGCGACGGCGTCCTCGGCGTCGATGCCGATCACGGCCTCGATCTCGGCCTTGACCTTGGGGATGTCGGCGGTGGGCAGGTCGATCTTGTTGATCACCGGCACCACTTCCAGGCCCTGCTCGACCGCGGTGTAGCAGTTGGCCACCGACTGCGCCTCGACGCCCTGGGCGGCGTCCACCACCAGCAGCGCGCCCTCGCAGGCGGCCAGCGAGCGGCTGACCTCGTAGCTGAAGTCGACGTGGCCCGGCGTGTCGATGAAGTTGAGCTGGTAGGTGACGCCGTCCTTCGCGGTGTACGGCAGCGACACGGACTGCGCCTTGATGGTGATGCCGCGCTCGCGCTCGATCGGGTTCGAGTCGAGCACCTGCGCCTCCATCTCGCGCGCCTGGAGGCCGCCACAGATCTGGATGATGCGGTCGGCAAGCGTGGACTTGCCGTGGTCCACGTGGGCGATGATGGAGAAATTGCGGATGTGCTGCATGCGGGGGACGGCTGCCGGTCGGTGGCGGTAAACGGCGGATTATCGCACAGCCCCCGGGGCCTGGCCCGCCGCGGGGGCGGGCCGGCCCGGCCCACGGGCTCAGCGCAGCGTGAAGGTCACGAAGCCGGTGCTGCGCGCGTTGCGCACCAGCAGCCGGACTTCGTCGCCGGAGCCGAGGTCCTTCACGGCGGCCTCGAAGTCGGCCACCGAGCCGATGTCGGCGCGACCCACCTGCAGGATCACGTCGCCCGGCGCCAGCCCGGCCTGGCGCGCGGCCAGCCCGGCCACCCGGCCGACCAGCACGCCCTCGCCCGCCCGCAGGCCCAGCGCGGACCGGGCCGAGGCATCGAGCTCCTCGACCACGACGCCCAGCGCATTGCCGGCCGCCGGGGCCGGGGCGGCGCCCTGCCCCGACGGGGCCGGAGGCGCCGCGGCGGTGTCCAGCGCCGCCAGGGTCACGACCAGGTCCAGCGGCTTGCCGTCGCGCATCAGGGTCACGCTGGCGCGGCTGCCCGGGGGCATGGCGCCCACCATCGGCGGCAGCTCGGCCGAGCGGCCGATCTCGCGGCCGTTGAAGCGGGTGATGACGTCACCCGGGCGGATGCCGGCGCGGGCGGCGGCGCTGCCGTTCTCGACCGAATCGACGAAGGCGCCGACCGGCCGGTCGAGGCCGAACTCGGCCAGGCGCTCGCGGTCCACGTCCTGGATGCGCACGCCCAGCTGGCCGCGCACCACCTTGCCGGTGTCGCGCAGCTGGCGCACCGCGTTCATCGCCACCTCGATCGGGATCGCGAAACTCACGCCCATGTAGCCGCCGGAGTTCGAGAAGATCTGCGAGTTGATGCCGACCACCTCGCCGCGGGTGTTGAGCAGCGGTCCGCCGGAATTACCGCGGTTGATGGCCACGTCGGTCTGGATGAAGGGCACGTACTGCTGGCTGGGATCGAGCGAACGGCGGCCGACGCCGCTGACGATGCCGGCCGTGACCGAATGCTCGAAGCCGAAGGGCGAGCCGATCGCCAGCACCCACTGGCCGGCCTTGAGGCCGCGCGAGTCGCCGATCTTCAGCACCGGCAGGCCGCGGCCGTCGACCTTGAGCAGGGCCACGTCGGACAGCGGATCGCTGCCGACCAGTTCGGCCTTGAGCTCGTTGCGGTCGTTTAGGCGCACGACGATGTCGGTCGCGCCTTCGACCACGTGGTGGTTGGTGAGCACGTAGCCGTCGGCCGAGATGATGAAGCCCGACCCCTGCGACACGCCGCCGCGCGGGCCCTGGCCCGGGCGACCCGGCAGGCCGGGCTGGCCGAAGAAGCGCCGGAAGAACTCGGGCATGTCCTCGGGCATCGGCGGCGCACCCTCGGCCGCGGCGTCCTCTTCGTCGCGGGCCTCGCCGCCGCCGATGGTGGCTTCGATATTGACCACGGCCGGGCCGGTGCGCTCCACCAGCCGGGTGAAGTCGGGCAATTGCACCAGCGGGGCCGGCTCGGGCGCGGCGGGCGCCTGCGCCTGGGCGTAGCCAAGCGGCAGCAGCAGGGCGAAGGCGAGGACATGGCGGTACGACAGGCTCATGGGCAATCACTCTTGCAGGGGTTGGGGGTGGCGCCGGCGGCAGGCAGCAGCCGCGGCGCGGGCAAGTGGCGCTTGGAGGCGCGCACCGCCAGGAAAGTTCCCGCCAGCAGGCCGGCGAGGGTCAGGCCATCGCGCGCATCCGGCCAGGCGGCACCGATGGCGTGGCCCGCGAAGGCGCCGGCCAGCAGGCCCAGCAGCGCGCGGCCGTAGCCGAGCCACGCGGCGCGGCGCAGGGCCTGGTCGTCGAGCGCGAGGCGGTAGCGCTCGCCGGCGCGCGCGCAGGCGCCGTTCGCGCCCTCGAGCACGAACTCGCCGGCATCGGTGGTGGCGAACAGGTTGCAGCGGCCGGCGCAGCCGCCTTCGCAGCCCGCGCACTGGTCGCCGAGCAGGCGCAGGCGGAGCCGGCCGTCCGCCGCGGCGATGACTTCGACCTCGCGCTCAGCCATCGGCATCGACCGCGCGCACGGTGCGCGCCAGGTGAGCGACGGTGCCGGCCGGCACCTTGCCGATGGCCAGCACGTGCCAGCCCGAGGACTGGAAGGCCTGCGCATGCACCGCGCCCTGCCGGGTGGCGGTGGCGGCGCGACGGTCGGGATCGGCGCGCTCGACGTACACCGACACGCTGGCCAGCCCGTCGCTGTAGAGCAGCTGCAGCCCGGAGGCGTCGCGCCGCGCCGAGCGCAAGGTGAAGCCGGGCGGCGGCGACGGCACGCGCCAGTCCGGCGCGACCGCGCGCGAGGCGGCGAGCGGGGCCAGCGCAACCAGGCCACGGTCGGTGGAGGGTTCGAGGTCTTCGTCGCGCGGGCGGCGGCCAATCGCCAGTTCGGTGAACGCGACATGCTCGACCGCGGCGCCCTGCGCATCCACGAGGTCCACGCGCAGCGGCAGGCCGGTCTTGCGTTCAAGCCACAGCCGGTAGCCGTAGCGCCAGCGGTCGGTGGCCAGGATGTCGATGCGCTGGGCCGCATGGCCCGCGATGCGGTCGCTGCCGGCCAGCTGCACGCGATAGCCCGTCAGGTCGCCCGCCGCCGACAGCGCAAGCGCCGGGCTCCAGCCGCCGTGCGCCGTGACTTCGAAGGCCAGGGGGCCCGCGCCACCGCCCAGGCACATCACCTGGCGGCCATCGCGGATGACTTCGCGCGGGGCGCCGCCCAGCGCGACCAGGCGCTCGCGTTCGCGATCCCCGTCGCGGCGGTGGAACAGGCGGACCGTTTCCACGCGGCCGCCGGCGACGTGCACCAGGGTGCCCTGGTAATCGAGGCCGCGCAGTGCCGGCTCGATCCGCGCCAGCCAGTCGCCGGCGCCCACCGCGGCTTGCAGCGGCGCGGCCAGCGCCAGCAGCAGGACCAGCCAGGCCGGCTTCACTCGCGGCGATCCTCCGGCGCGGACGAGGCCTCGCCTTCCTGCGTGACCACGTCCACGTAGGGCAGGAAACCGCCGACGCCATCGCCGGCCGCCAGCGCGTTGTGGCGCACGAGGTAGGCCTGCAGCGAACGCTCGTCGGCCACGACCGGCGAGCGCGGCCAGGCCTTGCCCGCCGTGGGGCTGGTGAGCGGGAAATCACGCACCGACGGCAGCGGCGACGAGGGCGCGGACGCCACCGGCGCGAACTCGGGCAGGGACGCGGACGGCGTCGCGGGCAAGGCGGACGTCGCGGCGAACGAGGGCGTCGCGGCGGGTGCCGCCGCCCCGGCCAGGTCGGCCGCCGGCGGCAGGCCTGGGCCGGCATCGGTGGCCAGCATGTTCGGCAGCAGGGCCACCATTAGCACGGCCGCCGCCGCGCTGGCGAACCAGGGCCAGCGGGCGCGCGCCGGTGCCGCCGGACCGAGGCCGGCCTGCACCCGTTCGGCGAACGCCGCGGGCATCAGCCGCACCGGCTGGCCGCGCAGGCAGGCCGAGGCCAGCTGCCAGCGTTCGAACCGGGCGCGCAGGGCCGGGTCGTTGTCCAGGCGCCGCTGCAGGAAGCGGGCCTCGTCGGCCGGCAGTTCGCCGTCCAGCCAGGCGCTGAGCTGTTCCTTCAGGCGGTCGTCGATGTCGGTCATGGGCGCACTCGTTCGCGGTCCATCAGGGGTCGCAGGGTTTGGTCGATCGCCTCGCGGGCGCGGAAGATGCGCGAGCGCACCGTCCCGATCGGGCATTGCATGAGCTGCGCGATTTCCTCGTAGCTCAGGCCGTCCACCTCGCGCAGGGTGATGGCCTGGCGCAGTTCCTCGGGCAGGCCGGCCACGGTGTCGGTGACGGCCTGCTCGATCTCGCCGCGCAGCAGCTGGTGTTCCGGGGTGTCGTGGTCGTGCAGGCGGCCGCCGCCGGAGAGGTGCTCGGCGTCCTCGGCCGCGATGTCGGCGGTCGGGGGGCGGCGCTTGCTGGCGACTAGGTGGTTCTTGGCGGTGTTCACGGCGATCCGGTAGAGCCAGGTATAGAACTGGGCATCGCCACGGAAGTTCGGCAGCGCCCGGTAGGCGCGGATGAACGCATCCTGGGTGATGTCCTGGGCCTCGGCGTGATCGGGCACGAAGCGGTACACCACGGCGCCGATCCGGTGCTGGTACTTGCGCACCAGCAGGTCGAAGGCCGAGTTGTCGCCGCCCTGCACACGCTTGACGAGGACCAGGTCCAGTTCGTTGTCGCCCATCCGGGCCGCTGCTCCTGCGGCCATCCGGGCCGCTCCATGGACATCCGCCGCCGGGGAAAGTTCCCGCCGGCACGAAACCGGCGTTGACCCCCCGGGGTCCTGCCGGGATGATACGACCTCCCTTCCCTACCCCATCGTATGGAGACCGCCATGTTCGACGGACTTCGCCTCGCGCACTGGCGTGCCGACCCCCGCCCCGACGGCATCCTCGTCCTGACCCTGGACCGTGCCGACCAGAACGTCAACGCGCTCTCGCGGGCCGTGCTGGACGAGCTCGAGTCCATGGTCGAGCGCATCGCGCTGGAGCTGCCCAAGGGCGTGGTGATCATTTCCGGCAAGGCCGCCGGCTTCATCCCGGGCGCCGACATCAAGGGCTTCGGCGACATCGCCGCCAAGGGCCAGACCGAGGACTGGATCCGCCACGGCCAGCTGGTGTTCCAGAAGCTGGCCGAGCTGCGCTGCCCGACCGTCGCGGCGATCCACGGCCACTGCATGGGCGGCGGCACCGAGATCTCGCTGGCCTGCCGCTACCGGATCGCCAGCAACGACGAAAAGACCCGCATCGGCCTGCCTGAAGTGAAGCTGGGCATCTATCCGGGCTGGGGCGGCAGCGTGCGCGCGCCGCGCCTGCTGGGCGCCCCGGCGGCGATGGACCTGATGCTGACCGGCCGCTCGCTGTCGGCCTCGGCCGCGCGCGCGATAGGCCTGGTGGACAAGGTCGTGGCGCCGGCGGTGCTGCTCGACGAAGCCGTCAAGCTCGCCCAGCGCGGCACCACCCGCCCGTTCAAGCAGCGCTTCCTGGCCTGGGCCACGAACACCGGCCCCGGCCGCGCCCTCCTCGCGCCGCAGATCGCCAAGCAGGTCGCGCGCAAGGCCCGCAAGGAGCACTACCCTGCCCCGTTCGCGCTGATCGAGACCTGGCGCCGCAGCGGCGGCCTGCCGGTGCACGCCGCGCTGAAGGCCGAGGCGAAGTCGGTGGTGAAGCTGGCCGCGACGCCGACCGCGCACAATCTGGTGCGGGTGTTCTTCCTGATGGACCGGCTGAAGTCGCTGGGCGGCAAGGACCATGGCATCTCGAAGGTGCACGTGATCGGCGCCGGCGTGATGGGCGGCGACATCGCGGCCTGGTGTGCGCTGCGCGGCTTCGAGGTGACGCTGCAGGACCGGGAGATGAAGTACATCCAGCCGGCGCTGGATCGCGCGGCCAAGCTGTTTGAAAAGAAGGTAAAGGATGAAGCCAAGCGTGCCGCGACCAGCGCCCGCCTCAAGGCCGACGTCGAAGGCACCGGCGTCGCCGACGCCGACCTGGTGATCGAGGCGATCTTCGAGAACCTCGAGGCCAAGCAGGCGCTGTTCGCCAAGGTCGAGGAAACGCTCAAGCCGGGCGCGATCCTGGTCTCGAACACCTCGTCCATCCCGCTCACCGACCTGCGCGCGGGCCGCAAGGACCCGGCGCGCTTCGCCGGCCTGCATTACTTCAACCCGGTGGCGCTGATGCCGCTGGTCGAGATCGTGCGCCACGACGGCCTCGATGCCGAAACGGAGCGCCGCCTCGCCGCCTTCTGCAAGGCGATCGACAAGCTGCCGGTGCCGGTGGCGGGCACCCCGGGCTTCCTGGTCAACCGCATCCTGGCGCCCTACATGCAGGAAGCGATCGTCGCGTTCTCGGAAGGCATCCCGGGCCCGGTGATCGACAAGGTGGCGCTGAAGTTCGGCATGCCGATGGGCCCGATCGAGCTGGTGGACACCGTCGGCCTCGACGTCGCGGCCTCGGTCGGCAAGATCATGGCCGACTTCCACGGCCAGCCGCTGCCTGATGCGTTCAAGGTCGAGGACGGCAAGCGCGGCAAGAAGGACGGCCAGGGCCTGTACAAGTGGGAGAACGGCCGCGCCGTGAAACCCGAGGTGCCGAAGGACTACCAGGCGCCCGAGGACCTCGAGGATCGCCTGATCCTGCCGCTGCTCAACGAGGCGGTGTCCTGCCTGCACGACGGCGTGGTCTCCGACGCCGACCTGCTCGATGCCGGCGTGATCTTCGGCACCGGCTTCGCGCCTTTCCGCGGCGGCCCGATCCAGCACATCAAGGCCGTGGGCGCCGACAAGCTCAAGGCGCGCCTCGACACCCTGCACACCCGCTACGGCGCCCGCTTCAAGCCACGCGCCGGCTGGGACGCCCTCTAGCTGCCTTCTGTAGGAGGGCCTTCAGGCCCGAAGCTCTTCGCGAAGAGCTTCGGGCCTGAAGGCCCTCCTACATTTTGATCAGCCGCAGCCGATCAGCTTCAGGGACTGCCCTGCGCGGATCACGAACGGCGGGCGCAGGCCGTTGGCGCGGGCCAGCTGGGTGGCGCCGCGGCAGTCGTGGCGGCGGGAGATGCTGCTGAGGGTGTCGCCGGCGCGCACGCGGTAGCTGCGGGCGCCCGCGGCGGCGGCCGGGGCGCGCGTGGCCGTGGCGGCGACGGTGGGCTTGCTGGCGGCCATCAGCGCCACGGCGAGCTCCGCACGCGGGCCGGTGACGCAGGACTGCTGGTAGCGCGGCGGCACCGCCACCGGCACGCGCAGCTCGGTACCCGCGGCGATCGCCACGTGCGGCTCGTAGCGCGGGTTGAGGTTGCGCAGCGCGCGGAAATAACCCTCGCGCGGACCGCCCAGGCAGATGGCCAGCTGGTAGATCGAGGCGGGCGCCTGCAGCTTCATCACGGTCGCGGCGCCATCCACCTTCGGGAACTCCAGGCCGTATTCCTCCGGATGCAGGAACAGCCAGGCCGCGGCCAGCACGTAGGGCACGTAGTCGCGGGTCTCGGGCGGGAGCTGGCCGTACACCGACGGGTCCCAGAACGACTTGTCGCCGGCCGCGCGCTTGAGCCGCAGCGCCCGGCCCTCGCCACCGTTGTAGGCAGCGACCGCGAACTCGAGGTCGTTGTTGAGCTCGGCGAAGCGCTCGTTGAAGTACAGCACGCTCGCGCGTGCGGCCAGCTGCGGGTCGTAGCGGGTGTCGAAGCCGTCGCGCCAGCCCAGGCCGAAGCGTGCCCCGGTGGCCGGCATGAACTGCATCGGGCCGGCGGCACCGGCGCGCGACACCGCGTGCACCCGGCCGTTGGATTCCTTGGCGAGGATGCCGAACAGCAGCGCCTCGGGCAGGCCGGCCTGTTCGTACTCGGGCCACATCAGGAAGCGCATCTGCTGATAGTTCTCCCAGCTGGTGATCAGGCTGGGGCGCATCCAGGTCAGCCATTCGGCCAGCGCGGCCTTCACCGGCTCGTTGAGCTCGATCAGCTGGCGCAGGTCCTGGCCCTTGAGCAGGGTCGCGCTGCGGCCCGCCTCGGGCATCAGCGAGGTGATGGACGCCTCGCCCGCCGCGGGGGCCGCCTCGGCGGTGGCGCCGAAGCCCTCGCCGCCGGCGGCCAGCTCGGCGCCTTCCTGCACCAGCGCGTCGTAGGCCGCGAGGAAGCGGGCGCCGTCGCAGCCGCGGGTGTCCTGGCAGCGGCGGCCGGCCTCGAGCAGGCGGGCCGCGGCATCGCGGGTCGCCTCGCGGCCGGGCGTGGCCTCGCCTCGCCGGATCGTGGCCAGGCCTTCGCGATAGTCGTCGCTGGCCTCGGCCAGGGCTTCGTAGAGTTTCTGGGCGTTGGCCGAGCTGCGGCGGGCATCGGCCGGGGCGGCGGCGAGCAGAAGGACGGCGAAGCAGGACAGCAGGAGCGAAGCGCGCATGGAGGCATCCGGGACGACAGGCGCGCAGCCTAGCGGCCACGGTCGCGCGGCGGCAAGCGGCCGCGGCTAGAATCGGGGCGACACCCGCCCCGGAGTTCCCCCCTGATGAGCGACATCCTGATCGGCAAGGGCGACCTGCCCGTGCGCCTGATGGGCAAGTACGGCAACCGCCACGGCCTGGTCGCCGGCGCCACCGGCACCGGCAAGTCGGTGACGCTGATGGTGATGGCCGAAGGCTTCTCGCGCCTGGGCGTGCCGGTGGTGATGGCCGACGTGAAGGGCGACATCGCCGGGCTGGCGATGGCCGGCACCTCGAACGAGAAGATCGCGGCCCGCGTGCAGCAGATCGGCGTCGAGGGCTATACCAACGAGGCCAGCCCGGTGGTGTTCTGGGACCTGTACGGCAAGCTCGGCCACCCGCTGCGAACCACCGTGTCCGAGGTCGGGCCGGCGCTGATGTCGCGCATGCTCGAGCTCAACGACACCCAGTCCGGGGTCATGGACATCGCCTTCAAGCTCGCCGACGACCACGGCCTGCTGCTGCTCGACCTCGACGACCTGCGCGCCCTGCTCAACTTCGTCACCGAGAACAAGAAGGACATCTCGCAGCAGTACGGCCTGGTCAGCCCGCAGTCGGTGGCGGCGATCCAGCGCTCGCTGCTGAGGCTCGAGCAGGACGGCGGCAAGCAGTTCTTCGGCGAGCCGGCCCTGCAGCTGGCGGACCTGATGCGCCAGGACATGTCCGGCCGCGGCGTCATCAACCTGCTCGCCGCCGACCAGCTGATCCTGCGGCCGCGGCTGTATTCGAGCTTCCTGCTCTGGCTGCTGTCCGAGCTGTTCGAGACCCTGCCGGAAGTCGGCGACCTGGACGTGCCCAAGCTGGTGTTCTTCTTCGACGAGGCGCACCTGCTGTTCGACGACTGCCCGCCCGCGCTGCAGCAGCGCGTCGAGCAGGTGGTGCGCCTGATCCGCTCCAAGGGCGTGGGCGTGTACTTCTGCTCGCAGAACCCCGACGACATCCCCGACACCGTGCTGGGCCAGCTCGGCAACCGCGTGCAGCACGCGCTGCGCGCCTACACCCCGCGCGACCAGAAGGCCGTGCGCACGGCCGCCGAGACCTTCGTGCAGAACCCCAAGCTCGACGTCGCCAAGGTGATCGGCGAACTCGGCGTGGGCGAGGCGCTGGTGTCGATGCTGCTGGAGAAGGGCATCCCGATGCCGGTCGAACGCGCGCTGATCGCGCCGCCGCGCTGCCGCATGGGCGCGATCACGCCGGAAGAGCGCGCCACGGTGCGCGCCCGCAGCCCGGTGGGCGGCAAGTACGACGCCGCCGTGAACCGCGAATCGGCGTTCGAGATGCTGGCCAAGCGCGCCGAGCAGGCCGCGGCCCCCGATGCGCCGGCCTCCGGCCCGGATGCCCCGGCCCCGAAGGCCGAGCCGGAGAAGCCCTCGAAGTTCGACGAGTTCCTGTGGGGCACCAAGCGTCGCCAGGGCGCGGTGGAAGCCGCGGCGAAATCGGCCACGCGCACCGTCGCCAATGGCATCGGCCGGCAGATCCTGCGCGGCCTCCTGGGCAGCCTGCTGGGCGGCAAGAAGCGCTGAGGCGGCCCGGGCCAGGACGACGCTCGGCGCGGGGTCGGTTATAGTCGGGCGCCCCGGGGGTCCGACCCCGTAGATTCCAAGAGCCAGACCCCATGACCCAAGCCCCGACCCCGCGGCGCACCGCCGTCGACCGCTTCCTCGGCATCGTCGAGTACGCCGGCAACCTGCTTCCCCACCCGGCGACGCTGTTCTTCCTGCTCACGCTGGCCGTGGTGGTGGCAAGCGCGATCGCCGCCCAGTTCGACCTGTCGGTGGCGCATCCGAAAACCGGCGAACTGGTGACGCCGGTGAACCTGCTCAGCGTGGACGGCCTGCAGCGGATCATGGCTTCGCTGGTCACCAACTTCACCGGCTTCGCGCCGCTGGGTACCGTGCTGGTGGCCCTGATCGGCATCGGCGTGGCCGAGCACAGCGGCCTGATCGGCGCCTGCCTGCGCATCGTCGTGCTCAACGCTCCGCGCTTCCTGCTGACGCCGATCGTGGTGTTCGCGGGCGTGATGTCGAACATGGCCAGCGAGATCGGCTACGTGCTGCTGGTGCCGCTGGCCGGACTGCTATACGTGGCGGCGGGACGGCACCCCATCCTCGGCATCGCGGCGGCCTTCGCCGGCGTGTCGGGCGGCTATTCGGCCAACCTGCTGCTGGGCACCATCGATCCGCTGCTGTCTGGCCTATCGCAGGAAGCAGCGCGGATCGTCGACCCCACCTACTCGGTCAACGCCGCCGCCAACCTGTTCTTCATGCAGGCCTCGACGCCGCTGATCACGCTGCTGGGCTGGTTCGTGACCGAGAAGATCGTGGCGCGCCGGTTCCCGGACGGCGACTACGGCCGCGGTGACGAGAAGATCGAGGGCCTGAGCGCCGCCGAGAAGCGAGGCCTGGCGTATGCCGGCATCGCCACGGTGGCGCTGACGGTGCTGGTGCTGCTGGCGACCGTCCCGGCCAACGGCGCGCTGCGCCTGGCGGGCGAGACCGACACGCTCAAGTCGCTGGCGCCCTTCCTCAACGGCATCGTCGCGCTGATCTTCGTGGCCGGCGCGCTGGTGGGCATCGCCTACGGCGTCGGCGCGGGCACGATCAAGTCGGACGCCGACGTGGTCAACGGCATGTCCAAGTCCATGGGCACGCTGGCGAGCTACCTGGTGCTGGTGTTCTTCGCGGCGCAGTTCGTGGCGCTGTTCAACTGGACCCAGCTGGGCCTGATCTTCGCCGTCGAAGGCGCGGAAACCCTGAAGGCAATCGGCCTGCCGAAGATCCCGCTGCTGCTGTGCTTCATCCTGCTCACCGCGATGGTGAACCTGGCCATGGGCTCGGCCTCGGCCAAGTGGGCGCTGATGGCGCCGGTGTTCATCCCGATGTTCATGCTGCTGGGCTACTCGCCGGAAGTGACGCAGACGGCGTATCGCATCGGCGACTCGGTCACCAACATCATCTCGCCGATGATGAGCTACTTCGCGCTGGTGATCGCCTTCCTGCAGCGCTACGAGCCCAAGGCCGGCATCGGCACGGTGGTGGCGACCATGGTCCCCTACTCCATCGTGTTCCTGATTGGCTGGGCCGCGCTGTTCAGCGTCTGGATCCTGATGGGCTGGCCGCTGGGCCTGGACGCGCCGCTGTCCTACCCGGCGGTGCCCTCCGCCGCGGGCTGACCCGTGGGCCGCTGGCGGCCGCCGGCCGAAGGCTCGACGGCGATCATCACCCGCGCCGGCTTCGAGCGCCTGCGCGCCGAGCTCGACGAGCTCTGGCGCGTGCGGCGCCCGGCGGTGGTCAAGGCGCTGGCCGAGGCCGCCGCCGAGGGCGACCGTAGCGAAAATGCCGAATACACCTACCGCAAGAAGCAGCTGGGCGAGATCGACCGGCGCGTGCGCTACCTGACGAAGCGGCTCGAGGCCCTGAAGGTCGCCGAAGGCGCGCCCTCCGACCCGGGCGCGATCTTCTTCGGCGCGGTGTTCGAGATCGAGGACGAGGCCAGCGGCGACACCGCCCGTTACCGCATCGTCGGCCCCGACGAAACCGACGCCAAGGCCGGCTGGATCAGCATCGACTCCCCGCTGGCCCGCGCCGCCCTGCGCAAGCGCGTCGACGACGAGTTCGAAGTCCAACTCCCCGCCGGCCCCGCCCGCTACCTCGTCCTCTCCGTCGCGTACGAGTCAGCGTAGCGGCCGCGGGAGGGCAAGCTTTTTTGACGCGGATTGACGCGGATGAACGCGGATAGGGCAAAAGCATTCATGAGGGGCTCTTCGAGGGCTACAACGACCGGCGAAAATCCCCTCCAGCCTTTGCTCTATCCGCGTTCATCCGCGTAAATCCGCGTCTAAAGAAACCCCACCAGTCCTACCGCCCCAGCGGCGGCTCAGTCCTCGTCGTCGCCGACGAGGCCGAAGAGGTCGTGTTCGTCGCTGCCCATGATGCGGACTTCGCAGAAGTCGCCGGGCTTCAGGCCCGCCGCGGCGCCGTCCTGGATCTGCACCAGGCCGTCGATCTCGGGCGCGTCGGCCTTCGAACGGCCGATCGCCAGCTCGCCGTCGATCTCGTCGATGATCACCGTCTGCACGGTGCCGACCTTGCGCTCGAGCTTGTCGGCGCTGATCTCGGCCTGCAGCGCCATGAAGCGCGCCAGGCGCTCCTGCTTGACCTCTTCAGGCACCGCACCCGGCAACGCGTTGGCCGTGGCGCCTTCGACCGGCGAATAGGCAAAGGCGCCCACGCGGTCGAGCTCGGCCTGGTCGAGGAAGGACAGCAGCTGCTCGAAGTCCTCCTCGGTCTCGCCCGGGAAGCCGACGATGAAGGTGCTGCGGATCGTGATCTCGGGGCAGATGTCGCGCCAGCGCTGGATGCGCTCGAGGGTCTTGTCCACCGCGCCCGGCCGCTTCATCAGCTTCAGGATGCGCGGGCTGGCGTGCTGGAACGGGATGTCGAGGTAAGGTAGCAGCTTGCCCTCGGCCATCAGCGGGATGATGTCGTCCACGTGCGGGTACGGATAGACGTAGTGCAGGCGCGTCCACAGGCCCAGCTCGGACAGGCCCTCGCACAGGCCCTTCATGCGGGTCTGGTATTCCTTGCCGCGCCACTCGCGGGCGGCGTATTTCATGTCGACGCCGTAGGCGCTGGTGTCCTGCGACACCACCAGCAGCTCCTTCACGCCGCCGCGGGCCAGCTTCTCGGCCTCGCGCAGCACCTCGTCCACCGGGCGCGACACCAGGTCGCCGCGCATGGACGGGATGATGCAGAAGCTGCAGCGGTGGTTGCAGCCCTCGGAAATCTTCAGGTAGGCGTAGTGCTTGGGCGTGAGCTTGAGGCCGTAGTCCGGCAGCAGGTCCACGAACGGGTCGTGCCGCGGCGGCAGCGCCGCATGCACGGCCGACATCACGCTGGCGTAGTCCTGCGGGCCGCTGATCGACAGCACGTCCGGGTGGGCGGCCCGGATCTGCTCCGGGCGCTTGCCCAGGCAGCCGGTGACGATGACCTTGCCGTTCTCGGCGATGGCCTCGCCGATCGCGTCCAGGCTCTCGGCCACGGCCGAGTCGATGAAGCCGCAGGTGTTGACCACCACCACGTCGGCGGCGTCGTAGCTGGGCACGATCTCGTAACCCTCGACCCGAAGCTGGGTCAGAATGCGTTCGGAGTCTACGAGGGCCTTCGGGCAGCCTAGGCTGACGAAACCCACCTTCGGGTGGCTGGCGGACATGGGCGCGGGGCTTGGAGAGGGGGGCGGAGTATACCCCTCCCGGGCCGCCGGGCCGGTGTAGGCTAGCCGGCGGGACAGCGATGCAGGGGAAGCAAGCATGGGCCAGACGATCTCGATCTCCACCCGCCACGGGCGCATCTCCGCCTGGGAGGCCAAGCCGCACGACAAGCCCCGCGGCGCCATCATCGTGGTCCAGGAAATCTTCGGCCTGAACCCGCACATCCGCCAGGTCACCGACCGCTTCGCCAATTACGGCTACCTGGCGGTGGCGCCGGCCCTCTTCGACCTGGTCGACCGCGGGGTCGAGCTGGCCTACGACGAGGCCGGGGTCGCGCGGGGCCGGGCACTCACCGAATCCCTGGGCTTCGGGGGCGCGCTGGACGGCGTCCGCGGCGCCTACGACCTGCTGGAGTCCGAGAACCGCGTCGGCGTGGTCGGCTTCTGCTGGGGCGGGTCGGTGGCCTACCTGGCCAACGCCCGCATCGGCCTGCCGGCGGTCAGCTACTACGGCGGCCGCACGGTGCCCCTGCTGAAGGAGCGCCCGAAGGCGCCGCTGATGCTCCACTTCGGCGAAAACGACCCGCTGATCCCGCCCGAGGACGTGGCCAAGCACCGCGAGGCGCTGGGCGATGCCGCCGAGATCCACGTCTGGCCCGGCGCCGGCCACGGCTTCAACTGCGACCAGCGCCCCGACTTCCACGAGGCGGTGGCGAAGCAGGCGCTGGACCGCACCCTCGCCTTCTTCCAGAAGAACCTGCGCTGAGGCCCCCGGACATGACCGACCTCGATCCGCGCCTGGCCGCGGATTCCGTGCTCGTGGCCGACGGCCCGCTGTCGCAGTTCCGGCTGGTGGACGACGCCCGCTTCCCCTGGCTGGTGCTGGTGCCGCGCGTCCCCGGGGCCACCGAATGGATCGACCTCGACGGCGCCGCCCAGCGCCTGCTGCTGGCCGAAGTGAACCTGGCCGGCCGCCTGCTGCGCGGCCTCGGGCCGGTGCACAAGCTCAATATCGGCGCGCTGGGCAACGTGGTTCGGCAGCTGCACGTGCACGTGGTGGCGCGCCAGGAAGGCGACGCCGCCTGGCCGGGACCGGTGTGGGGCGCGGGCACGCGACAGCCCTACGTGGCCAGCGAGCGCGAGGCGCTGCTATCTTCGCTGCGTTCGGCGCTGGCCGCCGCTGCCCAATCCCCGGAGTCCCCATGAAGTCGAACGTGCTGTCCGCCATCATCCTGATCGTGCTGGGCGCCCTGCTGCTGGCGAACAACCTGATCCCGGAGTTCCGGATCTGGGCCACCCTGTTCAAGTGGTGGCCGGTGCTGCTGATCGCGCTGGGCGTGAGCCTGCTGGCGAGACGGGGCTGACGCCGCGCCTCAGGTGCGCGGCAGGGTCACGCCGGTCTGGCCCTGGTACTTGCCGCCGCGGTCCTTGTAGGAGGTCTCGCAGACTTCATCGGACTGGAAGAACAGCATCTGCGCCACGCCCTCGCCGGCGTAGATCTTGGCCGGCAGCGGCGTGGTGTTGCTGAACTCGAGCGTGACGTGGCCTTCCCATTCCGGCTCGAGCGGCGTCACGTTGACGATGATGCCGCAGCGCGCGTACGTGCTCTTGCCCAGGCACACCACCAGCGTGTCGCGAGGGATGCGGAAGAACTCCACCGTGCGCGCCAGCGCGAAGGAGTTGGGCGGGATGATGCAGACGTCCGACACCACGTCCACGAAGCTGGTCGGGTCGAAGTTCTTCGGGTCGACGATGGTGGAGTTGATGTTGGTGAAGATCTTGAACTCGCGCGCGCAGCGCACGTCGTAGCCGTAGCTGGACGTGCCGTAGCTGACGATGCGCTGGCCGTCGCCGCCGTGCTTGACCTGGCCGGGCTCGAACGGCTCGATCATGCCCTGCTGCTCGGCCATGCGGCGGATCCACTTGTCGGACTTGATGCTCATGCGGGGGCGCGGTTCCTAGGGTGAAGGCGTGGATTCTAGCGGGACGGGGGCGGCTCAGGTGTCCTGCATGACGATGTTCGGGAAGGCGATGGCCTTGTTGCGGGCCTGCAGCGACAGCCGGGCCGCGGTGCGGCGGGCGATGTCGCGGTAGGCCAGCGACAGGGCCGAGCCCGGGTCGGCCGCCACGGTCGGGGTGCCGGAATCGGCCTGTTCGCGGATGTGGATGTCCAGCGGCAGCGCGCCGAGCAGCGGCACGTCGTACTGCGCGGCCATGCGCTCGCCGCCGCCGGCGCCGAACACGTGCTCGCCGTGGCCGCAGTTCGAGCACACGTGCACGGCCATGTTCTCGACGATGCCCAGCACCGGCACCTCGACCTTGGCGAACATCTGCAGGGCCTTGCGCGCGTCGAGCGTCGCGATGTCCTGCGGCGTGGTCACGATCACCGCGCCCGAGACCGGGACGCGCTGGGCCAGGGTCAGCTGGATGTCGCCGGTGCCGGGCGGCAGGTCGATGACGAGGTAGTCGAGGTCGTCCCAGCGGGTGTCGTTGAGCAGCTGCTGCAGGGCCTGGGTGACCATCGGGCCGCGCCAGATCATCGGCGTGTCCTCGCCCACCAGCAGGCCGATCGACATGGCCTGGAGGCCGTGGTTGCGCTTGGGCTCGATCGACTTGCCGTCCGGGCTGTCGGGACGGCCCTGCAGGCCCAGCATCTTGGGGATGGACGGGCCGTAGATGTCGGCGTCCAGTACGCCGACCCGGGCCCCCTCGGCCTGCAGGGCCAGGGCCAGGTTCACGGCGGTGGTGGACTTGCCCACCCCGCCCTTGCCCGAGGCCACGGCGATGATGTTGCGGACCTGGGGCAGCGGGGTCAGGTCCTTCTGCACCCGGTGCGCGTGGACCCGGGAGCCGACCGAGACCGTGGCCTGTTCGACGCCCGGCTGGGCCTCGAGCAGGGCCTTGGCCTGGGCGGCCAAGGCCGCGTGCCAGCCTGCCGCCGGGTAGCCAAGCTGGATCTCGGCGGCCACCTTGCCGCCGTCCAGGCCCAGCCCCCGGATGGCGCGGGCCTCGGCCAGGGTCTGGCCGGTGTGGGGGTCGGCCAGCTGGCCAAGGACTTGGATGAGGGCTTCGGAAGGGGTCATGGACGGGCCTGGCGTGGAATTCAGCCTGCCATGGTGCCACCCCGGCGGGGCCCGCGCAGCCCGCGACGGCCGTCCCGAGGGTAGCCGGGGAATGTGACAAGACCGTGGCCTTTCAAAAATTCAATTTGCGTTAAGGCTTGGTTCGATGTTAAGAAGTCACCTGCTTCATGAACCCACCCAAAACAGCGGAGACGCTTCAATGTCCCTCAAGAAAGACACGCGTAACAAGTCGCTGGCTCGTCTGCCCCTCGTGGCAGCCGTGGTCGCCGGCCTCTATGGTCCGGCGGTTCTCGCCCAGGACCCGCCCTCCGAGCCCGAAAACGAGGAGCAGGCGGCAGAAAACGCGGCCGATGCCACCGAACTGGAGACCATCACGGTCACCGGCTCGCTGATCAATCGTCTGGGCTTCAACTCGATGTCGCCGGTGCAGATCATCACCGCCGACGTCAGCGCCACCACCGGCCAGCTGGACACGGCCTCGATCCTGCAGACCACCAGCGTGGCCTCGGGCACCACCCAGATCAGCAACCAGTTCTCGGGCTTCGTGGTCGAGGGCGGTAACGGCAACCAGTCGATCGCCCTGCGCGGCCTCGGCGCCTCCCGTACCCTGGTCCTGCTCGACGGCAAGCGCCCGGGCCCGGCCGGTACCCGCGGCCAGGTCGGCGCGTTCGACCTGAACGTCATCCCGTCGGTCATCCTGCAGCGCGTTGAGCTGCTCAAGGACGGCGGCGGTTCGATCTACGGCTCCGACGGTATCGGCGGCGTCGTCAACCTGATCACCCGCAAGAGCGTCGACCAGCCGACCCTGATCTTCGAAACCGACCTTCCGCAGGAAGCCGGCGGTTCGTCGTACTCGGTGTCCGGCGCGACCGGTTGGAACTTCGACAACGGCAGCATCGTCGCCGCGTTCCAGTTCTACGACCAGCAGCCGCTCAGCGTCGGCGACCGCGACTTCCTGGCCTGCCCGCAGGACCTGGTCCGTGACGCCAGCGGCAACATCGTCGACCGCGAAGACCGCTCGGTCATCGGCGACACCGCGCTCGGCGGTTGCAACAACCTCTACTACAACACCGTCATCTCGGGCGCGAACCGCTACATCCCGTCCCCGGACGGCGTGACCATCGGCCCGATCCCGGGCTACCGCCCGCGCGCCAACGCCAACGCTTCCGGCGGCAACCCGGCGTACTACGAGGACGTGCTGAACGCCGACTTCTTCGGCGAGTCGCACATCTTCTCGTCGCAGGAGCGCAGCAGCCTGTTCGTCGGCGCTGACTTCAGCTTCGACCGCGTGGACTGGAGCGGCCAGCTGCTCTACACCAACCGCGAGACCGAGTCGCGTCGCTTCCGTCAGTTCTTCCCGACGATGGACTACCGCTCGGTGGGCCTGAGCGCGAACTCGCTGCCGGTCATGCCGTTCAAGTCCGACGCCAACATCGACGTCGACTTCCTGTACGCGGCGTCCAGCTTCAAGGGCGGCTTCGGCAGCGACAGCACCTGGTCCTGGAACTTCGACACCACCTTCTCGCGTTCGGACGGTGACTACGAAGTCTTCAGCATCGACGCCAACAAGACCGGCGACCGCTTCCGCGACCTCGACGGTGGCGGCGCCCCGGTCAACTACCTCGACCCGGTCTTCCTGAGCGGTCGCGGCATGGAGCGCCTGGCGCAGGAAATCGGCGTCTGGCACACCGGCAACACCGTGTATGACCAGTTCGTGGTCAACGCCACCGCCACCGGCGAGCTGTTCGAGCTGCCGGCCGGCGTCGTCGCCGCCGCGATCGGCACCGAGTTCCGCCGCATCAGCATCGACGACAACCCGAGCGAGCTCGAGCGCACCGGCCGCCTGTGGGGCCAGTCGTCGGCCACCGGCACCGAGGGCAAGGACTACATCCAGGAAATCTTCGGCGAGATCGAAGTGCCCCTGCTGTCCGGCATCCCGGGCATCGAGGAGCTGGCGGTCAACGCTTCCGGCCGCGTGTTCAAGTACGACACCGTGGCGGACTCGGACTCGATCTGGAAGCTCGGCATGCGCTGGCAGATCATCCCGTCGCTGAGCGTCCGCGCCACCCGCGGCACCTCCTACCGCGCCCCGGGCCTGTACGAGCTGTTCCTGGGTGACCAGACCTCGTTCGTGGGCCAGTTCGCCATCGACCCCTGCATCGACTGGGGCAACTCGACCAACCCGAACGTCCGCGCCAACTGCGCCGCGGAAGGCATCCCCGATGACTACAACGGTGCCGGCTCCTCGGCTACCGTCATCACCGGTGGCGGCCTGGGCGTCCTGAAGCCGGAGACCTCGACCGCGACCACCGCGGGCATCGTCTTCACCCCGTCGTGGGCGAACTTCACCGCCTCGGTGGACTACTTCGAGATCGACGTGCGTGACCAGATCTCGCAGCTCGGCGCCGGCGCGATCGTTGGCAGCTGCTACGCCCTGCCGAACTATCCGAACGCGTTCTGCGACCTGTTCAACCGTCGCGGCACCGGCTCGGATCCGCTCAACATCGACGTGATCCGCGACTCCTACCTGAACATCAACAAGCAGCTGGTCCGCGGCTATGACCTGAACCTGCGTTGGGACGGCGACTTCAACTTCGGCAAGGTCGAGGTCGAGAGCCAGTTCACGTACACGATGGAGAACGTCGAGCAGCTGTTCGACAGCAGCCTCGAGAGCGGCTTCGACAGCAACGACTACGTTGGCCTGATCAGCTATCCGAAGCTCGTCGGCAACGTCCGCAGCTCGCTGACCCGCGGTGACTTCACGTACACCTGGGGCATGCGCTACGTGGACGAGACCGAGAACTTCAACTTCACGCAGCCGGCTGCGTACTTCGGCAACCCGAACCCGGTGTACGACACCGTGGCCGAGGACCGTCTGTACCACACCCTGTCGGTCATCTACCGTGCGGATAGCTGGGACCTGCTGGTCGGCGTCGACAACGTGTTCGACAAGGATCCGCCGAACGTTTCGACCGGCACCGCCACGCGTTACGGCAACATCCCGGCGTTTGCCACCCAGTACGATTGGTTCGGCCGCTCGCTGTACGCGCGCATGACCTATCGTTTCTGATAAAAAGCAGTAGTCTTGGAGACGGCCGGGTTATCCCGGCCGTCTCTTTTGGGGAAACAGGTAAATCCGGAGAAGCACCATGCGCAACCGCTTCAAGAACCTACTGGCCATTGCCACCGCGTCGCTGCTGGCGACCGTGAATTCCGCATCCGCGCGCGACCCGATCTCGATCGAGGCCCTGTCGTCGATGCCCAAGATCCAATCCGTCTCGATGAGCTCGGACGGCAAGAACATCGTCGCCCTCGTCGGCAAGCAAGGCGCCGAGGAGTACGAGACCTCCCTGGCCACCTGGAAGCTGGACAACCTCGAGGCCGGCCCGACCATCACCGCCTCCGGCGACCGCATGCGCTTCATCGCCGCCTCGGCGCTGAAGGCCGACCGCGTGTTCGTGTTCGCGCGCCAGGAATGGACCGGCGCCCTGCAGGGCTGCGGCGAGGGCAACAGCACCGGCTCGACCAAGACCTTCGTGTCCAAGGCCTACCTGACCGACACCAAGCATTCCGAGTTCTCCGAGGCCTTCGCGGCCGGCACCCGCACCGCCGGCGTCAGCGCCCAGACCGAGCGCTGCCTCGAGCTGGCCGGCACCGCCAGCCTGGTCAACGGCCTGCCGCTCGACCCGACCAAGGTGATCGTCTCGCGGCTCAACCCGCTGACCTTCCAGGAAAACTACTACCGCTACGACCTCGCCACCGACAAGACCGAGCTGCTGTTCCGCGCCAGCGGCCGCGATGCGCCGGGCCTGCTGAACCCGCGCAACGGCGAAGTGCTGACCACCACCACCATCGAGCCCACCGCCGACGGTCTGGAGCAGCAAATCAAGATCCGCAAGGCCGGCACCGACGAGTTCGTGGTGCACCCGGCCCTGTCGCGCAAGATCAAGGACCGCTACACCATGGCCGTGGTCGGCCTGGACGAGGCCACCGGCAAGTACTACGTGCTCACCGACGCCTTCTCCGACCTGGTGCAGGCGCGCATGTACGACCCGGCGACCAGCAAGTTCGACGACGAGCCGCTGCTGGCCCACCCGAAGTACTCGATCGCCAATATCGTGCTGGGCTCGCGCCCGAGTGACTTCAACAAGGTGCTGGGCTTCACCATCGCGAACATGAACGGCGACACGATCTGGATCGACCCGCAGCTGGCGGCCATCCACGAGGGCCTGAAGCAGGCCTTCCCGGGCCAGCAGATCTCGATCGGCAGCATGACCGACGACCGCAACAAGATCCTGTTCACCACCGAAAGCCCGCGCCACCCGGTGGCCTACCGCCTGCTGGTGGACGGCAACAAGGTCTCGACCCTGGGCGTGACCCGCGACGGCATCGACCCGAACGACATCGGCGAGCAGAAGTGGGTCACCTACAAGGCCCGCGACGGCCTGGAGATCCCCGCCATCCTCGACCTGCCGGCCGGCTGGACCAAGGCCGACGGCCCGCTGCCGACCGTGATCCACCCGCACGGTGGCCCGTGGTCCCGCGACTTCGGTGGCTGGGACGCGTCGGGCTGGGTGCCCTTCCTGACCTCGCGCGGCTATGCCGTGCTGCGTCCGCAGTACCGCGGCACGTCGGGCCTGGGCCGCAAGCTCTGGACCAGCGGCGACGGCGAGTGGGGCCAGAAGATGCAGGACGACAAGGACGACGGCGCCGCCTGGCTGGTGCAGGAAGGCATCGCCGATCCCAAGCGCATGGTGATGTTCGGCTACTCCTACGGTGGCTTCGCGGCCGCCGCCGCGGTGGTCCGCCCGAACAGCCCGTACCGCTGCGCCATCTCCGGCGCGCCGGTGACGGACCTGGGCCGCCTGGGCACGTCCTGGAGCGACAACCGCCTGCAGCGCATCGTGCAGGGCGACACCGTGAAGGGCATGGACCCGATCCAGAACACGGACAAGGCCAACATCCCGGTGCTGCTGTACGTGGGCGACCGCGACGTGCGCACGCCGGCCTTCCACGCGCGTGACTTCTACAACGGCGTGAAGGGCAAGGTCGACGCGGAGTTCCACCTGATCCCGGACATGCCGCACAGCATGCCGTGGTACCCGCGCCACATGTCGGTGACGCTGCGCCTGATGGAAGACTTCCTGAAGAACAAGTGCGGCACCAGCGCCTGATTCCTGGCATCGCACGCACCAAGCACCAAGAAGAGCCCGGCTAACGCCGGGCTCTTTTTTTTGCCAATGGAGGGTATGGCGCCGTCGTCACCGGGAAAGCGAGGGTCGCTTTCTCCTCCGTGAAGCCTTTATGTCGGAAAAAGCGACCCTCGCTTTCCCGGCGCCGCCGGTGCATTTCGGCTTGGGCGCCCAACGGAAGGCCCGAAGCCGCGCGCTCCGATGCTTGCGCGTGTCGATCAGGACCAAGGCCGGACATTTTTCTCGCTGACCTTGCTTGGCTAACGGGGTCACCGCGAGATGCGCCCTCTCGCCTCCCGCGCGCGTCCCTTCGGACGCGAGATGTGACTTCGGGGCCAGCGTGGAAGGTGGCCAGATTGGGAGACCTATCCGCCCGGCGGCGGGTGTGGGTGCGAGTCGCTGAGCCTCGGTCCATGCTTTTCCGTTGGGCTCCACGCCGCTCCATCGTGAGCGCGGACTCCGAGCGCTCGAGCCCCCGGCTTTCCTGGTGGACCATCCAGCGCCCGTGCTGTTGCGGCGGAGCGGCCGGAGAAGCGCGGCCAATCAGAAGTGCCAAGACCCCACACCCGCCGCCGGGCGGATAGGTCTCCCAATCTGGCCACCTTCCGGGCTCGCGCCGCCGCCACACCTCGCGTCCGAAGGGACGCGCGCGATGGGCCGCCAGCGGCCACCTGCCGTGCACTGATTAGCCAAACGAGGTCAGCGAGAAAAATGCCGGGCCTTGGTCGTGGACCCTGCACGCGCAAGCATCGAAGCGCGCGGCTTCGGGCCTTCCGTTGGGCGCCCAAGCCGGCCCGCACCGGGGACGCCGCGGAATCGAAGGTCACTTCCTCCGACATACAAGGCTTCACGGAGGAGGAAGTGACCTTCGATTCCGCGGTGGCACCGGCGCCAGATCCCGCAGTCGCACCCGCATCAGATCCCGCAGTACCGCCAGGGCCGCAGACCTAGGATAATCGCCGCCTGCCCCTGCCCTTCGTTGCCCGCCCATGCCCGCGCCTGCCCTCGTCACCACCGCCCTGCCCTATGCCAACGGGCACCTGCACCTCGGCCACCTGGTCGGGTACGTCCAGGCCGACATCTGGGTGCGGGCCCGGCGCATGGCTGGCGGCACCACCCACTTCGTGTGCGCCGACGACGCCCACGGCACCCCGATCATGCTGGCGGCCGAGAAAGCCGGCACCAGCCCGGAAGACTTCATCCGCGGCATGCAGGCCAGCCACGAGGCCGATTTCGCCGCGTTCGGCGTGCAGTTCGACCACTACCACTCGACCCACTCGGACGAGAACCGCGAGCTCGCCAGCCTCATCTACACCCGCCTTCGCGACGGCACCCACGGCGCCAGGGCCATCGCCCGGCGCTCGATCCAGCAGCTGTTCGACCCCGAGCGGCAGATGTTCCTGCCCGACCGCTACATCAAGGGCGCGTGCCCCAACTGCGGCGCCGCCGACCAGTACGGCGACAACTGCGAGGTCTGCGGCAAGGCCTACTCGCCGACCGAGCTGAAGAACCCGCGCTCGGTGGTGTCGGGCGCGGTGCCCGAGCTGCGCGACTCCGAGCACTACTTCTTCGAGCTGGGCAAGTTCGAGGCCTTCCTGCGCGAGTGGCTGGCTGGCGACGTGGCGCACGCCTCGGTCAAGGCCAAGCTGGGCGAATGGCTCGAGGGTGGCCTGCGCGACTGGGACATCAGCCGCGACGCGCCCTACTTCGGCTTCCCCATCCCGGATGCGCCGGGCAAGTTCTTCTACGTCTGGCTGGACGCGCCGATCGGCTACCTGGCCAGCTTCAAGGCCTTCTGCGACCGCGGCGGCGCCGACTTCGCGGCCTTCACCGAGGCCGCGCGGAATACCGCCGGCGAAACCGAGATGCACCACTTCCTCGGCAAGGACATCATCAACTTCCACGGCCTGTTCTGGCCGGCCATGCTGCACGGCGCCGGCCTGCGCACGCCCACCGCGCTGCACGTCAACGGCTACCTCACCGTCAACGGCGCCAAGATGAGCAAGTCGCGCGGCACCTTCGTGCAGGCGCGCACCTACCTCGACAGCGGCCTCGAGCCGGAGGCATTGCGCTACTACTTCGCCGCCAAGTCTTCAGGAACTGTGGACGACATTGATCTGAATCTTGCTGATTTCATGGCACGGGTGAACGCAGATCTTGTAGGAAAATTCGTGAATCTGGCGAGCAGATGTGCTGGCTTCATTGAAAAGAGTTTCGGCGGTCGCTTGGCAGATAAGCTGCCTGACCCGACCCAGTACACACACTTCGTAGAGTCATTAGCAACTGTTCGCGAGGCATATAGGCGAAACGACGCTGCCTCAGCGATCAGGCACTTGATGAGCCTGGCCGACGAAGCAAATAAGTACATTGATGACCATAAGCCATGGGTCGTAGCGTCGCGAATTGAGAGTCGCATTCTTGAATCGGCTATCGCTTGCCACTTCAGGAGTACCGACTGGGCAGTCCAAGACCTCACACGCACCGATGGCTGCGATTTTTTGGCAACTAAGAACGGCGTTCGTCTCGCTATCGAAGTGAAGAACAAGAAGGCAGAAGCACGCGACATCTTGAAGCTTGCTGCCATCATTGCGAGCGGCGAATGCGACGAGGCTGCATTGATAGTGAATGGCCACCTGAAGGGGGTTGAGGCACAACACCTTCTAAGCCAGCACCCGAAGATTCTACTGATCGAGAAAGAGCAACTTGATGTGATGCTGAATGACCATATTCAGCACGCCTCTATTGACGCAGGAAACTCAGTTGACGGCTTCGCCTTGCAGGCTCACTGCACGCAAGGCCTGAACCTATTTCGCGTAATCGCCACCGCGTTGGCGCCAATTATTCCCAAAACTGCTGCTCGAGCCGCTGAGTTTCTATCAGCGCCGGGCAGTTCGTGGTCGGACCTGGACGCTCCGCTGTTGACTCACACTATCAATACTTACAAGCCACTCTTCACCCGCATCGACCCGAAGCAAATCGAAGCCATGACCGACGCCAGCAAGGAAGACCTCAAGCCCGCCGGTGCCGAGGCGGCTGCGGCAAAGCCCGTGGGAGGGAATTCATCCCCGACGGCCTCGCCAAAAAGCGTCGGGACTGAAGTCCCTCCCACAGGGAGTCCGGCCAAGCCCGCAGCGAGCGCTGCCACCACCATCGGCATCGAGGACTTCGCGAAGCTCGACTTGCGCATCGGCAAGGTGCTCGAATGCGGCTTCGTCGACGGCTCCGACAAGCTGCTGCGCTTCCTGCTTGACGCGGGCGAGCTCGGCCAGCGCCAGATCTTCTCGGGCATCCGCGGCAGCTACGCCGAGCCGGACAAGCTGGTCGGACGCAGCGTCGTCTTCATCGCCAACCTGGCGCCGCGCAAGATGCGCTTCGGGCTGAGCGAGGGCATGATCCTTTCCGCCGGCTTCGACGGCGGCGCGCTGGCCCTGCTCGACGCCGACGCCGGCGCCCTGCCCGGCATGCCGGTCCGGTAACGCTGCCGTGGAAGACATCGCCCTGCTGCTGGTCGGCGCGGTCTTCGTCAACAACTTCGTGCTGGTGAAGTTCCTGGGCCTGTGCCCGTTCATGGGCGTGTCGCGCCGCATGGACGCGGCCTACGGCATGGCCCTGGCCACCGGCTTCGTGCTCACGCTCTCGGCCGCGCTGGCCTGGGTCGTGCACCACTGGATCCTGCTGCCGCTGGGCCTGGAGTACCTGCGCACGCTGGGCTTCATCCTGGTGATCGCGGCGGTGGTGCAGTTCACCGAGATCGTAATGAACCGCCAAAGCCCGCGGCTCTACCGCGTGCTGGGCATCTACCTGCCGCTGATCACCACCAACTGCGCCGTGCTCGGCGTGGCGCTGCTGAACGTGCAGGCGCGGCACAGCCTGATCGAGTCGGTGCTGTACGGCTTCGGCGCCGCCGTGGGCTTCGGCCTGGTGCTGGTGCTGTTCTCGGCCATGCGCGAGCGGCTCGAGGCCGCGGACGTGCCGGCCGCGTGGCGCGGCGCGCCGATCGCGCTGGCCACGGCCGGGCTGATGTCGCTGGCCTTCATGGGTTTCGCCGGCCTGGTGCCGGCCTGAGATGACGGCGACCTGGCTGCTGGTGGTCGCGCTGGCCGCCCTGCTGGGCGCGTTGCTGGGCTGGGCCGCGGTGCGCTTCCGGGTGCAGGCCGACCCCATGGTGGAACGCATCGACCGGCTGCTGCCGCAGACCCAGTGCGGCCAATGCGGCTTCCCCGGCTGCAAGCCCTATGCGCAGGCGATCGCCGCCGGCGAGGCCGACATCAACCAGTGCCCGCCGGGTGGCGAGGCCGGCGTGCGCGCGCTGGCCGAACTGCTGGGCCGCGAGCCCAAGCCGCTCAACCCCGACAACGGCGTCGCGAAGCCCGCGGTCGTGGCCGTGGTCATCGAGGCCGACTGCATCGGCTGCACCAAATGCATCCAGGCCTGCCCGGTGGACGCCATCGTGGGCGCACCCAAGCGCATGCACACCGTGATCGCCGACCTGTGCACCGGCTGCGAGCTGTGCCTGCCGCCCTGCCCGGTCGATTGCATCGAACTGGTGCCGCCCGCACCGCGGCCAGGCGCCTTGCGCTGGCCACGGCCCGCCTGAGCGGGATCGGTCAGAGCCGCTCGACCGTGTAGCCCGCGTCGCGCAGCAGGTGCACCAGGCCGTCTTCGCCCAGCAGGTGCATCGCGCCGACCACCACCAGGGTGTCGTCGCTGTCCTGCTGGTCGAGCATGGCGCGCACCTTCGGCAGCCAGGCGCGGTTGCGGGCCACGTTCAGGCGCTCGTACAGGTCGGGGTACTCGGCCTTCATCTCGGCGCCGGTCAGCGCGTACAGCGCCTCGCCGTCGCCGGCGCGCCAGAGCGCGTGCATCTTGTTGATCTCCTGCTCCATCGCGGCGACGTCGCCCAGCGCGTCCTGCAGCTGCTGCAGCTGCTCGCCCGGGCTCATGCCGTCGAACATGGCGAACTGCTGGTCGGCCGTTTCCAGCGCACCGACTTCCTTGCCGGCGGCCTGCGCGCGCTCGGCGAAATGCTTGTCCAGGCCCAGCGAGGAATCCAGGCCCGCGATCTGCATCTCGGTGATGCCGATCACCAGGCCCATGAACCAGGTATCGAAGCCCTGGAAGTTCTGCAGCGCGATGCCGCGCTTGCCGGCGTACTCCACCAGCTGCGCCCAGGTCTCGCCCGGCAGCGCGGCCTGCAGGGTCTTGCCGTCGGCGCGCTGGGCAACCACCGCCATCTTCTGGCCCAGGGCCGGGTCGTTCATCTCGGCGGGCGAGAGCTCGAACACCACCTTCTCGGCGTCGTCCAGCGCGGCGTAGGTATCCGGCGACAGCGGGTAGTCACCGGCCTTGAGCAGGTGGAAGGAGCCGAGCAGGTAGATCGAATTGTCGGCGTCGCTGACCTTCCAGAGCAGCGGCTTGGGCGGTTCGGCGAAGGCGCTGCCGGCGACGGTGGCCAGCAGCAGGGTGGCGAGGAAGCGGATCGACATGGGTCGGGGGTCTCTTGGCGGGGGGAATCATTCGGGGAACGGCAGCGGCTTCTTCTCGCCCGCCTCGACCCGCAGGTCGAGCCGGTTTTCCGGCAGCGGCATCGGGCAGGTCGAGTAAGGCGTGAACGCGCAGGGCGGATTGTAGGCCTTGTTGAAGTCGAGCACGGTGGTGCCGTCGGCACCGGCCGGGTCGGCGTAGACCATGCGCGACGCCGAGTAAGTCTCGTGGCCGCTGGTGCGGTCGGCGAAAGTGAAGAACAGCCGGCCGTCGCCCTCGTCCACCGCCTCCATGCGGAAGGTCTTGCCATCGGCCTCGAAGCTCAGCGTGCCCGGGTTCGGCATCGGCTCGACCATGCCCAGCATGTTGATGATCTCGACGGTCTTGCCGGGCGGGTGCGCTTCGAATCGCGCGACGAAGCGCATGCCCGGGTTGATGTCGAAGTACTCGATGCCGGGGAAGCGCGTGCGGGTCGGCGCGAAGGCGTTGCGCACGCGCAGCGCGTGCCGGTCGGCGCGCTTGATCAGCACGAAGCTGGCGTCGCCCTTGTTGAACGACACCACCGTGGGCGCGCCGTCGGCGTCCGACGCCAGCGGCACCAGCGCTTCCGGCGCCGGGGCGACGCCGTCCACCATCACTTCGGTCTCCACGCCCGGATGCAGCTTGAGCGTCGCGCTGCCGTCGCGGGCCAGGGTCAGCATGCCCAACTGCGCGGGGCCGACCGCGAGCCGGGTGCCGTTGTCCTGGGCCGAGCCGACGTAGGTCGAACCCGGCGTCAGCCAGTGCAGGCCCACCAGCGACAGCCAGCCGTCGGGCCGTTTGAGCGCCGCCAGCCGCTGGTCGCGCCAGGCCAGGATCTCGCCTTCATACGCCAGCCTGGCCGCGCGCTCGGCGCGCTCCGCGTTCTGCGACTGCGCGGCCTCGTCGGCGCCGCCGCAGCCGGCCACCACGGCCAGGGCCGCCATCCACAGCAGGTGTCGAAACGTCATCAGCGCCCCCTCAGGAACAAACGGTCGAGTTCGGACTTGCTCAGCTGCACCCAGGTCGGGCGGCCGTGGTTGCACTGTCCGCTGCGCTCTGTGGATTCCATGTCACGCAGCAGCGCATTCATTTCCGGGATCGTCAGGCGCCGGTTGGCGCGCACCGAGGTGTGGCAGGCCAGGGTGGAGAGCAGCTCGTTGCGCGCTTCCTCCAGCTTGCGGCTGCTGCCGTGCTCGCGCAGGTCCGACAGCACGTCCAGCACCAGGGCCTTGGGGTCGAGGTCGGCCAGCAGGGTCGGCACGCTGCGCACGCTCAGGGCCTGCGGGCCGGCGCGGCGGATCTCGAAGCCATACCCGGCCAGGGTGTCGGCGTGCTGTTCGGCGATGTCGGCCTCGCGCTCGGACACCGCCAGCGGCAGCGGCACCAGCAGCGGCTGCGCGCGGATGCCCTCGCCGTCGCGCGCGGCCTTGAGCCGCTCGTAGGTGATGCGCTCGTGCGCGGCGTGCATGTCCACCAGCACCAGGCCCTGTTCGTTCTCGGCCAGCACGAACACGCCGTGCAGCTGGGCCAGCGCATAGCCTAGCGGCGGCGCCTCGGCCTCATTGGCGGCGGGCATCGGCGAGGCCGCGCCGACGGCGCCGCTGCCGCCGCCGTACAGCGCCGCGTAGCCCGCCAGCGTGTCGCGCACCGGCAGCCCCAGCCCACCCTGCGCCGGCGCCGTCCAGCCGCCGCCGGAGCCCGCGGCGGGCATCGCCAGCGCCTCGCCGCCGGTCGCGGCGAGACCCGCGCGCGTCGAGGCCAGCGCCTCGTGCAGCGTGCGGTAGATGAACTCGTGCACCAGCCGCTGCTCGCGGAAGCGCACCTCGTGCTTGGCCGGGTGCACGTTCACGTCGACCTGGCGCGGGTCGCACTCCAGGAACAGCACGAAGGCCGGGTAGCGGCCGTGGAAGAGCACGTCGGCATAGGCCTGGCGCACCGCGTGCGCCACGGTGCGGTCGCGCACCGCGCGGCCGTTGACGTAGAAATACTGCTGGTCGGCGCTGGAGCGCGCCGCGGTCGGCAGCCCCACCCAGCCCCACAGGCGCAGCCCGGCGCCGGCGTGTTCCACCTGCAGGCACTGCGAAGTGAACTCCTCGCCCAGCGCCTCGGCCACGCGCCGCACGTGGTCGCCGGCATCGCGCGCGGGCTTGTAGTGCCGCGTGAGCCGGCCGTTGTGGCTGATGCGCAGCTCCACCCGCGGCCGCGCCAGCGCCAGCGAGCGCAGCCATTCCTCGATGTGGCCCAGCTCCGTGCGCTCCGCGCGCAGGAACTTGCGCCGCGCCGGCACGTTGAAGAACAGGTCGCGCACTTCCACCGTGGTGCCCGCGGGATGCGGGTGCGGCTGCGGCGGCGCGAACTTGCCGCCGTCCACTTCCAGCCGCAGGCCGTGCTCCTGCGCCGCCGTGCGCGAGCTGATCGCGAAGCGGCTGACCGAGGCGATCGAAGGCAGCGCCTCGCCGCGGAAGCCGAGCGTGGCCACTTCCTCGAGGTCGTCGAGCGAGCTGATCTTGCTGGTGGCGTGGCGCGAGATCGCCAGCGGCAGTTCGCCGGCCGGGATGCCGCCGCCGTCGTCGCGGATGCGGATCAGGCGGATGCCGCCCTCCTCGAGATCGATGTCGACGCGGGTGGCGCCGGCGTCGAGCGCGTTCTCCACCAGCTCCTTGACCACGGAGGCCGGGCGTTCGACCACCTCGCCGGCGGCGATCTGGTTGACGAGGGTGTCGGGGAGCTGCTGGATCGGCACGGCGGGCCTCGGCGGAACGAGGCCCGATGATACCAGCGGCGGGCGGCTTACTCGGGCGCGGAGGCCAGGGTCGGCGAGACCGGGATGGTCAGGCGCTCGCCGATGCGGACGGTGTCGCCGCTGAGCTTGTTGGCGGCGCGGATGCTGCTCATCGGCACGCCGTGGCGGGCCGCGATCAGGCTCAGGGTTTCGCCGCGGCTGACCACGTGCTGGCGGCTGCCGCCGAACTGGCCCTGGCGGGCCGCGTACCAGGTGCCCGGGGGCGCCTGGTCGGAGAAATAGGCGCGCAGGCCGCCGTGGATGGCCTCGACCATGCGCTTGCGGTAGCCCGGGTCACTGAGCTTGGCCTCTTCGCCCGGGTTCGAGATGAAGCCGGTCTCGACCAGCATCGAGGGCACGTCGGGCGAACGCAGCACCACGAAGTTGGCGCGCTCGATCTGCGGCTTGTGGGTCTTGCCGAACTGCTTGAGCGAGGCCAGCACCTGGGTGGCGACGTCGTCGGAGACGCGCATCGTGGCGTTCTGGGAGAGGTCGAGCAGCACCGCGGCGAGGTTCTTGTCGCGCGCGTCGAGCTCGACGCCGCCGACCAGGTCGGCCGCGTTCTCCTGGTCGGCCAGCCAGCGCGCAGCTTCCGACGAGGCGCCGCGCAGCGACAGCACGTAAACCGACGCGCCGCTGGCCGCCTTGTTGTGCGCCGCGTCGGCGTGGATGGAGATGAAGAGGTCGGCCTGCGCCTCGCGCGCGATCATGTAGCGCTGCTCGAGCGGGATGAAGACGTCGCGGTCGCGCACGAGGAAGGCGCGCATGCCGGGATCGGCGTCGATCTTCGCGGCGAGTTCGCGCGCGATGGCGAGCGTGATGTCTTTCTCGTACTTCCTGGTCGGGCCGATCGCGCCCGGATCCTTGCCGCCGTGGCCGGCGTCGATCGCGATCACCAGCTTGCGGTCGCCGGTGCCGATCACGTCCTGGAGCGTGCGCGCGGGCGCGGGCTTGCCGGCGACGGTGTCGCCTTCGTCGCGCAGGTCCAGCACGAGGCGCGAACCGCTGCCGATGTGTTCGATGCGGCTGCGCGGCTTCACCGCGCGCGCCAGGTCGAGCACCACGCGCAGGTCGCCTTCCGCCGGCTTGCCGGTGCGCACGCCGGCGACCACGCCGTTCGGCGCGGGCGCGCGGTAGGCCGCGCCCAGCGACGTGCCCGAGAGGTCGAGCACCAGCCGGTCGGGATTCGAGAGCGTGAAAACCTTGTAGTCCACCGCGCCGGTGAGGTCGATCACCGCGTGCGTGCCGGCGTCGTCCTGCACCACTTTCATGGCGTCGAGCCGGGCCGCCTGCGCGTCGAACGCGGACAGGCCCAGGAGGGCCGGGAGCAGCAGGGCGAAGGCGGGAAGGCGGCGCATGGGCGGGATTCAAGCACCGTCCGCAGCGAAAAGCAAGAAAATCCTTTTTAAATCCGGGGCCTGCCGAACCTTCCTAGGATTCGGGTCAGAAGAGGCCCGGAGAGGCCGTCAGGACGGGACCCTGGCCAGCCAGGCCTCGCCTTCCGGGCTGCCCGGCACCAGCCGGACCCGCCGGCCGGCACCCTCGACCGACAGCCGGAGGTGCAGGTCCGCGGGCGGCAGGCCGCCCTGCCCCCGGTCGGGCCACTCCACCAGCCACAGGCCCGCCTCCGTGGACAGTTCGTCCAGGCCGAGGAAATCCAGCTCGGACGCAGCCGCCAGCCGGTAAAGATCGAGGTGCGCGGCCTCGCCGCCCGGCACCGGGTAGCGTTCGACCAGGGTGTAGGTCGGGCTGCGGATGGCGCCCGCCACGCCCAGCGCGCGCAGCAGGGCGCGGGCCAGCGTGGACTTGCCGGCGCCCAGGTCGCCCTCGAGGTAGACCACCGCCCGCGGCGGGCGGGTGCGCGCCAGCGCGGCGCCCAGCGCCTCCGTGGCGTCGGCATCGGGCAGGAAGACGTCGCGGCTCATCCGGGGTTCGCCATCCGGCGCAGGTGCGGGAACAGGTCGGACGGCAGCAGGCCGCGCTCGCCGCCGACCCGGGCCGCGGCGTCGCCGGCCGCCGAGTGCAGCAGTGCGCCCGCGACCGCGGCCTGGAACAGCGGCAGGCCCTGCGCCACCAGCGCGCCGATCACGCCCGAAAGGACATCGCCCATGCCGCCGGTCGCCATGCCGGGATTGCCCGCGCCGATCACGGCCGGGATTTCGCTGGGCGCCGCGACGATCGTGCCGGCGCCCTTGAGCACCACCGTGCACTGGAACTTCTGCGCCAGCGCCTCCGCGGCGGCGAAGCGGTCCGCCTGCACCGCGCCCTTGTCGCAGGCCAGCAGGCGCGCGGCTTCGCCCGGGTGCGGCGTGAGGATGGCCTGCGGCACCGCCACCGGATGGTTGGCCAGCAGGTTCAACGCGTCGGCATCGAGCACCAGCGGCTTGCCCGAACCCAGCGCCTCCGCGAACAGCGCCCGGCCCCAGTCGCCCTGCCCGAGGCCCGGCCCCACGGCCAGCACGGTGGCGCGCTCGACCAGGGGCCGCAGCGCCGCCGCGTCCTCCACCGCATGCGTCATCGCCTCCGGGCGCGCCGCCACCAGGGCCGCCACGCCGGAACGCCGCGTCGCCACGCTGGCCAGCCCGACGCCGGTGCGCAGCGCCCCTTCGGCACACAGCCGCACCGCGCCGCCCATGCCCTCCTCGCCGCCCACGCACAGCACGTGGCCGTGTTCGCCCTTGTGGGCGTTGGCGTGGCGCGGCGCCAGCCAGCGCGCCAAGCCCTCGGGACGGCACAGCCACGCGGCCGGGGTGAAATCGTCGAAGGCGCCGATCTTCAGGTCGAGCCGGTCGAGCAGCACCTCGCCGTCGAAGTCGCGCGCCATGCCCGTGTACAGCCCGCGCTTGGCGGCGATGAAGCACAGCGTGGCGCTGGCGTGCACGGCGATGCCGGCGGCGTGGCCGGTGTCGGCGTCCAGGCCCGAGGGCACGTCCAGCGACAGCACCGGCACGCGCGCGGCGTTGATGCGTTCGATCATCGACTGCGCGGCTTCCGAGGGCGGGCGCGTCAGCCCGATGCCGTACAGCGCATCCACCCAGGCCTCGCAGTCCGGCAGCATGCCGTCGAAGGGGGCGACCGTGCCGCCGGCCGCGCGCCAGTCCGCCAGCGCCTGGCGGGCCTGGGCCGTGCGCGGCGTGGCGCCGGGCGGCGTCACCACGCTGACCTTCAGCCCGGCCGCGCGCGCCAGCCGCGCCACCACGTAGCCATCGCCGCCGTTGTTGCCCGGGCCGCAGGCGACGCCCAGGTGGCGCACGCCCGGCCAGCGCTGCTGCAGCACGCGCCAGGCGGCCGCGCCGGCGCGCGCCATCAGCTCGTACGGCGGGACGCCGAACGCGCCGGAGGCCAGCTCGTCCATGGCCCGCACCTGCGATGTCCGGTAAAGCGGCAGCTGTTCGCTCATGCGGGGATTCTATACTTGCCGCGATGCCCGACCTTGCCGCCCTCGCCGAACGGATCAAGACCTGGAGCCGGGAGCTGGGCTTCCAGCAGCTGGGCGTGGCCGGCATCGAACTGGGCGAGGACGCGGCGCACCTGCGGCGCTGGCTCGACGAAGGCCTGCACGGCCGGATGGAGTACATGGCCCGCCACGGCGACCTGCGCGCCCGGCCGGAAGAACTCGTGCCCGGCACGCTGCGGGTGCTGTCGGTGCGCATGGACTACGGCACCGGCGACGACGCCGCGGCCTGGGACACCCTGGCCGAGGGCGAGCGCGCCTACGTGGCCCGCTACGCGCTGGGCCGCGATTACCACAAGGTGATGCGCAACAAGCTGCAGAAGCTGGCCGACCGCATCGCCGGCGAAATCGGCCCGTTCGGCTACCGCGCCTTCGTCGATTCTGCGCCGGTGCTCGAGCGGGCGCTGGCGCGCGACGCCGGCCTGGGCTGGATCGGCAAGCACACCTGCCTGATCAACCGCGACGCCGGCAGCTGGTTCTTCCTCGGCGAGATCCTCACCGACCTGCCGCTGCCGGTGGATGCACCGGCCAGTGCGCACTGCGGCACCTGCACGCGCTGCATCACGGTCTGCCCGACCGGCGCGATCGTCGCGCCCTACCGCGTGGATGCGCGCCGCTGCATCAGCTACCTCACGATCGAGCTGAAGGAAGCGATCCCCGAGGAGCTGCGGCCGCTGATGGGCAACCGCATCTTCGGCTGCGACGACTGCCAGCTGGCCTGCCCCTGGAACAAGTTCGCGGTGAAGCACGCGCAGCCGGATTTCCAGCCGCGCCACGGACTGGACGCCGCAGGGCTGGCGGAACTCTTTGCCTGGGACGAAGCCACCTTCCTGCAGCGCACCGAAGGCTCGGCGATCCGGCGCACCGGCCATGCCGGCTGGCTGCGCAACATCGCGGTGGCGCTGGGCAACGCCCCGACCACGCCGGGCGTGCTGGCGGCGCTGGCTTCGCGCCGCGAGGACCCCGACCCGATGGTGCGCGAACACGTGGCCTGGGCGCTGTCGCGGCACCCGAAGGCCTGAGCGCTCAGCGGCGCGCGCGGATCTCGGCCAGCAGCGCGCGGGTGACCGGATCGCCGGCCGGCACCGCCGCGTCCGACAGCGCCGGCAGCAGCTCGCCGGCGATGCGCTTGCCCAGTTCGACGCCCCACTGGTCGAAGGCGTTGATGCCCCAGAGCACCGACTGCACGTAGACGCTGTGCTCGTACAGCGCGAGCAGCGCGCCCAGCGAATGCGGGGTGAGCTCGTCGAGCAGCATCAGGGTCGACGGCCGGCCGCCGGGATAGCCCTTGTGCGCGTCATCCGACGGCCAGCCGGTGCCCAGCGCCTCGGCCTGCGCCAGCAGGTTCGCCAGCAGCACGTCGTGGTGGTGGCCGTGCGCGTGCGCCGGGCGCACCACGCCGAGGAAGTCCGCGGGCACCGTTTCCGTGCCCTGATGCAAGGCCTGGAAGAAGCTGTGCTGCGCGTTGGTGCCGGCGCCGCCCCAGAGCACGGGCACGGTGTCGGCCAGCACCGGGCTGCCGTCGTGCCGCACCGACTTGCCCAGGCTTTCCATCACCAGCTGCTGCAGGAAGGCCGGCAGCAGCGTCAGGCGCTGGTCGTAAGGCAGCACCGCGGCACTGGAGAGGCCGAGGCCATTGCGGTTCCAGATGCCCACCAGCGCGTGCCAGGCCGCCAGGTTGCGCTCGGTGGGCGCGGTCAGCACGTGCTCGTCGACGAGCGCCGCGCCCGCCAGCAGCTGGGCGAAGCGCTCGCGGCCAATGGCCAGCTGCACCGAGAAACCGACCGCCGACCACAGCGAATAGCGGCCGCCGACCCAATCCCACATCGGCAGCACCCGCGCCGCGGGGATGCCGAAGGCTTCGGCGCGTTCGATGTTGGCGCTGACCGCGAACAGGCGCTCGGCACCGCCCATCCAGTCGCGCAGCAGGGTGCCGTTGAGCAGGGTTTCCTGCGTACCGAAGCTCTTCGAGACCAGGATGCCGGCGGTGCGCGCCGGATCCAGCCCGCGCAGCAGGTGCTGGGCATCGCTGCCGTCGACGTTGGTGAGGAAGTGGACGCGGAAGCGCCCGGCGTGGAAGTCGCGCAGCGCGTCCACCGCCAGCCGCGGCCCGAGGTCGGAGCCGCCGATGCCGACGCTGACGATGTCGGTGACGTCGCTGGCCTCGAGCGTGTCGTGCAGCGCGTCCATGCGCGCCTGCGCCGCCAGCGCCACCGCCCTCGCCTCGCGCGCGGCGGTGGATTGGCCCAGGTCGCCGCGCAGGGCGGTGTGCAGCGCCGCGCGACCTTCGGAGGTGTTGACGTGCTCGCCGTCGAACAGCGCCTTCAGCGCGGCGGGCAGGTTCGCTGCCTCCGCCATGGCAAACAGCGCATCGCGGGCCTGCGCATCCAGTCGCTGGCGGGCGAAGCTGGCGTAGAGCGGTCCGACGCGCAGCGCGAATTCACTCGCACGCGCGGCGTCGACCGGCAAGGGACCCCGGCCGACGCGCTCGGCGTGGGCCCCCAGCGTCTGCCAGTGCGAGCGGTCCAGCATCCGACCCTTACTCACCGTCGAACTCGAGGTTGTCGATCAGGCGCGTGCGGCCGAGGCGCGCGGCGACCAGCGCCACCAGGCCCTTCTCGTCCGGCGACTTGGCGCGGGTGAGGTCGCCGCGGCGCACTTCGGCGTAATCCACGGTGAAGCCGGCGGCCTCGAGCCGCGCCACCGCCTCGTCCTCGATGCCGGCCACGGGCAGTCCCTGGCGGGCGGCGTCGCGCATGAAGCGCAGCGTCTGGTAGATCCGCGTGGCGGTCTGGCGCTCGTCGCCCTGCAGGTACTGGTTGCGCGAACTCATGGCCAGGCCATCGGCCTCGCGCAGCGTCGGCGCCGGGATGATCTCCACCGGGAAGCTCATCTCGCGGGTCATGTAGCGGATCACCTGCAGCTGCTGGTAATCCTTGCGCCCGAACACGGCCAGGTCCGGCTGCACCATGTTGAACAGCCGCGCCACCACCTGCGCCACGCCATTGAAGTGGCCCGGGCGGTGCGCGCCACACAGGATGTCGGTGATGCCGGGCACGTGCATCTGCACGCAGCCCATGGTGCCGAACGGATACATCTGTTCCACCGGCGGCAGGAACAGCGCGTCGCAGCCGGTTTCGGCCAGGCCCTTGATGTCGCTGTCGGGCGTGCGCGGATAGCGCGCGTAGTCCTCGTTCGGACCGAACTGGGTCGGGTTGACGAAGATGCTGGCGACGACGCGGTCGGCATGCCGGCGCGCCAGGGCCACCAGCGCGTGGTGGCCGGCGTGCAGGTTGCCCATGGTCGGGACGAATCCGATGCTGGCGCCTTCGCGGCGCCACTGGCGGACCTGGGCGCGCAGGGCGGCCAGCGTGGAGTGGGTCTGCATCCGTTTCAGTATCCGTGTTCGGGGGAGGGGAAGCTGCCGTCGCGCACGGCGGCGGCGTAGGCCTGGAAGGCGCCCAGCACGGAGCCGCCCTCGGCCAGGAAATCCTTGACGAAGCGCGGCCGGCGGTGGCCGCTGTTCATGCCCAGCAGGTCGTGCAGCACCAGGATCTGGCCGTCGCAGGACGGGCCGGCGCCGATGCCGATGGTGGGGATGGCGACCGCGGCGGTGATCTCGGCCGCCAGCGACGAGGGCACGCACTCGAGCACCAGCAGGTCGGCGCCGGCCTCGGCGACGGCGCGGGCGTCGGCCAGCAGCTTCTTCGCGGCCGCGGCCTCCTTGCCCTGCACCTTGTAGCCGCCCAGGCGCAGCACCGACTGCGGCGTCAGGCCCAGGTGCGCGCACACGGGGATCTCGCGTTCGGCCAGGAAGCGGATGACCTCGAGCTTCGGGCCCGCGCCTTCGAGCTTCACCATCTGCGCGCCGGCCTGCAGGCAGCGCGTGGACGCGTCGAGCGCGCGCTCCGGCGTGGCGTCGGACTGGAACGGCAGGTCGGCGACCAGGAAGGCACCGGACAGGCCGCGCGCCACGCAGGCGACGTGGTAGGCGATGTCATCCACGGTGACCGGCAGCGTGCTGTCGCGGCCCTGGCAGACCATGCCGAGCGAATCGCCGACCAGCACCAGGTCGATCCCGGCGGCGTCGACGCTGCGGGCGAAGCTGGCGTCGTAGGCCGTGATCGACACGATCCGCCGGCCCTCGGCCTTCATCTTGCGCAGCGCGGGCACCGTCAGGCGGGCGCGCGCCGGGGCGTTGGGGTCGTTCGCGTACATGGCGTTGGCCCGGGGGGAGGGACCCCTAAGGTATCGCTTCGATGCCCGAAACATCCACCGCGGCGAGCAGCGAGGCGACATCGCCGCGGCCCGGGATGACCAGGGCGGGCGCGATCTCGGCCAGGGGCACCAGCACGAAGGCGCGCTCGTGAAGATGCGGGTGCGGCAGCGTGAGGCCGGGCTCGTCGATGACTTCGTCGCCATACGCCAGCAGGTCGAGGTCGATCGCGCGCGGGCCCCAGCGGTCGGCCTCGCTGCGCACGCGGCCGAAGCGCTCCTCGATCGCCAGCAGGGATTCAAGCAGCACCTTCGCCGGCATGCGCGTGCGCAGCTCGACCACGGCGTTGAGGAACGCGGGCTGGTCGGTCTTGCCCCAGGCCGGCGTGCGGTAGAAGGCGGACTGGCGCTGGATGGTGGTCTGGGGCAGCGCGTCCACCGCCCAGAGCGCCTCGACCAGCGTGGTCTCGACATCGCCCTGGTTGCCGCCCAGGCCGACGAAGGCGCGGACCGGATCGTCCGGCCTCACTCGCCGCCGCCCTCGCCCCCGCCCGGCTTGCGCCGGCGCCGGCGGCGCTTCTTCGGGCCGGGCGCGGCGCCCTCGCCTTCGGGGCTCAGGTCATCGGGATCGCGCTCGCGGCGCGGCGCCTTCGGGTCCAGGCGTTCGGCCAGCTGCTCGGGCGCCTGGGCCTGGGCCTCGCGCCAGAAGGCGACGTCGGCGGCCAGCTCCGGCGCGGCACCGGCGCGCAGCTCGAGGAAATCGAAAGCGGCGCGGAAGCGCGGGTGCGACAGCAGCCGGAACACGCGCTTGCGCACGCGCTGGGCGAAGCGCGGCTGCAGCAGCCAGATCTCTTGCATCGGCTGCGAGAACCGGCGCGGCAGCGCGATCCGCTGGGCCTGGTGCAGGGTGACGCGGTCGGCGGCGCGCTGCTGCGCGACCAGCGGGTCGATGCCGGCCTTCTGCATCACCGCCAGCTCGCGGCAATACGCCGGCCACAGCAGGGCGGCGAACAGGAAGGCCGGCGTGACCGGCTTGTCCTGGGCGACGCGTTCGTCGGTGCTGCGCAGCGCCTGCAGCACCATGGCGCGCAGGGCGCCGCTGCGGTTGGTCTCGAGCGCGACCGCGGTCTCGGGGAACAGCGCCGGCAGCAGGCCGTGGTTCTCGAGCAGCATGAAGCTGGACTCGGCGTGGCCGGCCAGGAACATCTTCAGGCACTCGTCGAACAGGCGGGCCGGCGGCGCGGCGGACAGCAGCGGTGCCAGCTCCGGGATCGGCGCGGCGGCGTCGGGGGCAATGGCGAAGCCCAGCTTGGCGGCCAGGCGCGCGGCGCGCAGCATGCGCACCGGATCCTCGCGGTAGCGCTCGACCGGGTCGCCGATCAGGCGCAGCACGCGGTCCTGGCAGTCCTGGTAGCCGCCGCAGTAATCGCGCACCGAGAAATCCTCGATGGCGTAGTACAGCGCGTTCGCGGTGAAGTCGCGGCGGACCGCGTCGTCCTCGATGGTGCCGTAGACGTTGTCGCGCAGCAGGCGGCCGCCGTCCTCGGTCTCGCGATCGCCGCTGCCGTCGTCGGTGTTGGCGCGGAAGGTGGCGACCTCGATGATCTCGCGGCCGAACACCACGTGCGCCAGCCGGAACCGCCGGCCGATCAGGCGGCAGTTGCGGAACAGCGAACGCACCTGCTCCGGGGTGGCGTCGGTGGCGACGTCGAAGTCCTTCGGGTGGCCGCCGACCAGCAGGTCGCGGACCGCGCCGCCGACCAGGTAGCCCTGGAAGCCGCCTTCGCGCAGCTTGTAGAGCACGCGCAGCGCGTTGGGACTGATGTCCTTGCGGGAGATGCCGTGCTCGGCGCGCGGCACGATCAGGGGCGTGAGGGGAGTGGCGATGCGCTTGTCCATTCGGGTCGGGGCGGCGCGGGGTCCTTGCGCGGCGTCTTCGGGCCCGGGCGGGAAGCGGCTTCCCGGCACCGGTAAAGCCCGGTATACTAGCGCCCGCTGCACCGCTTCGCCATCCGCGCTCCCTTCGTCTAGTGGCCTAGGACACGGCCCTCTCAAGGCTGGAACAGGGGTTCGAGTCCCCTAGGGAGCGCCACTCTTCAGAAGGCCCGGCCATGCCGGGCCTTCGCTTTTTGCGGCCCCCGCCGCCCGCCGCGCTGGGCGGCGCCGGCCGCTGCCGCTAGAATCAGCGGCGTTCGCACCCTCCACGAGTCCCGGCCATGCCCTTTGTCGTCATCGAGAACTGCATCAAGTGCAAGTACACCGACTGCGTCGAGGTGTGCCCGGTCGACTGCTTCCACGAAGGCCCGAACTTCCTGGTCATCGACCCCGAGGAGTGCATCGACTGCACCCTGTGCGAGCCCGAGTGCCCGGCCAAGGCGATCTACCCGGAAGACGACGTGCCCGCCGGCCAGGAGGGCTTCATCGCCCTCAACGCCGAGCTGTCCAAGCAGTGGCCGGTGATCACCACCCGCCAGGACCCCCTGCCCGACGCGGCCGAGTGGGACGGCAAGCCCGGCAAGCTCCCCCTCCTCGAACGCTGACGCAAACGTAGGAGGGCCTTCAGGCCCGAAGCTCCTCTGCGGAAAGCTTCGGGCCTGAAGGCCCTCCTACGGTCTTGGGGCGCTGTCCGGGCTTATTCGGCGAGCTTGTCGCGCAGGAGGGCCAGCAGTTCGGCCGGAGCACCCGTGGTGACCGGCTGGCCGTCGGCGCCCAGGGCCACGACGCGGGAGCCGGCGGTGGTCGGCTCGGCGCGCAGCAGGACGGTCACGCCGCGGTAGGTGGCCTCGTGGCTGTTGAGCAGCTTGGCGCTGTCGCCCACGCGCACGCCGGCGATGCCCGGCAGCGCCGCGCCCACGCGGCGCCAGGCCTCGTCGGCCGAATCGGACAGCGGCAGCTCGGCGATCCCGGCCACGCCCGAGGCCGGCGCCGGCCCCTCGCCGACGCTGGCGCCGCCGCCGAGGTTGCTGGGCGGCAGGTCGCTGCTGACCAGCGGGCCATTGTTCGCATCGGGGACCATGATCGCCGCACCCGTGGACGGCGTGTCGAGGCCGGCCGGCACGACCAGCGGCTTGCCTTCCGTGCTCTTCTGGTACTCGACGTCCATCCCCAGCTTGCTGCGGGTCCAGGCGCAGCCGGCCTGGGAAACCAGGGCCACGGCCAGGGCGCCGCACAGCAGCGGGCGAAGGGAAAGCTTGGACACGGTCATGCGGGATCTCCTGGAAGGCGCTGCGGGCGGGCCGCGGCAGGCGCCAATGGTAAGCGGTTCAGGCCAGTTCCTGCTCGACCTGGCGGCACAGCGCGGCCATCTGGTCGGCGAGGGCCGCGTGCGGCGCGGACAGGGGCAGCAGCGGCAGGCGCAGGCCATGGCCGATGCCCTGGCGGGCCAGCAGGGCCTTGACCGGGATCGGGTTGGATTCGATACCGGTGAAGTCGTAGACCGGCTGCAGGCGCGCATCCAGCGCGCGCGCCGCGTCCGCCTCGCCGGCCGCGGCCAGCGCGCAGAGCCGGGCGAAGGCGCGCGGCAGCACGTTCGACGCGACCGAGATGACGCCGTCGGCGCCGCCGAGCATGGCGCGCACGAAGGTGGGATCGTCGCCGCTGAGCAGGGCGAAATCCTCGCCGGCCAGCGGGTAGAGCGCATTCCAGCGCGCCTCGTCGCCGCGCGCTTCCTTCAGGCCGATGATGCCGGGGTGACGGCACAGCTGCGCGACGGTTTCCGGCAGCAGGTCGCAGCCGGTGCGGCCCGGCACGTTGTAGAGCACCACGGGCAGGCCGCCCTGGGCGGCGACCGCCTGGTAATGGGCCACGAGCCCGGCCTGGGTCGGGCGCACGTACGGCGGGGTGACCACCAGCGCCGCGTCGGCGCCGCCGTCGCGCGCCAGGCGGGTCTGGGCGATGGTCTTGGCCGTGTTGGACTGGCCGGTGCCGGCCAGCACCTTCATCCGGCCGCCGACGCGCGCCACCGCGGTGCGCAGCAGGGTCATGAATTCGTCGTCGGTGAGCGCGGCGGCCTCGCCGGTGGAGCCGGCGACGACGATGCCGTGGCTGCCGCCGGCGAGCTGGGCGTCAAGCAGGCGGGCCCAGGCGTCGAGGTCGAGGTCGCCGGCCGCGGTGAACGGGGTGGCCAGGGCGGTGATGCTGCCGGAAAGGTGCAATGGAAAGGCCTTGCAAGGGTATGGCCCGATGTTACTTGCGGCCTCAAAGCGGCGGCAAGTATGCTGGCCGGGACACTTACGCGCGGGTTCATCCGCGCCGCCACGGAACACCGCATTGACCGACCCCGCCGCACGCCCCGCTGCCAACGAGAACCACCTGCTGATCAGCGCCTACACCACGCATCCGCAGTCCCCGCTGTTGGCGGTCACCCGGCGCATTTCCGACAGCGGCTGCAACATGGTCGATGCCAGGCTGTCCACCGTGGGCCGCGACGTCTCGGTCACCGCGCTGGCCGTGGGCTCCTGGGACGCCGTCGCCAAGCTCGAGGCCATGCTCACCCGCCTCGAGCGCGAGGAAGGCTACAAGCTGGTCTGGTACCGCACCGGCCCCAAGGCCCTGCAGTCGAACCTGCTGCCCTACATCGTGGAAGTGGTCGCCGCCGACAAGCCCGGCATCCTGTTCCAGCTGGCCGATTTCTTCGACCGCCAGGGCATCACCATCGAAAGCCTGCACAGTTCGCGCTACCGGGCGATGCAGACCGGCGCCGACATGTTCTCGGCCCAGGTCACCATCGGCATCCCCTCGAACATGCACATCGCCGCACTGCGCGACGATTTCCTCGAGTTCTGCGACCACCTCAACCTCGACGCCATCATGGACCCGATGAAGTTCTGAGGACGGAAATGATCGATACCGGCGACCGCATCAGCGACCTCCCGATCACCCTGGGCAAGGGCGGCAGCGCCAACCTCGCCGACTACCGCGGCCAGTGGCTGGTGCTGTACTTCTACCCGAAGGACAACACGCCGGGCTGCACCACCGAGGGCATCGACTTCAACGCCCTGTACCCGAAGTTCCGCAAGCTCAAGGCCGAGGTCCTGGGCCTGTCGCGCGACTCGGTGAAGTCGCACCAGAACTTCTGCGCCAAGCACGGCTTCGCCTTCGACCTGATCTCCGACGCCGACGAGGCCGTGTGCCGCGCCTTCGGTGTCATCAAGGAGAAGAACATGTATGGCAAGAAGGTGCTGGGCATCGAGCGCAGCACGTTCCTGGTCGATCCCGAGGGCCGCGTCGCCGAAAGCTGGCGCGGCGTGAAGGTCCCCGGCCATGCCGAGGCCGTGCTGGAAGCCCTGAAGAAGGCCGCCAAAGCCAAGTGAGCCACCCCCGAGCAAACCCGCCCCGCCGTCTCGCCCCGCGAGCATGGCGGTGTGTTGCTGTGTCCCTTCCCAACATGAGAATCCCATGACGAGAAGCAAGCGTATCTACGTGCTGGACACCAACGTGCTGATGCACGACCCGACCGCGCTGTTCAAGTTCGAGGAGCACGACGTCTTCATCCCGATGATGGTCCTGGAGGAGCTCGACAACGGCAAGAAGGGCCACAGCGAGGCCAGCCGCAACGCCCGGCAGGTCAGCCGCTTCCTCAACGAGATCATCGAGGCGCACGGCAACGGCAACACCATCGACGAGGGCGTGCGCCTGGTGCAGCCCAAGGGCCTGCAGCTGCGCGCCAACGAGAGCGTGGGCCGGCTGCTGTTCCAGCTCAAGCCGGTGGAGGTAGGCAAGCGCTTCGGCACCGTGCTGCCCGACAACCAGATCCTCGGCTCGATCCTGCAGCTGATCGAGGACCACCCGGGCGTGCCCGTGGTGCTGGTGTCCAAGGACATCAACCTGCGCATCAAGGCCTCGATCTGCGGCGTCAAGGCCGAGGACTACGAGAACGACCGCGCGATCGACGACTTCAACCTGCTCTTCACCGGCGCCACCGAGCTCTCCGCCGACTTCTGGGACCAGCACGAAGGCAGCCTGCGCAGCTGGACCGAGAAGGGCCGCACCTTCTACGAAGTGCGCCGCCGCGACGACGACGGCTGGTACCCGAACCAGTTCCTGTACATGCCCGGCGCCGAGGAAGTGGAGATGAAGGTCGCGCGCCTGGACGACGAGCGCGCGGTGCTGCAGATCGTCGACGACTTCCGCGCGCCGCAGCACCAGGTCTGGGGCATCAACGCCCGCAACCGCGAGCAGAACTTCGCCTTCAACGCGCTGATGGACCCGGAGATCGACTTCGTCACCCTGCTCGGCACCGCCGGCACGGGCAAGACGCTGCTGGCGCTGGCCGCGGGCCTGACCCAGACGATGGACATCCAGCGCTACCGCGAGATCATCATGACCCGCGCGACGGTCAGCGTGGGCGAGGACATCGGCTTCCTGCCCGGCACCGAGGAAGAGAAGATGACGCCGTGGATGGGCGCGCTCACCGACAACCTCGAGGTGCTCACCCACACCGAGGACCACGGCAGCTGGGGCCGCGGCGCCACCAACGAGCTGCTGGCCAGCCGCATCAAGATCCGCTCGATGAACTTCATGCGCGGCCGCACCTTCCTCAACCGCTGGGTGATCGTGGACGAGGCGCAGAACCTCACGCCCAAGCAGATGAAGACCCTGATCACGCGCGCCGGCCCGGGCACGAAGATCATCTGCATGGGCAACGTCGAACAGATCGACACGCCCTACCTCACCGAGACCACCTCGGGCCTGACCTACGCCGTCGACCGGTTCAAGAACTGGGCGCACAGCGCACACATCACGCTGCGTCGCGGCGAGCGCTCGCGCCTGGCCGATTACGCCTCGGAAGTGCTGTAAGGCCATGGCCGAAAGGCTGGCGACCTGGGTCTGGGTCGGGGCCTCCGCCCTGGCCCTGGTCGCCGGCATGGTGAACGTGGTGGGTTACCTGGGCTTCGAACACCAGGCCATCACCCACCTCACCGGCACCACCACCCTGCTGGGGGCCGCGCTGGCGGGCGGCGACCTTCGCGCCGCCTGGCAGCTGGCGGCGATGCTGCTGGCCTTCGTCGGCGGCGCGATGCTCAGCGGCCTGCTGGTGCAGGACAGCGTGCTGCGCCTGGGCCGCCGCTACGGCGTGGCGCTGGCCATCGAAGCCGTGCTGCTGGCGGCGGCGGTGCCGCTGTTCACCCGCGGCAGCTTCGCCGGCCCGGTGCTGGCGGCGGTGGCGATCGGCCTGCAGAACGCGATGGCCACGACCTACAGCGGCGCCATCATCCGCACCTCGCACGTCAGCGGCATGTTCACCGACCTCGGCATCACCCTGGGCCACGCCCTGCGCGGCCTTCCCGTCGCCCGCCGCCGCCTGTGGCTGTGCCTGGTCATCATCACCAGCTTCCTCGCCGGCGGCCTCCTCGGCGCCCTGGCCTTCGCATCCTTCGAATACCGCGCCCTCTTCATTCCCGCCGTGGTGACTGGCGTGACCGGACTGTCATACGCTGTGTGGAAGCACAGGAATTTGAACGCGGATTTACGCGGATGAACGCGGATAAGAGCGGATAGAGCATTTTGGATTTTTGAGGCGGGGTGTCGCCACCCCCCCCCTGGCCGCCGAAACATCCCGCTTTTTTAATTGGATTCATCCGCTTTTATCCGCGTTCATCCGCGCAAATCCGCGTTCAAAACACAATACCCCCACGAAGAACCCAGATGCCCCAACTACGCCCGATCTCCGTACTGACGATAGCCGGCTCCGACAGCGGCGGCGGGGCCGGCATCCAGGCCGACCTCAAGACCTTCGCCGCGCACGGCCTGCACGGCCTGAGCGCGATCGCCGCGCTGACCGCGCAGAACACGCGCGCCGTCACCGCCGTGCACGTGCCGCCGCCGGACTTCCTGCGCGCGCAGATCGACGCCTGCTTCGCCGACTTCCACATCGGCGGGGTCAAGCTCGGCATGCTGGCCAGCACCGAGGTCATCCACTGCGTAGCCGATGCACTGGAAGCCCACCGGCCCGCCCACGTCGTGCTCGACCCGGTGATGGTGGCCACCTCGGGCGCCAAGCTGCTGGCCGACGACGCCCTGGACGCGCTGCGCACCCGCCTGCTGCCGCTGGCCAGCGTGGTCACGCCGAACATCCCCGAGGCCGAGCTGCTGCTGGGGCGGCGCATCCAGACCGACGACGAGGCCGAACGGGCGCTGGCGCAGATGCTGGCCGAAGGCGCGCGCGCCGTGCTGCTCAAGGGCGGGCACCTGCCCGGCGAAGGCGAGATGACCGACCGTTTCGGCCACGACCAGGCCCGCGCGGTGTTCACCAACCCCCGCCTGCCGGTCGAGGGCCACGGCACCGGCTGCACCCTGGCCTCGGCCATCGCCGCCAACCTCTGCCTGGGCCTGGACCTGCGCGAAGCCTGCGCCGACGCCACCGACTACGTGCACGGCGCCCTGCGCCACGCCTATCGCCCGGGGCACACCCCGGTGGCGGTGCTGCAGCACTTCTGGCGGCTGCGCGGCGACATCGCGCCCTGAGTGGCCACCCCGGTAGCGCCGTTCGCGCCGCTCGGCTAGCATCCCGGGCAGTCCTTCACGCCCGGAGCCCGGCATGCGCAGCGGCAATCCCGCCCTGAACCAGAACACCTTCCTCGACGTCGCCAGCGGCCAGCTGGTGAGCGGGGGCGCCGCCAGCGACACCATGTCGCTCAACGGCACCGTCAACAAGACCGGCTTCATGCTGCTCCTGCTGGTGGCCACCGCCACCCTCGCCTGGAGTTTCTACAGCCCCGAGAACCCGGGCGCCGTCATGCCCTTCCTGCTGGTCGGCGGCATCGGCGGCTTCATCGTCGCGCTGGTCACCGTGTTCAAGAAGACCTGGGCGCCGGTCACCGCGCCGCTGTATGCCGCGCTCGAGGGCCTGTTCGTCGGCGGCGTCTCGGCCATGTTCGAGGCCAGCTTCCCCGGCATCGTGATGCAGGCCGTGATGCTGACCATGGGCGTGCTGGCCTCCCTGCTGATGGCCTACAAGACCGGCCTGATCAAGGCCACCGAGAACTTCAAGCTCGGCGTGGTCGCGGCCACCGGCGGCATCTTCGTGCTCTATCTCGTGAACTTCGGCATGCGCCTGTTCGGCTTCGAGGGCATGGGTTTCATCCATGAGTCGAGCTGGATGGGCATCGCCTTCAGCGGCTTCGTGGTCGTGATCGCCGCGCTGAACCTGGTGCTGGATTTCGACTTCATCGAGTCCGGCGTCGAGGCCGGCGCGCCGAAGTACATGGAGTGGTACGGCGCCTTCGGCCTGACCGTCACCCTGGTCTGGCTCTACCTCGAGATCCTGCGCCTGCTGGCCAAGCTGCAGTCGCGCGACTGAGTCGCGCGCCTGCCGGAACGCCGACGATGCGATTCGCCGGCCGCATCACCGAGTGGCACGACGAGAAGGGCTACGGCTTCATCACGCCCAACGGCGGCGGTGACCGCGTGTTCGTCCACGTGCGCGCCATTTCCCGGGCCGGCCCGCGTCCCGGGCCAGGCCTGCAGCTCACTTACCAGGTCGAGCGCGATGGGCGCGGCCGCATGAACGCCGTATCCGCGCGTCCCGCAGGGCGCGACAAACCCGCCGCGCGCGGCGGTCGCAGCCCGAAGGGCGTGCTGGCCCTCGCCTGCCTGGCGATGCTCGTGGCGGCCACCGCCTGGTTGGGCATGCCGGCACTGGTGCCGGCCGGTTACGCGGCGATGAGCGCGATCACCTTCATCGCCTACGCCATCGACAAACGCGCGGCCCAGGCCGGGCATCGCCGGACGCCCGAAAGCACCCTGCACCTGATGGCGCTCGCCGGTGGCTGGCCCGGCGCGATGGCCGCGCAGCACTGGCTGCGGCACAAATCGGTGAAGGCTTCCTTCCTCGTGGTGTATCGGACCACGGTTCTGCTAAACCTCGGGGCGCTGGCCGCCTGGATCTTCGAGCATCGTGCCTGACCTTGCGCTGTTTGATTTCGACGGCACCCTGACGCACTGCGAAACCTTCCCGCGCTTCGTGCGCAGCGTGGTGCCCGCCGAGCGCCTGCGCTGGGGGCGGTGGCGGCTGGCGCCGCTGGTGGCGGGCTACCGGCTGGGGCTGGTCAGCGGCACGCGGATTCGCGCGGCCGTGGTGGCGCGCGCGCTGACCGGGATGCCCGTGGCGCCCTTCGAGGCGGCCGCCCGCGACTGGGCCCGCGGCGAACTGCCCGCGTTGCTTCGGCCCGAAGCGATGGCCCGGCTGCGGGCGCACCGCGATCGCGGCGATACCGTGCGCGTGGTGTCGGGCAACTTCGAAGCGCTGCTGGCGCCCTGGGCCGAGGCTGAAGGCGTGGTGGCGCTGGGCTCGCGGCTCGAGGCCCGCGATGGCCTGCTCACCGGCCGCTACGCCGGGCCGCAGTGCGTGCTCGACGAGAAAGTCGCGCGCATCCGCGCCGAGCTCGAGCCGTCCCGCTTCGACCGCATCCACGCCTACGGCGACACCCCCGAGGACCGGCCGATGCTGCTGCTCGCCGACGTGGCCCACTACCTGCCCAAGGGCTGGCCGGACGGGCTGGTGCCTGAACGGATCGACTGAGGTTCAGCCGCCCCGCGCCTGCGCCGTGCGACCATGACCGCGACCCGACGCACCCGGAGCCCCGCCATGACCCGCCGCCTGATCCTCGCCCTCGCCGGCCTCGCCCTGCTGGGCGGCTGCGCCAGCACCGACAAGCTGATGCTGGGCCAAGCCCGCGCGCCCATCGATCCGGCCGAAGTGCGCATCTACCGGGTGCCGCCGCCGGGCGCGATCGACATCGCCGAGATCGACGCCTCCAGCGCGATTGGCTTCGGCACCCGCGGCCAGGATGCCGCGGTGATGGACCGCCTGCGCCAGGAGGCCGCGGCGCTGGGCGCCAACGGCCTGCTCATCCTGGGCCGCGGCAGTTCGCGCTCGCCCGTGGGCATGTCGGTCGGCGGCTCCCGCTACAGCCGCAACAGCGCGGTGGGGCTGGGCATCGGCATCCCGACCACGCAGAAGGAAGCCACCGCGGTGGCCATGTACGTGCCGCCGTCGGCGTCCGCAGCCCCGCCCGAACCGATGGACGAAGCCGTCGACGACGCGCGCGGCGACGACTGATCCCGCCCAAGGGTGGCGCGGAAGGTGAAGTTCCGGACCGGGCTTCTGTTGGCGGCTGCCGCGGGCCTGGCGGCTTACCTGGCGTTCTGGCCGGTGCCGGCGCAACCGGTGGCATGGCATGCCCCCAAGGACCTCGGCCACTGGGGTCCGCATGCCACCAACCACGCACTCGCCGCGCTGCGGCATGTCGACCTGGGCAGCGACCGCGGGCCGGAGCACGTGGCCTTCGGGCCCGATGGCCGGCTCTACGTCGCGGTGGCCGGTGGCCGCGTGCTGCGCATGGCGGCGGACGGCAGCAGGCGCGAGGTGTTTGCGGACACGGGGGGCCGCGTGCTGGGCTTCGACTTCGACGCTTCCGGCCATCTGGTCGCGGCTGACGCGTATCGCGGGCTGCTGTCGATTGCGCCGGACGGCGCCGCCACGGTGCTGGCCGACGCGTTCGAAGGCCAGCCGATCCGCTACGCCGACGCGGTGGTGGTCGCCGACGATGGCCGGATCTACTTCACCGACGCCAGCACGCGCTTCGCCCCCGCCGATTGGGGCGGCACCTTCGAGGCCAGCGTGCTCGACATCCTCGAGCAGTCGGCCACCGGCCGCGTGTTCGAGTACGACCCGGCGACGCGCGCGCTGCGCCTGGTGGCACGGGGGCTCAGTTTCGCCAATGGCATCGAGCTCACCGCCGACCAGGGCGCGCTGCTGGTGGTCGAGACCGGGCAGTACCGCGTGTGGCGCATCGACCGCGAGGCGCGGGCGCTGGACGTGCGCCAGCCCTCGCCGCAGGCCTTCGCACTGTTCGACAACCTGCCCGGCTATCCCGACAACCTGATGCGCGGGCTGGACGGCCGGATCTGGGTGGGCTTCACCAAGCCGCGCAGCGCGCTGGTGGACGCGATGGCGCCCTACCCGTTCCTGCGCAGGATGACGCTGCGGCTGCCGCGCTGGCTGTGGCCGGTGCCGCCGGCCTACGGCCATGTGATGGCCTTCAACGAGGAAGGCCACGTCGTCGCCGACCTGCAGGACCCGTCCGGCGCCTATCCGGAAACCACCGCCGTCACCGAAACCCGCGGGCGCCTCTATGTCCAGAGCCTGCACGCCGGTACGCTGGGCTGGCTGCCAAACGACTGACATCCACGCACCGAACAGGAACCCACGCATGGCCATGGCCGAATCCGACATCCAGAAGGGCTGGATCTACCGCACCAGCCACCTGCAGGAGCGCCTGGTGCTGGGCTGGGACCGCGACGGCCGCGTCGTCTACAGCTCGCGCGGCAAGGACCCCGAGCGCGAGTTCCAGAACTGCCACGTGCGCATCACCACCGCGAAGTTCGCCCAGCGCGCCATCGGCAAGCTGCGCCAGGTCGAGGATCTCAAGCCCTACCTCGTCGCGAACAAGGCGACCACGGTCGTGGTGCGCTGAGCCGGCTCCCGCCGCCGAAACAACACGCGCGCCAGCAAGCACCGAGCAAGGATCAGCCCGCATGCACAACCGCAGTCTTCGCTTCAGGACGGAGCGATTCGAGTACCAGGCGGAGCTCCCGGAGGATGACAATGCAGGGAACCGGTTCTATGGCGCGGACGTCGCCGAATTCCTGGCGCAGGGCCTGTCGGACGGCGGGCTCGGGATGGACTACCTGGACGAAGACTGGGGCTGGTCCGTCTTCGGCAAGACCGACGACGGCCTGTTCCTGGAGATCGCCATCTACCAGCTGTCCGAGGACGGCACGCCCGGTGAGAGCGGGACCAACGAGTGGGGTCTGTGGCTGCGTGCACATGAAAAGACCAAGTGGCTGGGCCTGTTCACCAGGACGCGAGAGGTCGAGGTCCCGCCCGCCTTCGCCGACCGCCTGCGCGCGCTGCTGGCCGGCGCCGGCATCGAAGCAAGGCCCTGGAAGACCCCGGGCTGAGGTGGGGCCTCGCAAGGCATTTGAATCCGAAACGGCCGCTCCAGAGGTCTTCCGATGTCGCCACTGTTGACCATCGCCCTGTTCCTGCTGATGTTGGGGGCCATCCTGCTCGGCCCGCCCATCGTGCGCTACAACCGGGTCCGGCGGGAGGTACTGCGCTACGCAGCGGCCGCGTCCTCCGCGCAGCTCGAGGCGATCTACGCGCTGGTCGAACAGACCGGGACCGTCGCGTCCAATGGCTTCGTCCTGGCCCGCACCTACCGGAAGACGGAGCACGAGCGCTGCCTGGTCCCTCTCCCCGAGGGACTTCCGGATTTCCCGTGGAGCGGTCGGGTGATCGAGGTGGTGGCAGCGGATGAAGTGGTGGTTCGCTTCGTGGATGAGCCCGCCACGGAACCCGTGCTGCTGGGCGAGGCCTATCGGCCGGTTCGCGTGCCGCGTCATGCGACCCGCAAACCCGCCAGGCATCGGAACGTCTATTCACCGGGAGAGTACGTCGCCGCCAGCGCGCCGCTGCGGGAGGCATTGGCCGCGGCCTGTCCCAATCATCCGCTCAAGCTGCTCTCGCACCTGCTGTGCGCGGCGGGCGGTGATGGTGTCGAGTTCGAGCCCATCGACCAGGCGCGCATCGGCACCAGCCCGTCCTGGGTGCAGGACCCGGAGTACCAGTACTGCGATGACTGCCGTAAGCGGATGCGGCTCATCCTGCAGGTTCCCGGCCCCCTGATCAGCAGGAAGGCATTCCGCCGGGGCACGTTTTATTTCTTTGGCTGCCCGGCCCATCCTGACAGGACCAGGACGCTTGGGCAGTACACATGACCGACGATCGAAATGACCCCTCCCCGGCACGCTTCGACGACTCGTGGCAGCGCTGCTGGGCCGGGCTGCAGGCCAAGGGTGACGGCGCGGCGGTGCGAGACGCGCTGCTGGCGGCTTACGCCGAGCCGCAGCGCAGCTACCACACACTGCAGCATCTCTCCGAGTGCCTGGCGCTGTTCGACGCGCATCGCCACCTGGCGGTGGAGCCGGCGGAAGTCGAGATCGCGCTCTGGTTCCATGACGCGATCTACGCTGTACGCGCCAGCGACAACGAAGCGCGCAGCGCCGACTGGGCCGAAGCGGAGCTGCGCAAGGCGGGCGTCACCGAAGCGCGCATTTCGCGGGTCCGCAGCCACATCCTCGCGACCCGTCACTCCGCCCTGCCCGAAGGCAACGACCAGGCGCTGCTGGTGGACATCGACCTGTCCATCCTCGGGGCGCCGCGGGCGCGGTTCGAGGAGTACGAACGCCAGGTCCGCGAAGAATATCGGTGGGTGCCCGGCTTCCTGTTCCACCTTAAGCGCAGGCAGATCCTGGCCCAGTTCCTCGCGCGCGACGCGCTTTTCAACACGCCCGCGATGCGCGCCGCCCTTGAGGCGGCCGCCAGGGGAAACCTTGCCGAATCGCTGCGCAACGCCAAGGCTTAGTTGCCCATGTCCAGCCATCGCGCCAGCCAGCCAGACCCTTGCGCCTTCTGCGCCATCGTCGCGGGCACGGCGCCTGCCAGCCTCGTGCACGAGGATGCCCTGACGCTCGCCTTCGTCGACCTGAGGCAGGCGAATCCGGGGCATGTGCTGGTCATTCCGAAGGTCCACGTCAGCGACGTGCGCTACCTGGACGAAGCGACCGGCGCCGCGCTGATGCACTCGGTGAGCCGGGTGACGCGCGCAGTCGGCCGCGCCTTCCCCAACAATGGCCTGAGCCTGTGGCATTCCATCGGCGAAGCGGCGTTCCAGGAAGTGCCGCACCTGCACATCCACGTGCACCCGCGACTGATCGGCGACAACCTGTTGCGAATCTACCCCGAACCGCCGACGATCGCCGACCAGGCAACCAGGGATCGACTGGCCATTCGCGTTCGCGACGCGCTTGCCAGCGAAAGGGACAACACGCCATGACCGTCACCGTCGCCCGCTACTTCGAACCGTCCGAAGCGCACGTGGTGCGCGCGCTGCTGGAATCGGCAGGACTGCAGGCCACGGTGGCCGACGACCACCACGTCACCGCCAACTACCCGCTGACCGGTGCGATCGGCGGCGTGCGGGTGCAGGTGCCCGCGGGGCAAGCGGACGAAGCCCGGGCGCTGGTCGCGGCGTATGCGAGTGGTGATCTGGAGCGGGAGCTGGAGGAAGCCGTCGGCGAGCCGCCCGAGGCTTGCCCGGCCTGCGGCAGCACGCGCTTCGCGACGCGCGCACCGGCCACGGGCAAGCTGCTGGCGGTGGCGGTGTGGATGTTCGGGGCGGCGACGTTCCCGCTGCGCGGGAGCCGGGGGGAGTGCCTGGCGTGCGGGCATCGGTGGGGGCGGGGTTGAGGCACGGGCATCGGGACTGAAGTCCCTCCCACAGGGTGGGATCGCGCAAGAAAAAGGGCGCCCCGGGGCGCCCTTCTCTTCACTCGGCAGGCGGTGGAATCAGCCGGCGGCGCGGGCCGCGATGGCCGCGGCGAAGGACTGCGTGGTGCCGGTGCCGCCGAGGTCGGGCGTCAGGTTGTCCTTGGCGGCCATGGTGTCGATGATCGCCTGGCGCAGGCGGTTGGCCTCGGACACCTTGCCCAGGTGCTCGAGCATCTGCACCGCGGCCAGCAGCAGCGCCACCGGGTTGGCGATGCCCTTGCCGGCAATGTCCGGCGCCGAGCCGTGCACGGCCTCGAAGATCGCCGCCTCGGTGCCGATGTTCGCGCCCGGGGCCAGGCCCAGGCCGCCGACCAGGCCGGCGCACAGGTCGGACAGGATGTCGCCGAACAGGTTGGTGGTGACGATGACGTCGAACTGCTCGGGGCGCATCACCAGCTGCATGCAGGTGTTGTCCACGATCATCTCGTTGCACTGGATGTCCGGGTACTCGGTGGCCACCTGGCGCGCGACCTTCAGGAACAGGCCCGAGGTCGACTTGAGGATGTTGGCCTTGTGCACCACGGTGACCTTCTTGCGGCCGACACGGCGGGCCAGGTCGAAGGCGTAGCGCACGATGCGATCGGAACCGCGGCGCGTGACCTTCTGCACGAGGGTGGCGGTCTCGCCGTCGGCGGTGAGGTTCTGGCCCTCGCCGATGTAGGCGCCCTCGGTGTTCTCGCGCACCGTGATCAGGTCGATGTTCTCGTAGCGCGACTTGGTGTTCGGGAAGCTGATCGCCGGGCGCACGTTCGCATACAGGTCGAAGCGCTTGCGCAGCTCGACGTTGATCGAGCTGAAGCCCTCGCCGACCGGCGTGGTCAGCGGCGACTTCAGCGCCACGCGGTGGCGGTGGATGGCGTCGAGGGTGGCGGCGGGCAGCAGCTCGCCCTGCTTCTCGTAGGCGCTCAGGCCGGCTTCGACGAAGTCATAGGTGAGGCCGACCTTGAGCGCGTCGAGCACCTGCAGGGTGGCGTCCATGATCTCCGGGCCGATGCCGTCGCCACGGATCACCGCGATGGTCTGGGTCATAAAATTCTTGGTCTTCCAAAGGGTTATGGCAGCCGGGCGGCCGCCAAAGGCGCGATATTATGCCAGATTCCGGCCCACCCCCGCCCACTGGACCTTGGTCGCAGGGCGTTCGGGCCTGAAGGCCCTCCTACAGGCCGCGTGTAGGAGGGCCTTCAGGCCCGAAGCTTTTCAATGCTCGTGGTCGGGGGCGGCGGGGGCGTCGATGCCCTGGCCTTCGAGCTGGTCGAGGAAGTCGACGCCGCGGCGCAGGTGCGGGATCACGATCGAGCCGCCCACCACCAGGGCCACGCTGAAGGCCTCGAAGAACTCGTCGCGGTCGACGCCGGCTTCCTTGCACTGGGCGATGTGGTAGCTGATGCAGTCGTCGCAGCGCAGCACCATCGACGCCACCAGGCCCAGCAGCTCCTTGGTCTTGAGGTCGAGCTTGCCGGCCTTGTAGGTCTGGGTGTCGAGCGCGAAGAAGCGCCGCACCACCTGGTTGTCCTGGCCCAGGATGCGCTCGTTCATGCGCTGGCGGAACTCGGTGAACTCCTTCACCCGGTCCTTCTCGGAAGCGCTCATGCCCGGGCCTCCAGCAGCGGCTTGAGGCCGCCGGCGCGGTCGAGCGCCACCAGGTCGTCGTAGCCGCCCACGTGGGTGTCGCCGATGAAGATCTGCGGCACCGAGGTGCGCTTCGCGCGCGCCATCATCTGCTCGCGGGCGACGGGGTCGAGGTCGATGCGGACCTCCTCCCAGCTGGCGCCACGGGACTTCAGGAAATTCTTCGCGGCCACGCAATAGGGGCAGATCGCGGTGGTGTACATCGTGATGTTGGGCACGTCGGTCCTCCGTTGACCCGCCAAGTTTGGGGGCGACGGGGCGGCATTGCCAGCACGCGCCCGCGCAACGCTGCGGCACGCGGCGGTGTTAACCCCCGATTCACGCCTGCCGGCCCGGGCAGCCGGTATCCTCGGGCATCCCCCGCCTGGAGCCGCCGTGCGCATCCTGCTTCCCGTCGCCGCCCTCAGCCTGGCCCTGTCGCTGGCCTGCAGCGCCCGCGCCCAGAGCACCGGGCTGCCGGACATCGGTTCGTCCGCGGGCGAGGTGATCGACCCGGGCATGGAGGCCCGCTACGGCGCCTACACGCTGTACGAACTGCGCCGGCTGGGGCTGGTGCTCGACGATCCGCTGATCGACGGCTGGCTGCAGGCCATGGGCTACCGGCTCGCCGCGGCCAGCGACACGCCGCGCCAGTCCTTCACCTTCTTCATGATGCGCGACCGGCAGATCAACGCCTTCGCCACCCTCGGCGGCTACATCGGCATGAACGCCGGCCTGGTGGTCACCGCCGAGACCGAGGACGAAGTCGCCGGCGTGATGGCGCACGAAATCGCCCACGTCAGCCAGCGCCACGTGCTGCGCGGCGTCGAGCGCGCGCAGAAGGACCAGGTGCCGATCCTGCTGGCCATGCTCGGCGCGATCGCGCTGTCGCAGTCTCAGGGCGGCGGCGCCCGCGCCAGCGGCGGCGGCAGCCAGGCCGGCGATGCCACCGCGGCGGCGATCACCGGCGCGGCGGCCCTGATGCAGCAGCGCCAGATCAACTACACCCGGTCGAACGAGTCCGAGGCCGACCGCGTCGGCATCCAGACCCTCGCCCGCGCCGGCTACGCCCCCGGCGGCATGGCCGATTTCTTCGAACGCATGCAGCGCGCCAGCCGCGGCAACAGCGGCGGCTACCAACTGCCCGAGTACCTGCGCAGCCACCCGGTCACCACCACCCGCATCAGTGAAACCCGCCAGCGCGCCGAGCAGATGGCGGCCCAGCCGGCGCGCGGTCCGATCCGCGCCCCCACCGCCACTTCGCTGCTGCTGCCGGGCGAGTTCAGCCTGGGCGCGTCCGACCTGCGCGGCGGCAGCGATGCTTTTCCCTGGGCCCGCGAACGCCTGCGCGTGTTCAGCGCCGACAACGCCGCGGCCGCCCTGCGCGAATACCGTGCCCTGGCGAACGCCCCGGGCGCCGAAGCCAGCGATGCCCAGCGCTATGGCCTGGCCCTGGCGCAGATGCGCGGCGGCTACCCGGCCGAAGCGGAGGCCACGCTGGCCGACCTGCTCCGGCGCCATCCCGGCCAGCTCTGGCTGGAGCTGGCCCAGGCCGAGGCCGCCGCGATCGGCGGCCGCCACGCCGTATCGCGCGAGCGCTTCGAGGCCCTGGTCACCCGCCACCCCGACAACCGAGCCGTGCGCCTCGCCTACGCCGAAGCCCTCGGCAAGCAGGCCACCCCCGAGGCCGGCCGCCGCGCCCAGGCCGTGCTGCGCCCGCTGCTGGCCTCCGGCGGCGACGACCCGGTCTTCCAGCGCAGCTTCGCCCGCGCCAGCGAGCTGGCCGGCGACCTCGTCCGGGCCGGCGAGGCCTACGCCGAGACCGCCTACCTCAACGGCCGCGCGGTGGACGCCCTGAACCAGCTCGACGCCCTCAAGCGCCGGGACGACCTGGACTACTACCAGCGCGCCCGCATCGAGGCCCGCATGGCCGCGATCACGCCGGTGGTGCTGGAAATGGAGCGCCAGGGCATCCGCCCCGAGGAGCAGCGCCCGGACCGCCAGTAGGCCCCGCCACCCCTGTCACCCGCCGGTCACAAAAGTTTTATCTACTTGCACCACGGCCCACCCGGTGACACGGTACCCCTCGTGCAAAAACGCATCCTGATCGTCGACGACGAACCCGCCATCCGCGAGATGGTGGCCTACGCCCTGCGCAAGGGCGATTACGACCCGGTCCACGCCGGCGACGCCCGCGAGGCCCAGCACGCCATCGCCGAGAAGGTGCCCGACCTGATCCTGCTCGACTGGATGCTGCCCGGCGCCAGCGGCCTGGAGCTGGCCCGGCGCTGGCGCAAGGACGAGCTGACCCGCGACGTGCCGATCATCATGCTCACCGCCCGCGGCGAGGAAAACGACCGCGTCAGCGGCCTGGAATCGGGCGTCGACGACTACGTGGTCAAGCCCTTCTCGGCCCGCGAACTGCTGGCCCGGATCCGCGCCGTGATGCGCCGCTCGCGCGAGGACGAAGATGACGGTTCCGTGACCGTCGGCGGCCTGCGCATCGACGGCGCCGCCCACCGCGTCTACGCCGGCGAGCAGCCGGTGCACGTGGGCCCCACCGAATACCGCCTGCTGCACTTCTTCATGACCCATGCCGAGCGCGTCTATTCGCGCACCCAGCTGCTGGACCACGTCTGGGGCGGCAACGTCTACGTCGAGGAGCGCACGGTGGACGTGCACATCCGCCGCCTGCGCAAGGCGCTCGAGCCCTACCGCCTGGACGACATGGTGCAGACCGTGCGCGGCTCCGGCTACCGGTTCTCCGCGGCCGCGGCCTGAGGATGGGCGACCGCCGGACATGAGCGTATCGATGCTGCTTCGGCTGGCCTGGCGCCAGTCCCTGATCCGGCTGCTGTTGTTCTATGGCTTCGCGCTCGGCATCGGGCTGGCGCTGGGCGAGCCCTGGTGGGCGCTGGGCCTGGCCACCGCGGTGCTGGCGGCGCGCGCCTACTGGCGCCTGTACCGCGTGCTGCGCTTCCTGGACTGGCGCAAGCAGCTGCGCACCGTGGACGGCCAGGGCCTGTGGGCCGCGCTGGAAACCCTGATCCACCGCCGCCAGACCGAGAACCGCAACCGCGGCCGGCGCCTGGTGCGCCTGCTGCGCGCCTACCGGCAGGCGGCGACGGCGATGCCCGACGGCGCCCTGGTGATCCAGCGCCGCGACGGCCGCCTGGTCTGGTTCAACAAGACCGCGCGCCGCCTGCTGGGCCTGCACTACCCGCAAAGCCTGGACACCCCCCTGCTCGACTGCTTCCCGGAGCAGCCGCGCGTGCGCGAATGGCTGGCCGCGGGCCAGACCGACGAGCCGCTGCTCGACCTGGCCAGCCCGGCCGACCCGATGGTGCGCATCAGCCTGCGCCTGATCCCCTATTCGGCCACCCAGTGGATGGTGGTGGTGCGCGACGTCACCAAGCTGATGCGGCTCGAGCAGGTGCGCCGCGACTTCGTGGCCAACGTCTCGCACGAACTGCGCACGCCGCTGACCGTGGTGCACGGCTACCTCGACATGATCGAGCCCGAGGAGCACCCGGAGCTGGCGGTGATGGTCGAGGAAATGCGCCGGCAGTCGCAGCGCATGACCCAGCTGGTGGAAGACCTGCTGACGCTGTCGCGCCTGGAGGCGCAGGAGCACCTGCCGGAGGAACCGCTGGCGATGGCGCCGATGCTGGTGACCCTGCGGCGCGAAGCCGAGGCGCTGAGCCAGGGCCGGCACAAGATCGTGGTCGAGGATGCGGCCGGCTGCGACCTGGTCGGCTCGATCAAGGAGCTGCACAGCGCCTTCTCCAACCTGGTCAGCAACGCGGTGCGCTACACGCCCACCGACGGCCGCATCGTCATCCGCTTCGAGCGCACCGCCGACCGCGGCGCCCGCCTCGCGGTGCAGGACAGCGGCCAGGGCATCCCGGCCCAGCACCTGCCGCGCATCACCGAGCGTTTCTACCGGGTCTCGACCAGCCGCTCGCGCGAATCCGGCGGTACCGGGCTGGGCCTGTCGATCGTCAAGCACGTGCTCAGCCTGCACCAGGCCTGGCTCGAGATCGACAGCGAAGTGGGCCGCGGCAGCACCTTCGCCTGCGTCTTCGGCCCGGCCCGGGTGCGCCCGCGCGACACCCCCGGCGAGGCCTGAGGGCCTGCGCCGCGCCCGTCCGGCGTAAGCTAGGGCCTCCCACCGGCGTGACCGTCCCTCCGAACCGACCATGAGCCCAGACTTGCCCGAAACCATCGACCTGCACGCCCCGGGGCTCTACCTCAACCGCGAACTGTCGCAGCTGGAGTTCAACTTCCGCGTGCTGGCGCAGGCGCAGGACCCGGCGGTGCCGCTGCTCGAGCGGCTGAAGTACCTGTGCATCAGCTGCACCAACCTCGACGAGTTCTTCGAGATCCGCGCCGCCACCGTGCGCACCGCGCAGCAGTTCGGCGGCCCGCTGCCGCCCGACGGCATCCCGCCGACGCAGGCGCTGGAACTGATCCACGACAAGGCCGCCAGCCTGGTCGAAGAGCAGTACCGCTACTGGAACGAGACCCTGCGGCCCGAGCTCAACGCCGCCGGCATCCGCATCCTGGCGCATTCGTCGTGGAATGCGCGCCAGAAGAAGTGGCTGCACAAGTACTTCCAGGACGAGCTGCTGCCGGTGCTGTCGCCGCTGGGCCTGGATCCGGTGCACCCGTTCCCGCGCATCCTCAACAAGTCGCTGAACGTGGTGGTGGTGCTCGAGGGCAAGGACGCGTTCGGGCGCAGCGGCGGCATGGCCATCGTGCGCGCGCCGCGCTCGCTGCCGCGCATCATCCAGCTGCCGCCGGAAGTCTCGGGCGGCCAGCATGACTTCGTGCTGCTCTCGGCCGTGCTCACCGCCTTCGTGGACGACCTGTTCACCGGCATGAAGGTCAAGGGCGCCTACCAGTTCCGCGTCACCCGCAACTCCGAGCTGTTCGTGGACGAGGAGGAAGTGGAAAACCTCGCCAGCGCGCTCAAGGACGAACTCGCCAGCCGCGGCTTCCGCCCCGCGGTGCGGCTGGAGATCGCCGAGCACTGCCCCAAGCCGATCGTCGCGATCCTGCTGCAGAACTTCGGCCTGACCGAGAACGCGGTCTACCGCATCAACGGCCCGGTCAACCTCAACCGCGTCACCCAGGTGTACGACCTGGTGAACCGGCCCGAGCTCAAGTTCCGTCCGTTCCGGCAGCGCCCCGCCGACCTCGACGAGGACTCGCCCTTCGCCACGCTGCGCCAGGGCGACGTGCTGCTGCACCATCCCTACCAGAGCTTCCAGTCGGTGCTCGACCTGCTGCAGCACGCCGCGAACGACCCGGACGTGCTGGCGATCAAGCAGACGCTCTACCGCACCGGCAAGGACAGCAAGATCATCGAGCACCTGATCACGGCCGCGCGCAACGGCAAGGACGTGACGGTGGTGGTGGAACTGCGCGCGCGCTTCGACGAGGAGGCCAACATCCGCCTCGCCGACCAGCTGCAGGAGGCCGGCGTGCAGGTGATGTACGGCGTGGTGGGCTACAAGACCCACGCCAAGATGATGCTGATCGTGCGCCGCGAGGGGAAGAAGCTGCAGCGCTACGTGCACCTGGGCACCGGCAACTACCACGCCGGCACCGCGCGTGTGTACACCGACATCGGCCTGATGACGGCCGACCCGGACATCGCCGCCGACGTGCACGACATCTTCCACCAGCTCTCGGGCCTGGCGCCCAAGATCAAGCTGCGTCGGCTGCTGCAGTCGCCCTTCACCCTGCACGCGGCGCTGCTCAAGAAAATCGCCCGCGAGGCCGAGCTGGCCCGCGCCGGCAAGGGCGGCCGCATCATCGCCAAGATGAACGCGCTCAACGAGCCCAGCGTGATCCGCGCGCTGTACGAGGCCTCGCAGGCCGGCGCGAAGATCGACCTGATCGTGCGCGGCGCCTGCTGCCTGCGCCCGGGCGTGCCGGGCGTGTCGGACAACATCCGGGTGCGCTCGGTGATCGGGCGCTTCCTCGAGCACAGTCGCGTCTACTGGTTCGGCAACGGCGGCAAGCCGGAGATCTTCTGCTCCAGCGCCGACTGGATGGAGCGCAACCTGATGCGCCGGGTCGAGACCTGCTTCCCCATCCTCGATCCGAAGCTGGCAGAACGCGTGTTCGACGAGGAGCTGGCGAACTACCTGGCCGACAACCTCAATGCCTGGCTGCTGCAGGAGGACGGCCGCTACCTGCGGGTCTCGCCGCCGGAGGGCGACATGCCTTATTCTGCGCAGGGCGCGCTACTCGCCCGACTCTGCGGATGACACCGGATGCCGACTGAAGCCGAGCAGCCACTCAAGGACGGGGACCTGCTGGCCGCGGTCGACCTGGGCTCGAACAGCTTCCACATGGTCGTGGCCCGCTACGTGCTGGGCCAGCTGCGCATCGTCGACCGCATCAAGGAAACCGTGCGCCTGGCCGAAGGCCTGGACGGCGAAGGCGGCCTCAACCCCGACGTGATGCCGCGTGCGCTCGACTGCCTGGCCCGCTTCGGCCAGCGTCTCGACACCATCCCGGCGCACCGCGTGCGCGCCATCGCCACCAACACCGTGCGCGCGTTGCGCAACCCGCAAAGCTTCCTGATGCCGGCCGAGACCGCGCTCGGGCACGGCATCGAGATCGTCGCCGGCCGCGAGGAGGCGCGCCTGATCTACCTGGGCGTGGCGCACGGCAGCCCGCCGGCCGAAGGCAAGCGCCGGCTGGTGATGGACATCGGCGGCGGCAGCACCGAGTTCATCATCGGCCAGGGCTTCGAGGCGGTGGAGCGCGAGAGCCTGCAGATGGGCTGCATCGCCACCACCCGCCGCTTCTTCGGCGACGGCAAGCTCTCGCGCAAGCGCTGGAAGGAGGGCCGCACCGAGATCACCGCCGAATTCCAGCAGTTCGCCACGGCGTATCGCCGGCGCGGCTGGCACGACGCGATGGGTTCGTCGGGCACCATCAAGGCGATCTGCGACATCTCGATCGCGCTCAAGATAACCAAGGCCTCGATCACCGCCCAGAGCATCGACGCCATCCGCGAGAAGCTGCTCGACTTCGACAAGCTCGAGGACATCCGGCTGCCGGGCCTGTCGGCCGAGCGCCGGCCGATCATCGCCGGCGGCCTGCTGGTGCTGGACGCCGCCTTCTCCGAGCTCGGCATCGAGCGCATGTACGTCAGCGACCACGCCATGCGCGAGGGCGTGCTGTACGACCTGGTGGGCCGCGCCAGCGACACCGACCCGCGCGAGGCCTCCATCGTCGCGCTGTGCAACCGCTACGGCGTGGATGCGGCGCAGTCGGCGCGGGTCGAGGCGACCGCGCTGCGGCTGTTCGACCAGGCCGAGGCGGCCTGGGGCCTGGACGGCGACAACCGCCGCCTGCTGTCCTGGGCCGCGCGCATCCACGAGCTCGGCCTGGCGATCGCGCACAGCCAGTACCACCAGCACGGCGCCTACGTGGTCGAGCACTCCGACATCGCCGGCTTCTCGCGCACCGAGCAGCAGATCCTGGCCGCGCTGGTGCGCAACCAGCGCCGCGGCGTGCACCTGGGCAGCATCGAGAAGCTGCCCGACCGCCTGATCCCCAACACCCTGCGCTGCGCCCTGCTGCTGCGCCTGGCGGTGCTGCTGCACCGCAGCCACGAGCGCGACCCGCTGCCGCTGGCCGACGCCATCGCCGACGGCGACTCCCTCACGCTCAAGCTCTCCAAGCGCTGGCTCGAAAGCCACCCGCTGACCCGCCTCGACCTCGACACCGAGCGCGACCACCTGCAGGAAGTCGGCCGCAAGCTCCTCATCAAGACCGCCTGACCCGCCCCCCCTGTGGGAGGGACTTCAGTCCCGATGCCGTTGGCCGAAAAGCATCGGGACTGAAGTCCCTCCCACAAGGGCGCGGCGTCACGGCGCTGAAACCCTGCGGTCACGGCACTGGCACGGGCGCAGCGCAGCCTGTCGGCATGGACAGACTCCTGCACATCGAACTGGTCACCGAGACCTACCCGCCCGACGTCAACGGCGTCGCTTTGACCGTGCAGTCGCTCGAACACGGGCTGCGGCAGCAGGGCCACACCGTCGGCATCGTGCGCCCGCAGCGCGACGACGAAAGCCCGCGCCCGGACCCGTCGCTGATGGTGGTCGAAGGCGCGCCGATCCCGCGCTATCCCGGCCTGCGCTTCGGCCTGCCCGCCGGCAAGCGCCTGGCCGCGCGCTGGATGGCGCAGCGGCCGGACGCGGTCTACATCGCCACCGAAGGCCCGCTGGGCTGGTCCGCGCTGCGCGCCTGCCGCCGGCTCGGCATCCCGGTGGCCACCGGCTTCCACACGCGCTTCGATGACTACGTCGGCCGCTACGGCGCCGGCTTCCTGAGCCCCTGGGTGTTCTCGTGGCTGCGGCGCTTCCACAACAAGGCCGACGCCACCCTGGTGCCGACCCGCGAACTCGAGGATGACCTGCGCCAGCAGGGCTTCCGCCACGTGCGCCGCCTGGGCCGCGCGGTGGACACCCGGCAGTTCCACCCCGGCTGGCGCGACGACGCGCTGCGGGCGCAGTGGTCGCCCGGCGGTGCCCCGATCGTGCTGCACGTCGGCCGCATCGCGCCGGAGAAGAACCTGCCGCTGGCCGTGCGAAGCTTCCGCGCGCTGCAGGCGCAGCGGCCGGGCGCGCGCTTCGTCTGGGTCGGCGATGGCCCGGCGCGCGCAGAGCTGCAGGCCGCGAACCCCGACTTCCTCTTCGCCGGCGTGCAGCGCGGCGATGCGCTGGCGCGGCACTTCGCCAGCGCCGACCTGTTCTGTTTCCCCAGCCTGTCGGAAACCTTTGGCAACGTGACGCTGGAAGCGATGGCCAGCGGGCTGGCCACGGTCGCGTTCGACTACGGCGCGGCGCGCGAGCACCTGTGCAACGGCGTGCACGGCGGCACCGTGGCCTTCGGCGACGACGCGGGGTTCGTGGAGGCCTTCGTGCAGACCGGCCTGCGGCCAGACCTGGCCACGCTCGGCGCCGCGGCACGGCAGGCGGTGCTGCATCTCGAACCGGGCCAGGTGGCCGCGGACTTCGCCGCCCTGCTCGGGGCGCTCAGCCACTGGCGGGAAGCCGCGTGAGCCCGCGCACCCGCCGGCTCGTGGTTCGCGAGCACGGTTGGTGCCTGGCCGCCAATCGCCTCGGCGCACGCGCCTGGGTGCGGCTTTACTTCCGCGCCATCAGCCGACTCGGCGACGGCGCCTTCTGGTACGCGCTGATGGCCGCGCTGGTGCTGTTCGACGGCTGGCGCGGGCTGGCGGTGTCGGCCCAGCTGGCCGCGACCGGCCTGGTCGCGCTGACGATGTACCGCAAGCTCAAGCGCTGGACCCGCCGCCCGCGCCCCTTCGCCGCCGACGGCCGCATCCGCGCCTGGGAAGCCCCGCTGGACGAGTTCTCGTTCCCGTCCGGCCACACGCTGCACGCGGTGTCCTTCACCCTGGTCGCCCTCGCCCACTACCCGGTGCTGGCCTGGCTGCTGGTGCCCTTCACCGCCAGCGTCGCAGTGTCGCGGGTGGTGCTGGGCCTGCACTACCCCAGCGACGTGCTGGCGGCTTCGGGCATCGCCTCGGCGCTGGCGGCGCTGTCGCTCTGGGCTTTCCCGGCGATGCTCTGACCCCCCGCTGTGGGAGGGACTTCAGTCCCGATGCGTGCTGCGGAAAGCATCGGGACTGAAGTCCCTCCCACAGGGCTCAGAGCGGGCGGAGCCAGAAGGTGAGCGGCTTCTCGGTGGGTTTGTCCTCGCCGATCTCCTGCCAGGCCAGGCGCACCGTCAGGCCCGGCTGGCGGACGTAGCCGCGGCCGGTCCAGAAGGCTTCGTTGCCGCGGTGGCCAGCGGGGCGGCGCGGATCGTCACCGGCACGATCCACCGCGCAAAACGCGGTGGTCGTGAACCGGCCAAGCGAACGCGCATGCGCCTCGCGCTCGTCGAAGAAACGGTGGCCGAGACCGCGGCCGCGGTAGGCGGGCAGCAGCACCGACTCGCCGAAATAGAACACCTCGCCCACGTCGCGCCCGGCGTCCAGGAAAGGCTTCTGGAACTCGATGGTGTCATCGGCCAGCGGCAGGCCGGTGGACGCGCCCACCACCTCGTCGCCGTCGAACGCGAGCACGAACACGCTGTCGGGCGAGCGCGCATAGGCCCGCAGGTAGTCCTGCTCGTAGCCGAAGTCGCCGGCGTACAGATAAGGCCAGTCGCGGAACACGGCGATGCGCAGCCGCGCCACCGCGTCCAGCCACGGACCGATGGCGGCGCCGGCCACGCGCCGCACCCCGACTTCGCTCACTTCGCAGCCTGCTCGCCGATCCAGGCGTCCACGCGCCGCTCCAGCAGCGCCATCGGCATCGAGCCGCCCCCCAGGACCAGGTCGTGGAAGGCCCGCGCATCGAACTTCGGCCCCAGCGCCGAACGCGCCTTCTCGCGCATCGCCAGGATGCGGTTCATGCCGACCTTGTAGGCCAGCGCCTGCCCCGGCATCACCAGGTAGCGCTCGATCTCGGCCACCACGTCGGTCTCGGGCATGCCGGTCTTGTCGCGCATGTAGGCGATGGCTTCCTCGCGGGTCCAGCGCTGGTCGTGCATGCCGGTGTCGACCACCAGGCGCACGGCGCGGAACATCTCGGCCTGCAGCCGCCCCAGGTTGTCGAGCGGCTGCGACTGGAAGCCCTGCTCCCAGGCCAACCGCTCGGCGTACAGCGCCCAGCCTTCCGAAAACGCGGTGAACGGCAGGATCTTCCGGAAGGTCGGCACGCCGGTCATTTCCTGCTGCAAGGCGATCTGGAAGTGATGCCCCGGGATCGCCTCGTGGTAGGCCAGCGTGCGCATGCCGAAGCGCGCGACCTCGGCTGTGTTGCGCAGGTTGAGGTAGAACACGCCGGGCCGCGAACCGTCGAACGCCGGCGCGTTGTAGTAGGCGCCGGCCGAGGTCTGCTCGCGGAACACCGGGATGCGCTCGACCTTGACGCCCGCCGACGGCCGCACGTTGAACAGGTCGCCGATGCCGGCGTCGATTTCGCGGATGATCTTGTCGAAGTCGGCCAGGATCGCGGCGCGGCCTTCGTCGGTGTCCGGGTAGATCTGGTCGGGGCGGGCCGCGATCTGCTGCACCCGCTCGCCGATGCTGCCTTCCACCAGGCCCTCGGCGACCAGGATCGCGTCCATCTCCGCCTCGATCCGCGCCACCTCGGACACGCCCATCGCGTGGATCTCGGCCGGCGTCATGTCGGTGGTGGTGTTCTGCTTCACCTGCCAGGCGTAGAACGCGGCGCCGTCGGGCAGCGCCCAGACGCCGTGGTTGCCGGTGGTCCTGGGCAGCAGCGCCTCGTAGTGGGCGATGTAGCGGCGGTAGGCGGGCTGCACGGCCTCGACGATGGCCGTCTGCGCTTCGGCCAGCAGGGCCTCGCGCGTGGTCGCGTCCATCTCGGCCTCGGGGAGCTTCGCCAGCTTTTCCCGGAACGAGGTGTAGAGGATGTTCTCCGCGGCCGGCGCGTCTGCGAACAGGCGCATCTCGGCCAGCACCTTCTCGACCACGAAGGTCGGCGGCAGGATGCCCGCGTCCTCGCGGGCCTCCAGGCCTTCCATCACCTGCCCGGCGGCCACCGGGATCTTGCGCAGGCGGGCCAGGTAATCGCGGGCCTCGCCTTCGGACGCCACCGGGTGCTGGGTGGCCAGGAAGGTCGGCAGCTGGCTCTGCACGCCGAACATCTGGTTGAGCGGGTAGTCGTGCAGCGCAAAGCGCTCGCCCTCGGCCTGGCTGGCCAGGAAGTATTCGAGCATGTCGTAGGACAGCTTGCGGCCCTCGTCCAGCGCCTCGCGGTCGTACTCGCGCAGGGTGGCGAGGTCGTCGCGCAGCTTGGCCTGCAGCGCCTGCTGGCGGGCCGGCGAGCGGTCGGTCAGGTCGTCGCTGAACCAGTCGGCCCAGGGCGGCAGCATCCGCATCGAGCTGAGCAGCTCCGGGTCGTCCACGGCGTACTCGATGAAGACGCGCTCGAAGAACCAGTCGATCTTCAGCGGCCTGGCGTAAACGGTGTGCAGCACCAGCGCGGCGAGGGCCAGCAGGCTGGCCAGCAGCAGCCAGGCGGTCCAGCGGATCAGGGTTCTCATCGGTTCACTCCTTGGCCAGCCCGGGAACATACCAGAGCCGCCCCGGCGGCCGCCCGGGCGCCGGCCCGGGGCGGTAGACTGGCGCCATGAACTATCGCCACGGATTCCACGCCGGCAACCACGCGGACGTGCTCAAGCACCTGGTCCTGGTGTCGCTGCTCGATGCCCTGAAGAAAAAAGACGCGCCCTTCTTCGTGGTCGACACCCACGCCGGCCGCGGCCGCTACGACCTGGCCGGCCTGCAGGCCAGCCGCACCGGCGAGGCCAAGGCCGGCATCCGCAAGCTCTGGGCGCTGGCCGCCGCGATGCCAACGCCGCCGCCCGCCCTCGCCCGCTACCTCGCAGCCGTAGCCGCCGCCCAGGCCGGCGCGCCGGACAGCTACCCGGGCTCGCCGCTGATCGTGTCCCAGGCCCTGCGCCCGCAGGACCGGCTGGCCGCCTGCGAGCTGCTGCCGGACGAAGCCAACGTGCTCAAGGGCGTGCTGTCGCACGACCCGCACAGCCACGTGCACGCCCGCGACGGCTACGCCGCGCTCAAGGCCCTGCTGCCGCCGCGCGACGGCCCCACCAAGTTCGCGCGAGCGCTCGTGCTGATCGACCCGCCCTACGAGGCGCAGGACGAGGAGTACCCGCTGATCACCGGCGCCGTGGCCGATGCGCTGCTGCGTTTCCCGCAGGGCATCTTCGCCATCTGGTACCCGATCAAGCAGCGCCCTAGCCTGCACCCGTTCTTCCGCAAGGTCGCCACCCTGCCGGTGAAGTCGGCGCTGGCGATCGAGCTGCTCGTCCGCCCCGACGATTCGCCGCTGCGCATGAACGGCAGCGGCATGCTGCTGCTCAATCCGCCCTGGCAGATCGAGAAGGACATCGAGCCCGCCCTCAAACCCCTCGCCCAGGCCATGGGCGAAGCCGGCGCCTCCTGGCGCCTCACGTGGTTGAAGCAAGACAAGGCCTGAGCCATGAAAGCGAAGAAAGCGCAGTACAGCCAGCGCGGCCCGGTGCCGCAGGACGTGATCGGTGCGGTCGAGTTCGAGCTGCCGGCGCTGGCGCCGGGGCAGGTGCGCGTGGCCGTGCTGGCCGCGCCCATCAACCCGTCCGACGTGCTCACGCTGACCGGCGAATACGGCCTGCTGCCGCCGCTGCCCGCCACCGGCGGCAATGAAGGCGTGGGCCGGGTGATCGAATGCGGCGAAGGCGTCGCCTCGCCCGCGGTGGGCAGCCTGGTGCTGCTGCCGGTGGGCTGCGGCACCTGGACCACGCACCTCGACCTGCCCGCCAAGCATCTGGTCGAGCTGCCGCACGACGTCGACCCGGTGCAGCTGTCCATGCTCACCGTGAACCCGCCCACGGCGCTGCTGATGCTCACCGAGTTCGTGGACCTGCAGCCCGGCGACTGGGTGATCCAGAACGCGGCCAACTCGGCCGTCGGCGGCTACCTGATCCAGCTGGCGAAGCTGCGCGGCCTGAACACCATCAACGTGGTGCGGCGCGCCTCCGCCATCGAGGCGGTGAAGGAAAGCGGCGCCGAGCACGTGGTGGTGGACGCCGAAGACCTGCCCAAGCGGGTGCGCGAGGCCACCGGCGGCGCGCACGTGAAGCTGGCCATCGACTGCGTCGGCGGCGTCAGCACCGAGAACCTGGCGCGCTGCCTCGACGAAGGCGGCACGCTGGTGAACTACGGGGCGATGAGCGGCGAGCGCTGCATGATCTCGCCGCGCTACTTCGTGTTCCGCGACATCACGCTGCGGGGCTTCTGGCTGTCGCAGTGGTTCAAGCAGGCCACGCCGCAGAAGCGGACCGAGGTCTTCGGCCACATCGCGGGCCTGATCGCGGAAGGCAAGCTGCAGGCGCGGGTGCAGGCCACCTACGACCTCGACCACATCAAGCAGGCGGTGCAGGCCGCGGCCAGCGGCGCCCGCGACGGCAAGATCATCGTCGAACCCAACGGCCCGCCGCGCGCGGCCATCTGATCCTGTGGGAGGGACTTCAGTCCCGATGAAAAAAAGGGGTCAGAGTAAATATTCGTTTGAAACGAATATTTACTCTGACCCCTTTTTTGAACCAGTTAGTTATTCGTAGCGGAGGGCTTCGATGGGGTCGAGGCTGGCGGCCTTGGACGCCGGCATGATGCCGAAGACCATGCCGACCAGGGCCGAGAAGCCCGCCGCGGCGAGGATGACCCAGAGCGGGACCGAGGCATCGGGGAAGCCCGGGATCAGATTGGCCACGCCGACGCCGATGCCCAGCCCCAGCACGATGCCGATCAGGCCGCCCAGCAGCGCCAGCAGCGCGGCTTCGAGCAGGAACTGCACCAGGATGTCGCGGCGCGTCGCGCCGAGCGCCTTCAGGATGCCGATCTCGCGCGTCCGCTCCGTCACCGACACCAGCATGATGTTCATGATGCCGATGCCGCCGACCAGCAGCGAGATGCTGACCACGCCGGCCAGCACCGCCGTCACCGTGCCGGTGATCTGCTCGAACTGCTTCACGAAGGAGTCGGCCGCCTGGATGCGGAAGTCGTCCTCCTGGTCCGGGCGCAGCCGGTGCGAGATGCGGATCGCCCGCTTGGCCCGCTCGCGCAGCGCCTCCACCTCCTCCAGGCTCTCGGCGGTGAACGAGATCGACATGCGCGGCTGCACGTCGTTGCCGGTCATGGCCCGGCCCACGTCGAACGGGATCAGCACCAGGTTGTCCTGGCTGAAGCCGAGCAGCTCGCCGCGCTTCTCCATCACGCCGGCGACCTTGAACCATTCGGTGCCGAGGCGGATGAACTCGCCCACCGGATCCTCCGGCAGCTCCAGGTCTTCGATGACCTTGTGCCCGACCACCGCCACGCGGCGCCGGCCAACGTCGTCGCTGGCGACGATGAAGCGCCCGCTTTCCGGGAAGATGCCGCGCACCACGGTGAAGTCGGCGGTGGTGCCGATCACCTGCGGGCTCGACAGCCGGCCGCGGAAGCCCACCGGCGTCGGCACCAGCATCGTCGGCACCACCTGGGCGACGCCCGGAACGCGGTAGCGCAGCGTGTCGACGTCGTTGAAGCTCAGCCGGTTCTCCTTGCCCACCGACGCATCGGCGAACGGCGTGTAGGGCTGCAGCGTCAGCGCGCTGCCGCCGAGGTCGGCGAACTGGTCCGACACCGACTTGGAAAAGCCCTGCACCAGCGACACCACCGCGATGACGGAGGCGGTGCCGATCAGGATGCCGAGCGTGGTCAGGAAGCTGCGCATCCGGTGCGCCATCAGGCTGGTCAGCGCGGCGCGGAAGGCCTCGAGGAAGGCGTACATCAGTGCACCTCGCGGGGCGGGTTCTGGCGGTCCTCGACGATCTTGCCGTCGCTGACGCGCAGGGTGCGCCGGCAGTGCGCGGCGATGTCGGGTTCGTGCGTCACCACCACCACGGTCTGGCCGCTGCGGTGGACCTCGTCGAACAGCGCCATGATTTCCGCCGACGTGCGCGAATCAAGATTGCCCGTCGGTTCGTCGGCCAACAGGATCGAAGGCTTGCCGACCAGGGCGCGGGCCACGGCCACGCGCTGGCGCTGGCCGCCCGACAGCTGGTTCGGCCGATGGCCCAGGCGATTGCCCAGGCCGACCTGCTCCAGCGCCGCCCTGGCGCGCTCCGCCCGCTCGCCGCGCGGGATGCCGCGGTAAACCAGCGGCTGCATCACGTTCTCGAGCACGGTCAGGCGCGGCAGCAGGTGGAAGCTCTGGAACACGAAGCCGATTTCCTGGTTGCGCACCTGGGCCAGCTCGTTGTCGGTCATGGACGAGGTGTCGCGCCCGTTGAGCACGTAGGTGCCTTCGCTGGGCGTGTCCAGGCAGCCGATCAGGTTCATCAGCGTGGACTTGCCCGAACCCGACGGCCCGATCAGGGCCACGTATTCGTTGCGGCCGATGTGCAGGTCGACGCCGGCCAGGGCCATCAACTCTTCCTCGCCCATCAGGTAGCGCTTGACGATGCCGCTGAGCCGGATCATTCGGAGGCGGCCTCTTCTTCCGCTTCCTCGCCGGCGTCGCCAGCCTCCGCCTCGTCGGCATCGTCGGCCTTGGCCTCGGTGATCCGCTCGCCTTCGATCAGGCCGCGCAGCAGCTTGGCCGGACCCTTGATCACGCGGTCGCCCGCCGCCAGGCCGGAGGTGATTTCCTCCCACTTGTCGTCCGACAGGCCGACTTCGACGATCACCTTGGTGGCGCGGCCTTCGCGGTCCACCCAAACGTGGCGGGTCACCTTCTTGTCCTCGTCCACCTCGGTGCCCACCGCCTCGACCGGCACGGCCAGCTTGGTGCCGCCGTCGCCGAGGAAGATGTCGGCGCGGGCGCTCATGCCCGAGCGCAGCGCCAGGCCCTCCGGCGGCGACAGTTCGGCGGTGACCAGGTAGGAGCGGCCCTGGTTCTCCAGCGTCGGCGCCAGCGCCACCTGCTCGACCTTGCCGGTGATGGCGGTATCGGGGAACGCGGCCGCGTAGACCTCGACTTCCTGGCCCAGCGCGATCTTGGCCACGTCGGCCTCGTCCACCTTCAGGTCGGCCTGGATCGACGAGGTGTCGGCGATCTTCATCAGCTGCGCGCCGGCGAAGGCGTTGGTCGAGGCAATCGCGGTTTCGCCGACCTTGATCGGCAGGGCCACGATGACGCCGCCGATCGGGGCGCGGATGTCGGTCTTCGACAGCTGCTCGCGGGCTTCGCCGAGGATGGCGTCGGCGCGGCGCAGGGCTTCCTGGCTGCTGTCGAGCTCGACCTTGGCCAGGTCGCGCGCGTTGCGCAGGTCGTCGAACTCGCTCTGGCCGATCATCTTCTGCGCCACCAGCTGCTCGCCGCGGGCCAGCCGCTTCTCGGCCAGGGCCAGCGCCAGCCGCTGGCGTTCGATGCTGATCACGGCCTGGCGGCGCGTGGCCTGCTCGCGGTCGATGGCGTTGCGGTAGGTCTCGGGGTCCAGCCGCAGCAGCAGCTGGCCCTGCTCGACCGTGTCGCCTTCCTCGACCAGGATCTCGCGCACCTTGGCCACCAGCTCCGAGGTCAGGTCGACCTCGTTGCGGTAGGCCAGCACGCCGGAGGCGAGGATGGTCGGGCGGATTTCCTGCTCGGCGGCGACGGCGATCTCGACTTCCTTGCTCGACTCGCCGCGGCCCATCTTCACCAGCAGCGGGACGGCGAGCACGGCCACGATCACCGCGACGGCGATGTACTTCTTGTTGGGTTTCATCAATCCAGTCCGTTTGCGAGGTCGGTCAGAACGCGGCGAAGGCCGCCATGACGCCGTAGATCACCACGTAAGGCAGCAGCACCACGAACAGGGCCTGGCCCCAGCCGGTGCGGTACCAGGTCTTCCAGCCGAGCGCGGCCAGGAACCACACCCAGAGGTTGAGCAGGCTGAAGCTGCGCGCCAGCGTGGCCCAGGGGTGGCCGGTCTCGAGCTGCACGAACAGCGGGTCGACGTTGAGCAGCTGCATGGACTCCAGGCTCGACTGCGGCGAGCTGGTGTAGACGCCAATGATGGCGATGACCGCACCCAGCACCATCGGCATGGACGACCAGGCCGCCAGCGACAGGCCATGGCGGAAGCTGGTCGGGTTGCCGCTGATCTTGCCGGCCAGCATGTAGTACAGGGCCAGCAGGCTGAAGATGATGGCGAACACGATCGGCGTGGTGACCGCACTGATGTAGCCCAGCGTGCGGGCACCCGGCATGAACTGCCTGGCCTGCTCGAGCTCGGCCTTGCTCATGTCCTGGGCCGCGGCCTGCAGCTGGTAGTTGGTGAACCACTCGGGGTCGACGTTGAAGAAATAGAGCAGGCCCGAGAGCGTGGTGGCCAGCACGACGACCAGGGCCGGCACCAGGAAGCTGGGCTTGTCCTTGAGCCCGGCGAAGACCTTGCCCGGTTCCAGGAAGATATTGATCAGCTGCGACATCGTGTTTTCCCCGAGAAATAAGAAGGTGGAGCGGCGATTCCCCGAATCGCCGGTGGATGGTAGGTGAAGACGGTGGCGCCGTCCCATGACAAGTGTCCTAGTCATCCACGCTTACCCAGACGGGCGCACCGGGCAAAACGTGACAGGCTGGCTTCACGCGGCGTAACGCGGGGCTTGGAATGATCCGGGTTTCCCGCCCGCCCAGGACCGCCGCCATGCCCCGACCGCCGCGCCAGACCGCCCGCGATTTCGACCCGCGCGTGATGCAGCTGTTCGACCAGTACGTGCACGGCCTGATCGACCGGCGCGGTTTCCTGCAGGGCGCCTCGGCCCTCGCCTTCAGCGCCAGCGCGGCGGTGGGCTTGCTGGCCTCGCTCAGTCCGCGCTTCGCCGAGGCGCGGCAGGTGGCCACCGACGATCCGCGGATCGACGCCCGCCACGTTGAATTCGATTCCCCGGAGGGCTACGGCAAGGGCCGCGGCTATCTCGTGCGCCCCGCGCAGGCCGGGGGCCCGTTGCCCGCCGTGATCGTGATCCACGAGAACCGCGGCCTGAACCCGCACATCGAGGACGTCACCCGCCGCCTTGCGCTCGAGGGCTACCTCGCGTTCGCGCCCGATGCGCTGTTCCCGCTGGGCGGCTACCCCGGCGACGAGGATGCGGCCCGCACCCTGTTCCAGCAGCTCGACCAGGCCAAGACTCGCGAGGACATGCTGGCCGCGGCCGCGTACCTGGCCACCGTCACCGGCGGCAACGGCCGCATGGGCGCGATCGGCTTCTGCTACGGCGGCGCCATCGCCAACTTCCTGGCCACCCGCCTGCCCGGCCTGCGCGCCGCGATCCCCTTCTACGGCAGCGGCGCGCCGCTGGCCGACGTGCCGGCCATCAACGCCGAGCTGCTGGTGGTACTGGCCTCGGACGACGAGCGCGTCAACGCCGGCTGGCCCGCCTACGAGGCGGCCCTCAAGGCGGCCGGCAAGGCCTACACGCTGCTGCAGCCCGCTGACACGCTGCACGGGTTCCACAACGACACCACGCCGCGCTACGCCCCCGAGGCCGCGAAACAGGCCTGGGAAGCGTCGCTCGCCCTGTTCGCGCGGACGCTGAAGGGCTGAGGCCCGCTGCGGGCTATCGTTCCCTGCGTGGAACGATAGCTTGTCGATAAACCGGATTGCTGTTGTTTTTGTCGGCTCGCATAGTAAGCGCCACGCCAGACCCTCCGCTTTCCGACGGCATCCCGCCGCCCCGGACCGCCTGGCAAGGGAGCCGCCCATGAACGCCTTCGCCACCCTGCCCGGCCGCCTCGGCCTCGGCCTGTTCTTCGTCCTGTTCGGCCTGCTGGTGCAGAACGCCGAAGGCGGTGCGCGATGATCGCGCTGCGCCCCGCCGCCGAGCGCGGCCATGCCAACCACGGCTGGCTCGATTCCTGGCACAGCTTTTCCTTCGCCGACTACCGCGACCCGGACCATGTGCACTGGGGCCCGCTGCGCGTGATCAACGAGGACCGCGTCGCCGCCGGCCAGGGCTTCGGCACCCACGGCCACCGCGACATGGAGATCATCAGCTACGTGCTCGAGGGCGCGCTGGGCCACAAGGATTCGATGGGCAACGCCGCCAGCATCGTGCCGGGCGAAGTGCAGCGCCTGAGCGCCGGCACCGGCATCACCCACTCCGAGTACAACTACGACGCCAGCGGCACCACCCATTTCCTGCAGATCTGGATCATCCCGAAGTTCATGGGCGTGAAGCCGGCCTATGCCCAGAAGACCTTCACCGAGGCCGACAAGCGCGGACGCCTGCGGCTGGTGGTGAGTCCGGACGGTGCCGAGGGTTCGGTTTCGATCCAGCAGGACGCGCGGATGTACGCGGGGCTGTTCGACGATGCGGAGTTCGCGACGCTCGCGCTGGCGCCGGGCCGCCTCGGCTACGTGCACCTGGTGCGCGGCCAGCTCGAGGTCAACGGCCACGCGCTGCGCGCCGGCGACGCACTCAAGCTGCGCGACGAACCCGAAGTCCGGCTCCGTGCGGGCAAGGACGCCGAGGTGCTGGTGTTCGACCTGCCGCCGCTGGACTGAGCGGCGCCGGGACGCGGGGGCGCGGCACCCAGCGCCTGCGCAGGCAGGCGCCGGCGGTGAATGCAGTGGGCACGGCGAGCGCGGGCATAATCGGGACAAGACCCCACCGGAGCCCGCCGTGTCCCGACCCGCCCTTCGCCTCTGCCTGCCGCTGCTGCTCGCGCTCCCGCCCGCGGCCTTTGCCGACACCGCGCCTGCGGCCATCGCGGCCCCCGATGTCGCCACCGTCGCCGAGGCCACGCGCCGTGCTTTCGACGTACCCGGCATCGCCGTGGCCGTGATCAAGGATGGCGAAGTGGTGTTGGCCGAAGGCTTCGGCGCACGCGAGGCCGGCAAGCCGGCCCCGGTGACCGCGGACACGCGCTTCGCCATTGCCTCGCTCACCAAGGCCTACACCTCCGCGGCACTTTCGATCCTGGCCGACGAAGGCAAGCTGTCGCTGGACGACCGGGTCGTGGACCACCTGCCGTGGTTCCAGATGTCGGATCCGTACGTGACGCGCGAGATGCGCCTGCGCGACCTGCTCACGCACCGCAGCGGCCTGGCGCTGGGCGCCGGCGACCTGCTGTTCTGGCCCACCACCACGCACGACACCCGCGAGATCGTCCGCCGCCTGCGGCACGTGCCGCTGGAGACCAGCTTCCGCGCCGACTACGCCTACGACAACGTGCTTTACGCCGTGGCGCAGCTGGTGATCGAAGATGTGTCCGGACTTTCGTACGGCGAGTTCCTGCGCCAGCGCATCTTCCAGCCGCTGGGCATGGGCGACACCGTGGTCAACGCCGACCACCTGCCCACGGGCGCCGACGTCGCGACCGGCCACGCCAAGTTCGACTTCACCGACCTGCGCCCGGTGCCGCCGATGACCTGGAGCAACAACCAGGCCGCGGGCGGCATCTACTCCAGCGTCAACGACCTCGCGAAGTGGATGCGCGTGCAGCTCGACGGCGGCGTGATCGGCCAGGATGCCGACGGCAGCGAGCGCCGCTTGTTCAGCGCCGGGCGCCATCGCGCGATGTGGGAAGTGGTTACGCCGATCCGCGTGCCGGCGCAGCCTGCAGTGCCGGCGCTGGCGCCCGCGCTGCCGCAGTTCGCCGGCTATGGCGAGGGCTGGTCGATCACCGAATACCGCGGCCAGAAGCTAGTCTCGCACACCGGCGGCTGGCCCGGCATGGTCTCGCGCCTCACCCTGGCGCCCGGGCTCGACCTGGGCGTGGTGGTGCTGACCAACCAGGAGGTCGGCGCGGCCTTCAACACGGTGACGATGGAAGTGCTGGACCACTACCTGCAGGCGCCCGACACCGACTGGGTGGCGGCCTACGCCGAAGCCGTGGCGAAATCCCGCGGCGCGGCCGACGATAAGTGGGAAGGCCACCAGCGCGCCCGCGAACGCCGCAGCCAGCCCTCGCTGCCGCTGTCGCGCTACGCGGCGACCTATCGCGACCCGTGGTATGGCGACGTGGTGATCGCGCTGGAGGACAAGCGGCTGGTGATGCGCTTCGCGCACACGGCGCAGCTGGTCGGCGAACTCGAACACTGGCAGCACGACACCTTCATCGTCCGCTGGAAGGATCGCGCGCTCAACGCCGACGCCTTCGCCACCTTCGACCTCACGCCCGACGCCACCGTGCGCGAGCTGCGCATGGAAGCGGTGTCCTCGCTCACCGACTTCAGCTTCGACTTCCACCACCTGCGGCTGGCGCCGGTGCGCTAGGGACTGACGCCCGGCGTCCGCAAAGAAAAAGGGGATGCCGCCCTCCGTGGCGACATCCCCCCGGGGAGACTCAGCAGACGCGGAGCAGGCCGTCGCTGCGGGCGGCGGTGTAGGAGCTGTCGCGGCCGTAGCCGCTGCTGCGGCCGTAGCCGGTGCCGAAGTCGCGCTGGCGGTAGCGGCTGGCGATGCGGACCGGGGACGGGGCGGCGACGGCTTCCAGCGCCGGCGTCGCGACGGCGGCGGCGGGCTGGTCGGCCAGCACCGGGGCGTTCGGGAAGAGGCGGTAGAAGTCGTTCAGGGTCTTCATGGCGGCGGCCTGTGAGTTGGTGTGTTGGTAATCTACAACACCAAAGCATTGCCGCCATGGGCCGGAAGTCAGGGGGGCGTGATTATTTTCACGACCCCTTTCCGATCAATGGCTTGCGCAGAATCCCACCCTCAGGCCGAACCTCGCGTGATGGCGCTCAGGCGGCCGACCCGCTCCAGCAGGTCCGTCAACGGCGTCTCCAGGGCATGGCCGCGGACCTTGTGGCTCATCAGGCGGAGGCGCTGTTCGGCCTCGACCTCCTGGCCCAGCCGCTCCGCCATCAGCTCGCTGGCGGTCATCACCACCTGGGGGGCCCGGGCGTGGCCGGGGAAGCGGGTTTCGAAGCCTTCCGCCAAGGCCACGGCCAGCTGGGCCTGCCCGCTGCGCGCCGCCTGCGCGACCAGGCGGGCCACGTCGTCCGGCAGGTCGTGGCGGTAGGACGAATCCAGGGCGCGCTGCTCGGCGAGCACGGCCAGCGCGCGTTTGTCCTGGTTGGTGGCCAGCAGCCGGCTGATGTACTCGCGCCCGTGCTCCAGCAAGCCGGCGGAATCATTGCCCTGCCTGAGGTACTGGCGATAGCGGTCATGCAGCGCATCGGAGGCGCCGCGGCCGCGGAACATGTCCTGCAGCCGCCGCGCGGCGCCGGCGAGGTCGCCCTCCTCCGCCAGCGCCTCGGCTTCGGCCACGGCCTCGTCTTCCATCGGATTGGCGAAGCGGGCGCGCGGCACCGCAGGCGCCACGTCCAGTCCCAGCGCCGCGTGGTTGGCATGGATCACGTAGCCCAGCAGGTGGTAGCCCGCGACCAGCAGGTACAGGCTGACGAAGCTGCCCGGCAGCTGCGCCATCGTGCCGGGCAGCGCCATCATCAGCAGCACCTGCAGCACGATCGACACGATCACCATCGACGCCAGCAGCCCGACGGCGCCGAAGTACACGCCGCCCAGCCGCCCGATCAGCGGGAACCACGCCAGCGGGTTGAGCGCGCGCGGCAGGCTGTCGTCCACCGCCAGCAGCATCACCGCCGCCGGCAGGAAGACCACCGCCAGGCCGAGCAGGCACAGCGCCACCGCCGGGCTGCCCCAGAGCGCGATCGCCTGGATCGGCAGGAACACCACCAGCATCAGCAGGATCTGGTTCACGGCCTCGCCGTCGGTGGCCATCATGTCCTCGGCGCCCATCGGCTCGAAGCGGCCGTGCACGGTGTTCACCAGCGCCTCGACCGCGAGCTTGAAGCCCATCACCCAGAACGCGAGCTCGAACACCAGGCCGAGCAGGCTGGGCAGGTGGTTGAGCAGTCGCAGCAGGCACAGCGCCGCGATCATCCACAGCATGGTCGTGTGCGCGGGATAGGCGAAGATCGCCGGCAGGCGTTCGGACACGGGCTGGATCGGCGCGGCGTTCGCGGGCATCAGGCGGGCACTCGGAAACCTGGGATTCCCGAGGCTAGGGCTTGGCGCCGGATGAGGTCAAAGTGTTTCTGCGTCGATGCCGGTGTAGAGGGTGTGGCGCGCACCCCGTGCGAAGCCGACCAGGGTGAGCCCCGCTTCTGACGCCAATCTCACTGCCAGCGCGGTCGGTGCCGAGATCGCCGCCACCAGCCCGATGCCGGCGGTCGCGGCCTTGTGCACCACTTCGTAGCTGGCGCGCGAGGTCACCAGCAGCTGCTGCGGGCTGGCGCCGTGGCGGAGGGCGGCGCCGATGGCCTTGTCTATCGCGTTGTGGCGGCCGACGTCCTCGCGCACGTGCAGGTGCAGCACGTCGTCCAGCACGGCGGCGGCATGGACGCCGCCGGTGAGTGCATTGAGCGGCTGCCGCGCCTGCAGTTCATCGAACAACATCACCAGCCGGCCAGAGACGGCGGGCAAGCCACGCACGCGCCGGATCGGACGGATGGCGTCGGCCAGCGACTCGGTGCCGCAAAGTCCGCAGCCGGTGCGCCCCGCCAGGTTGCGCCCGCGCGACACGAGCGCGTCGAAGGCCGCCTGCGGCACGTGCAGGTGCAGGGCGATGCCGTCGCCGTGCCGCATCTGGTCCACCACGCGCACCTCGCCGGCCTCCGCCACCAGGCCTTCACTGACGCTGAAGCCGACGGCGAAATCCTCCAGGTCGGCCGGCGTCGCCATCATCACCGCATGCGGGTGGCCGTTGTAGAGCAGCGCCACCGGCGTCTCCTCCGCCAGCGGCTCGTCCACCGCCTGGCCAACGCCCGCCACGAAGCGGCGGGCGCGCACGCGCCGGTGACCGTCGTTCACGGCGACAGCGCCGCGCCGAGATCGCGGGTCGGCCGCAGGCGCACGGGGATGGATTTCGAGGCCGGCGTCCGCGCGCGTTCGGCGTGGTGGTCCAGCGGCACCAGGCCGTTGGTTTCCGGGTAGTACGCGGCCAGGCAGCCCGGCGGGATGGCGTGCTCGACCAGCAGGAAGCGCGTGGCCTCGCGCTCGCCGTCGTGCCAGACCGAGACGATGTCGACCCACTGCCCCGCGGCCAGGCCCAGCCGCGCCAGGTCGGCCGCGCTGATGAAGCAGACCCGGCGCTCGCCCGAGACGCCGCGGTAGCGGTCGTCCAGGCCGTAGACCGTGGTGTTGTACTGGTCGTGGCTGCGGATCGTCATCAGCGTCATCAGGCCGGCGCCGGGCGCCGCGGTGCGCGGCACAGGATGCACCACGAAGCGCGCGCGCTCGCCCGGCACGTTCCACTGGCAGCGTGCGGCCGCGTTGGGCAGGCGGAAGCCACCCGGCGTGCGCACGCGGGCATTGAAATCCTCGAAGCCATCGATCACTTCGGCGATGCGGTCGCGGATGCGGTCGTAGTCCTCCACCAGCCAGCGCCAGGGCGTGCGCGAGGCCGGCAGCGTGGCCTCGGCCAGGCGCGCGACGATCGCGGGCTCGCTCAGCAGGTGCTCGGACGCCGGCGGATTGGTGCCGCGCGAGAGGTGCACCATGCTCATCGAATCCTCGACCGTCACCGCCTGCGGACCCGCGGCCTGCGCGTCGAGTTCGGTGCGACCCAGGCACGGCAGGATCAACGCCTGGCGGCCATGCACCAGGTGCGAGCGGTTGAGCTTGGTGGACACATGCACGGTCATCTCGCACTGGCGCAGCGCGCGGGCGGTGAATGCCGTGTCCGGCGTGGCGGCGGCGAAATTCCCGCCCATCGCGAACAGCACCCGGCACTCGCCGCGCGCCATCGCCCCGATCGCACCCACGACGTCGTGGCCGGGCTGGCGCGGCGGCGCGAAGCCGAAGGCCTCGCCCAGCCGGTCCAGGAATTCCGGCGAGGGCTTCTCGTCGATGCCCATCGTGCGGTCGCCCTGCACGTTCGAGTGCCCGCGCACGGGGCAGGCGCCGGCGCCGGGCTTGCCGAAGTTGCCGCCGGCCAGCAGCAGGTTCACCAGCATCTGGATCGTCGCCACGGCGTGGCGGTGCTGGGTGATGCCCATCGCCCAGCAGACGATGGTGGCGCCGGAGCCGGCGTAGACATCGGCCGCCTCTTCCATCTGCGCGCGCGACAGTCCCGATTCCGCTTCGAGCAACGACCAGTCCTCGGCGAGCAGGTCTTCGCGCAAGGCGTCGAAACCCTGGGTGTGCCGCGCCACGAACTCGTGGTCGAGGGCGTCTCGCTCGAGCAGCCGCTTGAGCATCCCCTTCACCGCCGCCAGGTCGCCGCCGATGCGCAGCGGGTAGTAATGGCTGGCGATCGGCGTCGAGCCACCGGCCAGCTCCAGCGGATGCTTGGGATCGGCGAAGCGCTCCAAGCCCCGCTCGCGCAGCGGGTTGAACACGACGATGCGACAACCGCGGCGGGCGGCGCTGCGCAGCTCGCCCAGCATGCGCGGATGGTTGGTGCCGGGGTTCTGCCCGAACACGAAGATGGCCTCGGCCTTCTCGAAGTCGGCGAGCGTGACCGTGCCCTTGCCGACGCCGATCTGCTCGGTCATCGCCAGGCCGGAGGCCTCGTGGCAGAGGTTCGAGCAGTCCGGCAGGTTGTTGGTGCCGAACTCGCGCACGAACAGCTGGTAGAGGAAGGCCGCCTCGTTGCTGGTGCGCCCCGAGGTGTAGAACAGCGCCTGGTCGGGGTGGTCCAGCGTCTTGAGCGCCACCGCGATCCGCGAGAACGCCTCGTCCCAGCGGATCGGGTGGTACTTGTCGTCGGCCGGGTCGTAGGCCATGGGCTCGACCAGCCGGCCCTCGGCTTCCAGCGAGTAGTCATCCCAACGCGACAACTCCGACACGGTGTGCGTGGCGAAGAACTCCCGCGTCGCGCGCCGCCGCGTCGCCTCCGCGGCCACGGCCTTCACCCCGTTCTCGCAGAACTCGAACGAGGACTGCGGATTGCGGTCGGGCCAGGCGCAGCCCGGGCAGTCGAAGCCGTCGGGCTGATTGGCGCGCAGAAGGGTGCGGGCACCGCGCCCGACGATGCCCTGCTCGCGCACGTGGCGGAAGGAGCTGGCGAGGGCATCCCAGCCGCCTGCGGCGCCGGGATAGGGGGCGATCTTTCGCGTCATGCCGCGAGGCTAGTCCCGCGCCCGGCGGCCGGCAAGCGAAACGCGCGCCGGGCAGCCCGGGCCGCCCGTCAACGTCGGATCAGCGCGCCCTGGCGCGCGGAGACCAGACGATGTTGACCGAGGTCAGCGTGTCGGTACGCTTCACGCCCTCCGGCGCCTCGGTGTTGTGGCGGGCCTGGAAACCCGCCTTCAGCGCCAGGGTCTTGTTGATGCTGACCGCGATGCCGATGTCGTTCTGCGCGAAGGTGTTCTCCGGCGTGGCCTCGACCAGCAGCGTGTTGTAGAACTGCGTGGATTCGGTGACCTGGTGCTGGTAGTCGGCGTAGCCGCGCAGCAGCGCGTCGGTCTCCGAGCCACCGCCGTCGGCCAGGCGCGCGTGGCGCAGGCCGGGGCCGCCCTCGAGCTGGAACGTGTGGTCGTCCTCCTTCAGCAGCCAGGCGCCGTAGTTCACGGCCAGGGTCGACTGGTGCTCGTAGGCCGAGAAGTCGTCGCGCTCGTGGCGGGCCGCGCTGCCCAGGTACTGGCGCTCGCCCAGCAGGCGCGCCGTCTTGGCGCCCAGCTCGAAGCGGTTGGCCGTGGCCTCGTCGTCGGCCTCGGCGCGCAGCGCGGCCAGGAAGTACTCGTGGGTCCAGAGCTCATCCTCGCCCTTGATCGCGAATTTGCCGTTGGCGCTCGACGTGTTGGAGTTGCCGGAGGTGTTGACCAGGCCCAGCTCGGCCTTCGGGGTCCATTCGGCGGCGGCGGGGGCGGACAGCGCCAGCAGGGCCAGCGGCAGCAGGGATCGGATCATCGGGCGAGGCGCCTTCGTGCGGACTAGGCCCGTCATTAGAACCGGGGGCGCATGAATCCTTGCGGAAGCGGCGCGCTGCGCGCGCCTCAGCCGATCTCGCGCAGCTTCCAGTTGCCGCGACCGGTGGCCTTGGCGTCGTACAGCGCCTGGTCCGCGGCCAGCATCAGCGCCTTGGCATCGGCTCGCCCGTGGCTGTAGGCGATGCCGATGCTGGTGCCGACCTGGCGCGCCGCGCCCCCCACGGTCACCGGCGTGCGCATCCGCTCGAGCAGCTTGTCGGCGAAGCCGGTGGCGCTGTCGAGCGAGCCCACGCCCTCGACCAGCACCGCGAACTCGTCGCCGCCCACGCGGGCGACCAGGTCCCCGGCCCGCACGCAGGCCGCGAGCCGGCGGCCGAACTCCTGCAGCACCTCGTCGCCGGCCGCGTGGCCCAGGCCATCGTTGATGCCCTTGAAGTGGTCGATGTCCATCGTCAGCAGCGCCAGCGGCGCCTGCTGCCGGACGCTGCGCGCCAGCGCCGCGCCCAGCCGCTCGTCGAAATAGCGGCGGTTCGCGAGCCCGGTCAGCGAATCCTTGCGCGCCAGGGTTTCCAGCTCCTGCTCGGCCTGCTTGAGCTGGGTGATGTCGTAGGTGAAGGAGAAGAAGCCCTGCTGCACGCCGTCCGGGCGGACGTCGGGCACGTAGGTGGTCTGGTAGTGGTAGTGGCGCCCGCCCACGTCGTGCTCGCCGGAATAGGTGACGCGTTCGCCCGCCAGCGCCCGTTCGATGTGCGGACGGATCTCGCTGTAGATGGCTTCGCCGCGGATCTCGCGCACGGTCTTGCCGACCAGGCCGCCCTCGACGTGGCCGAACAGCCGCTCGCCGACCGCATTGGCGAAGGTGTAGCGCTCCTGCAGGTCGATGTGGGCGATCATGGCCGGGATGTTGTCGGTCACCGCGCGCAGCCGGGCCCGCGTCGCCTCCAGCGCCTGCTCGGCGCGGACCTTGATGCTGATGTCGCGGCCGGCGTAGACCAGCTCCTGGCCCCCGTCGGCGCCGCGCACGCGGCGCACCACGGCCTCCAGCCAGATGTAGTGCCCCGAGGCGTGGCGGGCACGGTAGCGCAGCGTCTCGGTCCCGCCGTCGCGCATCACGCGGCCCAGCAGCTGGCCCACGGCCTCGCGATCGTCGGGATGCAGCAGGTCCGGGCGCGGCGAGGCCAGCTCGCCCGGCTCGATGCCCAGGATGTTGCGCACCGACGGCGACACGTACAGGCGTTCGCCATCGGCACCGATGCGCAGCACGAGGTCGCTGGCGTTGTCGGCCAGCGTCCGGTATTCCAGCTCGCGCTCGCGCAGCCGCGCCATCGTCTCGGCGAGCCGGCGATGGCCGCGCCGCTGCACCCAGAACAGCGCCGCGAGCGCGGTCAGGGCCACCATGCCCAGCGCCATCAGCAGGTTGCCCAGGCGGTTGGTCTGTGCCAGCGCTTCGCTGCGTTCGCGCGCCAGGGCGCTCTCGCCCTCGAGCCGCAGGATCTCGTTCTCGCGCTCGGCGTACTTCAGGCGGGCGTCGAAGTCATCGGCCGCCTGCGCGCGCTCGGACTGGGCGATGGCGTTGTCCAGCGTCAGGAAGCGCTGGAACAGCGGCGCCAGCTCGGGGCTGCCCGGATCGTGGCGCAGCAGCACCCGCACCAGCTCGCGCAGTACGCGCAGCTCGTCGGACTGCAGTTCCAGCAGCCGGAACGAGCGCTGCGCCGCCAGCAGTTCGCGGGTGGCGGCGGCACCGTCGCCGGCGTCGGCCGCGGCCAGGCCCAGCACTTCGTGCCCCAGCCCGCGCAGCTGCGAGTTGCGGAGCTTCTCGGCCATCGCCAGCACGCGGGTGCCGTTGCGCTGCTGGGTCGCGGTGTCGCCGCCGATGCGGGCCACGCGCGCGCCCTCGAGATAGAGCTCGGCCTCGAGCTTGGGGTCCTCCAGCCGCTGCGAGACGCGGGTCGCCGCGACCAACGACTCGCGCGCGGGCTCCACTTCGCCCAGCTGGGCCTGGGCCCGCGCCAGGTTGCGCAGCAGGCGCGCCCGCATGGCCAGGCCCTCGTTCTCACCGAGCAGCTGCAGCCCCCGGCGCGCGTAATCCGCGGCGACGGCGTGCTTGCCGATGGTGTAGCTGAGCGAGGAATAGGCCAGCAGCACGTCGGCCAGCAGCTCTGGCTGCGGATCCTGCTTCAGCGCCAGCTCGGCCTCGGCCAGCAGGCGCTCGCCGCGGGTGTAGTCCTGCATCGCGATGCGGGCGCGGCTTTCGGCGATCAGGCCACGGACCGCCAGGTGCGGCAGCCCGGCCTCGGTGGCGGCGCGGCGGGCCTCGATGCCGGCCTCGCGCTGGCAGTCCCAGTCGGCGACCACGCGGCAGGCGTTTGCCCGCGCCAGCTCCAGCCGGGCGACTTCGCGGGGGTCGCTGGCCAGCCGCGCACTGATGAGGGCCGGACCGAGCTCGCCCAGCACGGCCTCGGGCTCGACCAGGGCGCGGAGCTCCAGGGGGTGGCGGTCCAGCGTATCGACCGGCACGGAAGGCGGGGCGCCCGGCGCCCCGGGGGGTGCGGGCGCCCTGGCCGACGCGGCCTGCGGGCCGGGCGACGCCTGCGCGAGTCCGCTGGCCAGGCCCAAGGCAAGGCACCCGCCCGCCAGGATGGCCGACCAGGCTGAACGCTTGCCTGCCGGATCGCGGTAAGGGCCCATGGACGGCCAGCCTACGCTGGCGGCTCCCCCGCCAACAACCCGCCGTACCATGAACCGGGGGCCCATCGTTTAGAGCACGGCCCCAGCCCGCCCCTGAGACCCTTCCACCATGACGCCGACCCGCCGCCGCCCGACCCGGCCCTCGATGCGCCCCGAGCGCACCGACGTGCTGCGCCTGGCCGACGGCCGCGAGCTGTGGCTGCGCCCGGTGCAGCCCGCCGACGCCGGGCCGATCGCCGGTGGGTTCGAGCTGCTCGGCGAAGAGGAAGTGCGAAGCCGCTACCTGCATCCGGTGAAGGCCCTGAGCGAGGACTACCTGCGCCAGCTGGTCGCACCGACGCCCGGCGAAGGCTTCGCGGTCTGCGCGGCCGAACCGCTGCCGCCGGGCGAGGCCCTGGTCGGCGCCTTGGCGCGCCTGACCCGCGACCCGGGTCGCGACAGCGCCGAGTTCGCGATCCTGGTCTCGCACTTCGTGTCCGGGCAGGGCCTGGGCCAGCTGCTGATGCTGCGGCTGTTCGAATGGGCGCGCGCGCACGGCATCCACCGGATCTGGGGCGACGTGCTGGACGGAAACACCGCGATGATCGCGCTGGCGCAGTCGCTGGGCTTCGAACGCCACGCCAGCCCCGACGACCCGGGCCTGGTGCGCGTCACGCTCGAGCTCGCGGCGCCGCCCAAGCGCCGGCGTTGACCCGCCCGCGACCGCCGGCTGCGGTAAACTCCGCGGCCCCATGACCCGTCCCCTCCTTCCCTCCGCGCCGCGCCCCAAGGCGGGCCAGCAGCGCGCGCTCTGGCGCGCGCCGGCCAGCGCCAGCGCCATGGCCCTGGGCCTGGCCGAGGCCGCGCGCGCGCACGACGGCCTGGTGCTCGCCGTCACCCGCGACAGCCACGCCGCGCAGTCGCTCGAGCACGACTTGAAGGTGCTGGCCGGCGACCTGCCGGTGCTTCACTTCGCCGACTGGGAAACCCTGCCCTACGACCTGTTCAGCCCGCACCCGGACATCGTGTCCCAGCGCGTGGCGGCGCTGTACCGGCTGCCGACGGCGCGCAAGGGCGTGCTGGTGGTGCCGGTGGCCTCGCTGATGCAGCGCCTGCCGCCGCCGAGCTGGATCGCCGGCAACACGCTGGACCTGCACAAGGGCCAGAAGCTCGACTTCGACGCCGAGAAGCGCCGGCTCGAGGCCGCGGGCTACCGCAACGTGCCGCAGGTGCTGGACCCGGGCGACTTCGCCGTGCGCGGCGCCCTGCTCGACCTGTATCCGATGGGCGCCGACCTGCCCTACCGCATCGAGCTGTTCGACGACGAAATCGACTCGCTGCGCACCTTCGACCCCGACACCCAGCGATCCGACCATGCGGTCGACAGCGTGCGCCTGCTGCCGGCGCGCGAGTTCCCGCTCGACGAGGCCAGCACCAAGCGGGTGCGCGAGGCGCTGCGCGAGCGCTTCGACTTCGACCCGCGCCGCTGCCCGCTATACCAGGACCTGAAGGAAGGCGGCGCGCCGGCCGGCATCGAGTACTACCTGCCGCTGTTCTTCGACCAGACCGCGAGCCTGTTCGAGCACCTCGGCAAGGACACGCTGGTCGTGCTCGGCGACGGCGCGCCCGAGGCCGCGGTGGCGTTCTGGGCGCAGACCAGCGACCGCTGGGAGCAGCGGCGCCACGACCTGGAGCGGCCGATCCTGGCGCCGGCCGACCTGTTCCTGCCGCCGGAAGAATTGCGCGCGCGCCTGAACCAGGTCGCGCGCATCGAGGTCTGCGGCGAAGGCCACCCGCAGCGCGACAAGGCCGTCGCGATGGCCGAACAGCCGGCGCCGTCGCTGGCGTGGAGCCAGAAGGGCGGCGACCCCGGCAGCGCGCTGCACGGCTTCCTGCGCGCGTATCCGGGCCGCACGCTGCTGGCCGCCGACTCCGCCGGCCGGCGCGAGGCGCTGATCGAGATGCTGGCCTCGGCCGACCTCAAGCCGGCGGTGGTCCCGGGCTGGGATGCCTTCCTGGCCGGCGACGAGAAGTTCGCGATCACGGTCGCCGGGCTGGAGGACGGTTTCGCCCTGGTCGAGCCGCCGCTGGCGGTGCTGACCGAGCGCCAGCTCTTCCCCGAGCGCGCCGAGCAGAGCCGCCGGCGCAAGCGCGCCACCCGCGACCCGGACACGGTGCTGCGCGACCTGAGCCAGATCACGATGGGCTCGCCGATCGTGCACGAGGACCACGGCGTGGGCCGCTACCAGGGCCTGGTGACGCTCGACAGCGGCGGCATCACCGGCGAGTTCCTGCAGATCGAATACGCCAAGGGCGACAAGCTCTACGTGCCGGTGGCCCAGCTGCAGCTGGTCAGCCGCTACTCCGGCGCCTCGCCCGAGCTGGCGCCGCTGCATTCGCTGGGCGGCGAGCAGTGGGAGAAGGCCAAGCGCAAGGCCGCCGAGAAGGTGCGCGACGTCGCCGCCGAACTGCTGGAGATCCAGGCGCGGCGCCACGCGCGCCAGGGCCTCGCGCTCGGCGTCGACCGCGCGATGTACGAGCCGTTCGCGGCCACCTTCCCGTTCGAGGAAACGCCCGACCAGCTGGCCGCCATCAACGCCGTCATCGCCGACCTCGGCCAGCCCACGCCCATGGACCGCGTGGTCTGCGGCGACGTCGGCTTCGGCAAGACCGAGGTCGCGGTGCGCGCCGCCTTCGTGGCCGCCACTGCCGGCAAGCAGGTGGCCGTGCTGGTGCCGACCACGCTGCTGGCCGAGCAGCACTACCGCAACTTCCGCGACCGCTACGCCGACTGGCCGCTGAAGGTGGAAGTGCTGAGCCGCTTCAAGTCGGCCAAGGAAGTGAAGGCGGCGCTGGCCCAGCTGGCCGAGGGCAAGATCGACGTGATCGTCGGCACGCACCGGCTGCTGCAGGGCGACGTGAAGTTCCACGACCTGGGCCTGGTGATCGTGGACGAGGAGCAGCGCTTCGGCGTGCGCCAGAAGGAGGCGCTGAAAGCGCTGCGCGCCGAGGTGCACCTGCTGACGCTGACCGCCACCCCGATCCCGCGCACGCTGAACATGGCGATGAGCGGCCTGCGCGAACTCTCGATCATCGCCACCCCGCCCGCGCACCGCCTCGCGGTGCAGACGGTGGTGACCGCCTGGGACCCGGCGCTGCTGCGCGAGGCCTTCCAGCGCGAACTGGCGCGCGGTGGCCAGGTCTACTTCCTGCACAACGAGGTCGACACCATCGAGAAGATGGCGCGCGACCTGGCCGAGCTCGTGCCCGGCGCCCGAATCCGCGTTGCCCACGGCCAGATGCCCGAGCGCGAGCTCGAACAGGCCATGCTCGACTTCCACCGCCAGCGCTTTAACGTGCTGGTGTGCACCACCATCATCGAGTCGGGCATCGACATCCCGAGCGCTAACACCATCATCATCCACCGCGCCGACCGCTTCGGCCTGGCGCAGCTGCACCAGCTGCGCGGCCGCGTCGGCCGTTCGCACCACCGCGCGTATGCCTACCTGGTGGTGCCGGACAAGAAGGCGATGACCAGCGACGCCGAGAAGCGGCTCGAGGCGCTGGCTTCGCTCGAGGAACTGGGCGCGGGCTTCACCCTCGCCACCCACGACCTCGAGATCCGCGGCGCCGGCGAGCTGCTGGGCGAAGACCAGAGCGGCCAGATGGCCGAGATCGGCTTCTCGCTGTACACCGAGCTGCTCGAGCGCGCGGTGAAGTCGATCAAGTCCGGCAAGATCCCCGACTTCGACCCGGCCACCCGCCACGGCGCCGACGTCGAGCTGCATATCCCGGCCCTGATCCCCGAGGACTACCTGCCCGACGTGCACGCGCGCCTGACGCTGTACAAGCGCATCGCCGGCGCCCGCGACGAGGACCAGCTCAAGGAGCTGCAGGTCGAGATGGTGGATCGCTTCGGCGTGCTGCCGGACCCGGCCAAGCAGCTGTTCGCCGTCGCCGAACTCAAGCTCGCCGCGACCCCGCTGGGCATCCGCAAGCTCGAACTCGGCCCGACCGGCGGGCGGCTTTCCTTCCTGCCGCAGCCGACCATCGACCCGATGTCGGTGATCCGCATGATCCAGTCGCAGCCGCGCGTTTACGCAATGGAAGGCCCGGAGAAGATCCGCATCCGCCTCGAGATGCCGGACGCCACCTCGCGCCTGCGCACGGCCAAGGGATTGCTGGCGGTCTTGGCCAAGGGCTGACGACCGCTTGGCGTCGCCCCGCCCCGGGGCCAGAATGGGGCAACGAGACCCTGGGACACGCGCATGGACGAAGGCATCCGCAACGACGCACCGAGGATGGCGGGCCGGATCACGCGAGGCATCACGCTGCCACCGCCGATCGGCGCCAACGGCACGCGGGGTCCGCAGTGAGCCGGGCCCTGCTCGCGCTCGCCTTCGCGCTGATGGCTTCCCTGCCCGCCCTCGCCGACGCCGACGTGCTCGTGGTCGTGGTGCGCCACGCCGAGAAGGCCACGAATGACGCGCGCGATCCCGACCTCAGCACCGACGGCGAAGCCCGCGCCCGCGCGCTGGCCGCGGCGCTCGCCGGCAGCCGGCTCGATGCCGCCTACGCCACCCAGTTCAAGCGCACGCAGCAGACGGCCGCCCCGGCGGCCGACGCGGCCGGCCTCGATGTCACCGTCCGGCCCGTCGACGGCAGCAACGCGGCGAGCTACGCCGCCGACCTCGCCCGCGACCTGCGCGCCCTGCCGGCCGGCAGCGTGGTGCTGGTGGTCGGCCACAGCAACACGGTGCCCGGCATCGTCGCCGCGCTCGACGGCCGGCCCGAACGGGCGATGCCCGAGACCGAGTACGACCGCTTCACCACGGTGCGTTTGCGCGCGGATGGCGGCGCCGACACCGTGGTCTCGCGATACTGAGCCTTAGCCGGCGCCCCGCCTGCCCGCGCGCCTGCTTTTTCGACTGCAACATCCCGTTCCGCGTCCACGGTGGTGGCCGCGCCGCGATCGCGGCATGCTGCTACGACCCGTAAAGCCGGAGTCGGCCATGACCCTCTCGATCCCCCCGCGCGTGCACGACCTCGGCGGCGGCTTCACCGTCAAGCGCCTGCTGCCGCACGCCAAGGCCCGCACCGTCGGCCCCTTCGTGTTCTTCGACCACATCGGCCCGGCGGAACTGGGGCCGGACCAGGGCCTCGACGTCCGCCCGCACCCGCACATCGGCCTGGCCACGGTCACCTACCTGTGGGAAGGCGCGATCATGCACCGCGACAGCGTCGGCTCGGTGCAGGAGATCAACCCGGGCGACGTGAACTGGATGACCGCCGGCCGCGGCATCGTGCACTCCGAGCGCACGCCCGACCGCCTGCGCGGCAAACCCCAGCGCATGCACGGCCTGCAGACCTGGGTGGCGCTGCCGCAGGCGCACGAGGAAGACGCGCCTTCGTTCGCGCACCACCCGAAGGCGACGCTGCCGGTAGTCTCGCGGCCCGGCGCCACCCTGACCATCGTCGCCGGCCACGCCTTCGGCGAGCGCGCGCCGGTGGCGGTGCTGATGGACACGCTCTACGTCTCGATCGACCTGGAGCCCGGCTGCGCGCTGGCGATCCCGGCCGAACACGCCGAGCGCGCGCTCTACCCCGTGTCCGGCGAACCGACGCTGGATGGCGAACCGCTGCCGCTCGAACACCTGGCCGTGCTCGACGCGGGCACCGAGCCGCTGCTTCGCGCAGGCGACACCGCGGCGCGGGTCATGCTGCTGGGCGGTGCGCCGCTCGACGGCCACCGCCACGTCTGGTGGAACTTCGTGTCCAGCTCGCGCGAACGCATCGAGCAGGCCAAGCAGGATTGGCGCGACGGCCGCCTCGGCCAGGTGCCCGGCGAAACCGAGTCGATTCCCCTGCCCGAGCGCTGAGGCGCGTCAGCCCAGCGCGGTCGGCACCTCGACCTCGCCGGTGAGGATGCGGTGCACCGGGCAGGCGTTGGCGATCTGCAGCAGGCGCTCGCGCTGTTCGTCGTCGAGCGGGCCCGACAGGTGCACGGTGCGCTGGATGACGGCCTTGGCCTTGTCGCGCGACGCGAAGTCGAGCTTCACCTCGACGCCTTCCAGCGGCCACTGCTTGCGCTGCGCGTACATGCGCAGCGTAATCGCGGTGCAGGCGCCGAGCGCGGCCAGCACCAGTTCGTCGGGCGCCGGGCCGGTGTCGCCGCCACCGAGGTCCACCGGCTCGTCGGCCACCAGGTGGTGGTGCCCGACCACCAGCTGGGTGGCGTAGGAGGGATAGCTGCTGCCGATCTTGGCGCTGGTGTGGCGGGCGGACATGGCGTGCTCCTGGGGAAGGGGTCGCGGCGCGCGGACTCAGAACCGTCCGGCCTGGAAATCCTCGAAGGCCTGGCGCAGTTCGGCCTGGGTGTTCATCACGAACGGACCGTAGCGCGCCACCGGCTCGCGCAGCGGGCGGCCCGCGACCAGGATCAGGCGCGTGCCGGCGGCGGCGCCGGTGAACCGTACTTCGTCGCCGGGACCCAGCACGGCCAGCTCGCCGGCCGACACCGGCACCGCGTCGGCGCCTTCGCCCACCGCGATCGCGCCCTCGTAGACGTAGGCGAAGACCGAATGACCCGCAGGCAGCGCGTGCGTGAATACCGCGCCCTCCTCGAGCCAGAGGTCGAAGTAAGTCGGATCGGTGGCCGGCTGGCGGATCGCACCCTCGCGGTCGCCGAGGCGACCGGCGATCAGCTTCGCGCGCACGCCGGGCGCCACGTCCACTTCCGGGAAGCGGTCCGGGCCGTATTCCTGGTAGCGCGGCGCGGTCATCTTCTCCGCGGCGGGCAGGTTCACCCACAGCTGGAATCCGCGCATGCGGCCTTCCTCCTGCTCGGGCATCTCGGAGTGGACGATGCCGCGGCCGGCGGTCATCCACTGCACGGCGCCGGGCACGAGCACGCCCTCGTTGCCGTGGTTGTCCTTGTGGCGCATGCGGCCGTCGAGCATGTAGGTCACCGTCTAGAAGCCGCGGTGCGGATGCGAGGGGAAGCCGGCGAGGTAGTCCTCGGGCCGGTCGGTGCCGAACTCGTCGAGCATCAGGAAGGGATCGAGGTCGGGCAGCTGCGGCGTGCCGATCACGCGGCGCAGCTTCACGCCGGCGCCGTCGGAGGCGGGCATGCCGCGCAGCTTGCGAAGGACGGGGCGAACGGATGGCATCGGGGGTCTCCGGTGGCGGCGTCGAAGCGCCATGTCGGCAAGATAGGGCCGGCGGCCGGCCTTCACATCCCCGCGGACCGCAACGCAGGGTTGCATGGTGCCCGCGTACACGCCAGTCTTGCGTCCGGAGACAGGCGTGCACTGCGTTGTACCCCCTAGCGCCTCCTTCAGCCCCCGCCCCCCGCCCATGGCACTGAACCCGATGCCGATCACCCGCCGTGCCAGGACCGTCCCGATGCCGCCCCCCGGGGCCGTCGACGCGGACCGCCTGCCGACGCTGGTGGCGCCGCGGCTGCAGCTGCGCTGGATCGAGCCCGCGGACCTCGACGACCTCTACGGGGTGTTCTCCGACCCCGACGTCACCCGCTACTGGAGCCACCTGGCCTGGACCAGCCCGGACGAGGCCACGATCTACCTCGAGGCCATCCACCAGGGCTTCCAGCAGGGCAACCTGTTCCAGTGGGGCATCGCCCTGCGCGGCGACGACCGCATCATCGGCTCCACCACGCTCTACGACATCGACCACGCCCAGGGGCGGGCCGAGCTGGGCTTCGCCCTCGCCCGCGACCACTGGGGCCGGCGCTATGCCCGCGAGGCACTCACGGTGCTCCTGGACCACGCCTTCGGCCCGATGGCCATGCGCCGCATCGAGGTCGACGTGGATCCGCGCAACCTGCCCTCGCTGCGCACGCTCGAGGCGCTGGGCTTCCGGCGCGAAGGCTATCTTCGCCAGCGCTGGCAGGTCGGCGGCGAGCTGCAGGACAGCGTGCTGATGGGACTGCTGGCCAACGACTGGCGCGCGTCCCGCTGAACCGGGCCCGGGCCGCCGGCCCGCGTTGACACCCCCCGGGCACCGCGCCGAACATGAGGCTCCATTCGAGTCGCCTGGAGTCCGCCATGTCCCCGTCCCTGCGCCTGAGCCTGATCGCCTCGGCCCTGCTGCTCGCCGCCTGCGGCCGCGGCGGCGATCCCGCCGAATCCGCGGCGACGCCCGCGGCCACGCCGGCGCCTGCCGGGCAGGAAGTCGTCTACGTCTACAACTGGTCGGACTACATCGCCGACGACACGCTGGCCAACTTCGAGCGCGACACCGGCATCCGCGTGGTCTACGACAACTACGACAGCAACGAGATGCTCGAGACCAAGCTGCTGGCCGGCGCCTCGGGCTACGACCTGGTGTTCCCGTCGGCACGCCCGTTCGCGCAGCGGCACGTGCAGGCGGGCATCTATGCGCCGATCGACAAGGCGAAGCTTTCGAACTACGGCAACCTCGACCCGGCCATCCTCGCCGGTCTGGTGGACGTGGACCCGGGCAACACCCACACCGTGCCCTACATGTGGGGCACCACCGGCCTGGGCATCAATGTCACCAAGGTGAAGGAAATCCTCGGCGAAGACGCGCCGCTCGACTCCTGGGCGCTGCTGTTCGACCCGGCCAACGCCGCCAAGCTGGCCGAGTGCGGCATCAGCGTGCTCGACGACGAGCAGGAGGCCTTCGCCGCCGCGCTGATCTACCGCGGCCGCGACGCCAACGCCCTCACCGGCGACGAGACCCAGGTGGTCACCGACACCTATGCCGGCGTGCGCGAGCACATCCGCTACTTCAACTCCTCCAAGTACATCGACGACCTGGCCAACGGCGACCTGTGCCTGGCGATGGGCTATTCGGGCGACGTCTTCCTGGCGGGCGACCGCGCCGAAGAGGCGGAGAACGGCATCGAGATCGCCTACGTCATCCCGAAGGAAGGCGCGGTTCGCTGGGTCGACCTGATGGCGATCCCGAAGGACGCACCGCACGCGGCCAACGCGCACGCGCTCATCGACTACCTGCTCAAGCCCGAGGTCTCGGCCGGCATCACCAACTACGTCGCCTATGCCAGCCCGAACACGGCGGCCACGGCGCTGGTCGATCCGGAAATCACCGGCGACCCGGCGATCTACCCGCCGGCCGAAGTCATGGCCAAGCTGGTCGACCCGATCACCTTCGCCCCCGAAGTCACCCGCGAACGCGTCCGCGCCTGGACCACCATCAAGACCGGCCGCTGAAGTACACGTGCGCCTTGCGCACGGACGGCGGCACACCGGTACATCCCGGCTGCGCCGCCGCCCACTCAACAGGTACTTTTGCCCGCCGTCTTGCTAGCGCCATCCCTGGCAGCAAACGTCGGCCGTTCCGGGCCTCCTGCCCTACACTTCAAAAGTACCTGTTGAGTGGGCGCCGTCGCTCCGGATGCCCCGGACACACCGCAGCCAAGAGCTCTTGACCTGGCATTTGAACTCCATCCGGTGTGCGACTGGATTCCGGGGCGACGTCGCACACCGATATAGGTCTTCGGAAGTGGAGGCAGGAGGCCGGAACGGCCGACATCGGTGGTCAGGATGACGCTCCCGAGTCGGGCCGAAGACCTGTATCGGTGTGCGGCGGCGCTGCCTCGAAGTCACATGTCGTGCGCAAAGCGCACGCCTCGTTTCCTCAGCGCATGGAGCGCGGGGGGATGGCGCGGGAGACGCGGCGGGAATAGACGTAGACGGTGGCCGGCGGCACGTTCCACCAGGTGAAGCTGCCGCGGCGCGCGTTGAGGTCGAGCGCCTCGACCACTTCCTTCGCGACCGGGTTGGCCGGGCCGTAGGTGAACTGGATGAAGCGGCCCTGCGGCTGCAGGCAGTCGAACGCGGCCGACAGGATGGCCTGCTGCGTGGCCTTGGGCATGGACAGCAGGCCCAGGCCGGAGATCACGGCATCGGCGGGCGCCTCGGGGCCGAAGCCGCGCGCGGACGCCAGCTCGGCGAGGTCGCGGGCATCCGCGCAGGCGACCTGCACCTGCGGGAAGTGCTTCTGCAGGTGCTGGTGCAGTTCTTCGTTGAGTTCGAGCACCAGCAGCTCCGAGGGCGAGATGCCGTGGTCGAGCAGCGCCTGCGTGAACACGCCGGTGCCACCGCCGAGTTCGATCACGCGGCGGGCGCCGCGCGGCAGCTCCGACATCATCTGGCGCGCCAGCTGCGGGCTGGACGGCGAGATCGCGGCCACGCCCAGCGGGTTCTTCAGCCATTGCCGGAAGAAGGTCCAGCCGTGCGGGGTAGTGGTGGCGCCGGGTCGGGTCATGGCCCAAGCATAATGCGGCCGGGGATGTTTCGCGCGGGTTAAGTTTGGCTCGACCACACTCGCGGCCCACCCCGCGCAGGACGCCGCCATGAACCGCACCCTCCCCGTGATCGCCCCGGCCCTCCTTGTCCTGGCGGCCTGCACGGCCGGCGGCGCGGATACGCGCCCCGGACCGGACCAGGCCGGCGTCCAGGCGGCGATGGCCGCCAAGGGCCAGCCCGGATGCCTGTACCCGCAGGACGTGCGCACCTGGCACAACAGCCAGGACGGCGCGCTGTTCGTCGACGGCGGCCGCCGCAAGTACCGGGTGGATCTGTGGGGCGAATGCCGCGACAACCTCGGCGTAAGCCTCGTCTTCGTCGGCGACAGCATCACGGGCCGCGTTTGCGGGAGCCCGGGCGACAAGGTGATCTTCGGCTCCATCGGCTCGCGCCAGGGCAGCTGCGACATCCGCGACGTGCGCATCGTCGACGATGAAACCTATGCCCTGGCCACCGGCACGAAGGCCGCGGCCGACGACTGACCGCCGCGCCGGGCTCAGGCCCGGCGCAGCTCCCAGCAGCGATGGATGCGCGGATTGCGCTCGAAGTCGGGATCGATCGTCTTCGCGCTGATCTCGGTGCAGGTCGCGAACTCCGCCACCGCCGCCTCGTCGAGCCGGAACTTGCGGAAGTTGTTCGAGAACAGCAGCAGCCCGCCCGGCGCCAGCCGCGCCACGCAGGCGCGCAGCAGGCGCACGTGGTCGCGCTGGGTGTCGAAGTCCTCGGCGCGGGCCGAGTTCGAGAAGGTCGGCGGGTCGCAGAAAATCAGGTCGTACTCGCCGCGGTCGGCCAGCAGCCAGGCCATGGCGTCCGCCTGCACCAGCTGGTGGGCGCGGCCGGCGGCGCCGTTGAGCGCGAGGTTGCGGCCGGCCCACTCGAGGTAGGTGCCCGAGAGGTCGACGCTGGTGGTGCTGGCCGCGCCGCCCACCGCCGCGTGCACGCTGGCCGCGCCGGTGTAGGCGAACAGGTTCAGCACGCGCTTTCCGGCCGACTCGCGGCCGATGCGCAGGCGCACCGGGCGGTGGTCCAGGAACAGGCCGGTGTCGAGGTAGTCGAACAGGTTCACCAGCAGCTTCGCCCGGCCCTCCTGCACGGCGATGAACTCGTCCCGCCGGTCCATGCGCCCGTACTTGCTGCCGCCCTTGCCGCGCGCGCGGGTCTTGATCGAGACCTGCGCCGGCGGCACCGCGAACACCTCGCGCACCGCGTCCAGCAGTTCGCCGAAGCGGCGCCGGCTGTCGGCTTCCGGGATGGTCGACGGCGCCTCGTATTCCTGCACGTGCACGAAGCTGCGGCGCTCGCCGTCAGCCTCCTCGTACACGTCCACGGCCGCCGAGTACTCCGGCAGGTCGGCGTCGTAGGCGCGCCAGGCGAACACGCCCTCGCGCTCGCGCCAGGACTTGAAGCGCTTGAGGTTCTTGCGCAGCCGGTTGGCGACCATCTGGGCGCCGTCCGACAGCGGCTTCGCCTCGCGCGGCGCCCGCGCCGGCGGCTGCAGTGGATCGCAGACCATCAGCGCGCATTCCAGCGCACCGTTGAAGAAGGCGTAGCGCTTGGCGGCGCGCAGGCCGGTGGCTTGCGCCAGCTCGTCGGAGCCGCACAGCAGCACCGCGCGCCAGTCCGGCACGGCGCGGCGCAGGGCGTCGCCGAGCTCGCGGTACAGCGCGGCATCCGCCGCCAGGCGGGCGTCGTAAGGCGGGTTGCAGACGACCAGCCCGCGCGCGGGGCCCGGCGCCTTCAGCGAGGCGATGGCCGCGCGGTCGAAGCGGATGAGCTCGGCCAGGCCGGCGCGATCCGCGTTCGCCACGGCCGCATGCAGCGCCGCGGGGTCGAGGTCGGCGCCGAAGAACGCCGGCCGCAGCGCGGCACGCCCGGCCACGGCGCGCTCGCGGGCCTCGGCTTCGATCCGCTGCCAGAGGTCTTCGTCGAAGCCGCGCCAGCGCGTCGGCAGCGCGCCCTGCAGGCGATGCAGGCCGGGCGCCACGTCGGCGGCCATCAGCGCGCCTTCGATCAGCAGCGTGCCGCTGCCGCACATCGGGTCGAGCAGCGCGCCGCCCTCCGCGTAGAGCTTCGGCCAGTGGCCGCGCAGCAGCATCGCCGCCGCCAGGTTTTCCTTTAGCGGCGCGTCGCCCTGCGACTGGCGCCAGCCGCGGCGGTGCAGCGGGCCGCCGCCGAGATCGATCGAGACGATGGCGCGGCCCTTGCGCACCACCAGGCTCAGGCGCAGGTCGGGCGACTCGGTGTCCACCGACGGGCGCACGCCGTGCGCGGCGCGCATGCGGTCGACCACGGCGTCCTTGGCGCGCTGCGCGGCGTAGCGCTCGTGCGTGAGCGCCGGGCCGGAGACGTGGGCGTCCACCGCCAGCGTGCCCTCGGGGTCGAGGTGCGCAGGCCAGTCGATCGCGTGCACGCCCTGGTAGAGGTCGTTCTCGTTGGCGCAGTCGAACTCGGCCAGCGGCCACAGCACGCGGCTGGCGAGGCGCGAATGCATCACCGCGCGATACGCCGCCTCGGCATCGCCTTCGGCGTTGGCGCCCGCGAGCGCGGCGGTGGCGCGGGTCGCGCCCAGCGCCACCAGCTCGTCGGCGAGCAGGTACTCCAGGCCCTTGGCGCAGGCGACGAAGAACTTCACGAGGCCAGCATCTGCAGGAAGCGGCCGAATTCCTCGGCGCAGAACTCGACGTGCGCCGCGAGGCGATGGCTGTCGGGCACCAGCAGCAGCGTGTCCTGCCGGCGCTGGGCCCAGCGCACGACATCGAGCGCCGGGATCAGCTCGTCTTCCCAGCCGTGGATGATGCGCGTCGGCACCATCGCCGCGTGCAGCGGCCCGGGCGCGACGTCGAGCGCCACCGGCGGCGCCATCAGGAACAGGCCGGCCACCGGCACTTCGCGCGAGACGTGGCCGGAGATGTAGGCACCCATGCTGGAGCCCGCCAGCACCAGCGGCTTGCGCGTGGCCAGGTGGGCGCGCGCGCCCAGCCGCAGGATGCGGCCCGGGACGTCGCCCAGCGGGCCGAGCACGTCGAGGTCGCGGTAGTCGGGGCGCTCGTGGGTCCAGCCCAGCGCGCCGGCGACGCGGGCGAGCGCGGCGGCCTTGCTGGCCTCCGGGCCGCTTTCCAGCCCGTGGGAAATGATGACGTGGCCGCTCACGTGGCGTCCTCCGGCGCGAGCGGTTCGACCGCATCGCCGAGCGCGAAGCTGCCGGACGCCAGCACGCGCGCGCAGAGCCCGCCGTGCTGGCGCATCGCGTTGTAGCCACCGGGACCGAGCGCGGCCTCCATGCGCGAGCACGGGTCGCAGTCGCCGGTGCCCTCGAACACCGCGCTGCCGATGCGGAAGCGCCGGCCCTTGAGCGCGATCACGGGCAAGCCCGACACGACGACATTGCGGCGCAGGGTCGCGGGCGACACCTCGGCCAGGCCGCTCAGCGCCGCCACCACCGGCAGGTGCTCGGCCTGGATCAGCGTGATGCCGCGCTTGCCGCTGCCGCTCTTGTAGCGGTCGCCCACCAGGCCCTTGCCGGCGACGACCTCGACCCGGTCCACTTCCTGCATCGGGACGTCGCGGGCCGGGCGCAGGCCGATCCAGCGGACCTGGCCGGGACGCGGCAGCGTGGCCATCAGTGCGCCAAGCGCGGAGTCGGCGGGAAAGGGCATCAGGGGGCTCCGGAAGGGACGCGATGTTAGCATGCGGCCATGCCCGCCCCCCCGCCGAACGCCCCCGAGATCCGGCCCTGGCCCCTGCCCTACGCGGACCGGCTCGAGGCCCGCGACCCGGCCCGCGTGGACCTGGTGGTGATCCACTGCACCGAGCTGCCCGACCTCGCGCTGGCGCGTGAGTACGGCGAACGCGTGCTCTACGACACCGGCACCGGCAACAGCGGCCACTACTACATCGACCGCGACGGCAGCCTGCACGAGTTCGTCGCGCCCGACCGCGTCGCCCACCACACCCGCGGCTACAACGAGCGCTCGGTCGGCATCGAGCTGGTGAACGCCGGCCGCTACCCGGACTGGCTCGATTCCCGCCGGCAGGCGATGGACGAGCCCTACACCGAAGCCCAGGTGGACACCCTCGTCGCCCTGCTGCGGCAGCTGGCGGCCACCCTGCCGGCGCTGGAGTTCATCGCCGGCCACGAGGACCTGGACCAGACCCGCGTGGTGTCGAGCGACAACCTCGAGGCACTGGTGTTCCGCAAGCGCGACCCGGGCCCGCGGTTCCCGTGGTCGCGGGTGCTGGACGCGGTGCCGCTGGCGCGCATCCGCCCCTGAGCCCGGGGCCACCCGCCGCGGCGGCTATAATCCCCGGCCGAAACCCCGGAGTCCCCATGACCTCATCCGTCGCCGCCGAACTGGTCGACCTGCTCCGCCTCGAGCGCCTCGAGGACAACCTGTTCCGCGGCCAGAGCCGCGACATCGGCACCAAGTACGTCTTCGGCGGGCAGGTGCTGGGCCAGGCCCTGTCCGCGGCCCAGCAGACGCTGGACGAGAACCGCCAGGTGCACTCGATCCACGCCTATTTCCTGCGCGCCGGCGACGTCGAGCACCCGATCGTCTACGACGTGGACCGCTCGCGCGACGGCAACAGCTTCTCGGTGCGGCGCGTCACCGCGATCCAGCACGGCAAGCCGATCTTCGTGTTCGCGTCCTCGTTCCAGGAACCCGAGCCGGGCAACGAGCACCAGCTGTCGATGCCGGAAGTGCCGCGCCCCGAGGACATCGAGCCGGTGGCCGCGCCCACGCCGGAGCAGCTCGCCCAGCTGCCGCCGAAGGCGCAGCGCTGGCTCTCGCGCATGGGGCCGTTCGAGATCCGACCGGTGTACCCGCGCGACGAACTCAAGCCGCCCAAGCGCCCGCCGTTCCAGCAGGTGTGGTTCAAGCTCAACGGCGAGGTCGGCGATTCGCCGGTGCTGCACCAGGCGCTGCTGGCCTACGCGTCCGACTTCCACCTGCTCGGCACCGCCACCTTCCCGCACGGCATCAGCTACTACCAGCCGAACGTGCAGATGGCCTCGCTCGACCACGCGATGTGGTTCCACCGGCCGTTCCGCGCCGACGACTGGCTGCTGTATTCGATCGACAGCCCGAGCGCGCAGGGCGCGCGCGGGCTCTCGCGCGGGCAGATCTACACCCGCGATGGCCGCCTGGTCGCGTCCACCGCGCAGGAAGGCCTGATCCGCGTGCTGCCCGACGCCCCGGAGGCCCGCTGATGCGCCAGGTCTTCACGTCGGTGCGATTGGAGAACGTCGAGCGGGTCGAGCAGATGCTCAACGCGGCCGGCATCGAGACCAAGATCACCCAGGGCCGCAGCTGGAAGGGCGTGAGCCGCCGCGAGTTCAGCTACAGCGCCAAGAACCACGACCCCAGCCAGCAGCCGGCGCTGTGGGTGATCAAGCCCGACGACTTCAAGCAGGCGCGGCAGATCCTGCACGAGGCCGGCCTGCTCGAGGCCACGCGCGACGCCAGCTACCTGCCCGAGCACCTGAATTTCCGCGATCCCGCGAGCCAGTCTCCCGCGGCCCGCATGACCAAGATCCGGATGGCGCTGTTGTTCATCGTCGTGATCATGGGCGGCGGACTGCTGGTGCGCGCGCTGATGGCGTGAAGACGGCGCGGCAGACGCGCCTTGAGGGGCATGCCGCCCCGTGCGAACATCCGGACATTCCCCGCGTCACGGAGCTCCACGGTCATGCGCATCGCCCTCCTTCCCTGCGTCTCGCTGGCGATCGCGCTGGCCTTCGCCTCGTCTTCGTCGATGGCCGCCGACGGCAAGCCGGGCCATCGCCCCTTCAAGCTCGGCGACAAGGTCGAGCACGACCGCCTGCTGCGCTTCCGCCCGCTGGCGATCGACTTCGAGGCGCTCGAGGCCGCCGTCGCTTCGGGTAGCCGTATCACCGTGCCCGATCCGGACGGCGGTGAACTCGTCTACGAATACCTCTCGCACACCGAGCATGCGAACGGCATCACCACCTGGGTCGGCCGCCGCGAAGGCGACCTGCCCGGCTTCGAGGCGGTGTTCACCTTCGCCGGCGACGCGGTGTTCGGCCAGGCGCCGCGCGCCAATGGCAGCCTGCTCTACATCGAGACCGTGGCGGGCCAGCCGCGCCTGATGGAGGACCTCGCGGTCGACATCGGCGAGCGCTCGGCCGTGCAGGTCGACGACGCGGTGATCCCGGACGCCAGCGACCTGGTCGCCATGCAGAAGGAACTGGCGGCGCGCCCGGCGCCCACCCTGCAGTCCAACCACAACCGCATCGACATCCTGCTGGCCTACACGCCGGGCCTGGCGACCTATGTCGGCAGCGACAGCGGCACCCGCGCGCTGCTGCAGAACCGCATCGACCTGGGCAACACCGCGCTGGCCAACGCCGGCGTCGAAGGCCGCTTCCGCCTCGTGGCCACGCCGCGCGTGGACTACCCCGACACCGGCTCGAACAGCGACACGCTCGCGCTGATGCGCGCCTGGAACGGCGCCGGCGCGCATCCGCTGGCGATGCAGCTGGCCAAGCTGCGCCACCGCCACGGCGCCGACCTGGTGGGCCTGGTGCGCCGCTACCTCAACAGCGACTCCGGCAGCTGCGGCGTCGGCTACGTCAACGGCAGCGGCAACAGCCCGGGCAACATCCCGTTCCAGCAGAACTCGGGCTACTTCAACGCCAACCACGGCACCGACAACGGCTTCTTCTGCCTGTCCACCACCATCGCCCACGAGATCGGCCACAACCTCGGCCAGACCCACGACATCGACACCACCGGCGGCGCCCGCAACGCGGCGCACACCTACTCGCACGGCTACCGCATCACGCCGGCCGGCCAGGACGGTTTCAGCACGGTGATGGCCTACGGCACCGGCAGCCAGCGACCGGCCAACATCTTCTCCAACCCGCTGGTCAGCCACCCTGAGTGCGACAACCTGCCCTGCGGCACGCCCGAAGCCGACGTCGCCCGCAGCCTGGCCGAGACCATGCCGCTGGTGGCCGCCTGGTTCCAGCCCGCCGACGGCGACGCGCGCCAGATCAACAGCACGCGCGGCCACATGGACGTCACCTTCACCGGCCTGCCGGCGCTGACCGATGCGCGCTGGCGCGTGGTGTACGGCGGCACGGGCAGCTTCACGCTGACCGGCCCCACCCGCGCGGCGCCCGGCGCCACGATTACCGCGCGGCTGTCGTGGAGCGGCCTGCAGGCGCCCTTCAACAGCGCCTTCCCGGTGCAGCTGGTGGTGGAGTCCTCGCCGTCGGTGGTGGCCGCCACGCGCAACCTGCAGCTCACGCTGCGCGACATGATGCCCGCGCCCATCACCCTGGGCGACAACCGCCCGGTCTCGGTGGCGGCGTCGCGTTGGCAGGTGACGCGCGACTACAACGAGACCCGGATGCAGTTCGTGCTGCCGCCGCACGTCAACTCCGCGCGCGTGCGCGTGGTCTCGACCGTGGACGTGGACCTGTTCGCCAGCCCGGCGGTGCCGCGCGCGATCGCCGCTTCGCCCCTGCTCGCCCCGGGCGTGGACCGCGGCGCCGCGCAGGTGCAGGACACCGGCACCGCGACCACCAAGGAAATCGTGATCAACCGCAGCGCCGGCGCCGTCGGCCCGGAGCGCTGGATGATCGGCCTGGGCCGGCCCTCGAGCTCGTCCCTGGTCTACAACGAGGCCACGGTGACGGCGCGCGTCGAGAGCCAGGCCGCCGCGCCGGCCTTCCAGAGCGGCCAGTACTTCAACCCGCTGCGGTCGGGCCACGGCATCTTCGTCGACTTCGCCGGCGACCAGTGGGTGTCGGTCTGGTACACCTACCGCGAGGACGGCACCCCGACCTGGTACTACAGCCAGGCCGCGGCGCCGGGCGCCAGCGGCATCTGGAACGCCCCGCTGTTCCGGGTGGGCTGGAACGGCAGCCAGACCACCTCCACCGTGGTCGGCGACCTGGTGATCACGCCGATCAGCGCCACCGAGATGGAGTTCTCCTACAACCTCGACGGCGACGCTGGCAGCGAGACCCTGGTCCGCCTGGGCGGCGGCGCCTGCCCGATCTCGGCGGGCCAGCCGCTCAATGCGACCGGCCACTGGTTCTCGCCCACCCTCAACGGCTTCGGCTACAGCGCGCAGTACGAGGCGGACCAGGAGATCTACGTCTCCTACCTGTACGACGCCGAGGGCGTCGCACGCTGGCTGATCGGCGCCAAGCCATGGAACGAGGCCGTGACCACGGTGCCGCTGGAGCAGCTCACCGGCTTCTGCCCGACCTGCGGCCACATGCCCACGAGCTCGCGCTTCACCGGCCAGCTCACGCGCACGATCGGCACCAACGACGACGGGCTGCGCGGCCTCACCAACATCGCCGTCAGCGCCCCGCTGCTCAGCCCGCTGGCGGGCGCCTGGAACGAGGCCCGCGCCACCGCGCTGCTCTCGGCCCGCAAGAGCTGCCCCTGACGGTCTTCCCGGCGCGGCGGTCACATCCGCCGCGCCGGTGCGTCCCTGGGCTTGCCCCCCCCGGGAGCACGCCATGAGCGACATCCTTGATTCACTGATCGACACCCACCTGCCGGCCGCCGCCCGCGGCGACCGCGACGCCTACGGCCGCATCGTGGCCGGCTGCCAGACCACCGTCACCTCGATCGCACTCGCGATCGTGCGCGACGTGCCGGCCAGCGAGGACATCGCCCAGGAGGCCTTCCTCTCGGCCTGGCAGAACCTGCGCAAGCTCAACAACCGCGCCAGCTTCCTGCCCTGGCTGCGCCAGATCACCCGCAACCTCGCCCGCGACCACCTGCGCGCGCAGGGCCTGCGCGCCAATCCCGCCACCGACGTCGAGGCCCTGATCGCCACCGTCGCCGATCCACAGCCGGGCCCCGACGAGCAGCTGGCCACCGACCAGGCGCGCGCCGTGGCGGCCGGCGTCATCGACGCGCTGCCGGAGGAATCGCGCGAGGTGCTGCTGCTCTACTACCGCGAAGGCCAGAGCTCGCGCCAGGTCGCCGGGCTGCTCGGACTGCAGGACGCCGCGGTGCGCAAGCGCCTGTCGCGGGCGCGCGAGAAGGTGCGCGAGGAGCTGCTGGCGCGGCTGGGCGAGTTCGCGCGCAGCACGGCGCCGGGCGCCGGCTTCACCGCGGCGGTCGCGACGATGCTGATGGTCGGCGCGCCGCCGGCGGCGGCTGCCACGGCGCTGGGCGCCGGCGCGCTCGGCACCGCCAACGGCCTGGCCAAGCTGGGCGCCGGGGCGCTGGGCGGCGCCTTCGCCGGCGTCGCGGGCGGGCTGTGGGGCGTCTGGTTCGGCGTGCGCAAGCTGCTGCGCGACCCCTACGACGCGCGCGAACGCCGCGAGGTGCGGGCCTACGCGCTGTTCACCAGCGCCCTGGTGGTTGGTTTTTCACTCGCCATCGTCTGGGTGGCCCGGGTGCCGGGCTGGATCCCGCATCTCGCGATCACGATCGGCTTCACGGCGGGCATGGTGTTCGCGTCCGGCTGGTGGTTCCCGCGCATCCTCGCGCGACGCCGTGCCCACGAACTCGCGGTCGACCCGATCGGCGCCGCGCGCCGCCAGAAGCGGGAGAAACTACTCGGCCGGATCGGTGCGATCGCCGGCGTGGTGCTGGGCCTGTCGGGCGTGGTGCTGGGCCTGTGGCTCAGCGGCCGGATCGGCTGAAGCGCGGCGCAGCCGCGCTTACATCGTGTGCGTGGGCTTGTCGGCTTCCAGCGTGCCGGCCAGGAAGGTCTCGATCTTGCCCTTCACCGCGTCGGCCTCGGCCGTTTCGGCGAACTGCACGCCGATGCCGGCACCGCGATTGCCCTGCGCGCCGGCCGGGGTGATCCAGACGACCTTGCCGGCGACCGGCAGGCGGTCCTTCTCTTCCATCAGCGACAGCAGGATGAAGACCTCGTCGCCGAGGGCATAGCGCTTGGTGGTGGGCACGAAGATGCCGCCACCCTTCACGAAGGGCATGTAGGCGTTGTACAGCGCCGCCTTGTCCTTGATCGCCAGCGACAGGATGCCCTGCCTTGCGCCTGCGCCACCCATCATCGCCGTGCTCCCTGCATTGCCGTGTCCTTGAACATGCTACGCCATTCCAGCAGCAGACCGGCCAGCGCCAGGTCGTGCCGCAGCGCGGGCAGCGAGAGCTGCTCGCGGGCGCGGTTGATGCCGTCGAACCAGGCGGCCAGCTTCTGGATTTCCGGCGGCAGGGTCAAGCCGGCCGGGCTGCCGGCGCCGAGGTGGCGGGCCAAGCCTTCCAGCGCCAGTTCGGCCGCGAAGCGCAGGCGCAGCTCGCCCTGCCCGTCCGCCAGCCAGCGCTGGGCCAGCGCCACCGGCGTCTGCCGCCCGGCCGCCAGCGCATTGAGCTCGGCCTGGACCTCGGCCCGCAGCGGCATGCCACCCTCGGCCAGCCAGGCCGCGGCCACGCCGGGGTGGCCGCGGGCCGCGTCCAGCGCCGCCGTGAGGCTGGCGCCGGCGTGGCCCTGCGACCGCAGCCAGGCCTCGCCCTCGGCCCTCGCCGGCGGCCGGAACGCCAGCCGCTGGCAGCGGCTGCGGATCGTGGCCGGCAGGCGCCCGGGGTGGTCGGTGACCAGCAGCAGGTAGCGCGCGCGCGAGGGTTCCTCCAGCGTCTTGAGCAGGGCGTTGGAGGCATTGAGGTTCATCGCGTGCGCCGGGCTGATCAGCGCGACCTGGGCGCCGCCCATCTGCGGCGTCAGCGAGAACCAGTGGCCCAGCTCGCGCATCTGGTCGACGATGATCTCGCTGCGCAGCTTGTCGCCCTTGTCGTTGGGAATGAAGCTGACGAACTTGAAGTCCGGATGGGTGCCGGCCGCCATCAGCTGGCAGCCGCGGCAGGCGCCGCAGGCCAGGCCATCCGGGCCCGGCGTGCTGCAAAGCAGCCGCGACGCCAGGCGTTCCGCCACGGCCAGCTTGCCCATGTGCGCGGCGCCGGCGAACAGCAGCGCGTGGCCCAGCCGGTCTTCCGCCAGCGAGGCCAGCGCGCCGTCGAGCACGCGCTGCTGCCACGGCGCCAGCGTCGTCACGGGCGCGACCCCAGCCACCCGGCCAGCGCGGCCTGCACCGCTTCGCGCACGGCCTGCACGGGCTGGCTGGCATCGACCACGCGGAACCGCGCCGGCTCGGCCGCCGCACGCGCGAGGTAAACGGCGCGCACGCGCTCGAAGAAATCCTCGCGCTCGCGTTCGATCCGGTCCGGTTCGCCGCCGCGGGCGCGGGCGCGGGCGAGGCCCTGGGCCACGCCGACGTCGAGCAGCAGGGTGAGGTCGGGCTTGATGCCCGCGGCCCAACGCTCGAGCTCGGCGATGCGGCCCATGTCGAGGCCGCGGCCGCCGCCCTGGTAGGCGAAGCTGGCGTCGGTGAAGCGATCGGCCACGACCACGGCGCCGCGCGCCAGGGCCGGGCGGATCAGCTGACGAACCAGCTGCGCGCGGGAAGCAAACATCAGCAGCAGCTCGGTCTCGGCGGCGAGCGAGTTGGCAGGATCCAGCAGCAGCGCGCGGATCGCCTCGCCCTCGGGCGTGCCGCCCGGTTCGCGGGTCAGCACGACCTCGCGACCGGTCGCGGCCAGCGCCTCCTGCAGCGCGGCGATGACGGTGGACTTGCCCGCGCCCTCGCCGCCTTCGATGCTGATGAACAGGCCGGTCGCGCTCATCGGCAGCGCTTGAGCTGGTAGCAGGCGACCGCACGGTTGTGCTCGGCCAGCGTCGCCGAGAACACGTGGCTGCCGTCGCCGCGGGCCACGAAGTAGAGCGTGTCGCCGTCGGCCGGCTTGGCCGCGGCCATCAGCGCGTCGCGGCCGGGCATCGCGATCGGCGTCGGCGGCAGGCCGCCGCGGGTGTAGGTGTTGTAGGGCGTGTCGGTGGTGAGGTCGCTGCGGCGGATGTTGCCGGCGTAATTGCTGCCCATGCCGTAGATCACGGTCGGGTCGGTCTGCAGCCGCATGCCCAGCTTCAGGCGGCGGCTGAACACACCGGCGATCTCGGGACGCTCGGACGCCTTGCCGGTTTCCTTCTCGATGATCGAGGCCAGGATCAGCAACTGCTCCGGCGTTTCCACCGGGATGCCGCTGGCGCGCGCTTCCCAGGCGTCGGCCACTGCCTTGTCCATGGCCAGCCCGGCGCGGCGCAGCAGGTCGAGGTCGCTGGCGCCGCGGGTGTAGTGGTAGGTCTCGGGCAGGAAGCGGCCCTCGGGATGCTGGCCCGGGCGCCCGATCGCGGTCATCACCGCGTCGTCGTCCATCGCGGGCAGCGACTGCGCCAGGATTTCATCCTTGGCCATGGCCGCGCGCAGCTCGCGGAAGCTCCAGCCTTCGACCACGGTGAAGCGGTGCTGGATGACCTTGCCGCTCTCGAGCTTGGTCAGCAGCTCGCGCGGGGTAATGCCGTGGCGGATGCTGTAGTCGCCGACCTGGAGCCGGGCGATCACCTGCATCTCGTGCGCGAGCGCCTTCCATTCGAGGTCGTGGCCCTCGGTGACGCCGAGCTCGCGCAGCTTGCCCAGGATGTCCTGGAAGCCGTCGCCGCGCTCCACCACCAGGATGCGCTCGGTGCCGGCCAGTGCGATCGGCGTGTCGGCGAAGCCCCTGTACTGCTGCCACAGCCAGCCGCCGACGGCGACGCCGGCCAGCAGCAACAGGGCGAAGACCGCCTTGAGCGCGCGATGCGAGGACTGCTTCTTCGCCAAAACCTAGCTCCCTTCGAATGCCGGCTCAGCCCGGCCCAGTTGGCGCTGCAGTTCCGCCAGCGCCGGGTGCGGCGCCCAGGCGTGATCCCCCAGGCGGCCGACCGGCAGGATACCCCGCACGGCATTGCACAGGAAAAGCGCGTCGGCCCCTTCGACATCGGCGGGCTGCAGCGTGGCCTCGGCGGCGTCCGGCACGTTCGCCAGGACCCAGGCGCGAGCGATGCCGGCCACGCCGCAGGCGTCCACCCGCGGCGTCAGCCAGCGGCCATCGATGCGCGCGAACACGTTGGCGGCGGTCGCGCAGGCGACGCGCCCGGCGGCGTCCAGCAGCAGGCCCTCGTGGATCGCCTCGTCGCGCCACTCCGCGCGCGCCAGCACCTGTTCGAGCCGGTTGAGGTGCTTGAGCCCCGCCAGCGCCGGCTGCAGCGCCATGCGCAGCTGGCACCAGCGCACGACCAGCGGCCCGGGCGCGGGCGGCGGCAGCGGGTGGCGCGAAAGGACCATCGTGGGCGCGGCCTCGTCGGGGACGCGGTAGCCACGGCCGCCGGTACCGCGCGTAAGCACCAGCTTGAGCACGCCCGGACCGCCCTGCCCGGCCATCAGCGCATCGACTTCATTGCGCAGCCAGGCCGCGTCCGGCGCCGCGATGCCGAGGCGCGCGGCGCCGTGCCGCAGCCGCGCCACGTGCGCGTCCCACCACACGGGTGCGCCAGCATGGACACGCAGGGTTTCGAACACGCCGTCGCCGTAGGCAAGGCCGCGGTCGGTGGCGTCCACGGCGGCGAGGCGCTCGCGGCCGCGATAGATGGCAACGTCGGCGGTGCTCATCCTTGCGCTCCCAGCGCACGCAGCAGGCCCCGGGCCTTGGCGCGGGTCTCGTCGAGCTCGCGCGCCGCGTCGGAATCCACCACGATGCCGGCGCCGGTGCGGAACTGGAGTTCGCGGCCCCGGAGCCAGGCGCTGCGGATCAGGATGTTGAGGTCGAGGTCGCCGTCGCGCCCGAGGTAGCCCAGCGCGCCGGTGTAGGGGCCGCGGCCTTCGCCCTCGAGCTCGGCGATGATCTCCATGCAGCGCACCTTCGGCGCGCCGGTGATGGTGCCGCCGGGGAAGACCGCGCGGATCACCTCGCCGGGCGTGACGCCCTCGCGCAGCTCGCCGCCGACGTTGGAGACGATGTGGTGGACGTGGGCGTAGCTCTCCACCGTCATCAGCTCATCCACCCGCACCGTGCCCGGGCGGCAGACGCGGCCGAGGTCGTTGCGCTCGAGGTCGATCAGCATCACGTGCTCGGCGCGCTCCTTCGGGTTGCCGACCAGGTCGCGGATGCGCGCGGCCTCGTCGTCGCCGGGGAAGCGCGGGCGGGTGCCGGCGATGGGCCGCGTCTCGGCGCGGCGACCGCGCACCGACACCAGCCGCTCGGGCGAAGAACTCAGCAGCGCCGCGTCGCCGACGCGCAGCAGGCCGGCGAACGGCGCCGGGTTGGCCTCGCGCAGGCGGGCGTAGACGTCCGCCGGGTCCGGCGCGGCGTCGAACTCCGCGCGCCAGGCGCGCGAGAGGTTGACCTGGAAGACATCGCCGGCGCGCAGGTAGTCGTGGATGCGGGCGACGCCGTCGAGGAAGCGCGCGGGGGCGTCCTCCGACAATCGCGGCGGCGCGAACGCGCGCGGATTCGCCGGCGGCGCCGGCGCGGGCAGGTCCAGCAGCGCCTCGGCGCCGGGTTCGGCAACGGCGTAGCAGCGGCCGCTGGCGCGATCGCGCAGCACCGCCGCGGGGCAGCGCAGCGCCAGCGCCACCGGCAGCGGGCCCGGGGCCGTCGGCAGCGCGAGCCGGGATTCGACCTGGGCGGCGAGTTCGTAGGCCAGGAACAGGCCCCACCCGCCGCGGAACGGCAACACGGTCCCGTCGGGGCTGGCGTCGGGGCTGGCGTCGGCGCGTGCGTCGGCGTCGGCGCCAGCCGCGGCACCCGCGCGGGGCACCTCTACCGCCGCGCCGTGGCTCGACCCGGCCGTTCCCTGCACCGCATGGGCGCGCCAGTCCGCGTCCAGCGCCGCAAGGAAATCGCCCTCGACCGTCGCGCCGTCCAGCCGCCGCGTTTGGCCGTCGGCGTCGAGCCGCAGGCCCTCGCCGTTCGTGGCCAGCAGCAGGTCCCAGCGCGAGAGCGCGTTGCCGCCCGCCACGGATTCGAGCAGCAGCGGGAAACGCGCGGGGTCGGCCGACTGCAGGCGCAGCAGGTCGGTGCCGGGCGGCAGCGCGCGGATCAGCATCGCGGGACCGCCCGTCGCAGGCTCAGAGCCGGCGGAAGACCAGGGTGCCGTTGGTGCCGCCGAAGCCGAAGCCGTTCGAGACCGCCACGTCCACCTGCTTGCGGCGGGCGACGTTGGGCACGTAGTCGAGGTCGCAGCCTTCGCCCGGGTTCTCGAGGTTGATCGTGGGCGGGATCACGCCGGTGTGCAGCGCCATCACCGAGAACACCGCCTCCACGCCGCCGGCGGCGCCGAGCAGGTGGCCGGTCATGGACTTGGTGGAGCTGACCATCATCTCGCGGGCGTGGTCGCCGAAGGCGGTCTTGATCGCCATCGTCTCGCCGAGGTCGCCCAGCGGCGTCGAGGTGCCGTGCGCGTTGAGGTAGCCGACCTGGTCGGCGTTGACGCCGGCGTCCTTGAGCGCCGCGCGCATGCAGCGCGCCGCGCCGTCGCCGTTCTCGCTCGGCGCGGTCATGTGGAAGGCGTCGGAGCTGGCGCCGAAGCCGGCGAGCTCGCAGTAGATGCGGGCGCCGCGGGCCTTGGCGTGCTCGTATTCCTCGAGGATCAGGATGCCGGCGCCATCGCCGAGCACGAAGCCGTCGCGGTCCTTGTCCCAGGGCCGCGAGGCGCGGGTCGGGTCGTCGTTGCGGGTGGACATCGCCTTCATCGAGCAGAAGCCGCCGACCGAAGTGGGCGTGCAGCCGTGCTCGGCGCCGCCCGCGACCATGATGTCGGCGTCGCCGTACTGGATCATGCGCATGGCGATGCCGATGGAATGGTTGGAGGTGGCGCAGGCCGACACCGCCGAGAAGTTCGGGCCCTTGATGCCCTTCATGATCGTCAGCTGGCCAGGCAGCATGTTGATGATGGTGCTGGGCACGTAGAACGGCGAGACCTTGCGCGGGCCGCCTTCGTGCAGGGTGATCGCGGTTTCCTCGATGCCGCGCACGCCGCCGATGCCGGCGCCGATGATGGCGCCGATGCGCTCGGCGTTGGCCTCGGTCACTTCCAGCCCGGCGTCGTCCATGGCCTGGAAGCAGGCGGCGAGGCCGTAGTGGATGAAGGTGTCCATCTTCTTTACGTCCTTCGGCGGCAGGAAGGACTTGGCGTCGAAGTCGCGCACCTCGCCGGCGATGCGGGTGGCGTAGGCCGAGGCATCGAAGTGGGTGATCGCGCCGATGCCGCTGCGGCCGGCCTCGATGCTGTCCCAGGCCGAGGCCAGGGTGTTGCCGATGGGCGAGACGATGCCCATGCCGGTGACGACGACGCGACGATGACTCATGGCGAAACTCCGCATGGATTCAGGGGGCACGGCCTTGCCGCGCATGCGCCGGCGTATCCGCCGGATCCCGCAAACGCGCAGGGCCGCGCAAGCGCGGCCCTGGCGTCGGCAACGCTAAGGCACTCAGGCCTTGACGTGGGCCTTGATGTAATCGATGGCCTGCTGGACCGAGGTGATCTTCTCGGCCTCTTCGTCCGGGATCTCGCACTCGAACTCTTCCTCGAGGGCCATGACCAGCTCCACGGTGTCCAGCGAGTCGGCGCCGAGGTCGTCCACGAACGAGGCGTTCACGGTGACTTCCTCTTCCTTCACGCCCAACTGCTCGATGACGATTTTCTTGACGCGTTCTTCGATGCTGCTCATGGATCGTTCTCCTCCCGGAGGGATGTGTTCGGGCGCATTGTAATGAAAAGGAAGCCGCGGCGGGCGCCTGTCGCGCCGCGGCCTGGATCGGGCGGCGGGATTCTATATCAAATCCTGCCGCGACAAGGGGTTAGGGCATGTACATGCCGCCGTTGACGTGCAGGGTCTCGCCGGTGATGTAGGCCGCCGACGGGCCGGCCAGGAAGGCCACGGCCCGGGCGATGTCCTCCGGCTCGCCGAGGCGGCCGAGGGCGATCTGGCCCACGAGGGCCTCGCGCGAGGCTTCCGGCAGGTCCTTGGTCATGTCGGTCTGGATGAAGCCCGGGGCCACCACGTTGACGGTGACGCCGCGGCTGCCGATTTCCTTGGCCAGCGACTTGCTGAAGGCGATGATGCCGGCCTTGGCCGCGGCGTAGTTGGCCTGGCCGGCATTGCCGGTGACGCCGATCACCGAGGCGATGTTGATGATGCGGCCCTTGCGCGCCTTCATCATGCCGCGCATCACGGCCTTGGACGTGCGGAAGACCGAGCTGAGGTTGGTGTCGAGGATGGCCTGCCAGTCCTCTTCCTTCATGCGCATCAGCAGGTTGTCGCGGGTGATGCCGGCGTTGTTGACCAGGATCGAGATCGGGCCGAAGGTCTTGCCGATCTCCTCGAGCACGGCCTCCACCTCGTCGCCGCTGGCGACGTCGAGCTTGCGCCCGGCCCCGCCCTGCCCCGCCAGCCGCTCGCCGATGGCGGCGGCGCCGGCCTCGGTGGTGGCGGTGCCGATCACCGTCGCGCCCAGCGCGGCCAGCTCGGCGGCAATCGCCGCCCCAATGCCCCGGCTCGCACCGGTCACCAGCGCGATTTCACCCTTCAGTACTTCGGACATCTTTGGTTACTCCGGTTTAGAGCGGTTTTGCCACTGATGAACACAGATGAACACGGATAGAGCAAAAAGAGTTTTTTGACGCGGATTGACGCGGATGAACGCGGATAAAGCAAAAACAAAGGAAACTGGGGCGCGGCGAGACCAAACCTGCTCTGTTCTATCCGCGTTTATCCGCGTCAATCCGCGTCTGAATAGTCTTCTGCCCTATCCGTGTTCATCTGTGTTCATCCGTGGCAAAAGAATCAGCTTCTCCACTCCACCAGCGCCGCGTCGAAGTCGGCGGGGGTGCCGAGGGCGCGGGTGTCGAGGGATTTGTCGATGCGCTTGCACAGGCCGGCCAGGACCTTGCCCGGGCCGCACTCGGCGATGCGGGTGGCGCCGCGGCTGGCGAGGGACTGCACGCAGTCGGTCCAGCGCACGGGCAGGTAGAGCTGGCGCGCCAGCGCCTCGCGGATCGCGGGCACCCCGGCGTGCACCTGGCCGTCGACGTTCTGCACCACCGGCAGCGCCGGCTCGCGCCAGGCCATGCCGGCCATGACTTCGGCCAGGCGGTCGGCGGCCTCGCGCATCAGCGGGGTGTGCGAGGGCACGGACACCGCGAGCTTCACCATCTTGCGCACGCCCTGCGCAGACAGCGCGGCCATCGCGCGGTCGACCGCGGCGGCGTGGCCACCGATGACGATCTGGCCGGGCGAGTTGAAGTTGGCGGGCACCACCACTTCGCTGCCGCTGGCTTCGCGGCAGGCATCGGCGACTTGCGCGTCCTCGGCGCCGAGCACCGCGGCCATGGCGCCGGTGCCCGCGGGCACGGCGAGCTGCATCAGGCGGCCGCGTTCGCGCACCAGGCGCGCGCCGTCGGCCAGCGAGATCGCGCCGGCCGCCACCAGCGCGGCGTATTCGCCTAGGCTGTGGCCGGCCAGCAGCGACGGGCGCGGACCGCCGGCCGCTTCCCACGCGCGCCAGGTGGCGACGCCGGCGGCGAGCAGCGCGGGCTGCGTGAATTCGGTCTGGTTGAGCTGCTCTTCCGGCCCCTGCTGCGACAGCGCCCAGAGATCGACCGCCGCGCCTTCGGAGGCTTCGTCGAACGCCGCGCGCACGACCGGATGCGCCGCCGCCAGTTCGGCCAGCATGCCGAGCGACTGCGAGCCCTGGCCGGGGAAAACGAAAGCGAGCATCTGGCTCATCCGAAGCGATCCGTGGGTCGTGAACGCGCCATGATAAGCGAGCCGGTGCGCCGAACGTCTGTACCTGAGCGTAGGGTCAGCCGGCCGCTTGCCGCAGGCTCACCAGCGCCTCCGCGACGGCGCGGGCACGGGCGCCGAAGGGCCGTGCCAGCGGCGCCAGCACCGCCAGCCGGCGCGCGGTGTGCGAGACCTCGGCACGCACCGCCGGCGATTCCTGCGCGAGGTGCGCGGCCAGCAGGCCGGCGTGTGCGCCGGGCCGGTCGGCGAGGAAGCGCGCGGTGGAGTGCGCGTAGAACAGCACGTCGCGCGCCTGCGCGGCCGCCAGCGGCATCAATGTCGCCGGGTCTTCCTCGAGGTCGATGAAGCCGACGCGGCCGTCGCGCAGGGTCATGTTCCGTGCGAAGGCCTGGCTGAGGTAACCACCGCGGCGATGCAGTTCGAGCAGCGCCTGCAGCCCCAGCGCCACCAGGGCGGCACGCGCCTCGGCGTTGGTTTCATCCCGGCAGGTCTGCGACAGCGTGGGGCCGAGGTCGGCGAGCAGCAGCTCGGTCTCGCCCGCGTGGAGGATGGTGGGCACGTGCGCGCCCAGCGCCGCGAGGCGGCGGATCATGGCCTGCTCCGTGCGGCAGGCCTCGGCCGGGCCCAGCGGGATCGGCGCGAGCAGCGCGTTCGCGCCCAGCCGGCGTGCGACCCAGCGCAGCACGGCGATGCGGCGGCGGGTGCCGCCATCGGAATAGGTCTTGCGCCAGGCGACGCGCCCGTCGGCCTCGACGCGACGGACGAGGGTCGCGGCCACCGGGAATCAGTAGCGGATGAGCGCCGAGCCCCAGGTGAACCCGCCACCGAAGGCTTCGAGCAGCAGCAGCTGGCCACGCTGGATCTTGCCCGAGCGCACCGCCTCGTCCAGCGCCAGCGGCACCGAGCCCGACGAGGTGTTGCCGTGCTTGTGCACGGTGACGATGACGCGGTCCATCGGCATGTCCAGGCGCTTGGCCGTGGCTTCGATGATGCGCAGGTTGGCCTGGTGCGGGATCAGCCAGTCGAGGTCGGACTTCTGCAGGCCGTTGGCCTCCAGCGTCTCGTCCACGACCGCGTCCAGCGCCTTCACCGCGTGCTTGAAGACCTCGTTGCCGGTCATCAGCACGCGCACGCCGGCGTTCTTCTCTTCCGGCTTGAAGCCGACCGAGACGCCGACCGGGTTGTACAGCAGCTCCTTCTTGCCGCCGTCCGCGTGCAGGTGCGTGGACAGGATGCCGGCCTCGGTGTCGGCCTTGAGCACCACCGCGCCGGCGCCGTCGCCGAACAGCACGCAGGTGTTGCGGTCGGACCAGTCGAGCATGCGGGTCAGCGTCTCGGCGCCGACCACCAGCACCGTCTTCGCATTGCCGGCGCGGATGAAGTTGTCGGCCACGCTGAGCGCGTAAATGAAGCCCGAGCAGGCGGCGTTGACGTCGAAGGCCGCGCAGCCGTTGGCGCCCAGGCGATGCTGGAGCAGGCAGGCGGTGGACGGGAAGATCAGGTCCGGCGTGGTGGTGCCGACGACGATCATGTCGAGCTCGGCGGCGGTGACGCCGGCGGCTTCCATCGCGGCGCGGGCGGCGCGCTCGGCGAGGTCGCAGGTGGTCTCGCCTTCGGCGGCCACGTGGCGCTGGCGGATGCCGGTGCGGCTGGCGATCCACTCGTCGCTGGTTTCGACGAACTGCTCGAGGTCCTTGTTGGTCAGGATCTTCTCGGGCAGGCCACTGCCGGTGCCGGCGATACGCGAATAAACAGCCATCCTCATCCCCTCAGGGTGCGACATGCACAAACGCACGCGGCGGGACCAGGCCCGCCGCGTTCAGGATACATCCCATCAAGCACGTCCGATCCGCCCGGGGGCGATCAGGTGCGGTCGGCCCGCCCGGGGGCGGGCCGCCGGGATCAGTCTTCGGAAACGACCGACGACTTCACCTCGATGACCTTCTTGCCACGGTAGTAGCCGTCCTTGGTCACGTGGTGGCGGATGTGCGTCTCGCCCGAGGTCGCGTCGGTGGACAGCAGCTTGGCGGTGAGCGCGTCGTGCGAACGACGCTGGCCACGGCGGGACGGGGTGACGCGGGACTTCTGGACGGCCATGTTCTATCTCCAACTACTTCTTGTGTGCCTTCAACGCGGCGAGCGCGGCGAAAGGGTTCGGTTTTTCTTCAACCTCGACGTCGGCGGGCCATTCGGCCGTGACCTCCGTCGAGCGTGGATCCATGGGTACCACCGGGATGGCGAGGATCAGTTCATCCTCGACCAGCTCGGCCGGGTGCATCTCGCCGCCGGCATCGAGCAGGAACGGCTCCATGTCCTCCGGCAGCGCCGATTCCTGGGCTTCGTCGGTCAGCAGCCCGAGGCGCTGGAACAACGAGACCGGATGCAGGAACCGCTCCAGCGTCCGCTGGCACTGTAGCGGCAGCTCGGCCTCGATGTGCAGCTCGACGAAAGGCAGGTCGAGCACCGCATCGCGGCCGAATTCCATCACGTAGCGGCAGTCGCCTTCGGCGTCCACCAGGCCGTCGCGGAGCCGGGGCATCCCGGACAGCGGCAGGCGGCCTTCGAAGCGACGCTTGGCCGAGACCATGCGCCAGGCATCAAGCACGGGAGGCAGGGGCACGGACATAAGCGCGAAATGATAGGCCCGGACCGGCGGCATGTCAAACCTAAGCCTTTGCGGAAACAGGGGTTTGCCGGCCTCGCGGGCGCTGGTGCAGACTGCCGGCTGCCGTCCGGAAGCCGCTCATGCCCAACTTCATCGTCCTGGCCGGCCTGGCCGCCCTGGTCCTGGCCCTGCCCCTGCTCTGGTGGCTGCTGCGCTCCCGCCGCCGGGACCGCGCCCTGGTCCGCCTGCTGGACCTGGCCGACGAGATGCAGGCCCTGCTCGACCGCAGCCAGAAGCAGATGCTGGCCATGCAGGCCGTCGTCGGCCGGGTGCCGTCGGACATCGCCGCCGTGGCCCACGCCTCGCTGGACCGGACCCTGCCGATCCTGGAGGCCAAGCGCGACATCCTCCAGCACCGGCTCTGGATCCAGAAGCACAGCGCCAGCGCCCCCCAGGCCGAGCTCGACGCCGCCTGCGCCGCCCTGGACCGGGCCCGGGGCAAGCTCTCGGCCCAGCTCGCGGAGCTCGAGCGCGCCGGCGCCGAACTGGCCGAGGCCACCGAGGCCAGCGCCGAGGCCGCCCGGCGGGAGCCCCCCACCCTGCGCCGGGACGCCGGCACGCCATGACCCCGCTCGTGCTGGCCTCCACCTCGCGCTACCGCCGCGAGCTGCTGGCGCGCTTCGGCCTGCCCTTCACCGTGGACCGGCCGGACGTGGACGAAAGCCCGCGGCCGGGCGAGTCCCCGCCGGACCTGGCCCGGCGGCTGGCCGAGGCCAAGGCCCGCGAGGTCGCGCGTCGCCATCCCGGCGCCTGGGTCCTCGGCTCGGACCAGGTGGCCGACCGCGACGGCCTGCCGCTGGGCAAGCCGGGGGAGCGCGATACCGCCTTTCGCCAGCTGGCCGCCGCCTCGGGGCGCGAGGTGCGGTTCCACACCGCGTTCTGCCTGGTCCGCGACGAGGACCCGGCCTTCGCCGGCCTGGACGAGACCCGGGTGCGGTTCCGGACCCTGGACAACGACGCGATCCTTCGCTACCTCGACGCCGAGCAGCCCTACGACTGTGCCGGCAGCTTCAAGTGCGAAGGCCTGGGCATCAGCCTGTTCGAGGCCATCGAGAACCGGGACCCGACCGCCCTGGTCGGCTTGCCGCTGATCGCGGTCGCCGACGCACTGCGGCGCGCGGGCTACCGGCTGCCCTGATCCGGGATCCGGACCCGCTGCGCAGGCCAGGGCTCGACGCTGCCGTCCCGGCCGTGCAGCACCAGGCCCAGCCAGCGGTCGCCGGGCGCCAGCCGTCCGGCGGGCACCCGGACTTCGAATCCGACGCGCGGATCTTCGTCGGCCAAGCCCCAGTACTGCAGCACGTCCGGCCGCGCGAGCGCGGGCGCCGCTTCGGCCACCACCTCGCCATCCAGCGTCACTTCGATCCGCGCCACGCCGGCGCCGGGCCTGAGCGCCCAGCCTGAAACCACGCCGTCTTCCCACCGCGCCCCGGGCGCCGGGGTCTCGAGCCACGCCAGCGCCGGCTGCGTGCAGCCGCTTTCATCGCCGTCCAGCGGGAACAGCAGGAAGCGCTTGCGCCCCTGGTCCACGTTCAGCACCTGCGCGGCCGGCAGCGCGCCGGCACGCGCGCACAGCGCGCGATAGCCCGCCAGGCGGTCCTTGAGCGGGCGCGCCGTGTCCTCGACCACCAGCAGCACCGGCGCATCGCCCCAGTCCGCGCGCCCCGCGCTGAGCAGGCCCCAGTCCGCCAGCTGCACGGCCCGGCCGTGCTTGGTGTTGAGCGGATGCTCGAGCACCGCGATGTCGCCGCGATCGAGCGCGAACGCCAGCTGCGCGCCCAGCATGAAGTTGTCGGCCACCACGCGTGTGTCCGCCGGCATCGCCGCCAGCGCCTGCGCCGTGGCACGCGAGGCTTCGTCCCAGCCCGCGAAATTGTCGGCGTACCCGGGGCCCGCCGCGAGCCAGGCCCTGCCTGGCGCCTGCGAAACCATCGCCAGATAGGCGAATAGCGCCACCGCGCCGAACGCCGTGCTCGCGAAGAGCGCCCGACGCCAGCCTTCCCGCCAGCTCGCCAGCACCGCCGGCGCCACACAGGCCAGCAGCAGCCAGCCCGCCAGCGGCCAGTGGAAGCTGACGCGATCGGTATCGGCGAAGAACGCCATCGCGAAATAGCCCGGCACCGCCACCGTCGCGACGCCGAGGACGAAGCGCCACGGCACTTCGCCCGGCGTATCGCGCCGTTGCCACGCCATCCGCAGCGCCGCGAGCAACAGCCCGAACAACAGCGGCGTCAGCACCAGCGCCTGCACCACCGGCCACCACAGCCCGTCCGCCTGCAGCTGCCACGGATGCCTGTCCACGAACTGGAAGCCCAGGCCGGCACCGGCGTGGGCGAGGTTCCAGGCCAGCAGCGGCCACCAGGCCAGCGCGCCCAGCGCGAACGCCAGCCAGAGCTTCGGCGAGCCGAGCAGCGCGCGACCCCGCGGATCGAGCAGCAGGCCGACGCCACCGGCGAGGATCACCAGCGCGAACCGATAGTGCGACAGCGCACCCAGCGCGAGGCCCAGCGCCAGCAGCGCGGCCGCCGGCCAGGCCGGCCGCTGCAGCATCCGGGCAAACGCGTCCAGGCACAGCAGCGTCGCGAACAGCATCGGCACGTCCGGCAGCGCCAGCACGCCCATCAGGCCGGCCAGCGGCATCAGCAGCGCGATCCACGCCGCCTGCCAGCCCGCCGCCTCGCCGAACCAGCGCCGCGCGATGCCGCGCACCAGCCACGGCAGCGCGGCCCCGAGCAGCAGGAAGGGCGCGCGCATCGCCAGCGGCTCCATGCCGCCGAGGGACGTGCCGAGCCGGACCAGCCACGCGGTCAGCCCCGGCAGGTCCGAGTAGGCCCAGGCCAGCCGCCGCGACTCCAGCGCGTAGAAGGCCTCGTCGCCGAACGGCAGCAGCGACAGCGCCAGCCAGGCCTTGGCGAGCAGAAGCAGGAGCCACGCGGCGGTGAACTTCACGCGCGCGGAACTCAGGGCCATGCCAGCATCCGGGGGGTATCCTTCCTCAGCATTCCTTACTCGGACGCACGCCATGCAAGCGCAGCCCATCGACGCCCACATCCTAACCGATGGCACCCGCCAGGCCCTGGGCGATGCCCTCGCGCAGGTGAACCGATTGGTGCTGGGCAAGCCGCGCGAAGTGCGCCTGGCCTTCACCACCCTGCTCGCCGGCGGCCACCTGCTGATCGAGGACCTGCCGGGCCTGGGCAAGACCACGCTGGCGCGGGCGATGGCGGCGACGCTGGGCCTGGATTTCCAGCGCATGCAGTTCACCTCCGACCTGCTGCCCTCCGACATCATCGGCGTGTCGATCTTCGACCAGACCTCGCGCGAATTCCGCTTCCACCCCGGCCCGGTGTTCACCCAGCTGCTGCTGGCGGACGAGATCAACCGCGCGCCGCCGCGCACGCAGAGCGCGCTGCTCGAGGCCATGGCCGAGCACCAGGTCACCGTGGACGGCACCTGCCACCCGCTGCCCCAGCCGTTCTTCGTGGTCGCGACCCAGAACCCGGTCGACCTCGCCGGCACCTTCCCGCTGCCCGATTCGCAGATGGACCGCTTCCTGATCCGGCTCAAACTCGGCTACCCCGACGCCGCCGCCGAGCGCGAGATGCTGGCCGGCGAGGACCGCCGCGACCTGATCGCGCAAAGCCTCCCGCTGCTGGGCAGCGACCAGCTGCTGGCGCTGCGCGGCGCCGTCGACCACCTGCACGCCAGCCCCGCGCTGGTGAACTACGTGCAGGCGCTGCTGCAGGAAAGCCGCCGCCATCCCGGCGTGCAGGTCGGCCTGTCGCCGCGCGCCGGCCTGGGCCTGCTGCGCGGTGCGCGGGCGCATGCCCTGCTCGACGGCCGCAGCCACGTGCTGCCGGAAGACGTGCAGGCGCTGTTCGCGCACGTGGCGGCGCACCGGCTGGTGCCCGAATCGGAGTCGGAAGGGCGCGACGCGCTCGCCGAAGGCATCCTGCGCACGGTGGCGGTGGACTGAAGCCGGTGGCGCGGCCCCTGGAACCGATCGAACGCCTCAGCGAGCGCCTCGCCCGGCTGCCGCTGGTGCGGCCGCGCACCGCCGAGTCGGTGCCGGTGCGCATCGACCGCCGGCGCGTCTACATCCTGCCCACCGGCTTCGGGCTGTTCCTGGCGCTGATGCTGCTGACGATGCTGGTCGGCGGCCTGAACTACAACAACAACCCGGCGCTGCTGCTGGCCTTCGTGATGATGGCGGTGGCGCACAACAGCCTGGTGCATGCGCACCTCACGCTGTCGGGCGTTCGCCTGATCGCGCTGCACGCCGAACCGGTGCACGCCGGGCGCGCGATCAGGCTGCGCTTCGCGTTCGATGCCGCCGGGCAGCGCCGCCGGCCCGGGCTTGAGCTGCGCGTGGGCGGCGAGGAGGCCTTCTTCGACCTGATGCCGGGAGAGCGCACCGAGGTGGTGCTGCCCCTGCCCACGACACGCCGCGGCTGGCTGCCGCTGGACCGCGTGCGGCTGTGCACGGTGCGGCCGTTCGGCCTGGCCCGCGCCTGGAGCTGGCTGCGCCCCGACACCCGCCTGCTGGTCTATCCCGCGCCGGAAGCCGAGCCGGTGCCCCTGCCCGACCTCGGCGGCGACGGCCAGGCCAGCCGCGCCCGCAGCCACGGCGAGCAGCCGCACCAGCTGCGCGACTACCGCAGCGGCGACACGCTGCGCCAGGTCGCCTGGAAAACCTCGGCGCGCATGGACCGCCTGCTGGTGCGCGAGTACGAATCCACCGCCCGCAGCGAGATCGAGCTCGACTGGTACGCGCTCGACAGCCTGCCGCACGAGGCGCGCATCAGCCGCCTCACCCGCTGGGTGCTCGAGGCCGAGCGCCAGGATCGCCGCTTCAGCCTGCGCCTGCCCGACGCCCGGCTCGGGCCGGGGTCCGGCCCCGAGCATCGCCACGCCTGCCTGCGCGCGCTGGCGCTGATGCCCCATGGCTGAGCGCATGTCGCCCTCGCTGCGCCGCTGGTGCCTGGCGGCCGCCATGGCCTGCCTGGTGCCGCTGCTGCTGCAGGTGCGCGGCGAACTCGCGCTCGGGCTGCTGGTGCTGGCCGCGATCGGCATCGCGGTGCCGCGGGCCTGGCCGACCGCGCTTCGCCTGCTGATGGTGCTGCTGGTCATCGGCTACGTGCTGGCCAGCCACAACTTCAGCATCGGCCGCGACACCGGCTGCGCGCTGCTGGCGGCGATGCTGGTGCTGAAGACCTTCGAGACCCGCGACCTTCGCGACGCGCGCAGCCTGCTCGGCTTCTCGCTGTTCGCACCGTTCGCCGCCTTCCTGCAGGACCAGGGGCCGGTGACGATGGCGCTGGCCATCCCCGCCGTCGGCCTGCTGCTGCTATCGCTCTCGGTGCTGGCCGAGCAGCGGCCCGGCGCGCCGGCGCCGGCCTTCGATGGCCGCCGGGCGAAGCTGGCCGCGGCGGCGATCGGCCTGTCGCTGCCGCTGGCGCTGGCGGGATTCTGGCTGTTCCCGCGCCTGGGCAGCCCGCTGTGGGGCATGCCCGAGAACGCCGTCGGCCGCGGCGGGCTCAGCGACAGCATGACGCCCGACCAGTGGATGGAGACGTTCGCATCGGACGAACCGGCCATGCGCGTGCGCTTCCCCGGCGGGGCGCCGGGCGCGTCCGACCTTTACTGGCGGGCGCAGGTGCTGTGGGCGTTCGATGGCCGCACCTGGAGCCGCGGCGACGTGCGGGTTCCCGGCCGGCCGCCGCCGATCCGGCCCCGGTCGCCGACCCTGCGCTACGAAGTCTCGCTGGAGCCGAATGAACGCCGGTACCTCCCCGTGCTCGACACGACGCTGGCGGCGCCCGAGGGCAGCGACCTCGGCAGCGACCTGTCGGTGCAGTCCGACCGGCCGGTGATCGGCCTGCTGCGCTACGAAGCCGTCGCGGCCGTGCGCGCCGAAGTCGGCGTGCAGCTGGACCCACGGGAAGAGCGCGCCGCGCTGTCGCTGCCGGCGGGGCTGAACCCGCGCACGCGTGCGCTCTCGGCGCAGTGGCGGGCCGAGGCGGCCGGCGACGACGAGGCCGTGGTCCGGCGCGCCCTGGCCTGGATCGGCAACGAGTTCAGCTACAGCCTCTCGGTGCCGCCCAGCGGGCGCGATGCGGTGGACGACTTCCTGTTCGAGACCCAGGTCGGCTTCTGCCAGCACTACAGTTCGGCGTTCGCCACGCTGATGCGCGGCGCCGGCATCCCGTCCCGCGTGGTCATCGGCTACGTCGGCGGCTACCGCAATCCCTACGGCGACTACTGGATGGTGAGCGGCCGCGATGCGCACGCGTGGAACGAGGTGTGGCTGGACGGCCGCGGCTGGGTGCGCGTGGACCCCACCGCGGCGGTGGCGCCCTCGCGCATCCTCGACACCATCGACGACCAGCTCCGCGCCAGGTCGCTGCTGCCCGAGGCCTTCATGCCCCTGCGCGATTTCGGCGACTGGATGCGCCGCGGCTGGAACGACTTCGTGCTCGGCTTCAATGCCGCGCGCCAGGCCAGCCTGCTGCGCCCGCTCGGCATCGACCAGGCCAGCGCGGGGCAACTGGGCGCGGCCTTCGCGGTCGGCGCCGGCCTGGCCCTGGCGATCACGCTGTGGGTGGTGATGCGCGGCCGGCCAACGCCCCGCCACCCGGTGGACGCGGCGTGGCTGGCGCTGGTGCGGCGGATGCGCCGGGCCGGCGTCGCCAAGGCGGTACACGAAGCGCCGCTGGCCTTCGGAGCCCGCCTCGCCGCGGCGCTGCCGGGCCAGGCGGATCGGATCGCGATGCTCAGCCGGCGTTACGCCGACTGGCGCTACGCTCCCGCCCGACCCACCCCCGATGAAGAGGCGCAGCTCGCCCGCGACCTGCGCGCCTTCCGACCCACCCCCGCGCGCCCCGGAGCCACGCCATGAAACGCCTGCTGATCGCCACTGCCGTGCTGGCCCTGTCCGGCTGCGTCACCACGCCGAAACCCCTGCAGGGCGAGTTCGCGGCCATCACCCCGCGCGTCGCGGTGCAGCAGGACCTGGCGGGGGAACGCGTGCGCTGGGGCGGGCGCCTGCTCGAGCTGGTGCGCTTCGACACCCACACCTGCTTCCTGGTGGCGTCCGAGCCGCTGGCCGAGGATGCCCGGCCCTACGGCCGCAGCCCGGGCCAAGGCCGTTTCCTGGCCTGCCGCCCCGGCGCCTACGATCCGGCGGTGTTCGCACCCGGCCGACAGCTGACCTTCGCGGGCACGCTGGCCGGCGTCGAGGTGCACGAGATCGGCGGCGGCTTCCGCCTGCCGCGCATGGATGCGGACGTGGTCTATCTGTGGCCCGAGACGCCGGAAAGCACCCGCGTCAAGGCGCCTTCGCCCTACACCTGGTGAACCCGGCTCAACCCGGCGGCCAGGCCATCGGCCGCCCGGCCAGCAGGTGCAGGTGGATGTGGAAGACGGTCTGGCCGCCGTCGCGGTTGCAGTTCATCACCACGCGGTAGCCGTCCTCGGCGAAGCCTTCGCGCTTGGCATAGGCCGCCGCGGCCATCGCCAGCCGGCCGACCACGATCTCGTCGCCGGAGCCCAGGTCGTTGAGCGTCGCCACCGCGCGCTTCGGGATGAACAGCACGTGCACCGGCGCCTGCGGGTGGATGTCGCGGAAGGCCAGCACGTGCTCGTCCTCGAAGACGACGTCGGCGGGGATCTCGCGGGCGATGATCTTGTCGAAAATCGTGGCCATCGTGGCGTCCTTCAGGAAGGGATCTCGGTGCGCGAACCGAAGGCATGCGCGAGCGTGCCGCGGTCGACGTATTCCAGTTCGCCGCCCAGCGGTACGCCGTGCGCGAGCCGGCTCGGGCGCACGTTCGACTGCCGCGCCAGCTGCGCGAGGTAGTGCGCGGTCGCCTCGCCCTCGACGGTGGGGTTGGTGGCGATGATGAGCTCGCGCGGCTCGCCGCTGGCCAGGCGCTCGGCCAGCTTGTCGAGGCCGAGTTCGCGCGGGCCGATGCCGTCGAGCGGCGACAGCCGGCCCTGCAGCACGAAGTAGAGGCCGCGGTAGCCGGTGGCCTGTTCGATCACCAGGCGGTCGGCCGGGGATTCGATGGCGCACAGCAGGCTGCGGTCGCGCGAGCCGCTGGCGCAGATCGGGCACAGCGGGTCTTCGCTGAAATCACGGCAGGACTCGCAGTGGCCGACGCGCTCGACCGCCTCGGCCAGCGCGCCGGCGAGGCGCAGGCCGCCCTCGCGGTCGCGCTCGAGCAGGTGGTAGGCCATGCGCTGGGCCGATTTCTGGCCGACGCCGGGCAGGCAGCGCAGCGCCTCGATCAGCTGTTCGAGCAGGGGCGAGGCGCTCATGCGGGAAGGATCAGAACATCCCCGGCAGCTTCATGCCCGGCGGGATCGGCATGCCGGCGGTGGCGGCGGACATGCGCTTCTGGCTTTCCTCGTTGGCCTTGTTCACCGCGTCGTTGAACGCCGCGGCGACCAGGTCTTCCGCCATTTCCGGATCGGCCAGCACCGAGGGATCGATGCGGACGCTGCGGCACTCCATCTTGCCGGTCAGCGTGACCTTGACCACGCCGCCACCGGACTGGCCCTGCACCTCGATGGTGGCCAGTTCGTCCTGGGCCTTCTTGAGGTTTTCCTGCATGCGCTGGGCCTGCTGCATGAGTTGGGCGATGTTGCCTCGCATGGTGTGTTCCTTCTGATCAGTGGTCGTCGAGGGGACGGATGGATTCGGTGAGGACGGTGGCGCCCTGCTGCACCAGGCGGCTGACCACCGGGTCGGACAGGAAGGCCGATTCGGCCTCGGACTGGCGCTGGCCGCGCTCGCGCTCGGTGCGCGCGTGCAGGGTATCGCCGGCGTGGGCGCGGGCGGATTCGAAGCGGATCTGCGGCGGCGCGCCGAGCGGGCCGGCCAGGGCCTGGGCCAGCTGGCGCACCAGGCCGTCGCTGCGCAGGTGGTCGAAGCTGTCGGGCAGCGAGAGCTGCAGCACGCCGTCCTGGTGGCCGCAGAAGGCGCTGTGCGCGGCCAGTTCGCGCACCGGGCCCTTCAGGCCGACGCTGGCCACGAGGGCGAGCCAATCCTCGGCGTGGGCGAGCACCTGGCCGGAAGACGCCGCGGCCGGGGCGCCGGGCGCGCTGGCCGGTGCGGTCGGAGCCGGGCCTGCGGCGGTGGGCGCCGGGCTCGGGATCGGGCCGCGGGTCGGCTGGGGTTCGCTGGCCATTGC
>NZ_AVCK01000008.1 GCF_000747155.1 Arenimonas metalli CF5-1 | reverse complement strand
GCAGGCGCAGGCGCCGGGGCCGCCGGCATCGCCGGGGCGGAGGCAGCGTGGCCCATCGACGGCATCGCGGCGCCGGGAGCCGTCGCCCGCCCGCCTGCCGCGGCCTGCGAAGACGCCGCGGTGCGCGCCGGACCGAGGGTGGCGCCTGCATCGCCCGCCGGCCGGAAGGCCAGCATGCGCAGCAGGGACATCTCGAAACCGGTGCGCGGACTGGGCGCCAGGCCCAGGTCGCGGCGGCCGGTCACGGCCATCTGGTACCAGAGCTGCACCAGCTCGGGCGACAGCCGCGCGGCCAGGCCGGCGACATCGACCCGGCCTTCCGGCGCCGCCGCCCCCGGCACCAGCTGCTGCAGCTGGATCTGGTGCAGGGCGGTGGCCAGGTCCTCGAGCACGTGGCCGAAATCCGGCGAATACGCGGCGAGCTCCTCGATCCGCGCCATGAGCGCAGCGCCGTCGGCACCGGCCAGCGCCTCGAGCAGCGCGCCCACCTGCGCCCGATCGACGGTGCCGAGCATGGCGTTGACCGCCTCCTCGCCCAGCTGGCCGCCGGTGTAGGCGATGGCCTGGTCGAGCAGCGACAGGCCGTCGCGCAGGCTGCCATCGGCGGCGCGGGCCAGCAGCGCGATCGCGCCGGCCTCGGCCGGGATGCCCTCGGCCGCGAGGATGCGGGTGATCTGGCCGCCGATCTGGGCCTCGTCCAGCCGCCTCAGGTTGAACTGCAGGCAGCGCGAGAGCACGGTGACCGGCAGCTTCTGCGGGTCGGTGGTGGCGAGCAGGAACTTGACGTGCTCCGGCGGCTCCTCGAGCGTCTTGAGCAGCGCGTTGAACGCGCTCTTGGACAGCATGTGCACTTCGTCGATCAGGTAGACCTTGGTCTTGCCGCGCGAAGGCATGTACTGGGCGTTGTCGATCAGCTCGCGGACGTCGTCGACGCCGGTGTTGCTGGCGGCGTCGATCTCGAGCAGGTCGACGTAGCGGCCGGCGTCGATGTCGCGGCAGGCGGCGCACTCGCCGCAGGGCTCGGCGCTGGTGCCGCGCTCGCAGTTGAGCGACTTGGCGAAGATGCGGGCGATGGTGGTCTTGCCCACGCCGCGGGTGCCGGTGAACAGGAAGGCGTGGTGGACCTTGCCGGTCTCGAGGGCGTTGCTGAGCGCGCGCACCACGTGTTCCTGCCCGACCAGTTCGGAGAAGCGCCGGGGGCGCCATTTTCGGGCTAGCACGAGGTAGGACATGCGGGGGCTCACACGGGGTCGGGACCGGCCGGGCCATTGTGCCAACCCCCCCGCCCCCGGGCCAGCGGGAATCGCCGTGCTTGTGGCCACCCGCCGCGACGGGTATGATTTCCGGCTTGTTTCAGGCGGTTATCTCTGCGGAGAGATGTCCGAGCGGTTGAAGGAGCACGCCTGGAAAGTGTGTATACGGCTAAACCCCGTATCGAGGGTTCGAATCCCTCTCTCTCCGCCACTCTTCAAACGGCGCGCCACTGGCGCGCCGTTCGCTTCAATGGTGGCCCCGTCGGCCCCCCGCGACGCTAGTCCGAAAACTCCGCCAGGGCCGGAAGGCAGCAACGGTATTGGATGATGCGGGCGCCGGGGTAAGTCGGCGGGGCTACCGCCCCTCTCGGGCGCGGCCCGAGGGGCAGCCCACGAGTCAAAAAAAGGGTCAGAGTAATTTAGCGTTTCAAACGCTAATTCACTCTGACCCCTTTTTTTGACCCGCGGGTCCCGGTCCGCACTCCCAATCCCCTGCGCCTGTCGGCGCGCCCCCTTACCAAGGGGGCTATGCGCTGCGGGGCTTCTCGCCGGAGGCTTCGGCCTGGCTTCGGCCCAACCCCTCGTCTGCCCTATCCGCTCTTATCCGGCTTTTTTCGCTCTTATCCGCGGCGAAAAGCTCTGCACTCAGGAACCTCACGGCTCCGGATGCAACCAGTCGGTGGCGCCGGTGGCGTAGCGTTCGCGTTTCCAGATGGGGACGCGGGATTTGACCTCGTCGATGATCCAGCGGCAGGCGTCGAAGGCGGGGCCGCGGTGACCGGCGCTGACGCCGACCCAGACCGCGAGGTCGCCGATCGCCAGTTCGCCGGTGCGGTGGACGCAAGCCGCGCTCGTGATCTCGAAGCGCTGCATCGCCTCTTCGAGGATGCGCTCGCCTTCGGATTCGGCCAGGGCACGGTAGGACTCGTAGAACAGGCCCTGCACGGCGCGGCCGTCGTTGTGGTCGCGGACCCAGCCTTCGAAGCTGGCGCAGGCGCCCGCGGCATCGGCCAGCAGGCGCTCGCGCAGGGGCGCGATGTCGAAGGGTTCGGTGGCGATGGCGAAACGCTTCATCCGCCCGACACCGGCGGGATGAAGGCGATCTCGCAGCCGTCGACGACCGGGGCATCCCACGGCGCGAACGCGCCGTCCACCGCCACCCGCAGTTTTTCCGCCGGCAGCGCGAAGCCGTGGCGCACACGCAGGTCCGCGTAAAGCGCGCCGAGCGACGCCGGCACCGGCAGCGACTCGCTGTCGCAACCCGCGGCATCGCGCAGGCTGGCGAAGTACAGCACGGTCACGCTCATGCCCGCGCCCCGCCGAAATCGCGCTTGCCGCCGCGCTTGGCGACGACTTTCGCCGGGCCAAGCACGATCGCGTGCGACAGCGCCTTGCACATGTCGTAAACCACGAGCGCCGCCACGGTGGCGCCGGTCAGCGCCTCCATCTCGACACCGGTGCGGTGCGTGGTGCGCACGCCGCACTCGATCCGCAGCACCGCTTCGCCCGTCCAGGCCACGTCGAAACGGCATCCCTCGATCGGCAGCGGATGGCAGAACGGCACCAGCTCGTGCGTGCGCTTGACCGCCATCGTGCCGGCGATGATCGCGGTGTCCACCACCGCGCCCTTGGCCGTCGCCATGCCGGCCTTGCGCAGCGCCGCGGCCACCGCCGCCGGGAAGCGCACGCGGCACTCGGCCACCGCTTCGCGCGACGTCACCGCCTTGGCGGAGATGTCCACCATCGCCGGTCGGCCGGCCTTGTCCACGTGGGTCAGTTTCCGGGTCGCCATCTCAGCCGCCTATGAAGAACATCTCGATTTTCTTGCGGTCGGGCGCCGAAGCGCGCAGCTCGCTGTAGCGGTCGCCGCGCGCGCGCCAGAGCCCCGCCAGGTGCGCGGCCAGCGCATCCTCGCCGCGGGCGATGTGCGCCCGCAGCGGCTGCCCCTGGGCCGCGAACAGGCAGGTGAACAGCTGGCCATCGGCCGACAGCCTGGCGCGATGGCAGTCGCCGCAGAACGGTTCGCTGACCGAACTGACGAAGCCCACCTCGCCCTGCCCGTCCATGTAGCGGTAGCGGGTCGCGACTTCGCCGCGATAGGTCGCGTCCACCGGCAGCAGCGGCCAGCGCGCCGAAATCCGGTCGCGCAGCTCGGCCGAAGGCAGCACGCCCTCGCGCTTCCAGCCGTTGCAGGTGCCCACGTCCATGTACTCGATGAAGCGCAGCACGTGCGGCGTGCCGCGGAAACGTTCGGCCAGCACCAACGCCTGGCCGTCGTTGACGCCGCGCTGCAGCACGCAGTTGATCTTGAGCCGCGCGAAGCCCGCCGCCTCGGCCGCGGCGATGCCGGCCAGCACGTCCCCGAGCTTGCCGCGCCCGCCCGACAGCGCGCTGAACTGCGCCGGATCCAGCGAATCCAGGCTCACCGTCAGCCGGTGCAGGCCCGCCTCGCGCAGCGCCCGGGCCTGGCCCGCGAGCAGCGAGCCATTGGTCGTGAGCGCCAAATCCTCAACGCCCGGGATGGCCGCCAGCCGCGCGACGAGGTCCGGCAGGCCCTTGCGCAGCAGCGGCTCGCCGCCGGTCAGGCGCAGCTTGCTGACGCCCAGCCGCACGAAGGCGCGCACCGCGGTCTCGATCTCGTCGAAGTCGAGCCGGCGCGCGCGGTCGAGCGCGGTTTCCTCGGGCGTCAGGCCCTCGGGCATGCAGTAAGGGCAGCGATAATTGCAGGTCTCGATCACCGACACGCGCAGGTCGTGCAGCGGCCGGCCCAGGCGGTCGCGCGGCAGCAGGTCGGCGGGCGTGTTCACGCGGACGGATCCGCCAGGGCCAGCACGTCGCCGGCGCGGGCGACGCGGTGGCCGCGCGCGCGCAGCGCCTCGCCGTCGGCCTCGGAGGCGTAGTGGTAGAGCACGCAGCGAGACAGCAGCGCCGGCGGATACTCGCGCTCGAGCTCGTCGACGCCGCTGTGCGATGGGTTGCCCTGCAGTGCGCAGTCGTGCGCCACCCACTCGCCGGCGTCGGCGAACTTCGCCAGCATTTCGGGGATCGGGCGGGTGTCGCCGGTCCAGACCACGCTGCCGGGCAGGCGCAGGCCGAAGGCGGTGTCGGGCAGGTGGTGGCGCACCGGGAAGACGTCGTACCACTGCCCCGCGTGCCAGAAGCCGCGCGTCACCGGCACCAGCTGGAACGCATCCCACCAGTTCGCGTCGCCTTCCGCGATGACGCCCGGGTAGTCGGCCACGCGCGACTGCAGGTGCGGCAGCACGCCCACCGGCACGTACAGCCGCACCTTGCCGCGACGCGCCGGGTCGAAATAGGTGGCGAAGAACAGCCGCTCCAGCCCCGCCACGTGGTCCATGTGCACGTGGGTGATGAACAGCGCGTCCGGCATCGCGCCGTAGGCGTCCTGGTAAGCGGTCAGCGCCTCCTGCCCGCAATCGACCATCAGCACCGGCGCATCGTCGCGCCGCAGCACCGCGGAGGCCGAGCCCAGGCGCACCGCCGCCTGCGAGTTGCCGACGCCAAGGAAGTGCAGCGACCAGCTCATGCGCGCGCTCCTTCGTAGGCCGCCTGCAGGCGCGCGAAGCCGGGGCGCCAGCGCGCGTCGCCGCCGGAGATTTTTTCCAGCGAACGCGCGAGCCGGCGCAGGTTGGCCTGGCGCCAGGCACCGGGCACGCGGCGACGGCCACGGTCGAAGTCGATCAGCCAGGGCGTGCCGGCGGCGTCGACCAGGATATTGTGGGCGTTGAGGTCGGCGTGGTGGATGCCGGCGGCGTGGAAGCGCGCGAGCATCGCGCCGATCGCTTCCCAGGGCGCGGCGTCGGCCGCCTCGCCCAGCCATTCGGCCAGGGCCCGCACCGAAGGGATGCGCTGCACCAGCAGCGCCGCACGATAGCCCAGGCCGCGACGCCAGCACGCGGCGGCCAGCGGCGCGGGCACCGGCAGGCCTTCGGCGTGCATCGCGGCCAGCAGGCGGAATTCGGCGAAGCTGCGCACCGCGTCCGCGCCGCGCCACAGGTAGGTTTCCCGGCTCAGCCGCGCCACCAGGCCACCGCGCCGGTAGTGCCGCAGCACGGCCTCGCCGAAGGCGCCGGCGACGAACCACGCCGCGCCGCGTCCGCCGGCCTGCACCGGCCGCGCCTGCGCGCCGTAGGCCGCCGGGTCGAACAGTGCGGGCGTGGCTTGCTGCACCCGCGCCGGGTCGAACACAATCGTGCCCTGCCCGCGCGCGTCGCGGAAAGGCTGCTGGCGCTCGAGGGCGGCGACGGTCACTTCCATTCGAGGCCAGTTTAACCAATGCCCGTGAACAGCGCGCCGCGTTCGATCTGCCTGCTCCGCCTCTCGGCCCTGGGCGACGCCACCCATGCCCTCGCCCTCGTGCGCCAGCTCCAGCGGGCGTGGCCGGATGCGGCCATCACCTGGGTCATCGGCAAGGGCGAGGCGAAGCTGATGGAGGGCCTCGAAGGCGTCGAGCTGGTCGTGTTCGACAAGCAGGCCGGGCTGGCGGGCTACCGCGCGCTGCGCGCCCGGCTGTCCGGCCGGCGCTTCGACGTGCTGCTGAACCTGCAGCTGGCCCTGCGCGCCGGCCTGGCCTCGACCGCGGTGAAGGCCGACCGCCGCATCGGCTTCGACCGGGCGCGCAGCAAGGAGGGCCACTCGCTCTTCATCAGCGAACGCATCCCGCCCGGCGGGCACCACGTGCTCGATGCCTTCCTGCAGTTCCTGGCGCCGCTGGGCCTGTCGCGGGGCCCGGTGGAATGGCGGATGCCGGTGCCCGAGGCCGCGCACGACTGGGCGCGCGAGCAGCTGCCGGGCGACCAGCCCACCCTGCTCGTCTCGCCCTGCTCCAGCCACGTGCTGCGCAACTGGCGGCCGGAGCGCTACGCCGCGGTCGCCGACCACGCGGCCGCGCAAGGCTGGCGCATCGTGCTGTGCGGCGGCCGCAGCACGCTCGAGCGGGAAACCACCGATGCCATCCTGGCGGCCATGAAGGCGCCGGCGCTGGACCTGGTCGGCAAGGACACCTTCAAGCAGCTGCTGGCGCTGCTGGCGCGCGCCACCCTGGTGATGTCGCCCGACTCGGGGCCTGCGCACATGGCCAATGCGATGGGCACCGCGGTGCTCGGCCTGCACGCCTGCACCGACGCCGAGCGCTCCGGCCCCTACTCGGACCGGCGCTGGACGGTGAACCGCTACGCCGAGGCCGCGGAAAAATTCATGGGCAGGCCCGCCAGCCAGCTGGCCTGGGGCCGCCGGATCGAATTCCCGGGCGTGATGGACCTGGTCACCGTGGACGACGTGATCGCGCGCTTCGAGGCCTTCCGCGCCGAGCAGGGCGCCTGATTCAGGGCGTGCTGCCGGTCCGGTAGTCCTGGTAGGACTTCTCTTCGACGTATGCCGAGCCCAGCGCCAGGTTGATGTCCTTCTTGATGCGCGCGCGCTCGTCGTTCTCGAAGTAGACCGCGCGCGCCAGGCGCACGAACTCCGCGTCGAAAGCCTGCGCCTTCTCCTTGATCCGGATGTCGTCCTCGATCACCCACAGGCGCTCGTTGACCGCCTTGAGGTCGGCGCGCAGCGCGGCGATGTCGGTGGCGGCGGCCGGATGCGCGGCCCAGGTGGCATCGAGCGCCGCCAGCTCCTTGCGCACGTTGGCCAGCTTGGCCGGATCGGACATGCGCTCGGACTTGATCTGCAGGATGGCGATCTTGTCGAGCAGCTCGCCGAAGGAGACGGGGACGAGGATTTCGGACATGGCGGGGGGTTCCGTGGGGCAGGCCGACATCTTACCCGCCCCTGTGGGAGGGGGCGGAAACGACAAGGCCCCGGAAACCGGGGCCTTGTCTGGGTATGGCGGAGAGGGTGGGATTCGAACCCACGGTAGGCTCACACCTACGCCTGATTTCGAGTCAGGTACATTCGACCACTCTGCCACCTCTCCGGACCCCGGCGTAGCGGTCGCACCGCCGGGGCCGCGGATTATAGGGTGGCCCGGGCCGTTACGCCAGCCTCAGGGGCCGGAGCGGCTCCCCGCGCCCTTGGGCAGGAAGAAGAACTCGCCGCTTTCGTGGCCGGCGTAGCGGATCGGCGAGTACTGCGGCACCTGCGGCACGGGCGCGTCGATCGCCCCCAGCGCCAGCGCGGTCGAGACCTCCCGGAACAGGCGCTGGCCCTCGAGCAGGCGGTTGTTGTCCTGCAGGACGTTCAGGAAGGCGCGGGCGAAGTAGCTGTGGCGGCCCGACCCGGTGTCGGGCACCGGCTGCACGCCGCCCGAGGTCAGGGCCGTGCGCGAGCGGCCGTCGGCCATGGCCTTGACCCAGCCGTCCCACTGCCCGGGCGCCATCGACCCGGCGTCGAAGGTGGGCACCGAGGCCCGGGTCATCGTGCCCGAGTAGCAGGAGTCGGCCACCACCAGCACGTGCCGCGCCGGGATGGTGTTGAGGATGTCGCTGATGGCCGCGTTCGAGATCCAGGTCTTCTCGGCGTTGGCGGCGCCGTCGCTGGGCACCCAGTAGCCCTGCCCGCGCGCGTCGATCTCGCCGTGGCCGGCGTAATAGACCAGCAGGTTGTCCTCGGGCTTGAGCTTCTCGCGCATCTCGTTGAGCGCGGTCAGGATCTCGAGCCGGCCGCCGTTAAGCACGAGGCTGGCGTCGTAGCCGTAGCGCTCGCGCAGCATCGCCGCCACGGCGTTGGCGTCGTTGGCGGCGCTGGTGAGCGTCGGATAGGCCGGGTCGCGGTAGCTGTTGTTGCCGATCACCACCGCGTAATAGCGGCCGAGGCTGACCCCGCGCGGGAGCTTGCCGTCGCCCGCCGGGGACGCGCCCGCGCCCGGCGACGCGGCCGCCTGCGGCAGCAGGGTGAAGGCCAGCTCCGCGCGCCCGCCCGCCTTGTCGGTGGCGGCGACCTGCACCTGGGCGCCGCCCGCCGGCACGTCGACCTCGGCGCTGAAGCCGCCGCTGGCGTTGAGCGGCGCCGGCTGGCCGTTGACGGTGATCGCGCCGACGCGCTCGGGCGAGGTCACCCGGCCCACCACCTGGCGCTTGCCGGGCCCGCCGCGGTAGACCGCCGTGTTGCGGCCGCGGGTAGCGACGAACACCGGATCGAGGATCTCCAGCATCGGCACCGCGGCGTATGCGCCGCCCGCCGATGCCCCCGCGCGCTGCTCGAGCGAGGCGAGCTGGGTGCGCTGGCTGTTGATCTGCTCTTCCTGCGCAAGCAGTTGGTTCTCCAGCAGCCGCGTCAGGTCGTCGTCCTGCTGCTGGCGCGCCTGCGCGAGCTTGGCCTGGGTGTCGGACAGCTGGCGCTGGGCCGCGGCGAGCGCGCTGCGGCGCTGCGCCAGTTCCTGCTGCAGCTGGCGCACCTGCTCGCGCAGCGCGGCGGACTCGGCTTCGCCGGCCTGCACCTGCTGTTCGAGGCCGCTGATCTTCTGGTCGCGGGCCTTGATCTCGACCTGCACGACCGACGCATACATCAGCTCGTCCTCGATGCCCGAGGCCTCGCGGTAGAGGTTGAGCGCCGCGGCCTGGTCGCGCTCCACGCCCAGGCCCTGCTCGTAGAGGTAGCCAAGGTTGATCTTGGCGCGACCATACCCTTGGTCCGCGGCCTTCTTGAACCACTGGAAGGCCATGCCGTAGTCGGGCGCGGTGCCGAGGCCCTTGGAATAGATTTCGCCGACGTTGTTCTGCGCCTCGGCGTCGCCGGACATCGCGCCCTCGAGCCAGACCTTGAGCGCGGTCTGGTAATTGGCGCGATCGTAGGAAACATATTCGCCGCCGCGGATCTCGCAGTCGGCCTGCGTGGTGCGCACCGGGCGACGCGCGCTGAGGAAGGTGGCCTGGCGGCCGAGGCGACGGATCTGACCGGGCAACAGGCAGTCGACGATCAGCAGGTCCTCGGCGTTGCGGACCGCGGCCTGCGCCGGCGCCGCGGGCCAGCCGGCGACGATGGCCAGCACGAATCCCGACGCAAGAACGGACAAGCGGGGAAGAAGCGGACAAGCGTCGTGCAGGCTCATAAGCATGGCTCCGGATGGAAGCAATGCGACCCGCGCCGAGGCCCTTGCAGCGGCGCGCCAGCCGCTATACTCGAGGCGAAGTTATAGCCGCATTCCAGGGGAAAAGCGATGGACGTCCGAAGCACCGCGTGCGCTGCCCGACGAACGGTTTCCCGCGCCATCCAGGCCACCGCTTGCCTGCTGCTGGCGATCGCCGCGATGGCCTGGAGCAACCTCGCGCTGGCACAGAGCTGCGACTTCGTCGCCGTGGGCTCGACGTCGGCGATCTCGCCCGCGGGCACCTCGGTGACGTTTACCCTTCGCGCCGAAACCGCCTGCCCCGATCCCACCGGCATCGTGCTCGCGATCACCTCCGACACCACCGGCGGCGCCGCGATCGTGCCGCCGCTGAACCCGAGCGTGCCGCTCAACACCGATTACGTGATCACCGTCAACCTGGGCCCGACGCCCGGCGGCAGCGGCACGCTGCAGGCGACCTGCGTGCCGACCTCGTGCATCCCGGGTTCGCTGGTCTTCAACTTCGCCACCAACAACCAGTTCACCTACGTGGCGCAGACGCCGCCGCCGGTGGTCGCCAACCAGATCACGCCGTTCACCGTCGCCACCAACCTGCAGTTCAACGGCGCGCCCGGCTCGTTGAACACCAGCTTCACCAACCTCACCAACAGCGCCAACTACGGCGTCTCCGCGCCCAATGCCGCCGGCACCGCCAGCACCACGCAAAGCCTTCCCGGCGCGGGCAGCTACGTGGTGCGCGGCAGCCTGCAGTGCCCCGTGGCCTTCGTGCTGGAAGGCTGCGCGGCGGTGCCGCCGGTGGACATCCCGGTCACGATCGAACCGGTGTCGGTGCAGCCGGTGGGTTCCGGCACGCCGACCGTGCCCGCCGGCACGCCGCTGCCGCTGTCGGTGAGTTTCGGCAGCGCGTCCATCCCGGCCGCCGACGGCACCAACATCACCTGGTCGGTCACCGGCCAGCCCGCGGGCGGCGATGGCGCGGTCACCGGCAACGCCGTCCTCGGCGGCACCAGCAACGCCAGCTTCAGCGCGACCGTGCCCGGCGTGTACCAGGTCACCGCCAACAGCGGCTGCACGTTCTGCCTGCCGGGGCTCTACAGCTTCAACGTGACCGTGACCGCCCTGCCCGTGGTGATGACCGCGGTGACGCCGAACCCGGCGAGCGGCGTGGCCGGCGCACCCGTCACGTTCACCGTGCAGCTTGACCAGGGCGGTTCGCCGCTGCCGACCACCAACGTGCAGTGGACCGCCAGTGCGCCGTTCGCGCCGGCCAGCGGCGCCAGCGCCACCAATGCCGCCGGCCAGGCCAGCTTCGTCGCCACGCCCGCCACCTTCGGCAACTTCACCAACGTCGTCGTGGCCAGCGTCGATCCCGACGGCCTGCCGGCCAGCGGCGACGAGGCCAGCCTCGCCTTCGACGCGAACATCAGCTTCGTCGCGGGGCTGGCACCCACCGGCGGTGGCGGCCAGTCCGCGCTGGTCAACACCGCCTTCGCGGCGCCGCTCCAGGTCAACGCCACCAACAGCGGCCTGCCGGCGGCCGGCGTCACGATCAACTGGACGGTGACGGCCGGCACGGCGGTGCTGTCGGCGCCGACCAGCGTCACCGGCGCCACCGGTGATTCGGCGATCACCGTGACCGCGGGCGCCACGCCCGGCGCGGTCACGATCGTGGCGTCGCGCCAGGATGATCCGGCGGCGACGGCGACCTTCAACCTCACCGTCGACGGCCTGGGCACGCTGGTGGTGGCCTCCGGCGATGGCCAGACGCTCGCGGCCGGCGACACCTCCGATCCGCTCGAAGTCGAATTGCGCGACGCCGCGGGCCTGCCGGTGGCCGGTGCCACGATCACCTGGACCGCCAGCGCGGGCACGCTGGCGAGCGCCACCTCGGTCACCGACGCCACCGGCGTCGCCGCCAACACGCTGACCGTCGCCACCGCGGGTGCGGTGGACGTGAGCGCGAGTTCGCCGCTCGCCGGTGCGCCGGCGGTGTTCCAGCTCAACGGCGCGCTGGCCAACCTCGCCACGCTGACGCCGACTCAGCGCGCCGTGGCCGAAGCCATCGACCAGCTCTGCCCCGCGCTCGCCAACGTGGCCACGCCCACGCCGGAAGAGGCCGACCTGCTGGCGCGCTGCCGCGAGCTCGGCGAAGCCGCGGTGCTGGATCCCAACGCCACGGTCGACGCCATCGACCAGCTCACCTCCGACGTGGCGCTGGCCCAGGCCAACGCCGCGATGAGCGCGGCGCAGTCGCAGTTCCAGAACCTCAAGACCCGCATCGCCGCGCTGCGCAGCGGCACCGGCGGCACCCGCTTCGGCGGCCTGGCGCTGAACACGCCGGCCGGGCCGATCTCGCTGGGCACGCTGTCGAGCGCGTTCGGCGCCGACGAACCGGGCACCGAGATCGGCACCGACTTCAGCCGCTGGGGCTTCTTCGCCGCGGGCACCGTGGGCCGCGGCGAGTCCGAGGCCGGCGTCGTGGACCCGGCCTACGACTACGACATCGAAGGCCTCACCGCCGGCCTCGACTACCGCAAGAGCGACCGGTGGATCATCGGCGGCTCGCTCGGCTACACCCGCCAGGACACCGACCTGCCGGGCGAGCGCGGCGGGCTGGAGACCACGGGCTGGAGCATTTCCGCCTACACCACCTACTACCAGGCCGACAGCTGGTACCTCGACAGCGTGGTCACCTGGGGCCGCAACGACTACGAGATGCTGCGCCGCATCCAGTACACGCTGCCGCTGGCCGGCGGCGGCACCACCACCATCGACCAGACCGCGGTGGCCGACGCCTCCGGCGACTTGCTGGCCACCGCGTTCACGTTCGGCCGCGACTTCAACCGCGGCGCCTTCGGCATCGGGCCCTACGGCCGCCTGATGTACACGCGCCTGGGCTTCGACGCGATCCGCGAGGAAACCCTCGCGGGCGAACCCGGCAGCGGCCTGGGCCTGCACATCGCCAGCCGCGACCTGGTATCGCTGGCCAGCGTGCTGGGCACCAAGTTCACCTGGACCCACAGCACGAACTGGGGCGTGCTGATGCCGCACCTGCAGCTGGAGTGGGAGCACGAGTTCCGCGACGACCCGCAGGCGATGGAGGCGCGCTTCCTCAACGACCCCACCGGCACGGCGATGCGGGTGACCGGCGATCCATTGGACACCGACTACTTCCGCCTGGGTCTGGGCCTTTCCATGGTGCTCACCGGCGGGCGCTCGGGTTTCTTCTACTATGAGCACCTGGCCGGGCGCGACGGTGAGTCGCAGTGGAACCTGGCCCTGGGCCTGCGGATGGAGTTCTGAGCATGATCGAGTTCGGCCACCTCAGCCACGTCGGCCTGCGCCGCGAGCTGAACGAAGACACCTATTTCGGGGATTCCGAGCTGGGGCTGTGGCTGGTGGCCGACGGCATGGGCGGCCACGAGTTCGGCGAGGTCGCCAGCGCCCTCGCCCGCGACACCGTGGTGCGCGAAGTGCGCGCGGGCCGGCCGCTGGCGGACGCCATCCGCCGCGCCGACGAGGACATCATCCGCCACAGCAAGCAGCGCGCCGAAAGCCTGCCGATGGGCACCACGATGGTGGCGCTGCGCATCCAGGACCACCGCTTCGAGCTGGCCTGGGTCGGCGACAGCCGCGCCTACCTGTGGAACGGCCAGCTGCGCCAGCTCTCGTCCGACCACAGCTACGTGCAGGAGCTCATCGACCAGGGCGCGATCACCGCCGAGCAGGCGCGCGCGCATCCGCACCGCAACGTGGTGACGCAGGCGCTGGGCGTCACCGACCCGCAGAGCCTGAAGGTGGAAACCCTGTCGGGCGAGCTTCGCCCGGGCCAGCAGCTGCTGCTGTGCAGCGACGGCCTGACCGAGGAAGTCGACGACGCCGGCATCGCCCACCTCCTGGGCCAGGCCGAGCTGTCGGCGCAGGAATGCGTGGACCACCTGGTGTCGGCCGCACTCGATGGCGGCGGGTCGGACAACGTCACCGTCATCCTGCTGCGGCGCCGCTGAGCGGCCTCAGCCGGCGGGTGGCGCCGGCGGCAGCCCGGGTTCCTCGCCCGCTTCCCCGCGGGTGACGGCGTCCTGGAGTTCGAGCAGGTAGGCATCGGCGGGATCCACCGCCAGCCCCGCGCGCACGATCACCCCGCACTGCGCCCAGCGCGCGGCCGCGCAGGCCTTGTGGGCGAAGCTGCGGTAGAAGGCGACGATGCCGGCGATGCCGGCCTTCGCGCGCGCGTTACCGGGATCCAGGCGCAGCGCCTGGCGGTAATAGCCGAGCGCGCTGTCGTCATCGGGCAAGGTCAGCTTGCGGCCGGGCTCGGTCCGGGTGCCGTATTCGAACAGCTGGTCGGCGGCGTTGAGCAGGCGCGAGACTTCGGCGGCATCGCCGGCGTCCACGGGCCGGGGCATCTGGAAATCGGCGGGCAGCTCGGTGCCGCCCGGTGTTTCGGCGGGAGGGCGGGCGGTGGACTCGCCCGCGACCTCCGTGCCCGTAGCGGCGGGCTCCGGCGTCGACGGCGACAGCCACCACCACGCCAGCACCGCGACGGCGAACAGGCCGGCCAGCCCCGCGACCGGCAGCATCCACGCCGGCCGTGCCCCCGCGCGGGCGACGCTGACGCGCGTGCGCTGCTGGGTGGCGGCGCCGCTGGCGATGCGCTGGCCGCCGCCCGGCTTGCGCGCGCGGGTTTCCTGGATGGCCGCCGCTTCGGGCGCATTCGACACCAGGCGATGCAGCGCCTCGATGAAGGCGGCGCCGGTATTGAAACGCTGGCCCGCGTCCTTGGCCATCAGGCCATCGAGCAGCGGCTGCAGCCATTGGTGCGGTGCCGGCAGCGTCGGCACCGGATGGGTGACGTGCATCAGCGCGACGGTGAACGGATCGGCGGCCTGGTAGGGCGGCGCACCGACCAGCATTTCGTACAGCACGGTGCCGAGGCTGTAGAGGTCGGAGCGGCCGTCCACCGGCTCGCCGCGCGCCTGCTCCGGGCTCATGTAGTCGGGCGTGCCGATCGAGGAACCGGCGACGGTGGAGCTGTTGCTGCCATCCATCGCCTTGGCGATGCCGAAGTCGGCCAGCACCACCCGGCCATCCTTGCGGAACAGCACGTTGCCCGGCTTGACGTCGCGGTGCACGAAGCCCTTCTCGTGGGCGAAATCCAGGCCCTGCGCGATGTCGGTGGCGATGTCGAGCACGTGCGCGACGCTGAGGTCGCCCGCGGCGATGCGCTCCTTCAGCGTGCCGCCCGGGATGTACTCGGCGGCGAGGTAGTAGACGCCGTTGTGGCTGCCGATGTCGTACACCGTCACCAGGTTCGGGTGCTGCAGCTTGGCGGTGATCTTGCCCTCGACCACGAAGCGGCCGGCGAACTCGGCGTTCGCGGCCAGCACCGGCGACATCACCTTCAGCGCGACTTCGCGCTCGAGCGATTCCTGCAGCGCGAGGAACACCGAGGCCATGCCGCCCTCGCCGATCGGCCGCAGGATGCGGTAGCCGGGGATGTTGATGTCGACCGAGGTGAGCAGGACGGTGGCGTTCAAGGCAACCCCAGGGCCGGTGGTTCCGGCCGATTATCCACCAAACGCGTCAGGCCGCCGGCCCGGGCCACAGGCACTTTCCGGCCTTGGCCGAGATCTTCTGCAGGCGGGCCTCGTGCGCGGCCAGCTCGGTGTCGCTGGCGCGCAGCACGCGGCGCGGCGCGGACGGGATGGCGACGGCACCGGGCAGGCGCGACGCGGTTTCCGGTTCGCCCAGCGGCGCCAGGCCCAGGTCGCCCTGGCCCGCGGTCAGGCCAAGGTAGACCTCGGCCAGCAGCTCGGCGTCGAGCAGCGCGCCGTGCAGCTTGCGGTGGCCGTTGTCCACGCCCAGGCGCTTGCACAGCGCGTCGAGCGAGTTGCGCTGGCCCGGGTAGCGCTCGCGCGCCATCGCCAGGGTGTCGAGCACGCTGGCGTGGTCCTCGAGGCGGCCGTAGTGAGCGCCGGCCAGCGACAATTCGTAGTTCAGGAAGCCGACGTCGAAGCTGGCGTTGTGGATGATGAGCTCGGCACCGGCGATGAACGCCAGCAGTTCATCCAGCACGGTCTCGAAGCGCGGCTTGTCGCGCAGGAAATCCAGGCTCAGTCCGGTCACTTCCTGCGCGCCCGGCTCCATCTCGCGGCCGGGGTTGAAGTAGCGCTGGAACTGGCGGCCGGTCGGGCGGCGCTCGATGAGTTCGATGCAGCCGACCTCGACGATGCGGTTGCCCTTCTCCCAGGACAGGCCGGTGGTTTCGGTGTCGAGCACGATCTGGCGCATGGCGGGCCTCAGCGGAATTTTTCGGCGGCGGCGCGGGCGAGCTGGTCCACGCGTTCGTTCTCGACGTGGCCGGCGTGGCCCTTGACCCACTTCCACTGGACCTTGTGCGGCTTGGCGGCGGCCTGCAGCCGCTCCCAGAGGTCCTTGTTCTTGACCGGCTCGCCGCCGGCGGTCTTCCAGCCGCGGCGGATCCAGTTCGGCAGCCATTCGCCGATGCCCTTCTGCACGTACTGCGAGTCGGTCGAGAGCACGACCTCGCAGGGCGACTTCAGCGCCTCGAGCGCCATGATCGCGGCCAGCAGCTCCATGCGGTTGTTGGTGGTGTTGGCTTCGCCGCCGGCCAGTTCGCGCTCGGTGTCGCCGTGGCGAAGCAGCGCGCCCCAGCCGCCGGGGCCGGGATTGCCGAGGCAGGCGCCGTCGGTGTGGATTTCTACGGATTTCATTCGGGCTTCCATGCGTTGGATCGTGTCAGCCGGCACTCATGCCGGGGCGGAACTTCAGGGCGGGCGAGCCGAGCCGCAGCGGGGTCAGCCCCGGGTCGCGGCGCCGCGCCACCAGCAGGCTGGCCATGCGCAGGCCCGACCAGGGATGATCGCGGCCCCGGGCCGCCAGGTCTACCGCCGCCGGGCCCGACCAGAGCGGGCCGATGCAGCGGCGGCGCTGCACCTCGAGGCCGGCCGCCTGCACGTCGGCCGCCAGGGTGGCCGGATCGCGCGGAGACAGGCCGCGCAGCCCCCAGCGCAGCCGGACCGGGCTCCAGGGATTGAGCGTCAGCAGGATCGCGACGCCCTCGGGCTTGAGCACGCGCGCCACTTCGTCCAGCAGGGCGGCCGGCGACGCCGAGGTCTCGAGCACGAACAGGCCGTAGACCAGGGACACGCAGCCGCTGCTGATCGGCAGCTGGTCGTCACGGCAGGCCAGGTCACCGGCGAAGCCATCGCCGCCGCGGTGCAGGCTGACCACGTTGGCGAGCATGTTGCCCGACAGCACCGGGGCCAGGGCCGCCGTGGGCCGCAGGTAGAGCCCGGTGTGGCCGAAGACCCGGGTCAGCTCCGGGATGGCCTGGCGCTGGACCTCGTGCAGCATGCGCAGGGTGGCTTCGCGCCCGAACCAGGCCGCGGCGGGCGTGTCGGGTTGACGTGGGACGGGAGCCGGGGGCATGGTCGCGATTCTGCGTCATCAGCGCGCCCCAGGTCACCCCGTTTGCTGCGTGCGATCGCCCTGCCCGCCTTCCAGGACAACTACATCTGGCTCCTGGGCGGGCCGGACGGCGCGGTCGTGGTCGTGGACCCGGGCGACGACGCGCCGGTGCAGGCCGCCATCGCCCGCGGCCTGCGCCCGGTGGCGCTGCTGCTGACCCACCACCATGCCGACCACGTCGGCGGCGCCGCGCGACTGCAGGCGGCGCTGGGCATTCCCGCCTACGGTCCGGACGACCCGCGCATTCCCGTCGAGGTCACCCGCGTCGGCGACGGCGACCGGGTCGAGGTGCCGGCACTGGGCGCCGGTTTCGACGTGCTGGCGGTGCCCGGCCACACCCGAAGCCACGTCGCCTTCCACGGCGCCGGCCACCTGTTCTGCGGCGACACCCTGTTCAGCCTCGGCTGCGGCCGCATGTTCGAAGGCGAGCCGGCGCAGTTCCTCGCCTCGCTGGAGCGGCTGGCCGCCCTGCCCGCGGACACCGCGGTCTGCTGCGGGCACGAATACACCGAGGCCAACGGCCGCTTCGCCCGGGTGGCCGAGCCCGACAACCCCGCCCGCGAGGCCTGGCTGGCCCGGGTCGCGGTGCTGCGCCGCGCCGGGCAGCCCAGCCTGCCGAGCACGCTGGCGATCGAACGCGCGGGGAATCCGTTCCTGCGCGTCGACCAGCCGGCGCTGCGGGCGCGCCTGGCCGCGCACCTCGGACGCCCGCCCGCGGACCGCGTCGAGGCCTTCGCCGCGCTGCGCCAATGGAAGGATGGATTCACCGGATGAAGCCCGATCGCCTCGCCCTTGCCCTCGCCCTGGTCCTGCTGGCGGCCTGCCAGCCGAACGTCAGGCCGGATCCGCTCGAACCCGAGGAGCCCGCCACCCCGGTGAAGGTGGCGCCCGACGCGGCGACGCCGCGGACGCCGCCGCCCGCGCCGGCCGAGGTCGTGCTGCCGGATCCGATCGACACCGGCGCCGAGGTCTTCGACCGCATGCGGGCGCGCTTCTCCGCACCGATCTGCGTCAAGGGCGAGCACAACCGCGCCTGGCGCAAGCGCTACGCCGGGCATCCCGCCAGCTTCGCCCGCCACGTCGAGCAGATCCTGCCGCTGATGGGCTACGTGGTCGAGGAAATCGAACGCCGCGACCTGCCGGGCGAATTCGCGCTGCTGCCGATCGTCGAAAGCTGGTACCGCCCGGCCGCGATCGGCCCGGGCGGACCGGCGGGCATGTGGCAGATGATCGCCAGCACCGCGCGCAACCACGGCATCCGCATCCAGCCCGGCTACGACGGGCGGCTGTCGCCGGTGGAATCCACCGACGCCGCGCTGGACTACCTCGAGACCCTCGACGGCCTTTTCGACGGCGAGTGGCGGGCCATGGCGATGGGCTACAACGCCGGCGAGTACCGCATCCTGCGCGCGTTCCGGAACAGCGGCGACCAGCGCGTGTCGGGCGAGAGCCGGCTGCCGCGCGGGCTGTCGAACACCACCTACGACTACGTCGCCAAGCTGCACGCGCTGGCCTGCCTTTTTGAAAAACCTGAGCGGCACAACCTGGTGCTGCCGCGCGAGGCGCGCTTCACGCCGCTGGTGCGCGTGTCGCTGCCGGCCGGCGTGGCCAGCCTGGACCAGGCGGCGATGCGCCTGGGCGTGGATGCCTCCGCGCTGCGCACGCTCAACCCGGCCTATCGCCAGGGGCGCGTGGCGGCGGGCGTGCCGCGCGACGTGCTGGCGCCGGCGACCGCGCTGGCGCGGCTGGCGCAGGCCGGCACCGTGGACGCGGGCGGCGACCCGGCGTCGCCGGAGACCGGCGCGACCCACGGGGACGCGGGCCGCGTGCACGAGGTGCGGCGGGGCGACACGCTCTCGCGGATAGCCGCGCGCTACGGCGTGCCGCTGCGCGAGCTGTTCGACCTCAACGGCCTCACCGGCCGCTCGATCCTTCGGCCTGGCCAGGTCATCCGCATCGATCCCTGAGCCGCGCGACCATGCTTGGCGGTATGGCCCGCGGCGGTTCAAACTACCGGCCACTCGCCGCCGGTAGGGCGGCCATCGGGAGGAAACCATGGGATTCTTGACCGGCAAGCGTGCCCTGATCGTGGGCATCGCCAGCCAACGCTCCATCGCCAGCGGCATCGCCGAGGCCATGCATCGTGAGGGCGCCGAACTGGCCTTCACTTACCAGAACGACAAGCTCAAGTCGCGCGTCGAAGCGGCCGCGGCCGAGTGCGGCTCCAGCATCGTGCTGCCGCTGGACGTGGCCGAGGACGCGCAGATCGACGCGATGTACGCCGAGCTCGGCAAGCACTGGGACGGCTTCGACATCCTGGTGCACTCGGTCGGCTTCGCGCCGCGCGAGGCGCTCGAGGGCGGCTTCCTGGACAACCTCACCCGCGAGAACTTCCGCATCGCCCACGACATCTCCAGCTACTCGCTGGCGGCGCTGGCCAAGGCCGGCCGTCCGATGATGAAGGGCCGCGGCGGCAGCATCCTGACGCTGAGCTACCTCGGCGCCGAGCGCGCGCTGGCCAGCTACAACGTGATGGGCCTGGCCAAGGCCAGCCTCGAGGCCAACGTGCGCTACCTGGCCATGAACCTCGGCCCGGAAGGCACCCGCGTCAACGCCATCTCGGCCGGCCCGATCAAGACGCTGGCGGCCTCGGGCGTGGGCAACCTGCGCAAGATGCTGACCCACGTGGCCGAAACCGCGCCGCTGCGCCGCAACGTCACCATCGAGGACGTCGGCAACGTCGGCGCCTTCCTGTGCTCGGACCTGGCGGCGGGCGTCACCGGCGAAGTCACCTACGTCGACTGCGGCTACAACATCCTGGGCATGACCGGCATCACCATCGACTGATCCGCAGCGCTGCGCGGAAACGAAAAAGGCCCGGGATTCCCCCAGCCGTTACGTTAACGTGTTGACGGCCTAGACCTAGCCTCTGTAACCCCCAAGTCGACTTCGATTGGGGGTTCTTTTTTTGCAGCTACTTCGTCAGCAAGCGAACGCTGTCCGCAGCCATGCGTCGGCGCAAATCACGACATACCTCGGCCGCTCGAGCGCTGGCGTTTCGCCGACCTGGTCGGTCGATCGACTGCGATACGCCAGCAAGTAGGACACTCCGGCCGCGGTCGATGACCTCAGCGTCCGCGATACTCCGGGGCTGCCTCATCGAGTCGCCGTGAACACTGCTCAGAAGAAGTTTCTGAGAGCGACTTTGAAACACGATAGGGACGTACCCCGTCCCCAGAGTGGAGCACCTATGACGGTTGGACGCTGTGGCGGGCTGGATCCTTGCCCTGCCAAGCGGACCCCAAACTGGCGACGACGTGTGCACGGGTTCGACGGTTCAGCGTGCGGACTTGGGTAGTCGCGATGACGGCTACCAACGTTGGAGCTGCGTTCGCGTTCGAGCTCCCGGCGCTGGGCAACCTGGCTTGATTCGCTGAAAGGTCCGCGATCAACCGAGTAGTTTCCTGCGGGCGACATTCGCTCGCAGAAAGGCGGAGCCCGCGGGTTGCCCGCTCGACTAGAGGAAGGGGGATGGCTTCGCCAATCCGTATCCCTGGCCGTAGTCGACCCCAATGCTACGCAACCGGGCAATGACCTGATCGTTCTCCACGAACTCGGCAATCGTCTTGAGCCCCATCAGTTTTCCGATGTCGTGAATGGATCTCACCATGGCGAAGTCCACAGGATCTCTGGCGATATTCTGGATGAATGAGCCATCGATCTTGAGATAGTCCACAGGCAAGCGCTTCAGGTAGGCGAACGAAGACATGCCGCTGCCAAAGTCATCCAGTGAGAACTTACAACCCTCGGTCCGGAGCTCCTGCATCAGCCGAACCGCGTGATTGAGGTTTCCGATCGCTGCCGTTTCTGTTATCTCGAAGCAGATACAGTGGCCGGGAACGCCCGTTTCCGCGAATACGTCGCGGACATATTTCGCAAGGCCGGCGTCAGTCACTGAGCCCCCCGAGAGGTTGATCGCGTGGCGCGACATCCTCACGCTGGGCTCTTTCTTGAGCCGTTCGCCAAGCGTTCGGCAGACGGCCTCGATTACCCATCGATCAATCACGGGCATCAGGTCGTAACGCTCGGCCGCCGGTATAAATGACATGGGCGGAACCAGACTTCCATCCTCTGACAGCATGCGCACGAGTACTTCATAGTGGGGCCCGTGCTCCTCGCTACCTAGGCTAAAGATCTCCTGAGCAAACAGCGTGAACCGACTTTCCTTGAGCGCCTTGCGAATCTTGACAACCCACTCCATTTCGGTGTGGCGCCGAGAAAGCTCTTCGTCATCAGGCTGATGGCTGTGCACCCGGTTCCGACCTAGATCCTTGGCCAAGTAGCATGCCTCGTCAGCTTTGCTCAGTATCTCCCCGACGCTCGCAGCGTCTGCACCGAAGCAAATGTGGCCGATGCTCACCCCAAAACTGAACGCATGGCCCTGCCAAACGAAGGGAAACTCGGCGACAGCCCTCCTGAGGGCCTCTGCAGTTAGAAGCGCGGACTCAACGGGACAGTCCTCAAGCAGAACGCCGAATTCATCGCCGCCAAACCGCGAGAGCGTGTCCCGTTCACGCAGCCGTGTAGCGAGGACCGGGCCGAGCTGCCTTAGCAGCTCGTCACCTGCCGTGTGCCCGAAGGTGTCGTTAACGACTTTGAATTGATCCAGATCAATGTAGAGCAGCGAATGCACTGCCCCGGTCAGCCGAGCGGATTCCAAGGCCGAGGCGACGCGGCGCTCAAGCTCGGCACGATTGATCAGCCCGGTGAGGCCGTCGTGCGTTGCTTGAAAGGCCAGTTGCTGGGTCAGTGCGCGCCATTGCGAAACATCCCGGAAAGCGATAACCGCCCCTGCGCGGTTGCCCGCGAGATCCCTAAGTTGGGTCACGTTGCCCTCGATCGGAATCGCTGTGCCGTCCGGCCGGCGCAACATCTGTGCATTTTTGAGAAGCGGTGCCGATGCCCCGGGTTCATCGGGCAAATCGCTGAAGAGGTCAAGAGGATTACCCTGCGCATCCTCCACCACCATGACTACTTCGCGCGGCAATCCGATACCTTGGCTGCGGCTTCGTCCGACCAGCACCTCCGCTGTCGGATTCAGATAGGTCACTTTCCCGACGTCGTCGACGACGATGACGCCATCAGCGATGGCCCGAAGCGTCGCCTGGGCGCGCTCCTTCTCTTGGAATATGTCGCGCTCGGCTTGTTTCCTGTCCGAAATGTCGCGAAACATTCCGACAAAGTGCCTCTCGCCAACCAATTCAATTTCAGAGAAGGAAATCTCCACGGCAAGCTCGCGTCCGTCACACGCGATAGCAGTGGTCTCGGTGGAACGCCAATCCAAGCGGCGTCGCTGCGTAGCCAGGTACCGGCGCATGCGCGCTAGATGCGCGGCGCGCAGGCGCTCTGGCTGCAGGACCGTTAGCGGCTGCCCCAATAGCTCGCCAGGCGCGTATCCAAACACCGATTGAACGCTGGGGTTGGCGAATAGTATGGTATTGCTCAGGTCCACGATGACGATGGCGTCTGAAGTCGTCTCCCAAAGCGCGGTATAGAGGCATTCAGCCCGAGCCTGTGCGTTCGCCGCCATGTCGAGTGCCATCGACGTCCTGACCACCTGGTGCTCGAGCCCTACCTGAGCCTGGCGGAGCTCCAGATTGGCTTGGTCTCTTTCAGCCAGCGCATCCTCAAGTCGGAGCACCGTGCGGCGCAGCTCAAGCCACTTCACCACCTGCTCTGCCAGAACCTGCAGCGCAAAATGCTGATGGGAGGATAGCTCGCGGGGGACGCGATCCATCACCGCCAAGGCTCCTACCGCTGAGCCCCCTGCTGTTATCAGCGGACAGCCCGCATAGAAGCGAAGAAATGGGGCGTCCACGACCAGCGGGTTATCGCAGAAGCGTGGGTCGAGGTGGGTATCTGCCACAAAAAACGCGCTGCGCGCCATCATGGTGTGTGCGCAGAAGGCGACGTCCCGCGGTGTACCTTCCAGGCTAAGCCCCACCTTCGCCTTGAACCACTGGTGCTGACCATCGATCAGGGTGATCGTCGCAATGGGCACTCCGCAAATCTGCGTGGCTAGCGCGACGATGTCGTCCAGCTCGCGCTCCGAGGCACCCCCCAAAATGCGGAACGACGCGAGGTCCGCCAGGCGCTCAGCGTCGTCCAGAACCTGGGAGGGGTTTGTTACGCTCATGTGACGAATGGTATACACGCCCCAGGCCCCCATTGCGAGTAGGTCTCCAGCGTTGCTCGAGATCAGGCGGTGACGGGGATCACAGATCCATGTGCGGGCGACTGCAGGGCGGTGACGGCGGGACCCTTCGGCGGTACTGCGCTGCACAAAGAGTGAGCCGACTTGGCCCCAGGTGGTCTTGCCGGTGGCGGGTGAGGCGGGAGAGGTTCGAGGCCGGCCGGGCGCCCTGCGTCGGTGAGTGTGGCAAGTTGGGTTTCGGGAAGTACATCACTTTGGGATTGCGGCCCGACGCCTATGCTCGATCAAAAGCGACACAGCAGAAGGGGGCAGGGCGAGGACGGGGTTGGGTTGTTCGCCCAACGTCGCACCAAGAGGAAGGGCGGCCCCACGAGCGCGCGATATCCTCGGGAGAACCGGAGGTGGCAATGATGATGCATTCGTACGACATCGCGAGCGCTATTGACGGCGAGGCGTCTGATCCGCATCTCGCCGTCCAGCTTCTCAATGCTGATTCACCGGCGCGTGTCGCGTCCCTGTTGCTGGAGAGTATGGGCAAGCTGCCCGCCGGCGCGGCCCCGACCATCGTATGGGCCACTCAGTGGCCGGCGGGTCTTGAATGGCTTCCCGAACCACCCGATAAAACCACCGCGACCGAAATTGTTGAAGCGGTGACGGTGCTCAGCGCTGGGGGCGGGCCCAATCCAAAGGTGAGGATCATTTTCGACAATGGTAAAGGGCATGTCGCGGCGCTGTTCTGTGTAGATCAAGGTCAAATTCCTCCCCCTTCCTCGTTGGCCGCCATCGGTGCACGAATGGGGGAGCTGCTAGCAACCTGCAGCCTGCTGGCCAGCGTCGCGCGATCAGAGCAGTCCGAGAAATTGCAGCGGGCCCTATACGCCATTGCCGATCTGGCAGGTTCGGGCCTGGAGATGTCGGAGATGCTTCGCGACATACATCGGATCGTCTCAGGGTTGATGTACGCAGAGAACTTCTACATTGGCCTCTACGACGACAAGAATGACAGCCTGCAATTTCTTTACTTCGTTGACCTTGTCGATACGGAAGCGCCAGATCAGAACGAGGTCATACCCCTTGCCCAAATTGAACGAGGCTTGAGTTGGCACCTGGTTCGTGGGCGGAAGCCGCTCATGGGGTCGCTGCAGGAGCTGGCCACGCAGGTCGATGGCCAGCTCCATCTGCACGGCGCCGACAGCCTGGACTGGCTCGGTGTGCCCATGATCCGCGAGGGCGAGGTTCGCGGATTGGTGGTGGTTCAGAGTTATGACCAGCCCGGCCGCTACACCCAAGCCGAAATGTCTCTGCTTATTTTCGTTGCCGATCATATCCTCACCGCGTTGGAGCGTCGTCACGGCCGTGAAAGTTTAGAGCGACGGGTGCTGGAGCGGACCGCCGAGCTCGCACGGGCCAATGAGGAAATGCGACGCGAGGTCACGGAGCGCGAGCGGGGTGAGCGCCTCCAGGCGGCGCTGTACCGCATCGCCGAGCTGGCCAGCAGCGAGCAAAGCAGTGCAGGGTTCTTTCGGGACATACATGCCATCGTTGGCGGCTTGATCAGCGCCAAGAATTTCTACATCGCGCTGCTGTCTGAGGATGGCGCGACGGTGTCCTTCCCATACGTGGTTGATGAGCACGAACGGGACTGGGCGTCCCGCTCGTACGGGCGGGGATTGACCGAGTATGTGTTGCGCACCAACCAGCCCCAGCTGGTGGACATTGACAGAGCTGATCGCCTGATGGCCGAGGGCGAGATCGAAGGGAGTTTCATGGGGGCACCCACCCTGGTTTGGCTGGGCGTCCCCCTTCCCGGACTTAACGGTCCTATGGGCGTGGTGGTGGTTCAAAGCTACGACGCCGGGGGTGACTATGACGAGCGCGACGCGGAGCTTCTGACCTTCGTTTCGCGGCAGATCGCCAGCACCTTGCTGCGCCGCCGGTCTACCCAGCTGTTGCACGACGCATACTCTGACTTGGAACGTCGCGTCGATGCCCGCACGGCCGAGCTTCGCGAGCAAATCGCGGTACGCGAGCAGGTCGAGGCCCAGCTCCAGCACCAAGTGATGCACGACTCCCTCACAAGCCTTCCCAATCGTGCCTATCTGCGCGATCGCCTGGAGCGAGCGATCGCCAAGCTACGGCGCGCCGGCACGCATCGATTCGGCGTCCTTTATGTGGATATCGACAGGTTCAAGCTGATCAATGACAGCCTGGGTCACATCGTGGGTGACGCGGTGCTACAAGAAGCGTCGCAGCGCTTGGCCAGCTGCGTACGAGAGCCCGACTTGGTGGCTCGCTTGGCGGGCGACGAATTCTGCATCCTCCTGGAGGAGGTGCAGTTGCCTGAGACAGCGAGCAAGGTCGCGCAGCGGATCATCAAGGCCTTCGAATCTCCGCTCTCAGCAGGCGGACGGAACCTGAAGGTATCGGCGAGTGTCGGCATCACCATCGTCGAACAGGCCGAGGGTGGGGCGGACGCGGTCCTGCACGAGGCCGACCAGGCGCTGTACCGGGCCAAGGAGCGGGGACGAAATCGGTTCGAGTTGTTCGATCCCGTCATGCAATCCAATGCGATGAGCGTGCTCGATCTGGAACAAGGGCTGCGCGAGGCCGTCGAAGCCCGACAGTTTGTCCCACACTTCCAGCCCCTGGTTCGCATCAGTGATGGCAGCGTCGTCGGCTACGAGGCATTGTTGCGCTGGAATCACCCGGAGCGAGGCATGCTTGTGCCTGGTGAGTTCCTGAAAGTGGCTGAGGAGAGCGGACTGATCGAACCCATCGATTGGCAGATGTTTGAGTTGGCCATGGAGTGCAGCAGGGACCTGGCGGTGGAGGGTCGCTTCGTGACGCTCAATATCTCCCCGCGCCTCTTCCAGCGCCCTGGCTTCGATACCCGAATGCTGGCCCTCTTGCAGCAGACTGGGTTCGATCCGGCCAATCTCCGCCTCGAGGTTACTGAGGGCATGCTGTTGGGAGATCCCGATGCAATGGTCGCGGTGCTCCTTCGTTTACGTGAGGCCAAGATCGAGGCCGCGCTCGACGATTTTGGCACCGGGTACTCCTCGCTCGGGCACGTGCACCGATTCCCCTTGAAGATGATAAAGATCGACCGGAGCTTCATTTCGCCATTGGCAGGCGACGATTCGCGTCGAAGCTGCGCGGTGGTGGAGGCCATCTTGGCACTGGGTCATGCGCTTGGAATGGACATCGTCGCTGAGGGCGTGGAAACCCGAGAGCAAAAGGACAAGCTCTTGGCCATGGGTTGCGTGTATGCCCAGGGCTACCTATTCGGCAGGCCACAGGCGGCGCGGCACTGGGTCCAGGAAGGCAGTTCACTTTGAAGTAAGGCCGAGTGCGTGCTTGGGCCCCGGTGAGATCTGGTTGGATCACGGAGGTAGTTGAGGGATTGCCCGCCCGACCTCATCAGGCGACGCAAGGCTGTACCAGATTTAACCCCCTGGTCTGGGGACTTGGTGAAGTTCTCGCTTCGGATGCGGCGGCGTGCTATCCGCGCGTCACGGCCTGTAATCTAGTCGTAGACATGTACACAGACTACGGCCCCGGCCTGTATAAGGATTTCATCGGCGTCGGCTTGGGAGCGCGCACTCAAGAGCGTTGCGGGGTCAAGCATGCCGACACCCAGACCGACGGAGATCCATGGCCGCCCATCCTTAGGCCGTCCTTTGCGATAACGCTGGAAAACCGCCGGCTCAGCCGGTGACAAGGAGTCAAGGCGACGTCCGTCTAGGGCCTGCAGTGCGGTGGGCGATCTCATGGGCGTGCGCTACTGGGCTCGGGGGCCCATGACGTTAGGTGCAGGCACATGCCTGCGTGCCTGAACGTCGCTTTCGTCAGAGGAGAAAACGCTGTCTTTGGGCCCGGCCGGACAGTGTGCGGGTCAGCGATCCTGTGGCGGTAGCGCAAGGAAGAGATGGGCCAAGGTTGTTGCGCCTTGTGGGGGCGCCTGGTCGGCCGGCCGCTTGTGTTCGGTATCGAACGCGGCCGTGGGGAACACCTGGGAGGGCTCGCGCAGATAGCGGCCGTCCCGGTCCGGGAGCATCTTGAGGCTGTCGCGCGTTCCGTCGATGAGCAAGGATCGACGCAAGCCATCGATACAGCGCTTGGTGTCGTCCAAGGTCATCGCGACCATCGCCGCGACTGGCTGATGTTTGGCGTAGTAGCCGTCCACGAAACGCCGCATCCCGTGCTGGCCCTGGTATGCCCGCCAGCTGTCGCCTTTGGCCTTGAGCTTCTTGAACTCGTAAGTGAGGTTGAGGCGGACGCTGCCGGCGTTTGAGAAGTACTCGATGTCCTGGCGGATGCGCTTGATCTTCTTGCCGGTCACCTGATCGAATTCAAACTGCGCCTTCTCATAGCTCCACTGCCCAAGCAGCTTCCCTTCGGATTCGCCCAGCCGATCCAGATACCACCAAAACTGCTCTGTCAGAAGGGGCTCGTTCCGGCGCCGATCGAAGTTCTCCGGTGCTTTGCCCGTCACCGTATGCCAGGTGTCGACTAGGAACTGCGTGGCTCGCTGGGCTTCCTCCACAGGAAACAACGCGCCCCACGGGTCCCGGGGTGCGGACACCGTCACGCGCCGCATCAGCGTGACTCCGACTGGGTGGCGCGCACGATGCGTTCCGCGTCCCGAAGCGCCTCGCCGATCAGCCAGAACCGGCACAGCAGGGGCTTGACTAGGTACAGACTGTTCTCGACCCGCACCACCACGTCCGAGGCCAAGTACAGGTTCTCGCTCAAGGGGGCCGGCAGCAGCAGATGGCGCTGCAAGGTGGCAATGACCGCCTGGACCGCATCATCGGAGCGGTGGGTCGTCAGGGCCGGCGCCGCGCCGGTACCGGACGTCGGCGAGAGCCGCAGGATGCCCAGCGCGCCGTGAGCCGTGCGTTCGTTGACGATCAGCTCCGCCTGGATGCGCCCTTCGCCCCCGAGTGCGTCGCGCCACTGGCCCAGCTCCTGGACCAAGGCCCGGGCGTACGCCTGGGCGGCGGCCTGGGTCGGCCGATGCTGCAAGAGCGTATGCAGGCCAGAGAACGCGCCCGGCTGAACACTGCCTAGCACCAGGTCTACGACCTCCCGGATGCGCGACGACTGGGCCGCGGTGAGCCCGAAATACTCGGCGATCAAGGCCTGGGCCTCAGGCTTCCACTGGGCGTACTGGTCAGCGCGGGTCAGGCTGGGGGCGCGCTCGAGCGACTGCAAGCGTTTGCTCACCTCGCGCACAATCGCGCGGGCCCGCGCAGGATCGGGGTGCTTGTCGGGCGCCACG
>NZ_AVCK01000007.1 GCF_000747155.1 Arenimonas metalli CF5-1 | reverse complement strand
GCGCTCAAACTTACCCTTGGACATTTCGAGGTACCCGGTAGGATTCAAGGTGGAGGGTGGTGCTCATGACTGGAATCGAACCAGCGACCTCTTCCTTACCAAGGAAGTGCTCTACCGACTGAGCTACATGAGCGAATTCTGTTTGTTGCGGTGTTGCTTCAATCCAATGGAGCGGGAGACGGGAATCGAACCCGCATGATCAGCTTGGAAGGCTGAGGTTCTACCATTGAACTACTCCCGCCCTGCGATGGCTCCCGTTGCCGGGCGTCACTGCGAAAGCTGGTGGAGGGAGGTGGATTCGAACCACCGAAGGCGTGAGCCAGCAGATTTACAGTCTGCCCCCGTTGGCCGCTTGGGTATCCCTCCAGCTAGGGAGCCCGCAATTTTCAGGGTCGCGAAAGGAAATGTCAACGACCTTTTCGCATCCGCGGCCCCGGATCAGACATTGAAGCGGAAATGCAGCACGTCGCCCTCCTGGACGATGTACTCCTTGCCCTCCAGGCGCAGGCGGCCCGCGTCGCGCGCCCCGGCCTCGCCCCGGTACCTGATGAAATCCTCGAAGGCGATGGTCTCGGCCCGGATGAAGCCCTTCTCGAAGTCGGTGTGGATCACGGCCGCGGCCTGGGGCGCGGTGGCGCCCTTGTGGACCTGCCAGGCCCGCACTTCCTTCACGCCGGCGGTGAAGTAGGTCTGCATGCCCAGCAGGGCGTAGCCGGCCCGGATCACGCGGTTCAGGCCCGGCTCCTCCAGCCCCATCTCGGCCAGGAACTCGGCGCGGTCGGCGTCCTCGAGCTGGGACATCTCCTCCTCGATGGCGGCGCTGACGGGCACCACCTGGGCACCCTCCTTCGCGGCCCGGGCCCGGACTAGGTCCAGCATCGGGTTGTTCTCGAAGCCGTCCTCGAGGACGTTGGCCACGTACATCACCGGCTTGAGCGTCAGTAGGAACAGGTCGCGGACCACGGCCTTGTCCTCGGCCGACAGGCCCAGGGCGCGGGCCGGCTGGCCCTGGTCGAGGCCGGCGCGCAGGCGCGACAGCACGTCTTTCCGGACGATGGCGTCCTTATTGCCGGTCTTGGCCTCGCGTTCGGCGCGGTTCAGCGCTTTGTCGACGGATTCCAGGTCCGCCAGGGCCAGCTCGAGGTCGATGGTCTCGATGTCGGCGATCGGGTCCACCTTGCCGGCCACGTGGACGATGTCGGTGTGCTCGAAGCAGCGCACCACGTGGGCGATCGCGTCCACCTCGCGGATGTGGGCCAGGAACTTGTTGCCCAGGCCCTCGCCCTTGGAGGCGCCCGCGACCAGGCCGGCGATGTCCACGAACTCGAAGGAGGTCGGGATGATCTTCTGCGGCTTGACGATTTCGGCGAGCTGGGCCAGGCGCGGGTCCGGCACCGGGACCACGCCGGTGTTGGGCTCGATGGTGCAGAACGGGAAGTTGGCCGCGGCGATGCCGGCCTTCGTCAGCGCATTGAAAAGGGTGGACTTGCCGACGTTCGGCAGGCCGACGATGCCGCATTTGATGCCCATGGTGCTGTCTTCCGGTTCGCGAATGTCCAGGCGCCAGCGGTCCGGGGGACGGCTGGCGGCTGGCGACTCAGGGTTTGGGGGTGTGCAGGCGCTTCATGGCCTCGGGGAAGTCCCCGTTCACGGCCAGGGGCATCACCGCCAGGGCGTCGTCGATGGCGCGCAGGATGCTGGCCTCGTCGTCCTTGCCGGGCTTGCCCAGCACCCAGGGGGTGACCTTGTCCTTGTGGCCGGGATGGCCGATGCCCAGGCGCAGGCGGTGGAACTTGCCGTGCCCGAGGTGCTGCATGGTGTCGCGGATGCCGTTCTGGCCGCCGTGGCCGCCGTCGAACTTGAGCCGGGCCAGGCCGGCGGCCAGGTCCAGGTCGTCGTGGGCGAGCAGGGCCTGTTCGGGCTCGATCTTGAAGTAGCGCAGGGCCGCGGCGACCGAGCGGCCGGAGGCGTTCATGAAGGTGGCCGGACGGAGCAGCCAGACGCTGCGGCCGGCGATCTCGGCCTTGGCGGTCTCGCCGTGCAGCTTGGATTCCAGCCCGAAGCGCGCCCCGGCCTGCGCGGCGAGGGCGTCCAGAAACCAGAACCCGGCGTTATGCCGGGTCCGGGCGTGTTCGGCACCGGGGTTGCCCAGGCCGACGATGAGGCGGAGTTCGCTCACTGCAAGGCTGCCCTCTCCCCGGCCCTCTCCCAGAGGGAGAGGGAGGGGAGGCGGGGCTTACTTCTTCTTCGGGGCCGCCGGGGCGGCGTCCGGCTTGGCGACCTTGGCGGCCGGCACGTCGGCAGCGGCCGGCGCGGACTCTTCCTCGGCCTCGACGCGGGCGTGCTTGGCGATCACGATCGCTAGGTCATGCTCCTTGCCGCCGTGCGCGAGCGCCGGCAGGGTCACGCCCTTGGGCAGCTTGATGTCCGAGAGGTGCATGATGTCGCCCACGGCCAGCTTGGCCAGGTCGACCTCGATGAACTCCGGCAGGTCCTTCGGCAGGCAGCTGACTTCGACTTCGTTGAGCTCGTGGGTGACCACGACGCCCGCCGACTTGCCGGCCGGGGAGGTGTCCTGGTTCACGAAGTGCAGCGGCACCTTGGCGCGCAGGGCTTCGTTCTCGCTGACGCGCAGGAAGTCCAGGTGCAGGATCTGCTGCTTGAACGGATGGCGCTGCATGTCACGCAGCAGGACCTTCTGGACCTTGCCGTCGACGTTCATGTCGAGGATGGCCGAGTAGAACCATTCGTTCTGGCTGGCGATCCAGAGGTGGTTGTGCTCGATCTGGATGCTCTGCGGGTCGGCGTGGCCGCCGTAGACGATGGCCGGCACGTGGCCGCTGCGACGGAGGCGGCGGCTCGCACCCTTGCCCTCGTCCTTGCGGCCGGTGGCCGTGATGTTGTGGTTGGTAGCCATGGTGATGTTGCCTTCTTCAGTGTGGTGCGCCCTTCGGCGCGTTCCGCAGTGCCCGCGACCAGGCCCTGCGTCGTTCCCGGGACCGGGAATCGGGGATCGGCACTCGCGAATGCCGATCCCGGATCCCCTGCCCCGCCTTGCCTCAGTCCACGTACAGCGAACTGACCGATTCGCCGAACGCGACGCGGCGGATGGTTTCCGCCAGCAGCTCGGCGACGCTGAGCTGGCGGATGCGCGGGCAGGCCCGCGCGGCCTCCGACAGCGGGATGGTGTCGGTGACCACCAGCTCGTCGAGCTGCGAATTCGAAACGTTGGCGATCGCCGCGCCCGACAGCACCGGGTGGGTGCAGTAGGCGACGACCTTCTTCGCGCCGTTGGCCTTGAGCGCCGCCGCGGCCGCGCACAGTGTGCCGGCGGTGTCGACGATGTCGTCCACCAGCACGCAGGTCTTGCCCTCGACGTCGCCGATGATGTTCATCACGGTGGCGACGTTGGCCTTCGGGCGGCGCTTGTCGATGATGGCCAGGTCGGCGTCGTCGAGGCGCTTGGCGATCGCGCGGGCGCGCACCACGCCGCCGACGTCCGGCGAGACCACCACCATGTTGTCGGTGCCCTGGCTGCGCCAGATGTCGGCCAGCAGGATCGGCGAGGCGTAGACGTTGTCGACCGGGATGTCGAAGAAGCCCTGGATCTGGTCGGCGTGCAGGTCGACGGTGAGCACGCGGTCGGTGCCGACCGCGGTGAACATCTTGGCGGCGACCTTGGCCGTGATCGGCACGCGCGAGGAGCGCATGCGGCGGTCCTGGCGGGCGTAGCCGAAGTACGGCACCACGGCGGTGACGCTGGCGACGGAGGCGCGCTTGAGCGCGTCGATCAGCACCAGCAGCTCCATGAAGTTCTCGGCCGTCGGCGCGCTGGTGGACTGGATGACGAACACCTCCTGCCGGCGCACGTTCTCCTCGATCTCGACCTGCACTTCGCCGTCGGAGAATTGCCCCACCTGCGCCTTGCCCAGCGGGATGCCGAGCTGGCGGCAGACCGCCAGGGCCAGCGGACGGTTGGCGTTGCCGGTGAAGACGAGCAGGTTCTGCTTGCTCATGGGTATTCCGCCTTGTCGTTCGCTGTCGAGGGACCGTGCTGCGTCCGGTGGATGGCTGGGGCGGTAGGATTCGAACCTACGAAATGCCGGGATCAAAACCCGGTGCCTTAGGCCACTTGGCGACGCCCCACCGCTGGATTGTTCCGCTGCCGGCTCAGCGTGGCGGCAGCGCCCGGTGCAGGGGCGACACCGCGACGCCTTCCGCCACCCAGGCGCGCAGGCCCGGGGGCAGGCGCGACCGCGCGGCCTCGGCGTCGGCGCGCGCGCCGAAGCGCGCGAAACAGCCGCCGCCGGTCCCGGTCAGGGCCGCCGGGCCGAGCTGCGAAAGCGCCTGCAGGGCGGCCTCGACGGCTCCCGAGCGGCGACGCAGCACCGGCTCGAAGGCATTGCCGAGCTCGGAGCCAGAAACGAAGTCGGCAATTGTCGCCGGGGCCGCATCCCGCGTCAAATCAGGGGTTTGGAAAAGTTCGGCGGTGGGCACGCTGACGCCGGGGTCGACCAGCAGGTAGGCCGCCGGCGGCAGCGCCAGCGGCGTCAGCTCCTCGCCCACGCCCTCGGCCCAGGCACTGCGGCCGCGGACGAACACGGGCACGTCGGCCCCCAGCTGCAGGCCGAGCGCCGCCAACCGATCCTCGTCCAGGCCCGCCCGCCAGAGGTGGTTCAGCACGACCAGCACGGTGGCGGCATCCGAGGAGCCCCCGCCGAAACCGCCGCCCAGCGGTATGCGCTTTACAACCTCTATCTCGGCACCTTGGCCGATCTTGGCTTCTTTTTGCAGCAACCTGGCCGCCCGGACCACCAGGTCGTCGGCTTCCGCCACCCCATAGCCGCCGTTGCCGGCGCGGCGGACCGCGCCATCGTCGCGAAGGCGCAGGCGCACCGTGTCACCCCAGTCCAGCAGCTGGAACACGGTCTGCAGGCGGTGGTACCCGTCCGGGCGGCGGCCGACGATGCGGAGGAACAGGTTGAGCTTGGCGGGCGCCGGCCAGTCGCTCCAGGCCCCGGGGTCGGGCGCGGTCACGGCGTTTCCCAGGCATCCACGACCAGGCGCACGCTGGCGTCCTCGCCCTGCCGCGCGAAGATGCGGCGCGGCCGGGCCGGGTCGGCGGCATCCCATTCGCGGTACTCGACCTGCCAGCCCCGCTGGGAAATCAGCGCCGGGAGGCCGCCCGGACCGAATTCGATCGTGGCCGCGCCCTCGGCGCGTGCGCCGCGCGCCCAGGCCGCCAGCGCCTGCACCGGGAGCCGCCAGCCGGTGGCGTCATGCAGCAGGGCTTCGGCATCCGGCCCGCTGAGCGTGCCCTGCTCCAATCCCTCCAGCGTGGCCAGGCCGCCCTGCTGGCGCAGCCGCCAGCTCTTGCCGGTCACGGGCGCCGCCAGCCGGATGTCGAAGTCCTCGCCCTGCTGCCGCCACTCGATGCGGCCGTTGCCGCCCTCGCCGCCCGCACTCACCGCGAGCCGGCCGGACAGCTGCCAGTCTGGCGCCGCGGCCAGCCGGGCCTCGCGCCCGGCCTGCGCCGACAGCAGGACCGCATCCGCCTCCCGCACCGGCGCCGGAACGCAGGCAGCGAGGCCCGCGAGGCAGAGCAGTGCCACGCCGAGTCGTTTCATGGCTTGAAGGTCTCCAGGGCGCGCCGCAGCGCGCGGTTGTCGGGGTCGATCGCGGCGCCCTCGCGCCACAGGCGGCGCGCTTCGTCACGCTGGCCCAGGGTCCAGAGGACTTCGCCAAGGTGGGCCGCGATCTCGGGATCGCGCAGCTTCGCCCAGGCCTGGCGCAGCAACGCCAGCGATTCCTCGCGCTCGCCCAGCCGGAACCGCACCCAGCCCAGGCTGTCCAGGATCGGCGCCGAATCCGGCAGCAGCGCATGCGCGCGCTCGATGTAAGGCAGGGCCTCGGCGTAGGCACCGCGCCGCTCGGCGAGCGTGTAGCCGTAGGCATTGAGCGCCTGCGCATCCGCCGGGTCCTCGGCGAGGATGGCGCGCAGGTCGGCCAGCGCGGCGTCCACCTGGTTGCCGCGCTCGAGCAGCATCGCCCGCGCATACAGCAACACCGGGTCGCCCTCGAACACCGCCAGGCCGCGGTCCAGCGCCAGGCGGGCCTCCCCGGCGCGATCGCCGCGCTCGAGGATGTCGGCTTCGACCAGGTAGCTGTCGCGCACGCGCTCGCCATCGGCGCTGGTGTCGGACTGCAGGTCCTTGAGGCGCTCGATGGCGCGCGCGGGATCGCCGCGGCGATCGTGCAGGCGGGCGAGCCGCAGCAGGGCCAGGTCGCTGCCGGCGCCGTGCGGCACGCCCTGGTACCAACGCTCGGCCTCGTCGAACAGGTCCAGCGCCTCGGCGACGTGGCCGAGCAGCAGCCGGCGCGGCGGCGGCGGCACCGCCCCCGCGGCCCGGAGTTCGGCGTAGAGACGCTGGAGCGCGGCGCGGTCCTCGGCCAGCACCAACCAGGCCGCTCGCTGGCCCAGCGACGCATCGTCCTGCGGGCCTTCGCCGAGGACGTCGGCGGCGCCGCGCAGGTCGCCCTGGCGGGCGAACTCGCTGGCGGCCACGCGCCGCAGCCCGGGCAGGATGGCGCCGGAATCGCGCAGCGCCACCAGTTTTTCGCGCGCCGCGGCGGCCTCGCCGGACTCCCGCAGGCGCGCGATCTCCAGCAGGCGGGCGCGCGGATCCTCGGGGAACCGGGCCATGCCTTCGTCGATGATGCGCTCGGACAGCGTCCGGTCCCTCAACCGCCGGGCCACGCCGGCCCAGCGCAGCCAGGCGGCCAGCTGGTCCGGCAGCGCCCGCTGTTCGAACAGCCCGCGGGTGACGGCGCGGGCGATCACGCCGGCATCGCCGCGCGCCTCCGACAGCACGCCCAGCAGCACTTCGAAGCCCGGATCGCCCAGCGCCAGCAGCGCGCGCGATGCGTCCATGGCGTCATCGTGGTCGCCCTGCCCCAACGAGAGGCGCACGCTGGCGCCATGCATGCCGGCGGCGGCGGGCGCCAGGGCACGCCAGCGGGCCAGGGCGCGCCGCGCGATGTCGGGCTGTTCGCCGACCAGGGCGACCTGGGTCGCGCGCTCGGCCACCGCGGGGTCGCCCGACGCCAGGGCGGCCTGCAGGAAATGACGGGCCGCCGTCGGCAGGTCGCCCTGCTGCAGGGCGAACTCACCGGCCATCACCTCGCCGATCGGCGCCGTGGCGGTCGCCGCGACCGGGCCGGCGAACGCGAGCGCCAGCAGGGCGGGGAAAAGACAATGGCGGCGGTTCATGGGGGTCTGCGCGGCCTGGGGCTAGAATACGGGCCGGATCCCGGAACGAGAGCCCAGCCCGCGAAAGCTTAGCGCACCGCGCCCTTACGCTGGCCCCCGACATGCCCCTGCTCGCCCTTGGCCTCAACCACCAGACCGCGCCGCTCTCGCTGCGCGAGCGGGTCGCGCTCGACGCCGGCCAGCTGCCGGGCGCGCTGGCCGGGCTGTCGGCGGTGCCGGGCGTGACGGAGGCCGCGCTGCTGTCCACCTGCAACCGCACCGAGATCTACGCGCAGGTGGAGGAAGGCCGCGAGGCCGCCGTCGCCGAATGGCTGGCGCGACACCACGGCCTGGCGCCGGAAACGCTGTCGTCCTACCTCTACGAACACCGCGACGACCAGGCGGTGCGCCACCTGTTCCGGGTCGCCACCGGCCTCGACTCGCTGGTGCTGGGCGAACCGCAGATCCTGGGCCAGGTGAAGGAAGCCTGGCAGGCCGCGCGCCAGCACCACGCGCTGCGCACGCCGCTCGACCGCCTGTTCCAGCAGAGCTTCCAGGTCGCCAAGCGCGTGCGCACGGATACCCGCATCGGCGCCCACCCGGTCTCGGTGGCCTACGCCGCGGTGCGCCTGGCGCGCCAGGTCTTCAGCGAACTCGACCGCGCCACGGTGCTGCTGGTCGGCGCCGGCGACACCATCGAACTCGCGGCACGGCACCTGGTGGACGCCAAGGCCCGGCGCCTGCTGGTCGCCAACCGCACGCTCGAGCACGCGCAGGCGTTGGCCAGCCGCCACGGCGGGTACGCGCTGCCGCTGACCGAACTCGACCGCCACCTGCCCGAAGCCGACATCGTCATCACCGCCACCGCCAGCCGCGAACCGGTGCTGCGCACCGCCGCCGTGCAGGCCGCCCTGAAAGCGCGCAAGCATCGCCCGATGTTCCTGCTCGACCTGGCCGTGCCGCGCGACATCGAGGCCGGCGTGGCGCAGTTGCCCGACGTCTACCTCTACACCGTGGACGACCTCGAGCAGGTGATCGAGGAGAACCGCGCCTCGCGCCGCAACGCCGCCGACCAGGCCCAGGCCATCATCGACCTGCAGGTCGAGCATTTCATGGCCTGGTGGCGCGCGCAGGGCCGCCAGGATGCGCTGCGTGCGCTGCGCCAGCAGGGCGAGGCCGCGCGTGAGGACGCACTCGCCCGCGCCCGCGAACTGCTCGCCCAGGGCAAGCCGCCCGAGGAAGCGCTGAAGCTGCTGGCGCACCAGCTCACCAACAAGCTGCTGCACGGACCGAGCACCGCGCTTCGCCAGGCCGCGCTGGACGGCGACCTCGACCTGCTGCGCGCCGCCAGCCGACTTTACGAATCGCCCGATGACGCCCAGCCTCCGCCGTAAGCTCGAAGCCCTGGCCGAACGCCACGAGGAGGTCGGCCGCCTGCTCGCCGACCCCGGCGTGATGGCCGACAACGCCGCTTTCCGAAACCTCTCGCGCGAGTATTCCCAGCTCGCGCCCGTCGCCGAGGGCCTCGCCGAGTGGCGTCGCGCCCAGCAGGACCTGCAGGCCACCGAGGCGATGCGCGCCGACCCGGAGCTGCGCGAACTGGCCGACGAGGAAATCCCGGCGGCGCAGGCGCGGCTGGCCGCGCTCGATGAATCGCTGTCGCTGCTGCTGGTGCCGCGCGACCCGCGCGACGAGGCCAACCTCTTCCTCGAGGTGCGCGCCGGCACCGGCGGCGACGAAGCCGCGATCTTCGCCGGCGACCTGTTCCGCATGTACGCGCGCTACGCCGAGCGCCGCCGCTGGCAGGTCGAGATCGTCTCGGCCAGCGAGGGCGAGCACGGCGGCTACAAGGAAATCGTGGCGCGCATCGAGGGCAAGGGCGCCTACTCGCGCCTGAAGTTCGAATCGGGCACGCACCGCGTGCAGCGGGTGCCCGCCACCGAGTCGCAGGGCCGCATCCACACCTCGGCCGCCACGGTGGCGATCCTGCCCGAGCTCGAGGACATCGACGAGATCGAGATCCGCGACGCCGACCTGAAGATCGACACCTTCCGCGCCTCCGGTGCCGGCGGCCAGCACGTCAACAAGACCGACTCGGCGATCCGCATCACCCACCTGCCCACCGGCGTGGTGGTGGAATGCCAGGACGAGCGCAGCCAGCACAAGAACCGCGCCCGCGCGCTGTCCCTGCTCAAGTCGCGCCTGCTCGACGCCGAGCGCAGCAAGCAGAGCGCCGCGCAGGCCCAGGCGCGCCGCCTGCAGGTCGGCAGCGGCGACCGCAGCCAGCGCATCCGCACCTACAACTTCGCGCAGGGCCGCATCACCGACCACCGGGTGGAAGGCTTGACGCTGTACGCGCTGCCGCAGATCCTCGACGGCGACCTGGACGACCTGGTGGACCGCCTCACCCGCGAGCACCAGGCCGACGAACTCAAGCTGCTGACGGAGGCCGCGTGAGCGCCGGAACCGACTTCATCCCGCTGCACCTGTGCGTGCTGACCGTGTCCGACACGCGCACGGCCGCCAACGACACCTCCGGCGACTACCTGGCGGACGCGCTGCGCGCCGAAGGCCACGTGCTGCACGAGCGCGCCATCGTCCGCGACGACAAGTACGCGCTGCGCGCGCTGGTGTCGCGCTGGATCGCCGACGAGGCGGTGCACGGCATCCTGGTCACCGGCGGCACCGGCTTCACCGGCCGCGACTCCACGCCCGAGGCGCTGGGGCCGCTGCTCGACAAGGAAATGCCCGGCTTCGGCGAAATGTTCCGCACGCTCAGCTACGACGAGATCGGCACCAGCACCCTGCAGTCGCGCGCCTTCGCCGGCCTGGCCAACGCCACCTTCCTGTTCGCCCTGCCCGGCTCCACCTCGGCCTGCCGCACCGGCTGGGAAAAACTCATCCGCGCCCAGCTCGACGCCCGCACCCGGCCCTGCAACCTCGCCAACCTCCGGCCCCGGCTTCGGGAGGGATCCGTGTTCTGACGCGGATCAGAGCGGATGTGCGCGGATAAAGGCGGATAGAGCAAGCAATGAATTTGTTTTCCGCCAACTGCCACCCCTTCGCCATTTCCAACTCAGGTTCTTTTGCCTTATCCGCTTTGATCCGCGTACATCCGCTTTGATCCGCGTTCAAACCGAGGACTGCCATGGCCAAGCTGAAGCGCAAGGAATACGAGCAGGAGCTGGAGAAGCTGCAGGTGGAGCTGAACGCCGCGGCGCGGTGGCTGCAGCACACGGGGAAGCGGCTGCTGGTGGTGTTCGAGGGGCGCGATACCGCCGGCAAGGGCGGCGCCATCAATGCCATCGCGGATTGCCTGAACCCGCGCCAGTGCCACGTGGTGGCGTTGTCCAAGCCCAGCGAGCGCGAGCTCGGCCAGTGGTACTTCCAGCGCTACGTGCCGCACCTGCCGGCGGCGGGCGAGATCGTGCTGTTCGACCGCAGCTGGTACAACCGCGCCGGCGTCGAGAAGGTGATGGGCTTCGCCACGCCCGCGCAGGTGAAGGCCTTCCTGGCACAGGTGCCGGTGTTCGAGCGCCAGCTGGTGGACGACGGCATCCTGCTGTTCAAGTACTGGCTGGCGGTGGACCAGGCCGAGCAGGAGGCGCGTTTCGCCGAGCGCCTGCAGGATCCGCTCAAGCGCTGGAAGCTCTCGCCGATCGACATCAAGGCCCGCGAGAAATACGCCGAGTACGGCCGCGCCCGGGACACGATGTTCAAGGCCACGCACCACCGCTGGGCGCCCTGGCACGTGGTTGATTTCAACGACCAGAAGACCGGTCGCCTGAACCTGATCCGGCACCTGCTCGACCAGCTGCCCGACCACCACGTGGACCCGCTTGCGATCGAATTCCCGCCGCTCGCGGGCAAGCCCGGCAAGGAGCGCTATGCCGGGCCGGTGAAGCCGATCAAGGGCAAGTACTGAGCGGACCCGGTCTTCGGGTCCCGCCTGGCATCGCCGGCGAAGCTCAGCCGGCGGTGGGGGCCGGCGCGCCGGCTTCGGTGATGGCCGCGGCCAGCTCCTGCGAAGTCACCGGGCCCAGGAACTTCTTCGCCACCGCGCCGTCCGGCGCGATCAGGTAGGTCATGGGCAGGCCGCGCGGTGTTTCGAAATCGGCCGGCGGGTCGTACACGTCGAGCAGCGCGATCGGATAGCCGGCGGGCAGCTTGGCGAGGAACTCGCGCATCGCCGCCTCGTCGATTTCCTCGTAGGCCAGGCCGATCACCTTGACGTCGTCGCGGGCGGCGTCGAAGGCGCTGAAGTCCGGGATCTCCTTCAGGCAGGGCTTGCACCACGTGGCCCAGAAGTTCACCACCACCCAGCCGCCGCGCTCGGCCGACAGGTCGAAGGTGCCGTGGTCGAGGGTCTGCACCACGAGGGTCGGGTGGGTGGGCGGGGCGGCCGGGGCATCGGCGGCCTCCGACGGCGCGGCGTCGTCGGCGGGCGCGGGCGCGGCATCCGCCGCCGGCTCCGTGGGCGCGCCC
>NZ_AVCK01000006.1 GCF_000747155.1 Arenimonas metalli CF5-1 | reverse complement strand
GCTCGGCGGGCGTGGCCGCCGCTTCCGCGGCCGGCGACGGCTCGGCGGCGGGCTGGCAGGCGGCGAGCGCGACGAGCGCGACCAGGAGGGCGAGGCCTTGCAGGGAAGTCTTCATGACGCGGGATTGTCCTGTCTCGAGGTGAAGAAACTGCCGACGCTGCGCGACAGCGGTTCATCCAGGGGTTGGCGCAGGTGGTCGAGCGCGCGCAGCGCATCCCGACCGATGGGGTCGTCGAAGCCCGGCAGCGCCGCGGCGACGCCCGGCACGCGCAGCGACAGGCGCTCGTGCAGCTCGCCCAGGCGCACCGTGCCGAGGTCGCGGCTCAGCAGCCAGGCGCCGTCCTCGGTGCGGCGCACGATGTCGAGCTCCGCCAGCCCGGCCAGCATGCGCCGCAGGTGGTCGTCGGTGAGCATGGGCTCGCAGTCCTGCAGTTCGATCATGTGCAGGCCGCGGCCTTTCGCCCGCGCCTGCTCCAGCCGGCCCAGCAGCCGCAGGTAACCGTATAGCTCGGTGCCCGGCGGCAGCTGCAGCGCCCGCGGCTGGTAGCGGAAGGACGACAGCGAGGCCGCGAACGACGCGCCCAGCAGCACCACCACCCAGCTCAGGTACAGCCACAGCATGAAGATCGGCACCACCGCCAGCGCGCCGTACAGCTGCTCGTACGAGGGCACGCCCAGCAGGTAGGCCGCGAACCCGCGCTTGGCGAGTTCGAACAGCAGGGTCGCGAACACGCCACCGGCCAGCGCGAACCGGAACGCCACGCTGCGGTGCGGGATCAACCAGTAGGCGCAGGTGAAGGCCAGCAGTTCGACCACGTTCGGCAGGTAGGTCAGCAGCCGCTCGCGCCAGCTCAGCGACTCCACGCCCGACAGCGCCGGCAGCGAGAACAGGTAGGACGTGACCGCCAGGCTGGCCACCGCCAGCAGCGTCCCGAGCGTCAGCAGGGTCCAGTAAACCAGCAGCCGCACCAGCCGCGTCCGCGGCGTCGGCACCCGCCAGACGCGGTTGAAGGTGGCCTCGATGCTGTACATCGTCAGGATCAGCGACACCAGCAGCGCCGCCACGCCGGTCAGCGTGAGCTTGCTGGTGCTGGCGGCGAAGTCGCGCAGGTAGTCCTCGACCACGCGCGCCGAGCTGGGCACGAAGTTGGAGAACACGAAGTTGGTGAGCTGGGCGCTCCAGGCATCGAACACCGGGAAGGCCGACAGGATGCCGAACACCACCATGCTCAGCGGCACCAGCGCGAACAGGGTGGTGTAGGCCAGCGCGCCCGCGGTCTCGAAGCAGCGGTCGTCCAGGAAGCGCGTCCAGAGGAACCGGGAGAACGACCGGATCCGCTCCCGGTCGATGCGGTCCCACCAGCGGCGCAGGTTTTGCACGAGGTCCATGGGCGCAGGGTAGCGCGCCGGCTTATCATGCCGCCATGGCCGAGATCCTGATCCTGTACTACAGCCGCGGCGGTTCCGTGGCCCAGCTGGCGCGACAGATCGCGCGCGGCGTCGAGGAAGTCCCCGGCATGCAGGCGCGCCTGCGCACCGTGCCGCCGGTCGCCCCGGTCACCGAAACCGCCGCCGCGCCGGTGCCGGACGAAGGCGCGCCCTACGCCACCCGCGCCGACCTCGAGGCCTGCGCCGGCCTGGCGCTGGGCAGCCCGACCCGGTTCGGCAACATGGCCGCGCCGCTCAAGCACTTCCTCGACACGCTCGGCGCCGAATGGGCGTCGGGCACGCTGGCGGGCAAGCCGGCGGCGGTGTTCACCTCCACGGCCACCCAGCACGGCGGCCAGGAATCCACCTTGCTTAGCATGATGATCCCCCTGCTCCACCACGGCATGGTGCTGGTCGGCATCCCCTTCACCGAGCCGGCGCTGAACACCACGCGTACCGGCGGCACGCCTTACGGCGCCAGCCACGTCGCCGGCACCGAGGGCCAGCCGGTCCCGAGCGAAGAGGAAAAGCTGCTGGCCCGCGCCCTCGGGCGCCGCCTGGCCGGCATCGCCGCGAAGCTGCAGCCATGAGCCGCGCCAACCGGGTCGCCGCGGTCGCCATCGTCGCCCTGCTCGCACTGCAGTGGCTGTGGCATGCGTGGCTGGCACCGCCGCAGTCCCAGCCCTGGGCGATGGCGCTGTTCTTCTCGCTTCCCATCCTGCCCGCCGTGGTGCTGCTGGCCATCGGCCACCGCCGCGCCGGGTTCTGGGGCTCGCTGGCGGCGCTGGTCTACTTCAGCCACGGCGTGATGGCGGCCTGGTCGGACCCGGGCGCCACCGGGCTGGCGCTGGCGCAGTCGCTGCTGGCGGCGGTGCTGGTGGTGTCGGCCAGCTGGGACGGCGTGCGGGCCCGTTTCAGCAAGCGACCGGCCGCGCCGGACGTATAATCCGCGCCCACGCCAACACACCGCATGAGGATCCTTCGATGGACGAGCTGTTGATCGTCACCACCGGCGGCACCATCGACAAGGTCTACTTCGACGACAAGTCGGACTACCAGGTCGGCGAGCCGCAGATCGGCCGCATCCTGCAGGAACTCGGCGTGGCGTTCCGTTTCACCGTCATCCCGATCATCCGCAAGGACAGCCTGCACATCACCGCGGAGGACCGCGAGCTGCTGCGCGCCACCATCGCGGCGCAGCCGGCGCGGCATGTGCTGGTGACGCACGGCACCGACACCATGGTGGACACGGCGCGGGTGCTGGCCACGCTGGCCGACAAGACGATCGTGCTGACCGGGGCGCTGAACCCGGCGCGCTTCCGCGGCTCCGACGCGGAATTCAACGTCGGCACCGCGGTCGGCGCGGTGCAGTCGCTGCCGCCGGGCGTCTACATCGCCATGAACGGCCGCATCTGGGACCCGTCGAAGGTCCGCAAGAACGTCGCCGCCAACCGCTTCGAAGCGGCGGGCTGATCCCGCCAGGCAACACCCGAAAAAAAAGGGGTCAGAGTAAATATTCGTTTGAAACGAATATTTACTCTGACCCCTTTTCTTTGCGGCCGAGGAGAAAGCGACCCTCGATTTACCGGTGACGACGGCGCCACAACCTCCGCGAAGGAAACAAAAAAAGACCCCGGCCGAAGCCGGGGTCCGGGGTGTTGCGATGTCGCGCGGGTCTTAGAAGGTGATCGACCAGCTGTTGATGTAGCCCGTGTCACCGGCGGCGTTGTCGTTCACGCGCAGGCGCCAGGTGCCGTTGAGGGCCTCGGACGACAGGTTGAGCGTGTACGTGCCGACCAGGTTGTCGGCGCTGCCGCCGGCCCGGTTGCTGATGTTGTACAGCGAGCCGTCCGGAGCCACCAGGTCGACGCGCAGGTCGCCGCGGTAGGTGTGGACGATGTTCACCGCGACCGAGGCATTGCTCGGGGCGTTGCCGCTGCGGCCGGAGACCGTGATCGGGCTGTCGACGGTCGCGTTGTCGGCGATCGCGTAGTCAGCCGTGTTCGAGTAGGTCTGCGGCGAACCGCCACCACCACCCTCGGTGTAGTTGCCGACCAGGCTCACGCCGCTGAAGCTCGAGTAGGCCTTCACGCGCACGTGGTAGGTGCCGGCCGAGGGGGCCGCGATGGTGCAGGTCTCGGCATTGCCACCCAGGTACGGACGGCAGACGTAGGACGTATCGGTCGGCGCGCTGCCGAACTGCACGTACAGGTCCGCGTCACCCGTGCCGCCGGAGATCGAGAACGTCAGGTTGGTCGCGCCCGCGGGCACGGCCATCGTGTAGTTCACCGAGTTGCCGGTAGTGGCCGAGAGGCCGGTGACCGCGACGCCCTTGGTCAGGGTGCCACCGGTCGGCGGCGGCGGCGGCGGGGGCGGCGTGGTGCCACCGGCCGCATCCACCAGGGCCTTGGCGTTGATGATGCCCGCGCCGCAACCGCCCGAGCAGGCGCCCGGGAGCGCATACGCGGTGGCCTTGAGCTGGGCCTCGACTTCCGCCGGGGTGTACAGCGGCAGGCCGAGCGCGAGGCGACGGCTCTGCACGAGCGCCACGGCGCCGGCAACGTGCGGGGACGCCATCGAGGTGCCGTTGTACGAGGCGTAGGACTCGGCGCCCGGACCGGCGGTGCCGGCGTTGAGCGTCGAGAGGATGCCCGAGCCCGGGGCCGACACGTCGATCGAGGTGCCGTAGTTCGAGAAGCTCGAACGGGCGCCGGCGCTGGTGATGGACGCCACGTTGATGACGTTGTTGCAGCTCGCCGGGGTGAAGTTGGCGGCGTTGGCGTTGCTGTTGCCGGCGGCGACGACCACGGCGGTGCCGCGGCTGACGGCGCTGTTGATGGCGTTCTGGGTCAGCGTGTCGCAGGCACCGCTGCCGCCCAGCGACATGTTGATGACGTCGGCCGCCTGGGCCGCCGACAGGGTCGGCACGCCGCTGACCGTGCCGCCGGACGCCCAGATGATGGCGTCGGCGATGTCGGAGGTGGAGCCGCCGCCGCGACCCAGTACGCGCACCGGCATGACGGTGGCGTTGAACGCCGTGCCGGCCACGCCCTTGGCGTTGTTGGTGACCGCCGCGACCGTACCGGCCACGTGGGTGCCGTGCCAGCTGGAGGGCTGGCCGCCGGAGTAGTCGCCCGGATCGCTCGGATCGGCGTCGCGGCCGTTGCCGTCGCCGGCGATGGTCGAGCTGGAGATGAAGTCGTAGCCGCCGGAGACGTTGGCGTTGAGGTCGCTGTGGCTGACGTGGCCGGTGTCGAGCACGGCAACGATGATGCCGGCGCCGGTGGCGACGTCCCAGGCCTGGTCGGCGCGGATGCCCGCGGTGGTGCTGGAGAAGCCCCACTGCTCGGAATAGCGGGTGTCGTTCGGGGTCAGCGCGTGCTTCATGACGCGATCGACCTGCACGAACTCCACGTTGGGGTTCGCGGCGATCTCGCGCATCAGGGCCTCGGCGTCCTGGCGGCCCAGCTTCTGGGACACGGCGATGACGTCGGCGCCGAGCGACATGCGGCGCACGTGGCTGGCGACCAGCGGCTTGCCGGCGCCGTTGCGCTCGCCGCGCTGCAGGCGGGCGGCCTGGACCATCTGGTTGGCGCGGGTGGAGGCCGACTGCAGCGAACGCTGGAACGCCGCCGGGTTGACGGCCTCGGCGCTGCCGTCGCGGTACTTGACGATGAAGCGATCGAACTGGGTGTCGGCGTCGAGCGTGCCGAGATCAACGAAAGGCGCGTCTTGCGGACCCGCGGCGAACGCGGAGTGCGCGGCCAGGGCAAGGGTGGTGGCCGCAACGAGCCCGCGCAGGCGGAGCTTGCGTGTATTCATGCTCACAGTGATGGTTCCCCGAAAAATGATGGCAAGAAGGCCGGCAACCGGCCGTGTTTGCTTCCATGCCCCGGGTCCCCTGGCAAACCTTTTCCCTGCGCGGGCCATCAATGGCCACGATCGTAGCGGGGAGATTTTCGCCACCCGGACGTGTGATGCGATTCACAACTGCATGACACGAGCCCGACGCTAGCGTGACGAAAGTCATGGGTCAAGCCGCGGCGCGACAGCCAGGCCCGGGCCCTGCAAAGACCGCGAAAAACGGGGGTTCGCGGACAAGCGGGGGCAGGCCGCCGACGTGCGGCAGCGCAACAACTGCGCGATTTCGTTCCGGCGTATGGACGGCGAGCGGCCGTCGCCGGGGTCAGAACAGGCCAGTCTCGAGGCGGGCGGCGTCCGACATCATCGACTGGTTCCAGGGCGGGTCGAACACCAGCTCGACGTCGGCCTCGGCCACGGTCGGTACGCGCTCGACCTTGGTGCGCACGTCTTCCACCAGGATGTCGCCCATGCCGCAGCCAGGCGCGGTCAGGGTCATGCGGACCGACACCGTGCGCTCACCCTCGGCGTTGCGGCCCAGCTCGCAGTCGTAGACCAGGCCCAGCTCGACGATGTTCACCGGGATCTCGGGGTCGAAGCAGGTGCGCAGCTGGTCCCAGACCAGCTTCTCGACTTCGGCGTCGCCGGCGCCTTCGGGCAGTTCGAGCGGCGCCGGCCGCGGCTTGCCGATGGCGTCGGCGTCCTCGCCGGCGATGCGGAACAGGTTGCCGTCCACGAACACGGTGAACGAGCCGCCCAGGGCCTGCGTGATGTAGCCGGTGGTGCCGGCCGGCAGGTCCACGACCTCGCCCTGCGGCACCATGACGGCGGCGCAGTCGCGCTCGAACTTCACCGGTTCGCTGGTTCTCGAATAGCTCACTGCAGGTATCGCCTGGCTGCAAAGGCGGCTATTTTAGCCCGTCGCCCGCCCCGGAAACCGCCTTGCCGCCAACGGAACGTTCCAAGTCCGCCCGCCACTGGCTACTGCCGCTCCTGGCCCTGGCCGTGGGCATCCTGGGCATGGTGGCCGTCTGGCTCGCCGCCTACCTGCACTTCCGGACCCCCAGTGGCTGGCTGGCGCTGGTAGCCGCGCTCGACATCGCCCTGATGCTGCGGCTGGCCGCGGCTCCCGCCGGGCGGCTGCGTGCCGGCCTTGCCGTGGCGGGAACCGCCGCCGCGATCGCACTCGGGTACTGGATGATGGCCGCGACCGAAATGGGGCTGCTGCTGGGGCTCACCCCACTGGAATCGTCGCAGCGCCTGGGCCCGGTGCTGTTCGGCGAACTGCTGCGCCACACCACCTCGGGCTGGGACATCGCCTGGGCCTTGCTGGCGCTGCCGCTGGCCTGGCGCCTCGGCCGCTGACCGAAGCGCGGCCCCGGCGGGCTCAGTGCCCGCCGTCCACCGACTTGAGTTCGGCCACCAGCTGGCTCACCGCCGCCGCCGCATCACCGTAGAGCATGCGGGTGTTGTCGGCATAGAAAAGCGCGTTCTCGATGCCGGCGAAGCCCGTGCCCTTGCCGCGCTTGATCACGATGGTGTTCTTCGAGGCCACCACGTCCAGGATCGGCATGCCGAAGATCGGCGAGGCCGGGTCGGTCTTGGCCACCGGGTTCACCACGTCGTTGGCGCCGATCACCAGCGACACGTCGGTGGTCGGGAACTCCGGGTTGATGTCGTCCATGTCCGCGATCAGGTCGTAGGGCACGCCGGCCTCGGCCAGCAGCACGTTCATGTGCCCGGGCATGCGGCCCGCCACCGGGTGGATCGCGAAACGCACCTTCACGCCGCGCTTGAGCAGCACCTGGGTCAGCTCCCACACCTTGTGCTGCGCCTGCGCCACGGCCAGGCCATAGCCCGGCACGATCACGACGCGCTCGGCGTAGGCCATCATCGCGGCGACGTCGCCGGCCTCGATGGGCTTTTGCGCGCCGGTGATCTCGGCCGCCTCGCCGGCCTGGCCGAAGCTGCCGAACAGCACGCTGGCGATCGAGCGGTTCATCGCCTTGGCCATCAGCTGGGTGAGCATGGTGCCGGCCGCGCCGACCACCATGCCGGCGATGATCAGCGCCTCGTTCTGCAGCACGTAGCCCTCGAAGGCCACCGCCAGGCCGGTCAGCGCGTTGTAGAGCGAGATCACCACGGGCATGTCGGCGCCGCCGATCGGCAGCGTCATCAGCACGCCCACCGCGAGGGCGGTGACGAAGAACCCGATGATGACCGGCTGCTCCAGGCCGTACACGGTGAGCGCGCCGAGCGCGATCGCCACCAGGAACACCAATGCGTTGAACGCCTGCTGCCCCGGGAAGGTGAAGCGCTTGTCGAGCCGGCCGTCGAGCTTGGCCCAGGCGATCACCGAACCGGTGAGCGAGATCGAACCGATCAGCGAACCCACCACCGCCAGCACCAGCGCGGTCTGCGAGGGCGCCATGCCGGCGTCGGAGAACTTCAGCAGTTCGACGGCGCCGATCGCCGCGGCCGAACCACCGCCCAGGCCGTTGTACAGCGCCACCATCTGCGGCATGTCGGTCATGGCCACGCGCTTGCCCGAGACCCAGGCCACGACCGTGCCCAGGAAGACCGCCAGCGCGATCAGCCCGAGGTTGTGCAGGCCGGGCAGGAAGAAGGTGGCGACCGTGGCCACCACCATGCCCGCGCCCGCCCACTGGATGCCGCTGCGCGCGGTGACCGGCGAGGCCATGCGCTTGATGCCCAGGATGAAGAGCAGCGCGGCGACGAAGTAGCTGGCCTTGACCAGCGGCAGCAGCCAGCCGCTCATGCGCCGGCCCCCGGCTTCTTCGAGGACTTGAACATCTCCAGCATCCGCTCGGTGACCACGTAGCCGCCGGCCGCGTTGCCCGCGCCCATCAGCACCGCCAGGAAGCCGATCACCTTCTCCAGGGTCGTGTCGGCGTGGCCCAGCACCACCATCGCGCCGATCATCACGATGCCGTGCACGAAGTTGGAGCCGGACATCAGCGGCGTGTGCAGGATCACCGGCACCCGGCCGATGATCTCGTAGCCGGTGAAGGCGGCGAGCACGAAGATGTAGAGCGCGACGAAGCCGTCCATGTCCCCTCCCCGCGCGGATGCGCGACGGCCCCATCATAACCGTTGGCTTAACAGCGGCTAGGGGCCTGCGGCGGCCCGGCGGGCCTTGGCCGCGGACGGTCAACCGATGCCGGGGCGATGCGTTATAAACCCGCATGGACGCCCGCCCCGCCCGCCCGTGATGCCTTTCGACGCCGCCCCTTCCGCGCCGGCCGCCGAGTTCGATGCCTTCCTGGCGTCGGTCGAGCGGCGTGCCTTCCGCATGGCCGAACTGGCGCTGGGCCACCGCGAGGACGCGCTGGACGCGGTGCAGGACGCGATGGCCAAGCTGGTGGGCTATCGCGACCGCCCCGCCGCCGAATGGACGCCGCTGTTCTGGTCGATCCTGCGCAGCCAGGTCACCGACCGCCACCGCCGCAACACCGTGCGTCGCAAGGTGATGGCGGTGCTGGGACGGCGCGAGGACGAGCCCGGCGATCCGCTGGACATGCTGCCCGACCCCAGCGAGGATCCCGCGCGCCGGCATGCCGACGCCGCGGCCTGGGCTGCGCTCGGCAAGGCCCTGCGCCAGCTGCCGCGGCGACAGCGCGAGGCCTACCTGCTGCGCGAGCTCCAAGGCCTGGACGTGGCCGAGACCGCCGCCGCCATGGGCTGTTCCGATGGCTCGGTGAAGACACATCTTTCGCGGGCGATGGCCGCCCTGCGAACCCACCTGGAGGACTGGCGATGAGCCGCCCCGACCGCGACCGCGACCCCATCCACGACGCCGCCCGCGACCTGTTCGACCGCGCCAGCGACCGCCTGGACCAGGGCATCGCCTTCCGCCTGCGCCGCGCCCGCCACGAGGCGCAGCAACCGCCCCGTCGCAGCTTGCCGGCGTTGGTGCCCGCGGGCGCCTTCGCCGCGGCGGTGCTGGCGTTGGGCGTGGCCTGGTGGCTGCCGTCGTCGGGCACGCTGGCGCCGGACGCGCCGGACCTGTCCGTGGCCCCGGTGCCCGCGGCGGAGTTCGACACCCTGTTGGCCGAGGAAGACCCCGAACTCTACATCTGGCTGGCCGACGCGCCGGTCGCCACCGCCGCGGGTCCGCGCCCGTGATGCGTGCAGTGTCCGCACTGGCGCTGGGGCTGCTGCTGGCCAGCCAGGCCGCGGCGCACGACGCGCGCGGCGACCGCCCCCACGACCACGGCCCGACGCCGGTGCCCGCCGGCGTGCGCGTGCCCGCCTGGAATGAACTCAGCCCCGGCCAGCAGGCGGCCCTAGCCCGCCTTCGGGATGACTGGGACCAGCTCCCCGCCTCCCGCCGCGTGCGCGCGCTTGAGTGGGTGGAGCGCAAGGCACGCTGGGAAGCGATGACGCCCGAACAGCGCGAGAAGCTGCGCGCCGGCGCCCGTAATTTCCACGACCTGCCGCCGGAGCTGCGTGAAAAAATGCGTGCCAGCCTGCGGGCCCTGCGCACCCTGCCTGCCGAAGAGCAGCGCGCCCTGCGCAAGCGCTGGCACGACATGAGCCCGGAACAACGCCGCGCCTGGCTGCAAACCGGCGGCCCCGCGATTTCCCCGCCGCCTGCCGACGCCGACTGAGGTCAGGCGCGACGCTCGCCCGCGTGGGCGAGGCAGGTCTTGGCGATGAGTTCGTCGTTCCAATCGAGCGTGAGCTGGCCGTCCTTGAGCGACAGCGCCAGGAAGTTGTAGACGTTGCGGGCGTACATCTCGCTGGCGTGCAGGCTGCCCTGGCTGGGCAGGTTCAGCGGGCCGGCGAGGGTGACGCCGCCGGACTCGATCGTTTCGCCCGGGCGGGTCAGCTCGCAGTTGCCGCCGGTCTCGGCGGCGAGGTCGACGATGACGCTGCCGGGCTTCATGCCGGCCACCATCGCCGCCGTGATGATCTTCGGCGCCGGTCGGCCCGGCACCGCGGCGGTGGTGACGATCACGTCCACCGACTTGAGGTGTTCGGCGAGGCGGCGCTGCTGTTCGGCGCGCTCGTCCGCGGTGAGTTCGCGCGCGTAGCCGCCCTCGCCCGCCGCGCTGACGCCGAGGTCGAGGAACTTGCCGCCGAGGGATTCGATCTGCTCGCGCGTTTCCGGGCGCACGTCGAAGCCTTCGACCTGGGCGCCGAGCCGGCGCGCGGTGGCGATGGCCTGCAGGCCGGCGACGCCGGCGCCGACGATCAGCACCTTCGAGGGGCGGATGGTGCCGGCGGCGGTGGTCAGCATCGGGAAGTAGCGCGGGGCCAGCTGGGCGGCGATCAGCACGGCCTTGTAGCCGGCCATGCCGGCCTGCGAACTCAGCACGTCCATGGCCTGCGCACGCGTGGTGCGCGGCAGCCGTTCCAGCGAGAACCCGGTGAGCCGCGAAGACACCAGCGTGTCCACGCGGGCCGGGTCGGCGTGCGGCGCCAGCAGGCCGACCACGACCGCGCCGGGCTTCATGCGCGCCAGCCGCGCGTTGTCGGGCGGCTGCACGCAGACCAGCACGTCGGCCTCGGCCAGCGCCGCGTCCGCGTCGTCGGTGAACTCGGCCCCGGCGTAGGCCGCGTCGGTGAAGTGCGCCGGCAGGCCGGCCCCGCGCTGCAGCAGCAGGCGCGCGCCGAGGGCGGTGAACTTCTTCGCGGTCTCGGGCGACATCGCGACGCGGCGCTCGCCGCTGGCGGATTCACGGACCAATACGATGCTGACCGCCATGCATGCGACTCCCCGGAGCGAATGGGGTCGATGCTACCGGAAGCCGCCGGGACGCGGCAGGGTCGGACGAAGGGCCTGGCAGCCGGGGGCGGTCGGCCTCGCGGCCGCCGCCTCAGTTGGCTTCGGTCTTGAGCTTGCCCATGACCCGGTGCAGGACCTGGTCGAAGACGTTTTCCTGCTCGCGCACCAGCAGGTTGCCTTCCTGCTTCATCGCGGCCAGCTCCTCCACCGAGGCCACCAGCACGCGGACGCCGCGACGGTTGACGAACATCAGGCGGGCCGAGATCGGGCTGATCCAGGACAGCTTGACCGGGTGGTGCTTGCCATCCTCGCCGGCGATGTGGATCCAGGTGCCGACCTTGAGCTGGCGCATCTGCTCGACGTCGGACTCGCTGACCTCGAGGTCGTCGCGGCCGCCCACCACCTCGAGCTTGGGCTTGAGGTCGGCCAGTGCCGCGGTGGCGGCCAGGGTCGCCGGGCTCCGGCGTTCGGGCAGGTTGATGACGTTCTCGACCGGCGGCGCCACGGGCGGCGGCGTCTGGCCCATCGCCAGCAGCTCGAGGCTGGTGGCCAGCGCGTTGATCTGGTCCTGCGCGGCTTCGCCGGTGATGCCCGAGCTGGCCAGCACGGTTTCGATCGGCTCGCGCAGGGACTGCATGGCCGGACCCACCGGGGCGCCCGGCACGCCATCGCGCGGCAGCAGCGCCAGCAGGCGGTCGGCCACGGTGAGCGCGGTCTGCCACGAGCCGCTCTCGGCGCCTTCGCGCAGCGCGATCATGGACAGGTGGTGGGTCCAGCAGCGACCCAGGAAATCTTCCATGGCGGGCGTGGGCTTGAGGCCCTGCACGCGCTGCTCGAGCTCCTTGGCGGCCAGTTCGCGGGCCTGCTCCAGGCGCTCCTGGCCACGCTGGGCCTCGGCGGCGCGGCGCTCGGCCAGCTCGACGCGGCGGCGGTGCTGGTCGAGGAAGGAGCGCAGTTCCTGCTCGAGGGTCTCGAAGATGGCGATGTCTTCGTTGAACTCGGCGATCAGGCGATCGACGGTGCTCTCGGCTTTCTGCAGCAGCTCGCGCTCCTGCGGGCCCTCGCCGCGGTTGCCCTCGCAGGCTTCGGCCAGCGAGTTGAGCAGGCGGCGCGCCGGGTGGGTCTTGTACAGGAACAGGCGGCGGTCCATCACCGCGGCCTTCACGAACGGCACCACCAGGCGCGAGATCAGCGTGCGCGAGGCCTGTTCGAAATCGCGCTCGTCGAACATCACGTCGAAGAGCATGCCGACCAGGTCGACCGCGTCCTCGTCGTCCTGGCTCATGCTCACCTTGTCCGGCGGCAGGCCGATGCGGCCCGCGCTCTGGAGCAGCTCGTTCTTGAGCAGCACGGCCAGCGAGGCCTCCGGGCGGTTGATCGCCTCGGTGACCGAGTTCGGCACGCTGGACTGCAGCAGGGACAGCACCGACATCATTTCCGGCGCCGCCAGCGGGCGCTGGTCGGGATTCGCGCGGCCCTGCGCGGCGCCCGGCTGGTTGCCCGGCCGCCAGCTGTGCAGCAGCTGCAGCAACGCATCGAACACGGCGCGGTCTTCCTGCGGACCGCCCGCCGCCCCTGCGGCGCCGTAATCGGACACCGCGCCGGCATAGCCGTCGGCCGAGGGCGGCGGCGGCGCGGGGGCCGGGCGCGGCGCCGGCTTCTGCACGCCGGCCGGGTTGAAGCCGGCGGCGGCGAGGCGGGCGTTGAGGTCGGTCAGCAGCTCGCGCAGGTCGTGGATCAGCTCGCGCTCGTAGTACTTGAACAGCACCATGCGCACGTCCGGCGGCACTTCGACGCCGTCTTGGGCCTTGCGGATGGCGCCGGCCAGGCCGTGCGCGCTGAGCGGGCTGTGCTCGGGGTCGAGCGTGGCCAGGCCCAGCATGCGGGCCAGCCGGGCGGCCAGCTCGTCGAGCTGGTTGCCGTGGATGCGGGTGATGGCCTCGGCGATCAGGTTGGTCGCGAGGTGCTGCTCGAGTTCGCTTTCTTCGAGCAGGGTGAGTTCGGGCGTGCCCTCGGGCTGGCCGGGCTCCCGGAGCTGGCGCCCCAGGCCCTCGAAGCCGCGGTCGAGGTGGTCGCGGAAGCCGCGCTCGATCGGCGCGCGCGAGGTGCGCAGCGCGCGCATGGCGTGCAGGTAGGGCGAGCCGTCGGGTACGCCGTCCTTCTTCGCGAGGTCGAACAACCAGTCGTCCGCGCGCGCGAACACGCGCGCCAGGACGGTCTGGAGGTGTTCGGTGCTGCGCCGCCGCATCGCCTGGACGAGGTCCCGGGTGTTGACGGGCTGGGGCGGCGAAGCTTGCTGGAAGGTGTTGTTGCTCATGGGCCTCTGCACGTCCGGGGGGACTACGCGCTACGGGTGCCAGTGTGGCGAGGGTCGCACGTTCCTTCTGTGAACCGGTTCGCAAAACCCACGGACGGCGGTCTGCGTGGGGTGAATGGTAACCTCGCCTTCATGAACCCGTTCGAATTCCTGCGCCGGCGCCGCTCCGTGCCCTCCCGACTGCTTGGCGAGCCCGGCCCCAGCCACGACCAGGTCCTGGCCATGCTAACCGAGGCCGTCCGGGTCCCGGACCACGGCAAGCTGGCGCCGTGGCGCTTCCTTCGCATCCAGGGCCTGGCCCGGGACACGCTTGGCGAGCTTCTGGCCGCCCGTGCCGTGGAGCGCGACCCGCAGGCGCCTGCAGCGGCGGTCGAGAAGGACCGCCAGCGGTTCTCGCACGCGCCGGTGGTGCTGGCCGTGGTCGGCCGCCTGACGCCGGGCCACAAGGTGCCCGTGCAGGAGCAGCTTCTGTCGGGCGGCGCGGTCTGCTTCGCCCTGCTGCAGGCCGCGCAGGCGCTGGGTTTCGGCGCGCAGTGGCTGACCGGCTGGGCCGCTTACGACCCGGTGGTCACGGCGCGGCTGGGCCTGGGGCCGGACGAGACCGTGCTCGGCTTCATCCACGTCGGCACGCCGTCCGAGGAAGCGCCCGAGCGCCAGCGCCCCGATGCCGCCGCCCTGCTGGGCGACTGGACGCCATGAGCGGCCCGGTCCACCTGGTCGACGCCAGCCTCTACGTGTTCCGGGCCTGGCATTCGATGCCGCCGGAATTCGAGGACCGCGAGGGTTGGCCGGTCAACGCGGTGCACGGCTTCGCGCGCTTCCTGCTCGAGCTGCTGGAGCGGCAGAAGCCGGCGCGGATCGCCATCGCCTTCGACGAATCGCTGGACTCGAATTTCCGCAACGAGATCTACCCGGCCTACAAGGCCAACCGCGACGCGGCGCCGGACGAGCTCAAGCGCCAGTTCGCCTACTGCCAGCGCCTGTGCCGCGCGCTCGGCCTGCCGGTGCTGGCTGACGGCCGCTTCGAGGCCGACGACCTGATCGGCGCCGCGCTAGGCCAGGTCCGCCGCGCCGGCCACGCCGGGCTGATCATCTCGGCCGACAAGGACCTCTCGCAGCTGCTCGACGGCGACGACGAGCAGTGGGACTACGCCAAGGACGTGCGCTGGCGCGCCGACGGCGTCAAGGCAAGGATGGGCGTGCACGCGCACCAGGTGGCCGATTTCCTTGGCCTGACCGGCGACGCCATCGACAATATCCCCGGCGTGCCGGGCATCGGGCCCAAGACCGCCGCGATCCTGCTCGGCCACTTCGGCAGCCTCGACGAGCTCTACCAGCGGCTGGCGGAAGTGCCCTACCTGCGCATGCGCGGCAGCGCCCAGCACGCCGCGCGCCTCGCCGAGCACCGCGACATCGCGCTGCTGTCACGCCGCCTGGCGACCATCGACGTCAACGCGCCGCTGCCGGCCGGCTTCGGCGCCGCGGAGCGGAATGCGCCCGAGGCCGCCGCGCTCGAAGCGCTGGCCGAGGACCTGCGCTTCGGCCCCATGACCCGCCGCCGGCTGATGTCGGCCTGACCCCACCGAGGACCCGATGACCGAACCCGCGACCACGATGTGCGAAGGCCAGTACCTGCGGCTGGTGCGCAAGGGCCACTGGGAATACGCCGAGCGCACCAACGCCGGCAGCGCGGTGATCGTCATCGCGGTGACGCCGGAGGACAAGCTGCTGTTCGTCGAACAGTTCCGCATCCCGATGAATGCGCCCACCATCGAGATGCCCGCCGGCCTGGTCGGCGACCTCGACGCGCACGACACGATGGAAGCCGCCGCGCGCCGCGAGCTGCTCGAGGAAACCGGCTGGCAGGCCGACGAAGTGAAGGTGCTGATGGTCGGCCCTACCAGCTCGGGCATGAGCAACGAGATGATCGCCTTCGTGCGCGCCCGCGGCCTCACCCGCATCCACGCCGGCGGCGGCGACGCCTCCGAGAACATCACCGTGCACGAAGTGCCGGTCGCCGACGCCCCGCGCTGGCTCACCGCCAAGATGGCCGAGGGCTATTCGATGGACCCGAAGCTCTGGGCCGGCCTCTGGCTGCTCGACAAGAACCCCGACGGCAGCCCGGCCTGATCCCGCTCCCTGTGGGAGGGACTTCAGTCCCGAAGCCCTTCGTCAAAAAGCTTCGGGACTGAAGTCCCTCCCACAGGGAGCGGGAAGTGTCAGCGGAAGGCGTCGGTGGCGCGGACCAGGATGTCGGTGAGTTCTTCCTCGAAGGCGGAGTGGCCGGAATTCGGGGCGATCTCCAGCTTCGCCTCGGGCCAGGCTTTCTTCAGGTCCCAGGCGTTCTGCACCGGGCACACCACGTCGTAGCGGCCGTGCGCGATAACGCCCGGGATGCCCTTGAGGCGGTGCGCATCGCGCAGCAGCTGGTCGTCGGCGTCGAAGAAGCCGCCGTTGACGAAGTAGTGGCACTCGATGCGGGCGAAGCTGAGCGCGAAGTGCGCATCCTCGTGGCTGTTGATGAAGGCCTCGTCCTGGCGCAGGAAGCTGGTGCTTGCCTCCCACACCGACCAGGCCCGCGCCGCGGCCAGGCGCGTGGCCTCGTCATCGGAAGTGAGCCGGCGGTGGTAGGCGCTCATCAGGTCGTGGCGCTCGACCACCGGGATCGGCGCCAGGTACTTGTCCCACGCCTCCGGGAACAGGCGCGACGCGCCCTCCTGGTAGAACCACTCCAGCTCCCAGCGTCGCAGCATGAAGATGCCGCGCAGCACCAACTCGGTGACCTGGCCCGGGTGCGCCTCGGCGTAGGCCAGCGCCAGGGTGGAACCCCAGCTGCCGCCGAACACCTGCCAGCGGTCGACGCCCAGGTGCTTGCGCAGTTTCTCGATGTCGGCGACCAGGTCCCACGTGGTGTTGTCGACGAGGTCGGCGTGCGGCGTCGAGCGGCCGCTGCCGCGCTGGTCGAACAGGATGATCCGGTAGCGCGACGGGTCGTGGAAGCGGCGCATCTTGGCGCCGCAGCCCGCACCGGGGCCGCCGTGCAGCAGCACCACCGGCTTGCCGGCGGGGTTGCCGCACTGTTCGTAGAAGATCCGGTGCCGGCCGTCCACCGCGAGGGTGCCGCTGTCGTAGGGTTCGATCTCGGGGTACAGGCCGCGCATTCGGTCGCCTCGTTGGCTGGAGTCCGCGCTGATTCTAGCCCGCGCGCACCCCTTGAACTGTCATCGGCATGGCGTATGCTCGGCCTGTCATGGGCACAGGGCCAACGCATCTGAGTCTGGTGGGTTCCGGGACCGCACTCCCCCCGGCCGGGCCCGCTTCCGCCCGTGAAAGCCGACTGCCCCGCGTCCTTTCCCTCGATGCCCACGGCCGCATACTCGACTGGATGCACTGGCAGGATGCCGTTTGCCTGTACGTGCGCGGCGCGGTGGCCTGGACCCTCGGCGACCCCTGCCTCACCGTGCACGGCGGTACCAACCGGCTCAGCGGCGAGCAGAGCATCATCCAGCTGCATCCGATCGTCGCCGGGCGCAGTCACGCCCGCAGCACCGGCCTGTCGCCCTCGCCCGCGCTCACCAACACGGCGCTGTTCGCCCGCGATGCCAACCTCTGCCTGTACTGCGGCCGCGAGTTCGGCCGCCACTCGCTGACCCGCGACCACGTGGTCCCGGTCTCCCGCGGCGGCCGCGACATCTGGGAGAACGTGGTCTGCGCCTGCTTCCACTGCAATTCCCGCAAGGGCGGCCGCACCCCGCAGCAGGCGGGCATGCCGCTCCTGGCCGTGCCCTACCGGCCCAGCTGGGTCGAGCACCTGATCCTGTCGAACCGCCACATCCTGGCCGACCAGATGGCCTTCCTGAAGCACCACCTGCCCAAGCGCCCGCCCCGGCTCAGCTGAGCATTTGACGCGGCCCGGGCCGGCAACCGACACTGCCGGCCTTCACGCCGCGACGCCGGGCGTGATCAGGGGGAAGACCAGTAATGACCACTCACAGCATTTGTTTCGCCGGCCTGTCGAAAGCGGAAGAGGCCGAAGTCACCGCCCGCTTCAAGCAGGCCAACGCCAGCACCGGCAACCGCTGGTTGCTCACGCCGGAGACCGAAGCCGGCGTCCTCGTCATCGACATGGACTCCATGTACGGCCAGATGAGCCTGATGAAGGCCATCGGCAGCGGCAAGGTGCTGGTGGCGCTGACCGCCGGCGGCCGCGTGGATACCGACTACGTGCTGCACCGCCCGGTGACCGCCGAGGCGATTGCCGCGCTGTTCAAGCAGATCGAGGCCGGCACGCCGGACCCGGTGTCGGCACTGCGCCCCGAAGCGACGCCGGCGGCCCCCGCGCCGGTGCCCGCCGCGGCCGCACCCCAGCCCGAACCCGTGGCCGCCCCGGCGGCACCTGCGCCGGCAGCCGCACCGGCCCCCGCGCCGGCCGAGCCCGCGCCGGTCGCCGCGCGGACGACCTCGGAACAGCCCGCCTTCGTCCCGCCGCCGGCCGATCCGCGCCTCGCGGATTACCTGCGTCCGGGTGCCCTCGCCGGCCCCGTGCGGCTGCAGCGGGCGGGCGCGCCGGACCTGGTGCTTGATCCGGGCACCCAGACCTACCTGTCCGGTTCCGCGCTGAAGCCGCTGCTGCCCTACTGCGCCGCCGTGATCCGCGAGTCCGACCTGGCGCCGGTGCCCGCGGCGGAACTGCCCGCGCTGGCCGCCAGCCTCGGCGGCAGCCAGCCCTGGTCGCGCCTGGCCTGGCTGTGCGCGCTCAGCGGCGGCAACGGTGCGCTCGCCCCGGGCTTCGGCCCGAACGAGAAATACAAGCTGCTGCGCTGGCCGCAGACCGAGCGCGAATTCCCCAAGCACTTCCGCATCGCCACCGTGATGATGAAGGGCCCGGCCCTGCTCACCGAGATCGCCGAGCAGAGCGGCGTGACGCTGGCCGAGGTGATCGATTACGTCAACGCCTGCCTTGCCACCGGCGTGGCCGAACCGGAAAGCGGTCCGCCGCCGGCCGCCGATGCCGCCAAGGGTGGCCTGCTGGGCCGCTTCCGCCGCTGACATCCGCGGGGGCCGGTCGCGAGACCGCCCCCGTGTTCCATACCGTCGCACGCCGCGAGCCTGAACGCGGGCCGCGCCTTCGCCTTGCTCCCCCGGGGCGGGTGCCGGACAATTTGCACCACCCTTCCACGCCCGAGCCCTGATGGACTCCCAGCGCTACCCGCGCCTCTCGAAGATCACGCACCCGGCCGACCTGCGCCAGTTCCCCGAAGCCGAACTGCCCGCGATCGCCGACGAACTGCGTGCCTACCTGATCGAGACCGTGTCCCAGTCGGGCGGCCACTTCGGTGCCGGCCTGGGCGTGATCGAGCTGACCGTCGCCCTGCACTACCTCTACGACACCCCGGTCGACCGCCTGGTCTGGGACGTCGGCCACCAGTGCTACCCGCACAAGATCCTCACCGGCCGCCGAGACAGCATCCACACCGTCAAGCAGAAGGACGGCGTGGCGCCGTTCCCGCGCCGCGAGGAAAGCGAGTACGACACCTTCGGGGTCGGCCACAGTTCGACCTCGATCTCGGCCGCGCTGGGCATGGCGATCGCGCTGCAGGCGCGCGGCGACGAGCGCAAGGTGGTGGCCGTGATCGGCGACGGCGCGATGACCGCCGGCATGGCCTTCGAGGCGCTCAACCACGGCGGCGGCATGGATCCCGAGCCGAACCTGCTGGTGGTGCTCAACGACAACCGCATGTCGATCTCCGAGAACGTGGGCGGCCTGACCCGCATGCTCGGCCGGCTCTCGGGCAGCCGCACGCTCAACGCCATCCGCGAAAGCGGCAAGAAGCTGCTCGGCGACAAGCGCCGCCCCGCCGCGCGCTTCATGCGCCGCTGGGAAGAACACTGGAAGGGCATGTTCGTGCCCTCCACGCTGTTCGAGGAAATGGGCTTCCACTACACCGGCCCGATCGACGGCCACGACATCCCGGCGATGCTGGCCGCGCTGAAGACGCTCAAGGGCCTCAAGGGCCCGCAGCTGATCCACGTGATCACCACCAAGGGCAAGGGCTACGAGCTGGCCGAGGGCGACCAGATCGAATACCACGCGGTGGGTCCCTTCGACCCCAGCGTCGGCATCGTCAAGAAGGCTGCGCCGGCCAAGCCCACCTACACCCAGGTGTTCGGCGACTGGCTCTGCGACATGGCCGCGGCCGACGCGCAGTTGATGGGCATCACCCCGGCGATGCGCGAGGGCTCGGGCCTGGTGCGCTTCAGCAGGGAATACCCGGCGCGCTACTTCGACGTCGCCATCGCCGAGCAGCACGCGGTGACGCTGGCCGCGGGCATGGCCTGCGAAGGCGCCAAGCCCGTGGTCGCGATCTATTCCACCTTCCTGCAGCGCGGCTACGACCAGCTGGTGCACGACGTGGCGCTGCAGGGCCTGGACGTGCTGTTCGCGATCGACCGCGGCGGCGTGGTCGGCCCGGACGGCGCCACCCACGCCGGCAGCTTCGACCTCAGCTTCCTGCGCTGCATCCCGAACATGGTGGTGATGGCGCCAGCCGACGAGAACGAGTGCCGGCAGATGCTGAGCACCGGCTACCGCCACCCCGGCCCGGCCGCGGTGCGCTACCCGCGCGGCACCGGCCCGGGCGTGGCCGTGCAGCCCTCGCTCGACGTACTCCCGATCGGCAAGGCCGAGCTGCGCCAGCGCGGCGGCCGCGTCGCGCTGCTGGCGTTCGGCGCGCTGGTGCCGCCGGCGGAAAAGGTCGGCAAGGAGTTGGGCCTCACGGTCGCCAACATGCGCTTCGTCAAGCCGCTCGACCGCACGCTGGTGCTCGAACTGGCGCGCAGCCACGATGCGATCGTGACGCTCGAGGACAACGCGATCATGGGCGGCGCCGGCAGCGGCGTCGCCGAGCTGCTGGCCGCCGAAGGCATCACCCTGCCCGTGCTGCACCTGGGCCTGCCGGACCGCTACCAGGAACACGCCAGCCGCGAACAGCTGCTGGCCGAGGCCGGCCTCGACGCCGAAGGCATCCGCGCTTCGCTGCTCGCGCGCTGGCCCGCCCTGGCCTCGGCCGCGCCGCGGGTGCAGGCCGGCTGATCAGCCGGCGTCGCGCGGCCTGCGGCCCAGCGTGACGCGGTCGCGGTGCTCGAGGTCGCGCTCGGTCGCCACCTGCTCCAGCCCGGCCGCACGGAACAGGGCGCGCACCGCCTCGCCCTGCTCGAATCCATGCTCGACCAGCAGCCAGCCGCCCGGCGCCAGGTGCGCGGGCGCACCGGCGCTGATCGCGCGGATGGCGTCCAGCCCGTCGGCGCCGGACGCCAGCGCACTGCGCGGCTCGAAGCGAAGGTCTCCCTGCTGCAGGTGCGGGTCGTCGTCGGCGAGATAGGGCGGATTGCTCAGCACGAGGTCGAACTGTTCGCGCGGGACGGCGGCGAACCAGTCGCCGGGCAGGAAGCGCACCGGCAACCCGGCATCGCGCGCGTTGCCGGCGGCCACCGCGAGCGCGGCGGCGCTGGCGTCGGTGGCGGTGACCTCGGCCAGCGGCCGCTCGCTGGCGATCGCCAGCGCGATGGCGCCGGTGCCGGTGCCAAGGTCGAGCACGCGCAGCGGCTCCGCGCGCGGCATCCGGTCCAGCGCCAGCTCGACCAGCCGCTCGGTTTCGGGGCGCGGGATCAGGGTGTCGGCGGTGACGGCGAGTTCGAGCGACCAGAAGCCGCGCTGGCCGGTGATCTGCGCCACCGGCTCGCCGTGCAGCCGGCGCCGCACCAGCGCCTCGAACGCCTCCGCATCGGCGGCATCGAGCACGTCGCTGGCGTGCGCGTAGAACCAGCTGCGCGGGCGCTGCATGGCGTGCGCGAGCAGCAGCTCGGCCTCCAGCCGCGCGGCGTCGCCGGGCAGTCGCGACGCGGCGTCGCGCAAGGCGTTGGCGAGCGTCACCAACTCAACCCGCCAGCAGGCTGGCGACCTGGACCATGCAGGCCAGCAGGAAGCCGGCCAGGAAGAAGAGATACGAAAGCCGCAGGTAGCGGTACTTGTGGTGCGCCAGGTACCAGCCCAGCGCATAGGTGTCGCGCGCCATGGTCTCGTACGCCGAACCGTCGGACTTCAGCGCGCCGGCGATCTCGGCCAGGAAGCGCTCGCGCGGCAGCTCGGCGAAGTGGCCGAAGAACAGCAGGTTGAACTGCGGCGGGATCTTGTCGTCCACCAGCTTCAGCGGCCGGTACTTGGGCAGCACCGCCAGCACGGCCAGCAGCAGCGCCAGCAGGGTGAAGGCGGCCAGCGTGAGCGAGGCGGTGCGCAGCACCGGGTCGTTCAGGCGGCCCAGCACCAGCGTCAGCACGATCGACGACATGGTGATGATGATGTTGGCCTTGGTGTCGGCCATCGCCGACAGCTGCACGTGGTGCATCTGCATCGTGCGCAGCAGGGTGTCGCCGGTGTTGCGCTCGGGCACGGCCGCGAACAGCTTCTCGACCTCGGCCGGCGTGGGTGTTTCAGCGGGGGGCATGGGCGCGATCCTCTCGGGACCGCGCCATCATAGCGCCGGCCGCGCGGGCCGGCGCGATTGCCCGGCTCAGGCCGCGGCCGACAACGTGCCGCCGACCGACCGGAGCGGGGCGCGGATCAGGTGGTCGAACGCGCCGAGCGCCGCGGTCGAACCCGCGCCCATCGCGACCACGATCTGCTTGTACGGCACCGTGGTGGCATCGCCGGCGGCGAAGACGCCAGGCACCGACGTCTGGCCGCGCTCGTCGATGACGATCTCGCCGCGGGCACTGAGCTCGACCGTGCCCATGAGCCATTCGGTGTTCGGCAGCAGGCCGATCTGCACGAAGATTCCCTCGAGCTCGAGCCGGTGCTCGCTGCCCAGCAGGCGGTCGCGCCAGGCCAGGCCGCTGACCTTGCCGCCGTCGCCCAGCACTTCGGTGGTCTGCGCGTTCACCAGCACGGTGACGTTGGCCAGGCTGCGCAGCTTGCGCTGCAGCACCTCGTCGGCGCGCAGCCTGGAGTCAAACTCGACCAGGGTGACGTGGGCGACGATGCCGGCCAGGTCGATCGCGGCCTCGACGCCGGAGTTGCCGCCGCCGATCACCGCCACGCGCTTGCCCTTGAACAGCGGGCCATCGCAGTGCGGGCAGTAGGCCACGCCCTTGTTGCGGTACTGCTCCTCGCCCGGCACGCCCATCTGGCGCCAGCGGGCGCCGGTGCCGAGCACGACGGTGCGCGACTTGAGCACGGCGCCGCTGGCCAGCTCGACCCGGATGAGGCCGTCGTCACCCGCGGGCAGCAGCTTCGCCGCGCGCTGGCCGTTCATCACGTCCACGTCGTTGGCGCGCACGTTCTGCTCCAGCGCGGCGGCGAGCTTCGGCCCTTCCGTCTCGGCTACCGAGATCAGGTTCTCGATGCCCATCGTGTCCAGCACCTGCCCGCCGAAGCGCTCGGCCGCGACGCCGGTGCGGATGCCCTTGCGCGCGGCGTAGATCGCCGCCGCGGCGCCGGCGGGGCCGCCGCCGACCACCAGCACGTCGAAGGGCGCCTTTTCGTCGAGCGCGCGCGCCTCGCGGGCGGCGGCACCGGTGTCGAGCTTGCCGACGATCTCGGCCAGGCTCATGCGCCCGGCGCCGAACACCTCGCCGTTGAGGTAGACCGTGGGCACGGCCATCACCTGGCGCGCCTCGACCTCGGCCTGGAACAGCGCGCCATCGATCGCCACGTGGGTGATGCCCGGGTTCAGCACCGCCATCAGGTTCAGCGCCTGCACCACGTCGGGGCAGTTCTGGCAGGACTGCGAGAAATAGCATTCGAAGCGGTGCTCGCCCTCGAGCGCGGCGATCTGCGCCAGCAGCTCCTGGGATTCGCGCGAGGGATGGCCGCCGACCTGCAGCAGCGCGAGCACGAGCGAAGTGAATTCATGGCCCATCGGGATGCCGGCGAAACGCACCGAGGTGTCGGTGCCGCTGCGCAGGATCTCGAACGAGGGCCGGCGCGCATCGTCGTCGGTGCGCGCGAAGGTGATCTTGTCGGAAAGGGAGGCGATCTCCACGAGCAGCGCCTGCAGCTCCCGCGACGCGTCGCCGTCGTCTAGCGAGGCGCGCAGTTCGATGGGCAGCTGCAGCTTCTCGAGGTAGGCCGAAAGCTGCGTCTTCAGGGTGGCGTCGAGCATGGCGTGGCTCCGGGGAATGGGGGGCGAAAAAAAAACGGGGCCAGGTACCGGACCTGACCCCGTCCTTGCTGCGGGGGTCAGATCTTGCCGACCAGGTCCAGCGACGGGGCGAGGGTCTTCTGGCCTTCCTTCCACTTGGCCGGGCAGACCTGGCCGGGGTTGGCGGCGACGAACTGCGCGGCCTTGAGCTTGCGCAGGGTCTCGGTGACGTCGCGGGCGATGGCGTTGTCGTGGACCTCGGCGGTCTTGATCACGCCTTCCGGATTGATGATGAAGGTGCCGCGCAGGGCCAGGCCCTCTTCCTCGATGTGCACGTCGAAGGCGCGGGTCAGCTGGTGGGTCGGGTCGCCGACCAGCGGGAACTTCGCCTTGCCCACGGCCGGCGAGGTCTCGTGCCAAACCTTGTGCGAGAAGTGGGTGTCGGTGGTGACGATGTAGACCTCGGCGCCGGAGGCCTGGAACTCGCCGTAGTTCGCGGCCGCGTCCTCGACCTCGGTCGGGCAGTTGAAGGTGAAGGCGGCCGGCATGAAGATCAGCACGGACCACTTGCCCTTCAGGCTGGCCTCGGTCACTTCGACGAACTTGCCGTTGTGGAAGGCCTGGGCCTTGAACGGCTTCACTTCGGTATTGATCAGGGACATGGGGGGTTCCTTGGGTTGGAGGGGGAGGTAAATCGAAACTTGCGTGAATATTAGACAAAACCTATCAATGTGAAAATTAGATTGATTCAATCATTTTGATAGGTTTTGTATATTTATGGCTCGACAAACCCATTTCCAAGGCGCATTACTGGCTCCGCATCCATAGGCGGCGGCAATCCCGATGAACCTGCGCGACCTGCGATACCTGGTGGCCCTGGCGGAACTGCGGCATTTCGGGCGCGCCGCCGACGCTTGCCACGTGAGCCAGCCCACCCTGTCCACGCAGATCAAGAAGCTCGAGGACGAGCTCGGCGTCTCGCTGGTCGAGCGCGCGCCGCGGCACGTGATGCTGACGCCGGCCGGCCACGACATCGCCGCCCGCGCCCGCCGCGTGCTGGCCGAGGTCGAGCAGATGCGCGAAACCGCGCGCCGCACCAGCGACCCCGAAGCGGGCAGCGTGCGCATCGGCTTCTTCCCCACGCTCGGCCCCTACCTGCTGCCGCACGTGGTGCCGCGCATACGCGCCCGTTTCCCGCGCCTCGAACTGCTGCTGGTGGAAGAAAAAACCGAGGCCGTGCTGCACCTGCTGCGCGACGGCAAGCTCGACGCCGCCGTGCTGGCGCTGCCGCTGCACGAGGACTGGCTGGAGACGGCTTTCCTGTTCGAGGAACCCTTCATGCTCGCCGTGCCCGAGGGCCACCCGCTCGCCGGCCACCGCGACCTGCGCCTGGCCGAACTCAGCGACCAGCACCTGCTGCTGCTCGAGGAAGGCCACTGCCTGCGCGACCAGGCACTGGCCGTGTGCAGCCTGGCCGGCGCCGGCGAAAAGGAGGGCTTCCGCGCCACCAGCCTGGAGACCCTGCGCCAGATGGTCGCGGCCGGCGTCGGCGTGACGCTGCTGCCGATGCTCGCGGTGAAGCCGCCGGTGTCGCCGTCCGAGAACATCCGGCTGCTCGAGTTCGGCAACCCGCCGCCATCGCGCAAGCTCGCCCTGGCCTGGCGCAAGAGTTCGGCGATGGGCGGCTTCCTGCACCAGCTGGCCGAAGTGCTGCGCGACCTGCCGCCCGGCCTGCTCGATCCGCCGAAGCAGACCAGCGCCGCCGCGCGCGGCAAGCGCCGCGCCGGGGCTTGAACCCCACGGCCGCGCGGGCTACGGTATCCGAACAATTCGTACACACCCGGGCGGTGCGCCAGGCGCGCCGCCCGTTTACTTTTTGGAGGACGCCATGCCATCGCAGACCACCCTGCCCCCGATCACCCTGGGCAACGTCGACCTCGCCCGCCTCGAGCAGATGCTGGAGTCGCCGGCGCTGCGCGGCCTGCCCGCGGCGCAGTCGCTCGGCGCCGAGCTCGAGCGCGCGCGCGTGCTGCCGGCCGAACAGGTGCCGGGCGACGTGGTGACCATGAACGCCACCGTCACCTGCGTCGACGAGGTGAGCGGCGAAACGCACCAGTTCACGCTGGTTTTCCCGCAGGACGCGGACGTGGCCACCGGCCGCGTGTCGGTGCTGGCCCCGGTGGGCAGCGCGCTGCTGGGGCTGTCGGTCGGCCAGGCCATCGACTGGCAGGCGCCGGGCGGCCGGGCGCTGCGCCTGCGCGTGACCTCGGTGGTCGCCGCGGCCTGAGCCAAGGGTGTCTTGCATCGCCGGCCGGGCGCGGCAATAGTCGGGGCCTCCGGGCCCCGCCCCGGCCCCGCGAACAGGTGACACGATGAGCCCCAAGGGCACCCGCACCGAGGAAAACCTCAAGCTGGCCTTCACCCGCGAGGCCGAGGCCAACCGCCGCTACCTCTACTTCGCGCAGAAGGCCGACGTCGAGGGCCACACCGACATCGCCTCGGTGTTCCGCTCCACCGCCGAGGGCGAGACCGGCCACGCGCACGGCCACCTCGAATACCTCGAGTCCTGCAGCGACCCCGCCACCGGCCTGCCCTTCGGCGGCACGCTCGACAACCTGCGCTCGGCGATCGCCGGCGAGACCCACGAATACGCCGACATGTACCCCGGCATGGCCCGCACCGCGCGCGAGGAAGGCTTCGACGAGATCGCCGACTGGTTCGAGACCCTGGCCAAGGCCGAGCGCTCGCACGCCAACCGCTTCCAGAAGGCGCTCGACGAGCTGGCGGCACAGGCCACGCCCTGAACCCCCGATGCAGAAGCTGACCCGCGCCGGCCTGCTCTCGCCCGAGGCGTACGCGGCGGTGCGCCCGGCACTGCGCGCGCGCCTGGCCGCGCACAAGCAGCGGCGCCGGGTCGCGCTGGGCGATTACGCCACTTTGCTGTTCGAGGACCGGCTGACGGTGCAGTTCCAGGTGCAGGAAATGCTGCGGGTCGAACGCCTGGCCGACGCCGGTGCCATCGACGACGAGCTGGCCGCCTACAACCCGCTGGTGCCCGACGGCGCCAACCTCAAGGCCACGCTGATGTTCGCCTTTGCCGATGCGGCTGCGCGCCAGCAGGCGCTGGGCGCGCTGGGCGGCGTCGAGCACCGCGTCTATGCGCGGGTCGGCGCGCGGACGCCGGTGTTCGCGATCGCCGACGAAGACCTGCCGCGCAGCGAGGGCGGCAAGACCTCGGCCGTTCATTTCCTGCGCTTCGAATTCGCGCCGGCCGCGATCGCCGCGATCCGTGCCGGCGACGCCCTCGCCTTCGGCATCGCCGACGACCGCCTGCCCGTGGAAACCACGCTCGACGCGATCACGCGCGAAGCGCTGGCCGAGGATTTCGACTGATGCCGCGCTGGCTCTGGATCCTGATCGCGGCGGCGCTGGCGGCGCTGCTGTGGGCCGGCGCACGCGACGACGACGCGCCGCGGGCGATGCGCGAGGGTGCCGCGGTGCGCTGCGTGCCGCCGGAAGGCCAGGTGGATCTCCGCGCGCCCCTGCAGACGCCCGCCTCGCCGGCGATGCCGCCGTTCCGGCTCGCCGGGCACGAGGTCTCGCCACTCGCCGGCTTCGCGATCGAGGCCAGGGTGCTGGCGCGCGAGGACTACCGCTTCGATCGCAACGCGGCGCTCTCGCCCACCGACCTCGCGCTGGGCTGGGGCCGCATGGCGCGCGAGGAGTTCTACGAACCGCTGGACATCTGGCAGTCGGGCCGCTGGTATTTCTACCGCTGGGGCAGCGACGGCCCGCCGCTGCCGCTGGACGAGATCATCGCCAGCAGCGCCAACATGCACATGATCCCCGCCGATGCGAGCGTCGCCGAAGCGCTGTCGCGGGTGCGGCCAGGCCAGACCGTGCGCCTGCGCGGCTGGCTGGTGGAAGTGCGCGGCGCCGATGGCTGGACCTGGCGCAGCTCGCTCAGCCGCGAGGACAGCGGCAACGGCGGCTGCGAAGTGGTGTACGTGTGCGCGCTGGCGTCGTACTGACTCAGTAGCGCAGCGTGGCCAGCAGCGGCGCGCTCGAGGTCCAGTGGCGGCGACCGTCGAGCACGGCCAGCTCCATCAGCACCGCGCCACCCACCAGCTCCAGCCCCAGCCGGGACACCAGCCGTGCCGCGGCCGCCAGCGTGCCGCCCGTGGCCAGCACGTCGTCCACCAGCAGCACGCGCGCGCCGGCGGGCAAGGCGTCGCGGTGAACCTGCAGGCGGTCGGTGCCGTACTCGAGCGCGTAGCTTTCCTCGATCACCGCGCCCGGCAGCTTGCCCGGCTTGCGCACCGGCACGAAGCCGACGCCGAGCTCGCGGGCCAAGGGCGCACCGAGGATAAAGCCCCGCGCCTCGATGCCGACCACCGCCTGCAGGCGCGCATCGCGCCACGGCTCGGCCATCGCGCTGATGGCGGCCGCGAAACCGGGCCCGTCGGCCAACAGCGGACTGATGTCCTTGAACCGGATGCCCGGCTTGGGGAAGTCGACGATCTCGCGCACCAGCGACGCGAACGGCGCCACCGGCTCAGGCCTCGTCCGCGCCGACGCGCTCGGTTTCGGCCAGGCCGGCGGCTTCCCACTCCTGCATCGCCGGCAGCGCGAAAATCGCATCCATGAAAGCGCGCGCGGTGTCGTCGCACTCGACGCCGTAGCCGCGGAAGCGAACGCAGACCGGCGCGAACATCGCATCGACGATGCCGAAGCGCCCGCAGAGGAAGGGCCCGCCCGCGCCGAACCGGCTGCGCAGCTCGCGCCAAAGCCCCTGCACGCGGGCGATGTCGCGGTCGGCGTCGGCATCCCAGTGCTTGCCGCGCGGCTGCCGGCGCAGGTTCATCGGCAGCTGGGCGCGCAGCGCCCCGAAGCCCGAATGCATTTCCGCCGCGGCGCTGCGCGCGACGGCGCGGGCCGCCGCATCGGCCGGCCAGCCTTCGCCGGCGAGCCAGCGCTCGTTGGCGTACTCGCAGATCGCCAGCGAATCCCAGACCGCCAGCTCGCCGTCATGCAGCACCGGCACCCGCCGGCTGGGCGACCATCGCCCGACCTGATCGCGGAACTCCGGCGTATCGAGCGGCAGCCGCACCTCGTCGAAGGACACGCCGGCGTGCCGCAGCAGCAGCCAGGGCCGCAGCGACCAGGACGAGTAGTTCTTGTTGCCGATCACGAGCGTGGTGGACATCGGGCGCCTCAGTTGAAGATCTGGTTGCCGCCGTTCTTGTTGGCGATCTGGGCGGCGCGGGCGGCGCGCTCGAGGATGCCGGCGGGGTCGCGTTCGTCGGGACCGGCCTGGGCGACGCCGACGCTGACGCTGAGGCTGGGCGCGATGCGCGGGTCGATGCGGAGCCGGCTGATGGCGGCACGCAGGCGCTCGGCGTAATCGCGCGCCTGCAGCAGCTTGCGGCCGGGCGCCAGCACCAGGAAACCATCGGGACCCGAGCGGCCGATCACGTCGCCATACTCGATTTCCTCCAACAGCAGCTCGGCCACCGGGCGCAGGCCGGCGGTGGCGCCGACCTCGCCGCTGCCCTCGCGCAGCGCGGCCGCCTGGTCGAGCTGGATGCAGAGCAGGCTGAGCGGGGTCTGCTTGAGGCGCGCGGTCTCCATGTGCTTGTCCAGCCGCTGGCGCAGGGCCTCGACCCGCAGCACGCCGGTGGCCGGATCGGTTTCGGCCGACTTCTGCGCCTTCACCGCGCCGGCGGCCTCTTCGCCGGCCATGATCGCGACCGCGGCGAACTCGGCGCACAGCGCCAGCTCGGCGTCGCTGTAGGTCACGTCGGCCTGGCGCTCGATCAGCAGCGCACCCCAGCCCGGCTTCGGGATCGGCAGCGGGATCACCGCCAGCTGCACCTGGCCGAGCGGACCCACCGGCCCGTCGAAATCGATGCCCAGCTGCTGCGGGGCGCGCAGGCGGCTGAGGTTCTTGAGCAGGGTCGTGCGCTGGGCGAGCAGTTCGCGGTAGCGGCCTTCGGCCGAGGGCGGCTCCACCTGCATGAGGTCCTCGCCGTGGAAATGCATCGCCACCACCGCCGCCGAGGTCTGGCTGAGCACGGGCTTGAGGCCATCGAGCAGGCGCCGGAACGCGATCCACTTGAGGTCGCCGTCGGCCGCCGATTTCAGGCCCGCCTGCAGGCTTTCGACCAGGCGCTCGCGGGCCAGCTGGATCTTCTCGGCGGCGGTCGGCTCGGGCGCCTCGGCCCGCTTGCGGATGGCCCAGCGCTGCAGCCGGGCGCGGATCCACGGCAGGGCCAGGTACAGCGCCACGGTGGCGGCCAGCATCGGCTGCCAGCCATAGAGGTTGAACAGCGTCGGCGCCAGCACCTGGGCATCGGCCAGCACCCGCAGCAGCACCGCCACCGCCGCGCCGAGCAGCGTGAGCAGCGGCGCCCAGCGGTAGCTGCGCGAATCCATCAGCAGCATCACCAGGCAGGCCGTCAGCGCCACGCCGTTGCCAACCCAGGCCAGCCACTGCGTGGCCAGCGGCGTCAGCACCCCGCCCAGCATGCCCCAGAGCGCGAGCAGCACCAGGCCCCAGCCCAGTCCGCGGGCCCAGGGCACCAGGCCGGGCGCGGCCTTGCCCAGGCCGCTGTAGTAGCGCGTGGCCAGCACCATCGGCCCGGCGCAGAGCAGCAGCAGGGCCTGCGGCACCGTCGCGCCGCGATCGGCCAGCAGGGACAACTCCGGCAGCGAGTACAGGTGGCCGTTGATGCCGAGGCAGGCCAGCCAGATGCCCAGCGCGGCGCCGCCGACCGCCGGCGCCCCGGACCGGTTGTCCTCGACGTGGCGCACCAGCGACAGCACCGCCACCAGCAGCAGGACGCCGTAGGTGAAGCGGAAGAACCGGCGCGCCTGCGCTTCCGACGCGCGGGCGGTGGCGGCGTCCTGCAGCCGCAGGTGCAGCCCGCCGTTCACCTTGCCCTGCAGCTGCAGGTAGAACTCGCTCTTGCCCGCCAGTTCGGCCGGCAGCGGCAGCAGGAAATTCGCCGGCCACGGATTGTCGTCCCCGGCCGCGTGGAAGAAGCTCTCCTCCGCCACCACGCGGGCGTCGGGCAGCAGCTTCAGCTGGATCCGGTCCAGCGGGGCGCGGACGATGGCGAGCCGCCAGTCGGTGCCGCCCGCTTCGGGCAGTTCGGTGCGGATGCGCACCCAGAGGTCGCGGTCGGGGCGGGCCTGGAACGAGAAGCCGGGCGTCAGCACCGGCGTGAATCCGGGCTGGGCGCGCCCCGTGAGGATGTCGTCCAGCGTGGTGCCCACCGGCGTTTCCATCACCGCCAGGTCTAGCGCCGGCGCCGGGGCGGCGGCCCGCGCGGGCGCTGCCGACAGCCACAGGGCCAGGAGGCTCGCGATCAGGAACGCCGGCAAGTAACGCAAGCTCGAACTCCCCATGTGGTCTTGGCGCCCCCCGGCCCGCCCGATTCTATACTCGCCCCGGCCCCTGCGTTCAGCCCGGGAACGCCGGGGCGCCCGAGCCGGTAAACTGGGCGACCCCAGCCAGCCATCCCCGGACGCATGACCGCCACGCCCGCCCCCACCGACGCCACCGCGCCGGAGAAGAACGACTTCATCCGCCAGATCATCCGCGAGGACCTGGCCTCGGGTAAGCACGCCGCGGTCCGCACCCGCTTCCCGCCCGAGCCCAACGGCTACCTGCACATCGGCCACGCCAAGTCGATCTGCCTGAACTTCGGCATCGGCCGCGAGTTCGGCGGGCCGGTGAACCTGCGCTTCGACGACACCAACCCGGCCAAGGAAGACCCCGAGTACGTCGAGGCCATCAAGGAAGACGTGCGCTGGCTCGGCTTCGAGTGGGCCGAGCTGCGCCATGCGTCCGACTACTTCGAAGTGTTCTACCGCAGCGCGATCAAGCTGATCGAGGACGGCAAGGCCTATGTCTGCGACCTCAACGCCGAGCAGGTGCGCGAGTACCGCGGCACGCTGACCGAGCCGGGCCGAAACTCGCCGTTCCGCGAGCGCAGCGTCGCCGAGAACCTCGACCTGTTCACGCGCATGCGCGCCGGCGAATTCCCCGACGGCGCCCGCACCCTGCGCGCCAAGATCGACATGGCCAGCGGTAACATCAACCTGCGCGACCCGGCGATCTACCGCATCAAGCACGTCGAGCACCAGAACACCGGCAACGCCTGGCCGATCTACCCGATGTACGACTACGCGCACTGCCTGAGCGACGCGCTGGAGGGCATCACGCACTCGCTGTGCACGCTGGAGTTCGAGGACCACCGCCCGCTGTACGACTGGTGCGTCGACCACGTCGACCTGGTGCGCAACCCGCACCTGTACCAGCCGCTGGTGGACGCGGGCTTCGCCGTGCCGGCCGCCAAGCCGCGCCAGATCGAGTTCTCGCGCCTGAACATCAACTACACCGTGATGAGCAAGCGCAAGCTGCTCGCGCTGGTGGACGAGGGCCTGGTGAACGGCTGGGACGACCCGCGCCTGCCGACCCTGCAGGGCCTGCGCCGCCGCGGCTGCCCGCCGGCGGCGCTGCGCCTGCTGGCCGACCGCGTGGGCATCAGCAAGCAGAACTCGCTGATCGACTTCTCGGTGCTCGAGGGCTGCATCCGCGAAGTCATGGACGCCGCGGCGCCGCGCCGCATGGCGGTGATCGACCCGGTGAAGCTGGTGGTCACCAACCTGCCGGAAGGCCACGCCGAGTCGCTGGTGTTCGCCAACCATCCCAAGGACCCGGCCTTCGGCGAGCGCGCGGTGCCGTTCTCGCGCGAGGTCTGGATCGAGCGCGAGGACTTCATGGAGGTGCCGCCCAAGGGCTTCCACCGCCTGGTGCCCGGCGGCGAAGTGCGCCTGCGCGGCGTCGGCATCGTCCGCTGCGACGAGGTGGTGAAGGACGGCGACACGATCGTCGAACTGCGCTGCACGCTCGACCCCGAATCGCGCGCCGGCATGGAAGGCGCCAACCGCAAGGTCAAGGGCACCATCCACTGGGTCGCCGCCGCCACCGCGGTCGCCGCCGAAGTGCGCCTGTACGACCGCCTGTTCAGCGTGCCCGACCCGGACAAGGACGAGGCCGGCAAGACCTACCGCGATTACCTGAACCCGGATTCGGTGCGCGCCGTGCGCGGCTGGCTCGAGCCGTCGGCGGCGACGCTGGCGCCGGAAGCGCCGGTGCAGTTCGAGCGCCTCGGCTTCTTCACCGCCGACCGCCGCGACCACGCGCCGGCCGCGCCGGTGTTCAACCGCACCGTCACCCTGCGCGACACCTGGGCCGCGAAGGGCGGCGCCTGACGTGCTGTACGCGCAGCTGCACCTCACCCTGCCGGCCTGGGTCCACGAGGAAGTGGACGCCCAGCGGCGCTATCCGGACACCGACAGCCGCATCGCGCTGGCGATCCAGCTCTCGCGCCGCAACGTCGACCACCGCAGCGGCGGTCCGTTCGGCGCCGCCGTGTTCAACGAGGAAGGCCGCCTGATCGGCGTCGGCGTGAACCGCGTGGTGCCGCACAACTGCTCGGCCGCGCACGCCGAGGTGATGGCGCTGACCACCAGCCAGCAGCGCGTGCAGAGCTTCCGCCTGAACCAGGCCGGTGGCCGCATCACGCTCGCCACCTCGGCCCAGCCCTGCAGCATGTGCTACGGCGCGCTGATCTGGGCCGGCATCGACGAACTGCTGATCGCGGCGCGCGCCGACGACGTGCAGACGCTGGCCGGCTTCGACGAAGGCCCGCTGCCCGCCGACTGGAAGGGCGAACTCGAGAAGCGCGGCATCGCCGTGCACACCGACCTGATGCGCGACCACGCGCGCGACGTGCTGCGCGACTACGGGGAATCCGGACTTGTCTACTGACGGCCTGCTGGCCTACTGCCGCCCCGGCTTCGAGCCCGAGCTCGCCGCCGAACTGAGCGAACGCGCCGCGATCGCCGGCTTCCCGGGCTATGCCCGCACCGAGCGCAACTCCGGCTACGTGCAGTTCCTCGGCGTGGAGGACGGCGCCGGGCTGGCGAAGGCGCTGCCCTGGTCCACCCTGATCTTCGCGCGCCAGAAGCTGCGCCTGCTCGCCGACCTGCCGGGCATGGACCCGAAGGACCGCATCGCGCCGATCATGGACGCGCTCGGCGGCCGCGGCCGCCACGGCGACGTCTGGGTCGAACACCCCGATTCCGACGAAGGCAAGCAGCTCGCCGGCCTGGCGCGCTCCTTCGGCAACGCGCTGCGCCCCGCCCTGCGCCAGCGCGGCCTGATCACCGAGAAGGAAGACCTCCGGCTGCCGCGGCTGCACGTGCTGATGCTGGCCGGCGACCACGCGATGCTCGGCAGCGCCGACCCGAAGGACGCTTCGCCCTGGCCGCTGGGCGTGCCGCGCCTGCGGGCGCACGCCGACGCGCCCAGCCGCTCGGCGCTCAAGCTCGAGGAAGCGCTGATGATGCTGCTGACCGAGAAGGAGCGCGCCGAGTTCATCAAGCCCGGCATGTTCGCCGCCGACCTGGGCGCCGCGCCCGGCGGCTGGAGCTGGGTGCTGGCGCGCCAGCACATCCGCGTGTTCTCGGTGGACAACGGCCCGATGGCGCAGAGCGCGCTGGACATGCCGGTGATCGAGCACATCCGCGCCGACGGTTTCCGCTGGCAGCCGCCCAAGCCGCTGGACTGGATGGTCTGCGACATGGTTGAGTCGCCGCGCAAGGTCGCCGACCGCATGGCCACCTGGTTCCGCGAGGGCTGGTGCAAGCACGCGATCTTCAACCTCAAGCTGCCGATGAAGAAGCGCTGGGACGAGACCCGCGACTGCCTGCAGCATTTCGTCGACCACGCCGGCCGGCCGCTGACGCTGCGCGCGAAGCAGCTCTACCACGACCGCGAAGAGATCACGGTGTATGCGGGCTAGCCTCGCCCTGCTCGTGCTGCTGCTCGCCGCGCCGGTCGCGGCGACGGACGCTTACTTCGCGCAGGTGGACACCGATGGCGACGGGCGGGTTTCGCTGCCGGAATTCCTCGAGCGCATGAGCTTCGCGTTCCGGCAGATGGACGCGAACCTCAACGACGTGCTCGAGCCCGGCGAGCAGCACATCCCGAACGCGCCCACGATCACGCTGGCCGAACACCACGAGCGCTTCACCGCGCAGTTCCACCGCCAGGACGCCAACGGCGACGGCCACCTCACCCCCGCCGAACTCCTCGCCCCACCCCGCCGCTGATTCTCTAGACGCGGATTAACGCGGATAGGGCAAAAGAATCTCGATCTTTTCTCTGCTCTATCCGCGTTTATCCGCGTTAATCCGCGTCTGAAAAATCACCCCGCCGAAAGCTGGGTGATGAAGCCGTGGATGGCGAAGAGGGCCATCGCGATCATCAGCAGCAGCGTGAGCAGCGTGCCGAGGAAGCGGCCCGGGCTGGTGCCGGCGCTGCGGCTCAGGCCCCAGGCGTGCAGCAGGCGCGAGACCAGCAGCGTCGCGCCGAAGGCATGGATCACCGCGTCCGAGTAGCCGTTGAGCTCCATGCCGCCGAGCAGGATCAGCGCCAGCGGCAGGTACTCGACGGCGTTGGCGTGCGCGCGCACGCGCCGGTTGAGCTCGCCGTGGCCGCCATCGCCCAGGCCGACCTTGTGCTTGACGCGGAACGCCATCACGCGCCCGGCCAGGAACAGGACCAGCAGGGTGCAAAGCGCGGCGTAAAGAAGGGTGATCATCGTCGGTGCATCCGGTGGGCGTGGCCAGCATGATCCGATGGCGGCCCCGGCGACCGCAATCCCGGGCTCAGATCAGCCCGTTGCGCCAGGGACCCGTGATCGCCACCGTGAAGCCCGGCGCGTAGACGTTGGCGAACAGCCAGCGGCCGTCCGGCGAGAAGCAGGCACCCGCCCATTCCTCTTCGCGGAAGTCTCCGCTAAAGCCCCGGTGCCCATCCAGCTGCACGTTGTTGCGACAGAACTCGAACAGGCCGCCGTCGCGGTCGAGGCCATACAGGCGCTGCACCGGCTGGTCGGAGTCCTCGCAGATCACCAGGCCGCCACGCGGGCTGGCGATGATGTTGTCGGGATAATCGAGCACGTCGCGCCCCGGCGACTCGAACACCAGCTCGAGCAGCCCCGCGCGCGGGTGGTAGGCCCAAAGCTGGCCACATTCGGCGTCGCCGCCGCTAGTGGATGTGAAGTACACGCGCTCATCGGCGACCACCACGCCCTCGAGGCGGATGAAGGCCGAGCCGCCGTTGGCCAGGCCCTGGCGCACCAGGCCGCCCGGTCCACCGTCGGCATCGCAGCCGCGGGTGGGTTCGTCGATGTCCACCCAGCGCACACGCAGCCGCTCACCCACGCGGCGGCCCTTGCGCAGGTCGCGCACGCCCTCGGCGGCCAGCATCTGCAAGCGGCCGCCGCGGGCCAGTTCGCCCTGGACCCTAGGGATGAACCGATAAAAGCCCGCGAACGGCTTGTGGTCCTCGGTGAGGTAGACGATGCCGTCGCGCGGGTCCACGCAGGCCGCCTCGTGCTTCATCTGGCCCATGGCCATCAGCGGCTCGGCATTGGACAGGCCGTCGCCGGGCACCTCGAAGATGAAACCGTGGCTGTGCTGGATCGTGTACTCCTGCCCTTCCACTTCGACCACCTGCCCCCGGTCGAGCACGATCTCCTCGCACGACAGCCAGCTGCCCCAGGGCGTGGTGCCGCCGGCGCAGTTAACCAGGGTGCCCGAGAGCGACGGCCGCGCATCGACGAAGGCGCCGCGCGCAGTGTCGAAGCGCAGTGTCACGGTACCGCCGCGGCAGTCAGGATCGTAGGTGGCCGAGGCCGGCGCGAAGCTACCGCCCGGGTCCTCGGTGATCTCGTGGTTGCGCACCAAGGTGACGATGTCGCCGTCGGCCCGCACCACTCCCATGCCGTCGTGCTTGCGCGGGCAGGCCTGGCCGGGCGCGATTTCCTCGCCGGTCCAGGCGAAGCTCACGTATTCGAAGCCCGCCGGCAGCTGCAGCAGCGGGAGGCCGGTGGCGCGGTCGGCCACCGGCGCCAACGGGCCGTAACCGGCGGATATACCCAGGCCGCTGCCGGCCTGCGCCATCAGCTTGCCCACCGGGCCCAGGCCCAGCGCGGTCGTCACGCCCAGGCCCAGCCCGCCCTTGAGCAGGCGCCGGCGGCTGATGCGCGGCGCCTCGATGTCCTCAGCCAAAACCCTCTCCCTGATCAGCTGGAATCCAGCGGACCATCATCGCCCGCCGGTATGACGCTCAGGCTTCAGGGATGTAGATCGCGGTGGCGACGATGCGCAGCTCGCGCTCGGCCGGCGCCGCGGCGCCGTCGTCTTCCACCAGGTGGCGGGCGTGCTCTTCGCTGATCGGCTCCATCTGCAGCTGGCCGTAGGCCACGGCGCGGCCGCTGGCGTCCTTGGGCACTTCGAAGCCGTGGTCCTTGGCCATCACGCGGGCGCTGCTGCCCTCGTCCTCGAGCACGACCCAGCAGCCCTTCTTCTGGCAGACCTGGGTGATGCGGCCGCTGAACTTGGCGGGCGCGTCCGCGTGCGCGGCGGGGTCGGCGGCGGCGGCCGAGATCGCCACCGGTTCGCCGGCGGGCATCGGCTCGCCGTAGTTCGCGGCGAGGGCAACGGGGGCGGCGCACAGCAGCCACAGGCTCAGCATCGTCTTCATCGGGGTGTCCTCAGGCGGCCAGGGATCGCGCCGACAGCTCGGCGACTTCGTGGGTGGTGCCGAAACGGCCCTTCTCGTCCTTCGTCACCTGCGCCAGCGCGCACTCGTGGTCGTGGGTGAAGTAGAGGTGCACGTTGCGGGCGAGCTTGTCCTCGAGGAAGGCACGCTTCTCGTCGATGACCATCTCGGGGAAGCGGTCGTAGCCCATCGTGATCGGCACGTGCACCCAGTGCCGGCCCGGGATCAGGTCGGCGCAGAACACCAGGCCGCCGTGCGGCTGGCCGCTCGCATCGGGCGCGCCGACGATCTCGGCCAGCAGCAGGCCGGGCGTGTGGCCCTGGCTCAGGTGGAAACGGACGCTGTCGCCGAGCGCGCGGCAGTGCGGGCCGTCGACGAGCTCGAGCCGGCCGCTGGCTTCCAGCAGCGGCGCGAGTTCGGGGATGAAGCTGGCGCGGTCGCGCGAATGCGGGTCCACCGCGCGCTGCCAGTGTTCGGCGCCGACCACGAAGGTGGCGTTGGGGAACAGCAGCGACGGCGCCTCGCCTTCCTTCCACGGTGCCAGCAGGCCGCCGGCGTGGTCGAAGTGCAGGTGGCTGAGCACCACCACGTCGACATCCTCGTGCGAGAAGCCGGCCTTGGCCAGCGACTCCAGCAGCACGTGCTCCGATTCCACCACGCCGTAGCGCTCGCGCATCTTCGGCTCGAAGAAGGCGCCGATGCCGGTCTCGAACAGCACCGTCTTGCCGTTGAGCGGGCTGGCCAGCAGCGCGCGGCAGGCCAGCGGGATGCGGTTCTGCTCGTCCGGCGCGACCCACTTCGCCCACATCGCCCGCGGCGCGTTGCCGAACATCGCGCCGCCGTCGAGGCGCTGCGAGTTACCCATGATCGACCAAAGCTTCATAGCGATACTCCTTCCCTCTCCCTGTAGGAGGGCCTTCAGGCCCGAAGCCTTTCGGCGAAAAGCTTCGGGCCTGAAGGCCCTCCTACAGGGGCTAGCGGTAGATGGCGGACTCGTCGGAGGAAGTGCCCTTGCCCACGCCCTTCCAGCGCGGATCGGTGCCGGCCTCGACTTCGCCGGTGTCGCGGCGCCACAGCACCACCTGCATGTTGCCCCAGCTGCGGTCGCCGACCTGCACCGCGTGGCCGCGCGCCTTGAGCGCCTCGATCTCGGCGGCGGTGAAGGCTTCCGGCTCGGCCGAGAGCTGGTCGGGCAGGTACTGGTGGTGGAAGCGCGGCGCATCGGCCGTGGCCTGCGCGCCCTCGCCTTCCATCAGTTCGAACAGGCCCAGCAGCACCATCGTGACGATGCGGCTGCCGCCCGGCGTGCCCAGCACAGCGACCCGGTCCTGGCCGAGCAGGAAGGTCGGCGTCATCGAAGACAGCGGGCGCTTGCCCGGCGCGATCGCGTTGGCGTCCTCGCCGACCAGGCCGAAGGCGTTGGGCACGCCCGGCTTCACCGAGAAGTCGTCCATCTCGTTGTTGAGCAGGAAGCCGGTGCCCGGCACCACCACCGCGTTGCCGTACGGCAGGTTCACGGTCTGGGTGACGGCGGCGAGGTTGCCCTCCGCGTCGATCACCGAAAAATGCGTGGTGTCCGGGCGCGAGGGCGGCACGGTGACGCCCGGCAGCATGTCGCTGGGCGTGGCGCGCTCGGTGTTGATGCCGGCGCGCAGGCCCGCGGCGTAGTCCTTGCCCACCAGCAGCGGCACCGGCACCTGCACGAAATCCGGGTCGCCGAGGTAGATCGCGCGGTCGCGGTAGGCGCGGCGCATCGCTTCCACCACCAGGTGGGTGCGCGCGACCTTGCCCATCGCCGCATAGTCGTAGCCGTCGAGGATGTTGAAGATGGTCGCCAGCGCGACGCCACCCGAGGACGGCGGCGGCGCGGTGACGATCTCGACGCCGCGGTGGCGGATGCGGATCGGCTCGCGCTCGACCACGCGGTATTCCTCGAGGTCGCGCGCGGTCCAGATGCCGCCGGCCTTGCGCACGCCGGCCACCAGCCGGCGACCGTTGGCGCCGCGGTAGAAGCCGTCCGCACCTTCGCGCGCGATCGCTTCCAGCGTGCGGGCGTAGTCCTCGTTGCGCATCAGCGTGCCCTGCGCCGGCACCTGGCCGTCGCGCAGGAAGAGCCTGGCCGCACCGGCGTTGGCGGCGAGCGCATCGCGCCGGTAGCCCATCATCGCCGCGTTCTTCGGGCCGAACTTCCAGCCTTCGCGCGCGAGGCGGATGGCGGGCGCCAGCGATTCGGACAGCGGCAGCTTTCCGTAACGCTTGGCGAGATGCTCCAGGCCCGCGGGCAGGCCGGGGATGCCCGCGGCCAGCGCCCCGTCCACCGACAGGCGGCGGTTGGCGTTGCCTTCGGCGTCCAGGAACATGTCGCGGGTGGCGGCGAACGGCGCGCGCTCGCGCGCATCCACGAACACGTCGCGCTGGTCCCTGGCCACGTGCAGCAGCATGAAGCCGCCGCCGCCCAGGCCGGAACTCTCCGGCTCGACCAGGCCCAGCGTGGCGCTGACCGCCACCGCGGCGTCGAAGGCGTTGCCGCCCTTGGCCAGCACTTCCATGCCGGCGTCGGTGGCGTAGGCGTTGGCGCTGGCGATGGCGGCCTGGCGCGGCTTGGCGGCGGGCGCGTCGGCCAGCGCCAGCATCGGCAGGAAAAGCAGGCCAAGGAGGAAGGCTCGGGTCACGCGGCGGACTCCTGCTGCAGGTTCAGCAATTTGGCGAGCAGCTGCTCGTGGGATTCGGGATGGGCCGGGTCGGGGTCGATGCACTCGACCGGGCAGACGACGACGCACTGCGGCTCGTCGTGGTGGCCGACGCACTCGGTGCAGCGGCGCGGGTCGATCACGTAGATCGTTTCACCCTGGCTGATCGCATCGTTCGGGCAGGCCGGCGCGCAGACGTCGCAGTTGATGCAGAGCTGGTTGATCAGCAGGGACATTGGCTTGCACGCGCGTCCCGGCCGGGGCCGGGACGCGCGCCGTTTCTCACTTGGCTTCGACGAAGACGTAGGTCGCGCCCGAGGCCTCGACCACCGGCTTCACGCGCTCGCTGTCGGCCGGGGTGCCGATGAACAGCACGATCGAGCCCTTGAGCGCGGTCGGCTCGGCGCCGGTGAAGGAGGCCACGATCAGGTCGGCCATCTTGGCGCTGTCCGGCGAACCGAAGGCGAGCATGTTGCCCGGCAGCACGGTGCGCGCCACGACGGCGCTGACGTTCTCGAGCTGGCGCGCGTACTGGGTGCGGCCGTCCTGGTCGGACTCAGTAAGCGTGTCGCTGTTGTTGGGCAGGTAGTACGGGAAGATGCGGTCGGTGACGCCGGCCTGGTTCTGGGCCACGACCTTGCCCAGGTATTCCTTCCAGGCCATGTCGTCGCCGTCGGCGGGCGCGACCAGCGCGGCCGGGGCCGGCGCGGCCTCTTCTTCCTTCTGGCAGCCGGCGAGCAGGGTGAGCGAGAGCAGCAGGGCAAGCGGAGCAAGGATGCGGTTCATGGTGATGCCTCTCTTGTAATGGGTCTCAGGGACGCTTCCAACGGGCCGACAAGGCCTTGGCCACGGCCGGGTGCACGAACCCGGACACGTCGCCGCCCAGGCGCGCGACTTCACGCACCAGGCTGGAGGAGATGAAGCTGTGTTGCTCGGCCGGCGTCAGGAACAGGGTCTCGACGTCGGGGATCAGGTGGCGGTTCATGCTGGCGAGCTGGAATTCGTACTCGAAGTCCGAGACCGCGCGCAGGCCGCGCAGCAGCACGCCGGCGCCCACTTCGTGCACGAAGTGGGCCAGCAGCGAATTGAAGCCGGCGACCTCGACGTTGCCGAACTCCGACAGCGCCAGGCGCGCCAGCTCCACGCGCTCGGCCAGCGGCAGGGCCGGGCCCTTGCCGGGGCTTTCGGCGACGCCGACGATGACCCGGTCGAACAGCGACGAAGCCCGGGCCACCAGGTCGATGTGGCCATTGGTGATCGGGTCGAAGGTGCCGGGGTAGAGCGCGACACGGTTTCGGGCCAGGGTCATTCCGGGGTTTCGCCCTGCGGAGTGGAGTCGCCGGCAAGTGTATCAGCGGACGCTTCGGCCCGGCCGTTCCCGGCCTGGAACAGCGCGAAGCGGACCTCGCGGGTCCGGCCCTCCCGGTGCAGGCGCCAGCCGTCGGGCACCGAAGGCGACGCATTCACCGGGCTTTCGACGTAGATCCACGCCCCGGGCGCCAGCCACGGCCCCAGCCGGGCCAGCGCCAGGTCCCACAGGCCGGCGTCGAAGGGCGGGTCCACGAAGACCAGGTCGAAGGCCTCGCCCGGCGCGCGCTGCAGCCAGGCCAGGGCATCGGCGACCTCGACCCGGGCCGAGGCGACCTTCAGCCGGGCGGCGTTGGCGCGCAGGGCCTCGGCCAGGGCCGGGACGCGCTCGACCATCAGCACGCCGGCGGCCCCGCGCGAGGCGGCCTCGAAGCCCAGGGCCCCGGTGCCCGCGAACAGGTCCAGCACCCGGGCGCCGGGCGTGGCGGCCTGCAGCCAGTTGAACAGGGTTTCGCGGACGCGGTCGCTGCTCGGGCGCAGGCCCGGGCGATCGGGCACGGCGAGCTTCGAGCCACGCAGGTGGCCGGCGATGATGCGGACGGAGCCGGGCGGGCGCGGGTTCATCGGGGAGTCCGGGGGCCGGGTGGTAACATCCGCGCATTGTCCGCGAAAGCAGCGCGATGTTCGATTTCCTCAAGAAAAAACCCGAGAAGCCCCAGCCGGCCAGGCCCGCCGACGCGCCCGCGCGCTCGGGCTTCAGCCCGGAGGACCTGGCCCGCGCGTTCACCGTGCACCAGGAGGAAAAGCAGGCCCGGCTCGAGGCCGAGCGCGCCGAGGGCCGCGAGGCCATGCGCGGCACCCTGGGCGGCACGCTGTTCGCGCGCAGCCTGGGCGGGCTGTTCTCGCGCAACCCGAAGCTCGACGAGGACCTGCTCGACGAGATCGAGACCGCGCTGATCACCGCCGACGTCGGCGTCACCGCCACCCGCGAGATCCTCGAGCGCATGCGCAAGCGGATGAAGGCGCGCGATTTCGCCGACGCCCAGGCGCTGCTGACCGCGCTGCGCAACGACCTGCTGGCCATGCTCAAGCCGGTGGCCAAGCCGCTGGAGATCGACGCCGCGGCCAAGCCCTTCGTCATCCTCACCGTCGGCGTGAACGGCGTCGGCAAGACCACCACCATCGGCAAGCTGGCGCGCCGCTTCCAGCTCGACGGCCACACGCTGATGCTGGCCGCGGGCGACACCTTCCGCGCCGCCGCGGTCGAGCAGCTCAAGATCTGGGGCGAGCGCAACAACGTCGCCGTGATCGCCCAGGGCCAGGACGCCGATCCGGCCTCGGTCGCCTTCGACGGCCTGCAGGCCGCCAAGGCGCGCGGCGTCGACGTGCTGATCGCCGACACCGCCGGCCGACTGCACACCCAGCACGGCCTGATGGCCGAACTGGGCAAGATCCGCCGCGTGCTGGGCAAGGTGGATGCGCGCGCGCCGCACGAAGTGCTGCTGGTGATCGACGGCACCACCGGCCAGAACGCGCTCAACCAGCTGCGCCAGTTCCACGCCGCGGTGAACGTGACCGGCCTGGTCGTCACCAAGCTCGACGGCACCGCCAAGGGCGGCGTGCTGTTCGCGCTGGCGCGTGAGTTCGGCATCCCGATCCGCTTCATCGGCCTGGGCGAGAAGCCCGAGGACCTGCGCGTGTTCGATCCCGAGGGTTTCGTGGACGCGCTGCTGCCCGGCACGCTCGGGGACTGATGGCGGACGCGCCGCGCAAGCGCCGCTGGCCCTGGATCCTGGCGGCCTTCGTCGTCCTGGCCGGGCTGGCCGCGACCTGGGTCAACCGCCAGCTCGAACCGAACCGGCTCACCGCCACCGTGCTGGCGCGCGCCGGCGAGGCGCTGGGGCTGGAGTTCATGATCGAAGGCACGCCCGAGTACGCGCTGCGGCCGGAGCCGCGGCTGGTGCTGCCCGGCCTCAAGGTTCGCCAGCCCGGCGCCGCGGCGCCCTGGATCCTGCGCGCCGAGCGCGCGGAAGTTTCGCTGCCCTGGGACACGCTGACGGGCGGCGATGCGCTGGTGATCACGCGCGTCGAACTGCAGCGCCCCGAACTGGACCTGGCCGCGCTGGCGTCTTGGCAGGCCTCGCGGCCGCCGTCCAACACGCCCTTCGAACTGCCCACGTTCACGGACGGGCTGCTGGTGCGCGACGGACGCCTCCTCGGTGCGGAATGGGCGATCGAATCGTTCGCACTGGAACTGCCCGAGCTTGTGCCGGACTCGCCGGCGAGCGCCGAGCTCTCGGGCCGCTTCGTGCAGGCCAGCACCGAGATCGTCTTCGCGGGCCGAATTGCCGCGGACCCGGCCGGTACCGCGACCGACCTTTCGCTGGATGCCAATGGCCGCCTGCGCAGCGGCGACACCGACGCGCCGTGGACGCTGGCGCTGGCCGGCAAGCTCGACGCGACCGGCGAGCCCCTGTCGTTCGCCTTCGACCAGCTGAAGTGGCGCTCCGAATCCCCGCTGCCCGACCTAGACGGCGCTGGCCGCGTGGACTTCGGCGATACGCTCTCGCTGAAGCTCGAGGGCGAACTGCCGCGCTGGCCCGAGGGCTGGCCGGCCCTGCCCGAGCCGCTGGCGTCGTCCACCGCCGCTTTCGGTTTCTCGCTGCGGTACGACGGCCCGCCCGACGCGAGCGCCCCGCTGGCGCTGCGGCTGCGCCGCGACGAGACGGTGCTCGAGACCACGCTGGTCGTTCCCGAGCTGCTCGCCTGGCTGGACGCCGACGCCGCCAACCCGCTGCCGCCGCTGTCGGGCGAACTGCAAACGCCGCGGCTAAAAGTAGGCGGCGCGACGCTGGAAGGCGTGCGCATCACCCTCGACGCCCCCCCTGTGGGAGGGACTTCAGTCCCGATGGCCGAGGGCATCGGGACTGAAGTCCCTCCCACAAATGGCGACGGCGATGAGTGAGTTCGCGCACCGCCTGCTGCAGTGGTTCGACCGCGACGGCCGCCACGACCTGCCCTGGCAGCACCCGCGCACGCCCTACCGCGTGTGGCTGTCGGAGATCATGCTGCAGCAGACGCAGGTACAGACGGTGATCCCGTACTACCTGCGCTTCCTGCAGGAACTGCCCACCCTGCCCGACCTCGCCGCCGCCGACACCGACCGCGTGCTGGCGCTGTGGGCAGGCCTTGGCTACTACGCCCGCGCCCGCAACCTGCACAAGGCTGCGCGCGCGTGCGTGGAGCAGCACGGCGGCGACCTGCCGCGCGATTTCGAAGCGATGGCCGCCCTGCCCGGCATCGGCCGCAGCACCGCCGGCGCGATCCTGGCGCAGGCGCACGGCGACCGTTTCCCCATCCTCGACGGCAACGTGAAGCGCACGCTGGCGCGCTTCCACGGCATCGGCGGCTGGCCCGGCAGCGGCCCGGTGGAAAAGCAGATGTGGACGCTGGCCGAACAGCACCTGCCCGAGGCGCGCCTCGCCGACTACACGCAGGCGATCATGGATTTCGGCGCCACGCTGTGCACCCGCCACGACCCGGCCTGCGTGCTCTGCCCGCTGCAGGACGACTGCGTGGCCCGGCGCGAGGGCCGCGTCGACCAGCTGCCCGAAGCCAAGCCCGGCAAGCCGCTGCCCGAGCGCCGCACGCTGATGCTGCTGCTGCGCGACGCGCGCGGCCACGTGCTGCTGGCGCGCCGCCCCGACACCGGCGTGTGGTCCGGGATGTGGTCGCTGCCCGAGGCCGGCAGCCACGACGAGGCCCGCGATTTCCTGCGCCCGCATGCGCTCGATTTCGACGCCGCCGAGCCGCTGCCGCTGATCGAGCACACCTTCAGCCACTACCGCCTGCACATCGAGCCGATGGGCTGGCGCGTGGCCGAGCCCGCCGCCGCGACCAGCGCGGATGCCGGACTGCGCTGGCAGCCGCTCGACCGCCTGCACGAGGTGGGCCTGCCCGCCCCCGTCAAGAAACTACTGGGAAGCCTGACGCCATGAGCCGTACCGTTTTCTGCGAAAAACTCCAGCGCGACAGCGAGGGCCTGGCCTTCGTGCCCTGGCCCGGCGCGCTGGGCAAGCGCGTGTTCGAACACATCGGCCGGGAGGCCTGGCAGCAGTGGCTGGCGCACCAGACCATGCTGATCAACGAGAACCGCCTCTCGCCCATGGATCCCAAGCACCGGGCCTTCCTCGAGGGCGAGATGGAGAAGTTCCTGTTCGGCGGCGGCGCCGAGAAGCCGGCCGGCTACGTGCCGCCCGAGGCCTGAAAACGAGAGGCCCGCGCTTTCGGCGCGGGCCTCGGTGCCTCGGGGCAGTCCGCCGGGATCAGCTGGCGCTGTCGTTGCGGGCGCTCTCGCGGGCGGCGCGCATGGCGACGACGTCGACCTTGCGCAGGCCTTCGATCTTGCAGCGCTCGCCGTTGCCGCCAACGATGTAGCCGTGGCTGGTGTCCATCGTCCGGAACTCATTGACCATGTCGATGCTGATCGACAGCGAGTTGGCCATGTAGCGGCAGCCCGCGTCCTGCTTGAGGTCGACCAGCCAGGCGGTGCGCTGGTTCTGCCACACCAGCAGGTGGTGGTTGCCCAGCACGTCGAACTTGTAGGGCTCGTTGAGGAAGCGGACCGCCTCGACCGGTTCGCCGGCATGGGCGCGGGCCAGCTCGAGGTTCTCGGCGTAGCGGGCCTCGCGCTCTTCCTTGGATTCCCGGGCCATGGCCGGGGAAGCGAAGGCGATCACGAGGGCGGCGGTCATGGCGGCAAGCACGGGACGGACGGACATTGCACAGCTCCTTGTTCGGCCCCCAAGCGGGCCACGTCCCTACCCTAACCCCGGTCCCGGCCGATGCGTCCCCGCCCCCGGCCTGGCGTTCATCAGGAATTTAGGCCCCTGAACCGGCTTGCCCCGGCCAGCCGGCTTCCGCTATGATTCGCCGCTCGCCCGGGCCCGCCCGGTGCGCATGCCAGCCAAATCCTGGCCGAGTAGCTCAGTTGGTAGAGCAGGGGATTGAAAATCCCCGTGTCGGCGGTTCAATTCCGTCCTCGGCCACCATACAAAACAAGGGGTTGCGAGAAATCGCAGCCCCTTTTTATTTTTCAGATCCAGATCGGTGCCCGTTCGGTGCCCGTTTCAAAAAATTTCACAAGTGGCCTGGTCCCTGAATGTCTCTACATCGACCTCAGGAAGTTCAATGTCGAACCCGACAGTCGTTTAGTCAGGCTCATGGCGCGTAATCAACCGTTGTAGTGACCTCAACTTCCTCGGCAACCAAGTAAGAGGCCAAGTTCAGGATCGACACCGCCCGTAGGCTATTGATCTCGGTCCCATAGTTTGGATCGGTACCGTGCAAAACTGCGTGGCGGTTCAAGCCATCGAAGCCGTCGGGCAGCAGCTGTGTGTTGCGGGTCAGCGGGATATCGACATAGAACGCGGCTATGAAGATCGCACGCATGTCATCTTCTGGCAGACCCGACAACACCTCCATAAGGTTGGCGGTGCGCTTCTTGGAAAACAGCTGCCGCTGGTGTCGATCATGGATAACTCCATCAGCTTGGGCCAGCAACACCGGGATACTCAAGTGGTAGCGGCGCTCCCGGTGCGCCTGGAACGCATCTGCAATGACCGCACTACGATTAGGATGCCGTTTGACTAGGATCTGTTCGATCTCATCCACACGCCCCTTGAAGTAATCGATCAGCCACTGCTGCGCCTCATCGTTCTCGCCCTCTTGGAAGGTTGCGACCAGATCCCGCCCCCACGTGTGCGGCATCTCGGGATCGAGGCACCATCCTTGGTCCATGAGCACCGCCAGCTGCCCACGTACCTCGTCCGGCAAGTCCCGTAGTTGCCGGGCGAAGTCGTCGAGCATCGTTGACCACTGGCGTAGGCGGTCTTCTTCTTCAGATCGAAACGCCTTGATCCAAGCTTGGGCACCATTGAATGGTTCCAGCAGAGCCTTGATCTGCTCGGCAATCGCATCCTGTCCATTTGCGGCCTTGAGCTGGTCGGCAACCTGGTCGAATGGGGCGGTGAACGCCTGCAGCTGCTTGGCGAACGCATCGCGACCGTAGTTGTCCTTCACCCATGCCGGCAGCTGTTCGAGTGGGTCGGTCAGCGCCTTCATCTGCGCCCGAACGTCCTCCAACGGGTCGCGACAAAGGGCCACAAGCTGCTCTTGGGCCCGGAGGATTGGACTCTGGAGGGCCTTGAACTCCCGCAAGGGGTCGGCCAAGCGGGCAAACCGCGCGGTTTCTTCCAGGTGGCGCTTCCAGAATTCGTCGTCCATGCGTCAATCCTAGCCCGATCAGTCGGTTGGTAAAAAAGGCCGGCGGTAGACCACACAACGGCCTTGCTCATTCAAGGGTCTGCGTGCGCGAGCTGAATACACCAGCGAAAACAAGCCTTCCGATAGCGTCGCAATGCCCTGCCATTGGGCGCCACCCCCTGATGCGGGCTGGCTAGCCTCGTTCCCTTCTCCTGCTTCAACTCAGGCCTAAAAGCGAGGCTCACTCCAGAACCCTGCAGGGGATATTGACAGCGTATACCCTGCGAGGTATATTTCGTATCGATACCCTGCAGGGGATAGCTCATGATGCTGCGCGCCCAGACTCCCGAACAGCTAGCCACGGTGCTGCGAGGCCAGCGCCAAGCCAGCAAGCTGACCCAGAAGCAGGCAGCTGCCCTGGTCGGATTACTCCCCAAGACGATTTCCGCGTTCGAGTCGGATCCAGAAAGGGGCAGCGTCGGCAGCCTTTATAAGTTGCTGTCCGCCCTCGGCCTAGAACTCGTCCTGCAGCCGAAGGCGAGCCCGCAGTCTCCGACGGATTCGGAGTGGTAGCGGATGCCTCGCCCGCGCAAGACCCAACAGCTGGCGGTTTGGATGAATGCCGAGCGCGTCGGCACCTGGACGCTGGGAACAAACAACGCGCACACCTTCGCATATGAGGAAAGCTGGCTGGACGCGCCGGCATCCAGACCTTTGTCGCTTTCGATGCCGCTGCAACCCTCCGGAATTCCCTACCGGGACGAAATTGTCGAATCCTTCTTCGACAACCTGCTTCCCGACAACCGTGATATTCGCCGCCGCATCCAGACCCGTTTCCATTCCGCCTCGACGCGCGCCTTCGACTTGTTGGCCGAGATCGGGCGGGACTGCGTCGGGGCCGTGCAACTGCTTCCCATGGACATGGCCCCGACGGGATTGGACCGCATCGACGGCGAGACACTCACGGATGCCGATGTCGCACGGCTTCTGCGCGGCACGCCGACCGCCGCCTTTCCGGGCCAGCACGACTACGACGACTTCCGCATCTCGCTGGCTGGCGCGCAGGAGAAGACAGCCCTACTTCGGCACGAAAGCAGCTGGCATCGACCGCTCGGCGCAACGCCCACCACGCACATCTTCAAGCTGCCGCTCGGCCGAGTCGGCAACATGCAGGCGGACTTCACGACGTCGGTTGAGAACGAGTGGCTCTGCGCACAAATCGTTGCGGCCTTTGGCCTACCCGTCGCGGTTTGCGAGATCGCGGTCTTCGAAGACCAGAAGGCACTGATCGTCGAGCGCTTTGATCGCCGAATGGCCCAGGCGGGAACGCACTGGCTCCGTTTGCCCCAGGAAGACTGCTGCCAGGCACTCGGCGTCCCTCCGGCAGTCAAATACGAAGCCGATGGCGGACCAGGCATCAAGTCCATCCTCGACCTGCTGCTGGGAGCGCAGGATGCCGCGGCCGACCGGCTGACGTTTTTCAAGGCGCAGCTCGTTTTCTGGCTGCTCTGTGCCACCGATGGTCACGCGAAGAACTTCAGCCTCGCAATCGAGCCTCAGGGTCGTTACCGACTGACACCGCTCTACGATGTACTGTCGGCATACCCGATCCTCGGTCGCGGCACCAACCAACTTGCCCCGGAACGGGCGCGTATGGCGATGGCAGCCTCGGGACAGAACCGTCACTACGAATGGAACCGCATCCTTCGCCGACACTGGATCAGCACCGCGCGCGCCTGCGGTATCTCCGAGGACATCGCTCAGGGGATGATCGACGAACTCGTGGCAAGTACGCCGACGGCAATCGAGAAGGTCACGGCATCCCTACCGACAACATTTCCAGCAAACGTCGCGGACGCCATCTTTGCGGGGATGAGCGCCGCAGCGAGGAAGCTGGACGATGTCCGCTGATCGGGACTCCCTCGCCAGCCTACTTGCAGAGAACTCGAGACTGTCCGCGTTGCTGGACGCTCACGGCATTGAATGGCGAGCTCCCGACCAGGCAGCGCCGCAATGCACAACCGAGACCACGACGGTCCCTGCGGATTTCAGCACCGACGAGAAGATCGCGATGTTTCGCCGCCTGTTCGGCGGACGCACGGACGTCTATCCGGTTCGCTGGGAGAGCAAGGCGGGGAAATCCGGTTACGCGCCCGCCTGTGCCAACGAGTGGAAACCGGGCGTTTGCGAAAAGCCCCGCATCAAGTGCTCGGAGTGCCCGAACCGGAAGCTCCTACCGCTGACCGACCAGGTGATCTACGACCACCTGACGGGCCGCCACGTCATCGGCGTCTATCCGCTGCTCGCCGATGATACCTGCCGATTCCTTGCGGTGGACCTCGACGAGGAACAATGGAGAGAGGATTCAGCGGCGTTCATGGAATCATGCCGCGAACTGGACGTCCCTGCAGCCCTGGAGATATCCCGGTCGGGAAATGGCGCTCATGCCTGGATCTTCTTTGAAGCGGCGTTGCCCGCTCGAGATGCCCGCCGACTGGGAACCGCCCTCATCAGCCATGCCTGCGCGCGCACCCACCAGCTCAAGTTCTCTTCCTATGATCGGATCTTCCCGAACCAGGACACGCTGCCGAAGGGCGGATTCGGCAACCTGATCGCGCTGCCACTTCAGAAGCAGGCTCGTGCCAAGGATTGCAGTGTATTCGTGGATTACGAGTTCAAGCCCTGGCCAGACCAATGGGCATTTCTGGCGTCCATGCGCCCCCTGTCTCCCTCCGATGTGGAGCCAACCATCCTCCGAGCCACGGGCGGGGTGCACCCACTCGACGTCCAGGAAGTTGACGACGACGAGGCGTCGACGCCGTGGAAGCGTCGAAGACCCAATGACTCGAGGGTTCCCGGGGACTTGCCTGCCTCGCTCACCCTCACACTCGCCAACCTCATTTATGTCGAAAAGAGTGCACTGACCCCACCGTTGGCCAATCGGCTGATCCGCCTGGCGGCATTCCAGAATCCCGATTTCTACAAAGCGCAGGCTATGCGCTTTCCGGTGTGGGACAAACCCAGAATCATTGGCTGCGCCGAGAATCACGCAAGACATATCGCATTGCCGCGCGGATGCCTAGATGCTGCCGTGACGTTGCTGCGCAACAACGGAATCGAGTGCGTACTGCAGGATGAGCGCTACCTGGGCAGTCCGCTGGACGTGAGTTTCCATGGTGCGCTTCGACCTGACCAAGAGACTGCGCTGACGGCATTGATTGCCCACGACGATGGCGTGCTGTGCGCGCCTACCGCCTTCGGCAAGACCGTGACTGCAGCTGCTCTGATCGCGCGTCGTGGCGTCAATACACTGGTACTCGTTCACCGCACCGAGTTACTTCGCCAGTGGCAGGAACGCCTGCAGTCCTTCCTCGGCGTCGGAAAGGGCGTCGTCGGTGTGGTCGGTGGCGGGAAGGCCAAGCCCACGGGCCTCGTCGACATAGCCGTCATGCAGTCGATCTCAAGGAAGGGTGAGATCAGTGCCCTAGTCGAGAACTACGGTCAGGTCATCGTGGATGAATGCCACCACCTGTCGGCGGTTTCCTTTGAGCTAATCCTGAAGCGCATCCGGGCCCGATATGTTCACGGCCTGACTGCGACACCGCAGCGTCGCGATGGCCAACACCCGATCATCTTCATGCAGTGCGGCCCGATCCGGCATACCGCCGCACGCCAGGAGAACGCACCTTCGCAGCTCGACGTCGTACCTGTTTGCAGACACGAAAGGATCGAGTTGCCGGAGACAGCCGGCATCCAGGATGTGTTCCTCCACCTGGCATCCAATCAGCGGCGCACTGCGGCAATCGCCGACGAGGTCGAGAAGGCCGTCCAACATGGACGGAAGGTACTGCTTTTGACCGAACGCTTCGATCATCTGGCAAGCATCGAGTCTGCATTGAAGGACCGGATTCCGAATCTCTTCTGCCTGCACGGACGCATGTCGAAGAAAGCGCGCGGGGCCCTGCTCGATGCGCTGAATGCCCTCCCCTCCGATTCCCCGCGCGCTTTGCTCGCCACGGGCAAACTTGTCGGCGAGGGCTTCGACCATCCGCCACTAGACACGCTCGTGCTGGCAATGCCGATCTCGTGGAAGGGCACCCTGCAACAGTACGCGGGCAGGCTGCATCGCGAGCATTTGGGAAAGGTCAGTGTGCGCATCTTGGATTTCGTCGATAGCGGCCACCCAGCCCTTCTGCGCATGTGGGAAAAACGCCAGCGTGGATATCGATCCATGGGATACGAACTCGCGCCGGAATCCGGGTCGGCCCCGGTACAGGGCATGCTCTCTTGAAGTGAGAGGGCTGGCCCTGCGATGCCGGCGACAACGGCAATCGCATCCGGCGGAACTTGTTCGGATCCTGATTCCGGCGAATTCACCCGGGCAGCCCGCGGCAAACCAGCGAGGCCACCGCCAGCAGCACGATCCAGCGCGGGTATCAATAAATAAAGCGGACCATGAAGTTCTTTACCAACATAGCCAGAGCTACTGGTCACAAAGCGCCCAATTGTCGACGCGGTCCCAAATAATCTCGGGCGTGTACGCCAGCATCCGGTTGCTGGTCCCGGTGACCCGAATCTGGATCTTGTCGGTCTGCGCTGAGCATTGCTCTGTGAAGCCGAAATAAGTCAGCCCTTGCTTCTCAAGACAAACTCTCGCGCCGACAAGGATCTTCCGATCTCGGTGCGCAAGGCGCCGCTTCTCTGCCTCACCAGCCCGGTCTCGGTCCTGAGCAATTCGCTCCGCAGCCGACGCGTGCCCCGCCATCCGTCTTTCTTCCTCGACCGAGGTGCGCGCCCAGTCGGCACTCGTGAGATCCTCGGGAGCGACAAATCCGCGACGCTCGAGGTAAGCCGCAAACTCCGGGCTCGGGGCGCGACTGAGGTCAGTGGGCTCAGCGATGCGGACAAAGTAAACCGGCCAATCTTCTACGGGCGCTCTTTCAACACTGGCGAGGAAACGGTACGTAGGACCGGCCACACATCCCCGCCACTGCAGCTGTGATCCGTTATCGGCCAAATAAGAAGGCCCCCAAACAAACCGGCCGGATACCTCCGAGCACTTCCGATCAAGAAAACTATTGACGCCCCCCAACGTGCGGACTCGCAGCTGATCCATTGGCGCGCGCCCCTTGAATATCGAGTCGTCGATAAAATGTGATCTCGAGGCTCTCAAGAAGCAGTGGGAAACATCGGGGCTCGTAAAAGACTCCTTTTCCATTCCCTTTCTCACCCGACCACCATCGGCAACGATCTCCTTTGCTAGGTAAGGGCACTAGGTTCCGACGAACTTGTTGGTGAACTTGCGATCCCGATCATCGATCGCCGCAACGAGCGACGGGGAACTCAGCAAGAGAATCAACAACACGCTCAAACGCCCAGCTGTCATATGGCTGTCTCTCCAAGGCACTCAGCAAAATGGTAGCAACTAGCGACCGCATAGTGCAGCGCGCTTTATTGCTGGACCCGGCGTCCTAGTCGGACATGCCGCGATAGCAGCGCTAACTCGAACAGAACCTCTTACCACTGGCTGCGGGTGGCCAGGCTCTTCCTACTCTTACGTTATTACCGCACTCAACACTGGCGGTCACTTTGACTTTCTCATTAGTTCCATAGTCGCAAGTTGCGGTGCCAATCGGGTTTCCCACTGCGCAGAGTCGCATCTTGCAGAAATCGACCAGGCGGTGGCGAGCGTTCGGAAAAGCATCGCAGACGGTACATTTCAGTACAAGGCAAGCGAGTGAAAGGTAAAGCCGACGTCCCGACTGTGAGCAGCAGACTGAAGCGGAGTACAACTGAAACGCTTATGGAACCCATTGAAGTGCAGGAATCCGCCGCAATTGGCTGATTCAATCAGGCTCCAGGACGCTTCGAAGATCACCTCCGGGTCGGCGAATCCCTTCTCGGGATCAACGAGTTGCAGGTCGCCCTCATTTGCTTGTGACGTTAGAGCGACACAATAGGCCCGCCTCGAACACCTTTCTTCGGTGCCATTGTCCGGCTTGAAGATGCTTGTTCACGATTCTGCGATACGCCACCGGACCAGGAGGTGGCCTCATGCGGTGTCGCGTCTGATTGCAGTGCAAGCAGGCAGCAGCGATGTTGGAGACGATGTCGCTGCCACCGTCCTGACGGGCTAGTAAATGTTCAGCAGTGCAACTCAGTCGACTGGCTAGCGCCGGAGAGAGGCCAAAACTTGCGGCGAATCGGCCTAGATCGCCACGGCACATCAGGACGCCGCAGTAAAAGCACCGCCCAGCCTGACGCTCGGCAGCTGCTTGGCGCCGCAGAGGGATCAATTTCATGGTTTTTTTCATGTGTCATCCGGTAGAGAGTCAAAGGGATCCGGCGCCCCTACTGGGGACATCCGAAACCCGGCGACTCAATCGACCGGGCGGAAACCACGGCGAGGAATCCTCGACCTTGGCCCAGAGCTCATTTTGCAGCTCCGCTGGAGCGCATTGCGCGGCTCCGTTGGGACATTGATATCAAGCTCGGACGCTTTATTCAACTCCATGACGCGGGACTCAGCCGGATTCCATGGCCGTTCATCAGATGCTTCACACGATCAGGCATGCGCCGTAAGTGGCTGTTTTAATTAGGCTTCAGGCCGCCTTGAAAATCCCCGTGTCGGCGGTTCAATTCCGTCCTCGGCCACCATATTCGTCAAGCACTTACGAGAGCCGCACTAGTTGCGGCTTTTGTTTGTGTGTCAAAAGCGCGCCGACGACGCCTTGGGCCCCATTTCCACGCCCCCGGCTTGCACGGAGTATCGTGGCCGCAACCCACAAGGAAAGCCCCATGAGGCTTCTTCCCAGCATCGCGATCATCGCTGCCCTGTTCCCGGTCCTGTTTTCGGGTTCGGCGTGGGCGCATCGCGGTGGCCTGAATTCCGAGGGCTGCCACAACGAGCGCGCGACCGGCGGATACCACTGCCATCGCGGCACGGCGACGCAAGCGCCGGCACCGGTCGCACGCGTCTACGGGTCCGATGGCGCTGCCTCCGCCGACGCGTCGCGCTCGCGCGCCTACAGGAACTGCGACGAAGCCCGGGCGGCCGGGGCGGCACCGGTTCGACGGGGTGAGCCGGGCTACGGTCCGCATCTTGACCGCGACAACGACGGCGTCGGTTGCGAGCCCTATCGCGGTCGCTGAGAACGCCTAGCCAGCCAGACCTTCACTGCTCGCAGTCAGCACCAAAAAAGAAGGCCCGGCCAAACCGGCCGGGCCTTGGGGTGACACAGGTTGGATCAGTCTTCGACCGACTGGTACTGCACCTGGAACCGGCTGGCGGCCACCGCATACGCGGCGCGCGTCACCGCCTGGCCCGGGTCGAAGTAGGCCTTGATGGTCGGCTGCAGGTCGAACGGACCCTGCACCAGCGCGAAGCGCGCGTTGATCACGCCCGTGTCCAGCGCGTACTGCACGTAGCCGCGCTGGCTGGCGGGAATCGAACCGGCGTCTTCGATGGCGATGCGCTGGCCGTTGAACAGCACCGTCAGCGGTCCCGTGAACGACGTGGCCAGGTCCTGCAGGCCCTGCGCCTGCACCAGCGCGTAGGCCAGGTCGAGGCGGCTGACGTTCGCGCCCGGCTTGAACTGGCCGTTCACCAGGCGCATCACGCCGGCGTCGTCCTGGCCGAGGTCACGCAGCGGCGCACCCTTGGCGATGGCCGCTTCGGCGTAGGCGTACTCGCGGGTGCCCGGCGCCACGTCGGTGAAGCTCGGCACGCCCGACAGCGGCAGCGACTGGCGGACGCTGGCGCCCATCAGCAGGTACTGCGCGAGTTCGCTGCGCTTGAGCTGCTGGTCCGGGCGGAACTTGCTGTCCGAATAGCCATCCACCAGGCGGCTCGCGACCGCGAACTCGATGGCGGGGCGGGCCGGATGCGAGCTCACGTCGTCGAGGCCGGTGTAGCCGCCGCTGTTGATGAAGCTGATCTCGCCCTCGATGATGCCCGGCGCGGCCAGGCCGTTGGTGCTGCCGGTCGGGTCCACCGCCACGCCGGACACCGAGCCGATGCCGCTCACCGATATCTTCCAGGTGCCGGCCTTGCCCGGCGCGCCGGTGGTGATGGTGCTGCCCAACACCGGCAGCGCGATCGAAGAGCCGTAGCGCACGCCATCGGGATCCGTCAGCACCAGCGCCACCGTGTTGGTGTCGGTGGTGGCGCGGGCCGAGACGAAGGCCACCTCCGGGCCAACTTCGAACGCGACTTCCTCCGGCTCGCCGACCGGCGAGAACAGGATCGAGAACGGCAGCGGATCGCCGCCCGGCGCCAGCAGCGCATTGCTGTTGAACTCGCGCAGCACGTTGACGGTGCGGCCGTAGTCGGTGCGCAGGCCCTGCGCCGCCGCGACCGCGGCATACGCGTTGACGTGGCCGGCGCCCGCTTCCCAGGCCAGGCGGCCGGTCATGTTGGCGGCGGTTTCCTCGAGGATGGACTTGGCCTCCATCGGCGTGAGGTTCGGGTTGGCCTCGAACATCAGCGCCAGGATGCCCGACACGTGCGGGGTCGCCATCGAGGTGCCGCTGGAGTGGGTGTAGAAGGGCACGTGCGCCGGCGCCATCGCCGCCGCGTCCTGCTCCGCCGACAGCGCGCCGAGGGCGCTGGTGCTGGCGCGGGTGGAGATGATGTCCACGCCGGTTGCGACGATCGTCGGCTCGTTGAAGTAGGTCCAGGACTTGCCGTCCGGCATCGTGAAGGTGCCGCTTTCGCCGCGCTTGCCGCGCGAGGAGAACGAGGTCAGCACGCCGTCCTTCTCGCCCGCGCCGACCGAGATCACCCACGGCGCCTGCGCGTACGGGTTGTGGGTGTCCTCGCCCGGGCCGTCATTGCCGGCGGCGAAGACGCTGACGATGCCGCGCTTGTACAGCTCGTACGTCGCAATGCTCACCGGGTGCATCGGATCGAACTTTCCCGACGTGCCCCAGGAGTTGCTGGTGACGCGGATCGGGTGGTCGAAGCTGAACTGGTGCGTGGCCGCGTAGTCCAGGCCGCCGACCGCGTCGAGGATGAAGAGCGCGCCGCCCGAGCCGTAGCCCACCAGCTTCGCGCCGGGCGCGACGCCGCGGTACAGGCCGCCCGAGCGCTCGCCGGTGCCGCCGACGGTGCCGGCGACATGGGTGCCGTGGCCGGATCCACCGAGGTCGGTGTTGAGCTGGTCCTCGACATACAGCATCGGCACGATGCCCGGGCCGGCGAGTTCGCTGGCCAGGCTGGCGAGGATGTTCTGCGGCGCCTGCACGTTCTGCACGACGTTCTCGCCGAACTTCAGGTCCTCGTGGGTGGCGTCGATGCCGGAGTCGTTCACCACCACGGTCACGCCGCGGCCGCTGTAGGGAATCGCCTTGCCGAAGTCGGCCTGGTTCTCGACCACGCGCGCGGCGCCGCTGATCTCGCGCTGCTCCTTGTTGAAGAAGCGCAGCGGGGCGTTGAAGTAGATCGAGGCGACGTCGTCGCGCGCGGCCAGCGCGCGGATCTCGGCGGGCGTCGCCAGCGCGCCGGCGATCGGCAGCGTGTGCATGCGGACGCCCCGGTCGATGCCGAGGTCGCGCAGCGCGGCGACCTGGGCGGTGGTGACCGGCCCGGACTGTTCGTAGCTGATGATGACCTGCAGGTCCTCGGTGGCCGGGGTGCTGGCCAGCAGGCGGGTGAGTTCGGGGTCGATCCGGGCCTCGGCGACCGCGAGGCCGCTGGCGAGCAGGCCGACCGACAGGGCCGACAAGCGGGCGATTCGTGAAATGGTGACAGGCATCACACTCTCTCCGTTCTGGGTTAGCCGCTTTCGGGTTTTGTGCGGCTCGGGAGGCAGCTTCCGCCTGGCCCCGGCCGCCACCAATCCGGCAGAGCCCCCAACCGGCGTGGGGGAAAACCCCTAGAGACTTGCGGCCGCCCGCTGGCCTAAGATGCGGCCGTCGCCCGGCACAGGTGCGACGAAATGACGCATCGGACGCGCGCCCACCCACGGAGTTCCCGATGACTACCGTCGCTCGAAAGCTGTTCGCCCTGCTGCTCGCGCTGTCGCCGCTGCCGGCGCTGGCGCAGCCCGTCCCCGTCACCGTCGAGGTCTCCGGAAATTCCGCGCTGGTGCGGATCGGCGGATCCGTCGCGCCGCTGGCCGACCTGCGCCTCGACTTCGATGACGCCAGCGGCCTGAGCGCCGCGTCGCTGGGCATCAGCGCGGAGCTGGTGAACCCCGGCGCCGCCACCCTGCTGTCGCGCCTGCCCGTGGGCGGCGGCGCGCTCGTGCCGGCGGAGCTTCCGCTGATGATCACCATCGAGCCGTCCACGCTCGGTGGCCTGTCGTTCCGCCGCCTGGTGCACGTCGAGCTGCACACGCATGCGCTGGTCTACACCGCGGGCTCGCGCTACCGGCTGCTGAAGGCGCCGCTGGGCGGCGCCTTCCGGGACATCACCGGTTCGGTTACCGCCGGCAGCGTGCGCACGCGCGGCACCACCGGCGGCTTCTCGCAGTTCCTCGTGGTGCTCGATGCCCGCCCCACGCTCGACGTCGTCTCCGCCAAGCTGGCGCGGCTGCGGGCCGAAGCGGCCAAGCTGCCGGCGATCGAGGCGGCCCCGCTACAGGCGCAGCTCGACGCCATCGAGTCGGGACTGGGTGACGAGCGCTACGCGGACGCCATCGGCGCGGCCGAGGCGATGCGCCAGCGCGTGTCGGCGCGGGCAGGCCTGGCCATCCCCCAGGAGTGGCGCGCGCTGCGCGACCGCGACAACATCGCGGGCGAGCTCCTGGCCGGCCTCGACACCCTGGTCTTCAGCATCGGCTACCTCCGCGACCACGGCGACTGAGGCCATCGCAAGCGCGCCCTGACGCTGGCGCCGCCGGCCCCCGGCGGCGCTAAGATGGGGCCATGCCCGCGCGCCTGACCGCCTACCCACCCGAGTGCGCCGCCGAACGGTTCGTGCTGTCCGGTGACGGGCCCCATCCGGTCGGTCGCGCCGACGGATGCGCGGTGCAGCTGGCCCACGCCTCGGTCTCGCGCCGGCACGCCACGCTGGCGTTCGCCGGCGATGACTGGATCCTCGCGGACGCCGGCAGCAAGAACGGCAGCTTCATCGACGGCGTCGCGGCCGACGGGCTTCCCCGGCGCGGCGGTGCCTGGCTTCGTTTCGGCGACGTCGCCTGCGAACTGGAAATCATCGACGACTCGACCCTGGCCCGCACCGGTCTCGAATCCGGGCGACGCCGGGAAGCCGCCACCGCCCTGACCCTCGCCCTCGCGCGCGAACCCGCGCGCGCCGGACTGCTGGAGGCCACGCTGGACGCGATCATCGACCTCGCCGGCGCCGAGCGCGGCATGCTGCTGCCCGGGGAGACTGGCCTGGCGCCGAAGGCGTGGCGCGGATTCCCCGCGGGCGCCGACGCGGCGCGCTTCGCCGGCAGCACCACGGCCCTCGCCGAGGCCCTGCGCACGCGCCGGCCAGTCGTCGCCCACGATCTTTCGCTTGAATCGGCGCTGGCGGGCCAGGCCTCGGTCGTCGCCGGCGGACTGCGCGCGCTGGCCTGCCTGCCGCTGGTGCTGGGCGAGGAAGTGCTGGGCGTCGCCTACGTCGACAGCCGCCGCCCGGGCGCCGTGATCACGCGGATCGACCTGGAGCTGCTGGAGGCCTTCGCCGAGCGCGCGACGCTCTGGCTGGCCGCCCGGCGCAACCAGGCCGCACTCGCGCCCGGCGCGGCCGCGATGTCGCCGGGCCGGGGCGCGGCATGACCGACGCCCTCGTCCCGGGCGACGACCCCACGCTGACCGGCTCGGGCGCGGCCGCGGACCTCGCGCCCGGCACGCGGCTCGCGGATCGCTTCACCATCGAGCGGCGCATCGGCACCGGCGGCATGGGCGTGGTCTATCGCGCCCGCGACGAGGACCTGGGCATCACGGTCGCGCTGAAGCTGCTGCGCAGCGAGCTGGCCGCGCGGCCCGAGGCGTTCGAGCGATTCCGGCAGGAGCTGCTGCTCGCGCGGCAGGTGTCGAGCCCGCGCGTGGTCCGCATCCACGACATCGCGCGGGACGGGGACCGCTGGTTCATCAGCATGGACTTCGTGGACGGCCAGTCGCTGGACCAGTGGCTCGACCCGCGCGGGCCGGTGGAGGTCGAACAGGCGCTGGCCATCGCCCGGCAGATCGCCGAAGGACTGCAGGCCGCGCACGCGAGCGGCATCGTCCATCGCGACCTCAAGCCCGCGAACATCCTGATGGACGCCGGCGGCAATGCGCTGATCAGCGATTTCGGCGTGGCGCGCTCGCTGGGTTCCACCGGCCTCACGCACACCGGCGCCATCGTCGGCACCCCCGATTACCTGGCGCCGGAGCAGGCGCGCGGCGGCACCGTCGATGCCCGGGCCGACCTCTACGCGCTGGGGCTGATCCTCTACGAAATGCTGGCGGGCGAGCCCGCGTTCGCCGGGGCGACGGCCGCCGAATCGATGGCGCGGCGGATGGTCTCCGGCCCGCCTCCCATCGAATCGCGGCGCGCGGGCTTGCCGCGCTGGGTCGCGCGCCTGGTGGCACGCCTGCTCCGCCCCAATCCGGCCCATCGCCTGCGCGATGCCGACGCCGTGGTCCGGGCCATCGACGCGCGCCACGTCCCGGCGGCGCTGCCGCGCGCGACCTGGCCAGTGCTCGGCCTGGCCGCGGCGGCCGGCCTGGCGGCGCTGGCGCTGCTGGCGCCCTGGCGGGATCCGGCCCCGGCCACTCCCCCGGCGCCGCCGCGGATCGTGCTCATGGCGGACACCCGTGCCGATGATCCGGTGCTGGACGGGGCGGCGGAGGCGCTGCGGCTGGGGCTGGCGGGCCAGCCCGGCGTCGCCGTGGCCGATGGCGAGCGGATCCGGCTGGCACTCGCGCAATCCGGGCTGGCCGGAAAGGGCGCCGCCGACGACGCGGCGCTGCGGAAGGCGCTGCCGGCGAATCGCATCGTGCGGCTGCGGTCGGTGAAGTCCGGCGACGGCCTCGCCTTCGAAGCGGTGATCAGCGGCGACGGCCAGGCCGCGCCGCAGCGGGTGGCCGGCCCGCCGCGCCGCGCGCCGGCGGCGGCCGCGAGGGACCTGCTGCCGCTGCTCGCGGTCGAACTTGCGGTCCCGGCCGCCGGTCCGGTGCTGTCGGGCGACGAGGACCTCGAGGCCTACGGGCGGGCCCTGAACCTGTTGCGCGCCGGCCGCGCCGGGGACGCGGCCGATGCCCTCGTGGAACTCACCGCGGCCGATCGCGACCATGCCCCGGCGCTCGCCGCGCTGGTGGAGGCGGCGCGCATTTCGGGTCGCCGCGCGCTGGCGCTCGACACCGCCCGCCTCGCCGACCAGCTGCCCGGCCAGCCCCTCGCCTCGCCGCTGGCGGCCTGGCGCGCGGCACTCGAGGGCGACACCGAGCAGGCCATCGCGCTCGCCGCCGGAGAGACGCCGGGCCTTGAGGGCGACCCCGGCCACCGGCTTCGGATCGCCGAGATCGCCCTCGACGGCGGCAACCTCGAGGTCGCCGAGGAAAGCCTCGCCGTCGCCGCGGCGAACGACCCGCAGGATCCGCGCGTCTGGTTCCTGCGCGGAAAGACCGCCATCCTCCGGGGCGACCATCGGGTCGCGGTCGAAGACCACCTGGTGCGCGCGCTGGTGCTGTTCAAGCGTTCGCGCGACCTGCGCGGCGAGGCCGAGACGGTGAACGCCCTCGGCGTCGGCTATGCCCGGCTGGGCCAGACCAGCGACGCGCAAGAGCAGTACGAAAAGGCGCTGGCGCTGCGCCGCGAACTCGGCGACCGGCGCGGCGTCGCCAGCAGCCTGCGCAACCTCGCCCAGATCGATCTGTTCAGCGGGCGACTGGCGCAGGCCGCCACGCGGCTGGACGAAGCGCGCGGCCTGTTCCGCGACCTCGGCGACAGCGCCGGCCTCGCCGCGGTCGAGAACGAACTCGGCCTACTGGAGGAAGAGCGCGGCGACTACCAGGCGGCGCTGGCCGCGTATCGTCGCGGCCTGCGCAGCCGCGAGCGCAGCGGCGATCCGCTGGGCGTCGCCGAGAGCCTCAACAACGTCGGCTTCGCGCATTTCCAGCTCGGCGACTACGACAACGCGCGCGCGCTCTGGCGGCAGGCGCGCGAGGCCTTCGCTGGCCTCGACGACGCCAACGGCGTGGTGCGGGCCGAGCAGAACCTGGGCCTGCTGGAGACCGCGCGCGGCGACTGGAAGCGGGCGCGCGCGCTGCTGGAGGGATCGCTGCAGGCGGCCGAGCAGCGGCAGATGCTCGAGGAGGCGGCGGTGAGCCTTCGCAACCTGGTCGAGCTGGAGATCCTCGAAGGCAACCTCGACGCCGCCGGACAACAGCTCGATCGCGCCAGCCGCCTGTTCGAGTCGCGGCAGGACCAGCGCGGGCGCACCGATGCCGCCCTGCTCGCGGCGAGGATCGCCCTGGCACGCGGCGAACCCGCGGAGGCGTTGGACCTGATCGACGAACTGGCCGGCGGCGCCGGGACAGGCACGCCGGAGCAAGCCACGCTTGCACAGCTGCTCCGGGCCCGCGCGCTGGCGGGGTTGGATCGGGATGCCGAGGCACGGCAGGCGCTCGCCGAAGCCGACGCACTGGCGGCGCGCGCCGGCATCCGGGTGCTGCAGCTCGAAGCGCGCGTGCTGGCATCCCGGGCGCCGGACGCCGCGCTCGACGACGAGGTGCGGCAGCTGGGCCATCTTCCGCTGCAGCTGGCCTGGCTCGAACGCCGCGCCGCGCTGGCGCTCGCCGCCAGCGACATGGCCGCTGCGCGCGAAGCCTTGGACGAAGCGCGCGAGCTGTTGGCCGACGGCCGCCCCTATCTTCGCCGGGAGCCCCTTGAAGCGCTGGCGCGCCAGGCCGGCGCGGACACCGGGGACTCCCCGTGACCACCCCGGACCCGGGTGCCGAACTGGCCCGGCTGGGCCGCGAGTACGCCGACCTGGTGGCGCGCCTGGAAGCCAACCAGGCCCGGTTCCAGCGCCTGGCCCGCGCCATGTACCGGGTGCAGGAAGACGAGCGCCGGCGCCTCGCGCGCGACCTCCACGACGGCCTCGGCCAGAACCTCACCGCGCTCAAGCACCAGCTGATGCTGCTGCAGGGCAGCCTGGGTCCGGCGGAGACGGCGGCGCCGCGACTGGCCGACGCCATCGCCCTGTGCGAGCAGACCCTGGCCGACACCCGGCAGCTGTCGCGCCTGCTGCGCCCGCAGGTGCTCGACGACCTCGGCCTGGTGCCGGCGCTTCGCTGGCTGGGCCGCACGCTTGCCCAGCCGGCGGGCTTGTCCGTGGAGATCGAGGCGGGCGAGGTTCCGGAGCTGGACGAAGACACCCGGACGCTGGTGTTCCGGGTCGCGCAGGAGGCCCTCACCAACTCGGTCCGGCACGCCGCCGCCGAACACGCCGGGTTCCGGCTCAGCGCCGGGCGCGGGCGCCTGCGTTTCGAGGCCTGGGACGATGGCCGCGGTTTCGATGCCGACCGTGCCCGCGAAGGCGGTCGTTCCGGCGAAGGCAGCGGGTTGGGCGCGATGCGCGAACGCGCGGCGCTGCACGGCGGGACGCTGCAGCTGGTGACGCATCCGGGCGCGGGGACATGCCTGAGGCTCGACGTGCCGCTGGCCGGCGATGCTGGCAGACTCGCGCCATGAGCGACGCCGCCGCGCCCAGCATCCGCGTCCTGATCGCCGACGACCACCGCATGGTCCGGGAAAGCCTCGTCGCCGTGCTGGAGTCCGCCGGCTGCTGCCGCATCGTCGGCCAGGCGGCCGATGGCCAGCAGGCCATCGCACTCTGCCTGGCCCTGTCGCCGGACGTCGCGGTCATCGACCTGTCGATGCCGGGACTCAACGGACTGGAGGTCGTGCGCCGCCTGCGCGAGCAGTGCCCCGGCACCCGCACCCTGGTCCTGACCATGCACGAGGACGAGGAATACCTGCTGCAGTCGGTGCGCGCCGGCGCCTCCGGCTTCCTGCTCAAGGACAGCCCGGCCAGCGAGCTGATCGAGGCCATCCGCAGCATCGCCCGCGGCCGCGGCCATTTCAGCGCCGACGCCAGCCGCGTGCTGGCGACGCACCTGCAGCAACCCGAGCGCGGGCTGGAGGATCCCTACCGCGACCTGACGCCGCGCGAGCGCGAAGTCTTCCACCTGATCGCGGATGGCCTGACGACCAAGGAAATCGCGCGCCGCCTCGACATCAGCACCAAGACCGCCGAGAACCATCGCGCCCGCGTGCTGCACAAGCTGGGCGCGCGCAACACGGCGGAGGTGGTGCGCTACGCGATCCGCCGCGGGCTCGCGCGCTGAGTCACCGACGCAGCGACGGAACCCGGCTACCCGCCGGCATCCGCGCGATGCCGCGGGCCGGCGCGTCGTTCACACGGGAAAATCCGGCGTCCACGGCCGATCCCGGTCTTCCTTGGCGATCATCACCACGTCGTGGTTGTCGGCCCAGCCGCGCTCGAGGTAACCGGCGAGGCGCACGCCGGGGATCCCGCGGACCAGGCCGATGATGGTCTCCGACGTCGAGAGCGAAATACCGTAGTCGCCGATCGCGCCGCCAGGATAAGGCGCGTACCCGTAGCCGGTCGTCTGGTAACTGGCCAGGATGCGCTGCCACGTGTCCGGGTCGATCATCGGATAGTGGGCCTCGTGCATGCGCTGGCTCCATGGGCCGTGCACGGTGGCTACCAGCACGCCGCCCGGATTCAGGCGCTCGCACAGGTAGTGCAACCAACGCCGGGTGCGGTCGATGTCGACATGGGTAAACAGCGAGCCGACCCAGATCAGGTCCACCTGCGGCAGGTCCACCTCGGTGAGTTCCGGCTTGGAGTGGATGGCCTGGCCGCGGAAGGCCTGTGCACAAAAATCCGCGCCGCCGGTGTTGATGTCGCAGAAATACAGCGCCGCGTCGGGGTAGGCCGCGCGCAGGTGCCGGGAGACACGGCCGTGGCCGCAGGGCAGGTCCAGCACGCTGGAGATGCGCTCCAGCCCCGACACCTGTTCGGCCACCCGCACCAGGCGCAGGGCACTTCGGCCGACGCGGAAATACCAGCGTTCCGACGGCCGCCACATGGCGTCGTCCGGATGGATCGTACGGTCGAGTTCTGCGTGCATCAGGCGTGTCCTTTCGCTTGCGGCGGCGGGAAGGGGGATACTAACGCAGGCCGCCACTGCCCCGCGGCCCCGACCTCCCACGGAAACACCATGAAGCCTCGCCAAGCCATCCCCGCCGACAAGCTCGGCGAACCCCATGCGCAACTGCGCGACGCCGACGGCAAGCTGCTCGGCGGCATCGTCCGCAAGGACGGCGAATGGGTGCTGGGATTGGACGGGAAGATCGCCGGCACCTCGCACAGCGCCGCGCACGTGCTGGCCATCCTCAAACGCGCGGCGGCGCTGCTGCGGGCCGAGGGCAAGGCGGTGGACCTGGTGTTCTCGGCGCCGCTGCGCGAGGCCGCGCACGCCGAGGCCGCCGCCGAGGGCCTGGACTTCGAGGCCTTCCAGGAAAAGCTGGCGCGCGAGATGGCCGGCGGCCGCTGAGCCGGTTCACGGTCCATCCATGGCGGGCGGCGTTACCCTGTGGGCCCCGGTTGATTGGAGCGCCGCCATGAAAACCCTCCCCGCCCTCGCGCTGCTGCTCGCCCTCGCCGCCCCCGCCGCCGCCGACGAGCCCGCGCCCCTGCAGGCCGTGCCCGAGCTCGACCTGCAGCGCTATTCCGGCACCTGGCACGAGATCGCGCGGCTGCCGATGTACTTCGAGCGCCGCTGCGTCGGCGACATCACGGCGACCTACATCCCGCTGGAAAGCGGCCGGGTCCAGGTCCGCAACGCCTGCCTGCGCGACGACGGCGTGCGCATGCAGTCGGTGGGCATGGCGCGCCGCGCGGGCGAGCATCCCGCCAAGCTCGAGGTGCGCTTCGCGCCGGGCTGGCTGTCCTTCCTGCCGATGGTCTGGGCCGACTACTGGGTGATCGCGCTGGATGAGGACTACCGCTGGGCGCTGGTTGGCGAGCCGGACCGGGAGTACCTGTGGTTCCTTTCACGCGAGCCGGCCATGGACGCCGCTACCTTCGAGGCGCTGAAGGACAAGGCCCGCGCGCTGGGCTATTCGCTGGACGAACTGATCGTGGTCGTCCCGCCCCGGGCCGACTGACCCTGCAACGTACGGGCTGGTATGCTCAGCCGGTTCCCCACGCTTCCGGTGACCTTGATGCGAATCGTGAAACTCCTGGCCCTGGTCCTGCTGGCCGCCCTGCTCGCCGCCTGCGCCGGCGGCCCGCCCAAGCGGATCTTCCCGCCCCAGGCCAGCCTGCAGGAGCTGCGCGTGCAGCCCGATGGCCAGTGGGCCGCCAGCATCCGCATCCAGAACTTCAGCACCGTGCCGATGCGCTTCTCCAGCCTCGACGCCACCCTGCTGGTCAACGGCGGCGAAGCCGCGCGCTTCACCCTCGACCCCGGCCTGAGCGTCGGCCCGGGGTCGAACGAGCTGGTGACCCACGTGTTCCGGCCGTCCGACGCCGCGCGCGCGGCGGTGGACGCGGCGCTGGCGAAGCGCGGCAGCGTCCGCTACGCGCTGTCGGGCCGCATCGCCACCAGCGAACCCAAGACCGACCACCCCTTCGACTACCAGAGCGGCCTGAACCCGGTCCCGGGCCTGGCCGGCGTGCTGCGCTGACCCCACAGGAATCGATCGAATGAATCGCTACACCGCTCCCGTGCGCGACATGAAGTTCGCGCTCTACGACGTCATCGGCGCCGACAAGCTTTACGCCAAGCTCGGCATCGAACACGCCCAGCGCGACCTGCTCGACGCGGTGATGGAAGAAGCCGCGAAGTTCACCCAGTCCGTGCTCGCCCCGCTCAACGGCGTCGGCGACGAGCACGGCTGCGTGCACGACAAGGACACCGGCGCGGTCACCACGCCGCCGGGCTTCAAGGAAGCCTACGCGCAGTTCGTGGAGGGTGGCTGGGCGGGCATCACCGCGCCCGAGGCGATGGGCGGCCAGGACCTGCCGGAAAGCTTCGGCGCCGCGCTCAAGGAAATGATCGACGCCGCCAACCTGAGCTGGGGCAACTACCCGCTGCTCTCGCACGGCGCCACCGAGGCGCTCAAGCACCACGGCGAGGACTGGCAGAAGGAGGTCTTCCTCAAGAAGATCATCGCCGGCGAGTGGACCGGCACCATGTGCCTGACCGAGCCGCACTGCGGCTCCGACCTCGGCCTGCTCAAGACCAAGGCCGAACCGCAGGCCGACGGCACGTACCAGGTCAGCGGCACCAAGATCTTCATCACCGGCGGCGAGCACGACTTCACCGACAACATCATCCACCTGGTGCTGGCGCGCCTGCCGGACGCGCCCGCGGGCGTGAAGGGCATCTCGCTGTTCATCGTGCCCAAGGTGCAGGTGGCGCGCGACGGCACGGTCGGCGCCCGCAACGCGGTGCGCTGCGGCTCGATCGAACACAAGATGGGCATCCACGGCTCGGTCACCTGCGTGATGAACTTCGACGGCGCCCAGGGCTACCTGATCGGCCAGCCGAACAAGGGCCTCAATGCGATGTTCACCATGATGAACACCGCCCGCCTCGCCGTCGGCCTGCAGGGCCTGGCGCTGATCGACCGCGCCTTCCAGAACGCGCTCGACTACTCGCGCGACCGCCTGCAGGGCCGTTCGCTGTCGGGCGCGAAGAACCCGGACAAGCCGGCCGACCCGCTGATCGTGCATCCCGACATCCGCCGCATGCTGCTCACCTGCAAGGCGCTGGCCGAGGGCGGCCGCATGCTGGCCCTGCACGCCGCCACGCTGGTGGACGTGCTCGAGCGCTCGAAGGACGAGGCCGAGCGCAAGGAAGCCGACGTGCTGCTGGGCTTCCTGACGCCGATCGTGAAGGGCCTGCTGACCGAGTGGGGCAACGAGTGCACCTACCACGCGCTGCAGTGCTTCGGCGGCCACGGCTACGTGCGCGAGTGGGGCATGGAGCAGCTGGCGCGCGACGCCCGCATCACCACCATTTACGAAGGCACCACCGGCATCCAGGCGCTCGACCTGCTCGGCCGCAAGACCATGCAGCTCCAGGGCGCCGGCCTGCAGCAGTTCCTGAAGATGATCCAGGGCTTCTGCACCGAGCACGCCACCGATGCCTCGATGACCGAGTTCGTTCTGCCGCTGGCCGAGATCGCCAAGCAGTGGGGCGAGCTGACGATGGAAGTGGGCAAGAAGGCCATGGCGAACGCCGATGAAGTGGGCGCGGCGTCGGTCGACTACCTCTTCTACTCCGGCTATGTCGCGCTGGCGTTCTGGTGGGCCAAGGCGGTCGCCGCGGCCGAGACGGGTTCGCATCCGGCGGAGTTCAAGACCGCCAAGCGCGAGACCGCGCGCTTCTACTTCGCGCGCATCCTGCCGCGCACGCAGTCGCATGCGGCGGCGATGCGCAGCGGCAGCGGCAATCTCCTGGCCCTGGACGCCGCGCTGTTCGACAGCTGACGGTGGCGCCCCGCGCGGGGCCGATCGTCCGGGCGGGGTGGTCTCGAAAGTGAACGGCAGCGTATCGGTTTCGCTGCCGTTTCTTTTTGCGGGACTAGACTGCGGCCATGAACTTGCCGCCCGCACCCGATGCCCCGGCGATGACGCCGCGCCAGCGACGCGCGTGGATCCTGTTCGCGCTGCTGATGGTGCTGCTGGTCCTGCTGTTCGACTGGAACTGGTACAAACGGCCGGTGCAGGCCGCGGTGGCTTTGGCGACCGGCCGCAGCTTCGCGATCGAGGGCGACCTGGACGTGGACCTCGCCTTCTTCCGGCCCACGATCACCGCGCACGACGTGGTGCTTGGCAATGCGGAGTGGTCCGGGCAGGACGAGATGTTCCGCGCCAGGCGCGTCGAGATCCAGTGGGCGTTCTGGCATCTGTTCGCGGGTCGCGTCTACCTGCCGCAGGTGCGGCTGGCCGGCGCGGAGCTGCTGCTGGAGCGCGACAAGGAGCGCCGGGTGAACTGGCGCTTCAGCGACGAACCGCGGGACGATGCGGCGCCGCGCGACCTGCCCGACATCGACCAGCTCTGGCTGACCGACAGCCGGATGCGGCTGGTCGAGAAGCCCTTCCGCACCGACCTGTCGGTCGAGGTGCGCAGCGGCCGCCCCGCCGAGGGCGAGTCGTTCGCCCCGCTCCTGCTCGGCGGCGCGGGCACCTATCGCGGCAACGACTTCCAGCTGCAGGGTCGCATTGATTCGCCGCTGCTGCTGGCGGAGCGGGAGGAACCGTTCCGCGTCGACCTCGAGGCGCGCGCGGGTGCGACGCGGGCACGCGCCACCGGCGCGCTGGCGACGCCCCTGCAGCTCGAGGACTTCGACCTCGGCTTCGAGATCAGCGGCGACGACATGGCCGAGCTCTACACGCTGCTGGGCCTCGCCATCCCGACCACGTCGGCGTATCGGCTCGAAGGCCAGCTGGCGCGCCAGGACGGCGTGTGGAGCTACCGGGACGTGACCGGCGTGGTGGGTGATTCCGACCTGGCCGGCGAAGTGGTCGTCGACGGCACGCGGGAGCGCACCCTGCTGCGCGCGGACCTGCGCTCGGAGCGCCTGGACTTCGACGACCTGGCCGGCTTCATCGGCGGCAAGCCACGCGCGGGCGAGGGCCAGCGCCCCGTGCCGGCGGTGCCGGGCCCCCGCCTCTTCCCCGACCAGCCCTACGACCTGGCCAAGCTCCGCGCGATGGATGCCGACGTCCGGCTGCGTGCGCGCCGGGTGCTGTCGCCGACGCTGCCGCTGGAATCCATGGACGGGCGCCTGGTGGTCGTCGATGGCGAACTGAAGCTCGATCCGCTGAAGCTTGGCGTCGCCGGCGGCGAGGTCGAAGCGGTGGTGCGGCTGGACTCGCGGCAGTCCCCGATCGCGGCGGAGATCGCGCTCACGGCGCGGCGGCTGGAGCTGCCGAAGCTGGCCCCGGAGGCCGCACCCGAGAGCACCGGTCGCATCGGCGCGCGGATCGAACTCCGCGGCCGCGGCAACTCGGTCGCGAAGTTCATGGCTTCGGCCCATGGCGACCTCGACCTGGCGATGGGGCCGGGGCAGGTGAGCAACCTCACGCTCGAGCTCGCTGGCCTGGACTTCGCCGAGGCGCTGCGCTTCCTGCTCGGCAAGGACCGGGTGGTGCCGGTGCGCTGCGGCTTCGCCGATTTCACCGTGGCGGACGGCACGATGACGCTCGACAATTTCGCCTTCGACACCACCGACACGCTGCTGCTGGCGGAAGGCACCGCCGACCTCGGGGACGAATCGCTGGACCTGCTGCTGAAACCGCGGCCGAAGGATCGCAGCCCGTTCTCCCTGCGCTCGCCGCTGCGCGTCGGCGGCACCTTCAAGTCGCCGACGATCCGCCCGCAGGGCGGACCCCTGCTGCTGCGCAGCGCCGCGGCCGCCGCGCTCTATGCGCTGGCCCCGCCCGCCGCCCTGCTCGCCCTGGTCGAAACCGGTCCCGGCGAGAACGCCGACTGCCTGAACCAGACCGCGCCCGAGCCCTGAAAC
>NZ_AVCK01000005.1 GCF_000747155.1 Arenimonas metalli CF5-1 | reverse complement strand
AACCCCGCCGATCGGCGGGTTTCCTCTTTCGCCTCGCCCCGGGGTCCGGGCCAGGCCTTCACGATTGGTCGGGACGGTGAGATTCGAACTCACGACCCCTAGCACCCCATGCTAGTGCGCTACCAGGCTGCGCTACGCCCCGATCGTTTGTGTTTCCCCGGTGGTAAGCCGGGCTGGCGATTATACGCAATTGCCGACCCTGTGGGAGGGACTTCAGTCCCGATGCTTTTCGGCAAAGGCATCGGGACTGAAGTCCCTCCCACAAGGGCGGCTCAGCGACGCAGCAGCTGGAGGACTTCTTCGAGCTCCATGCGCACCTGCTTGACGATCTGGGCCGACATGCTGGTCTCGACCCGGCCGGCCTCGCCCTCCAGGCGCTGGCGGGCGCCGGAGATGGTGTAGCCCTGTTCGTACAGCAGGCCGCGGATCTGGCGGATCATCAGCACGTCGTGGCGCTGGTAATAGCGGCGGTTGCCGCGGCGCTTCACCGGCTTGAGGCTGGTGAATTCCGTTTCCCAATAGCGCAGCACGTGCGGCTTGACGTCGCACAGCTCGCTGACCTCACCGATGGTGAAGTAACGCTTCGCCGGGATCGGCGGAAGCTCCCGATTACTGCCCGGATCCAGCATAGGCCTCCACGCGCTCCTTCAGCTTCTGTCCCGGACGGAAGGTGACGACGGTGCGGGCGGAGATGGGAATCTCCTCGCCGGTCTTGGGGTTGCGGCCGGGCCGCTGGTTCTTCTGGCGCAGGTCGAAATTCCCGAAGCCCGACAGCTTGACCTGCTGCCCACGCTCCAGCGCTTCCCTCAACGCATCGAAGAAGGAGTCGACGAATTCCTTGGCCTCGCGCTTGTTCAAGCCAACCTGCTCGAACAAGCGTTCCGCCATTTCGGCCTTTGTCAGTGCCATAACATCCCCTGTACCCCGCCGTTGCCGGCGGCCATCATGACCTCAGCCGCGCGCCGCAGTCCCGGGCCAGCGCCTCGAGGGCGGTGGCGACGGCCTGGTCGGCGTCGCGGTCAGTTAGGGTGCGTGAAACGTCCTGAAGAATCAAGCCCATAGCCAGACTCTTTGAGCCACTGTCTAGGCCCGGGCCGACGTAGCGGTCGAACAGCCGGACCTCGCGCAGCAGGCCGCCCAGCGCGGTCCGCAGGCTGGCCTCCAGGGCCGCCCAGGGGGTCGATTCCGGGACGACGAGCGCGATGTCCCGGCGGACGGACGGGAAGCGCGACAGCTCCCCCGCCCGGGGCACGGCCCGGCCGGCGACGGCGGCCAGGTCCAGCTCGAAGCCGACCACCTCCCCGTCCAGGTCCAGGGCCTTGGCCAGGCCCGGGTGCAGGTGGCCGACCCAGCCGATCATCGCGCCGTCGCGCCAGACGGAGGCGCTGCGGCCCGGGTGGCCGAAGGGACGGTCGTCGGGGCGGAACTCAGCGCGGGCGCCGGCCAGGGCCAGCAGGCCCTCGACCTGGGCCTTGAGGTCGAAGAAGTCGACCTCGCGGGCCTCGGCCGACCACTGCTCGGCCACGGCCGGGCCGCAGGCGACGGCGGCGATGCGCGGGGTCTCGTTCGGCGCGCCCGCGGCGAGATGGAACACGCGGCCCAGCTCGAACAGGCGCACCCGCGACTGCTGGCGGGCGCGGTTGCGCGCCAGCGCCGAGACCAGGCCCGGCAGCAGCGAAGTGCGCATCACGCCCAGCTCGGCGGTGAGCGGATTGGCCAGCGCGACCGCGCCGTCCTGCAGCTGCCACGCGGCCAGGCTGCCGGCATCGAGGAAGGCGTAGTTGATGGCCTCGACGAAATCGTGCGCGACCAGCTGGCGGCGCAGCACGGCGTCGGCGACGCGCGCCTCGGACGGCGCCACCAGGCGCACCTCGCCGGTGGGCGTGGTGGTCGGGATGGCATCGTAGCCGTGGATGCGGGCGACTTCCTCGATCAGGTCTTCCTCGATCGCGATGTCGAAGCGGCGGGTCGGCGGCAGCACGCTCCAGCCCTCGGCAGTGGCGCTGACCTGCATGCCCAGCGCGCGCAGGATGCGCTCGACCTCGGCATCGGGCACCGACAGGCCGAGCACGCGGGCCAGGCGCGCGCGGCGCAGGGCCACCGGGGCCGGCTGCGGCAGGTGCGCGGGCAGCGTGGTCTCGGTGATGGCGCCGGCGCGGCCGCCCATCACCTGCTGCACCAGCGCGGTGGCGCGCTCGAGGGCGTAGCGCGGCAGCTGCGGATCCACGCCGCGCTCGAAGCGGTGCGAGGCGTCGGTGTGCAGGCCGATGCGGCGGGCGCGGCCGATGATCACGGACGGGGCGAAGTGCGCGCTCTCGAGGAACACGCGCGTGGTGCCTTCGGTGACGCGGGTATCCCAGCCGCCCATGACGCCGGCCAGCGCGACCACGCGATCGGCGTCGGTGATCGCCAGGAAGCCCTCGTCCAGCGCGACCTCGCGCTCGTCGAGCAGCTTGAGCGTTTCACCGGCGCGCGCGCGGCGCACGCCGATCGGGCCGGCGAGCCTGTCGGCATCGAAGGCATGCATCGGCTGGCCCAGCTCGAGCATCACGTAGTTGGTGATGTCCACCAGCGGGCTGATCGGGCGCAGGCCGGCGCGGCGCAGGCGCTCGGCCAGCCACAGCGGCGTGCGCGCGGCGGGATCCAACCCTTCGATGACGCGGCCGCAGTAGCGCGGGCAATCGGCGCCGGCCTGCAGGTCGACCGGCAGGGCGGCTTCGGACGCCACGCTGGCCTCCGGGATCTGCAGCGCGTTGACCTGCGCGCCCAGCGCGGCGGCGACGTCGAAGGCGACGCCGCGGACGCTGAAGCAATCGGCGCGGTTGGGCGTGAGCTTGAGCTCGAAGCAGGCGTCGGGCAGGCCGAGGTAAGCGGCGATGCCCTGCCCCACCGGCGCGTCGGCCGGCAGTTCGAGCAGGCCGGAGGCATCGGCGTCCACGCCGAGCTCCTTGGCCGAGCAAAGCATGCCTTGCGACTCCACGCCGCGCAGCTTGGCCGCCTTGATCGCGATGCCGCCCGGAAGGTTCGCGCCGACCGTGGCCAGCGGGGCCTTCAGGCCCGGGCGTGCGTTCGGGGCGCCGCAGACGATCTGCACGGTGCCGGCGCCGGTGGCGACCTGGCAGACCTGCAGGCGGTCGGCTTCGGGATGCTTCTCGCAGGAAAGGATTTCGGCGACGACCACGCCGTCGAGGCCTTCGCCCAGCACCTGCGCGTCCTCGACCTCTAGGCCGATGGCGGTCAGGCGCGCGGACAGCTGGTCGCGCGAGGCGGCGACCGTGACGTGTTCCCTGAGCCAGCTTTCCGGGAATTTCATGCGAACTGCCTCAGGAAACGGGTGTCATTCTCGAAGAAGCTGCGCAGGTCGTTGACGCCGTAGCGCAGCATGGCGAAGCGCTCGACGCCGAGGCCGAAGGCGAAGCCGGTGTACTTCTCCGGATCGATGCCGCAGGCGCGCAGCACGTTCGGGTGGACCATGCCGCAGCCCAGCACTTCCAGCCAGCGGGTGCTGCCGTCTGGCTGCTGCCAGGCGATGTCCACTTCGGCCGAAGGCTCGGTGAAGGGGAAGTAGCTCGGGCGGAAGCGCATCTCGAAGTCGCGCTCGAAGAAGGCACGCACGAATTCGGCCAGCGTGCCCTTGAGGTCGGCGAAGCTGGAGGTCTCGTCCACCAGCAGGCCTTCGACCTGGTGGAACATCGGCGTGTGGGTCTGGTCGGAGTCGCTGCGGTAGACCTTGCCGGCGGCGATCATGCGCAGCGGCGGCGGGTTCTTGCCCATGAAGCGCACCTGCACGCCGGAGGTGTGCGTGCGCAGCAGGCGACCATCCGGGAAGTAGAAGGTGTCGTGCATCGCGCGCGCCGGATGGTGCGGCGGGAAGTTCAGCGCTTCGAAGTTGTGGTGGTCGTCCTCGATCTCGGGGCCGTCGGCCAGCTGGTAGCCGAGGCGCGCGAAGATGTCGGTGATGCGCTCGAGCGTGCGCGAGACCGGGTGCAGGTTGCCGGCCTGGGCGCCGCGGCCCGGCAGGGTCACGTCGATGCGCTCGGAGGCGAGGCGTTGCGCGAGGGCGTGGGCTTCCAGCGTCGCCTTGCGGGCGGCGATGGCTTCGGACAGGGCGTCCTTGGCGCGGTTCACGGCTTCGCCGGCGAGCTTGCGCTGCTCGGGCGCCAGCGCGCCGAGCTGCTTGAGCTGGCCGGTGATGCTGCCGGACTTGCCGAGCAGGGAGACGCGCAGGGCGTCGAGCGCCTCGAGCTGCGTGGCGGCTTCGATCTCGGCCAGGGCCGAGCGGGTCAGGGATTCGATGTCGGACATTCTCGGCTCGGTTTCTCGGGTCCCGAAAGCAGAAAGGGGAAGGACTCTCGCCCTCCCCCTTCCCGTACAGCCCGGTTGCGATCGCTCGCTTCGGACTTTGGCCTTACGCCGCGAGAGCGCGCTTGGCCTGCTCGGCGATCGCGCCAAACGCGGCGGGATCGTGGATGGCGATGTCGGCCAGGGCCTTGCGGTCCAGGGTGACGTTCGCCTTCAGCAGGCCATTCATGAAGCGGCTGTAGCTCAGGCCGTGCAGGCGGGCCGCCGCATTGATGCGGACGATCCACAGGCTGCGGAACTGGCGCTTCTTCTGCTTGCGGCCGATGTACGCGTACTGCTGGGCCTTGGTGACGGCCTGCTTGGCGACGCGGAAGACCTTGCGACGGGCGTTGTAGTAGCCCTTCGCGAGCTTGATGATTTTCTTGTGACGGCGGCGCGCCGTAACACCACGCTTGACTCGTGCCATGGTTCAGTCCTCCTCAGAGATAGGGCAGCTGGCGCATCAGGCGACCGGAATCCTCGGCGCGGACGTGGTTCGTCTGGCGGAGGTTACGCTTACGCTTGGTGGCCTTCTTGGTGAGGATGTGGCTACGGTTGGCGTGGCCAGCCTTGAACTTGCCGGAAGCAGTCTTCCGGAAGCGCTTGGCGGCCGCCCGATTGGTCTTGATCTTGGTCTTGGCCATGGGTGTCCCTTCTTGGGTTCGTTGTTTACTGACCTGGGCGGTGGCTTGCGCCACGCTTTCCATCCTGCCCTTGTCGGCTTATAAGTCTCTGATTCCCTTACGGAAACCAGGACAGGTCCATGACGGCTTCGCCCGATGACCTGGGCCCGGATGCCGCACCGGGTGCCCGCCGGAAGCCGGCGAGCCGCGAATTATGCAACAAAATTAGCGACTTGTGTAGGAGGGACTTTAGTCCCGAAGCTTTTTGGCGAAAAGCTTCGGGACTGAAGTCCCTCCTACAGGGATTACTTCTTCTTGGGGGCGACCATCATGATCATCTGGCGGCCCTCGAGGCGGGGGCGCTGCTCGATGACCACTTCATCGGCCAGGTCGGCCTCGATGCGCTTGGCCATCTCCATGCCCAGCTCCTGGTGGGCCATCTCGCGGCCCTTGAAGCGGATGTTGACCTTGACCTTGTCGCCTTCCTCGAGGAAGCGACGCAGGTTGCGCAGCTTGATGTTGTAGTCGCCGTCGTCGGTGGTCGGGCGGAACTTGAGTTCCTTGATCTCGACGATCTTCTGCTTCTTCTTGGCCGCGTTGGCCTTCTTCTGCAGGTCGAACTTGTACTTGCCGTAATCCATGATCCGGCACACCGGCGGATCGGCGGTCGGCTGGATTTCCACCAGGTCCACGCCCGATTCCTCGGCCAGCGCGATCGCTTCGTCGCGCGTGAGCACACCGACCATCTCGCCGTCCAGGCCGATCACGCGCACGCGCGGGACCCGGATCTCGAGGTTCTTGCGGTTGCCCTTGTCTGTAGATGAAGTATTGATTCGATTAATCCTGTTGTGTGTAACCCGAACCGGACGCCTGCATCAGGCGACCGGGCCATTCTCCGCGCGCAGCTTGTCGAGGAAGCCTTCCAACGGCATCGTGCCGAGGTCCTCCCCGGACCGCGTGCGCACCGCAATCATCCCATTTTCCTTCTCGCGGTCGCCAACGACCAGCAAATACGGGACTTTCTGCAGCGTGTGCTCGCGGATCTTATAGCCGATCTTCTCGTTCCGCAAATCGGCCTGGACCCGGAAGCCTTGATTCACAAGGGTTTTCCGGACTTCCTCGACCCAGTCGGCCTGGGCGTCGGTGATGTTCATCACCACCGCCTGCACCGGGGCCAGCCAGGCCGGGAAGGCGCCCGAGTGGTTCTCGATCAGGATGCCGATGAAGCGCTCCATCGAGCCCACGATGGCGCGGTGCAGCATGACCGGCTGCCGCTTGGTCGAGCTCTCGTCCACGTACTCGGCGCCCAGGCGGCCCGGCATCATGAAGTCGACCTGCATGGTGCCCAGCTGCCAGGTGCGGCCGATGGCGTCCTTGAGGTGGTATTCGATCTTCGGGCCATAGAAGGCGCCCTCGCCCGGCAGCTCCTCCCAGGCCACGCCGCAGGCCGACAGGGCGGCGCGCAGGGCGGCCTCGGCCTTGTCCCAGGTGGCGTCGTCGCCCAGGCGGTTGTCGGGGCGCAGGGCGATCTTGATCTGCACGTCCTGGAAGCCGAAGTCCTGGTAAACCTTCAGGGCCTGGCGGTGGAAGGCGGTGACCTCGGCCTCGACCTGGTCCGGGGTGCAGAAGATATGGCCGTCGTCCTGGGTGAAGCCGCGCACGCGCAGGATGCCGTGCAGCGCGCCCGAGGGCTCGTTGCGGTGGCAGGCACCGAACTCGCCGTAGCGGATCGGCAGGTCGCGGTAGCTGTGCAGGCCCTGGTTGAACACCTGCACGTGGCCCGGGCAGTTCATCGGCTTGAGCGCGTAGGTGCGCTTCTCGGACTCGGTGAAGAACATGTTCTCCTTGTAGTTGTCCCAGTGGCCGGACTTCTTCCACAGGGAAACATCGAGGATCTGCGGGCAGCGCACTTCCTGGTAGCCGGACGCGCGATACACGCCGCGCATGTACTGCTCCACCACCTGCCAGAGCTGCCAGCCCTTCGGGTGCCAGAACACCAGGCCCGGCGCCTCTTCCTGGATGTGGAAGAGCTCGAGCTGCCTGGCGATCTTGCGGTGGTCGCGCTTCTCGGCTTCCTCGAGCTGGGTGAGGTAGGCCTTGAGGTCCTTGTCGTTCAACCACGCGGTGCCGTAGATGCGGCTGAGCATCTGGTTGTTGTGGTCGCCGCGCCAGTAGGCGCCAGCCACCTTCATCAGCTTGAACGCGCGCAGCTTGTCGGTGCCCGGCACGTGCGGGCCGCGACAGAGGTCGGTGAACTCGCCCTGCGAATACAGCGACAGGTCTTCGGTGGCCGGGATCGATTCGATGATCTCGGCCTTGTAGTGCTCGCCCAGGCCCTTGAAGAAGGCCACGGCCTCGTCGCGCGACTTCACGCTGCGGGTGACCGGCAGGGCTTCCTTGACGATCTTCTGCATCTCCGCCTCGATGGCGGGCAGGTCTTCCGGGGTGAACGGACGCTCGTAGGCGAAATCGTAGTAGAAGCCGTTGTCGATGACCGGGCCGATGGTGACCTGGGTGCCCGGGAACAGGCGCTGCACGGCCTGGGCCAGCAGGTGCGCGGTGGAATGGCGCAGCACGTCCAGCGCGTCGGGATGCTTCTCGGTGACGATCTCGAGCGAGGCGTCGTTCTCGATGCGGAAGCTGGCGTCCACCAGCTTGCCGTCGACCTTGCCGCCGAGCGCGGCCTTGGCGAGGCCGGCGCCGATGGAGGCGGCGACTTCGGCGACGGTGACCGGGTGTTCGAACGGACGCTGGCTGCCGTCGGGTAGCGTGATCTTGATCATGGGTCTCTCATGCGGTCGCGCCCGGGGGCGGACATGAAAAAAGGGCGCCGGGCGCCCTTCGCGGATGGCGAGGCGCGGCGGGTCGGTCAGTGGGCGGCGGTAGTGCTCATGTCGCACGCTCGGCGCCGGTTCCCCGGGGCCACCTTGCAGTTCGATTGACGAGGCAAAGGTAGGCTCCGGCGCCCGCCAAGTCAATGAATCCGCGGCTTCCGGGGCTGTAAGCAAAACGGCCAGGCGAGGGCCTGGCCGTTGCGTCCTTCGTGCACCTTCCGGGGAAGGTGGTGGGCGATACAGGGTTCGAACCTGTGACCCCTACCATGTCAAGGTAATGCTCTACCGCTGAGCTAATCGCCCACGAGGCCGCGCAGTATAACAAGCCGTCCGGGGCGGGCCAAGCCCCCGCGGCGAGGTCGTCAGCGGCACTCGCGCTCGCGGTCGGCGGCGGAGCGCAGGTCGCTGCGGGTGGCGGCGACGCTGACCAGGCAGGCCCGGTGCATCACGCGCTTGAACAGCCCCTCGCCCTCCCCGCCCTGGGCCACTTCAAGGCCGGCCGGCAGTGCGGCCATGCCGGTCAGCAGGCCGCTCGACGCGATGAGGGCGACGGCCAGCACGCCGCGCATTTCGATGGTTCCCATGGCATTCCCCTGCATGGGCGTCCGGCGCCGGGCACTCCGGCCCGCGACTGGACGCTTGGACGACGGGTCCCCACCCGCCTGGGCTCTGTTTTAGACCCCTGCCGGAAGTAATGCAAGCGGCCGGGTCAGGCCATCAGGCCCTGGGTCCGCAGGCGGTGGATCTCGTCGCGGACCCTGGCCGCCTCCTCGAACTCCAGGTCCTGGGCGTGCTTGTGCATCCGCGCCTCGAGCTGCTTGAGGCGGGCCGCCAGCTGGGCCGGGTCCAGCAGGGCGTAGTCGGTGCCGGCCTCGGCCACCTTGCGGCCCTTGCCCCGGCCCCTGGCCTCCTCGGGCTCGCTGCGGGCGCCCTCCATCACGTCCATCACGGCGCGCCGGATGCTGGTCGGGGTGATGCCGTGCTCGAGGTTGTACTCGACCTGGCGCTGGCGGCGACGATCGGTCTCGTCGATGGCCGCCTTCATCGAGTTGGTGATGCGGTCGGCGTAGAGGATGGCCTTGCCGCGGACGTTGCGGGCGGCGCGGCCGATGGTCTGGATCAGCGAGCCGGTGGAGCGCAGGAAGCCCTCCTTGTCGGCATCCAGGATCGCCACCAGCGAGACCTCGGGCATGTCCAGGCCTTCGCGCAGCAGGTTGATGCCGACCAGCACGTCGAACACGCCCAGGCGCAGGTCGCGGATGATCTCGACGCGCTCCACCGTGTCCACGTCGCTGTGCAGGTAGCGCACCTTGACGTCGTGCTCGGCGAGGTAGTCGGTGAGGTTCTCGGCCATCTTCTTGGTCAGCGTGGTGATCAGGACGCGGTCGCCCTGCTTCACCCGCGCGTGGATTTCGGAGAGCACGTCGTCCACCTGGGTCGCCACCGGGCGGATCTCGACCTCGGGGTCGACCAGGCCGGTGGGGCGCACCAGCAGTTCGACGACCTGGTCGCCGGACTTCTCCAGCTCGTATTTGCCGGGCGTGGCCGAGACGTAGATGCTGCGCGGCGCGCGGCGCTCCCACTCCTCGAACTTGAGCGGCCGGTTGTCGAGCGCCGAAGGCAGCCGGAACCCGAACTCCACCAGCGTTTCCTTGCGCGAGCGGTCGCCCTTGTACATGGCGCCGAGCTGCGGGATGGTCACGTGCGATTCGTCCACCACCAGCAGCGCGTCCGGCGGCAGGTAGTCGAACAGGCAGGGCGGCGGCTCGCCGGGCATCTGGCCGGTGAGGTGGCGGCTGTAGTTCTCGATGCCCGAGCAGAAACCAACCTCGGCCATCATCTCGATGTCGTACATCGTGCGCTGCTGCAGGCGCTGGGCCTCGAGCAGCTTGTTGGCCTTGTACAGCTCCTCCATCCGGGCGCTGAACTCGACCTTGATGGTCTCGATCGCGTCGAGCACGGTGCGGCGGGTGGTGACGTAGTGCGACTTGGGGTACAGCGTGTAGCGCTGCAGCTTGCGGGTGACGTGGCCGGTGAGCGGATCGAACAGCGACACGCCCTCGATCTCGCCGTCGAACAGCTGGATGCGCAGGGCCTCGATCTCGGATTCGGCCGGGTGCACGTCGATGGTCTCGCCGCGCACGCGGAAGGCACCGCGCACCAGCTCGGTCTCGTTGCGGCTGTACTGCATCTCGGTGAGGCGGCGGATCAGCTCGCGCTGGTCGATGCGGTCGCCCTTCACCAGGTGCAGCACCATCCGGAAGTACTCGTTCGGGTCGCCCAGGCCGTAGATGGCCGAGACACTGGCCACCACCACCGCGTCGCGGCGCTCGAGCAGGGCCTTGGTCGCCGACAGGCGCATCTGCTCGATGTGCTCGTTGATGTTGCTGTCCTTCTCGATGAAGGTGTCGGTGCTCGGGATGTAGGCCTCGGGCTGGTAGTAGTCGTAGTAGCTGACGAAGTACTCGACCGCGTTGTTCGGGAAAAAGGACTTGAACTCGCCGTAGAGCTGGGCGGCCAGGGTCTTGTTCGGGGCCAGCACCAGGGTCGGCTTCTGCACCGCCTGGATCACGTTGGCGATGGTGTAGGTCTTGCCCGAGCCGGTGACGCCGAGCAGGGTCTGCTGCGCCAGGCCGGCCTCGAAGCCCTCGACCAGGCGCGCGATGGCCTGCGGCTGCTCGCCGGCGGGCTGGTAGGGCGCGGTCAGTTCGAAGCGGTCGGACACCGGGGAGTCCTTGTCGGGGCAGCTAGTGAGTATAGCCGCCGGCCTACCCCCGGCTTGGTGACCGCCCTACCCCGGCGGCCGGACAAGCCCGATGGGGCTGAGTGAGGGCACCGGCAACACTTCGCCTCCTGGCCTCGGAGGGCACGCGATGGAGAAGTCGATCCGTGGATTCACGCTGGTCGAGCTGGTGGTGGTGGTGATGGTGTCGGGATTGCTCGCGGCGCTTGCGGCGCCTTCGTTCACGACGATGCTGGAGCGCCATCGCACGCAGGCGTTCACCCACCAGCTCACCGCGTCGATGGCGCTGGCCAGGCTGGGCGCCGTGCGGCTGGGGCAACCGGTCACGCTCTGCCCTACGCGGGATGGACTGCGCTGCCGGCGCGACCTGGCCTGGGAGACGGGCTGGATGGCTTACCTGGACCCGGGTCGGGATGACCATCCGGCGCGGCAAGCCGACATCCTGCAGCACGTTCCCTGGGACGAAGGGCCGCTGCTCGCAAGGAGCAGCACGGGGCGGCATCGGATCCGGTTCCTGCCTTCGGGCTGGTCCAGCGGTTCGAACCTCAGCATCCGCATTTGCCGCCGGGATCCCGCGGAACTGCTTGGCGCGGTGGTCGTCAACAACGCGGGGCGGCCTCGCGCGGAGCGCCACGGCGGCGCACGGAAGCCCTGTCCGTACCCGACCTAGGCGGTGTTCAGGCTTGACCCGGGGCCGAAGTGCATTAAAATGCCCGTCCCCGCCCGAATAGCTCAGCCGGTTAGAGCACTTGACTGTTAATCAGGGGGTCGTTGGTTCGAGTCCAACTTCGGGCGCCATATCAAAGGAAGGGCCGCTTAAAAGCGGCCCTTTTCTTTTGGCGCGTGCAAGCCGGCCGGGTTACCAGCAGGCGTCGACCGTGCCCACGGTACCCGTGATGCTCCGGGTCCCCGCCTGGTTCATGCGCAGGGTGCCGCACTTGGCGTCGGCCGAAGCCTGCACGCCCTGGGGAACGGCTTCGACCGAATAAGTCGTGGCCTGGGGCTGCCCGTTGAGCCGGATCGTGTAGAAGGTCGCGAGGTCGGTACGGCAGGCCTGCGCCGGCAACGCGTTCACGTTGGCGTACGACAGGCGGGTCGTGTACTCGCGCTCCATGAACTGCGCCGCCTCCAGCAGGCAGGCCGCCGCTGCCGCCCGCCGGGAGTTGACCACGGAGTTCCGGTAGCTGGTGTAGGCGATGGTCGCCAGCACCGACAGCACCGTCAGCACGATCATCAGCTCGAGCAGGGAGAAGCCCTTGATGCCGCGGTTTTGCTTCGAAGTCTTCATCCGTCAGTCCTTGATGAGCTCGCGCCAGGAGATACGGCCCTTTACCAGGGGATTATTGACCGCCACTGAACCCGTGGTGCCGAGCGAACCACCGGCCACCAGCAGGCTCTCGACCACCGTCGGCGAGGTCGGCATGGCGATGCCGAGGTTCACCGAGCCCACCGGCAGCGTCGTGCTGCCCGAGGTCAGGCGATCGTCGTCGAAGCTGCCGTCGCCGTCGACGTCGAAGAACGCACTCTGGACGCTGGTGCCGGTGTAGGCGTCGATGGCGTTGATGTAGCCCGTGCCACCGGCGTCGCAGGGATCGCTGCTGGGGATGATGCTGGCGGCGATCAGCACGTTGCCGAGCAGGAACGGGTCACCGACCATGCGCTCCGCGGGCGGCAGCAGGGTGAGGTCGACGTACCAGCCCTTCTTGTCCGCAGCGAGCGGCGCGTTCGCCTCGAAGGCGCGCACGGGCTTGCCATCGATCACGCCGTTGGTGACCAGCATGGTGCGTGCCTGCAGGCTGGTCGAACGGGTGGCCACCGCGACGTCGTTGTCCCGGATGCCGTACAGGGACTGGATGCTGGTGCTGGACAGGTCGGCGTTCTCCAGGTACTTGCCGGTACCGAAGAAGACCCAGGGCTTGAAGGTCAGCGGATCCATCGACACCGACAGGCCGCCGGTGATCGGCTGCACCTGGCCAGCGGCATTGGTGGCGACGAACAGCGGGTCGCCCTCGGGATGCAGCTTCCAGCCGGTCTCCGCGGTATCGGTCAGGTCGAACTTCCAGATGTTGCCCTTGAGGTCGCCCGCGTAGACGTAGTCGATCAGGCCATCGGCATCCAGGTCCCAGCCGCGCGGCGAGGACAGGCCGTTGTCGGTGTCCGACTTCGCCACGATGTGGCGCAACAGCGCACCCGTCTGCAGGTTGAAGACGAACAGGGTCGGGTCGCCGGTGCTGCTGTTGATGCCGTTGGCGACGATGGCAACGGGGGTCTTGACCTTGTTGGCGCCGTTTCCGAGCAGCACGTTCGCGATCAGCGGCCGGCCGAGCGAATTGCCCATGTGGTCGCTGGCCGTGTTGGCGTTGCCGCCATTCGTGCCGAGATACTGGCCGGTCACGTTGGTGGCGGCGAAGGTCGCCGGGGTGGTGACGTCCAGGAAGTAAACGCCCTTGCCGCCGCGTCCCAGGCTGCCGACGAGGTAGTTCTTGTTCGGCGTTTCGGCGTAGCTCGACACCATGACCGGGCCGTCCACGAAGTAGTCGTGGTTGTAGTCCGGATCCGCGAGGGTCTTGAGGCGGGCGAGGTCGGCGGTGCTGACCGCGTTCGGAACGAAGGCGAACAACTCCTTGCCCTTGTTGGCGCCGGTCGCGCTGAAGGCGTGCATCATGCCGCCGTTGGAGCCGATGAAGATCGTATTCGTCTCCTTCACGAACGCCGGCGAGGAATTGATGATGTCGCCCAGCAGGTGGTCGCGGTTGCGCAGGGTGCCGCCATTGCGGCGCTCGTTGCTGGTATCGCCCTTGATGTAGTTGGCGATGCTGGCCGTGAGGGCCGTGTTCTGCGCCGTGGTCGGGAAGGTCGCGCCGGCCGAGCCGGTCCAGGTGAACACCTTGCGCGTGGCGAACGGCGGGATGCCCTGGGACGCACGCCAGTCCGGCGTGGGCGCGACGCCCGCGGAGGTGACGGCATTGGACAGCAGCTCACCGGTCCACTTTCCGGCCACGAAGCTGGCCTGGAAGATGCGGGTCTCTTCCTTGAGCGCGACGCTGTTGGCCGCGACGTTGGAGCCCGAGGCGGTGCGCTCGTTGATGGCGACCAGCACGCGCGACAGGCCCTGCGCGAACTCCACCGGGTCGGCCGCGCTGAAGAAGCCGCCGCGGCTGTTGACGCCCGAATGCAGCAGGTCATCCACCTTGGCGGACTCGCTGGCGGTCGGGTCCGGCCAGGTGATGGCCGCGCCCGAGTCGATGGCGGCGAAGGCCGCCTCCGGATCCACGGCACCGGTCACGCCGAGGCCCACGCCGTAGGTGACCATGTGCTGCCAGAACGCCGGGTTGGCGGTCGTGGTCGGCACCTTGTTGGCGATCGTGGGGCGCAGATCCGTGCGCCAGTAGTACATGGCGGCATCGGCCAGCGTGTCGGAATACGCATCGGTGAACGGCGCCACCGGCGAGTAGGTGTAGCTGGAACCCGCCGGACGGGTGATCTCGGTGCCGGCCGTGCCGTCGTTGTTGTTGTCCGCGGGCGTGCTGGCGGAGGTGTCGTTGTTGGCGCTGCTGGCACTCCAGTAGCCGTCCGTCATCAGGATGGCGTAGCTCTGGCGGCAGGCCAGGTGCGTGGACGCATCCGTGCCACCCGGGACGTTGGCCCAGGGACCGCTGTCGCTGGTGCGCTGGTAGTACTTGCCGACGTCATCCAGCGCCCGCCGCAGCGGCGTACCCGCCTGCGGGATGGTGCGGCCGTAGAGGTTGGCGAAGAACGCGGTGCGGTCCGCGCCGATGAAGGGGCGCACGCCGGTGACGATCGTGGCGGTGTTCTCGCCGTCGACCGTGGCCGACTCCTTGTTGATCGCGGCGAAGCCCACGCGCGGGCTGGGCGACGCGGCCGTGCTGGTGGTCGCCAGGCCGGAGAACGCGCGGCCGATGCCGGCGCGGGCCAGCAGCACGCGCGACCGGTAGTACTGGTACCAGTTGGCGAAGTTCTGGATTTCCTGGGCATAGGTGCAGGTGCCCGCGGTGCAATCGGTGCGCGCCGCACGGCCGTCGCCGGTGTAGGTCAGCTGGGTGGGGCGGATCTCGACCTTGGTGTAGCTGCTGGCCAGCGTGGCGTCACCGACGCCGTCGTAGTTGAAGTAGGAAGCCGGCCAGAAGGTGCGCGTGGCGATCTCGCGGAGGCAGGCGACGCCGGCGTCACAGTACTCGGTGCTGTAGTCCTGCCAGCGGTTGGTGTTGTAGTTGGTGTTGTCCACGGCCAGGTTGCGGCAGAACGCCTCGCCGATGCCCACGCGCTCGGGATTGTGCAGGGCGCACAGCGGGTTTGCGTTCGCCCGCAGGGTGGCGTCGGCGTTCGACCACGGCTGGTAGGTGATGGCCGGGTTGTAATAGATGGTGTTGAAGCGCGCGGAGCGGACCTGCGCACCGTAGCCGCTGTCCTTGGTGACGTTGGCCACCAGGTTGCCGTAATCGTCGCCGCCGTAGACGCCGTCGGCGCGCGGGAACACGTAGCCGATGCCCTGCCAGTTGCAACCCTTATTGACGTTCCCGGAGCCATCGATGCAGACGGTGGCGTTGAAGACCAGCTCCGAGGGCATGATCTCGCCATGCATCGAGCCGGAGTCATCCAGGATGAACATGATGTTCGGCGGCACCGCGGTGCCCGACTGCAGCGGCACGCGGGGAACATCGATCGCCGCGCTGACCGCGGACGACATCAGCGTCGCGCAGACGGCGCTGGCGAAGGCCAGGAAGGATCGATGCTTGGAAGGCTGGCGCATGGCGGTACTCCGCTCGGGATGCAAAGGGGGGACGCGAATCAATCGGGGGACGTGAACGACGACTGCAGCAGGACTTCGGACCGGCCATCGACGCGCGCGCGCGCAGTGACGCGGTAGCGCGGGCCAAGGCAGCCGGCCTGGACCGGGATTTCACGATCGCAGCCAGGCCAGTTCGGCGCCACGCCCATGAACTCGATGAAATAACCGGGCGTGACCGAAATGCCGTCGGCGGTGACCGGCGCCGCGTTGACGAAGGGCGGGTTCGGCAGCAGCCAGCGATCGGTGTAGGTGTCGAGGTTGCCGGGGTTCGGCCGGCCGCACAGACCGGTGGTGTCGCAGACGTCGGTGTACTGCGAGGACTTAGTGGTGGCGGTTCGCGCCTCGCCCTCGCGCAGCGCGGACTCGGCCGCCTGGAACATCAGGCCGCGGTCGAACAGGCTGGCCGACATCCGCTCTTCCATCATCACGCCGCGCAGGCTGGCCAGGCCGAGCAGGGTCACGATCAGCAGCAGCAGCAGCACGACGAGCAGCGCGACGCCGCGCTGGCCGGAACGCAGGAGCATCTTCGAAGGGCGGGTCATGGCGTGCGATTCCGCAGGGTGACGACGTGGGAAAGCGGGCGGGTCAGCGCGAGGCCGTCGGTGCCGCGGATCTCGTTCGCGGTCTGCACGCCCGCCACGGCGATCAGGTCGAGGTCGATGCGGACCGCATTGACCTCGCGCCAGGACGTGGTGGCCACGCTGGCCGCCGGCACGTAGCCGCTGGTGCCCGGCACCAGGTAGGTGAGCTGCATGTCCTGGATGCCCTCGGTGACTTCTTCAGGCGCCAGGGTCAGGTTGCGGCGATACAGCGACCGCCCGCCGCGCCCGTTGTTGCCGATGTACCAGACCGCCGAGGTCAGCTTGGTGATCACGGCGTTGTCGGCGTACTGCTTGCCGTCCTTGGGCTTCGTGCTGCAGTCCGGGTCCACCGGGAAGCTCAGGGCCTTGCAGTCGTTGCCCGGCGTGCCGGTGCCGGTGTTGTGGACGACCTGCAGGGTGCCGCCGGCGTTCGGGCCCGACATCTGGAAGATCGTCGCCTGCGAGTAGTCGCAGATGAGCAGGATGTCGCCGGCCACGAAGCCGTGCTCGGTCGTGTTGGTGAAGATGGTCGCGGACGCCGGGTTGTGCCGGGTGACCGAGATGCCGGAGTTTTCCCCGCCCCGGAACTCGAAGGCGTCGGTGCCCTGCACGCGCTGGCCCGCCGCGGTGCCGAAGGGCGCGCTGGCGATCGCCTGGGCGCCGTCGTAGCCGCGGATGCCGTCGCCCCAGCTGTAGTCGAACACTGAGGTGTCCTTGAGCACGTTGGCGATCGGGATGTTCTTGCCGCAGGGCGTGCCGCCGGCCTCGCGGATCTGGCGGGCCATGAGCTCGAACGCGACGCGTCCGTTCTCCTGCA
>NZ_AVCK01000004.1 GCF_000747155.1 Arenimonas metalli CF5-1 | reverse complement strand
CCCTATAGGTGCGCTTGTTCGAGACGAAGATGCCGCCGGCCGCGGCGATCACCAGCAGGCCGATGATCATCGCGATCATCAGCTCGATCAGGCTGAAGCCCCTGGCACCGACGGGGGCGCGTACAGCGTGGTTGCGATTGGCATTCATATCCGGCTCGTCGTCGTCAGGGTTTCGTTGGCGTCACCGCCCGTCGCGCGGGTGTCGTTCCAGCGGATGGTGATGGTGCAGATGCTGGCGGCGCAGGCGATGCTGCCGCAGGCGGTGTCACCCATCGTTTCCTTGATGGAACTTATCCAGATGGAGCGGTCCTGCTCGACCAGGGTGGTGCCGGCGCCGGGGATGTCGCAGGTCATGCCGAGGTTGTACGAGTTGGCACGGGCCGCGGTGGCGTTGGCGCGCATGGCGTCGAGCATCGCGTAGCTGAGCACGGTGGCCTGGGTGCGATCGAAGGCGCTCTGGCTGTTGCGCAGTGTGACGGCCTGCATCGCGGCGATGCCGAGCAGGCCGACGCCAAGGATGAGGACGGCGATCAGAACCTCGATCAGGCTCAGGCCTGACTGCCGGTTAGAGGCGAGCGAGTGGGTTGGGCGTTTCATTCAAGCAACTCCTCGGCGGCTCAAAGATTGGCGGGGGCGGCGCAGGCCGCACTGGCCGCGGGCGGGGCGACGGAGACGCGCGAGCCCGAGAGCCGGACAAGCCGGGCGTTATTGGGCGGCTGCGTGGCCGGGACGCAGACCTGCACCGTGCCCGCGAGGATGGTGCGGGCGTTGCCGGGGCGAGCCAGGCCGTCCGGGCGGAAGGTGATGCGATGGGCCGGCGTGGCGCCCGAGATCGCGGCGCTGACCTGCACCTGCGCGGGCACCTCGACCGTGGTTTCGCGCAGCAGGGTGTCGGCCGCGCCCACTTCACCGTTCCGGTCGGTGTCCACGAAGGCGATGTGCCGGCCCCAGTTGGTGCCGGCGCAGGTGGTGCCGTTGGTGCTGGGGCAGACCACGACGCGGGTGTTGCGGCGCAGCGCCTCCATCCGGGCGAGCTGCATGCCGGCCAGCACCTCGTTGGCTCCACCGGAAAGGCGGTTGTTGATGGTCATGATCCGGAAGTTCGGCAGCGCGATGGCGGTGACGATGCCGATGATGATGATCACCACCATGAGCTCGAGCAGCGTGAAACCCGACGACGCGCGGACGGGCGCCGGGCGCGGGGAACGTGCATTGGTTGGCTGTTCGGTCATGGGGAACCCCAGGTTTCCAGAGGATGAAGGTAGGTCGGCCCGCCGCCCGGCGCCAGCGGCTGCCGATGGACGGGTGATTCCGGGCCCTGAGTGGCCCGGGGGCCCCGGACGGCCTCGGGCTGGCATTATCAACCGGAACGGAGAGACCGCAATGACCCCGAACGAGCCCCGCCCTGCCCCCATCGAGCTCCTTTGGCAGCCCCCGGGCATCGCCGGGATGGTGGTGGCGGGCCAGGCGCTGGCCCTGCTGCTCGCGCTGGCCCCCGGGGTCGCGGGCGACCGCTGGATCTACTTCGGGCTGGCGTCGCTGGTCATCCAGTGGATCATCCTGCTGACCCTCGCGGGCACCTACCTGCTCCGCCGCCCGCTGCTGCGCTGCGGGGCCATCGGCCAGGCCTGGATCGCCCTCGCCCTGCTGATGGCGGCGACCTGGGTCACCGGCGGGCTGGCGGCGTGGCTGTTTCCCTACGGCGGCCGGGATGACGGCGCCCTCGCCGGCGTGGCCCGGATGTCGGGCATGGCCCTCGCCGTCGGCCTGCTTGGCCTGGCGGCCTTCCAGAGCGTCTGGCGGGCGAGGCAACTGGCCGTGCGTGCCAAACAGGCCGAGCTCGAAGCGCTGCAGGCGCGCATCCGCCCGCATTTCCTGTTCAACACGCTCAACACCGGCGCCGCGCTGGTTCACGCCAGGCCGCAGGACGCCGAACAGTTGCTGCTGGACCTGGCGGACCTGTTCCGGGCCGCCCTGTCCGGGCCGCACAACCTGGGGCTGGGCGAGGAGCTGCAGCTGGCGCGGCGTTACCTCGAGATCGAACAGCTACGGTTCGGCGAGCGCCTGCGGGTGCACTGGAGGCTTCCGGAGCAGGTCCCGGACGTGATGATCCCGGCCCTGTCGATCCAGCCGCTGGTCGAGAACGCCATCCGCCACGGCATCGAGCCGTCGCCCAAGGGCGGGCGGGTGGACATCGAGGTGGCGCCGGGCCCCGGCGAAGTCCGGGTGGTCATCAGCAACGACCTGCCCGCCGCGGGGGCGCCGGCCCCGGCCGGGCACCGGGTCGGCCTCGCATCCGCCCGGGAGCGGATCCGGGCACTGAGCCAGGGTCGCGGCCACCTGCACACCCGCGTCCAGGATGGCCGCTACATCGCCACGGTGACCCTGCCCCTGCCCTGAAAAGGCCCGCCCGCGGAACGGGTCAGTCGTTGGCGACCTGGTAGCAGGGCTTGTAGCTGCCGCTGATCTTCATGCGGCGCTGGGCCACGAAGGCCTTCAGCAGACCGTCCAGCGCGCGCATGATCTCCTTGTCGCCGTCGATGATGTACGGGCCGTGGCGCTCGATCTCGCGCATGCCCTCTTCCTTGACGTTGCCGGCGACGATGCCCGAGAAGGCGCGGCGCAGGTCGGCGGCCAGCAGGTGCGGCGGCTGGTCGCGATGCAGCTTCAGGCCGGCCATCGCGGCATGCGTCGGCGGGAACGGGCGCTGGAATTCCTCGGGCAGGTGCAGCGACCAGTTGAAGAAGAACGCGTCCTGCTCCTTCAGGCGGTGCTCGCGCACCTTGCGGATGCCCTCGCGCATCACCTTGGCGACCTCGGCGGCATCGTCGACGATGATGCGGTAGCGCGAGGTCGCGGCCTCGCCGAGCGTGAGGCGCAGGAACTGGTCGATCTGCTCGAAGTAGGCGGCGGACTCGGCCGGACCGGTGAAAATCAGCGGGAACGGCAGCTCGGCGTTGGCCGGGTGCAGCAGCACGCCCAGCAGGTACAGGATTTCCTCCGCGGTGCCAACGCCGCCCGGGAACACGATGATGCCGTGGCCCAGGCGCACGAAGGCTTCGAGGCGCTTCTCGATGTCCGGCATGATCACCAGGTGGTTCACGATCGGGTTCGGCGACTCGGCGGCGATGATGCCGGGCTCGGTGATGCCGATGTAGCGCGGGCGGCTCTGGCGCTGCTTGGCGTGGGCGATGGTGGCGCCCTTCATCGGGCCCTTCATGGCGCCCGGGCCGCAGCCCGTGCAGATGTCGAGGCCGCGCAGGCCCAGCTGGTAGCCGACCTTCTTGGTGTAGAGGTATTCGTCGCGGCCGATCGAATGGCCGCCCCAGCACACCACCAGGCTCGGGTTCTGGTACGAGCGCATCACGCGGGCGTTGCGCAGGATCTCGAACACGGCGCTGGTCATGCCCGGGCCGGTGTTGAGGTCGAACTTGTTGCTGCCGCTGACCTCGATCGCGTTGTAGGCGATGTCGCGCACCACGGCGAACAGGTTCTCGGCGATGCCGCGGATGATCTCGCCGTCCACGAAGGCGCTGGCGGGGGCGGCCTTGAGCTCGATCTTGATGCCGCGGTCCTGCTGCTGCACCTCGATGTCGAAGTCCGGGTAGCGCAGCGAGGCGGCGCGCGGGTCGTCGGAGTCGCTGTCGGTGGTGAGCACCGCCAGCGCGCAGCGGCGCAGCAGTTCGCGCAGGCCGCCGGTGGAGGCATCGGCGAGGCGGGCGACTTCGTCGCGGGAAAGGATGTCCAGGCCGCCGCGCGGGGAAATGCGGGTGTTGACGGTGGCGGGGAGGTCTTGTTGCTCGGTCATGGGGCTGGCTTTCGTCTGTCGTCGTCGTTGGACCGCCGACTCTACCACCGCCACGTGATGCCCCTGTAGGAGGGCCTTCAGGCCCGAAGCCTTCCGCCGAGAAGCTTCGGGCCTGAAGGCCCTCCTACAAGGGTGCAAAAGAAAACGGCCGGCGGTTTCCCGCCGGCCGTTCGTCTCACGCCAGGTGGCGCGGGTGTGGCTTAGAACTTGTAGCGGAAGCCCAGCTGCAGCGACCAGCGCGAGATGCCGCGGTCGTCGTAGAGGCGCGCCTGGTCCGGATTGTTGAAGCGATAGACGTACTTGCCGGTCGCGGCGTCGATGCCGCCGTACTCGACCACGCCGCGGCTACCCGGGAAACCGATTTCCTCGATCTTGCCCCAATCCTTGTTGATCAGGTTGCCGACGTTGAGGATGTCGAGCCAGATCTCGGAGCGGTGGTCCTTGAAGAAGCCCGGCAGTTCCTGGGAGATGCGCAGGTCGAACTGGTTGACCCAGGGGTTCTGCGCTTCGTTGCGGCCCACGACGCGGCCACGGTTGGCGTTGAGGTAACCGTCGTTGGCGACGAAGGCCCAGAACGCGGCTTCCTCGGCGGCGGAACCGAACAGGACGTCACCCGGACCGGTCGGCACGTACAGCAGGTCGTTGCCGAAGCGGCCGTCGCCGTTGGCGTCGTTGTCGAACACGTAGCTGAACGGGCGGCCCGAACGGCTCTCGGCGAACATGGAGACGCGGGTCTCGTAGTCACCGAAGAAGGCGCGCTCCCAGTTGATGCTGGCCGAGAAGCGGTCCTTGATCTCGTAGGCCGAGGTCGCGGAGACCTCTTCGTTCGGGTTGAACGTGTTGATGTTGCCCCACTGCGAACCGGAGGTGGAGCTGGTCAGCGGGCTGACTTCCTCGGCGTTGGTGAAGGTGTAGGCCGCGGTCCAGGAGAAGCCCCAGTCGCCCTTCGGCTTGCTGAAGGACAGGCTGAGCTGCTGCGACTCACCCTTGCCGGTCGGGCGGGCGATGATCGCGTCGGTGAAGCCCGGGTTGGCGTTGAAGCGGCTGCGGGTGCCGGCCGAGCCCGGCGCGGTGCCGAACTGGTTCCAGCTGGCCGGGTTGCGGCCCGCGGCGTTCCAGTAGATCTCGCGGCCGTCCTGGCCGATCGCGGTCGGCGCGCCGAGGTTGAGCTGCTGGTAGAAGATCGCTTCCTTGACGTTCGCCAGGACCACCTCAGCCGACATCACGATGCCCGACCAGGGCAGCTCGTGGTCGAACGCGAGGTTGGCCTTCCACACCGACGGCTGGCCCAGGTCCGGATCGACGAAGTCGATGGACTGGGTGCCCTGGCGGGCTCCGGTCGGGACGAGGACCAGCTGGCCGTCCGGATCAGCCACGAAGCAGCGGCCATCCGGCGTGGCGCACGGCGGGGTACGACCACTGGTGAACAGGTAGTCGATGTAGCCGAAGCCGGTGTTGGTGAACGGGTTCGACAGCCAGACGTTGGCGGCCGAGCCCTGGAACAGGCCGAAACCACCGCGCAGCTGGGTCGGACGGTCCGCGTCGAAGGTGTAGTTGAAGCCGAAGCGCGGCTGGAACAGGCCGTTGCCGTCGATCGTCGAGCTGTTGTCGAAGCCGAACGCGGCCTGGGCGGCGGCGTTGTAGGTCGGCGCCTCGTCGATCATCGGCTCGTCGTAGCGCAGGCCGAAGGTCAGGGTCAGGTTGTAGTTGACCGCCCAGGTGTCCTGCACGAACAGGCCGAGGTTCTCGATGCCCCAGATGGCCGCCGTGTTGTCACGGTCGCCACCCGCCGGGTGGAAGTACTGGAAGCGGCTCGGGCGACCGGTCTGGAAGTCGGCGATGCTGTTGAAGGTGTAGACGCCGTTGCTGCGGCGGCCGAACAGGTTGTAGATGTCGTTGTTCTCGTAGTCCACGCCGAACTTGATGGCGTGGTCACCGGCGTACAGGTTGCCCGCGAAGAAGGCGTTCCAGGTCTCGGTCTCGAGGATGTTGGCGTGCGTGTTCTCTTCGGTGCCGAGGTTCACGGTGGCGTTGCCGATGCGGATGGCCACGGCCGGCAGGTTCGTCACCGGGGTGCGCACGGCCGAGTAGTCGCGGTAGGAAACCTTGGCTTCGGTCGAGAAGTTGTCGGTCCAGTCGCTGAACAGCTGCGCGGTGTAGGTGTCGAAGGTGAAGTCACGCTGGTAGGCGTAGCTGCTCAGGGCGATGGCGTTGTTGCCGAAGCCCGGGTAGTTGGCCACGCTCTGGTCCGAGGTGCCGACGCGGAAGTTGGCGCGCTGGGTGTCGGTGATGTTCCAGTCGATCTTCAGGCCGTACTCTTCGCTGGTGGTGTCGGCGCCGCTGACGCCGTACTCACCCGCGTCGAAGCCGTAACCCTGGGCGATCTGCTGGATCTGGGTGATGTCGGCCTGGCTGACGTTGACGATGTTCGACGCGCCGGAGCCGATCGGGCCGAAGCTCGGGCCCGGGGCGCCCTGCTCGTACTTCTCGTAGTTCAGGAAGAAGAACAGGCGGTCCTTGATCAGCGGGCCACCGAAGGTCATGCCGTAGGTGGTCTCGTCCTCGAAGCCGCTGAAGTCGGTGCCGTTCTCGTTGTCACGGATCATCGAGTTGTCGCGGTACAGGCCGTACACGCTGCCGGCGAAGTCGTTGGTGCCCGACTTGGTCACGGCGTTGATCACGCCGCCGGTGCCGCCCGAGATGGTGACGTCGTAGTTGGCGACCGAGATGGCGATTTCGTCGATGACGTCCATCGAGAACGGCTGCTTCGGGGTCGGCAGGCTGTTCGACTCGAGGCCGAAGCTGTCGTTGGTGCTGATGCCGTCGATGCGGATGACGTTGTAGCGCGGGTTCTGGCCGCCGACGGAGATTTCGTTGCGCGACTTGTCGGTCTGCACGACGCGGGGGTCGATGCGGGCGTAGTCCTGCAGGTTGCGCTCGATCGAGGGCAGCGCGTCGAGCTGGTCGCGGTTGACGTTGGTGCCCGCGCCCATCTTCTCGGAGCTGAAGATCTCGTTGGAGACGGCGGTGCCGGTCACTTCGACGGCGGCGAGCGTCGCGGCGCCCTGGCCCAGGGTCGCGTCGACCGAGGTGGTGTCGGCGAGCTGCAGGTAGACGCCCTCGCGGACCTCGGACACGCCGTCCTTGACGATGGTGATCGTGTACGGGCCGCCGACGCGCAGGCCGCGCGCAGCGTAACGGCCGTCGGCCGTGGTGGTGGCGGTGCTCACGGTGCCCGAGGGCACGTGCAGGATGGTCACCTGCGCGCCGGCCACCGGCTGGGAGTCGGCGGCGACGATGCGGCCACCGACGGAAGCAGACGTGTTCTGGGCGAACGACGGCGCGGCGGCGAGCGCGATGGCCAGGCCGAGGGAGAGCTTCGACAGCCGAACCCGGTTGCGATTGGTCATGGTTTTGAACCCTGAGTTTATGAGTGACTAAGAGGGAGTTGCGGCATCCCGCCGCGGCGCCTGACGGGCCAGGTGCCTGTATTCCTTGAAATCGCTTGCCAGGTTGGGTGTCCCCTGCGGACCCGGGCAATAACAAGAGTTTAACACGGTACCCCGGTCACATGTCATTCAGGTGACAGAATCGCTTACCGGGGCAGCGGCACCGGCCGGTCCGGCCGGCGGGCCGGGAGGGCGGCGGTCAACCCGCGGCGCGGGGGGCGAACACCTGGCCCCGCCAGGCGGCGCCGGCCGGGGACAGCAGGTGGACGCAGGCCGGGGCGTAGGCCGCCGGCGCCGGCACCCGCAGCTGGGCCTCGTCGGCGTAGGCGCGGGCCCGCAGGTCGGTGCGCATCGGGCCGGGCTCGAGGGCGCTGACCCGCACCGGGGTGGCGTCGGTTTCGGCGCTGAGCTGGCGGACCAGGGCCACCAGGCCCTGCTTGGCCAGGCCGTAGGGACCCCAGTAGGCCTTGCCGACCCGGGCCGGATCGTCGGTGACGAAGACCACGGCGCTGTCGCCGGCCTTTCGGAGCCAGGGCAGGCAGGCCTGGGTCAGCAGCCAGGGCGCGGTCAGGTTCACATGCAAGGCGCGGACGAAGTCCTCGGGCGGAGTGGCCTCGAGCGGGGCCAGCCCCTTGAACTCGGCGGCACAGTGCAGCAGGCCGTGCAGGCCGCCCAGCTCGCCGGCGATGCGGGCGGCCAGCTCGGCGTAGTCGGCCGGGTCGGCGCCGGCCAGGTCGACCGGGTACAGCGCCGGCTCGGGGCCCAGCGCCTTCACCGCGTCGTAGACCCGGTTGAGCTTGGGCACCTTGCGGCCGAGCAGGACCACGGTGGCGCCGGCCCGGGCGCAGGCCTTCGCGGCCTCGGCGCCGAGGCCGCCGTGGGCGCCGGTGACCAGCACCGTGCGGCCGGCCAGGGCCTGGTCGGCCACGGCCGGGATCGGCGGCGCAGCCTCACTCATGCCGGCTTCTGGGCCTCGGAGACCATGCGCGCCAGTTCACCGCTCTCGAGCAGCTCGACGGTGATGTCGCAGCCGCCGATCAGCTCGCCGTTGATGAAGAGCTGGGGGAAGGTCGGCCAGTCGGAGTAGCGCGGCAGGTTGGCGCGGATCTCCGGATCCTCGAGCACGTTGATGCTGTGGAAGCGCGCGGCGCCGGCGTTCTTAAGCGCCTGCACCGAGCGGCTGGAGAAGCCGCACATCGGGAACTGCGGCGTGCCCTTCATGAAGAGCACGATCGGGTGGCCTTCGACCTCGGCCTTGATACGGTCCATGACGCTCATGTGAAGCTCCGTTCCATCGGCGGGCCCGGGACGGGCGCGCGAAGGGCTAGAATTATACGGCCAACGCGCCGCCCGCCGGCGCCCCGCCCACACGAACGGAGAATTCCCCCATGGCCATCGAACTGCCCGCCCTGCCCTACGACCGCACCGCCCTCGAGCCGCACATCTCGGGCGAGACGATCGACTTCCACTACGGCAAGCACCACCAGGCCTACGTCACCAACCTCAACAACCAGACCAAGGGCACCGAGTTCGAGGGCATGGACCTGGAAGCCATCGTGCGCAAGGCGCAGGGCGGCATGTTCAACAACGCCGCGCAGGTCTGGAACCACACCTTCTACTGGAACTGCCTCAAGCCCAACGGCGGCGGCGAGCCGACCGGCAAGCTGGCCGAGGCGATCAACAAGTCCTTCGGTTCGTTCGCGGCCTTCAAGGAGCAGTTCACCCAGACCGCGCTGACCACCTTCGGCTCCGGCTGGGCCTGGCTGGTGCAGCGCCCGGACGGTTCGCTGGCCCTGGTCAGCACGCCGAACGCGGCCACCCCGCTCACCGGCACCGACACCCCGCTGCTCACCTGCGACGTCTGGGAGCACGCCTACTACGTCGATTACCGCAACGCGCGCCCGAAGTACGTCGAGGCGTTCTGGAACCTGGTGAACTGGGACTTCGTCGCCGGCAACATGGCCTGATGACGGCCACGCCCCTGCTCGCGATCGACGGCCTGTCCTGCAGCCATGCAGGACAACCGGCGGTGCGCGGGCTGGGGCTGACGCTGCAGCCCGGCGAGCTGGGCTGCCTGCTCGGGCCCAGCGGCTGCGGCAAGACCACGCTGCTGCGCGCCATCGCCGGCTTCCATGCGCCGGATGCGGGCACGCTGTCGCTGCGCGGCAAGGATGCCCGGGCGCTGCCGCCTGAAAAGCGGGGCCTGGGCTTCGTGTTCCAGGACCTCGCGCTCTTTCCCCACCTCACCGTCGCCGACAACGTCGCCTTCGGGCTGCACGGCCTGGCGCGCGACCTGCGCCGCGGCCGGGTGCTGGAAACGCTTTCACTGATTGGCCTCGACGGCCTCGCGGATCGCTATCCGCACGAACTCTCCGGCGGCCAGCAGCAGCGCGTCGCGCTCGCCCGCTCGCTGGCGCCGCGCCCCGACCTGCTGCTGCTAGACGAACCCTTCTCCAGCCTCGATGCCGACCTGCGCGGCCGCCTGCGTGACGACCTGCGCGCGGTGCTCAAGCGCCTGGGCATCGCCGCGCTGCTGGTCACGCACGACCAGGAGGAAGCCTTCGTCTTCGCCGATACGGTGGGCGTCATGCAGGCCGGTGTGCTGCTGCAGTGGGCGCCGGGCTTCGAGCTCTACCATCGCCCGGCCACGCCCTTCGTGGCGTCCTTCGTGGGCGACGGCCGCTTCCTCGAGGCGCGGGTGCTGGAAGGCAACCGCGTCGCCACGTCGCTGGGCGAACTGCCGGTGGCCGCTGCCCTACCCTACGCCGTCGGCAGCGCCGTGCGCGTGCTGCTGCGGCCGGACGACCTGATGCCCAGCGACGACGAGGGCATCGAGTGCGAAGTGCGGGCCGTGGCCTTCCGCGGCGCCGAGTCGCTGCACACCTTGGTGCTTGCCGACGGGACCGCGCTGACCGCGCTGTTTCCCAGCCACCAGCAGCGCGAGCCCGGGCAGCGCGTGCGGGTGAAGCCCGACCTCGCCCACGTCGTCGTCTTCCCCGCCGCCGATTGACCCGCGCCTGTAGGAGGGACTTCAGTCCCGAAGCTTTTCCGCGAAAGGCTTCGGGACTGAAGTCCCTCCTACAGGCGTCAGTCAGCGCAAGCGGGTGATGACGGGTGCCACCTGCGCCTCGCGGCCCAGCGCCCGTCCCACGCGCTCGAGCGCATCGGCCAGCTCGGCCGTCGAATCAGCGCGCAGCGTGGCATGGCCGACCTTGCGGCCCTCGCGCGAAGACTTGCCGTAGTCGTGCCAGTGGCCGCCGGCTTCCGACAGCACCGGCAGCGCGGCCGGCATCGCGCCGATCCAGTTCAGCATCACGCTGTGGCCCACGGCGCGGGTGCTACCCAGCGGCAGGCCCAGCACGGCGCGCAGGTGGTTCTCGAACTGCGAGGTCTCGGCGCCTTCGATGGTCCAGTGGCCAGAGTTGTGCACGCGCGGCGCCATCTCGTTGGCCAGCAGCACGCCGTCGCGCAGGAACAGCTCGAGCGCGAACACGCCGACGTAATCCAGCGCCTCGGCGACCTTGCGCGCGGCGGCCAGCGCCTGCGCCTGCAGCGCGTCGTCGGCCTGGGCCGGCGCGAGGCTCGCGGCGAGGATGCCGGACTCGTGCCAGTTCTCGGTCAGCGGCCAGGCGCGCAGCTCGCCGTCGCGGCCGCGCGCGGCCACCACCGACAGCTCGCGCTGGAAGGCCACGAAGCCTTCGAGGATCAGGCCCACCGTGGCGGCCTGCGCACCGAGCGCCTCCCAGGCCGCATCGGCATCGGCCGGCGACTTGATGCGGAACTGGCCCTTGCCGTCATAGCCGAGGCGGCGGGTCTTGAGGATGCAGGGCGTGCCGACCTTCGCCAGCGCGGCGGCGAGGCCTTCGCGGGAATCGACCGCGGCGAACTCCGGCACCGGGATGCCCAGCTCGCGGAACAGCGACTTCTCCGCCATCCGGTCCTGGGCCACGGCCAGCGCGCGCGGGCTCGGGAACACCGGCACGCGCGCGGCCAGCCACTCGGCGCTCTCGGCGGGCACGTTCTCGAAATCGAAGGTGGCGACGTCGACCTGGTCGGCGAAGGAGGCCAGCGCGGCCTGGTCGCGGTAGTCGGCCTGCAGCATCGGCGCGAACTGCGCGGCGCAGGCGTCGGGCGCGGAATCGAGCACCAGGAAGCGCAGGCCCAGCGGCGCACCCGACAGGGCCAGCATGCGGGCCAGCTGCCCGCCGCCGAGGATGCCGACGGTGGTCACGGCTGCCGCGGGTCCGGATGGTCGAGCACGTCGCTCGTCTGCTTCGCGCGGAAGGCGTCGAGCGCCGCACGCACGTCGGCGTGGTCGGGCGCCAGCATCGCCGCCGCGAACAGGCCGGCGTTCGCCGCGCCCGCGGCGCCGATGGCGAAGGTGGCCACCGGCACGCCGGCCGGCATCTGCACGATGGAAAGCAGCGAATCGAGGCCGTTGAGCGCCTTGCTCTGCACCGGCACGCCCAGCACCGGCACCGGCGTCATGGACGCCAGCATGCCCGGGAGGTGCGCGGCGCCACCGGCGCCGGCGATGATCGCGCGCAGGCCGCGGGCCGACGCCGACTTGGCGTATTCGACCAGCAGGTCCGGCGTGCGGTGTGCCGACACCACGCGCACCTCGTGCGGCACGCCCAGCTGCTCGAGCCGCGCGACCGCGTGCTGCATCGTGTCCCAGTCGGACCGGGAACCCATGACGACCCCGACGCGCGGGGCAACGTTGGCTTGGTTCATGGCAGGCCGCTTCGGCAAAACGCTATTCTAGACCCAAGCCTCCGCCGGACACAGCCGCCCCATGGACCGCAAGCTCCTCGACATCCTCTGCTGCCCGACCAGCAAGCAGCCGCTGGCCCTGCTGGGCAGCGCCGAGCTGGCCGCGCTCAACGCCGCCATCGCCGCCGGCGGCATCACCCGCGCCGACGGCAGCCCGCAGTCCGAACCGCTGGCCGAGGGCCTGGTCACCCGCGACCGCAAGCAGGTCTACCGGGTCGAGGACGGCATCCCGGTGCTGCTGGCCGACGAAGCCCTGGCCACCGCCCAGGTCGCCGACTTCCCGCGCTGATGGCCGCCGCCCTGACGCCGCCGCCGGCCGACGCCGTCGCCGCCGACGTGGCCCGCGCCCTGGCAGAGGACATCGGCCCGGGCGATGCCACCGCCGACCTGCTCCCGGACGTACCGGGCCGCGCCTACGTGATCGCGAAAGAGGCCGGCGTGGTCGCCGGCCGGCCCTGGTTCGACGCCTGCTTCCGCGCGCTCGACCCGGCCGCGCTGCTCGACTGGCGCGTCGCCGAGGGCGAGCCGGTCAGCGCCGGCACCGTCGTCGTGGTCATCCACGCGCGCACCCGCGCCCTGGTCAGCGCCGAGCGCCCCGCCCTGAATTTCCTGCAGACGCTCAGCGCCACCGCCACCACCACCGCGCGCTACGTGGCCGAGGTGGCCGGCACCCGCACCCGCATCCTCGACACCCGCAAGACCCTGCCCGGCCTGCGCCTGGCGCAGAAGTACGCGGTGCGCGCCGGCGGCGGCATGAACCACCGCATCGGCCTGTTCGACGCGGTGATGCTGAAGGAAAATCACATCCACGCCGCCGGCTCGATCGCGGCCGCGGCCGCCGCCGCGCGCGCAAGGCACCCGGCGCTGCCGCTGATCATCGAAGTGGAAACCCTGGACGAACTCGACCAGGCCCTGGCCACCGGCTGCGACCGCATCCTGGTCGATGAGTTCAGCGAAGCCGACCTGCGCGAGGCGGTGGCCCGCGCCGCCGGCCGAACGCCGCTGGAAGTGTCGGGCGGCGTCACCGGCGAGCGCCTGCGGGCGATCGCCGCCACCGGCGTGGACTTCGTCTCGGTGGGCGCGCTGACCAAGCACGTGCAGGCGCTGGATCTGTCCCTGCGCCTGGGCGATCCGCCGGCCTGAGGCCGGCGCCGCGGCTCAGCCGCGGCCGAGCACCAGCGCCACGATCACCAGCGCCGCCGCGGCGGTGAGCATGATCGGCACCCACTTGCTGACCGCCGCGGCCTGCGGCGGCGGCACCGCTTCGGTCTGGTGCATGCGGCTGGTCTGCTGGGCCATTTCCATGCCGGGCGCGACCACGATGAAGCGCACCGCATCCAGGCGCAGTTCGTCGCCGGGGCTCAGGAAACCCTGCTGCACGCGGCGGTTGTTGATGTAGGTACCGTTGGAAGATCCGAGGTCCTCGACCGACAGGCCGTCGCCCGCGGGCTTGACCAGGGCATGCCGGCGCGAGATCTCGTCGGCAGGCACCGAGATGTCGGCCTCGGGCGCGCGCCCGATGACCACCGGCCCGGAGACCGGGAACACCTTGCCGAACACCGCGCCGGACACGCCGCGCAGCACGTACTTGGGCACGGCCGCACGCACGCGGGTGGCGCCGCTGTCTTCGTCGGAACCCGGCACGACGCCCGGCGCGGGCGCGCTGCGCGCCGGCTCGACAATGGCGAACCTGGCGACGATGCCGGCGATGCCGATCTGGTCGCCGCCGCGCAGCGCCATGATGTCGGCGACCGGCTTGCCGTTCACCGACACGGGGCCACCGCCCTGCGGTACCTGCAGGTTCGCGCCGGTGCCGGTGACGTGGATCTCGCAGTGCAGCGGGTGGATGCCTTCCTCGGCCAGCACCACGGCGCCCTCGGGCGCCGAACCGATCTTGTTCACGCCGGCGCTGAGCAGCACCTGGCCATGTTCGCCATTGGGAAACACCAGCTTCATCTTCGCTCTCCTGCGAATCGGCGATGGCCCGGGGGGGGCGGCGTCCGCGCCTATCTTAGCCATGCCCGGCCAAACAAGGCAGGGGGTGCGCTTGCGGCCAAGCGTGACCGTCCCCACACTGCCGACATGCTCGGCACACTGATAATGATGCTTCTCGCGATAGCGGCGCTTGCGTTCTGGTTCGCCGGGCGCGCGGCCGCTGAAACCGCCACCCAGTACGGCCGCCACGCCTGCCAGCGGGCGGGCGTGGTCTGGCTCGACCAGAGCGTGCACCTGCTGTCCATGCGACCCCGCCGGGGCGGCGATGGCTGGATCGGGATGGAGCGCCAGTACGGGTTCGAGTACTCGATCAATGGCGACGACCGCCACGCCGGCCGCATCGTGCTGCACGGCCGGCGACTGCGCTCCCTGATGGGCCCGATGCCGCCGCAGGACGCCCTGCACTGAACCCGCCTTACTTGACCACGCGCAGGTGGCTGCGGCGCGGCCCCTCGCCGCCCGCGTCGGGACCCGGCGGCGGCTCCGGGGAATCGTCGGGCAGCATCGCGCCGTCCTCGGGCAGCATCATCCCCTGCCCCGTTTCCTGGGCGTAGATCGCCAGCACCGCGCCCACCGGCACCAGCACCGCCTGGCTGACGCCACCGAAGCGCGCCATGAAGCGGACCTCGCGGTTGTCGATCACCAGGTGCGCCACCGCGCGCGGCGCGATGTTGAGCACCACGCGCCCGTCCTTGACCACCGAGGCCGGCACCTGCACGCCCTCGCGCGCCGCATCCACCAGCAGGTAGGGCGTCATGCCGTTGTCGCAGATCCACTCGTTCAACGCCCGCAAAAGGTAGGGGCGGTTGGAACCCATCGGCTTGGCGCCCTCGGTCATTGAGGCAGCTCGCGCAGGGATTTTTCCTCGGGCGTCAGGCTGCGCAGGTAGGCCGGGTTGCGGAAGATCCGCATGCCGTAGTCCTCGATCAGCTTGGCTTCCTTGGGCAGCACGATGCCCAGCGCCGGCAGGCGCCAGATGATCGGCGCGATGGCGCAGTCGGCCAGGCTCATCTCGGGGTTGAGGAAGAACTTGGAGGCCTTGAACAGCGGCAGCGCGGCGATCAGCAGCTCCTTCAGGCGCTTGCGGCCGGCGTCGGCCTGGGCCTTGTTGCCGTTCTGGATGGCCTGCACGTGCGGCACCCAGTCGTGCTCCAGTCGCAGCATGGCCAGGCGCAGGCGGGCGCGCGACAGCGGGTCCACCGGCATCAGCGGCGGGTGCGGGTAGCGCTCGTCCAGGTATTCCGAGACCACCGAGGCGGCGTAGAGCACCAGGTCGCGGTCCACCAGGGTCGGGACGGAATGGTAGGGATTGAGGTCCACCAGGTCCTCGGGCGGGCTGCCCGGGTCGACCGGCACCAGTTCGTAGGTGACGCCCTTGGCCGCCAATACCAGCCGGACGCGGTGGCAAACCACGCAGTCACGGGCTGAAAACAGCGTCAGGGCGTTGCGGATGCGCGGACTGGCAGCCATCGGGTTCCCCTCTCGCGGTGCCGCCGGCCCCTCTGCCAACGGTCATCGGAAGCCCTAACCCTGCCCGAAACGGGCCGCCCGCCGCAAGACTGTCACGTACCGGACGCCCGCCGGCCCGGGGCCGGAGGGCCAAATCCCGCCATTTCCCGGGCCTCGGACAGCAAAAGGCCGCCCGGAGGCGGCCTTTCGGGACGGCGTGACCGGTGATGGTCAGTGCACGTCGCGCCAGTACTCGACCTTCAGCAGATAGGCGATGAAGGTGAAGAAGGCCAGGAACAGCACCACCCACACACCCACCGACTCGCGCTTGAGCGCGGCCGGCTCGGCCACGTACTGCAGGAAGGCGCTGATGTCGCGCGCCACCTGGTCGTAGGCCTTGGCGTCGAGGCGGCCCGGCTGCACCAGCTCGAGGCGGGCGACGTGCGGCTGGCCGTCGGCACCCTGCTCGTAGACCGGGCGCTGGATGCCCTGCATTTCCCAGAGCACGTGCGGCATCGAGGCGCCCGGGAACACGGTGTTGTTCCAGCCCAGCGGGCGGGATTCGTCGATGTAGAAGCCCTTCATGTACGAATACACGTAGTCCGGGCCGCCAAGCTTCGCGCGGGAAATCAGGCTCAGGTCGGGCGGCGCCTTGCCGAACCAGGCGTTGCCGTCGCCGGCGCTGATGCCGGTGTTGATGTTCTCGCCGATCTTGGCGCTGGCCGGCATCAGGTTCTGTTCCACCAGCTCCGGGCTCAGGCCCAGGTCGTCCGCGATCCGCGAGTAGCGGTGCAGGGACAGGGCGTGGCAGCCGGCGCAGTAGTTCATGTAGAGGCCGGCGCCGCGCTGCAGGGAGGCGCGGTCGCTGAGGTCGGTGCCCGAGGATTCCAGCGGGCCGGCGCTGGCCGCCAGGCCAAGCGCGGGCGCGAAGGCCAGCAGGAGGGCGAAGAGACGCAGCTTAGTCATGCTCGGGCACCCGCTCGGGAACGGCCTTGGTCTGGCCCATCGCGGACCAGATCGGCATCAGGAGGAAGAAGGCGAAGTAGTAGGCGGTCAGGATCTGGGCCACCAGCTTCTGGGTGTCGGAGCCGGTCTGCGCGCCCAGCCAGCCCAGGACCACGAAGGCCACCACGAAGATGGTGATCAGGATCTTGTGCAGCATCGGGCGGTAGCGGATCGACTTGACCTTGCAGCGGTCGAGCCACGGCAGCGCGAACAGGATCATCGTGGCGCCGCCCATCACGATCACGCCGAACAGCTTGTCGGGGATCGCGCGCAGCATCGCGTAGAAGGGCGTGAAGTACCACACCGGCTTGATGTGCGCCGGGGTCACCAGCGGGTCGGCCTCGATGAAGTTGTCCCACTCGAGGAACCAGCCGCCCATGGTCGGCGCGAAGAAGACGATGAAGGCGAACAGGATCAGGAAGAAGCCGGCGCCGAACAGGTCCTTCACCGTGTAGTAAGGGTGGAAGGGGATGCCGTCCTTCGGGATGCCGGTGGCCTTGTCCTTGACCTTCTTGATGTCCACGCCTTCCGGGTTGTTCGAGCCCACTTCGTGCAGCGCGCCCAGGTGCAGCACGACCAGCAGCAGCAGCACCAGCGGCAGCGCGATCACGTGCAGGGCGAAGAAGCGGTTGAGGGTGGCGTCGGCGACCAGGTAGTCACCGCGGATCCACTCGGTGAGGCCGTTGCCGACCACCGGGATGGCGCCGAACAGGTTGATGATCACCTGCGCGCCCCAGTAGGACATCTGGCCCCAGGGCAGCACGTAGCCCATGAAGGCCTCGGCCATCAGGACCAGGAAGATCATCACGCCCAGCACCCAGACCAGCTCGCGCGGCTTCTGGTACGAGCCGTACACCAGGCCGCGGAACATGTGCAGGTACACCACCACGAAGAACATGGAGGCGCCGGTGCTGTGCATGTAGCGGATCAGCCAGCCCCACTCGACGTCGCGCATGATGTACTCGACCGAGGCGAAGGCCTCGGCCGCGGACGGCTTGTAGTGCATCGTCAGGAAGATGCCGGTGACGATCTGGTTGACCAGCACCAGGATGGCCAGCGAGCCGAAGTAGTACCAGAGGTTGAAGTTCTTCGGAGCGTAGTACTCCGACATGTGCTTCTTGTACGCCGGGATGAGGCCCGGCGTGCGGTCGTTGAACCAGCCCGTGACCGATTCGACCGTGCGGTTGATGACGTTGGCCATTACGCGGCTCCTTCCGGCGGAATACCAACGATGACGCGCGAGTCGTCAACGAAGTGGTAAGGCGGGACCTCGAGGTTCGACGGGGCCGGGACGCCCTGGTAGACGCGGCCGGCGAGGTCGAAGCGCGAGTTGTGGCACGGGCAGTAGAAGCCGCCCTGCCACTCGCTGTCGAAGGCCTGCGGCTGCAGCTCCGGCACGTAGGTCGGCGAGCAGCCCAGGTGGGTGCAGATGCCGACGATGACGGCGAGCTCGGGCTTGATCGAGCGGCCTTCGTTCTTGGCGAACGCCGGCGTCTGCTCGACGTTGTCGGAGTTCGGGTCGCGCAGGCGGTCGTTGATGGACGGCAGCGCCGCCAGCTGTTCCGGCGTGCGCTTGAAGATCCAGACCGGCTTGCCGCGCCACTGGACGATCATGCGCATGCCCGGCTCGAGGTCGATCTTGCTGATGTCGACCTCGACCGGCGCACCGGCGACCTGGGCGCGCGCGCTCGGCTTCCAGGAACTGATGAACGGCACCGCGACACCTGCCACGCCCACCGCGCCGACAACGGCGGTGGTGGCGGTCAGGAAGCGGCGACGGCCTGAATTGACCCCTTCGTTAGCCATCCGGCTCTCCGAAAAACTTGCTAAGTGGCTGAAAACAGAGATGCGGGGCGGACCAGCCCCCGCAAAGACGCGCAATTGTAGCGGACGGGGCGCGGCAGCGACAACGCCGCCGGCAAGGGGGTTACTGGCTGGCCAGGACGCCCCGGTAGCGTTCGGCCAGGGTGCCCACGCGCTGGACGTAGCGCTGGGTCTCGGCGTAGGGCGGGACGCCGCCGTGGCGGTCCACCGCGCCTTCACCCGCGTTGTAGCCGGCGGCGGCCAGGGTCAGGTTGCCCTCGTAGCGCTTGAGCAGCCAGGCCAGGTACTGCACGCCGCCGCGGATGTTCTGGTTCGGGTCGAACACGTCGGAGACGCCGAAACGGCTGGCCGTGGCCGGGATCAGCTGCATCAGGCCCTGCGCGCCGGCATGCGAGACGGCGTTGGGGCGGAAGGCCGACTCGGCGTGGATGATGGCCCGCACCACGGCCTCCTCCACCCCGAACTCGGCGGCGGCGGCGCGCACCTCGGCCGCGTAGGCCTCGGTGTTGAGCCGCACGGTGCCGAAATCGACGCCCGGCAGCGCGCCGCAGGCGTAGCAGGCCTCGACGTAGCTGAACAACAGGCGGGCGCCGGCATCGCCGCCCGGGCGGACGTTGGTGTAGTGGGTGACGCCGTCGCGCTCGTACTTGTACATGGCGCCGCGGGTGACGCGGGCGCCGCCCTTGGCCGGAGCCGCGGCCAGCTGCTGGCCGGGGGCCGCGGTGCGGAACTCGACCCGGGACGCCGGGGTGGCCCTGGCCTGCCCGGCCGAGCCGGCGCCTCCCGAGGCCACGGATGCGGCCGGCGTCGCGGGGGCCGACGCCGCGGCGGGCCGGGGCGCCGGGCCGCGCGGGCGGGCATCGGCCGCGGTGTAGGTCGAGACCACCTTGCAGCTGGCGCCATCGACCCGCTTGCCGGTGTAGTTCGGGATGCCGTCGGCGCCGGTGCACTTGTACAGCGTGCCCGCCCAGGCCGGGGGGGCCAGGAACAGGCATGCCAGTGCCAGCGGTCGCAACGCAGTCATGGCGCGTGTTTACTCCAACCCCGGCCCAAAGCCAAGCCCGGCCCCCGTAGGAGGGCCTTCAGGCCCGAAGCTTCTCGGCGAAGAGCTTCGGGCCTGAAGGCCCTCCTACAGGAGCGGTAGAATGTCGGCCCGCCACGGAACGGATTAACCGCCGCCATGCCCGTGAACTCGCCCGCCCGGGGCAAGCTCCACATCAAGACCCACGGCTGCCAGATGAACGAGTACGACTCGGCCAAGATGGCCGACGTGCTCGCCGACCGGCACGGCCTGGAACTCACCGACGACGAGGCCGAGGCCGACGTCATCCTGGTCAACACCTGCTCGATCCGCGAGAAGGCCGAGGACAAGGTGTTCTCGCTGGTCGGCAAGTGGAAGCACCTCAAGAAGGACAAGCCGGTCATCATCGGCGTCGGCGGCTGCGTCGCCAGCCAGGAAGGCGAGGCGATCCTGCGCCGCGCGCCGCACGTGGACCTGGTGTTCGGCCCGCAGACCCTGCACCGCCTGCCCGAGATGATCGAGGCGCGGCGCGCCACCGGCCGGCCGCAGGTGGACATCAGCTTCCCCGAGGTCGAGAAGTTCGACCGCCTGCCCGAGCCGCGGGCCGAGGGGCCGAGCGCCTACGTCTCGATCATCGAGGGCTGCAGCAAGTACTGCTCGTTCTGCGTGGTGCCCTACACGCGCGGCGAGGAAGTGTCGCGGCCGTTCGACGACGTGCTGCTCGAGTGCGCGCAGCTGGCGGCACAGGGCGTGCGCGAGATCCACCTGCTGGGCCAGAACGTCAACGCCTACCGCGGGCCGATCGGCGACGCCGGCGACACCGCCGACCTCGCCACGCTCATCCGCGCCATCGCCACGATCGGGGGCGTCGGCCGGATCCGTTACACCACCTCGCATCCGGTCGAGTTCTCCGACGCGCTCATCGACGCGCACCGCGACGTGCCGCAGCTGGCCAGCTACCTGCACCTGCCGGTGCAGTCGGGCTCGGACCGCATCCTGGCGGCGATGAAGCGCGGGCACACGGTGCTCGAGTACAAGGCGCGCATCCGGCGCCTGCGCGAGGCCAGGCCGGACATCGTGGTGGCCTCGGATTTCATCGTCGGCTTCCCGGGCGAGACCGAGCGCGACTTCGAGGCCACGCTCAAGCTGGTCGACGAGATCGGTTTCGACCAGAGCTTCTGCTTCGCCTACTCCCGCCGACCGGGCACGCCCGCGGCCAACCTGCACGACGAGGTGCCGGCCGACGTGGCCAGCGCGCGCCTGCACCGGCTGCAGGCGGCGATCAACGCCAACGCCCGCCGCATCTCCGAAGCGATGGTGGGCACGGTGCAGCGCGTCCTGATCGAGGGCCCCAGCGCCCGCAACCCCGACGAGCTCACCGGCAAGACCGAGAACATGCGCAACGTGAACTTCCCCGGCCACCCGCGTCTGGTCGGCCAGTTCGTCGACCTCCGCATCACCGAGGCCCGCACCAACTCGCTCCGTGGCGAGGTGGTGGTGTCCGGCGAATAGAAGAGCGTTTTTGCCACGGATGAACACGGATAAAGACGGATGAACACGGATAGAGCCATAAGAGTTTTTGACGCGGATTTACGCGGATGAACGCGGATAGGTCAAAAGCGATCATGGTTTTATTCTCTTCATTTTTTCTGCTCTATCCGCGTTTATCCGCGTAAATCCGCGTCAAGAGATTCAATCCGCTTCATCCGTGGCCATCCGTCTTTTCCGTGTTCATCCGTGGCAAGAAACCAAATGACCAAACACGCCGTACATCGTGATTTCGTGCTGGAGCCGGAGGACAACGAGCGGCTGGCGAACCTGGCCGGGCCGTTCGACGAGCACCTGCGGCAGATGGAGCTGCGGCTGGGCGTGGAGATCGCCAACCGCGGCCATGTCTTCCGCGTGAGCGGCGAGGCCAAGGCGGCCGCGGCGGCGGAGAAGCTGCTGCGCAAGCTCTACGAGGACGCCGCCACCGAAACGCTCGACCCGCACCGCATCCACACCCACCTTGGCAGCGCGCACCTCGAGCGGATCACCGGCGAGGATGGCTTCGAGCCGCAGGAAGTGGCGATCAAGGTCAAGCGCGGCACCGTGCGCGGGCGCGGCGCCAACCAGGCCAAGTACCTGCACGCGATCACCACCCACGACATCAACTTCGGCATCGGGCCGGCCGGCACCGGCAAGACCTTCCTGGCGGTGGCCAGCGCGGTCGAGGCGCTGAACGAGTCGCGCGTGCAGCGGCTGTTGCTGGTGCGTCCCGCGGTGGAGGCCGGCGAGAAGCTGGGCTTCCTGCCCGGTGACCTCAGCCAGAAGGTCGACCCCTACCTGCGGCCGCTCTACGACGCGCTGTACGAAATGCTGGGCGTGGAGAAGGTGGCCAAGCTGCTCGAGCGCAACGTCATCGAGATCGCGCCGCTGGCCTACATGCGCGGCCGCACGCTCAACGACGCCTACGTGATCCTGGACGAGGCGCAGAACACCTCGATCGAGCAGATGAAGATGTTCCTGACCCGCATCGGCTTCGGCAGCACCGCCGTGATCACCGGCGACCTGAGCCAGGTCGACCTGCCCAAGCACCAGAAATCGGGCCTGCGAGACGCCATCGACGTGCTGCGCGGGGTCGAGGGCATCAGCTTCACCTTCTTCACCGCCCACGACGTGGTGCGGCATCCGCTGGTGGCGCGCATCGTCCGGGCCTACGATGCCCGCGACGGCAAGGAGTCGCAGGAATGACCAAGGGCCCGGTTCAACTCGACGTCAGCGTCACCTATGGCCTGCCGCGCGCGGGCCTGCCGGCCGCCACCAGCTTCCGGCGCTGGGCGGCCGCGGCCGCGCAGGGGCGCATCAAGCGCGCCGACCTCGCCATCCGCCTGGTGGATGCGAAGGAAGGCCGCGCCCTGAACCGGCACTACCGTGGCAAGGACTACGCCACCAACGTGCTGAGCTTCCCGGTGGAGCTGCCCGAGGGCGTCACCCTGCCCCTGCTCGGCGACCTGGTGATCTGCGCCCCGGTGGTGGCCAAGGAAGCCCTTGAACAGGGCAAACCGCTCAACGCCCACTACGCCCACCTCACCATCCACGGCGTGCTGCACCTGCTCGGCCTCGACCACGAGGACGAACGCGAAGCCGAGGCCATGGAGCAAATCGAGCGCGACATCCTCGCTACCCTAGGTCTCCCCGACCCCTACTAACCCAAATGAACCGGGTTCATTGGATTGGCTGGCGATGACCGGCCGGGGCGGGCGGCCCAGCAGCTCCGGCAGGGCGTTGTGCATCGGCACGTTGTCGCGCCGCAGCAGCTCCCAGTGGCCGAACGAGAACGGCGTGAGGTGCAGCAGGTCGCAGGCGTGGCTGGCGAGGCGGGCCAGCAGTCCCGGCACGGGCACGCGACGCGCGGGCCGACCGGTCAGATCAAGGCGCATGGCCGCGAGGTAGTCGCCCAGGGCGAGGGCGGTCGTACCGCCCAGTTCGAATTCCGCGGGGCCGCGTTCGTCGGCCAGGCGCGGCTTGCGGGCCAGCGCGGCCAGGGCCAGGCCCAGGTCGCGGACATCCATCGCGGCGATGCGGCCGGTGGCGTCGGCAGGTATGGCGTGCAGCGGCCAGCGTGCGACGCGGCGGATCCAGGCGGCGCCGTATCCGCCCGCTTCCGCGTCCAGCAGGGACGGCCGGACGATGCAGCAGTCGGCGCCACTCCGGCGCAGCGCCGCCTCGCCGTCGGCCTTCGAGCGCAGAAAGCCACTGCGCATCGGTGCCTGCAGGCCCAGGGCCGAGACGTGGACCAGGCGCTTGCCACCGCGGCGGCAGGCCTCGGCCAGCGCCGCCGGGGCGAGATGGTGGACGCGCTGGTAGGTTTCCCGGCCTCGCGGCCGGAGGATGCCGACGCAATTGACCACGACCTCGATGCCTTCCAGCAGGGGCCGCCAGTCCTCGGCGGCCAGCAGCTGCTCGAAGCGCGCGCGGCGGCGCAGGCAGGCCCGGGCGGCATCGGGCAGTCGCCGGTCGAGGCGCTCCGGGTGCCGGCTGCCGATCAGGACATCGTCGCCCTGGGCAAGCAGGGCGGCCACGGCATGTCGGCCGATGAAGCCGCCCCCGCCGAGGACCAGCACGCGGCGGGCGGGAGGATCGGGATTCCGGCAAGCATCCATGCGGCACCTCGTTTTGACAGTTTTTTCTGTCTTGACAGAAATATATGCCGGGACTAGCCTGACTGCAAGCTTCCCAGGGCAGCGCCCAGACACCCCGCCATGACCGAAGAAACCGCCGAGTACGCCCCCGACCCGCTGAGCCCCATCAGCCGCCGCTTCGTGCTGCACTGGGGCGAGATGGGCTCGCGCTGGGGCGTGAACCGTACGGTCGCCCAGGTCCACGCCCTGCTCTTCCTCGCCGGCCGGCCCATGGACGCCGAGACCATCGCCTCGGTGCTGCGGGTGGCCCGCTCGAACGTCAGCAACAGCCTGCGCGAGCTCATGAACCTCAAGCTGGTCCGCGTCTCGCACCTGATGGGCGAACGCCGCGACCACTTCGAGACTTCACGCGACGTGTGGGAGCTGTTCCGTACCGTGGTACGCGAACGCAAGGCGCGCGAGTTCGACCCCACCGTCAGCCTGCTGCAGGAGCTCACCAGCGATCCCGCCTTCCCGGGTGAGGACGCCGATGCCCGCAAGCGCATGCAGGAAACCCTCGCCCTGATGACGGCCCTGTCGTCCTGGGGCGAGGAGATGCTGCGGCTGGAACCCGCGACCCTGATGAAGGTGATGAAACTCGGCAGCCGCATCCAGAAACTGATCCGCGACGGAAGCAAACCATGAACGCCACCTGGCCTTTGGTCATCTACTACGACGCTTCCTGCCCGCTCTGCCGGGAGGAGATGCACGCGTTGAAAGACCACGACGCCCAGTCCCGCCTCACCCTGGTGGACGCCTCGCCCCCCGGCTTCGCCGACGTCCACCTGGACGCCGCCGGCATCGCCCGCGCCGACCTGATGCGCCTGATCCACGCCCGGGACGCCGCCGGACGCTGGTTCATCGGGGTGGACGTGTTCGAGCTGGCCTACGCCGCCGCCGGCCTGCACGGCATGGCCAGGCTGTGGGCCAACCCCCGCCTGCGCCCGCTCTGGAACCGCCTCTATCCCTGGGTCGCCCGCCTCCGCCAGCCCCTGTCCTGGCTGCGGCTCAACCGCGCCTACGGCTGGCTGGTCCGCCGCGCCGCCACCCGCGCCCAGGCCCGCGCCGCCGCCTGCGCCACCGGCCGCTGCGACCTCCCGTAAGAAAAGCGGTACCGGGTTCATTTTCATCCTCATTGAGACAGGCGGGCGCGCCCGCACCCGCCTGTCTCAATGAGGATGAAAATGAACCCGGTACCGCTTTTGCTACACTCCGCCGACCGCCCCCCGGGCGCCTATTCCACGGAAATGTCCGAAGATTCCCCTAGTAGCCCGCCGGAACGCCGCTCCTGGCTTGAACGCCTGAGCCTGGCCTTTTCCGGCGAACCCCAGACCCTCGACGACGTGGTCGAGATCCTGCGCGATGCCCAGGCCAACGGCCTGCTCGGCGCCGATACCCTGAAGATGCTCGAGGGCGCCCTGTCGGTGTCCGAGCTGCAGGTCGGCGACATCATGGTCCCGCGCTCGCAGATGGTCTCCCTGCCGCTCGATGCGAAGTTCCTCGACCTGATGAAGATGGTGGTCGAATCCGGCCACTCCCGCTTCCCGGTCCACGGCGAGGACCGCGACGAAATCCTCGGCATCCTGCTCGCGAAGGACCTGCTGCGCGGCATGGTCGCCGACGGCGGCCCCGGCAGCGTCCGCGAACTGCTGCGCCCGGCGGTGCTGATCCCCGAATCCAAGCGCCTGAACGTGCTGCTCAAGGAATTCCGGCTCTCGCGCAACCACATGGCCATCGTGGTCGACGAGCACGGCGGCGTCGCCGGCCTGGTCACCATCGAGGACGTGCTCGAGCAAATCGTCGGCGAGATCGACGACGAGCACGACGACGCCGACGAGGCCAAGCTGATCGCCGCCCAGGCCGACGGCCAGTTCCTGGTCGATGCCCTGACCCCGATCTCCGATTTCAACGAGCAGTTCGGCGCTGACTTCGACGACGACGAGTACGACACCATCGGCGGCCTGGTCACCTCCGCCATCGGCCACCTGCCCGAGGCCGGCGAAGAACTTTCGCTGGGCCGCTTCCACTTCCGCGTCGGTCGCGCCGACCAGCGCCGCGTCCACACCTTCGTGCTGAGCGTGCATGGCCCGGAGTAACGCGGGCCTCGCCGCCGCGCTGGTCCTGTGGCTGCTGACGGCGCTGCTGGCGCCGGCGGCGGCCCGGCCGGCCCCGGCGGCGCTCCCGCCCGCGCTGGAGATGCCCGCCTCGCCAGGCGCGGAGCAAGCGCCGGCGCCGCAGGCTTCCACCCAGCCCCCCGCCCCGCGCATCGGCGTGGTCACGATGGAGCCCGGCGAAATCTTCTTCGAACGCTTCGGCCACAACGCCATCGTGGTCGACGACCCCGCCAGCGGCCGCCGCATCTCGTACAACTTCGGCTACTTCGACCTCGACGAGCCGAACTTCTTCGCCAACTTCATCCACGGCCAGATGCGCTACTGGCTGGTCGCGCTGCCGCTGGAGCAGGACATGGCCCGCTACCGCGAGCTTGGCCGCGGCGCCAGCCTGCAGTGGCTGGACCTCGCACCGGACCAGGCCCGCGCGCTCGCCGCCTCGCTCGACGAACGCGCCAGCGGCGACGATGCGCGCTACCGCTACGACTACTACACCAGCAACTGCTCCACCCAGGTCCGCGACGCCCTGGACGAAGCCCTGGGCGGCGTCCTGAAGACCCAACTCACCGGCCGCTCGCAGGGCAACACCTACCGCAGCGAATCCGTCCGCCTGGCCGCGCCCGCCGCGTGGATGGCGATCGGCTTCCACGTTGGCCTCGCCGGCTACGCCGACAAGCCGCTGTCGCGCTGGGAAGAATCCTTCATCCCGATGCGCCTGCGGGACGCCCTGCGCGAAGTGCGCCTGGCCGACGGCCGCCCGCTGGTGGTCGCCGAGGAGGTCCTGCACCCGCACCGCATCGGCCAGCCCCCGGCCGAAGCGCCGCGCCTGAGGGTGCCCGCGCTGTTCGCCGGCATCGCGCTGGCGCTGGCCGTGCTGTGGCTGGGCCGCCGCGCCCCGCGTGCCGTCGCCGGCATCGCGCTGGGCTTCTGGACCGTGGCCGGGCTGGCGGGCCTGACGATGCTGTTCATCTGGTTCGGCAGCGCCCACGTCGCCGGCCACGGCAACGAAAACCTGCTGCTGCTGAGCCCGCTGTGCCTGTTCCTGCTGCCCGGCGGCTGGGCCCGCCTGCGCGGTCGCGAGCCCTCGGTGCGCTTCCGCTGGCTGCTGCGGATCGTGGTGGCAGGCGCGGCCCTCGCGGGCTTCCTGAAGTTCCTGCCGTTCCGCCCGCAGGAGAACGTCGAGTGGGTGCTCCTGCTGCTGCCGCTGCACTGGGCGCTGCTGCGCCGGCTCGACCCGCGCGGCTGAAGGCTTGCCGGCCCCGGCCCCGGGGCCGATGATGCCGGCATGGAGAACAGCTTCCCCGCCGACCCCGCCTGCGTCGTCAACTGCGTCCGCTACGGACGCGACGGCAGCCGCCGCGACCTGACCCTCGACGAGATCAGCGACGTGCTGGCGGTCGACGACGGCAGCTTCGTCTGGGTGGGCCTGTACGAACCGGAAGAAGCCCTCCTCGACAAGCTGCAGGAAGAGTTCGACCTGCACGACCTGGCCGTCGAGGACGCCCACCACGCCCACCAGCGCCCGAAGATCGAGGCCTACGGCAACTCGCTGTTCATCGCCGTGCATACCGCGCAGGCGCTCGACGGCAAGGTCTCGTTCGGCGAGACGCACATGTTCGTCGGCACGCGCTACCTGGTCACCGTGCGCCACGGCACCTCGCTGTCCTACAGCACGGTGCGCGCCCGCTGCGAACGCGAGCCCGAGCTGCTGGCGCTGGGCCCTACCTACGGCCTTTACGCGGTGCTCGACTACATCGTCGACAACTACATGCCGATCGTCGACGAGTTCCGCGACCAGCTCAACGACCTCGAGCAGGACATCTTCGCCGAGAGCTTCAGCAAGCAGACCGTGCGCAAGCTCTACGAGCTCAAGCGCGAACTCACCCGCCTGCGGCTGGCGGTGGCGCCGATGCAGGACATCACCGGCCAGCTCACCCGCGTCCACACCCAGATGGTGGGCGAGGAGATGCGGCTCTACTTCCGCGACGTGTTCGACCACACGCTGCGGGTCAACGACGCCACCGACACCCTGCGCGAGATGCTGACCGCGGCGATGTCGGTGAACCTGGCCCTGGTCACCGTGGCCCAGGGCGAAGTGGTCAAGCGCCTGGCCGGCTGGGCCGGCCTGCTGGCCGCGCCCACCCTGGTCGCCAGCTGGTACGGCATGAACTTCGAGCACATGCCCGAGGTCGGCGGCCGCTACAGCTACGGGATCCTGATCGGCGTCACCGCGGCCATCGTCGGCGGCCTGTTCATCCTGCTGCGCCGCGCCCGCTGGATCTGACCTCGCCCCGGTAGGAGGGCCTTCAGGCCCGAAGCTTTTCGCCCAAGGGCTTCGGGCCTGAAGGCCCTCCTACAGGAGCGGCGGCTTGACGTCGGTCAAGGCGCCGGGCGCCGGGCGCGCCTAACCTGCCTGCCATGACCGCCATTCCTCCCTTCGACGCCGAGCTGCTGCGCCGCTACGACAAACCGGGGCCGCGCTACACCTCCTACCCGACCGCGCCGCAGTTCAAGACCGGCTTCGGCGAAGCCGAGTTCCGGCGCGCCGCGCAGAAGAGCAACGAAGACCCGATCCCGCGCCGGCTGTCGCTGTACGTGCACGTGCCGTTCTGCTTCAGCCCCTGCTTCTACTGCGGTTGCAACCGCATCATCACCCGCGACTTCAACCGCGCCGAACCCTACCTCGACCGCCTCGTGCGCGAGGCGGCGATGCTGGGCCCGATGTTCGACCGCGACCGCGACGTGATGCAGCTGCACCTCGGCGGCGGCACCCCGAACTTCCTCACCCCGCACCAGATCGGCGAGCTGCTCGACACGCTCGGCCGGCACTTCCACTTCAGCCAGAGCCCGGCGCGCGACTTCTCGATCGAGATCGACCCGCGGGTGATCAAGCCCGGCGACATCGAGGCCCTGGCCGAGCTGGGCTTCAACCGCGCCAGCCTGGGCGTGCAGGACTTCGACCCGGCCGTGCAGGCCGCGGTGAACCGCATCCAGTCGGTGGAGGAAACCAATGCGGTGATCCGCAACTGCCGCCGCAGCGGCTTCCGCTCGGTGAACGTGGACCTGATCTACGGCCTGCCGCTGCAGACCCGCGAGGGCTTCGAGCGCACGCTCGACACCGTGATCGCCGCCCGGCCCGACCGCCTGGCGGTGTACAGCTACGCGCACATGCCGCAGCTGTTCCGCCCGCAGCAGCGCATCGACGAGAGCCAGCTGCCCAGCGCCGAAGAAAAGCTCGGGCTGCTGCAGCTGTCGATCCAGATGCTGTCGGCCGCCGGCTACCGCTACATCGGCATGGACCATTTCGCCCTGCCCAGCGACGACCTCAGCCAGGCCCAGGCGCAGGGCAAGCTGCACCGCAACTTCATGGGCTACACCACCCACGCCGACTGCGACCTGATCGGCCTGGGCGTCAGCTCGATCAGCCACGTCGGCGACACCTACAGCCAGAACCCGCGCGACCTGCCCAGCTGGGAGATCGCCATCGACGAAGGCCGGCTGCCGACCTGGCGAGGCATGGCGCTCGACGCCGACGACGTGCTGCGGGCCGACCTGATCCAGCAGCTGATGTGCCACGGGGTGGTCGATTTCGCCCCGCTGGAGCTGCGCCACGAGATCGACTTCCGCGAATATTTCGCCGAAGACCTGGCCCGGCTGGCCCCGCTCGAGGCCGACGGCCTGGTGGTGGTCGAGGCCGGCCGCCTGCGGGCGACCGAGCGCGGGCGCCTGCTCGTGCGTATCATTGCCGCATGCTTCGACCGCTACCTGCACCAGGCCCAGGCCGAACCCGTCCGCTTCTCGAAAGCGATCTGACCGCCCCCGCCGCCGGGAGCCGCCCGTGAGCCCGACCGCCCGCCGGCGCAGCCTGCCGTCGCCCGCTGCCGCGGACGATGGCGACGAGCTGCGCTTCTGCAGCACCTGCGCCTTCTCCGACGCCTGCCTGTCGCAGGGCTACGGCAAGGCCGACCTCATGGACCTGCACGTGCTGGTCGAGCACATCGGTCCGTTCCACGAGGGCGAGCACATCTTCCGCGAGGGCGAGGAGTTCAACGCCATCGCCGCGGTGCGCGCCGGCACGGTCAAGACCTACGTGCTCGACGCCTCCGGCCACGAGCAGGTGCTGGGCTTCCACCTGCCCGGCGAGATCATCGGCCTGAGCGCGATCAGCCAGGCGCGCTACCCCTGCAACGCGGTGGCGCTCGACACGGTGATGCTCTGCCGCTTCTCGTTCCCGAAGATGGCCGTGCTGGCCACGCGCATGCCCGGCCTGCAGGCGCAGCTGTTCAAGCTGCTCAGCGAGGACATCGGCAAGGCCTCGCTGCTGGCCGGCGACTTCAGCGCCGACGAGCGCATGGCGGCCTTCCTGGTGGCGCTGTCGCGCCGCTACGCGCGCCGGGGCTTTTCGGCCACGCGCCTGCACCTGACCATGACGCGCACCGACATCGCCAACTACCTGCGCCTGGCCCCCGAAACCGTCAGCCGGGTGCTCAAGCGCCTGCAGGAAGACAAGCTGGTCCGCGTCGACCGCCGCGAACTCGAGATCCTCGACCCGGCCCGCCTCGAAGCCCTCGCCCTCCACGTCCTCCGCCACTGACGCGACGCGACGTGACGTGCGCATTGCGCACGAAGGGCAGCACACCGGTTCATCGTTGCAGCGCCGCCGCCCACTCAATAGGTACTTTTGCCCGCCGTCTTGCTAGCGCCATCCTTGGCAGCAAACGTCGGCCGTTACGGGCTTCCTGCCCTCCACTTCAAAAGTACCTATTGAGCGTGCGACGTCGCACCGGATGCTGCGGGCACACCGCGGCCAAGAGCACTCGCTCCCGACACCGCGGGCACGCCGGAACCAAAGCACCCACCGCCCCGCGCGCAAGTCCCGGGCAAGAGCCGTTGATCTGGCTTGTGACCTCCCCTCGGTGTGCGACTGGCTCCCGGGGCGACGTCGCACACAGCACTAGTACTTCTGAAGTGGAGGGCAGGAAGCCCGTAACGGCCGACGTTTGCTGCCAAGGATGGCGCTAGCAAGACGTCGGGCAGAAGTACTAGTGCTGTGGGCGGCGGCGCTGCCGCGAAGCCCCATGTCGTGCGCATGGCGCACGCCGACTTGACTTGGGTCAGGGACGGGGTGGGCGGGTGGGACGACCATGGCGGGGACTTGAACCGGAGAGCCGTCATGAGCAGTACCTGCAAGCTATGGATCGCACTCGCGACCCTGCTCGCCGTCTCGTTTGCCGTCCTGCTATGGGTCGGCGGCGAGATCCATCGCGAGATGCCCCCGATCCCCGAACAGGTGGTCACGGAAAGTGGGCAGGTCGTCTTCACCCGCGCCGACATCGAGACCGGCCGCCAGGTCTGGCAGACCACCGGCGGCCAGCAGCTTGGTTCCGTGTGGGGCCACGGCAGCTACGTCGCCCCCGACTGGACGGCCGACTGGCTGCACCGCGAGGCGGTCGACATCCTCGACCAGTGGGCCCGCCGGGATTATTCCGTCGCGGGCTTCGACGCGCTCGGCAAGGGCGAACAGGCGGCCCTGACCGCCCGCCTGACCGAAATGATGCGCGCCAACACCTACGACGCGGGCGCGAAGTCGGTGGTGATCAGCGATGATCGCGCCCTCGCCATCAGCAATGTCTCAGCGCACTACCAGAGCCTGTTCGGGAACGACCCGGCCACGGCGGTGCTGCGCGAGAACTACGCGATGAAGAACAACACCGTCGCCGACGCCGAACACCGGCGCGCGATGACGGCGTTCTACTGGTGGACGGCCTGGTCGGCGGTCACCCAGCGTCCGGGCAAGGAAATCACCTACACCAACAACTGGCCGCACGAGCCGCTGGTGGGCAATGTGCCGCCCTCGAACCTGTTCATGTGGACGGTGTTCAGCGTGCTGTTCCTGATCGCGGGCATCGCCCTGCTGGGCTGGCACTACGCCGTGAACCACAGCAAGGAAGAGGCGCCGCTGCAGCTGCCGGCCACCGACCCGCTGGCCAAGGTGGTGGTGACGCCGTCGATGAAGGCCACGGCCAAGTACTTCTGGGTCGTGATCGCGCTGTTCCTGGTGCAGATCCTGCTGGGCGCCATCACCGCGCACTACCAGGTGGAAGGCCAGGAGGCCTACGGCTTCGCGCTGGCCGAATACCTGCCCTACTCGCTCACCCGCACCTGGCACACGCAGCTGGCCGTATTGTGGATCGCGACCGCGTGGCTCGGCATGGGCCTCTACATCGGGCCGGCGATCTCCGGGCATGAACCGAAGTTCCAGGCGCTTGGCGTCCACGTCCTGTGGGTCTGCCTGATCATCATCGTGGTCGGTTCGTTCGCGGGCCAGTGGTTCGCGGTGATGCAGAAGCTGGGCCTGGCCAACAACTTCTGGTTCGGCCACCAGGGCTGGGAATACGTGGACCTCGGCCGCTTCTGGCAGTGGTTCCTGTTCATCGGCCTGGGCCTGTGGCTGACGCTGGTGGGCCGTTGCCTGGTGCCGGCCATCCGCGCCGGCGGCGAGTCGAAGTCCATCACCACCCTGCTCTTCCTCTCCACCGTCGCGATCGGCCTGTTCTACGGCGCCGGCCTGATGTGGGGCGAGCACACGCACCTGTCGATGGTCGAGTACTGGCGCTGGTGGGTGGTGCACCTGTGGGTCGAGGGCTTCTTCGAAGTGTTCGCCACCGCGGTCATCGCCTTCCTGTTCACCAAGCTGGGCCTGATCAAGACCAGCACCGGCACCCTGGCGACGCTGTTCGCGACCATCGTGTTCATGGCCGGCGGCGTGCTGGGCACCCTGCACCACCTGTACTTCACCGGCACGCCGGTGGCGGTGATCGCGCTGGGCGCCTCGTTCTCTGCGCTGGAAGTGGTGCCGCTGGCCTACGTCGGCTTCGAGGCCTACCACACCTTCAAGCTCGGCCACGCCACGCCCTGGATGCAGCGCTACAAGTGGCCGATCCTGTTCTTCGTGGCGGTCGCGTTCTGGAACCTGGTGGGCGCCGGCCTGTTCGGCTTCCTTATCAACCCGCCGCTGCCGCTGTACTACATGCAGGGCCTGAACCTGACCCCGCTGCATGGCCACACGGCGCTGTTCGGTGTGTACGGCATGCTCGGCATCGGCCTGATGCTGTTCTGCCTGCGCGGCATGAAGCCGGAGGCGATCTGGCCGGAGGCCCCGCTGCGCACCTGCTTCTGGGCGCTCAACATCGGCCTGGTCGGCATGGCGCTGTTCACCCTGCTCCCGATCGGCGTGCTGCAGCTCATCGCCGCCATCGACCACGGCTACTGGTTCGCGCGTTCGGCGGACTTCATGCAGCAGCCCATCATCGAGATGCTGGTGTGGATGCGCGTGCCGGGCGACACGATCTTCAGCGTCGGTGCGTTCGCGCTGGCCTGGTTCGTGCTGCGGCTCTGGATTGCCCCGCGCAAGTCGGTGGTGGCTGAAGTGGCTGCCGACAGCGCTCGCTGAGCCCTGCCGTTACTTCGAGAGGGCCGCCTTGGCGGCCCTCTCTTTTTTCTGCTGTGGCCTATGGCGCCGTCGTCACCGGGAAGACGAGGGTCGCTTTCTCCTCCGTGAAGCCTTTATGTCGGAGAAAGCGACCCTCGCCTTCCCGGCGCCGCCGGTGCGTATCGGTTTGGGCGCCCAACGGAAGGCCCGCGGCCGTGCGCTCCGATGCTTGCGCGTGTGCGATCAGGACCAAGGCGCACCATTTTTCTCGCTGGGCTGGCTTGGCTAACCCGGTCGAGGCAAATAGCTACTGACGGCCCATCGCGCGCGTCCCTTCGGACGCGAGGTGAGACTGCTTGGCCAGCGTGGAAGACGGCCAGATTGCGAGACCTATCCGCCCGGCGGCGGGTGGAGGTGCAAGGCGTGGAGCCTGGGTCCGTTCTTTTCCGTTGGGCGACCCGCACGTTCCGGTGCACGCGGGTTGCCCCGGGGAACGCGGTTGATCTCGAGAACCATCAAGTGCCCCTGCCATCGCAACGGAGCGGTCAGAAAAGCAGGTGACGCCCACCACCGCCTAGACCCCACACCCGCCGCCGGGCGGATAGGTCTCGCAATCTGGCCACCTTCCACGCTGGCCTCGAAACCTGACTCCGCGTCCGAAGGGACGCGCGCGGGAGGCGTGCAGGAGCACCTCGCCATGGCCGGTTTAGCCAAGCAAGGACAGCGAGAAAGATGGTGCGCCTTGGTCCTGATCGCACACGCGCAAGCATCGGAGCGCACGGCCACGGGCCTTCCATTGGGAACCCATACCGACTCCACCGGGGACGCCGCGGAAGCGAAGGTCGCTTTCTCCGACATAAAGGCTTCACGGAGGAGAAAGCGACCTTCGCTTCCGCGGTGGCCCCGGCGCCGGATCTACCAGTCGATCCCGCGGTGACCCCGGCGCCATACGCAGCGCCATACGCTGCGCCATCCGGGCAGTTGGGCGAAGGGATGATTTGGGTCAAGGCGCCGCCGGGGGCTGCTTGGCAGCATGGCGGCATGGATACGAAACGCGTTGGTTCCCTTGATCTTTCCGCGCTGGCGGCGGCGCCGCACCGGCTGTTGTTCTTCATCGGGGCCGCCAACGTGCTGGCCGCGATGGCGTGGTGGACGGGATGGCTGGGCGGGTGGCTGCCGACGCCGAGCGTGCCGGCCGGATGGATGCATGCCTTCGTGATGCAGTACCAGGTGCTGCCGACCTTCATCTTCGGCTTCCTGCTCACCGTGTTCCCGCGCTGGATGGCGCAGACCGAGGCCAGCAAATGGCATTACCTGCCGGTCGGCCTCGGGCTGGTCGCCGGCCAGGCGCTGGTGCTGGCGGGGCTGGGCACGGGCTCGGCGATGCTGGTGCACCTGGGCGTGATCAACACCCTCGCGGGCTGGCTCACGGCGATGGTGGTGCTGGCCGGCTGGCTGGCGCGCGACCGCAGCGGCAACTGGCACGCGATCTCCTGCTTCGGTGGCCTGCTGATGGGCCTGGCCGGGCTGCTGGCCTTCGCCGCCTACCTGCACGTGCCGGGCGAGCCGCGGCTGGCGTTCGCGATGCTCAAGATCGGCACCTTCGGACTGCTGGTGCCGGTGTACGCCACGGTGGCGCACCGCATGTTCCCCTTCTTCGCCGGCAACGTCGTCGCCGGCTACCGTCCGTGGCGGCCGATGTGGCTGCTGGCGGTGAGCTGGCCGCTGTGGCTGGGCCACCTCGCACTGGAGCTCGCGCACCTCTACCCGTGGCTGTGGCTGGTCGACCTGCCGCTGCTGGCGCTCGCCGCGCTGACGCTGTGGAAGTGGTGGCCGCGCGGCAAGGCGCCGGCGCTGCTGCGCGTTCTTTTCATCGGCTATGCCTGGCTGCCGGTCGGGCTGGCGCTGTACCTGGCGCAAAGCCTCTGGTTCCTCGGCACGGGCGAATTCACGCTCGGCCGGGCGCCGGTGCATGCGATCTCGGTGGGCTTCTTCGGCAGCCTGCTGGTGGCGATGGTGACGCGCGTGACGCAGGGCCACTCCGGGCGGCCGCTGGTGCTGGGCCGCATCCCCGCCGTGGCCTTCGCCGGCATGCAGGTCGTTTCCCTGCTGCGGGTCGGCGCCGAGCTGGCGGCGAACCCGGCGCCGTGGTTCTTCGCGGCCAGCGTCGGCTGGCTCGTCGCTTTCCTGCCCTGGGTGCTGCGCTCGCTGTGGATCTACGCCACGCCGCGCATCGACGGGCGGCCGGGCTGAGGATCGGACCGTGATTGCCTTCTACCTGCAGATCAAACTCGTGCACATCGCCGCAGTGCTCGCCAGCGGCGGCCTGTTCGCCCTGCGCGGGGCACTCGTGCTGGCCGGCGTGCGCTGGGCGATGGCGGCGCCGCTGCGCTACCTGAGCTACACCATCGACACCGTGCTGCTGACCGCGGCGCTGATGCTGCTCACGTCGCTGAAGCTCAATCCCTTCGTCATCCCCTGGCTGTCGGTGAAGCTGGCGCTGCTTGTGCTTTACGTGGTGCTGGGCAGCCTGGCGCTGAAGCGCGCCCGCACCCGGAAGGCACGCGCGCTGTACTACGCGGCGGCGCTGGCGACCTTCGGCTTCATGTACTTCGTGGCGCGGGCGCATCATCCGCTCGGCATCCTGCAGGGGCTCGCGGCGTGACCTCGCCGGCGATCCATCCCTGCTTCCTCGGGCCCTACGGCGAAAACGACGCGCTGCTGGAAAAACTCGTGGTCGAGTTCCTGCGCGACCACGTCTACTGGCGCCGCAACTTCCATCCCGAGGATCCGCCGGCCATCCCCACCGGCGCCGCCGGCGAGCCGGCCTTCCGCGAGTTCGAGGCGCGCATGCGCCGCGAGCTGCACGCGCTGTCGGCCTCGCTCAAGAAGTCGGTGCCCTTCCACAGCCCGCGCTACATCGGCCACATGGTCTCGGACCTGCTGCTGCCGGGCCTGCTGGCGCAGTTCCTCACCCTGCCCTACAACCCCAACAACGTCAGCCTCGACGCCGCGCCGGTCACCATCGACCTCGAGCTCAAGGCCGGCCTGCAGCTGGCGCGCATGCTCGGCTACGTCGACGACCCGGCGCGGCCGGACTGCGCCTTCGGCCACCTGACTTCGGGCGGCACGCTGGCGAACTTCCAGTCGCTGCGGCTGGCGCTGGCGCTCAAGGCCTTCCCTGTGGCGCTGCGGGCGGTGTCGCCGCCGGGCCTGGACGTGCCGGAGGACGACTGGGCGGCCTTCAACCTCGCGCCTGCCGCCGGCATCGACCTGCTCGAGCGCTGGACCGCGTGGCTGGCGCATTGCCCCACGCCGCAAAGGCGCCAGTGGCGGCAGCGGCTGGCGGCCGAACGGCTGGAGTCCCTCGGGCTCGCCGACTTCCTGGCCAGGCACCCGACGCTCTCGACGCCGCGCGTGCTGGCGCCGGTGACGGCGCACTATTCCTGGTCCAAGGGCATGAAGCTGATGGGCCTGGGCCGCGCGCAGCTCGAGCTGGTCCCGGAGCGCGGCATGCGCACCGACATCGACGCGCTGGAAACGATGCTGGCGCGCTACGAGCACGACCGCCAGCCGGTGCTGATGGTGGTGGGCGTGCTGGGCAGCACCGAGTTCGGCACCATCGACCCGATCCACGAACTGGTGGCCGCGCGCGAACGCTGGGCGATGCGCGGGCTCGGCTTCGGCGTGCACGTGGACGCGGCCTGGGGCGGCTACCTCGCCACGCTGTTCCGCGAGGCCGACGGCCGCCTGCGGGCGCTGGCCGACATGCGCGAGGAATACCGCGACTTCCCGGCGCCCGAGGTGCACGCCGCGGTGGGCGCGCTCGGCCAGGCCGACTCGATCACGGTGGACCCGCACAAGCTCGGCTACATCCCCTACGGCGCCGGCGCCTTCCTGTGCCGCGACCAGCGGGCGATGGCGCTGCTGGCGGAAGACGCCGACTACGTGTTCACGCCCGGCGAGGACGGCGACTACTTCCAGCGCTTCCGCCAGCTCGGCCGCTACATCCCCGAAGGTTCGAAGCCCGGCGCCGCCGCGGCGGCGGTGTACGTCACCCACCGCGTGCTGCCGCTGGACCACGAGCACTTCGGCCAGCTGCCGCGCGAATCCATCCTCGCCACCGAAGCCTTCCGCACCGCTGCGACCCGCTTCTCGGCCCGCCTGCGCGATCGCGTGACCTGCCGGATCCCGTTCGAGCCCGACAGCAACCTCATCTGCCTGGCCCTGAACCCCGCGGGCAACCGCGACGTGGCGACCATGAACCGCTTCGTCCGCGCGCTGCACCGCGACCTCTGCTACGACCCGCGCCAGCCGCTGCAGTCGCGCGAGTTCTTCGGCTCGATGACCACGCTGCGGCCCGAAGTGCTGGGCGCCGGGGAAACCGCGGACATCCTCGCCTCGCTGGGCCTGGACCCGGCGACGCTCGACGCCGGCGGCGACGATGACGACCGCCTGGTCATCCTGCGCCACACGCTGATGAACCCCTTCCTGCTCGACACCGGCAACGGCATCAGCTACCTCGAGATGTACTTCGAACACCTCGAGCGCCGCGCCACCGCGCTGCTGGCGGCGGCCGCGTGACGCCCGCCGCCGACCGCCGCTGGGTGCACGCCGCGCTGGCCGAACTGGCGCGCGAGGCCGCCCGCTCCGCCGACACCCACCTGCTGCGGGTCGACCTGCCGGGCTTCCCCGGCATCCGTTTCTATTTCAAGGACGAAGCCGCGCATCCCACCGGCAGCCTCAAGCACCGGCTGGCGCGCTCGCTGTTCCTGTACGCACTCTGCAACGGCCGGCTGGGCGAGGGCCAGGGCGCGATCGATGCGTCGTCGGGCAGTACCGCGATTTCCGAGGCCTGGTTCGCGCGGCTGCTGGGCCTGCGCTTCGTGGCCGTGATGCCGGACTGCACCGCGCCGGGCAAGGTGCGCCTGATCCGCGCGCTCGGCGCCGACTGCGTGCTGGTGCCCCGTGGCACCGACGCCAGCGCAGTGGCGCGCGAGCGGGCGCGGCGCGAGGGGCTGTGCTTCCTCGACCAGTTCGGGCTCGCCGAGCGCGCCACCGACTGGCGCGGCAACAACAACATCGCCGAATCCATCCTCGCGCAAATGGCCGCCGAGACGGATCCCGTGCCCGCCTGGATCGTCTGCGGCGCCGGCACCGGCGGCACCTCGGCCACGGTCGGCCGCTACCTGCGCTATCGCCGGCTCGACACCCGGGTCTGCGTCGCCGAACCCACCGGCGGCGCCTTCGCCACCGGCTGGCGCAGCCGCGATCCGCAGGGCCTCGCCAGCCAGCCCACGCTCATCGAAGGCATCGGCCGGCCGCGGGTCGAGCCGGGCTTCCTGTTCGACGTGGTCGACCGCGTGGAGGAAGTGGACGATGCCGATTCGATCGCCGCGGCCTGGCGGCTCGAGTCCCTGATCGGGCGCCGTTACGGCGGCAGCTCCGGCACCAACTTCGTCGCCTGCCTGCGGTTGGCGCGCGCACTGCGCGACGAAGGCCGCCGCGGCAGCATCGTCAGCCTGCTCTGCGACCGCGGCGACCGCTATGAGGAAACCCTGTTCGATCCCGCGTGGCTTTCCGACCAAGGCATCGAACTGGCCGCGGGCCGCGCGACCGTGGCCGCGCTGGAGTCGGCGTGAGCCACCACGACCTGCGCGGCTTCCTCGCGGAACTCGCGCGCAAGGACCAGCTGCTGCGGGTGGACGCCCCGGTGGATCCCGACCTCGAAAGCACCGCACTGAGCCGCCTGGCCCTGCGCCGCGGCGGACCGGCGCTGCTGATGACGCAGGCAGTCGGATCGCGCCACGCCCTGCTGGGCAACCTGTTCGGCCACCGCCGCCGCATCGAGCTGGCGCTCGGCGGCCGGCCGCTGGCCTCGCTGCGCGAGCTGGGCGAACTGCTCGCCTCGGTGAAGGAACCGCGCTGGCCGTCGAACCTGCGCCAGGCGCTCTCGAGCTGGCCGGAACTCGCGCAGCTCGCCCACGTGGCGCCGAAGACCGTGCGCGACGCGGCCTTCGACGAGGTGGTGCTGGAAGGCGACGACATCGACCTCGGCGCGCTGCCGATCCAGCGCTGCTGGCCCGGCGACGCCGGCCGCCTGCTCACCTTCGGCCTGGTGGTGACGCGCGGCACGCGCCAGCCGCGCCAGAACGTGGCGATCTATCGCCAGCAGCTGATCGGCCGGAACCGGCTGATCATGCGCTGGCTGCCGCACCGCGGCGGCGCGCTGGACTTCGCCGACTTCCGCGCCGCGCACCCGGACCGGCCGTTCCCGCTGCTGGTGTCGATCGGCGCCGATCCGGCGACCCTGCTGGCCGCGGTCGCGCCGGTGCCGGACACGCTGTCGGAGTATGAGTTCGCCGGCCTGCTGCGGGGCGCGCGCACGCGCATCTGGCACAGCGCGCTGACCGGGCTCGACGCGCCGGCCGGCAGCGAGATCCTGCTCGAAGGCTTCATCGAACCGGGCGATACCGCGCTCGAAGGTCCGTTCGGCGACCACACCGGCTACTACAACGCCCAGGGCCTGTTCCCGGTGTTCACGGTCAAGCGCCTGCGCATGCGCCGCGACGCCATCTACCACGGCAGCTACATGGGCCGGGCGCCGGAGGACGAACCCTCGGTGCTGTCGTCGGCGCTGAACGAAGTGTTCGTGCCGATCCTGCGCAAGGTCTTCCCCGAGGTGGTGGACTTCTACCTGCCGCCGGAAGCCTGCTCGTACCGGATCGCGGTGGTCAGCATCCGCAAGCAGTACCCCGGCCACGCGCGCCGGATGATGATGGGCGTGTGGTCCTACCTGCGGCAGTTCACCTACACCAAGTTCGTGATCGTCACCGACGACGACATCGACGTGCGCGACTGGTCGCAGGTGCTGTGGGCGATGTCGACGCGGGTGGACCCGGCGCGCGACACCATGATGGTGCGCGACACGCCGATCGACTACCTCGACTTCTCCAGCCCGGTGCCCAACCTGGGCTCCAAGCTCGGCATCGACGCCACCCGCAAGTGGCCGGGCGAAACCGCGCGCGCCTGGAGCGAGCCGATCGTGCCGGACCCCGCGGCCGAGCGTCAGGCGGAAGCGTTGTGGTCCTCACTCCAGTCCGCGTCCTCGAACAGCTGCGGGTAGCGGGCCAGCACCGCCTCGAGGTCGGCCAGCACCGACGGATCAAAGCCCTCGGCCGCGAGCGCCGCGCTGGCGCGCAGCACGCTCGCCAGCAGCGGGTGCAGCGCCGCATCGGGTTCGGGGTCGAGCCGGCAGCGGGCGATCATGTCCTGCACGGCGGCTTCGAGCTCCGCCGCCACGGCCTTGACCTGGGCCTCGTCGAGGTGGCCATGCGCGCCGTGCGACAGCGCTTCGGTGGCGGCACGGACGCGGCGCATGCCTTCGCGCAAGGGCGCATCCGAGGCCCAGCGGGTTGCGGGAAGGCCGGCGTCGGCGTCCGCATCGTGGCCGTGGTTGCCGTGGCCATCCTGCGCGTCCTCGGCGGCGTGCGCGCCGTCGTGCTCGGTCGCCTGCGTGGACTGCGCGTCCACCGGCGGCTCGCCGCCGGCCGATGAGGCGACCAGGGCCGGCAGCGCCAGCACGAGGGCGACAAGCGCATGGGGAAGAGTGGGATGCATGGCGTTCTCCATTCGTGGCGTCCGCGCCGTGCGCGGCCTGCCGACATCCTCGCGCGAACGCGTTGGCGGGTAACTGACGCAGGTCAATGACCCGGCGGGGCCCGCCGGGGGAGCATGCCCCGTCCCCGACCGCGGAGCCCCCGATGCAACTGGTCTGTCCCGCCGGCAACCTGCCGGCCCTGCGCGCGGCCGTCGATGCCGGCGCCAACGCCGTTTACGCCGGTTTCCGCGACCAGACCAATGCCCGCGCCTTCCCTGGCCTGAACTTCGACGAAGCCGAGCTGCGCGCCGGCATCGCCTATGCCCACGCCCGCGGCTGCCAGGTCTACCTCGCGCTGAACACCTATCCGGAGACGGCCCGCCTGCCGGTCTGGCGCGCCGCGGTGGACCACGCCGCGGAACTGGGCTGCGACGCGATCATCGCCGCCGAAATGGCGGTGCTTGAACATGCGATGCGCGAACACCCGACGCTGGCCAGGCACCTCTCGGTGCAAGGCTCGGCCACCACCGCGCCGGCGCTGCGCTACATGCACGAACGCTTCGGCATCAGCCGCGCCGTGCTGCCGCGGGTGCTGTCGCTGCAGCAGGTCGAGCGCCTGTGCGCCTCGTCTCCGGTGCCGCTCGAGGTCTTCGCCTTCGGCAGCCTGTGCATCATGGTCGAGGGCCGCTGCCAGCTGTCGAGCTACGTCACCGGCGCCTCGCCCAACCGCCACGGGGTCTGTTCGCCCGCGCGCTTCGTGCGCTGGGAGGAGCACGCCGACGGCCAGCGCGGGGTGCGCCTCAACGGCCTGCTGATGGACCGCTACCAGCCGGGCGAGCCCGCGGCCTATCCCACCGTGTGCAAGGGCCGCTTCGACGTCGGCGGCGAAGTCTTCCACGCGCTGGAGGAACCCACCAGCCTCAACACCCTGGCCCTGCTGCCGCAGCTGGCCCGCGCCGGCGTCGCGGCGCTGAAGATCGAGGGCCGCCAGCGCGGCGTCGCCTACGTCACCGCGGTCACCCGCACCTGGCGCGAGGCGATCGACCGCCATCGCGCCGACCCGGCGGCCTGGTCGCCGCGCGACGACTGGCAGCAGGCGCTCGCGGCCCACGCCGAAGGCCACCAGACCACCCTCGGCCCCTACCACCGCGCCTGGCACTGAACGCATGAAACTCAGCCTCGGACCCCTGCAGTACTTCTGGCCGCGCGAACGCACGCTGGCCTTCTACCGCGAGGCGGCGACCTGGCCGCTCGACGTGATCTACCTCGGTGAAACCGTCTGCAGCAAGCGCCGCGAACTCGGCACGCGAGACTGGATCGCCCTGGCCGAAGAGCTGGCCGGTGAAGGCCGCGAGGTGGTGCTCTCGAGCCTGGCGCTGGTCGAGGCCGAATCCGAACTCAACGCCGTGCTGCGCATGCTCGACCACGGCGGCTTCCTCATCGAAGCCAACGACCTGACCACCGTGCAGCTGTGCCGCGAGCGCGGCCTGCCCTTCGTCGCCGGGCCAACGCTCAATGTCTACAACCACCGCGCGCTGGCGATGCTCGCCGAGGACGGCCTGCGCCGCTGGGTGCCCGGCGTCGAGCAGGGCGAACAGCTGCTGGCCGACCTGCTGGCGGCCTGCCGGGCCGAGGGCGCCACCCCGCCCGAACTGGAGGTGATCGCCTGGGGCCGGCTGCCGCTGTCCTACTCGGCGCGCTGCTTCACCGCGCGTGCGCTGGACGTGGCCAAGGACGCCTGCGGCTTCCGCTGCATCGAGCATCCCGACGGGCTGCCGCTGGCCACCCGCGAGGGCGAGCCCTTCCTGCGCATCAACGGCATCCAGGTGCAGGGCGAGGAGACGACCGACCTCGGGCCGGAACTTCTGGCGCTGCGCGCGCTGGGCGTGGACATCCTGCGCCTGTACCCGCAGGCGGAGGGCATGCGCGACGTCGTGGCGCACTTCGACCTCGCGCGGCGCTCGCCGCAGCCGCCGCCGCGGCGGGGCGCGGTGAACGGCTACTGGCGCGGGCAGCCCGGAAAACCGGGCCTGCCGGCGGGCTAACGCTTCATCCGCGCAGGCGCTGGAACACCAGCGAGGCATTGGTGCCGCCGAAGCCGAAGCTGTTGGACATCACCGTGTCCAGCGCCGCCTCGCGGCTTTCGCGCACGATCGGGAAGCCCTCGGCCTGCGGATCGAGCGTGCCGAGGTTGGCGGAGCCGGCGATGAAACCGTCGCGCATCATCAGCAGGCAGTAGATCGCCTCGTGCACGCTGGCGGCGCCCAGCGAATGGCCGGACAGCGCCTTGGTGGAGGAGATCGGCGGCATCGCCTCGCCGAAGGCCTCGCGCACCGCGCGCAGCTCGACCAGGTCGCCCAGCGGCGTCGAGGTGCCGTGGGTGTTGAGGTAGTCGATGGGCTGGTCGATGCCGGCCATCGCCATCCGCATGCAGCGCACGGCACCCTCGCCCGAGGGCGCGACCATGTCGGCCCCGTCGGAACTGATGCCGTAGCCGATCAGCTCGGCGTGGATGCGCGCGCCGCGCGCGACGGCGTGCTCGTAGTCCTCGAGCACGAGCATGCCGCCACCGCCGGCGATGACGAAGCCGTCGCGCTCGGCGTCATACGGACGCGAGGCCGTGGCGGGGTTTTCGTTGTGCTTGGTGGACAGCGCGCCCATGGCGTCGAACTGCAGGCTCAGCGACCAGTGCAGCTCCTCGCCGCCGCCGGCGAACATGATGTCCTGGCGGCCGGCGCGGATCAGGTCCGCGGCGGCGCCGATGCAGTGCGCCGAGGTGGCGCAGGCCGCCGCGATCGAATAGCTGGCGCCGCGGATGCCGAAGGCCGTGGCCAGGTTGGCCGACACCGTCGAGCCCATCGTGCGCGGCACCATGTACGGCCCCACCTTGCGCACGCCGCGCTGGCGCAGCAGGTCGGCCGCTTCCACCTGCCACTCGGTCGACCCGCCGCCGGAGCCGGCGAACAGTCCGGTGCGCTCGGAGCGCACGCGGCCCTCGTCGAGGCCGGCGTCGGCGATGGCGTCCTGCATGGCCACGTGGGCGTAGGCCGCGCCGTCGCCCATGAAGCGCAGGGCCTTGCGGTCGATGCGTGCGGCCAGGTCGATCTCCGGCGCGCCGGACACCTGGCTGCGCAGGCCGGCTTCGGCGGCGGCGGCGTCGGCGCGGATGCCGCTGCGGCCCGCGCGAAGCGCGGCGGAGACGAGGTCGACGGAGTTACCCAGGCAGGAGACGATGCCCATGCCGGTGATGACGACTCGACGCATGCTCACATGCCCTCGGTCGAGGTGAACAGGCCGACGCGCAGTTCTTCGGCCGTGTAGATCTCGCGGCCATCGACGAGCGTGCGGCCGTCGGCGATCACCAGGCTCAGGCGACCGCGCACCACGCGGCGGATGTCGATCTCGTAACTGACGCGCTTCGCCGTCGGCAGCACCTGCCCCGTGAACTTCACCTTGCCGACGCCCAGCGCGCGGCCGCGGCCCGGTTCGCCCAGCCACGGCAGGTAGAAGCCCGCCAGCTGCCACATCGCATCCAGGCCAAGGCAGCCCGGCATCACCGGATCGTCGGTGAAGTGGCAGGCGAAGAACCAGAGGTCGGGGCGGATGTCGAGCTCGGCGCGGATGATGCCCTTGCCGTATTTCCCGCCGTCGCTGCTGATCTCGGTGATGCGGTCGAACATCAGCATCGGGTCGTTCGGGAGCCGCGCGCCGTCCGCGCCGAACATCGCGCCACTGGCGCAGTCGAGCAGCTGGCTTCGATCGAAGGAATGGACGTGGGACAGCGAGGCGTTCATGGCGATCTTCCGAAATGGAAAACGCGATTCTTTCATTACTTCGCGACACTGTCGCTGACTCGCATCAACCAATTCGCCGTACGCCGGCGTAGCGATCCGCCGTACGCATGCGTAGCGATTCGCCACCGAATGGAATCATTTCATGCGCTGTCGGCGCGGTGGTGGGCACCCAGGCTGGCGCGGCGAATGCGCGCCGCGTGCAGCAGCCGCGATGCCAGGCGGGCCTGCCACGTGCGCGCCAGCGAGGGATCCACGCGCAGCCGGCGCTCGGCTTCGGCCAGCGTCGCGTCGTCGCGCACCGGGCCCATGCTGCGCCACAACAAATCGCGCAGCGCGCGCAAGGCGGCGGCGTTCGTACCGGCGCCCGGATGCACCCAACGGCGCGGCGCGGCCTGGATGCGCGCGTCGCGAGGCAACGACAGCCGGGTGCCAAGCGCGCGGCCCGCCACCACGCACTCGAGCAGCGAGTTGCTCGCGAGCCGGTTGGCGCCGTGCACGCCGCTGCAGGCCACCTCGCCCACCGCGTGCAGTCCCGGCAGGCCACTGCGTCCGTCCGCGTCGACGGCGATGCCGCCCATGTGGAAATGCACCGCGGGCGTCACCGGGGCCGGATCCCTGCGCGGGTCGATGCCGTGTGCGCGGCACAGCGCCACCGCGGTCGGGAACGCCGCCAGGCCCTGCTCGCCCAGCGACCGCATGTCCAGGAAAACGTCGTTCCCGGCCTGCCGCCTTCGCCAGACTTCGCGCGCCACCACGTCACGCGGCGCGAGGTCCGCTAGCGGATGAAGCCCATCCATCACGGCCTCGCCGCGCGCGTCGCGCAGCACCGCGCCGGCGCCGCGCAGCGCCTCGGTCAGCAGCGGCAGCGGACCCTCGCCCGGGACCGCGAGCGCGGTGGGATGGAACTGCACGAACTCGAGGTCGCGGCCCGGTGCGCCGGCCTCGAGCGCCAGCGCGAGGCCGTTGCCATCGGCCGACAGGGGGTTGGTGGTGGCCGCGAACAGCGTGCCGATGCCGCCGGTGGCGAGCACGAGGTCCGGCGTCGCGATATCGCGGGTCGCGCCGTCGGCGCCCACCAGCCGGACTGCGGCGATCGCGCCGCCCTCCGACAGCGCCAGGGCCAACAAGCCGTCCGACGCGAGGCGGGTGACGTGCGCGGCACCCGCCACCGCGCGCTCCATCGCGTCGACGATCGCCTGCCCGCTGGCATCCCCGCCCGCGTGCACGATGCGGGCGCGACCATGCCCACCCTCGCGGCCCAGTGCCCAGTCCGCGCCCTCGCGGTCGAAGGCGACGCCCTGCGCCGCCAGCCAGGCCACCGCGTCGGGCGCGGCGTCCACCAGCCTTGAAACCATGGCGACATCGTTGTGGCCGGCGCCTGCGGCGCAGGTATCTTCCGCGTGCAGCGCCGGCCGGTCACCGCGGCCCAGCGCGGCGGCGATACCGCCCTGCGCCAGCGCGCTGGCGCTGCCGGCGCTGCCGCCGACCAGCAACACCGGCCGCGGCGCGGCGGCCAGGGCCACGCAAAGCCCGGCCAGGCCGGCGCCGGCCACCACCAGCGGCGACGCGCCCGCGCTCAAACGCGCTCGCCGCGCCCGACCGCCAGCATCCGTTCCAGCGCCCGTCGTGCGCGCGCGGCGATCCCGGCCGGCACCATGACTTCGCCGGAGAGGTCGCGCAGGCAGGCGTGGATGTTCGGCAGGGTGATGCGCTTCATGTGCGGGCAGAGGTTGCAGGGTTGGATGAACTCCGTGTCCGGGAACCGCAGCCGCAGGTTGTCCGCCATCGAGCACTCGGTGATCAGCGCCACGCGTTCGGGCTTCTCGCGTGCGAGCCAGGCGCCCATCGCGCTGGTGGAGCCCACGAAGTCGGCTTCCGCCAGCACCTCGGGCGGGCACTCGGGATGCGCCACCAGGCGCACGTCGAAGCGCTCGCGCGCGTGCCGCGCCTGGGCGGCGGTGAAGGTTTCATGCACCTCGCAGCAGCCATCCCACAGCATCAGCTCGACCGCGGTCTGGCTGGCCACGTAGGCGCCGAGGTAGCGGTCGGGCAGGAAGATCACCCGGTCGCTGCCCATCGCCTCCACCACCTGCACCGCGTTCGCGGAGGTGCAGCAGGCATCGGATTCGGCCTTCACTTCCGCCGTCGTGTTGACGTAGCTCACCACGGGCACGCCCGGGTGGCGCGCACGCAGGGCGCGCACGTCGGCGGCCGCGATCGAGTCGGCCAGCGAGCAGCCCGCGCGCAGGTCGGGGATCAGCACGCGGGTGTCGGGCGAGATGATCTTCGCGGTCTCGGCCATGAAGTGCACGCCGCACAGCACGATCAGGTCCGCGCCGCAGTCCTTCGCCGCCTGCGCCAGCGCCAGCGAGTCGCCGGTGACGTCGGCGACGCCGTGGAAGATCTCGGGCGACTGGTAGCTGTGCGCCATGATCACCGCGCCGCGCTCGCGCTTGAGCTGCAGGATGGCGTCGATCCACGGCAGGTGCATCGGCACTTCGACGCAGGGCAGCAGCCGCTCCAGCGTCGTCGAGAGTTCCGCATAGTCCCGCTCCAGCGCCGGATGCCAGCGCGGCCGCAGCAGGTGTTCGGGCAGGTCGGCGGCGCTCATGCCTCACCCCGGCGGGCGTCGCGCGCCTCGCGCGCCAGCCGGGCGCCGCGGTGCAGCAGGATGCGCACGCCCAGCGGCACCGACTCCCACGGCAGGCGGTCGAGCAGGTTGCGCGCGGTCAGGCCCAGCTCGGTGTCGCCGGTCAGTTCGAGCCGACGCTGGAAGAACAGCGTGTCGGCGTCCTCGAGCCGGCTCGCAAGCAGCATCAGGTCGGTGGCGGTGCCGCGCACCGTGGCTTCGGCCGGTTCGGGGGTGGCGTGCAGTCGTCCGCCACGCAGCGCGAACACCCAGCCGATGCCGAGGTCGGAGACCGCGATGCCCAGGCGGCGCCCGACCAGGAAGTCGAGCTGGCCATCGCGCAGCGGCGCGGCCAGCAGCTGCTGCACGGCCGGCTCGAGCGCGCGGCCGGGCCACGACGACGGGAGCCGCCGCAGCAACGGGGCCCAGCGGGCCGGGGGCGGGATGGCGCGCAGCAAGGCGCGCGGGAGCGAGGGGTCGTTGGCAAGTGTCATGGCGGGCGCAAGCTTGGCGTCGTCGGGGGGCGCCGCGCCTTGACCCGGGTCAGGTGAAAGCCCCTGCAGGCAACGTCCGTCGGCGACCGCAAGCGCCAGCTGCGCCCGCGCCAGCGAGGGCGGCAGGCCCAGGCGACGCGCCAGCGACTGGCCGCGCTCGTCGATCCGACGCTCGCGGGCCGCATCGCGCACGGGCAGGCCCTCCCGTTGCTTCACCCGCGCCACGGCGGCGACCAGCCGCCGGCGCGCCGCGAGGCAGACCAGCAGCGCGTCGTCGAGCGCATCAATGCCCAGGCGCAGCCGCGCCAATCCGATCGAACGTCCTGCCACCGTCATCTCCCGATCGCCGCCTCAGCGCGGCGGATGCGCCATTGCGAAACCCCGTACCGCGCGGGACAGGCCGGCCTGGGTCCAGCCCAGCGCCAGGTAGGCCGACAGCAGCAAGGCACCGGCCACGCGGGCCGGCAGGTCCCGCCCGTCGAACGCGGCGAGCGCCAGCGCAAGGCCCGCCAGCGCGAACAGCCGCAGCACCGCGCGCCGTCGCACGACCGGCAACAAGGACTGCACGCCGGGCAGCTGCAGCCCCCGGCCGCATCGGCGATGCAGCGTGATCCAGCCGAGGAAGGCATCGATCTCGAGCAGCATCGCGATCACGATCTGTGGAAAAGCCACCGCGATCACCAGCACGCCGGCCAGCGTGGCCTTGCCCCCCGGCCAGGCCACCGCCACTGCGCCCAGCCCGAGCGCGACGAAGCCCAGCCGCCAGGCCGCGAACAGCGGGCCCGGTGCCTGCTTGCGTGTGCGCGCCTGCAGCCAGAGTCCTGCCGAGGCCGCCGACACCAGGGCCGTCGCCACCACGACGCGCAGCGGCAAGCCCTGGCCCGCCATGATCAGCGCGGTGCCCGCGAGCGGCAGGCCCGCCGCCACGCCCAGCAGCCAGGCGACCTGCGCCCGCGCCGGCGCCTCGGGCGCGCCCTGGAACATGGGCATCACCACGCGCGCCACCGTCACGAGCAGCGCGAGCATCCAGCCGATCACGCCGCTGGCCGCATGCAGGTCGGTCCAGCGTGGCAGCGACAAGGCGATCCCGCCGCCCATTCCGGCCACCAGCAGCACGCCCAGGGCCGCGGTGGCGAGGCCCGCGGCGACGGCGAGCGACAGGCCCGCCTGCAGCAACCCCCGGCGGCAACGGGCGAGCAGTCCGGGCAGCGTCGCCAGGCCCAGCCCGGCGAATGCCAGGCCCAAGGCCGTCGCCCCCGCCGCGCGAAGCCCGGTGGACGGCCAACAAAGGCCCGCCACCAGCGCCGCGGTGCCGACATTCAATGCGGCGTGCAGCGCCACGGCCGCACGCGTCCCGCCGCGCACGGGCACGTCGGCCGCCGCCGGCAGGAACTGCAGCAGGCTGCCGAACAGGGCGTTGCCCAACACGCCGAGCGTGAACACATGCACCAGCGCCACCGTCGCCGGCGACCAGCGCGAGGCCAGCAGCGCCGCGCCCTCCACGCAAAGCATCCAGCCGGCGAGCGCGCCCCAGGCCGGGACGCTGCGGAGGAATCGACCGGGGTCGGCGGTGTCCGGGGCGCGCTCAAGCGCCAGACGGGCCATCTTCGATCCATACCGTGACGGCGCAGCCCCCGCCCTCGTGGTCGGAGACCGAATAGCCGAGCCTGCGCTCCTTCAGCGCTTGCAACAGGGGCAGCGGCCGCATCGGCGTGAGCAGGCGCAGCACGGCGCCTGCCGCCAGCGCCTCGATCGCGGCCAGGCTTTGCGTCAGGGGTTCCGGCGCCGGCAGCTGGCGCAGGTCAAGGGTGTTATCGGTGAGCTCGTCCATGCCGGCATTGCAGCGCCGCGGCGGCGGTTCGTCCCTGATCCCGGTCAACCCGGACCGGGATTGATCGTGCGTCCGCCGGCTTCAGAACTCCCAGCGCAGCCCCAGGCTCGCGCCGCGGCCGGGGCGGCTGTAGAAGTCGATGTCGTCGGCGGTCGCGGTGAGCCCGCGCAGCGTGGACCAGTCCCAGTAGCGGCGGTCGGCGAGGTTGTGCAGCGTCAGGTTCAGGCGCACCTGGTCGCCGATCGCCCACCACGCGTTCGCGTCCCAGGTGGAATAGCCCGGCGGCAGGTACAGCGCCGCGGCGGTCTGGTCGGCGCGGGTGACGCGGCGCACGCCGGTGACGCGCAGCTCCCCGCCCCAGCCGCCGTCGGGCGCCCCGTAGCCGGCGGCCAGGCTGGCCCGGCCCGGGGGCACCGAGTTCAGCGGCTGGTCGCGCGCGGTGTCGTCGCCGCGCGCCCAGGCCGCGGTCAGGTCCACGTACCAGCCCGGCGCCGAGGGCAGCCACGCATCGAGGTACCAGCGCGCCTCGAGCTCGGCGCCGCGGATGCGGGCGCGGTCGCGGTTCACCGACTGGAACACCAGTTGGCCCGCGTCGTTGCGGCCGAGGTTGGCGCGCGATTCGATCAGGTCCTCGAACCGGTTCTCGTACACCGCCACGCTGGCCTGCAGCACGTCGCCGGCCCAGCGCGCGCCCAGCTCGTAGCCGTCGCTGGTTTCCGGGCGCAGGCCGGGGTTGGGCAGCGCCACGTAGTTGAAGGCCGGCAGGTTCAGGCCGATGTTGACGTCGGCGAAGGGCGGCGCGCGGAAGCCGCGCGCGTACTGCGCGTAAACGCCCAGCCGCGCGCCGTTCCAGCGCAGGCCCAGCTTGGGCGTGAACGCATCGGAATCGAGCGAGGCCGGCGCGACCGCCGGGTTGTCCTCGCGCCAGATCGCATCCGGGCGCGCGTCGAGTGAATAGCGCTCCCAGCGCAGGCCGGGCACCAGCGCCCAGCCGTCGCCGAAGCGGATCTCGTCCTGCCAGAACAGGCCCAGCTCGTTCGCGCGCGAATTCGGGAAGTCGCGCAGCGGGAACACTTCACCCAGGATCACCGGCGTGCCGGCGCCGGTCGCGAGGTTGGTCTCGAACCCCTCGCGCAGGCCTTCGAAATCGTGGCGCGCCAGGTCGATGCCGAACACCTGCCAGTGCGCGAACCCGCCCGTTTCGCCGCGCCATTGCCCGGTCAGCTCCAGCCCCGTGCTCACCTGTTCGAAGAGGAAGCCGCGCTCGCGCCGCGACGCGAACGGCGTCGCGCGGTCAGGCAGGCGGAACTGGTCGCTCCACTGCTCGCTGCGGCTGGACTGGCGATACGCCAGCGCGCGCACCGGTCCGACCGGCCCCAGCGAATCCCACTCGGTGGCCAGGCTGATGCGGTCGCGGCGGAACCGGTCGTCCGCGAGCAGCGCATAGGTCGTCGCGAATCGCCCGGGACCAAACAGCTGCGACTGCACGTCGGTTTGCCGTTCGCCCCGGCCCTGCTCCAGCGTGGCCGTCCAGCGCCCGGCCGTCCCGGCGTCGAAGCCGAACTTCGCCAGCGCGCTGTCGCTCCGGAAATCGGCGGGGTTGGCGGCATCGTCCGCGTCGCGCGCGCTGTTCTCCGTCTCGTGGCCCTCGCGTCGACCCAGCGCGACCAGCGCAGTCAAGCGCGCGTCCTCGCTGCGCGCCGCCATCCTTGCCGAGAACCAGTGCGAGTCGTCGCGGCTGGCGGCGCCGGCACGCAGCGCCCACGCGGTGCGGCGCTCGTCCCCGGACCACGAAGCCCCTGCCGCCTCGGGCGTCCAGAACGCCACCACGCCGGCCAGCGCCTTGCTGCCGTAAAGCGTGGAGGCGGGGCCGCGCAGCACTTCGATGCGGTCGACGATGCCCAGCTCCACCAGGTCGCGCCCGGCCAGCGCGAACTGGCCGACGCCGAAGCCGTCGGCCAGCGGGATGCCGTCCACTTCGACGCTGACCCGGTTGCCGTCGAGCCCGCGCAGGTTGAAGCCCAGCGCCCCGAAGCGGTTCGGGTCCGAGGCGACCTCCATGCCCGGCACCAGCCGCGCGAGGTCGTCGAGCGTCTGCACGCCGCGCTGCTCCATCACCTCGCGGTCGACCCGGCTGATCGTGCCCACCACCTGGCGCACCGGCTCGGCGCTGCGGCTGCCGACCACCACCACGGCATCGAGCACCTTCAGCGGCTCGGGGGACGGCTCCGGGCCGGGCGACAGGGCCGCGGCGAGGGCCAGGCAAAGCGGGGAAAGCGTCATGGGGATCTCCGTAAGCGTCGCCGCCACGGTAAGCCACGGACACCCGGAACCGGATTGACCCCGGTCAAAGCGCGGGGGTCGGCGGGGCGGGATGCTGCCTTCGCTTGATTCAGGTCAGGGGAACGGCGTGATCACAGGCACAAGCTGTCGCCGACCGTGGACCAGCCACGACTGACTAGCCAACCACTGTGGGGATTACCGTTATGAAGCGAACCCTGTTGAGTACATCCATGGCGATCGCACTGGCGCTGGGCGCCGGGGGCACCGCCTTCGCGGCCGACCCGGCCGGTGACCAGGTCAACGAGCGCCCGGTCAAATCCGAGGCCGAGGCCGGCGAAGCCGGCTACCTGGCCAACTGCGCCGCCTGCCACCAGGCCACCGGCACCGGCCTGGCCGGCGCCTTCCCGCCGCTGAAGGATTCCGACTGGATCGAGAAGGATCCGAACGCCGCGCTCAACGCGGTGCTGGCCGGCCTGAACGGCAAGATCACCGTCAACGGCCAGGAATACAACTCGGTGATGCCGGCGATGAGCCACCTCGGCGACGCCGACATCGCGGCCATCCTCAACCACGTGATGCACAAGCTCAACGACTCGGACGTGCGCTTCACGCCGGCCCAGGTCGCCACCGCGCGCAAGGGCATCGCCGGCGCCAGCGACCCGGCCCAGGGCCAGGCGCATCCGGGCACCAGCCAGGCCCAGGCCGCCTATGAAGGTGCGCCGACCACGATGGCCTCGGCCGACGTGAAGATGCATCGCAGCCCCGGCGCCCCGGACATGACCGAGGACGAGTTCGCCGCCGCCACCGACATCTTCTTCCAGCGCTGCGCCGGCTGCCACGGCGTGCTGCGCAAGGGCGCCACCGGCAAGCCGCTGACGCCGGACCTGACCCAAGCCCGCGGCACCGACTACCTCAAGGCGCTGATCAACTTCGGCTCGCCCGGCGGCATGCCCAACTTCGGCACCGGCGGCGAACTCTCGGCCGAGCAGGTCGACCTGATGGCGCGCTTCCTGCAGCACACCCCGCCCAGCCCGCCGGAATGGGGCATGGCCGAGATGCGCGACAGCTGGAAGGTGCTCGTGCCGGTCGACCAGCGACCGACGAAGCAGATGAACGACTACGACATCGGCAACGTCTTCTCGGTCACGCTGCGTGACTCGGGCGAGATCGCGCTGATCGACGGCTCGTCGAAGAAGATCATCAACATCATCAAGACCGGCTACGCGGTGCACATCTCGCGCGTCTCGCACTCGGGCCGCTACATCTACACCATCGGCCGCGACGGCAAGATCGACCTGATCGACCTGTGGATGGAGAAGCCGGACCGCGTCGCCGAGATCAAGATCGGCCTCGAGGCGCGCTCGGTCGAGACCTCCAAGTACAAGGGCTTCGAGGACAAGCTGGCGATCGCCGGCGCCTACTGGCCGCCGCAGTTCGTGATCATGGACGGCCCGACCCTGGAGCCGATGAAGATCGTCTCGACCCGCGGCATGACCGTGGACACGCAGGAATACCATCCGGAGCCGCGCGTGGCCGCCATCGTCGGCAGCCACCAGCACCCCGAGTTCATCGTCAACGTCAAGGAAACCGGCCGCATCCTGCTGGTGGACTACAGCGACATCGACAACCTCAAGATCACCACGCTCGACGCGGCGCGCTTCCTGCACGACGGCGGCTGGGACGTGAGCAAGCGCTACTTCCTCACCGCGGCCAACCAGAGCGACAAGATCGCGGTGGTGGACTCGAAGGAACAGCGCATGGTCGGGCTGATCGACGTCGACAAGATCCCGCACCCGGGCCGCGGCGCGAACTTCATCCATCCCGAGTACGGTCCGGTCTGGGGCACCTCGGCGCTGGGCAACGACAAGATCACGCTGATCGGCACCGACCCGGAGAAGCATCCGGACCAGGCCTGGAAGGTGGTCGAGGTGCTCAACGGCCAGGGCGGCGGCTCGCTCTTCATCAAGACCCACCCGAAGTCGCGCAACCTGTGGGTGGACACGCCGCTCAACCCGGATGCGAAGGCCTCGCAGTCGATCGCGGTGTTCGACATCGACAACCTCGACGGCGGCTACGAGGTCCTGCCGATCGCCGAGTGGGCGAACCTGGGCGAAGGCCCGAAGCGCGTCGTGCAGCCCGAGTACAACGCGGCGGGCGACGAGGTCTGGTTCTCGGTCTGGAACGGCAAGGACCAGCGTTCCGCGATCGTGGTGGTGGACGACCGCACGCGCAAGCTCAAGGCGGTGCTGGACGATCCCCGCCTGATCACGCCGACCGGCAAGTTCAACGTCAACAACACGGTGAACGACGTCTACTGATCCGGCATGGGATCCGCTGACGCCGAAGGGCCCTGCACTGCGGGGCCCTTTTTATTTCAACGCGGATCAAAGCGGATGCGCGCGGACAAGAGCGGATGGAGCAAAGAATAGAGGTAAAGAAAACTTAGTAATTCTGTTTTCTTGATCCGCTTTTATCCGCGCGCATCCGCTTTGATCCGCGTTAATAACACTCGCTCCCGGTTCAGGGCCAGGTGCGTTCGACCTGGAGCCAGAGCTTGCGGGTGTCGCGGGCGTAGCCGTCGCTGCGGTAGTCGGCGAGTTTCACCAGGCCGCTGAAGCCGGCGGGCAGCGGGAAGGCCAGCGAGGCGTTCCATTCGCGGCCGTAGTCGAAGCCGCCGCGGTCGGACTGGAAGTCATGCCACGCGACCGTCCAGGCCAGTTTGTCGTCCAGCCGCCCCGAGCCGAACTTGCCGGACACGCTGGCGTAGCGATCGTCGAGGCCGTTGGCCGGCGTCACCAGGAACTTGTCTGCCCAGCCGTTGAACGCATGCAGCGTGGCCAGCGGGGTCTGGAAGGCCGTGCGGCCATCGCCGCCCAGCTGTTCCCAGCCGAGTTTCCAGGTCAGCCCGCGCGCCGCGAGCGAGGGCTCGACCAGGAAGTAGTCGACGTTGGTGGCGTTCGGGTTGCCGGCATGGTCCCGTTGGTTGGCGGCCTCCAGCGTCCAGCCGAGGCCAGCCTTGCCGACCGCGCGCTGGCCGGTCCAGCGCAGGCCCAGCGTGCGGGTGGAGGCCGCGGCCACGTCCTGGTCCTCGTGCCAGTAGCCGTAGCCCACCACGCTGCCGTCCGCGCCCTGCCAGGCCAGGTTGAGCAGGTGGCTGTCGAGGTGGCGCTCGCGCGCGAGCGGGTCGCGCGCCTCGTCGCCGAAGACGCGGTGCACGCGGTCGAGCCAGGCGTAGCGCAGCACCAGGCCCTCGCGCAGCGTGGCGTCGGCGGACAGGCCGTCGAAGGTCTGCTCGTTCTGGCGCCAGCCGACGTTGCCGACGAAGCGATGGTTGTCGAAGGCGAGGCGCTGCCGGCCCAGCGTGCCGCCGGCGCGCTCGCCGCGCCAGCGCAGCCAGGCCTGGTTGATCTCCAGCGCGCGGGCATCGGGCACCGCGGGATACGCGGTCTCGCCGTTGGCGCCGGAGTTGAAGCGGTCGCCCAGCGCCGCGACGCCCTCGCCCTCGAAGCCGGCGCTGAAGCCGCTCGCCAGCGCACGGCTCCAGCCCAGGCGCAGGCGCAGCGTGTCCGCGGAGGCGTCGCGCGCGAACGCGTCGTCCTCGACGGCCTCGTGGCGGTAGCGAAGGTTCGCGGTCCAGCCGTCGGCCTCCGCGGCCGCGGGCGCGGCGGCCTGCAGTGCAAGCAGGCCGAGCGAGAGATGGATGCAATGTTTCAGGTTCATGGCACGGTCCGTGATTGGCCCGGGTCGGGTCGCCGCCATCGTGGCAAGGGCGCGACCGTGCGGCCCTGAGGCAGGTCAAGTGGCGTGTAGGCCGGTGACGAAAATTCGGGGTTCACATTCCCTTGACAGGGGTGCAGACTGTGCCGCATCCGCGCGGCTTGACTTGAATCAACGTGCGCGGGCCCAGGTTTGCCGACACTGCCTCCCAGTTGAATCACTCGACACTTGTCCGGAGACGCACGATGAAACGCCACCTGCTCGCCCTCTCGATCGCCGCACTGCTCGTGCTTCCGGGCTGCCGCGACAACCCCAACGCCGACCTCGATTCCCGCGGCAAGGCCACCGCCAGCGCCGATGCCGGCGACACCGGCGGCTCGCGCAAGGGCGATTTCGGCCCGCCGCAGGGCGAACCCATCGAAGCCGTGCTGACCAGCCCGCCGCTGGTGCCGCCGGCCACCGGCCGCGACTACCCGGCCAAGGTGGTGGTGAACCTGGAAGTGCGCGAAGTCGACATGGAGATCTCCGAAGGCGTCACCTACACCTTCTGGACCTTCGGCGGCACCGTGCCCGGCAGCTTCATCCGCGTGCGCCAGGGCGACACGGTGGAGTTCCACCTCAACAACCACCCCGATTCGAAGATGCCGCACAACATCGACCTGCACGGCGTGACCGGGCCGGGCGGCGGCGCCGCGTCCACGTTCACGGCACCGGGCCACAGCTCGCAGTTCACCTTCAAGGCGCTCAACGCCGGCCTCTACGTCTACCACTGCGCCACCGCGCCGGTGGGCATGCACGTGGCCAACGGCATGTACGGCCTGATCCTGGTCGAGCCGCCCGAAGGCCTGCCGCCGGTGGACAAGGAGTTCTACGTGATGCAGGGCGACTTCTACACCACCACCAAGTACCGCGAGAAGGGCTACGCGCCGTTCGACATGCAGAAGGCGATCGACGAGAACGCCACCTACGTGCTGTTCAACGGCGCCGAGAACGCGCTCACCGGCGACAACGCCCTCAAGGCCAACGTCGGCGAGAGCGTGCGCATGTACGTCGGCAACGGCGGCCCGAACCTCATCTCGAGCTTCCACGTGATCGGCGAGATCTTCGACAAGGTCTGGTTCGAGGGCGGCACGAAGTACCAGGAGAACGTCCAGACCACGCTGATCCCGGCCGGTGGCGCCGCGATCGCCGACTTCCACCTGGAAGTGCCGGGCAGCTACGTGCTGGTCGACCACTCGCTGTTCCGCGCCTTCAACAAGGGCGCGCTGGCGATCCTGAAGGTGGACGGCGCCGAGAACCCGGAGATCTACTCGGGCAAGGAAGTCGACGAGGTCTACCTCGGCGACAAGGCCGGCAGCATGGCGCCGGTGGCGGCCGCGGCGGCCGCCAACGCCGCCGGCACCCTCACGCTCGAGGACCAGGTCGCAGCGGGCCAGGCGCTGTTCGCCGGCACCTGCTCGACCTGCCACCAGCCGGACGGCAAGGGCCTGGCGGGCGTGTTCCCGCCGCTGGCCGGCTCCGACTGGATGACCCGCTCGCATGAAGAGCTGGCCGGCATCGTGCTCAACGGCCTGTCCGGCCCGATCAAGGTCAACGGCCAGGACTACAACTCGGTGATGCCGCCGATGAGCCAGCTGACCGACGACGAGGTCGCCAACATCCTCACCTACACGCTCAACAGCTGGGGCAACCCGGGTGGCCGCGTGAGCAAGGAGGACGTGGCCAAGGTGCGCGCCAGCACCGAACGCGGCGAAGGCGCGGCGCACTGACATGCGCCCCGGCCTGCTGGCGGCGGCCCTGCTCGGCATCGGCGCCTGCGCCGGTGCCGTCGCGGCCGGCGCCGACACCCCCTGGCGCACGCTGCCGGGCGGCGAGTTCGCCTCGGTGCTGCGCTACGAGGACACCGGCGGCAAGGTCACGCTGCCGGGCTTCGCGCTGCAGCAGCGGCCGGTCACCAATGCCGATTACCTGGCCTTCGTGCGCAAGCACCCGCGCTGGCAGCGCGGCAAGGCGCCGGTGGTGTTCGCCGAGTCGCGCTACCTCGAGCACTGGGCGGGCCCGACCACGCTGGGCGCCAACGCCCTGCCGGACCAGCCGGTGGTGATGGTCAGCTGGTTCGCGGCCCAGGCCTATTGCGAAAGCATCGACGCCCGCCTGCCGACCTGGTCGGAGTGGGAATACGCCGCGGCCGCCGACGAAACCCGCGCCGACGCCCGCAGCGACCCGGCCTGGCGCGAACGCATCCTGGCCTGGTACTCCGTGCCCTCGGGCCGGCCGCTGCCCGCGGTGGGCCAGTCCGCGCCCGACGTGCACGGCGTGCAGGACCTGCACGGCCTGGTCTGGGAATGGGTCGAGGACCACTCGGCCATGCTGGTCTCGGCCGACAACCGCGAACAGGGCGACCCGGACGAGATGCGCTTCTGCGGCGCCGGCGCGCTGAGCATGGACGACCGCGAGAACTACGCCGTGCTGATGCGGGTGGCCATGCTGTCCGCACTGGAAGGCGACGACACCACCAAGAATTTGGGCTTCCGCTGCGCCCGCGACCTGCCCGGAGGCAAGCCATGACCCCCCTGCTGCGCGTCCTCGCGCTGGCCTGCCTGCTGCTGCCCGGCCTGGCCGCGGCGGCACCGGCCGCCCTGCCCGACGATTCGATCTACCTGCTCGAAGACACCTTCAGCGACCAGGCCGGCAAGGCCTTCACGCTCTCCGACCGCCGCGGCAAGCCGCAGCTGGTGGCGATGTTCTACACGTCCTGCCGCTACATCTGCCCGCTGATCGTGGACAGCGCCAAGGGCGTCGAGCACGGGCTCACGCCGGAGGAACGCGCCCGCCTGGGCATCCTGCTGGTCAGCCTCGACCCGGCCCGCGACGACACCGCGGCCCTGGCCTCCGTGGCCGGCAAGCGCAAGCTCGACCCCGCCCGCTGGACCCTGGCCCGCACCGAGGCCGCCGGCGTGCGCCGCATCGCCGCCCTGCTGGGCATCCGCTACCGCGCCCTGGCCGACGGCGAGTTCAACCACTCCAGCGCGTTGGTACTGCTCGATGCCGAAGGCCGCGTGCTGGCGCGCACCGAAACGCTGGGCTCCGTGCCCGACCCGGCCTTCCTGGCCGCGGTGAAGGCCGCGCTGGCGGGCCCGCCCGGCGGCTGAGGCCGCACCGGCGGGCACGCGGCATTCCGCGTGAATTGACCTCGGTCAAGCCGGGGTCTGGCCGTGCTGGGGATAATCACGCAACGAAACCGGGGATGATCCGATGACGCTGGACAACAAGGTGGAAACCTATAACGACAAGGTCGTCATGCAATTTGCAGTGATGACGGTCGTCTGGGGCCTGGTGGGCATGACGGTCGGCGTGCTGATCGCCGCCCAGCTCTACTGGCCCTCGCTGAACTTCGACACCGCCTGGCTGAGCTTCGGCCGGCTGCGGCCGCTGCACACCAATGCCGTGATCTTCGCCTTCGGCGGCTGCGCCCTGATGTCCACCAGCCTGTACGTGGTCCAGCGCACCTGCCACGTGCGCCTGTTCAGCGACAAGCTGGCGGCGTTCACGTTCTGGGGCTGGCAGGCGGTGATCCTGGCCGCCGCCATTTCGCTGCCGCTGGGCTACACGCAGGGCAAGGAGTACGCCGAGCTGGCCTGGCCGATCGACGTGCTGATCACCCTGGTCTGGGTCGCCTACGGCGTGGTGTTCTTCGGCACCATCGTCAAGCGCCGGGTCCGGCACATCTTCGTCGCCAACTGGTTCTACGGCTCGTTCATCATCGCGGTGGCGCTGCTGCACATCGTCAACTCGCTGGCCATCCCCGCCGGCCTGATGCACAGCTACCCGGTCTACTCGGGCGCCGTGGATGCGATGGTGCAGTGGTGGTACGGCCACAACGCGGTCGGCTTCTTCCTGACCGCCGGCTTCCTCGGGATGATGTATTACTTCGTGCCGCGCCGCGCCGGCCGCCCGATCTACAGCTACCGCCTCTCGATCGTGCACTTCTGGGCCCTGATCGCCATCTACATGTGGGCCGGCCCGCACCACCTGCACTACACCGCCCTGCCCGACTGGGTGCAGAGCGTGGGCATGGTGTTCTCGCTGATCCTGCTGGCGCCCAGCTGGGGCGGCGCGATCAACGGCGTCATGACGCTCTCCGGCGCCTGGCACAAGCTGCGCACCGACCCGATCATCAAGTTCCTGATCGTCGCCATCTCGTTCTACATGATGAGCACGTTCGAGGGCCCGATGATGTCGATCAAGACCGTCAACGCGCTCAGCCACTACACCGACTGGACCATCGGCCACGTGCACTCCGGCGCGCTGGGCTGGGTAGCCATGATCTCGATCGGCTCGATCTACATGGTAATCCCGCGCTGCCTGGGCCTGAAGGAAATGGCCTCGCTCAAGCTCATCGACCTGCACTTCTGGGTCCACACGATCGGCGTCGTGCTGTACGCGGCCTCGATGTGGATCGCCGGCATCGGCCAGGGCCTGATGGCGCGCGCCTCCAACGCCGACGGCACGCTGACCTACGCCTTCGTCGAGATCGTCAAGTTCAACTACCCCTACTACATGATCCGCTTCCTGGGCGGCGTGCTGGTGGTGGCCGGCATGGTGATGATGACGGTGAACATGTGGCGCACCTTCCAGCAGGCCAAGGGCCTGGTGGCCGCGCCCGTGCTGCCCGCCACCCCCGAACCCAGCCACGCCTGAGGACCCGACATGAGCCACGAGAAACTCGAGACCAACATCGGCTGGATGGCGATCCTGATCGCCGTCGTCATCTCCTTCGGCGGCCTGGCCGAGATCGTCCCGCTGATGTACCAGGCGGAGACCGTCAAGCCGCTGCCGGGCATCAAGCCCTACCCGCCGCTGGAGCTGGCCGGCCGCGACATCTACGTGCGCGAGGGCTGCTACAACTGCCACTCGCAGATGGTGCGCACCCTGCGCCACGAGACCGAGCGATACGGCCACTATTCGCTGGCCGGCGAGTCGGTGTACGACCGCCCGTTCCAGTGGGGCAGCAAGCGCACCGGCCCGGACCTGGCCCGCATCGGCGGCCGCTATTCCGACGACTGGCACCGCGTGCACCTGATCAACCCGCGCGACGTGGTGCCGGTGTCGAACATGCCCGCCTACCCGTGGCTGGCCGAAACCCCGGTGGACCCGGGCGCGGTGGCGCGCAACATGCGCGCGCTGCAGCGCATCGGCGATCCGTACACCGACGAGGAGATCGACGGCGCCGCCGCCGCGGTCGCCGGCAAGTCCGAACTCGACGCGCTCATCGCCTACCTCCAGGGCCTGGGCAAGCACGCGCCGAAGGGGTGACCGACATGCTTTCCGGAATCCTCACCGTGCTCGCGCTGCTCGCCTTCGTCGGCGGCGCCGCCTACGTGTACAGCGCCAAGCGCAAGCCCGAGTTCGACGAAGCCTCCCGCATTCCCCTTGATGAAGACCAGAGCGAGAACACCCCATGACGACCGGCTGGTCCCTCTACGTCATCTTCCTGGTGGTCCTGAACCTCGTGGCCACCACCTGGCTGCTGTGGTGGACGGCGCGCAGGCGCAAGTCCGACGGCAACAAGGACGCCGAAACCACCGGCCACGTGTGGGACGGTGACCTCACCGAATACAACAAGCCGCTGCCCAAGTGGTGGATCAACCTGTTCTACCTGACCATCATCTATTCGGTCGGTTACCTCATCTGGTACCCGGGCATGGGCAACTTCGCCGGCACCTCGGGCTGGAGCTCGGCGGGCGAGCACGACGCCGACAAGGCCGAGGCCGACAAGAAGCTGGCCGAAGCCTTCAGCCGCTTCGACGGCATGGCCATCGACCAGATCGCGAAGGACCCGGCGGCGGTGGCGTTCGGCGCCAGCCTGTACGCGAACCACTGCGCGATGTGCCACGGTTCGGACGCGCGCGGCGCCAAGGGCTTCCCCAACCTCACCGACGCCGACTGGCAGTGGGGCGGTTCGCCGGATGACATCCTGACCACCATCCTCAACGGTCGCCAGGCGGCGATGCCGGCCCTGGCGCCGGCCATCGGCGGCGACGTCGGCGTGACCGAGGTCGCGGCCTACGTGCAGAGCCTCTCGGGCATCAAGGCCGACCCGGCGCTGGTGGCGGCGGGCAAGGCGAAGTTCGGCGGCGTCTGCGCCGCGTGCCACGGCATCGAGGGCAAGGGCAATCCCGCGCTGGGCGCGCCCAACCTCACCGACGACGCCTGGCTCTACGGCAGCGACTTCAACAGCATCCGCGAGGCCGTCACCCTGGGCCGCAACGGCATGATGCCGGCGCATCTTCCGATCATCGGCGAGACCCGCACGCGCCTCGCCGCCGCCTACGTCTGGTCGCTGTCGCACGGCGACAAGGCCGAGGCCGGCGCACCGGCGGGAGCCCCATGAGGGTCGAGGCCGAGCGCGGCTTCGACCATCCGCCCCGGCCGCTCGCGCAGCGGCTCGGGGCGATCCTGTGGCCGAGCTTCTTCGCGGCGGGCGTGGCGACGATGGTGTTCTTCGCCTTCGTCGACCCGCTGCAGCTGCGCGACCTGACCTTCCCCGGGCTCGAGATCAGCCGCGGCGTGGGCTACACGATCGGCTTCTTCACCTTCTGGGCGTGCACGGCCAGCTCGAGCCTGTTCACCTGGATCCTGCTCAGGCCGGCGAGCCGCTTCAACCGCCCGCTGCCGAAGGACTGAGGGATGGCAGGCAAGATTCCGGTTGAACTGGTGGATGAGGTCGGCCTCTACGTCTCCGAGCGCAAGGTCTACCCGCGCGAACAGGGCGGCTTCTTCCAGACCCTGCGCAAGGCGGCCGTCATCTGGCTGCTGGGCATGTACTACGGCTTCGCCTGGCTGCAGTGGGACGACCGCCAGGCGGTGCTGTTCGACCTGCCGGCGCGCAAGTTCTACGTCTTTGGCCTGAGCTTCTGGCCGCAGGATTTCTTCTACCTGGCCCTGCTGCTGATCATGGCCGGGCTCACGCTGTTCTTCTTCACCGCGCTGGCCGGCCGGCTGTGGTGCGGCTACGCCTGCCCGCAGACGGTGTGGACCGAAGTCTTCATCTGGATGGAGCGCTGGACCGAGGGCGACCGCAACAAGCGGATGAAGCTCGACGCCGCGCCCTGGAGCCGCGACAAGCTGCTGCGCAAGGGCAGCAAGCACGTGCTGTGGCTGGTGTTCGCGCTGTGGACCGGCTTCACCTTCGTCGGCTATTTCACGCCGATCCGCGACCTGGCCGCGCGCCTGGCGCCCTATGAATGGGGCGGCTGGGAGCTGTTCTGGGTGCTGTTCTACTCGCTGGCCACCTGGGGCAACGCCGGCGTGCTGCGCGAGCAGGTGTGCAAGTACATGTGCCCGTACGCGCGCTTCCAGAGCGCGATGTTCGACCGCAACACCCTGATCATCGCCTACGACCCGATGCGCGGCGAGCCGCGCGGCGCCCGCAAGAAGAACGCCCTGGCCAGCGTGCTGCAGCGCGCCCGCGGCCTGCTGCCGATGGACGTGGCCACCAGCGCGGTGGTGCACGCGGCCCAGCACCGCAGCGCCGCCGACCTCAACGCCGGCGCGCGTGCCACCACCGGCCTGGTGGTGGATGCGCAGGACGGCCTGCCGCCACCGCCCGTGGTCGGTTCGCCCGAGGACCTGGGCGACTGCATCGACTGCACCATCTGCGTGCAGGTCTGCCCGACCGGCATCGACATCCGCAATGGCCTGCAGTACGAGTGCATCGCCTGCGGCGCCTGCGTGGACGCCTGCGATTCGGTGATGGACAAGATGGGCTACCCGCGCGGCCTGATCCGCAACACCACCCAGAACGCGCTCGACGGCAAGCCCTCGCGCATCCTGCGGCCGCGCATCTTCGTCTACGGCACCCTGCTGCTCCTGCTGCTGGTGGGCTTCGGGGTCGGCATCGCCACCCGCACGCCGCTGCTGGTGGACGTGATCCGCGACCGCAACGCGCTCTACCGCGTCGCCGCCGACGGCAGCATCGAGAACGCCTACCTGCTGCGCATCGTCAACAAGGAAGACCGCCCGCATGTGTTCAGCGTGCGCATCGAAGGCGCGCCGGAGATCGTGCTGGTGGAGGCCGGCGCCACCCACGCCGCCGCCCCCGAGGAAGTGCTGACGGTGCCGGTGACGCTGCGCGCGCCGGCCGGCAGCGTGAAGGGCCGCGCCGACCTGCGCTTCGTGGTCGACAGCGACGCCGAGGGCGTGCAGGCTGTCGAGGAAACCCGCTTCTTCGGCCCGATCCCATGACCGACACGCCCACCCGCCAGTGGCACCGCAACCCGGTGGCCTGGCTGATGATCGCGATTCCCGTCGCCACCGTCGTCGCCGGTTTCTGGACGCTGTGGCTGGCGGCCAGCGAGAGCGGCGTGGACACCCACCCCGACAAGGTGCGGCGCACCGCGCAGGTGCAGGTCACCTCGCTGGAACCGGACGAAGCGGCGGCGCGCCTGGGCCTGTCGGCCGAGCTCGCGTTCGACGGCGACGGCGTGCTGGTGCGCGTGCTGCCCTCGTCGGGCCCGGTCGCGCCACGGCTGCAGCTGGTGCATCCGATCGAAACCAGCCTGGACCGCGAGCTGGTGCTGTCGCCGCATCCGCGCGGCTGGCATGCGCCGGACGTAATGGCGGGCCAGGAGGCCTGGCACCTGCGCCTGGTCGCCGCCGACGGCAGCTGGCGTTTGGTGGGCCGCTATCGCCCCGGTGACACCGCGCTTCGCCTGGAGCCCGCGGTCCGCGCCGAATGAACCGCCCGCCCGGCCCCGCCTGCTTCCACTGCGGCGAGCCCCTGCCCCCCGACCCGCCCCGGGTCACCGTCGCCGGCGAGTCCCGCGCGGTCTGCTGCCACGGCTGCGGCGCCGCCGCGCAGTGGATCGCCGATGCCGGCCTCGACGACTACTACCGCCTGCGGCGCGAGGACGGCGCTCGCGTGGACGAAGCCGCGCCCGACTTCGCCAGCTGGGACCGCGCCGACGTGCAGGCCGGCCACGTGGTGCGCACGGCCGAAGGCGACCAGGTCACGGTGGTGGTCGAAGGCATGCGCTGCGCCGCCTGCGCCTGGCTGATCGACCGCGCGCTGGTGCGCGAGGCCGGCGTGCTGGAGGTCGGCGCGAACGCCATCACCGGCCGCGTGCGACTGCGCTGGGATCCGGCGCGGGCGCCGCTATCGCGGCTGCTGTCGCGATTGGCCGCGCTCGGCTACCGCCCGCACCTCGCGCAGGGCGAGGCCGCCGAACGCGAGCGCCGCCGCGAGCGCAACCGGCTGATCGCGCGCCTGGGCGTGGCGGTGCTGGGCGCGACCCAGGCGATGATGTTCGCCGAGGCGCTCTACCTCGACACCGCCAACCAGATGGCGCCGGCCACGCGCGATTTCTTCCGCTGGATCACCTTCCTGGTGTCGACGCCCGTGGTGTTCTTCTCGGGCTGGCCCTTCCTGGCCGGCATGGCGGTCGAGCTGCGGCACCGGCGTCCCGGCATGGACACGCTGGTGGCCAGTTCGGTGCTGCTGGCCTACTTCGCCAGCCTGTTCGAAACCCTGCGCGGCGGGCGCCACGTCTGGTACGACGCGGCGGTGATGTTCGTGCTGTTCCTGCTGGCCGCGCGCTTCCTCGAGCTGATGGCGCGGCGGCAGGCCAGCGCGCGGCTCGACACGCTGGCGCGGGCGCAGCCGGCGCTGGCCTGGCGGCGCACTCCCGCGGGCCGCGAGCAGGTGCCGGTGGCCGCGCTGAAGGCCGGCGACGTCGTGCTGGTGGGCGTCGGCGAGGCGGTGCCGGCCGATGGCGAACTGCTCGAGGCGGCGGCGTCGTTCGACGAATCCCTGCTCACCGGCGAATCGGTGCCGGTGGCGCGCCAGCCTGGCGACGCGCTCTACGCCGGCAGCGTCTGCCGCGAGCAAGCCGCGGCGATGGCGGTGCAGCGCACGGGGTCCGACACGCGGCTGTCGCAGCTCACGCGCGCCGTCGAGCAGGCGCAGGCGCAGCGGCCACGCGCGGCGCGATTGGCCGATGCGGTGGCGACGCGGTTCGTGTCGGCGCTGTTCGTGGTGGCGGCGCTGGTGTTCTTTGCGTGGTGGCAGTTCGAGCCCGAGCGCGCGTTCGAAGTGGCGCTGGCGGTGCTGGTGGTCAGCTGCCCCTGCGCGCTGTCGCTGGCGGTGCCGGCGGCGCTGGCCACCGCGCACGGCACGCTGGCGAGGATGGGCGTGCTGGCGCTCGGCGCCGATGCGCTGGAGTCGCTGGCGCGCGCCGATACCGTGGTGATGGACAAGACCGGCACGCTGACCACCGGCCGGCCGGTGCTGGCCAGCGCGGAGGCGATGGACGGCGGCGACGCGGCGCCGTGGCTGCGGATCGCGGCCGCGCTGGAGCGGGACGCCGGGCATCCGATCGCCGCCGCCTTCCTACGCGCCGACGCGCCCGCGGCCAGCGCGCTGCGCGCGCATCCGGGCCAAGGCATCGCCGGATTCGTCGAGGAGCGCCCGTATCGGCTGGGGCGCGCCGACTTCGCCGCGGCGCGGGCCGACGACGGCGCGCTCTGGCTGGGCGACGGCGCCCGCGCCTTCGCGCGCTTCACGCTGGAAGATCCGCCGCGCGCCGATGCCGCGGCGGCGATCGCGGCCTTGCGAATGCAGGGGCTCGCGCCGCGCATCCTCAGCGGCGACGGCCACGCCGCGGTCGCCCGCGTGGCCGGGTCGCTGGGCGTGGAGGCCCACGCCGCGCGCCAGTCGCCGGAGCAGAAGCTGGCCGCGGTGCGCGCGCTGCAGGCCGACGGCCATCGCGTGCTGATGCTCGGCGACGGCATCAACGACGCCCCCGTGCTCGCCGGTGCCGACGTCTCGCTGGCCATGGCCGACGGTGCCCCGCTGGCGCACCGCGCGGCCGACCTGGTGCTCACCGGCTCCTCGCTGGTGCGCGTGCCGCAGGCCGTGGCGCTGGCCCGGCGGACGCAGCGCGTGATCCGGCAGAACCTCGGTTGGGCGCTGGCCTACAATCTGGTGGCCCTGCCCTTCGCCGCGCTGGGTTGGGTGACGCCGGGGCTGGCCGCGCTGGGGATGGCGGCCTCCTCGCTGGTCGTGACCGCCAACGCGCTGCGCCTGGGCCGTTTCGAGGACTCCGCGCCATGAACATCCTGCTCGCCCTGGTGCCGATCTCGCTGGTGCTGCTGCTGGTCGCCATCGGCGCCTTCCTGTGGGCGGTGCGGCGCGGGCAGTTCGACGACCTCGACACGCCCTCGCTCGACATCCTCGGCGACGACGAGCGCCCCGCGCCGGCGCCCGGGCGCGACCCTGCGCGCGACACGCGGCCGAACGCGCCGCCCAACACGGCGCCCAACACGATGCACAACGCGCCGCACGTCGCGCCGCACGTCGCGCCGCCACCGCGCCAGGACGACTGATGCCGGTCGATCTCACCGTCCTGCTGGCGGCCCTGCTCACCGGCCTGCTCGGCGGGCTGCACTGCGCGGCCATGTGCGGCGGCATCGCGACCGGGCTGGCCGCGTCGCTGCCGAAGCCGGGATTCGGGCCGGCGTTCGCGCTCAACGGCGGCCGGCTGCTGGGCTACGCGCTGGCGGGCGCGATCGTCGGCGGGTTCGGGGGTGGCTTGCTCACGCTGGCGCGCTCGGACGGACTGGCCACGTCACTGCGCGTCGCGATGGGCGTGGTGCTGCTGGTGGCGGCCGCGCGGCTGCTGTGGCCCGCGCGCCTCGGATTCGTTGCGCGCGGCGGCCAGTGGTTCTGGCAGAAGCTGCGGCCGCTGCAGGCGCGCGTGGTGCCCGCGGCCGGTCCGCTGCGCCCGTGGGTGCTGGGCCTGTTCTGGGGCTGGCTGCCCTGCGGCCTCTCGACCACCCTGCTGGCCGCCGCCTGGCTCGAGGCCAGCGCCCTGCACGGCGCCCTGCTGATGCTCGCCTTCGGCACCGGCACCCTGGCCACGATGCTGCCGATCACCTGGAGCGGCGCGCGCCTGGGCGGCCTGCTGCAGCGCCGCGGCTGGCGCGTCGGCGGCGCCGCGGTGATCGCCTTCGCCGGCATCATCACGATGGCCGGCCCCTGGCTCGCCACCCAACCCGCCGTCCACGACATCCTCGTCGCCCTCGGCTGTCGCTCGGTCTGACTTTTTTTGACGCGGATTTACGCGGATGAAATGCGGATAGAGCGAGGAAGCCAAGAGTGAGCCGGGGCGAGTGCGGCGGGTCACGCAAAGGTCGCAACAAAGAACCAAGGAGAACAAAGGGGTCAGAGCAATTATTTGTTTCAAACAAATAATTACTCTGACCCCTTTTTTCTCGCCGGGAACCACTCCAGCCTTTGCTTTATCCGCGCTTATCCGCGTAAATCCGCGTCAAAAAAGCATCGGGACTGAAGTCCCTCCCACAGGGCCCGAGGGTCAGGGGTGGGCGCGGGAGGCGGGTTTGGCGGGGCCGTGGACCATGGCGTCGAGGCGGGCCATGTCCAGGATCTGCAGCTGGCGGCCGCGGACGGAGATGATGCCGTCGTCCTGCATCCTGGTCAGCGTGCGGCTGACGGTTTCGATCACCATGCCGAGGTAGCTGGCGATGTCCTCGCGGCTCATGGGCAGCATGAACTGGTCGCCGGGGCGGCCGAGCAGCTTGTAGCGTTCCGACAGCCCGTGCAGGAACAGCGCCAGCCGCTCCGGCGCCTGCCGCCGGCCGAGCATTTCCATGTGCGTCTGGTCGCGGTTGATGCCCTGGCCGATGATGCGCAGCAGCTGGTGCTGCAGGCCCGGCACCTTCGAGCACACGTGCTCGAGCTGGGTGAGCGGGATCTCGCACACGGTGGCGCGGGTCAGCGCCTGCGCCTCGCAGGCGTGGTGGCCGCTGCCCAGCGCGTCCAGGCCCATCAGCTCGCCGGGCAGGTGGAAGCCGATCACCTGCACGTCGCCGTCCTGGTTGGTGGCGAGGGTCTTGAACGCGCCCTCGCGCGCCACGAACAGCGAGCCCAGGTTCTGGCCCGCGCGGAACAGGGTTTCGCCCTGCTCCAGCGGGCGCTTGTTGCGCACGATGTCGTCGAGCTGCTGCAGGTCGCTGCCGCCGATGCCGGCCGGCAGGCACAGCACGTGCAGCGAACACTGCGCGCAGCTCTTGCGCAGTCTGTCTAGGTCGACGACCTGGGCGCTCACGGGGGGCTTACTCCTTCGTCCAGCGCTTGAGCCAGTCGTTCACCGCGTCATGCCACTGCACGCTGTTGTGCGGCTTCAGGATCCAGTGGTTCTCGTCCGGGAAATACAGCAGCTGGCTTTCGACGCCGTTGCGCTGCGCCGCGCCGAACGCGGCCAGGCCCTGCTCCACCAGCACGCGGTAGTCCTTCTGGCCGTGGATCACCAGCATCGGCGACTTCCACTTCGAGACGTGGTTGATCGGGTTGAACTGCTCGTAGTTCTGCGGGACCTGCACCGGCGTGCCGCCGTTCTCCCACTCGGTGAACCACAGCTCCTCGGTGTTGAAGCCCATGATGCGGGTATCCACCACGCCGGCATGGTTGACCAGGCACTTGAACGCATCCGGCCAGTTGCCGGCGATCCAGGCCACCATGTAGCCACCGTAGCTGCCGCCCAGCGCGCAGGCGCGGTCGCCGTCGAGGAAGGAATACTTCTGCTGCGCGAAGGCCCAGCCCTTCTGCAGGTCTTCCAGCGGCTTGCCGCCCCAGTCCTGCGAGATCGAGTCGGTGAAGGCCTGGCCGTAGCCGGTGGAACCGTGGAAGTCGATCATCACCACCGCGAAGCCCTGGCCGGCGTAGGTCTGCGCGTTCCAGCGGTAATGGAAGTTGTCGCCGAAGCTGCCCTGCGGGCCGCCGTGGATCAGGAAGGCCACCGGGTACTGCTTGCCCTCCTCGTAGCCCACCGGCTTCACGACGTAGCCGTAAACCGTCTCGTCGTTCCAGCCCTTGAAGCTGAACTGCTCGAATTCGCCGAACGCCAGGTCCTTGAGCGCTTCCTCGTTGGCGCGGGTGACCTGGCGCGCGGCGCTGCCGTCGGCGCGGGCGACGAAGGCCTGGCCCGGCGTGTCGAGGTCGCTGACCACGTAGGCCAGCGTGTCGCCGACCAGGTCGAAGCCCGCCAGCGTGCCGCCGGCAACCACCTTGGTCGCGGCGCCGGTCGCGATCTCGACGCGGTAAAGCGGATACGTGCCGAGGTCCTGCGTGGTGGTGTAGATGGACTTGCCATCGGCCGAGAGCGTGATGCTGCTTGCCGAGCGGTCCCAGTCCGGCGCGATCTCGCGGGTCTTGCCGCTGGCCAGGTCCATCGCCATCAGCGCGAGGCGGTCGGCCTCGAAGCCCGGGCGCTTCATCGCGCGGTAGTACAGCGTCTTGCCGTCGGCGCTGAACACCGGGCCGGTGTCCATGGCCGGGTTGGACGCGGTCAGGTTCTGCGGCGCGCGGCGGGCGCGCACCCAGACGCGGTGCAGGTCGAAGTTGGTGGACCAGGCCTCGCCGCGGTCGGCGGCGCGCACGCTGTAGACGATCGACTGGCCGTCCGGCGCCCAGGCGTACTCGCTGGCGTCGCCGAAGGGCTTGGACGGGATGTCGCCGGGCACGCCGGCCGACACGCGCACCGGCTCGCCCGAGGCCTTGCCGTCGGCGCCGAAGCGGGCGACGAACAGCTGGTTCAGGCGGCCGTCCATCCAGGTGTCCCAGTGGCGCACGAACAGCTTGTCGTAGAGCACGCCGGTGGTCTTGGCCGCGGCCTTTTCGTCCAGCCGCACCTTGGTGCAGGCGAGGTCGGCGCAGTCGGGGAACACTTCGAAGCTCACCGCCACCGACTGGCCGTCGGGCGCGAGCTTGTAGCTGCCGACGTCGAGCGGGAAGTCGGTGACCTGCACGGCGTCGCCGCCGGCCACGCCCTGCTTCCAGAGCTGCTGCGAACCCGACTTGGCGCTGAGGAAATAGACGTGCGCGCCATCGGGCGAGAACGCCGGGCTGTTCACGCTGAAGCCCTCGGCGGTGAAGCGCACCGGCGGCGCCGCGTCGCGGGCCAGCAGGTCCTCGATCCACAGGCCGGTGCTGGCCTTGTTGGCCTCGAAATCGACCTCGCGCACCGCCACCACCAGCTTGCGGCCGTCGGGCGACAGCGTCGGCGAGGACACGCGGTCCAGCGTGACCATGTCGCGGGCGTCGAAGGGACGGGCGGCCTGGCTGGCGGCGGGCAGCAGGGCCGGCAGCAGCAGGGCGATCAGGGCGGGACGCAGGGTCATCGAATCGGCCTCCGGTGGCGAGGCCCCCATGGTAGGCAGCCGGGGCGGGGGACGCAAAGGCGACCTTGGTACAGGGATGGCTATACTCGGCCGTCCTGCCACGGAGCCACCCTGTGACCCACAACGCTGCCCTATCCGCCCAGTCGGGCGAACTGCTCGGCCACCCCAAGGGGCTGTTCGTCTGCTTCATGACCGAGATGTGGGAGCGCTTCGCCTTCTACGGCATGAAGACGCTGCTGCTGCTGTACCTCACCAAGTACCACCTGTTCGCCGACGCCGACGGCTACCTGCTGCTGGGCACCTACGCCGGCCTGGCGTACGCGCTGCCGCTGCTGGGCGGCCTGCTGGCCGACCGCTACCTGGGCATGCGCAAGGCGGTGATCTTCGGCGGCCTGCTGCTGGTGCTGGGCCAGCTGGGCATGGCCTACACGGGTGACGCGGCCACCGGCATCCAGGGCCAGGGCGTGCGCGACGAGTTCGCGCTGCAGGTGATGTACGCCTCGCTGGCCCTGATCGGCGTGGGCGTCGGCTTCCTCAAGCCCAACATCTCCACCATCGTCGGCCGCCTGTATGCCGACAACGACCCGCGCCGCGATTCCGGCTTCACCATCTTCTACATGGGCATCAACGTCGGCGCCTTCCTGGCCTCGATCGTGGTGGGCTATATCGGCGAAACAATTGGCTGGGGCTGGGGCTTCGGCCTGGCCGGCGTGATGATGGCGCTGGGCCTGGTGCAGTTCGTGCTCGGCCAGAAACACCTGCTGGGCCAGGCCGAGCCGTCCGACCCGGTGGCGCTGCGCGCGCCGGTGTTCGCCGGCATCTCGCGCGAGTGGATGATCTACCTGGGCGGCCTCGTGCTGGCGGTGGTGGTGTGGCAGGTGCTGCAGACCCGCGTGAGCTTCGCGCCGCTGACCGCGATGCTGGGCGGCCACGAGCCGACCCTGACCGAAGTGGTCGCCGTGCTCATGGGCGCGGCGCTGTTCGCCTGGTTCATCCGGCTGATGCTCACCGACCTGACCCGGGTCGAGAAGGGCCGGATGATCGTGCTGATGGTGCTGATCGTGGTCAGCGCGCTGTTCTGGGGCCTCTACGAGCAGAGCTACGGCCCGTGGGTGGCGATGGCGGACCGCGCGATGGACCGCGATACCTTCGGCATCACCTGGACCGCCGGCCAGACCACGGCCTTCGGCGCCCTGTTCGTGATCCTGTTCTCGCTGCCGTTCGCGTGGCTGTGGCCCAAGCTCGACAAGATGGGCATGAACCCGAGCTACCCGGCCAAGTTCGCCTGGGGCCTGGTGTTCTGCGGCCTGGCCTTCGGCGTGCTGGCCTGGTCGGCGGCGAACCCGGGCAGCGACGGGCTGGTCAGCGTGTGGTGGCTGGTCCTCGCCTACGCCGTGCTGGTGGTGGGCGAGATGGTGCTGTCGCCGATCGGCCTGGCCGCGGTGACCTCGCTGTCGATCAAGCGCGCGGTGGGCCTGATGATGGGCGCCTGGTTCCTGTTCTCGGCCTTCGGCGAAATCATCGCCGGACGCATGGGCACCTGGGCCTCGATCGCGCCCAATGCCGACGGCAGCTTCGACATCCCGCGCGCGCTGGGCGTCTACTCCAGCGTGTTCACCGACATGATGTGGATTGGCCTGGCCGGCGGCGTGCTGATGTTCGCGCTGACGCCGCTGCTCAAGAAGCTGATGCGCCCGGACTGATCCCAAGGATGAATGTAGGAGGGCCTTCAGGCCCGAAGCTTTTCGGCGAAGAGCTTCGGGCCTGAAGGCCCTCCTACCGGTTTACCGGGTTAGCGGGCCAGTTCGTCGAGGACGTCGGACAGGCCGTCGCGCCAGTCGCCCAGGCCGGTGCCGAAGTCACGCGCGAAGGCGCTGGAATCAAGCCGTGAGTAGGCCGGGCGCTTCGCCTTGGTCGGGTACTGGTCGCTGGTGATGGCTTCCAGGGTCGGCGCCGCGGCCAGCAGGCCGCGGGCCACTGCACCTTCGAAGATGGCCGCCGCGAACTCATGCCAGCTGCACTCGCCCTCGGCGGCGAGGTGCCAGGTGCCGCTGGCGGCCGGCGCGACGTCCAGCGTGCCGGCCAGCGCCGCGGCGATGCGGTGGGCCGCGGTGGGCGCGCCGACCTGGTCGGCGACCACGCGCAGGTGGCCGCGTTCGCGCGCCAGGCGCAGCATCGTCAGCAGGAAGTTGCTGCCGCGCGCGGCGTACACCCAGCTCAGGCGAAAGATGCGGTGCGTGGCGCCGCTGTCGCGAACGGCCTGCTCGCCCTGCCACTTGCTGAGGCCGTAGGCGCCCAGCGGGGCGGCCGGATCGGTCTCGACCAGCGGCCGGCGGGCGCTGCCGTCGAACACGTAGTCAGTGGACAGGTGCACGAAAGGAACGCCCGCGGCGGCGCAGGCGCGGGCCAGCACGCCCGGGGCCTCGGCATTGATGCGGTGGGCGAGCTCCGGCTCGTCCTCGGCGCGGTCGACCGCGGTGTAGGCGGCGGCATTCACCACCCAGTCGGGGCGAACCGCATTGACCAGCCCAGCCAGGCTGGCGGGTTCGGAGAAATCGGCGGCGAGGCAGGCCGAGCCGTCCGGCAGCTGGCCGCTGCGGGTGGTGGCGATGAGTTCGCCGCGGGCGGCCAGCGGCCCGCGCAGGGCATCGCCGACCTGCCCGTTGGCGCCCAGCAGCAGGATCCTCATCCGGCGTAGACCGGCAGGCGATCCTCGGCGACGTCGGCGAGGAAGGGCGCGACCGCGTCCTTGGGCGAGAGCAGCGGCTCGGACACCGGCCAGTCGATGCCGAAGGTGGCGTCGTTCCAGCGCAGGTTGGCGTCGGCGGCGCGGTCGTAGGGCGCGGTGACGAGGTAATGGAAGGTGGCGCGTTCGGACAGCACCACGAAGCCGTGGGCGAAGCCCTCGGGGATCCAGAACTGGCGCTTGTTCTCGGCCGACAGCACCACCCCGACCGAGCGGCCGAAGGTGGGCGAGCCGCGGCGGATGTCGACGGCGACGTCGTATACCTCGCCCTCGAGCACGCTGACGTACTTGGCCTGCGGGTTGGGCCACTGGTAGTGCAGCCCGCGCAGCACGCCGCGCACCGAGGAGGACACGTTGCCCTGCACGAACACGGGCGAAAGCCCGTGCTCGGCGAAGGCGGCGCGGTTCCAGCTTTCGAAGAAGAAGCCGCGGTCGTCGCCGAACACCTTCGGCTCGAACATGAGGCAGCCCGGCAGGGCGGTCTCGGTCACTTTCACTTTACGACCCCGCGCTGCACCAGCGACAGCAGGTACTCACCGTAGCCGTTCTTGGCCAGCGGCTTGGCCAGGGCCTGCAGCTGGGCGTCGTCGATCCAGCCGTTGCCCCAGGCGATCTCCTCCGGGCAGCAAACGCGCAGGCCCTGGCGTGCCTCGATGGTCTCGATGAAGTTCGATGCCTCCAGCAGCGACTGGTGGGTGCCGGTGTCGAGCCAGGCGTAGCCGCGGCCGAGCTGCTCGAGCTGCAGCGCGCCTTCCTCGAGGTAGCAGCGGTTGAGATCGGTGATCTCGAGCTCGCCGCGCGGCGAGGGCTTGAGCGCCGCCGCGAACTCCGGCGCGCGGCCGTCGTAGAAGTACAGGCCAGTGACGGCGTAGTTCGACTTCGGCTTGGCCGGCTTTTCTTCCAGGCCCACCACCTTGCCGGTGGCGTCGAACTCGGCCACGCCGTAGCGCTCCGGGTCGCGCACGTAATAGCCGAACACCGTGGCGCCGTGCTCGCGCGCGTCGGCGCGCTGCAGCAGCTCGGTCAGGCCGGTGCCGTGGAAGATGTTGTCGCCCAGCACCAGGCAGCTGGGCTGGCCGGCCAGGAACTCACGGCCGATCAGGAAGGCCTGGGCCAGGCCGTCCGGGCTCGGCTGCACGGCGTATTCGATCTTCATGCCCCACTGCGAACCGTCGCCCAGCAGGCGCTTGAACAGCTCCTGCTCGTGCGGGGTATTGATCACCAGCACTTCGCGGATGCCCGCCAGCATCAGCACGCTGAGCGGGTAGTAGATCATCGGCTTGTCGTACACCGGCAGCAGCTGCTTGCTGACCGACTGCGTGATCGGATACAGCCGGGTGCCGGAGCCGCCGGCGAGGATGATTCCCTTGCGCGCCATGTCAGGCCTCCGTGCCGATGCGTTCGAGGCGGTAGCTGCCGTCGAGCACGCGGTTCACCCAGGCCTCGTTGGCCAGGTACCACTCGACCGTGGCGGCCATGCCTTCCTCGAAGCTGACCGTGGGCGCCCAGCCGAGCTCGCCCTGGATCTTGCTGGCGTCGATGGCGTAGCGGCGGTCGTGGCCGGGGCGGTCCTTGACGTAGGTGATCTGCGACTCGCGCGGCTGGCCGTCGGCGCGCGGGCGGCGCGCGTCGAGCAGCGCGCACAGGGTGCGCACCACGTGGATGTTCTCGCGCTCGGCGTCGCCGCCGACGTTGTAGGTCTCGCCCACGCGCCCGGCCTCGAGCACGCGGCGGATGGCGCTGCAGTGGTCCTTCACGAACAGCCAGTCGCGGACGTTGCGGCCGTCACCGTAGACCGGCAGCGGGGCGCCGGCCAGGGCCTTCTGGATGATCAGCGGGATGAGCTTCTCGGGGAACTGGAACGGGCCGTAGTTGTTCGAGCAGTTGGTGGTCAGCACCGGCAGCCCGTAGGTGTGGTGGAAGGCCCGCACCAGGTGGTCGGACGCGGCCTTGGACGCCGAATAGGGCGAATTGGGCGCGTACGGCGTGGTTTCGGTGAACTTGCCCTCGTCGCCCAGCGAGCCGTAGACCTCGTCGGTGGAGACGTGAAGGAAGCGGAAGCCGTCCTTCGCCGCGCCTTCGAGCGACTTCCAGTAATCGCGCGAGGCCTCGAGCAGGGCCAGGGTGCCGACCACGTTGGTCTGCACGAAGGCCGCCGGGCCGTCGATCGAGCGGTCGACGTGGCTCTCGGCCGCGAAGTTGATCACGGCCTGCGGGCGGTGCTCGGCCAGGAGCTTGGCCACCAGTTCGCGGTCGCCGATGTCGCCCTGCACGAACACGTGGTTCGGGTTGCCGTCCAGCGACGACAGGGTGTCGAGGTTGCCGGCGTAGGTCAGCACGTCGAGGTTGATGACGCGAACGCCCGACGCGACCGCGTCGAGCACGAAGTTACCACCGATGAAACCGGCACCGCCGGTCACGAACCAGGTTTGCACTCAAGGACTCCTGCACGAAAACGCCCGGCCGGGGCCGGTGGGGGGGATGCGCGAAAAAAGGATCAGAACGGGATGTCGTCGTCCGGGAACGGATCGTCGTTGCGCGACGGGGGCGGCGCGCCGCCGCCGGAGC
>NZ_AVCK01000003.1 GCF_000747155.1 Arenimonas metalli CF5-1 | reverse complement strand
GAATGCTCCCATCGGGGCCTAACGCCTATTGGACCCTGAAATCAGGGCGTCGGGGCGTATGGTTTGCACGGCCTCGCCGACGGGTCAAGCTGAATCTTACGAAGATTCAACGCATTGTCCGATCGCGGCTGGCTGCAGGCTTCTTCAGCATCCACGGATATGGAGAAGAAGCGACCGGTAGCGGGTTATTCGAGCGCGGGCGAGGCGTCGCAGGGCGACCCGGCGGGCGAGGGTGCGCGGCGTGCTCCGCGCCTGATGGACGAAGTTCGCCGCTGCATCCGGGTGCGGCACTACAGCCTGCGCACCGAGCAGGCCTACGTGGGGTGGATCACGCGGTTCATCCGCGCCAACCATCGGCGGCATCCGCGCGAGTTGGGGCAGCGCGAGGTCGAGGCCTTCCTGTCGCTGCTGGCGGTGCGGGGGCAGGTGGCGGCCAGCACGCAGAACCAGGCGCTGGCGGCGCTGCTGTTCCTGTACCGGGAGGTGCTGGGCCAGAAGCTGCCGTGGATGGACAACGTGGTGCGCGCCAAGCGGCCGCTCAAGGTGCCGGTGGTGCTGTCGGTGGCCGAGGTGCGGGCGCTGCTGGCGGCGATGGACGGGCGGGCCTGGCTGATGGCCAGCCTGATCTACGGCTCGGGCATGCGCCTGATGGAGTGCCTGCGGCTGCGGGTGAAGGACGTGGATTTCGACCGCGGCGAGATCACGGTGCGCGAGGGCAAGGGCGCGCGCGACCGGCGCACGGTGCTGCCGGCCTCGCTCGGGCCGATGCTGCAGCGCGAGGTCGAGCGCGTGCAGGCGCTGCACGCCGCCGACCTGCGCGAGGGCTTCGGCCGGGTCTGGCTGCCGTTCGCGCTGGCGCGCAAATACCCGAAGGCCGACCGGGCGCCGGGCTGGCAGTACCTGTTTCCGTCGGATCGGCGCTCGATCGATCCGCGCGATGGCATCGAGCGCCGCCACCACGTCGATGACCAGGTGCTCTCGCGCGGGATGAAGGCCGCGGCCGCGCGGATCGGCCTGGCCAAGCCGGTCAGCGCCCACACCCTGCGCCACAGCTTCGCCACGCACCTGCTCGAGGCGGGCTACGACATCCGCACCGTGCAGGAGCTGCTGGGCCACAAGGATGTCTCGACCACGCAGATCTACACCCACGTGCTCAACCGCGGCGCCGGCGCCGTGCTCAGCCCGCTGGACCGGCCTGGCTGAGCCGCCGGCTCAGCGCGGCTTGGCCGGCATCGGGAACGGGGTGACCACTTTCTCGCCGGTGCCGGCGTCGCGGATGCTCAGCTGGCCCTTGCGGTCGACTTCCTCCACCCGCAGCACGCTCTGCATCGGCAGGTGCAGCACGCGGGTGTGCGCGAACTCGTCGCGCAGGCGTTCCTCGGTCGGGTCCACCACCAGGCCTTCGTTGACGTCGAACACCAGGTCGGAGACTTCGGTGAAGCCCCACAGCGAACTGGCGGTCACGCGCCGCGCGTACAGCTCGTAGATCTTGCCGGCGCTCAGGAAGGTGATCTTGTAGAGGATGCGGGTCGTCATGGCGCGGATTCTAGCGCCAGACCGGGCGGGCCGGCGTCAGCCGCCGCGGGCGCGCTGCGCCAGCATTGGCTTCAGGGCCAGCGCGTACAGCAGGCCCACGCCGAAGCCGGCCAGGTGCGCCCACCAGGCCACGGCGCCGAAGCTGGGGCCGACGAAGGTGAAGACCAGCTGCAGCGCCGCCCACAGCCCGATCAGCAGCGCGGCCGGCACCTTGATGAACTCCAGCCACACGCCCAGCGGCACCACCACGCCCAGGCGCGCGCTGGGGAACAGCGCCAGGTAGGCGCCGATCACCGCCGACACGCCGCCGCTGGCGCCGATGATCGCGCGCGCCGGGCTGCCCATCAGCAGCGCCGCTGCCAGGTTGGCCAGCGCGCCGCCGGCCAGGAACAGCAGCAGGAAGCGCCACGGCCCCAGGCTGCGCTCGGCCGGTAGCCCGAACAGGAACAGGAACAGCAGGTTGCCCACCAGGTGCACCGGCCCGAGGTGGATGAACAGCGCGCTGACCAGGGTCAGCAGCCGCTCGTCGCGCATCGCCGCGCGCCATTCGGTGACGCTGCCCGATAGCGTGCCCCAGCGCAGCAGCGTGCTGCGCCAGGCGGCATCGTCGGGCAGCAGGGCGATCCAGATCAGGGCCGCCACCATCAGCGTCGCCAGCAGCGGCGTGGCCCAGCGCCACTGCGGCTTGCGTCGTTTCGGGAGGTGCACGAAAACCATGGCGTCCTACGGTCGCGCCAGCAGCAGGCGCTGGCCATTCACCGAGATTACCAAGCCTTCGCGGCGGATTTCCTCCAGCACGATGCCCGCGGCCGGGCTGGCGCCTTCGCCCAAGCGCTGGCCATCGAGGATCACGAAGCGCTGCGCAGGCGCCTCGGCGAACACATGCATGCTGAGCTTGAGCGGCGGCAATTGTGCTCGCGTCCCCGCATCCAGGCTCGCCAGCGTCGGCAGCGACTCCGCCGGTAACGGGGTCAGGTTCACTTCCTCAGGCGGAACCGATGCCTGCACCACGGCATCCCCGCGCTCGGCCGCTGGCGCAGTAAACGGGGTCAGGTTTGCTTCCTGGGCCCCGGTGGCTGCCTCGGCAGCGGGCGTCGGACGCCGCTCGCTGGCCTCGTTTCGCGCAATCGCCGTGCCTGCCGTTTCAGTCGTCGTCGAAGGGGTCGTCGCAGATGCCGGCATCGGCGCAGGAGGCTCGGTGGCGCTTCGGTCCTGCGGCGCCGAGGCAGCGAGGCTTGTCGCGGGCGACGGGGCACTCGGTGCAGGCGCCGCCGGGGGCGCTCCAGGCAACGGCGCTTGCCCGGCATCCACCGGACTCGATTCCGGCGAGGTCGGTGGGGTCAAGTGAACCTGGTTCCGTTCTTCGCGCGAGAGTTCGCGCCAGGTCAGGAAGGCGAGGGTGGCCAGCAGCAGCGCGCCAAGCAGCCACGCCCACGCGGGCATCGTCGTGGGGGCCTTCGGGCGGCTCGCCACTTGCTCGACGAACAGGCCGGGCGCGCGGCCGCGCTGGCGCTCGGCTTCGGACTTGCGCAGGGCTTCGAGGATCAGCGACATCAGTCCAGCCCCCGGCGCAGGCGCGGGCCGTCGCCATCGCCGGACGACAGCGCGAGCAGGGTTTCCGGGCCCACCACGCCGTCGGCCGCGAGGCCGTGCGCGGTTTGCAGGCGGCGCACGGCGGCCACGCTGGCATCGTCGAGCACCGCGGGGCCGGCATCGGCGTCGGCCAGGCCGGCACGGTCGCGCAGGCGGTCGTTGATCCAGTCGACCGCGGGGCCGCTGTCGCCGGCCGCAGGCGGCGTCGACAGGAAGGCCGGGCCGCGCCACACCGCCACGTAGTCACCGCGCCAGTGGCGCTCGAGCGCCAACCGATCCGTGTCGAAGCGGCCGCCGCCCAGCCACAGCCGCACGCGCAGTGCGTCGGCGCCCAGCAGCACCGCCCATGACTCGCCCGCGGGACCGGAAAGGCGCAGCAGCGCGGGTCGTCCCAGCGCCGCCAGTTTGTCGAGGCTGGCGCGTCCGCGCAGGCAATACAGCCCGGGCGAGACCACCGGCGGGCAGCGGCTGGCGTCGGCCACCGCCGCTTCCTGTGCGCGAACGGTCCACAGGCCCAGCAGTTGCCGCCACGCCGGCTCCGCGCTGGCGCCGGCCAGGGCGATGCGCTGCGCCAGCGATTCGCCCGGCAAGTAGGGCACGACGGTTTCCACCGTGGCCGGCGCGGGCGCGGGCAGGGCGGCTGTCGTCGTCGCGGGAAGGGGTTCCGGCGCCGGACGCTCCGGCCACAGCCAGAACCCCAGCGCCGCCAGCGCAATCACCGCGCCCACGCCGTGGGCGGCATTCAATTTCGGCAGCTTCGACAGCCGCGGCGCCAGCGCCTCGCGCGCCGCGCGGTCCACCCAGCGCTCGCCGATCTGGGCTTCGTCGTGCGCGTAGCCGGCCAGCAGCGCGCGCTCGGCGATGATGTTGGCCAGCCGCGGCACGCCGCCCGAATGCTGGTGGATGCGCTTCACCGCCAGCTTGGTGAACGGGAAGCGCTGGCCGCCGGCCACGGCGTACCGATGCCGCAGGTAGTGCTCGAGCTCGCCGGCATCGAGCGGCGTGAGGTGGAAGCGCGCGGTGATGCGCTGCGCCAGCTGGCGCAGGTCTTCGCGCGCCAGCAGGTCGCGCAGCTCGGGCTGGCCGAGCAGGATGATCTGCAGCAGCTTCTGGGTGTCGGTCTCGAGGTTGGTGAGCAGGCGCACCTGCTCCAGCGCCTCTACACTGAGGTTTTGCGCCTCGTCGATGATCAGCACCACGCGCAGGCCCTGTGCGTAGGCCTCGAGCAGGTAGGCGTTGAGCGCGTCCACCAGCGCCTTCTGGCTGCTGCGCTTGGCCGGCAGCCGGATGCGCAGCTCCTGGCAGATCGTCTGCAGCAGCTCGACCGGGTCCACGCGCGGATTCAGCACCAGCGCGACGCGGGTGTTCTCGGGCAGCTGCTCCAGCAGCAGGCGGCAGAGCGTGGTCTTGCCGGTGCCCACTTCGCCGGTCAGCTGCACGAAGCCGCCGCCGCCGCCCTGGCCGATGCCGAACAGCAGGTGCGCCAGCGCATCCCGGTGGCGCTCGCTCAGGTACACGAAGCGCGGGTCCGGGGTGATCGAGAACGGCGGCTCGGTGAGGCCGTAGTGCTCGAGGTACATGGCGCCTCGCCAGGAAAGGGATGCCTAGCCTGCCACAACGGCTCCCTGTAGGAGGGCCTTCAGTCCCGAAGCTCTTCGGCGAAGGGCTTCGGGCCTGAAGGCCCTCCTACAGGGGTCGGCTTATTCGTCGAGGGTGAGGAGGGAGGCGTTGCCGCCGGCCGCCGTCGTGTTCACCGTCAGCGTGCGCTCGGAGGCGAAGCGCAGCAGGTAGTGCGGGCCGCCGGCCTTGGGGCCGGTGCCGCTGAGGCCTTCGCCGCCGAAGGGCTGCACGCCGACCACCGCGCCGATCTGGTTGCGGTTCACGTAGCAGTTGCCCACCTTCACCGTGCGCGAGATCTTCTCGATGGTCGAGTCGATGCGCGAGTGGATGCCCAGCGTCAGGCCGTAGCCAGTGGCGTTGATCGCGGCCAGCACCTCGTCGAGCTGCGAGGCCTCGTAGCGGATCACGTGCAGCACCGGGCCGAACACTTCGCGCGTCAGCTGCGACAGCGACTTGAGCTCGTACGCGCGCGGGGCGAAGAAGCTGCCGTGGGCGGTGGCCCCGGGCAGCGTGACCGCCTTGATCAGCTTGGCCTCGCGGTCCATGCGCTCGGCGTGGTCGGCCAGGATCTTGCGCGCGTCCTCGTCGATCACCGGGCCCACGTCGGTGCTCAGCAGGGCCGGGTCGCCGACCACGAGCTCGTCCATCGCGCCCGCCAGCATGTGCACCACCTTGTCGGCGATGTCGGCCTGCACGAACAGCACGCGCGCCGCCGAGCAGCGCTGGCCGGCGGAATCGAAGGCCGAGGCCATCGCGTCCTTCACCAGCTGCTCGGGCAGGGCCGAGGAGTCGGCGATCAGCGCGTTCTGGCCGCCGGTCTCGGCGATCAGCGCGGCGATCGAGGCGTTGCGCGCCGCCAGCGAGCGGTTGATCGCCCAGGCGGTTTCAGTCGAGCCGGTGAAGCAGACGCCGGCCACGCGCGGATCCTTCGTCAGCGCCGCGCCGACGGTGGCGCCGTCGCCGGGCACGAACTGCAGCACGTCCTTCGGCACGCCGGCTTCGTGCATCAGCTGCGTGGCGACGAAGGCGGTGAGCGTGGTCTGCTCGGCCGGCTTGGCGATCACGCTGTTGCCGGCGGCCAGCGCCGCGGCCACCTGGCCCACGTAAATGGCCAGCGGGAAGTTCCAGGGGCTGATGCACACGAACACGCCGCGGCCGTGCAGCCACAGCTCGTTGGATTCACCGGTGGGGCCCGGCAGCTTCTCGGGCGCGCCGAACAGCTTGCGCGCCTGCAGCGCGTAGTAGCGCAGGAAATCCACCGCCTCGCGCACCTCGGCCACCGAGGCCGACATCGACTTGCCGGCTTCCTTGACGCACAGCGCCAGGAATTCCGGCATGCGCTGCTCCATCAGGTTGGCGGCGTGCTCGAGGATGGTGGCGCGGCTGGCGGCCGGCAGGCGGTCCCAGCCATCCTGCGCGGCGACGGCATTGGCCAGCGCCTTCTCGACGGTGGCGGCATCGGCGCCGGTCCACTGGCCGATCAGCTCGCGGCGGTCGGCGGGGTTGGTCACGGCGTTGGCCGCGCCCGCAGCGCTGGCGCCCGGCACCAGCGGCGTCGCCGCCCACGATTTCAGCGCGGCGTTGATCTGGCTGGCCAGCGTGGCCAGGGTGTCGTCGTTGGCGAGATTGGCGCCCATGGAGTTGTTCCTGTCTTCGCCCTGCGAGCGGTAGAGATCGGTCGGCGCGGGAATGCGCGGGTGCGGCTTGCTGGCGAGCGCGTCCACCTGGGCCACCGGGTCGGCGACCAGGTCCTGGGGCGGCAGCGTCTCGTCGGCGATGCGGTTGACGAAGCTGGAGTTGGCGCCGTTTTCGAGCAGGCGCCGCACCAGGTAAGGCAGCAGGTCCTCGTGCGACCCCACCGGCGCATACACGCGGCACGGCACGCCCAGCTTGTCCGCCGGGATCACCTCGGCATACAGGTCGTCGCCCATTCCGTGCAGCTTCTGGAATTCGAAGCGCTGGCCGCCGGCATAGTGATGAATCGCCGCGATCGTCTGCGCGTTATGCGTCGCAAACATCGGATAAACCGCATCCGAAGCCGCCAGCATCCGGCGCGCACACGCCAGGTAGCTCACGTCGGTATTCGCCTTGCGCGTGAACACCGGATACCCCGCATACCCTTCGGCCTGCGCTTTCTTGACCTCGGAATCCCAATACGCGCCCTTCACCAGCCGCATCGGCATGCGGCGGCCGGTCTTGCGGGCCAGGTCGGCCAGGTAGTCGATCACGAACGGCGCGCGCTTCTGGTAGGCCTGCACGGCCAGGCCGTAGCCCTCCCAGCCGTCCAGCGACGGGTCGGTGAAGGCGCCGCCGATCACGTCCAGGCTCAGCTCCAGCCGCTCCGATTCCTCGGCGTCGATGGTGAAGCCGATGCCGTGCGACTTCGCCAGCCGCGCCAGCTCCAGCACGCGCGGCGTCAGCTCGGCCCGCACGCGGGCGCGCTTGGCCAGCTCGTAGCGCGGGTGCAGGGCCGAGAGCTTCACGGAAATAGACGGGGCCGCGAACACATCCGGATACGGCCCGCCGGCGCCGATCGCGCCGATGGCGTCGCGGTAGGCGGCGAAATAGCGGTCGGCATCGGCCTGCGTGAACGCGGCCTCGCCCAACATGTCGAACGAATACAGGTACTTGGCCTGCTCGCCCTTGCGGCTGCGCTCCAGCGCCTCGGCAATGGTGCGGCCCATCACGAACTGGTGGCCCATGATCCGCATCGCCTGGCGCACCGCGAGGCGGATGGCCGGCTCGCCGGCCCGGCCCACCAGGCGGCGGAAGGCGCCGATGGCGTTGCGGCGGGTCTCGTCGGCCAGGTTCACCATGCGGCCGGTCAGCATCAGGCCCCAGGTGGAGGCGTTCACCAGCACCGAGCTCGACTGGCCCATGTGGCGGTCCCAGTCGGCATCGCCCAGCTTGTCGCGGATGAGCTTGTCGGCGGTGGCGCGGTCGGGGATGCGCAGCAGGGCCTCGGCCACGCACATCAGCAGCACGCCTTCCTCGCTGGAGAGGTCGTATTGCCGCATGAAGGCCTCGACCATGCCCGGGTCGGCGGCGCGCACCCGGGTGCGCTGCACCAGGGCGACGGCGGTGGCCTGCACCTGCGCCTGTTCGGCGGGCGGCAGCCGGGCCTGGTCCAGCAGGCCGGCCAGGTGCTCGGCCTCGTCGCGGTGGTAGGCGGCGGTGATCCGGGCGCGCAGTTCCGACGGCGGGCCGGGCAGTTCGGGGCTCAGGATCGGGGTCACGGGGGTCCAGGGCGGGGCGGCGCGGGTGTGCGCGAGAACGCGGATTCTAGTGCCCCCGCGGGGGGCGCGGAAGCGGGCGTCCTTCACGAAGCTGGCGGTCCCGGGGCCGATTTGGCTTGCCGGGCCTGCGCGTGGGCCGGTAAAATTCGCGGGTTTTCCGAAGCTGGTCGCAGGCCTCCCGCGTGATCGAGCTCGTCGCAGCGCTGCCGTCAGGTCCCGGAGCCCGTTTGGTGCTCCGCCCGAGGCGCGCGCTGAGTGCGGGCCAGTTCGCCGGGCTGTTCGCGTCCTTGTCGCTGGCCACCTTCGGGGTGGCGGGCTACGCCTTCGCGCAGGGCAACGTGTTCGCCCCGGTGTTCGCGCTGCTGGACGCGGCCTTCATCGCAGCGGTGTTGCGATGGGTGTGGCGGCAGGGCGACCGGTACGAAGAGATCGCGCTCGACGAGCGCCAGCTCGAAGTCCGGCGCTCCGCGCAGGCCGAGCCGGCCTTCCGGGCGCATCCCTACTGGGTGCGGCTGTCGGTCGACGGTGGCGAGGGTCGGGAACGGGTTTTGCTGGGCTCGCAGGGCCGGCAGGTGGAGGTCGGGGCATTCCTCTCCAACGAGGAGCGCCGCGACCTCGCCGTGCAGTTGAAAGGATTACTGGCGTCGGCCTCGAGCCGTGGCCGGAACGAAAATCATACGTTGGGGTAAGTTCGGATGAATGCAGCGATGAAAGCAGCGCGCGCCACCCGGTCCGGGGTCACCCGGATCACCGTCGGCCTCGCCGCCGGCCTGGCCAGCACCCTGGCCTGGGCCAGCGAGCCGGTCCGCTGGCAGCTCAACATGCCCGAGGGCGTCACCCGCACCGCGGAAAACGCCTACGAGATGCACATGCTGATGCTGTACATCTGCATTGGCATCGGCCTGATCGTGTTCGGCGCGATGGGCTATGCGATGTTCAAGTTCCGCAAGTCCAAGGGTGCGGTGCCCGACACCGGCTTCACCCACTCGACCAAGCTCGAGGTCATCTGGACCGTGGTGCCGGTGCTGATCCTGGTGGTCATGGCCTGGCCGGCCACCGTCAAGGTGATGGAGCAGTACGAGACCAAGGGCCACGAGATGACCGTCAAGGTCACCGGCTACCAGTGGATGTGGCGCTACGAGATCGTCGGCGAGGACGTGAACTTCATCTCCCGCCTCGACCGCGAGTCCGACCGCATCCGCCAGAGCGGCGAGCGCCCGACCGCCGAGACCGCGCCGCACTACCTGCGCGAAGTCGACCGCGTGCTGGTGCTGCCGACCGAAACCAAGATCCGCTTCGTGATCACCGCCGACGACGTCATCCACGCCTGGTGGGTGCCGGCCCTGGGCTGGAAGCAGGACGCGATCCCGGGAATCATCAACGAGGCCTGGACGGAAATCCGCGAGCCCGGCACCTACCGCGGCGTCTGCGCCGAGCTGTGCGGCAAGGACCATGGCTTCATGCCGATCGTGGTCAAGGCCGTCCCGCGCGCCGAGTACGAGGCCTGGCTGTCCGCCCAGAAGTCCGGCGACCTCGCCGAAGCCGCCCGCATCGCTGCCACCGCCCCCGCTGACGCGGGCGGCGAGGGCTGAGCAGAACCCGAGAGAGGCACAGAATCATGGCTAACCACGACGTCGCCCACGCCGACCACCACGGCGAGCACAAGCAGAGCTTCTTCCAGCGCTGGTTCTACTCCACCAACCACAAGGACATCGGTACCCTGTACCTGGTGTTCTCGCTGGTGATGTTCTTCATCGGCGGTTCGATGGCGCTCGTCATCCGCGCCGAACTCTTCCAGCCCGGCCTGCAGCTGGTCGAGCCGGAGTTCTTCAACCAGATGACCACCATGCATGCGCTGGTGATGATCTTCGGCGCCGTCATGCCCGCCTTCGTGGGCCTGGCCAACTGGATGATCCCGCTGATGATCGGCGCGCCCGACATGGCGCTGCCGCGCATGAACAACTGGTCCTTCTGGATCATGCCGTTCGCCTTCACCCTGCTGCTGATGCCGCTGTTCCTGTACTTCTTCGGCATCGGCGGCGGCGCCCCGGCCGGCGGCTGGACCCTGTACCCGCCGCTGTCGCTGCAGGGCGGCTCCAGCACCGCGTTCACCATCTTCGCCATCCACCTGATGGGCATCAGCTCGATCATGGGTGCGATCAACATCATCGCCACCATCCTCAACATGCGCGCCCCGGGCGTGGACCTGCTGAAGATGCCGGTGTTCGTCTGGACCTGGCTGATCACCGCCTTCCTGCTGATCGCCGTGATGCCGGTGCTGGCGGGCGCGGTCACCATGCTGCTGACCGACAAGTTCTTCGACACCAGCTTCTTCAACGCCGCCGGCGGCGGTGACCCGGTGATGTACCAGCACATCTTCTGGTTCTTCGGGCACCCCGAGGTCTACATCATGATCCTGCCGGCCTTCGGCATCGTTTCGGAGATCATCCCGACCTTCGCCCGCAAGCCGCTGTTCGGCTACCAGGCCATGGTGTACGCCACCGCGTCGATCGCGTTCCTGTCGTTCATCGTCTGGGCCCACCACATGTTCACCGTGGGCATGCCGCTCGGCGGCGAGCTGTACTTCATGTACGCCACGATGCTGATCGCCATCCCCACCGGCGTGAAGGTGTTCAACTGGGCCACCACCATGTGGCGCGGCTCGATGACCTTCGAGACGCCGATGCTGTTCGCGCTCGGCTTCGTGATCATGTTCACCATCGGCGGCTTCTCGGGCCTGATGCTGGCCATCGTCCCGGCCGACTTCCAGTACCACGACACCTACTTCGTGGTCGCGCACTTCCACTACGTGCTGGTGACCGGCGCCGTGTTCGGCATCATGGCCGGCGTGTACTACTGGCTGCCGAAGTGGACCGGCCACATGTACAACGAGACCCTGGGCAAGTGGCACTTCTGGCTGTCCACGTTCTTCGTGAACCTGCTGTTCTTCCCGCAGCACTTCCTGGGCCTGGCCGGCATGCAGCGCCGCGTCCCGGACTACAACGTGGCCTTCGCCGACTTCAACCAGTGGTCGACCATCGGCGGCTTCGGCTTCGGCCTCAGCCAGCTGCTGTTCGCCTACATCGTCTGGAAGGCCGCGCGTGGCGGCGTCAAGGCGGAAGCGCGTTCGTGGGAAGGCGCCAAGGGCCTGGAGTGGACCGTCGCCTCGCCGGCGCCGCACCACACCTTCACCGTGCCGCCGGTCATCAAGGACGGCGACCTGGCCCACGGCGACGTCACCCACTGACGTCGCCCGCCTGAGCCCGAGACCGCCATGACCCAGCCCACCGACAAGTCCGACCTGGAGAAGCGCCGCCGCGGCACGCGCCTCACCGCGTGGGCGATCGGCCTGGTCGCGGTCGGCATCTACGCGGCCTTCCTGCTCTCGGTGATGCTGCCATGAGCGCCGAAGGCCGCGCGTCCCGCCCGTCGGTCAAGTCCAGCCTGCGCACCATCGCGATGGTGTCGGCGCTGTCCTTCGTCGGCGCCTTCTCGCTGGTGCCGCTGTACCGCATCGCCTGCGAGAAGGTGTTCGGCATCAAGCTCGAACAGGGCCCGGCCGGCGAGCAGCACGTGGCCGGCCTGGTGGTGGATGAAACCCGCACCATCACGGTCGAGTTCGACGGCACCGTGAACTCCAAGCTGCCCTGGGCCTTCAAGCCGCAGGTGCTGAGCATGCAGGTGCACCCGGGCCGCACCTACGAGGCGAACTACATCGCCCGCAACACGGCCGACCACGCCATTGTCGGCAACGCCGCGCCGTCGGTGGCGCCGTCCACGGCGTCCACCTTTTTCAACAAGACCGAGTGCTTCTGCTTCACCGAGCAGCTGCTGCACGCCGGCGAGGAACGCCTGATGCCGGTGCGCTTCGTGGTCGATCCCGACCTGCCGGAGCACATCAGCACCATCACCTTGTCCTACACTTTCTTCAGCAACGAGCCGGCCACGGCGCGCCTCGTGGGCGAGGCCGGCACCGCGCCGGCCGCCGCCCGCAGCGCGCCCTGATCCAACCGCCTTACAGGAATACCGGGGAATCCCATGGCACAGACCCACGACGATCCGAACATCTACTACGTCCCGCACCACAGCCCGTGGCCCTTCGTTGGCTCGATCACGCTGTTCATCACCATGATCGGCGTCGCCAACTGGCTCAACGGCCAGGCCTGGGGCCAGCCGGTGTTCTTCGTCGGCCTGGTGGCGACGATGGCGGTGCTGTTCGGCTGGTTCGGCAACGTGATCAGCGAGTCGCTGGCGGGCAAGTACAACGACAAGGTCGACGCGTCGTTCCGCATGGGCATGATGTGGTTCATCTTCTCGGAGATCATGTTCTTCGCGGCCTTCTTCGGCGCCCTGTTCTACGCCCGCCAGTTCGCGCTGCCGTGGCTCTCGGGCGAGGGCGACGGTGCCCTGACCAACCAGTTCCTCTGGGAAGGCTACGTCGCCGGCTGGCCGACCGCCGGCCCGGAGCAGCTGGGCGGCGCCTTCCAGACCATCCCGGCCTGGGGCCTGCCGCTGATCAACACCCTGATCCTGCTGGCGTCCGGCGTCACCATCACCATCGCGCACCACGCGCTCAAGGCCGGCAAGCGCACCTCGCTGCTGGTCTGGCTGGGCGCCACCGTGCTGCTGGGCTCGATCTTCCTGTTCTACCAGGCGGAGGAGTACATCCACGCCTACCGTGACCTGAACCTCACCCTGGGCTCGGGCATCTACGGTTCCACCTTCTTCATGCTCACCGGCTTCCACGGCATGCACGTGTTCCTGGGCACGCTGATGCTGGCCATCATCTGGCTGCGCTGCCTGAAGGGCCACTTCAGCAAGGACCACCACTTCGCCTTCGAGGCCGTGGCCTGGTACTGGCACTTCGTGGACGTGGTCTGGCTCGGCCTGTTCCTGTTCGTCTACGTGCTCTGACGCACCGCGGGGGACTGCGGTCCCCCGTACTCCCTGTGGGAGGGACTTCAGTCCCGATGCTTTTCGGCGAAAGGCATCGGGACTGAAGTCCCTCCCACAGGTTCTTTAGCCACCAGCGAAGCTCAGCCGCCGACGCCGTGCGGCTTGATCACGCCGGTGAAGATGCCGGCGATGACCAGCAGGATCAGCCCCACCGACAGGCCGATGCGCCAGGTCAGCGACTTCACGGTGCGGTCGGTCTTGCCCTTGTCGACCATCATGTAATACAGGCCCGCGCCAAGGTTCCAGAGGATCACGATCAGGACAGCGATGATGAGGAGTTTCTGCACGACGACCGCCCGGTGTCTGGGGAAGCCCGCATTATCCGCCCGCGGAGCGCGGACCGCGTGAACCGCCGCCTGGTCCTCAGCGTTCTCGGCCTGTGCCTTGCGCTCGGCTTCGCCCAGCTGGGCCGCTGGCAGCTCTCGCGCGAAGGCATCAAGCGCGGGCAGCTGGCCGCCGCCGAGGCCGCCCTGGCGGGGCCGCCGCGCGGGCTGGCCGCGGCCCTGGCCGAGCCGGCGGGCATCGACAAGGTCGCGGGCCGCGCGCGCTTCACGGCGACGCCGCGCCTGTGGCTGGACAATCAGCGCCGCGGCCAGCAGGTGGGCATGCGCCTGTACTGCGCGGCCGCGCCGGCGGAGGGCGGCACGCCGCTGCTGGTGGACCTGGGTTGGCTGCCGGTGGCGCCGGATCGGCGTCTTCCGTCGGTGGCCTGCCCCGAAGGCGAGCATGCGCTGGCGGGCCTGCTGGTGCCGCCGCCTTCGGTCGGGCTGCGCCTTGGCCCGGGCCTGGTCGAACAGGACGGCGCCTGGCTGGCGACGCGGCTCGACCCGGCCGAAGTCAGCGCCGCGTGGACGGACACGCCGGCACTGGCGGCGCGCGTGCTGCGGCTGGATCCTGCGGTTCCGCTGGGCCACGCGCGCGACCTGGAACTGCTGGGCAACACCCTGCCGCCGGAAAAACACCGCGGCTACGCCGTCCAGTGGTTCGGACTGGCGCTGGCCACCCTCGTGATCCTGATCGTACTCAACCTGCGCCGACGCCGATGACCGCCGAAAACCAACGCACGCCGAACCAGACCCGCTCGCGCCTCTCCCTGCTGCTGGTCGCCGCGATGTTCCTGGGCAGCTTCGGCGTCGCTGCCGCGCTGTTCTTCGGCGGCTGGAAGCCGACCAGCACCCGCAACATCGGCGAGATGCTCTCGCCCTATCCGGACCTGCGCGATGTTGCGCTGGTGCGCGCCAACGGGCAGCCCTGGCAGTGGCGGCCGGCCGAGCGCCACTGGCACATCGTGGTGGCGCCGCCGGCCGACTGCGGCGAGCCCTGCGCGCAGCTGCTCAACGCCCTGCATCGCGTCTGGTACTCGGAAGGCCGCCACGCCGAGAAGCTCGAGGTGCTCTGGTTCGGCGCGCTGCCGCCCGGCGCGCCCGAGTTCAGCGGCCTGGTGCCGATGCAGCCCAGCGCCGCCCTGCAGGCCAAGCTGCCCGACCAGGCCCGCGCCGACGCGCTGCCGGTCTACCTCGCCGATCCCAATGGTTACCTGGTCCTGCGCTACGCCCCGGGCTTCAACCCGTCGGGCCTGCGCAAGGACCTCGGACGTGTGTTGAAGTAGGAAACCCATGAACAGCCCCCATCGCCACTACCACCGCCTCGCCTGGGCCGCCGTGCTGCTGGCCCTGTGCGTGATCGTGTTCGGCGGCTTCGTCCGCCTCTCCAACGCCGGCCTGAGCTGCCCGGACTGGCCCACCTGCTACGGCAAGGCCACCTGGCCCACGCTCGACCACGAGATCGCCAGCGCGAATGAAAGCTACGAGCGCGCCGTCGAAGTCAGCAAGGCCTGGCGCGAGCAGTTCCACCGCCACATCGCCGCGCTGCTGGGCGTGTTCGTGCTGGTGCTGGCCCTGCTGGGTGCGCGCCGCTATCGCCACGGCGTCGCCAGCGTACTGGCCGCGGCCGCGCTGGTGGCGCTGTCGATCCCGGTCTACATGGGCGTCGAGGGCCAGTTCGAAGGCAACCACATGCTTTCGGTGGCCTTGTTCATCGTGGCCGAACTGATCCTGGTCGCGCACGCGTGGCGCGGCTCGAACGCCGACGCCGCGCGCTTCTCCAGCCTGCTGCTCGGCGTGATCATCTTCCAGGCCGTGCTCGGTATGTGGACGGTGATCTGGCTGGTGAAGCCGGTGATCGTGATGGCCCATCTGCTCGGCGGCCTGCTCACGCTGTCGATGCTGACCTGGCTGGCGTTCAAGACCACGCCCGGCAGCGCGCTGGTGCTGGCCGAGGCGCCGCGCCTGCGCCGCCTGCTGTGGATCGGCCTGGGGCTGCTGGTGGTGCAGATCGCGCTCGGCGGCTGGACCAGCGCCAACTACGCCGCGCTGGCCTGCGGCACCGACTTCCCGACCTGCCTGGGCCAGTGGTGGCCGGAGCAGGATTATCGCGAGGGCTTCGTGCTCTGGCGCGGCATCGGCGTCGATTATGAAGGCGGCGTGCTCGACGGCGCCGCGCGCGTGGCCATCCAGATGAGCCACCGCATCATGGCGCTGTTGGTGGTGGGCCACCTGCTGGTGGTCGGCCTCCGCATGCTGCGCACGCCGGGCCTGGTGTTCTGGGGCGCGGTGCTGCTGGTGCTGCTGTCGGCGCAGGTCGCGCTGGGCATCAGCAACGTGGTGCTGGGCCTGCCGCTGTGGGTCGCCACCGCGCACAACGCCGGTGCGGCGCTGCTGCTGTTCACCGTCGTAGGCCTGCTGGCCCGGCTGCGGGCACCGGAGTGAGCACGCCCTTCGCCGCCTACTGGGAGCTGACCAAGCCGCGCGTGGTCGCGCTGATCGTGTTCACCGCGATCATCGGCATGTTCCTCGCGATCGAGCCGGGCGAGGCCTGGCCCTGGGAGCGGATCGTGCTCGGCGCGGTCGGCATCTGGCTGGCGGCATCGTCCGCGGCGGCGATCAACCACCTGCTCGACCAGCGCATCGACGTGCTGATGGCCCGCACCCAGCATCGCCCGCTCGCCACCGGCTCGCTGCGGCCGATGCAGGTGCTGGCCTTCGCGGTCGCGCTGGGCGTGCTGTCGATGGTGCTGCTGGCCTGGCGCGTGAATGGGTTTACCGCGGCGCTGACCTTCGCCTCGCTGATCGGCTACGCCATCGTCTATACGGGCTACCTGAAGCGCGCCACGCCGCAGAACATCGTCATCGGCGGCCTCGCCGGCGCGGCGCCGCCGCTGCTGGGCTGGGCCGCGGTAAAGGGCTGGCCCGCGGGCACGGCCTTCCTCGGCCTGGCCGGCGCGCCGCTGCACTACGACCACGCGCTGCTGCTGGTCCTGGTCATCTACGTCTGGACCCCGCCGCATTTCTGGGCGCTGGCGATCTTCCGCCGCGACGACTACGCCAAGGCGCTGATCCCGATGCTGCCGGTGGTCTACGGCGTCACCTACACGCGCTGGCAGATCCTGTTCTACACGGTGCTGCTGCTGGCGGTGACGGTGTTGCCCTGGGCGACCAAGATGGCCGGCGTCTTCTACCTCGGCGGCGCGCTGGTGCTCGGCGGCGTCTTCCTCTACTACGCCATCCGCCTGCTCAACCCACCCGGCGAGCTCTACGCGATGAAGGTCTTCAACTACTCCATCGTCTACCTGATGGCCCTCTTCGCCTTCCTCCTCGCCGACCACTGGCTCCTCCCGCCCGCCCTCGCCACCCCCGCGCTCGAGTTCGTGCCGTCGGCGGGGTGAGGGTTCAGAAGCCATGAACGCGGATCAAAGCAGAAACCTCCGATAAGAGCGGATTTCAAGAAAAGGGGTCAGAGTAAATATTCGTTTGAAACGAATAATTACTCTGACCCCTTTTTGTTGTCTCTCTTCGCTTTATCCGCACTTATCGGAGGTTTCTGCTTTGATCCGCGTTCGGACACTTGCCCCTGCACCGAAGCGAGGGCGCGCGTCCCGCGACGCGCGCCCCGAGCCTTACTTGGCGTTGATGAGGTGTTGCTGCCAGAAGAGGACGCTGGCGGCGCCGAAGTAGTCCGAGTTGGTCTTCTTGCGGAAGCCGTGGCCCTCGTCCTTGTAGAGCAGGTACCAGACGTCGCCGCCGTTGCCGCGGACCGCCTTCACGATCTGCTCGGCTTCCGTCCACGGCACCCGCGGGTCGTTCAGGCCCTGGGCCACGAACAGCGGGCGGGTGATCTTGTGCGCGTTGTTGAGCGGCGCGATGCGGTCGTGGAAGGCCTTCATCTCCGGGATGCGCTCGTCGCCGTATTCGGCCCGGCGCAGGTCGCGGCGGTAGCTCTCGGTGTTGGCGAGGAAGGTGCCGAAGTCGGAGATGCCCACCACGTCGATGCCGGCGCGGATGCGCTCGTTGTAGTGGGTCATGCTGGCCAGCACCATGTAGCCGCCGTAGCTGCCGCCGGAGACGCCGACGCGGTTGGCGTCAAGCTCGGGCTGCTTCGCGATCCAGTCCAGCAGGGCGCCGATGTCCTTGACCGAGTCCTCGCGCAGCATGCCGTTGTCGAGCTGCAGGTAGTCCTTGCCGTAGCCGGCCGAGCCGCGCACGTTCGGCACCAGCACCGCCACCTTCAGCTCCTCGAGCATGAACTGCACGGTCGGGTTGAAGCTGGGCAGCGACTGCGCCTCCGGGCCGCCGTGGATGCTGATCACCACCGGGAACGGGCCGTCGCCGGCCGGGCGGTAGTAGAACGCCGGGATGGTGCGCGGCTTGCCGTCCACCTGGTCGAAGGTCTCGTACCGCACCAGCGTCGGCGCGCGGAACTTGGCCACGTCCAGGCCACCGACTTCGCTGGCGGTCCACTGCACCAGGCGCTGGCTGCCGAGCTCGACCACGTGCACGTCGCTGGGCGAGGTGGCGCTGTTGAGCGTCACCGCCAGGCGCTGGCCGTCGGGCGAGAAGCCGAAGCTGCCGATCACGCCGACCGGCAGTTCCGGCAGCGCCACCGGCTGGTGGCCGGGCAGGGTGATGACGTGCAGCTTGCCGATGCCGTCCTCGTTGGTGGAGAAGGCGAGGTGCTTGCCGTCGGCGCTGATGTCGAAGCCCTCGACGTCCCACGGGATGTTGCCGCTGAGCAGCTCGGTGCGGCCACTCTCGGGGTCGTGGAAGCGCAGGGTGCGGAACTGGCGCTCTTCGTCGGAGATGAAGTACACCCCCTTGCCGTCCGGGGCGTACTGGAAGCCGCCGAACGCGGCGCGGCCGCCGTCCACCGGGAACATCTCGAGCTTGCCGGTGGCCAGGTCGAGCTCACCCGGGTAGGACTCGTTGATCGAGACGTAGCGGGTGACCAGCAGCTTGCCGCCGTCGGGCGAGAAGCCGGTGGCGTTCCACAGGCCGCCTTCGCTGAGCACCATGCGCGACTCGCCGGTGGCCATGTCGCGGATCCACAGGTCGTAGTCGGTGCCGTTGCGCGCGGTGCTGGACCACGCCAGCTGCCGGCCGTCCTCCGACCACAGCGGCGCGGAGTTCTGGCTGCGCTTGCCGTCGGTGAGCATCGTCACCGCGCGGGTGTCGAGGTCGAACCAGTGCAGCTGCCAGAACTCGGAGCCGCCCACGTCCTTGCCGAACACGAAGCCGTTCTTGCCCGGCGCCGGGCTGACCGCGCTGAGCGGCTCGGGGTAGAAGGTGAGCTGTTCGCGCGCGCCCATCGGCATGCGCACGCGGTGCGCCTGGTTGGTCTCGCCGAAGCGCGTGCTGATGACGAGGCTGCCGTCGGGCAGCCAGCCGTTGAAGCTGGCGCCGCGGGTGTTCTGGTAGCGGCTCAGGCGCTCGACGAGTTCGGCCGGCACGGCCGGCACGTTCTCGCTGACGCGGTTGCCGACGTCCTCGCGCACCACCGCCGGCGGCGTGGCGGCGAAGACGGGCGCGACCAGCGCCAGCGACAGGATCAAAGGTGTGAAGCGCATGTGTACGGCCCCCCCGGGCTTTGGAAAGAAGCCCGAGCATACCGCCAACCCCGCTCCCTGTAGGAGGGACTTCAGTCCCGAAGCCTTTCGCCGAAAAGCTTCGGGACTGAAGTCCCTCCTACAGGGAGCAGGGCTCAGCGGGCGGCGTGAAGGTCGCGGAGTTCGGCTTTCTCGGCGTCGCCGAGGCCGGACATGCCGACTTCGTTGATGCGGGCCTGCAGCTCTTCCAGCCGCTGCTGCCGGGTCTGCTTGTCGAGCTGGGCCAGGGCGTCCAGGAATTCCTGGCGCAGCGTGGCGACTTCACCGGGGAAGGACTGCACGGCGAGCTTCTGCAGCGCCGCGCCTTCTTCACGCTCGGCGAAATGCTCGAGCACGCCGCCAGTGCTGATGCCCGGCCGCGCGCGCGCCAGCTCGATCAGCTCCATCAGCAGCGGGATGCCGGGCTGGCGCAGGATGCCGAAGCGGTACGGCGGTTCGATCGCTTCCGCCAGCGCCGGCTGCTGCACCAGCAGCGCGATCGCCGCACGCACGAGGCTGATCTTCGGCGCCGGCGCGCCGCCGCGGCCGCGCATCGAGGGCGTGGGCTGGGGCGCCGGCGCGGCGGCGGCGCGCTGGCCGACGCCGGTGAGTTCGGTCAGGCGCTGCTGCATCAGGTCGCGGAAGGCGCCGTCGGGGATGCCCGCCAGCAGCGGCTTGGCGCGCTCGGCCAGCCGCGCCTTGCCCTCCATGCCGGCCAGGTTCACGTCCTTCGACAGCTCGGCGTAGAAGAACTCGGACAGCGGCGTCGCCTGCGCCAGGCGCGCGTCGAAGCCGGCGGCGCCTTCCTTGCGCACGATGGTGTCCGGGTCCTCGCCGTCGGGCAGGAACAGGAAGAAGGCCTGGCGCCCGTCGCGCATGCGCGGCAGCACCGATTCGAGCGCCTTCCACGCGGCGCCGCGGCCGGCGCGGTCGCCGTCGAAGCAGAAGTAGACGTCGGCGGCATTGCGGAACAGCAGCTCGGCGTGGTCGGGCGTGGTCGCGGTGCCCAGCGTGGCCACGGCGGTGTTCACGCCGAACTGGAACAGCGCCACCACGTCCATGTAGCCCTCGACGACGACGAGCTTCGGGATCTTCGAATGCGCCTGCCGCACCTGCCACAGGCCGTAGAGTTCGCGGCCCTTGTGGAAGAGGGCGGTCTCGGGCGAGTTGAGGTACTTCGGGCCGTCGTCCTTGTCCAGCACGCGGCCACCGAAGGCGATCACGCGGCCGCGGCGGTCGTGGATCGGGAACATCACGCGGTCGCGGAACTTGTCGTACACACGGCCGCTGTCGCTGCGCGAGAGCATGCCGGTCTTGTCGAGCAGGTTCAGCCGGCGCTCGTCGGTGCCCAGCGCATCCTTCAGGCCGTTGAAGCCGTCCGGCGCGTAGCCGATGCCGAAGCGCGCCTGGTTCTCGGCGTCGACGCCGCGCCGGGCCAGGTAATCGCGTGCCTTCGTGCTTCCGGCCAGCTGCTGCACGAAGAATTTCGCCGCGGCCTCCAGCGCCGCGTACAGCTCGCGCGACTCGTTGCCCTGGTGCGCCTGGCGCGTGTCGCGCGGCACCTCGATGCCGGCGCGCTTGGCGAGTTCTTCCACCGCGTCGAGGAACTCGAGGCGGTCGTAGTTCATCAGGAAGCTGATCGCGGTGCCGTGCGCGCCGCAGCCGAAGCAGTGGTAGAACTGCTTGGTCGGCGACACCGTGAACGACGGCGAGCGCTCGTCGTGGAAGGGGCAGCGCGCGGAGTATTCGCGGCCCTGGCGCTTGAGCGGCACGCGCGTGCCGATCACCTCGACGATATCGGTGCGCGCCAGCAGGTCGTCGATGAACGCGTCGGGCAGTCGGGCCATGGCCGTCAGGATGCCATGCGGGCAGTCACCCTGTGGGAGGGACTTCAGTCCCGATGCTTTTCGGCGAACAGCATCGGGACTGAAGTCCCTCCCACAGAGGGCCGGTCAGCCCGCGAGGGCTTTCTTGACCAGCTGCGACACCAGGCCCATGTCGGCCTGGCCCGCGAGCTTGGGCTTGAGCACGCCCATCAGCTTGCCCATGTCGGCCGGGCCGGTGGCGCCGGTCTCGGCCTTGGCGGCGTCGATGGCGGCCTGGATCGCGGCCTCGTCCAGCTTCGCGGGCAGGTAGGCCTCGAGCACGCCGAGCTCGTAGCGCTCGATCGCGGCGAGGTCGTCGCGGCCGGCGGCGTCGTACTGGCTGATCGAGTCCTTGCGCTGCTTGACCATCTTTTCCAGCACGGCCAGCACCAGCGCGTCGGTCATCTCGACCCGCTCGTCCACTTCCTTCTGCTTGATCGCGGCGTTGATCAGGCGGATGACGCCCAGGCGATCCTTCTCGCCCGACTTCATCGCGGCCTTCATGTCTTCAACCAGCTGGGCTTTCATGCTCATGGTTTTCTCCGGGGATCAGAAACACAAAAAGCCGGCAACGCTTGCGCGCGCCGGCTTCTTGGAGGGCACAGCGGCTCAGTACAGGCGCTGGCGCTTGGTGACGTCGCGCGAGCTGCGGCGCAGCTGGCGCTTCACCGCGGCGGCGGCCTTGCGCTTGCGCTCCTGGGTCGGCTTCTCGTAGAACTCGCGCTTGCGGGTCTCGGCGAGGACGCCGGCCTTCTCGCAGGTGCGCTTGAAGCGACGTAGCGCAAACTCAAACGGCTCGTTTTCGCGGACTTTGACAGACGGCATGTGGAATTCCTGGATACGTGGATTTCGCCCGGCACGGCCGGCGAGCCGCGTATGATACGCGGGCCCCGGGGCCGCAGGCAAGCCTGAATCCCGGGAAATCCTTGAATCCCGCGGTTTACCCCCAAGAAACAGGCACATGCGCGTCCTGGGCATCGAAACCAGCTGCGATGAAACCGGCGTGGCGGTGTACGACACCGAGCGCGGCCTGCTCGCGCACGCCCTCTACAGCCAGGTCGAACTGCACGCCGAGTACGGCGGGGTGGTGCCCGAGCTGGCCAGCCGCGACCACGTCCGCAAGCTGCTGCCCCTGGTCCGCCAGACCCTGGCCGAGGCCGGGCTGGGCGTCGAAGACCTGGACGGGGTGGCCTACACGGCCGGCCCGGGCCTGGTGGGCGCCCTGATGGTGGGCGCCGCCGCCGGCCGGGCCCTGGCCTGGGCGCTCGACCTGCCCGCCGTGGGCGTGCACCACATGGAAGGCCACCTGCTGGCCCCGATGCTCGAGGACCCCGGGCTGAAGCCGCCCTTCGTGGCCCTGCTGGTCTCGGGCGGCCACACCCAGCTGGTCGAAGTGGCCGCCATCGGCGCCTACCGGCTGCTGGGCGAGACCCTGGACGACGCCGCCGGCGAGGCCTTCGACAAGACCGCCAAGCTCATGGGCCTGCCGTACCCGGGTGGCCCGGAGCTGGCCCGGCTGGCCGAATCGGGCCGCCCCGGCCTGTTCAAGTTCTCGCGGCCGATGACCGACCGGCCCGGCCTCGACTTCAGCTTCTCTGGCCTCAAGACCCAGGTGCTGCTGGCCTGGCAGGCCTCGGACCAGTCCCCGCAGACCCGCGCCGACATCGCCCGCGGCTTCGAGGACGCGGTGGTCGAGACCCTGGCCGTCAAGTGCGAGCGCGCCCTGAAGCAGACCGGCGCCCGCACCCTGGTGGTGGCCGGCGGCGTCGGCGCCAACGTGCGCCTGCGCGAGCGCCTGCAAGCCCTTGTGGCTGGGCCTGTAGGAGGGCCTTCAGGCCCGAAGCTTTTCGCGAAGGGCTTCGGGCCTGAAGGCCCTCCTACAGGACGCGTTTGCTTCCCGCGCCCGGCCTTCTGCACCGACAACGGCGCCATGATCGCCTTCGTCGGCGCGCTGCGGCTGCGGGCGGGCCAGCACGAGGCCCCGGCCGTCACCGTGACGCCACGCTGGGACATGGCAAGCTTGCCGCCCCTTTAGGAGAGGTTGCGAGGCATGGACAAGGTCTTCATCGAAGCGCTCGAGATCGAGTGCGTGATCGGCATCTACGACTGGGAGCGCAAGATCCGCCAGCCGGTGGTGCTCGACATCGAGATGGCGTTCGACAACACCGTGCCCGCCGCCACCGACAACATCGAGCACACGCTGGACTACAAGGCCGTCAGCAAGCGCCTGATCCAGTTCGTGTCCGAGTCTGATTTCGGGCTGGTGGAAACCCTGGCCGAGCGCTGCGCCGCGATCATCACCGGCGAGTTCGGCGTCAGGCACGTGCGCCTGAAGCTGAGCAAGCCCGGCGCCGTGCGCGGCTCCAAGGCCGTGGGCGTGATCATCGAGCGCGGCCAGGCCTGATGGGCACCGCCTGGCTGAGCCTGGGCAGCAACCAGGACGCCGACGCAAACCTGCTGGCCGCGGCCGACGCCCTGCGCGAACGCTTCGGCGCGGTGCGCTTCTCGCCGGTGTACCGCACGCCGGCGGTGGGCTTCGACGGCCCGGATTTCCTCAACGCCGCCGCGGTGATCGAGAGCGACCTCGACCCGTTCGCGCTCAACGACTGGCTGCATGCGCTGGAGGACCGGCAGGGCCGGCGCCGCGACGTGCCGCGGTTCTCCAGCCGCACGCTCGACATCGACATCGTGTTCTACGACGACCTCGTGCTGAAGGGCCCGGGCAACCTCGAGCTGCCGCGCCCGGAGCTGAAGCACGCCTTCGTCCTCAAGCCGCTGGCCGACCTGTCGCCGGGCTACGTGGTGCCGGGCGGCGAGGCGACGCTGGCCGCGCTGTGGGCCGCGCATCCCGACGCGGCCGCGCCGCCGGCGGTGGACGCGCTCGCCCTGGGGTGACTTCCGGCCTTGCGTGAGGGCGTCGCCGGTCCATAATCACCGCCATCCCAGCCAGCAAATGAACCAGGTTCATTTGCTGGCGTCCCCACGGAGGCCACCGCCATGTTCGACCGACTCGCCCGCAGCTGGACCCTGGTCAAGGCCAGCGCCGCCGTGCTGCGCTCCGACAAGGAGCTGTTGCTGTTCCCGGTGATCTCGGGCATCGCCACCTTGCTGGTCGCGGCCTCGTTCGCGGTGCCGGTGATCGGGCTGCGCCTGTTCGAAGGCGGCGAGATCGGTCCGCTGGGCGCGGTGGTGGGCTTCCTGTTCTACCTCTGCCAGTACTTCGTGATCTTCTTCTTCAACACGGCCCTGGTCGGCGCCGCGATGATCCGCCTCGAAGGCGGCGACCCGACGGTGGCCGACGGCCTGCGCATCGCGCGCAGCAAACTGGGCGTGATCCTGGGCTACGCCGCCATCGCCGCCACCGTGGGCCTGCTGCTCAAGGCCGCCAGCGAACGCGCCGGCGCCTTCGGCAAGATCCTGATCGGCCTGCTGGGCATGGCCTGGACCGTCGGCACCTTCCTGGTGGTGCCGATCCTGGTCACCCGCGACGTCGGCCCGATCGACGCGGTGAAAGAGTCGATGACCCTGCTCAAGCGCACCTGGGGCGAGAACGTGGCCGGCAACGTCGGCATCGGCCTCGCGTTCGGCCTGCTGACCACGGCGGTGGTGATCGTGTCCATCGCGATGGTGATCGGCGCCGCGGCCCTCGGCGGCGGCAAGCTGGCCCTGGTCGCCGTCGTGCTGGCCGTGATCGCCGTCGCCAGCGTCGCCGTCATCCAGGCGGCGCTGTCCGGCGTCTATTCCGCCGCCGTCTACCGCTACGCCGTCGACGGCCAGGCCCCGCAAGGCTTCGCCGGCGACCAGCTGCAGGCCGCCTTCCGGCCCAAGTAAGCCACGACGCCCCCGACGCGCCGGCCTAGGGGGCGGTCGCCTCGGTAACCACGTAGCGTCGCGCGGCGACGCCGATCCGCGGTGGCCGGCCGCTGCGTTCGAAGGCATCGTGGCCCTCGCGCAGGTTGCGCCAGAAATCCGCCCAGGGTTGGTCGCGCCAACCCGCTTCGGCGCGGTCGGCGAACCGGAACGGGAAGATGTGGACCGGCACGGCGGGCTCGCCGCCATCCAGCGCGGCCGAGACCAGCGTGTAGATCTCCTCGATGCCGTCGTCGCCCATGGCATAGCAGCCGATCGAGACACAGCTGCCGTGCACCATCAGGAAATCCCCGGTGCGGCCGTGCGACCGGTCGTAGGCGTTGGGGTAGCCCAGGTTGAACGACAGGTGGTACTGGCTGCGCGGATTGAGCTGGCCGCGCGTGACCCGGTAGAAGCCTTCCGGCGACTGGCCGTCGCCCTGCCGCAGCTTGGGTCCCAGTGCGCCCGACCACGCGCAAACCGGATAGCGCCGGAACAACCGGTAGCGCGCGCCGTCCGCGACCCAGACTTCCAGTTCGCTCTCGGCCTTGAAGATCCGGATGAATACCGGCGCGCCAAACCGCAGTGACGAGGCGGCGAGGTCGCGTTCGAGGCCGGGACGCACGCGCGCGGCGGCACGGGCCGCGCGATCGCCGCCGCCGCCGACCCTGGCCTCGACCGTGCCCAGCACCGTGCGCCCGGTCACCGGCCAGAGCAGGGCCAAGGCCCCCAGCAGGCCCAGGCCGGCCAGCGCGAGCCACGGATGCTTCAAAGGTTCAGGCTCCGGCCGCCGTCCACGCGGATCACCTGGCCGGTGGTGTAGCGCGCGTCCTGGAGCAGCCAGCGGACGGCTTCGGCGACGTCTTCGGCGTCGCCGGCGCGCTTGAGGGCGGTGCTGGCGAGCATCGCCGCCTTCTCGTGTTCGGGCTTGCCCTCGGCCGGCCACATCACGGCGCCGGGGGCGACGGCGTTGACGCGCACTTCGGGGCCGAGCTCTTTCGCCAGGGACTGCGTCAGCATCAGGTTGGCGGCCTTGGCCATGCAGTAAATCGTGTGGTTCTTGAGCGGGCGCTCGCCGTAGATGTCGCCGAGGTTCACGATCGCGCCGCCGGTCGCGCGCAGGTGCGGCGCGGCGGCCTGGGCCAGGAAGAACGGGCCGCGCGCGTTGGACGCGAACAGCTCGTCCCACTGCGCGCCGGTCGCGCTGCCCACCGGCGTCGGGTAGAAGGCGCTGGCGTTGTTCACCAGCGCATCGAGCCGGCCGAAGCGCGCCACGGTGTCGGCGACCAGGCCGGGCAGGGCATTGTCGTCAGCCAGTTCGCAGGACAGCACGAGCGTGCTGCCGGGGCGCGCGGCCTCGAGTGCGGCGACCAGCGCGTGCATGTCCGCCGCGGAGGCGCGGTGGTGCAGGGCGAGGTCGTAGCCGGCGGCATGCAGGCGGCGGGCGATGCAGGCGCCCACGCGTTTGGCGGCGCCGGTGATCAGGGCAACGGGGGCGGTCATGCGGGGCTCCGTGGATTTGCCGGTATCCTGCGCGCAGGCACCTGAAGATTCCATCATGACCCGGCAAGCCCCCGCCCCCGACGCGGCCGCCCTCGCCCACAGCGAGCAGCTGCTCTCCCTGATCCGCGGCCAGATCCAGGCCAGCGGCGGCGTCATTTCGTTCGCCCGCTACATGGAGCTGGCGCTGTACGCGCCGGGCCTGGGCTACTACAGCGCCGGCAGCCGCAAGTTCGGCGCCGAGGGCGATTTCGTCACCTCGCCCGAGCTGGGTCCGACCTTCGCCGAGTGCATCGCGCAGGCGGCGGCGCAGGTGTTCGCGCAGCTCGGCGGCGAGGCGGACTTCTTCGAGATCGGCGGCGGCAGCGGTGCCTTTGCCGAGGCGGCGCTGCGGCGCTGGCAGGCCATCGGGGCGCTGCCGGCGCGCTACCTCATCCTCGAGCCGAGCGCCGACCTGCGCGAGCGGCAGGCCGACCGGTTGCGCGCGGCCTTGCCGGCCGACGTCTTCGCGCGCGTGCAGTGGCTCAACGGCCCGCCGGAAGCGGAATGGCGCGGCGTGCTGTTCGCCAACGAAGTGCTGGACGCGCTGCCGACGCCGCGTTTCGTGGTGCGCGGCGGCGAGGTGTTCGAGGAGCACGTGGCGCTGTCGCCCGAAGGCGCGCTGATCCGCGTCGACCAGCCGGCCGATGCCCTGCTGCACGCCGCCGTGCGCCACATCGAACGCGACATCGGCAAGCCCTTCGCCGACGGCTACCGCTCGGAAGTGCTGCCGCAGCTGCCGTACTGGATCCAGGCCGTTGGCGGCCTGCTCAAGGACGGCGTGATGCTGTACGTGGACTACGGCTACCCGCGCCACGAGTACTACCTGCCCGAACGCAGCGACGGCACCCTGGTCTGCCACCACCGCCACACCGCGCACGGCGATCCCTTCCACCTGCCGGGGCTGCAGGACATCACCGCCTTCGTCGATTTCACCGCGCTGGCCGAGGCGGGCGTGGGTGCCGGGTTTGATTTCGCCGGCTACTGCGCGCAGGCCAGCTTCCTGATCAACTGCGGCCTGGCCGAGCGGCTCTCGGACATAGAAGCCATCGGCGATGCGGTCGAGCGCCACCACCGCCACAACGAAGTGAAGCGACTGACGCTGCCGGGCGAAATGGGCGAGCGCTTCCAGGTGATGGGCTTCCAGCGCGGCGCCGAGATCCGCCCGCTGTTCGCCCGCGGTGACCTGAGCCGGCGGCTGTGATCCGCCGCGACCTGCACCGGCCGCGCCTGTGGCTGGGCGTTTGGCTTGGCGGGTGGACGCTGTGCATCGCGCTGTCGCTGCTGCCGCCGATCGAACTGGGCGGCCCGCCGGATTCGGACAAGCTCGGCCATTTCCTCGCCTACTTCACGCTGATGGCCTGGGCGGTGATGCTGTTCCCGCGCTGGCGAGCGTGCCTGCTCGCGGCCGGCGGTCTGGTTTTTCTGGGCTTGGGATTGGAATTCGCGCAGGCGACGCTGACGACGACGCGGCAGGGGGATGGACGCGACATGCTGGCCAATGCGCTTGGGGTGCTGGCGGGGTTGGGGCTTGCGTTGACGCCGGGGCGGCATCTTTTGGCTTGGGTGGACGTCAGGCTGCGGGGCGAAGGGCATCGGGACTGAAGTCCCTCCCACAGGAAGCCGCGTGTGGGAGGGACTTCAGTCCCGATGCTTCTCGCTCTCGATCGCCGCAATGCGCGCCTTGCGCAGCCACTCCCCCACTGCCGGCCCCTGCAGCCCGTTCGCCACCGCGTGCCCGGCCGAAATCGCCTGTGCCGCCACGTGCAGCCGTAGCAGCAGCGCGCCCGGCGGATACGGTTCTTCCTCGCGCCCCAGCCGCCCGCGCTTGTCGGCCTCGCAGGCCAGCGCCAGCAGCGGGATGCGCTCGGGCTTGCGGAAGCCGTCGCAGCGCGCGATCAGGTCGTGCACGGTCTCGGGCCGCAGTTCGGCCAGCCGGTGCACGTTGAGGTGCTCGCGGCACACGATCTCGGCCATGGCGGCGAACTCGGCCGGCACCTTGTAGCGCGCGCACACCGCGCGCAGCGGCCGCACGCCGCTGTGTTCGTGGCCGATGTGTTTCGGCAGCTCGGCCTTCGGCGTCAGCGCCTTGCCGAGGTCGTGCGTGAGCGCGCAGAAACCGAGCAGCGCGTCGCCCGGCGCCAGCCGCGCCGCCATGTCCAGCACCATCTGCACGTGCACGCCGGTGTCCACTTCCGGGTGGTATTCGGGGCGCTGCGGCACGCCGTACAGCGCGTCCACTTCCGGCAGCAGCTTCGCCAGCGCGCCGCATTCGCGCAGCAGCGCGATCGCGGCCGAGGGGCGCGGCATCTCCAGCGCCTTCTTCAGCTCCTGCCAGACACGTTCGGGAACGAGGTGGTCCACTTCGCCCGCGGCCACCATGCCGCGCATCAGCGCCAGCGTTTCCGGCGCCACCGTGAAGCCCAGCGGCGCGAAGCGCGCCAGGAAGCGGGCGGCGCGCAGGATCCGCACGGGATCCTCGGCAAAGGCGGGCGAAACGTGCCGCAGCACGCGCGCCTCGATGTCCGCGCGGCCGCCGAACGGATCGGTGAGCACGCCCTCGTCGTCCTCGGCGATGGCGTTGATGGTGAAGTCGCGCCGCGCCAGGTCGTCCTCGAGCGTCACCGAGGCATCGGCGTGGAAAGTGAAGCCACGGTAGCCCGGCGCGGTCTTGCGCTCGGTGCGGGCGAGCGCGTGTTCTTCCTTGGTGGCCGGGTGCAGGAAGACCGGGAAATCCTTGCCCACGGGCAGGAAGCCGGCGCGCACCATCTCCTCGGGCGTCGAGCCCACCACCACCCAGTCGCGGTCGCCGCCCGGCAGGCCCAGCAGCCGGTCACGCACGGCGCCGCCGACCCGGTAGGCCTTCATGTCAGCGCGCGGCGCGGTAGCGCGCGTAGCGCGTCTGGCGGTCGTCGAAGTGGCCCAGGATCTCCGGCAGCTTGGCGCCCACGCGCGTGGGCACGATGCCCAGGCGGTGCAGGCCATCGATGCCGCCGACGGAATCGGTGGCCAGCGAGCGGAAGTTGTCGGACGAGAACGGCTTGCCCGGCACGAAATCGAACACGAAGCCCTGCAGCCGGCCCAGCAGGTCGGGCAGCGGCACCACGAGGCGCGTCAGCCCGCGCGCCTTCGCGGTCATCTTCACGATCTCGGCCATGGTGAACACTTCCGGCCCGTACAGCTCGTAGACCTCGCCGATGCTGCGGCGGTTGCCCAGCGCGCGCACGAAGGCCTCGACCACGTCGCCCACGTACACCGGCGCGAACTTGCAGCCCGCGCGCGCCAGCGGCAGCACCGGCGCCAGCTTGAGCAGTTGCGCGAAGCGGCAGAACAGCCCGTCGCCGTGGCCGAAGATCACCGAGGGCTCGAAGATCGTCCAGTCCAGGCCCGAGGCCTTCACCGCCGCCTCGGCCTCGCCGCGCGACTTCAGGTAATGGCTCTGGCCACGGCCGGCGTTGAGCGAGCTCATCTGCAGCAGGCGGCGGGTGCCGGCCAGCTGCATCGCCGCGACCACCAGCTTGGTCAGCTCGACGTGCGCGCGGCGGAAGCCGCGGCCGCTGTCGCCGGCCTCGTTGAGGATGCCGACCAGGTTGATGACCGCATCGGCGCCGGTGAAGGCCTGGCGCAGCACCGTCGGGTCGTAGACGTCCACCTCGCGCAGCACCACGCCGGGCGGAAGCAGCCGGTCATGATGGCTGGCCAGGTTGCGGCTCAGCAGCGTGACGGCGTGGCCGTCGGCGGCCAGGCGGGCCACCAGGTGCCGGCCGACGAAGCCGGTGCCCCCGAGGATGACGATGTTTTGACGGATCATGGCGTGTTCGGTGCGCTCGAAGGGGTGGGGCAATGGAACTTGCGCCGGGACGCCGCGTTGACGGTGCGGCCGAGCATGCGCTCGGTCACCGGCACCGCGTCGCCGTCCAGGCGCCAATCGTAGATGACGCTGAAGGCCAGCACCCGGGCCACGTAGTCGCGGGTTTCCTTGTAGGTCACGGTCTCGATCCAGAAATCGGGCTCGAAGCCGGGACGATCGCGGTTCCAGCGGGCCACGGGCGTGGGCCCGGCATTGTAGGCGGCGATGGCCTGGTAGGGCAGGCCCCGCTGCTGGTCGAGCTCGAAACGCAGGTGGGCCGTGCCCAGGATGATGTTGATGTCCGGGTCGTACAGGCTGTCCACGCCGCGGTAGGCAATGCCCTGGCGTTTCGCGGTCATGTCGGCGGTGGTGGGCAGCAGCTGCATCAGCCCGCGCGCATTGGCCGGCGAACGCGCGCGCGCCATGAACGCACTCTCGGCCCGCGTCTGCGCCGCCACCCAGGCCGGGTCCAGTGCGTGCTTGCGCGCCTCGCGGCGGATCGTGCGCTCGTGCGGCAGCGGGAAGCGCAGGCCGTAGTAGCGCAGCGCATCGGGCGCCTCGCCGATGGTGAACACGCCGCGGTCGTGCCAGCCGGCATCGACCGCGAAATCGATGGCGACGTAGCGCTCGGCCTCGCCGAGGCCGCGCAGCAGCGCGGCCCACTCGCGGATCGCCAGGCCCAGGCGGTCCAGGCGATAGAGCTCGAGCGCGCGCACCAGGCCCGGGTTCGCCGCCACCCGCTGCCGCAATGCGGCGTCGGTCGACGGCTCCAGCGGGCACAGTGCGTACGGCAGCTTCAGCCGGTCGGCGGCGAGGAAGCCGTGGAAGGTGGCGGTGTTGGCGGCCTGCGCGTACAGCGTGCGGGCGCGGTCGCGTTCCTTGTTGCGCTCGCGCAGGCGCGCTTCGAAGTATTGCCAGCGCGGATCGGCGCGCTGCACCGCCGGCATGCGCTCAAGCGCGGCGAGCGCGGCGGCCGTGTCATGCCGGCTCATCGCCTCGCGCACGCGCCATTCGTGCAGGCGTTCGTCGTAGGCGCTGTCGGGCACTTCGGCCAGGCGGTCGGCCGAGCCGGGCAGGTAGGACGCCACCGTCCACAGCGCGACCTGGTAGAGCACCTTGCCGCGCTGCGCTTCATCCAGGTCCAGCGCCGGCGCGAGCGTGGCCAGCTGCTGGCGCGCAGCCTCGGGATCGCGGCGTGCGAGCCGGGCCAAGCCCTCGGCGGCGATGCGGCGGCTGCGCGCATCGCGCGGCCAGGCCGCGGTGCGGGCGTGCGGCGCGTCGACGAAATCGGCATAGCTGTTGGCGAGCGCCGCCGCGCTGGCCGACAGGCTGCGCGCCAGGAAGCGCGCCAGCGCCGACTGGCCCTCGGCCAGCGCCAGCTCGATGCGCTGCCAGCGCAAGTCCTCGCCCAGCTTGCCGCGCGCCTGCAGGGCCGCGAACGGGGCGTCGCAGTAGGCGGGCAGGCCGCTGCCGGTGAGCCACATCGCCTGGACTTCGGTTTCCCAGGCCGCATCCGAGGCACCGGTGGCCAGGCGCGCCGCCAGGTCGGCGCAGCGCAGCTCGGCCGTCGCCATCGGGCGGTAGTCGGCGCGGAACGTGGTCCATTCCTTGCGCCGCGCCAGCTCGACCAGCCAGGCTTCGCGCAGCCAGTCGGCGGCGGGCTGGCCGTCGTGGCGCGCCAGCACCGTGCGGATGTCGCCGGCGCCCGCGGTGGCGATGCGCTTGCGCCACAGCGTGGCCTCGACCCAGCCGTGCAGCGGGTGGCTGGCCAGGCGCGCGGCGTCGCTGGCGTTCAGGCGCCCTTGCTCGGCGAGCTGGAAACCACCGACGATGAGCGGGCGCTGCGCCGAGAGGTCGGCCGGCGCCGCCTGCGGCCGTGCGGTCGCGGGCAGGCCCAGCAGCAGGAAGATCATGAAAAATCGCAGCGACATGCCGATGAGTCTAGCCCATGGCGCCTGATTACCCGGCGGCGGCATGAGCCTGGACTGGGGTCTCTACCTCGCGCTGGGCGCGGTCGCGGGCGTGCTGGCGGGCCTGCTCGGCATCGGCGGCGGGTTGGTGCTGGTGGCGGCGCTGGTGTGGCTGTTGCCGGCCCAGGGCGTGCCGCCCGCGCTGGCGGTGCACGTGGCCTTGGCCACCGCGCTGGCGAGCATCGTGCTGACCGGCCTGTCCTCGGCGCGGGCGCACCACCGCCGCGGCAGCGTGCTGTGGCCCACCGTGGCCTGGCTGGTGCCCGGCGTGCTGGTGGGCGGCTGGCTGGGCAGCCTGCTGGCCACGCGCCTGGACGGCGGCTTGCTGCGGGCCGGCATCGCCGCCTACTGCTTCCTGGCCGCGGCGCAGCTGGTGCTGGACTGGCCGCGCTCGCGGGCCGAGCGCCCGGACGCGCCGCGCGGGCCGGGCTATTCAGCCGCTGGCGGCGTGATCGGTGCGATATCCGCCCTCGTCGGTATCGGCGGCGGCAGCATGACCGTGCCCCTGCTGGTCTGGCGCGGCGTGCGGCCGGTCCGGGCGGTCGGCACCTCCAGCGCCTGCGGCGTGGCCATTGCCCTCGCCAGCGCCGCCGGCTACGCCCTGCATGGCCCGGCGCCCGGCGCGCTGCCGGCCGGCAGCTGGGGCTACGTGTACCTGCCCGCCGCCGTCGCGCTGGCCCTGGCCTCGGTGCTGACGGCGCCGCTGGGCACCCGGCTGGCGCACCGCATCAGCGGGCAGGCCCTCAAGCGCCTGTTCGCGGCCTTCCTGGCGATGGTCGGGGCCAGCCTGGCCGCGGGCGGCGGGGGCGTTTAATTCACTACCAACGTTAGTGATTTCGTGGCTTGTTGGGCTGTCACAAACTCTTTACATCTGGTCCCGAGCCGGCGCATTGGGGGCAAGGCGCCGGTCCCACCAACCCTTGGGGACCACCATGAAGAGCACCCGTACCTCCCGCCTGAGCCTGGCGGTTCGCGGCGCGTTGCTGCTGGCGGCGCTGCCGCTCGCCGCGACCGCGCAGGACAGCAGCGAAGAAGAAGGCGTCCAGACCCTCGACCGCATCGAAGTCACCGGCACCCGCATCCGCACCGCCGAAGCCGAGGGCCTGGTGCCCGTGCAGCGCATCACGCGCGCCGACATCGACCGCAGCGGCCTCACCTCGGTCGGCGACCTGGTCCAGTCCCTCACTGGCTCGGGCTCGGCGCTCAACACCAAGTTCAACTCCAGCGGCAACTTCGGCTTCCCGCCGGACGGCAGCGGCGTCGGCGCGGGTTCCGCGCAGGCCGACCTGCGCCACCTCGGCGCCAAGCGCGTCCTCGTGCTGGTGGACGGCATCCGCTGGGTCAACGAGGCCTCGGCCTCCGGCGTCGGTGCCGCCACCGACCTCAACACCATCCCGCTGGCCATCATCGAGCGCATCGAAGTGCTCGAGGACGGCGCGTCCTCGCTGTACGGCTCGGATGCCATCGCCGGCGTGGTGAACATCATCACCCGCAAGGATTTCGACGGCATCTCGCTGAGCGCGCAGTACGGCGAATACGGCGAGGGCGACGGCGCCACCTCCAGCATCGACTTCGCCTGGGGCAAGAGCAGCGACCGCGCCAGCGTGTTCGTGGGCATCAGCCACACCGACCAGGACGTGATCTTCTCGCGCGACCGCGAGCAGTCCTCGTTCCCGGTGCCGGGCACCGGCGTCGCCTTTGGCAGCTCGGGCACGCCCACCGGCCGCTTCATCATCACCGACCCGAACACCGGCCGGACCATCGACGTCACGCCCAACACCGGCGTCAGCGACCCGGTGTACGACCCGACCCAGGTCGGCTGCGTGCGCACCGATGACTACCACTGCTTCACCACCGCCGACCGCTTCAACTTCTCGCAGTTCAACCTGCTGCTGACGCCGTCCGAGCGCACCGGCGTGTTCGGCCAGGGCCGGTTCCAGTTCACCGATGCGGTCAGCGGCTACGCCAAGGTGCTGTTCAACCGCCGCCAGTCGACCAACCAGGCGGCGCCCGAGCCGATCTTCCTCGGCCCCGAGGCCGGCACCGGCAACCCGCTGGCCGACAACATCTTCATTTCCGGCCTGAACCCGTTCAACCCGTTCGGCTTCGACCTCGACGGCCGCCTGACGACGCCCGAAGCCGACCGCAACCTGATCCTGATCGGCCGCCGCCCGGTCGAGGGGGGTCCGCGCATCTTCGAACAGGACGTCGACACCTGGTATGTCGGCGCCGGCCTGGAGGGCGTGTTCGACGCCGGCAGCCGCAGCTTCTACTGGGACGCCAACGTCGCCTTCAGCGAGAACGAGGCCGAGCAGACCAACTTCGGCAGCTACGACATCCGCAACATCGCGCTGGCGCTGGGCGACCCCGCCGCCTGCGCCGCGGTCGCCGGCTGCACCCCGCTGAACATCTTCGGCGGCCCGGGCACGATCACGCCGGAGATGCTGGCCTTCATCTCGCCGGTGGTGCGCGACCAGAGCCGGAACGAGCTGGCGCTGGTCACCGCCAACCTGTCCGGCAGCCTGTTCGAGCTGCCCGCGGGTTCGGTCGACTTCGCCGCGGGCGTCGAGCACCGCCGCCTCGAGGGCTCCTACCAGCCCGATCCGCTGACGGTGGCCGGCTTCTACAACGGCGTGCCGTCGCTGCCGACCGCGGGCAAGTACGACGTGAGCGAGGTCTATGCCGAGTTCAACGTGCCGCTGTACGCGAACGCCGAGAAGGGCAGCCGCCTCGACTTCACGCTGGCCGGCCGCTACTCCGACTACAGCACCGGCATCTCCGAAGTGACGCCGAAGTACGGCCTGCGCTGGCAGGTGGCCGAGGAACTGGTGCTGCGCGCCAGCTTCGCCGAGGGCTTCCGCGCCCCGTCGATCGGCGAACTGTTCGGCTCCGCCAGCCGCTTCGACGCCCAGCTCGACGATCCCTGCACCACGCCGCTGCTCGACCCGTCGCTGGCCGCCAACTGCGCGGCGCTCGGCGTGCCCAGCAACTACGTGCAGCCGAACCCGCAGATCTCGGTCACCACCGGCGGCAACGAGCAGCTCGAGCCGGAGTTCGCCGACAGCTTCACCGCCGGCTTCGTCTGGAGCCCGTCCTTCCTCGAGGATTCGTCGATCGCCGATCGCGTCGACCTCGAGTTCACCTTCTACAAGCACGAGATCGAAGGCGCGATCCAGGCCATCGATGCCCAGACCCAGCTCGACCTGTGCGTGCAGACGCTCGACCCGCTGTACTGCTCGGGCATCAGCCGCGCCTCCACCGGCGGCATCAACGCCTTCGCCAACCGCCTGAGCAACCTCGGCTCGATCAAGACCGACGGTTGGGACGTGGACCTGTCGTGGGTGTTCCCGATGCAGGACTGGGGCCAGGTGAAGATGGCCTGGCGCAACACCTTCGTCGGCCGCTACGAGGCGGTCGGCGCCGCCGGCCAGCTGCAGCCGCAGGCACCGGGCCGCGAGGTCGTGGACAGTGCGATCCCGGACTGGACCTCCAACCTCACCACCGAGTGGGCCAACGGTCCGTGGTCGGCGTCCTGGACCTTCCGCCACATCTCGGAGCTGCGTGAGTCCTGCGGTCGCGTGATCTCGTTCTCGGTCTGCTCGGACCCGGCGCGCGACACCAACGTGCTAAAGGCGATCACCTACAGCGACCTGCAGGTGGGCTACCAGTTCGAGGACCTGGCCAACCTGAAGCTGACCTTCGGCGCCAACAACGTGTTCGACAAGGACCCGCCGATCTGCGTGTCCTGCTCGCTCAACGGCTACGACGCCTCCACCTACGACATCCCGGGTGGCCGCTTCTTCTACCTGCGCGGCGAAGTCAGCTTCTGATCCACCTCCCCCGCGTCACCCTTGAAAGGCCGCCTTCGGGCGGCCTTTCTTCATGTCGGGATTTTGGGGGCTATGGCGTGTCCGTAGAAAGAAAAATTTGGACACGGATAAAAGCGGATGAACACGGATGAACACAGATAAAGCAAAGGCAATCGGATATTGGCCAAGGCACGCCGCCGCATCCGGCGAGAAGCCAATCAAGCTTCCGCTTTATCCGTGTTCATCCGCTTTTATCCGTGTCAAACGCTTTTCTAGGTCACGGGCTTGGCGGTGGGGACCTGGAGTTCGACGGCGACGGCCATGTGGTCGGAGCCGGCGGCGGGGATGGCCTGGTAGTGGTTGATCTTGAGGCCGCCGACCAGCACGTGGTCGAGGCAGCGCTGCGGCGCCCAGCTGGGGAAGGTCGCGATGCGCTCGGCAGGTGGCTCGAGTTTGGTTTCCCGGTAGAGCGCGCGCATCTCGGGAGCGTCGAAATCGCAGTTGAAGTCGCCCATCAGCACAAGCCGTGGTGATTCCGAGAGCAGGTCGGCGAGGAAGCCCAACTGCAGCTGGCGCGACTTCGCCCCGAGCGAGAGATGCGTGACCGCCAGGTCCCAGGCCGTGTCGCCCTCGCCGAAGCGCGCCAGCAGCACCCCGCGGCCGGCGATGCGGCCGGGCAGGGCGTAGTCGAGCAGCTCCTTCGGTTCCAGCCGGCTCAGCAGCGCGTTGCCGCTGCCGGCGATGCGCGAGATTCGGCGGTTGGGCTGGTGGCTCCAGTAGGGGAAGCCGCCGCGTTCGGCCAGGTAGTCGGCCTGGTTGGTGAAGCCCGAGCGCAGGCTGCCCGGATCGCTTTCCTGCAAGCCCACGAGGTCGAAGGGCTCGGCGAGTGCGGCGAGGCTGTCGAGGTTGAGGCGCTTGCCGTTGGGCAGCACGTGCGACCAGCTGCGGGTGACGTACTCGCGGTAGGCGCGCGTGCTCGAGCCGGCCTGGATGTTGGCGCTCAGCAGGCGCAGCGGGCGGGTGGACGCGGGAGGTTTGGGCTTGGCGGCCATGTCGGCATGGTGCGGCCGTGCGCGCCCCATCACAAGGCCAAAAATGAACGGGGCCGCAGTGCGGCCCCGGGCATGTGACGCGTGTCGCGAACGATCAGCGACGTGCGGCTTCGGCGCGTTCCTTCTGCACCAGCCAGTCGATGGTCTCGACCAGGCCGGCCGGGCCGCGGTCGCCGGTCATCGAGGCGCTGTACTTGCCGGCGATGATGACGGTGGGCGTGGCCTGCACGCCGGTGCGCAGCGCGAACTGGCGGGCGCGGTTGAGCTTCGCGGTGACCGCGAAGCTCTGCATGGTGGAGAGGAAGGTGTCGCGGTCGGCGCCGAGGCTGGCGTAGTGGTCGGCCACTTCCTCCGGCGACGCGGTCTGGAACTTCCGCTGCACGAAGAAGGCGTCGAAGGTCGCGTTGTGGGTCTTTTCCAGGATGCCCATTGCTTCGGCGGCGAAGAAGCCGCGGGCGAAGTTGTCGCCGGGGCCGCCGAAGGCCGCCGGCACGTAGACGAAGCGCACGTCCGAGGCCAGGTTCGGCTTCCACGCGTCGAGGGTCGGCTGCAGGTTGGCGCAGTGGATGCAGGTGTAGGCGAAGACCTCGGCCACTTCGATGCCGGGGCCGGTGGTGTAGGTCGGCTGAGGCTCGGCGAGCACGACGTAGTCGGTGCCCTCGCGCGGCGCCTTGGCCGGGTCCGGCATGGCCGGCAGCTCGGCGACCGGGGCGTCGGTGCCGGCTTCCGCGGCGGCGGCCGCATCGGCGGCCGGGGCTTCGGCGTTCTCGCCCTCGGCGGGGGCGGCGGGCGCTGCGTCGGTCGGGGCGGCGGCCTCGGCGGCGGGCGCGGCCGCGGGTTCAGCCGTCGGGGCGGCCGGCTCAGCCGGGGTGGCCGGGGCAGCCGGCTCGGACGGCGCCTGGCTGCAGGCGGCGAGGGCGAGGACGAGCAGGAAGGACAGCAGGCGCTTCATCGGGTCGTGCTCCTTGAGGGGACAGCCAACCAGACCACGCCTGGCCGGCAAGGTTCACCGGGGCGGCGCAAGCCGCCGGCCGCGGGGCTCAGCCCTGCGGCGGGGCCGCGTCGGCCACGGCCTCGGCAGCGGGCGCGTCGGCGACGTTGTGCAGGCCTTCGATGTAGGTGGCCAGGGCCTGGATCTCTTCGTCGGTCAGGTTGCCGGCCACGCCCGCCATCAGGGCGTTGGCGTTGGCGTCCTTGCCCCAGACCATGCCGTCGCGGAAGGCGGTGAGGGCGTTGGCGGTGTAGCCCGCGTGCTGGCCGCCCAGCTGCGGCCAGGCCGAGCCCGGGTTGCCGCGGCCGTCGGGGCCGTGGCAGGCCTGGCAGGCCGGCACGCCCTGGTCGGGGTTGCCGTAGCGGTACAGGCGCTGGCCGACTTCGAAGAACTTGCGGTCGGCGTTCGGGCCCGAGGCGATCACGGTGTCGTCGGCGACGCCCGGCACGACCTTCTGGCTGGCGAAGTAGGCGCCGATGTCGCGCATGTCCTGCGCGCTCAGGGTCGAGGCGAAGCCGAGCATGATGGCGTTGTTGCGCTCGCCGCTCTTGTACAGCGCGAGCTGGCGGGCGATGTAGCGCTCGTGCTGGCCGGCCAGCTTCGGGTACTGCGGGTCGGCCGAATTGCCGTCCAGGCCGTGGCAGGCGGCGCAGGCGGCGGCCTTGCCGGCGCCGGCCTGGGCGTCGCCCCAGGTGGCCGGGGTGTTGTCGGCTTCCAGGGTGGCGACCGGGGCGGCTTCGGCCTCCGGGGCCGGCGTCACGGTGGCGGCTTCCTGGGCCAGGGTGGAACCGGCGGCCAGGAGGGCGGCGACACCGAGGATGCGCGAGAACTTCATGGACTGCTCCGGAACGCTGGAATTCGGGTGGATGGGGCTCGGCGCGAAGGACGCGCGGGAAGGCGCGGATTATCCCAGCCCGCGCCGTGAGGGGTCAATCAAGCCGGCCCGGAACCGGCCCGATGCTGGTCAGGGCGGCCCGGGCAGGCCAAGCTAGTGGCCTTTCCTGCACCGGCCGACCCGATGGCAAACCCCCTGGCCCGCGCCAAGTACACCTTTTCCGCCCACGCCCTGAAGCAGCTGCCGCCCGACGATGCCCGGGAAGTGGCCTTTGCCGGGCGCTCCAACGCGGGCAAGTCGACCTCGCTCAACGCGCTCACCAACCAGCACGGCCTGGCCCGCGTTTCCAAGACCCCCGGCCGCACCCAGGCCCTGAACTACTTCGAAGTCGCGCCCAACAAGCACCTGGTCGACCTGCCGGGCTACGGCTACGCCAAGGTGCCCGAGGAGATGCGCGAGCGCTGGAAGGAGTTCATCAACGTCTACTTCCACACCCGCCAGTCGCTGGCCGGCCTGGTGGTGGTGATGGACATCCGCCACCCGCTGCGCGAGTACGACCTGCAGATGCTCGACTACGCCTTCGGCCGCGGGCTGCCGGCGCACTGCCTGCTCACCAAGGCCGACAAGCTCGGCCGCGGCGAGCAGGGCAACACGCTGCTCAAGGTCCGGAAGGAGCTGGGCGAGCGCGCGTCCGTGCAGGTGTTCTCCGGCGAATCCAAGATCGGCGTCGACGAGGCGCGTGCCGTCGTGTCGCGCTGGCTGGAGCTTTGAGCCAACATCCCCCTGTCGCCATCGACCCGGAGCCCCGCCGCATGATCACTTTCCGTTGGGTACTGCTGGCGCTGATGCTCGGCCTCGCGGCCGGCCGCGCGGCCGCCACCGCCCAGATCCCCGACCAGATCAGCTTCGACGGGCAGACCGCCGCCCTCTACGCCCAGCCCATCCAGCCGCTGCTGTCGGCCCGGCCCGACCTGAAGAAGAAGGTCGACCGCTACATCAAGGGCGGCTGCAGCGCCTCGTGGTCCGGGCTGCGCGCGAGCTGGGAGATCCGGGACGACCAGCTCTACCTGGTCAGGCTCGAGGCCAATCCCTGCGCGGATCCGAAGGACGTGCCGCTGCGCAAGCTGGGCGCGGCGCGCGGTGCCGATCGCCTGCTGGCCGACTGGTATTCCGGCCAGCTGCGGGTGCCGCAGGGCGCGGAGATCGAATACGTGCACATGGGCTTCGAGTCGCAGTACGAGCGCGACCTGATCCTGACGGTGGAAAAGGGGCGGATCGTCGGCCGCGAAGTCCGCGAAAACCCGCTGCTGCAGCGGCCGCCGCCGGAGCCGCAGTATCCGCCGGAGCCTGCGCCGGAATCCTAAGGGTCCGCGTCGCGCAGGCGCGGGTCCATGCCCGCCCGCGCCGCATCCACCGCGGCGTTGATCAGCACGATCGCCGCGCCCACCACCAGCACCACGCCCAGCACCAGGGTGTAGTCGCGGTTGAGCGCGCCCTGCACGAAATAGCGGCCGATGCCCGGGATGCCGAACACCTGTTCGACCACCGCCGACCCGCTGACGACATTGATCAAGGCGGGGCTCAGCCACGCCACCACCGGCAGCAGGCCGGGGCGCAGGGCGTGCGCGAACAGCAGCCGCGTTTCGGACAGGCCGCGGGCGCGGGCGGCGCGCAGGTAGTCGGCGCCCAGCACCTCCAGCATCGCCGCGCGCGTGAGCCGCGCGCAGTAGGCGAGGTTGGGCAGCGCCAGCGCGATCACCGGTAGCACCGCGCTGCGCCAGCCGCCGTCCCAGCCGCCGGCGGGCAGCCACTGCAGCGTCACCGCGAACAGCAGGATCAGCAGCGGCGCCGCCACGAACTTCGGCACCGCCAGGCCCAGGCCGGCGCCGAACATCAGCACGCGGTCCGCCCAGCGCCCGGCCCGCAGCGCCGACCACACCCCCAGCGGCAGCCCGATCGCCAGCGCCAGCAGCAGCGCCAGGCCCCCGTTCACGAGCGAGATCGGCAGGCCGGCGGCGATGAGCTGGTTCACGGTGTAGTCGGGGTACTGGAACGAGGGCCCGAGGTCGCCGCGCAGCACGTCGCCGAGCCAGTGGCCGTATTGCGACAGCAGCGGCTGGTCGAGGCGGTACTGCGCGGCGAGCGCGGCCTCGACCTCCGGCGGCGCGGCTTTCTCGGCGTCGAAGGGACCGCCGGGCGCCGCGCGCAGCAGCACGAAGCAGAGCGTGGCCAGCAGCCACAGCGTCAGCACCGCCTCGAGCGTGCGCACGGCGAATCGCTTCATTCGCCCGGCGCCAGCGTGAGGAAGCGGCTCGGGTGGCGGTCGAGCAGGTTGGCTTCGAAGCCGCCCACCTCGGGGCGCACCAGGTGCTTCGAGGTGTAGAAGTAGATCGGCACGATCGCGTGCGCGCGCAGCAGGTGCGCCTCGGCCTCGCGCAGGCGCGCGGCGCGGGCCGCGAGCGTCGGCGCGGCGTCGGCGGCGTCGAGCAGGGCGGTGAAGGCCGGGTCGTCGTAGCCGGTCCAGTTGGCGTTGCTGTCGCCGCGGAAGTTGTCGAGGAAGTTGCGCGGGTCGTCCACGTCGGCGATCCAGCCGCCGCGGAACACCTGCGTGATCACCCGCTGCCGGCGGTTGCCGACGAACACCTTCCACTCTTCGTTGCGCAGCCGGACGCGCGCGCCCAGCACTTCGCGCCACATCGCGGCGACGGCAAGCGCTAGGCGGCGGTGCGGGGTGGAGGTGTTGTAGCGCAGCTCCACGTCCAGCGGGTTGCCGGGGCCGTAGCCGGCCTCGGCGTAGCGTCTGCGCGCCAGCGCCTCGCGCTGCGCCTGGGTCGCGCGGCCCCAGCCCAGGCTGGCCGGTGCGTAGCCCGCCACGCCCGGCGGCACCAGGCCGTAGGCCGGGACTTCGCCCAGCCCGGTGACGTGGCGGGTGAGGATGTCGCGGTCGATCGCCAGCGACAGCGCCTCGCGCAGCGCGGGCGCGTCCTTGAACGGCGGCTGGTCGAGGTTGTAGCCCAGCCAGAAGCTGCCGAGGTAAGGGCTGATGCGCAGCTGGTCGCCGAAGCGCGCGCGCAGCGCCGGCAGCGGCTGGGGCGGCACGGTCTCGGTGAGGTGCAGGCCGCCGGCCTCGAAGCGCTTGAGTTCGCTGCTGGCATCTTCGGTGACGTGGAAGCGCACGCGCGGGATCGGCGCCGGCTCGCGGAATTTCGGATTGCGCTCGAGCGTGATCATCGCCTGCGGCAGCCAGCCGGCCAGCCGGTAGGCGCCGTTGCTGACCAGGCGGCCGGGGCGCGTGTGCTGGGCGCCGTGCTCGGCCAGCGCCGGCAGGTAAACCGGAAAGGCGGTGGGCAGCGTGAGCAGCCGCGGCAGGTCGGCGCTGCGCGAGAGCGTGAACACCACCGTGCGCGGGTCCGGCGCCGTGATGCCGAGCCGCTCCGGCGGCAGTTCGCCGCGCTGCACCGCGGCCGCGTTCGTGATTGCCTCGAAATGGCCGGCAAAGGGCGCCGCCGTCGCCGGCGTGAACGCACGCCGGAAGCTGGCCACCACCTGCCCGGCGTCCAGCGCCTCGCCGTTCGACCAGCGCAGGCCGGGCCGCAGGTGGAAGATCCAGGCGCGCCCATCGGCGGAAACGTCCCAGCGCTCGGCCAGGCCCGGCACCAGCCGCCCGCCGCCGTCCTCGGCCACCAGGCCTTCGTACAGGTCGCGCAGCACGTTGGCGCAGGCCACCTCCGGGCAGCGGTGCGCGTCCAGCGTGGACGGCTCCGGGCCGTTGCCGCGCTCGAGCACCTGGCCCAGGGCCGGCCCGCAACACAGCAGCAGCAGGGGCAGGACGCCAGCCTTCATGGGTTGCGGGATAAACTCGCCATCCTTGCGATTGTAGGCCAGCGGCCGCACATCGCTTCCACCCCCAGCAAGGCGCGCCCCGTGTCCGGACCCAGCAACGTCAAGGAAAGCCCCATCACCGGTCGCGACCAGCTGGTCGAGTACCTGGCCACGGGCGCCCGCCCCGCGTCCGAGTGGACCATCGGCACCGAGCACGAGAAGTTCGGCTTCCGGCTCGACGACCTGCGCCCGCCCACCTGGGAAGGCCCCGACGGCATCGAGGCGATGCTGCGCGGCCTCACCCGCTTCGGCTGGGAGCCCTACGAGGAGAAGGGCAAGCTGATCGCGCTGTCGAAGGCGGGCGCCTCGGTGACGCTGGAGCCGGCCGGCCAGCTCGAGCTCTCGGGCGCGATGCTGCAGGACATCCACCAGACCTGCTGCGAAACCAACCTGCACCTGCGCGAGGTCAAGACCGTCAGCGAAGAGCTGGGGCTGGGCTTCCTCGGCATGGGCTTCCAGCCCAAGTGGCGCCGCGACGAAATGCCTTGGATGCCCAAGGGCCGCTACAAGATCATGCGCGAGTACATGCCCAAGCGCGGCAACCTGGGCCTGGACATGATGACGCGCACCTGCACCGTGCAGGTGAACCTGGACTTCTCCAGCGAAGCCGACATGGTGAAGAAGTTCCGCGTGTCGCTGGCGCTGCAGCCGATCGCGACCGCGCTGTTCGCCGACTCGCCGTTCACCGAAGGCAAGCCGAACGGGTATCTTTCCTACCGCTCGCACATCTGGACCGACACCGATCCGGACCGCACCGGCATGCTCGACTTCGTGTTCGAGGACGGCTTCGGCTTCGAGCGCTACGTCGACTACCTGCTGCAGGTGCCGATGTACTTCAGCTACCGCGACGGCGAATACCTCGACCTCAGCGGACAGGACTTCCGCAAGTTCCTGCGCGGCGAGCTGCCTGCGCTGCCGGGCGTGCTGCCCACGATGAAGGACTGGGCCGACCACATGACCACCGCCTTCCCGGAAGTGCGGCTGAAGAAATACCTCGAGATGCGCGGCGCCGACGGTGGCCCTTGGAACCGCCTGTGCGCGCTGCCGGCGTTCTGGGTCGGCCTGCTGTACGACCAGGAGTCGCTGGACGCGGCCTGGGACCTGGTGAAGGATTTCTCGATGCAGGAGCGCCACGCGCTGCGCGACGGCGTGCCCAAGCATGCGCTGAAGCTGCCCTTCCGCGGCGCCACCGTGCGCGAACTCGCGCTCGAGGCGCTGAAGATCGCCGGCAATGGCCTCAAGCGCCGCAACCGCCTCAATGCCACCGGCGCCAGCGAAGCCGTGTTCCTGGAGCCGCTGCTGGAGTTCGCGCTGGCCAACGAAACCCCCGCCGAGCGCAAGCTGGCCCTGTTCCACGGCGCGTGGAAGGGCAGCGTCGATCCGGTGTTCAAGGAATTCGCGTACTGACATGGCCACCGTGAAAGCCGACTGGTTCCGCGCCAATGACCCGCGCATCGACGAACTCGACCGCCTGCTCGAGCAGCGCGCCGTGCCCTTCGGTGGCTACGGGCTCGAGCAGCTCGATGGTTTCCTGAGTGCATTGGTCGTGAGTCCCGGCGAAGTGATTCCGGTCGAGGAATGGCTGCCGCGCGTCTGGGGCAAGGCACCGCCGCGCTGGGAGAACGAAGCCGACGAGGCCGCCGCCCGCGCGCTGCTGATGCTGGCCTGGAACACCGCCGCGCGCCGCGTGCGCTTCAACTCCGACGAGATGACCGTGGACGGCGCGCTGTTCTGGTGGCTGCCCGACGACGTCGAGGGCGACCACGGCGACGACGTGGACATCGGCGCGGCCTGGGGCGCGGGCTTCCTGGACGGCATGGACCTGCGTTCCGAGGCCTGGGACGCCTGGATCGCCAAGGACGAGTGGATCGGCGAGGTCGAGGGCTACGTCGAGGCTTTGGCCGTCGGCAGCTACCCGGCCGAGCAGGAGGGCGGGGCACCGACGCCGCTGCCCTACAGCGAGCGGCTGGAGATCCACGCCGGCCTGCCCGACATGCTGCACGACCTGCACGTGCACCGCATCGAATCGCTGACCCCACGCGAACCGGTGCGCCGCGCCGCCACCCCCGAGCGCAACGACCCCTGCCCCTGCGACAGCGGCAAGAAATACAAGAAGTGCTGCGGCGCCTGATCCGCGCCCTGTAGGAGGGACTTCAGTCCCGAAGCTTTTCAGACACGGATCAACGCGGATGAACGCGGATAGAGCATAAGCCGAAGTTGGATCTTCGCGATTGGCGTGACCTGCCGAGACCCCCTCCTGCTCTTTTGCATTTGCCCTATCCGCGTTCATCCGCGTCAATCCGCGTCGAAAATGCCCTTGAAGCCTCCGGCTGGTAGGCTTTCCGGATGAATACACCCGCCGATAACGAAACCCTTCGCGACATCGACCTGCCGCCTACCGACGCACTGCTGCGCGAGGACGTCAAGCGCCTGGGCGTACTGGTGGGCGAGATCCTGGCCGAGCAGGTGTCGCCGGCGTTCCTGGCCGACGTCGAAGCCCTGCGCGTTGCCGCCATCCGCCGCCGCGAAGCCGGGGCGCCGATCGAAACCTTGTCCGATCGCCTGCACGGCCTGCCGCTGGATCGCGCCGAGCTGCTGGTGCGCGCCTTCGCCGCCTATTTCCAGGCCGTGAACCTGGCCGAGCGCGTGCACCGCATCCGTCGCCGCCGTGATTACCAGCGGCAGGGCGCGGCGCCGCAGCCCGGTGGCCTCGAGGCCTCGCTGCGCCAGCTCAAGGCCGAAGGCGTGGACGCCGCCACGCTGTCGGCGCTGGTCGCGCGGATGCGCGTGGAGCCCGTGTTCACCGCGCACCCGACCGAGGCCGTGCGGCGTGCGCTGTTGGAGAAGGAAAGCGAGGTGGTGCGCTGCCTGGTCGAGGACATCGACCGCGGCCTGACGCCGCAGGAGCGCCGCGCCGACGTCGAACGCATGCGGCTGGCGCTCACCGCCAGCTGGCAGACCGACGAGACGCCGCCCGAGAAGCCCAGCGTCGCCGACGAGTTCGAGCACGTGGCGTTCTACCTCTCCGACGTGCTGTACCGCGTGCTGCCGGTCTTCCATGAGGTGTTCGAGGACGCGCTGCACACGGTCTACGGCGACGACGCGCCGCCGCTGCCGCCGCTGCTGGGCTTCGGTTCCTGGGTCGGCGGCGACATGGATGGCAACCCGAACGTGGGCGCCGCCACCATCGAGGCCACGCTGTCGGGCCAGCGCGCGCTGGTGCTGGCGAACTATCGCCGCGACCTGGCGCGCCTGGGTGAGCTGCTGAGCCAGTCCGTGGGGCGCGTCGGCGTGGCGCCGGCGCTGGTGCTGCGCAGCGATGAGTACGCGCGGCGCTTCCCGAAATCCGCCGAGAAGCTCAAGGCGCGGCACGCCGACATGCCCTACCGCCGCTTCGCGGCCCTGGTGTCGGCGCGCCTGGCCGCGACGGCGCAGGACAAGCGCGAAGGCTACGACGACGCCACCGGCTTCCTCGACGACCTGCGGCTGATGGAAGCCAGCCTGGCCGCGCACCGCGGCGAGCATGCCGGCGGCTTCGCGGTGCGGCGGCTGCGGCGGCGCGCGGAGGCCTTCGGCTTCCATCTGGCCACGCTCGATCTGCGGCAGGAGTCGTCGCAGCACGATGCGGCGCTGGCGGAGCTGCTGGGCGATGGCGGGTGGGCGGAGCATGCCTGGGAAGATCGGGCGGCGCGGCTGCGTGAGTTGATCGGCTCCGGGCATTCGGGCCTGAAGGCCCTCCTACCGTCCGCCGCTGTAGGAGGGCCTTCAGGCCCGAACGCTCCCGAAGGGAGCGCCACCTGGCCGCGGGTCCTCGCCGTCTTCCGCACCGTCGCCGAATCCCTCCCGCGCTACGGCCCGCGCGCCTTCGGTCCCTACATCATCAGCATGAGCCGCAGCGCCGCCGATGCGCTGGCGGTGCTGGCGCTGGCGCGCATCGCCGGCTGCACCGGTGAAGGCGACGCGGTGCCGCTCGACGTGGCGCCGCTGTTCGAAACCGTGGACGACCTGCAGGCCGCCGCCGATACGCTGCGCTCGCTGTTCGCCGACCCGGTGTATCGCGAGCACCTGCGCATGCGGGGCGACCGCCAGATCGTGATGCTGGGCTATTCCGACAGCGCCAAGGACGGCGGCCTCGTGGCCTCGCGCTGGGCGCTGCAGCAGACCCAGGTGCAGCTGACCGCGCTGGCGGCCGAGGCCGGCGTGCGCATCGCCTTCTTCCACGGCCGCGGCGGCTCGCTGTCGCGCGGCGGCGGCAAGACCGAGCGGGCGGTGATCGCCGCGCCGCGCGGTTCGGTCGACGGCAACCTGCGCCTGACCGAGCAGGGCGAGGTGATCCACCGCAAATACGGCATCCGCGCCATCGCGCTGCGCAACCTCGAGCAGATGACCGGCGCCGTGCTGCGCGCCAGCCTGCGGCCGCGCGCGCCGGAGCCGCGCGAGGCGGCGTGGCGGGCGATGGCGGCGGAGATCGCCGCGGCGGCCCGCGCGCACTATCGTGGGCTCGTGTACGAGACGCCGGGTTTCGTGGAGTATTTCCGCGCCGCCACGCCGATCGACGTCATCGAGCGCCTGCGCATCGGCTCGCGGCCCAGCAAGCGCGGGCAGGCCGGCGGCGTGTCCTCGCTGCGGGCGATCCCGTGGGTGTTCGCGTGGTCGCAGAACCGCTGCGGCCTGACGGCGTGGCTGGGCGTCGGCACGGGTCTCGCGCACGCGGTGAAGGTGCACGGCCGCGAGGCGGTGGCCGAGATGGCGCGCGACTGGCCGTTCTTCGCCACGCTGGTGGACGACGTCGAGATGGTGCTGGCCAAGTCCGACCTCGGCATCTTCGAGCGCTATTCGCGCCTGGCCGGCGATGCCCACGACGCGTTCTTCCCGGGAATCGCCGCCGAGTTCGCGCGCACCCGCGACACCATCCTCGCGCTCAAGGGGGCGGACGAACTGCTGGCGAATGACTTCCGCCTGCGCCAGTCGATCCGCCTGCGCAATCCCTACGTGGACCCGATCAGCCTGCTGCAGGTGGACCTGCTGGCCCGCTGGCGCGAGGCGGGCCGCCCCGAGGACGCGCTGTTCCACGCCCTGGTGACCACGGTGAACGGCATCGCCGCCGGCGTGCAGAACACCGGCTGAGCCTCAGCCGAAGCGCACGTCCGCCAGTTCCCAGTGGCTGCCCGCGAGCAGCCGCATGCGGTGCCGGAACACCCCGTGCGACAGCGACGTGCGCGCGTCGAGCTCGATCTTGAGGTCGCGCTGCACGCCGGTGACGCGGGCCTCGGGGTCCACGGCGCCCAGCGACTTGTCGACCTCGTCGGGCTCGTCCTGCATCGCCCGCCAGCGCTCGAACAGCACCGGCGTCCGCAGCGCCGCCTCAAGCTCCGCCGCAAACCCCTCTGCCCCCGAGGACTGGAAGGAAAGCCCCGGCTCATCCCCGCGCGCGAGCGCCGGCTCGTTCAACCGCACAATGAATCGACTGGCCACGCCACGCTCCCCACCAATGAACCAGCTTCATTTAACCCCACCCACCCCGGATGACAAATGAACCAGGTTCATTTGCCGGCACCCCCGCGCGCGCTGCTCAGGCGGAGACGCCGGCCAAGGTGGTGATGAGGCTGCGCACCGTGGCGTTCCCGCTGAGCCAGCCCAAACCGACCGTCAGGTAGGCCGCGAGGACGAGGAAGCCGATCCAGGTGGCGGGATGCACCCGGCGCAGCGTTCGCAGGTCATAGGCCACCAGTGCCGCCACCCAGATCAGGTCGGAGGGGAAGAACGGGAGGGCGGGCGCCACCAGCCCGTCCAGCCATGCGCCCATCGGCCGCGAGGGCGCGAAGGCCGGGCCGATGGTCAGCACGAAGGCCCAGTAGACCAGGCGCTTGTGCAGCGCGGGTCTCCGACGCCAGGCCACCGCCAGGGCCACCAGCACCGGGAAGGGCAGCAGGCCGACGATGCCCATCGTCGCAAAACCCAGGAACGCCTCGAACTGTTCCGCGGTGGCGCGGCCCACGATGTGCAGGTTGACCTGCAGGCCGGTGGCGAACACCGCCACGGCCAGCAGCACGCCGAAGATGCCCAGCTGCCGGTGCAGGTCCACGCGCTGCCGGGCCACGAGCAACGCCTGCGCGAGCAGCAGCAGGTACCAGGCCGTCATGACCAGCCCGTGCACCACCACGTGCGGACGCAGCGCAGCCGCATCCGAGAACGGCCGCAGGTAGAAGCTGGGGCCGAAGCCCAGGGCCGCTGCCGCCAGGAAGGCCAGCGCCATCCCCACGAAAAAGCGGGCGCTGGGGCGCGACCGGGCGGTGGTGGCGTGTGCGTCGAGGGGGATGGACATACCGGGGCCTGTCGGTTCGGGCGAGGATTCCCGGGGATTAACGCAGCCCGCCCCGACAGCGGGCCACCCGCCGGACGCAAAAAAACGGGGTCAGGTTCCGGACCTGACCCCGAGGCATGGCAAATGAACCTGGTTCATTTGGAGTTAGTGGGTGTGTTGGGTGCCGGACTTGGGGCAGTGGCAGGGGGCGGTGGGGCCGTATTCGACGCCCATCTGGACGCCGTTGCCCTGGCGCTGCCAGAAGAAGGTCGGGGCCGGGCGCTGCAGGCCGCCGATCTCGGACATGTCGGCGGCGTTGAACAGGCGGCCGTTGACCATCACCATCGCGGTGTCGTCGCTCTGGCGGATGTCGGCCAGCGGGTTGCCGTCCACCACCACCAGGTCGGCGCGCTTGCCGGCCTCCAGCGAGCCGATTTCCTTCGACAGGCCCAGGTACGCGGCGCCGTCGATGGTGGCCGCGCGCAGCGCTTCCCACGGCGAGAAGCCGCCCTGCGCCAGCGACCAGATCTCCCAGTGCGGCGCCATGCCCTGCAGCTGGCCGTGGCCGCCGACCAGGATCAGGGTGCCGTTGTCGCGCAGCTGCTTGGCGGCCTTGGCCACTTCCACGTGGTAGTAGTCCCACTCCGGCGCGGTGTCGCGGCGGATGGTCTGGCCGTTGAGCGAGTTCTTCGGGAAGAAGCGCAGCAGCCGCTCGTTCTCCCACACGTTGTCGCGGGCGTACCAATAGCGCTCGGCGTTCAGGCCGCCGTAGTTCACCACCAGCGTCGGCGTGTTGCCGACCTGCGTGTTGCGCCACAGCTCGGTCACGTCCTTGTACAGCGGCGCGATCGGGATGTTGTGCTCCACGCCGGTGACGCCGTCCACGATCATGGTCATGTTGTGGTGGAAGGTCGAACCGCCTTCTTCCACCACCAGCATGCCCAGCTCGCGCGCGGCCTGGTTGATCTGCTGGCGCTGGTCGCGGCGCGGCTGGTTGTAGGACTTCACGGAGAACGCGCCGTTCGCCTGCATGCGGCGCAGGTGGCCGCGGGCGTCGTCGATCGAGTTCACCACCGCCTTGAAGTCGCCGTCGGCGCCGTAAAGGATGGTGCCGGTGGAGAACACGCGCGGGCCAACCATGCGCCCGGCTTTCACCAGCTCGGACTGCGAGAACACGAACTCGGTGGTCGCCGACGGGTCGTGCATCGTGGTGATGCCGAAGGCGAGGTTGGCGTGGTAGGCCCAGTTCTGCTGCGGCACGACGCCCTGGCCGAAGTGCGCCGCGTGCGCGTGCGCGTCCACGATGCCCGGGAACACGGTCTTGCCGGATACGTCCACTTCGCGCGCGCCGGCCGGGATGGCCACGTCGCCGCGCTTGCCCACCGCCACGATGCGCTCGCCGCGCACCACCACCACGCCGTCCTCGATCACTTCCTCGGCGTTGTTGGCGTCGCGCATAGTCACCACGCGGCCGCCGACCAGCGCAAACGTGTCGGCCGGGCGATCGGTCGGCAGGCGCAGGCCCACCGCCACGCCGGCGTCGGCCTTGGCGGCGCCCAGCGTGCGCGAGTGGTAGCGGTCGCCCACCATCCAGTGCAGCGACTTCGAATCGGCGCCCCAGTGCAGGTAGCTGCCCATGTCGGTGCCCAGCGCGGTCACCGGGATCGCCTTGGTGTCCTTGCTGAGTTCGATCGAACCGCCGGTGAGCGGCAGCGGCGCCACGTAGCCGTTGAACAGCTCGGTGAACGCGACCGACCGGCCGTCTGGGCTGATCGCCACGTGGTCGACGTACTTGAGGTTGAACACCTCGCGCGGCTGCTCGCCGTTGAGGCCGGCGCTCATCAGCTTCTTCTCGAGGCCGCCGCCGGTGAGGAAGAACACGCGCTGGCCGTCGGCCGAGAACTGCGGGTCGGCGCCGTTCTTCGCCACCTGCACCGCGTCGCCGCCGGCGGCCGGCATCACGAACACGCCGCGGGTGCCGCTCCACAGGCTGCCGGTGAGGCCGCTGCCGCCCTGGCGCGAGTAAACGATGCGGGCGCCGTCGCGCGAATAGCGTGGGCCGTAGTAGAAGCCCGGCTGCGTGGTCAGCGCGCGCGACTGGCCGGTGGCCAGGTCGAGCTCGCGGATCGCGCCCATCGCGTCATCCGACCAGGTCGTGTACAGCAGCTTGCGCCCGTCCGGGCTGAAGGCTGGCTGGTACTCGAAGTTGGCGGCGTCCTGGGTGAGGCGCTTCGGTTCGCCGCCCGGCAGCGCCTTGGTCCACAGCTGGCCGACCGCGTGGAAGACCAGCGTGCGGCCGTCCGGGCTGGTGGCCACGTCGCGGATCATGCGCGGCGAGAAGCTGTCGCCCTCGAAGGCCGCGGACTGGTCGGCGCGCAGCGCCGGCAGCACGGTCTGCGACACCTCGGCGGTGAACGGCACGTTCTTGGCCTGGCCGCTGGCCACGTCCACCTGCCAGAACTTGCCCTGGCCCCACACCACCACCGACTTGGAATCCGGCAGCCAGTCGAAGTTGGGGTAGGGCCCGAAGATCGCCCAGGCTTCCTGCTGGTCGTGCGAGAGGCCATCCCACACCGCCCGGACCTCACCGGATTCCAGGTCGAGCAGGTGCAGCACGGACTTGTCGCGCACCCGCTTCACGAACGCCAGCGACTTGCCGTCGGGCGAGGGCTGCGGCCGCACCGCGCCGCCGGCGCTGGCGACCACGTTCTCGATCTCGCCGGTCTCGCGGTCGAGGCGGCGGATCGCGTAGATCATGCCGTGCACGTTGCGGTTGTAGTCGAAGGCGCCGCCCGGGCTCATGTCCTCGGAGAAATACAGGTAGCGGCCGTCCGGCGAGAAGGCCGGTTCGCCCTGGTCCTGCTGGTCGTTCTTGCGCTTGGTGAGCTGGAGGCCGGCGCCGCCGTCGCGGTGGTACATCCACAGCTCGCCCGCGCCCAGCGAGCGCTGCGAAGTGAAGTGCTTGCGGCCGACGATGAACTGGCCGTCCGGCGTCCAGGCCGGGTTGTTGAGCAGGCGGAAGTCTTCGTTGCTCACCGCGGTGGCGCCGCTGCCGTCGGCCTTCATGCGCCAGAGGTTGTTGCCGCCGCCGCGGTCGGAGGTGAAGGCGATCTCGCTGCCATCGGGCGAGAAGCGCGGCTGGATGTCCCAGGCCGCGCCGCGGGTGATGCGTTGCGCCTGGCCGCCGGTGACCGGCAGCGAGTAGATGTCGCCGAGCATCGAGAACACGATGCGGCGTCCGTCCGGGCTGACGTCGAGGTCGAGCCAGGTGCCCTCGTCGGTGCTGAAGCTGACCACCTTGCCCTTGGCGTGGGCGGCGTTGACGTCCCATTTGGAGTCGGAGGCGTGGGCGGCGGTGCCAAGGCCAAGGCTGATCAGGACGGCAAGCGCGAGCGGACGGGACGGCATGGGACACTCCGGAAAAGGGACCCGCCGATGCTAGGCGAAGCGCCCCCGGCCACCGTAGGCCGAAGGTCATGGGCCGGTGAAACCGTGAGCCCGTAAGCGACAAGCAAACCCATTGAGAAACAGTCGCTTGTTTCGCGGCCCCGGGTACTGGACAGTAGGGGCATGTTCGCCGCTCCCCGCCCCCGCTCCGTCCGGCTCGTGGTCCTGTCGCTGTTCCCGGCGATGGCGGCTTCGCCCGCGTGGGCGGCGCCGCCAGCGAGCCAGGTCACGGCGCTGTGGTTCGCCCTCGGGTTCTCGCTGGCCCTGGTGGCGGCGCTGGCCCTGGCCTGCCGGATCCTGAGCGAGCGCATGGTGCCGCGCGCGTCCTGGCTGCCGTTCGCCGGCACCAGCCTCGTGGTGCTGGTGCTGGGCAGCTGGCTGGCCGGCCGCTGGCCGCTGGTGGGCCTGGCGCTGGCGCTGGCCGTCGTGGCCTGGGGCCTGCTGCTGGTGCGCGAGCTGCTGGGCCGCATGCGCCGCCTGCTGGAGGAGCGCGACCACGCCCGCGCGGAGGCCAAGCGCGTCAAGCAGAGCTCCGAGCGCGACCCGCTCACCGGCGTGCTCAACCGTGGCGCCTGGCGCGGCCGGCTCGAGCAGCTCGCCGCCGACGCCCGCGAGGCGCAGCCGCAGCGGCCGCTGTCGGTGCTGTTCTTCGACATCGACCTGTTCAAGCTGATCAACGACAGCCTCGGCCACAACGTCGGCGACGACTGCCTCAAGGCCGTGGCCGCGACGGTGGCGGCCGAGCTGCGCGGCGGCGACATCCTGGGCCGCATGGGCGGCGAAGAGTTCGCGGTGGCGCTGCCCGGCGCGCGCCGCGTGAACGCCATCGCCGTCGGCGAGCGCATCCGCATGGCGGTGCAGCAGCACTGCCAGGTGGTCGGCGAGGAAGTGGTCGAGCTCACCGTCAGCATCGGCGCCGCCGAATACCTGGGCGAGGCCGAGCCGCTGGATGCCCTGGTCGACCGCGCCGACCGCGCCATGTACGTGGCCAAGGATTCCGGCCGCAACATGGTGGTGGCGGCCGAGGGCAGTTTCGGGCCGAACTGAGCGGCACGCCGGTCCACGGCGCCGGCCGTGCCGGCGCGGCGCGCGATCTTCCCTTAGGTTCGACTCGCGCCGACCGGCCAGGTGGCCGCGTCCTGCATTTCCTTCGTCGACAGCAGCGTGCGGTCGGCAAGGAAGGCTTCCGCGAAATCCATCGCGTCCTCGCCCCAGAAGATCTCGCCGTCGACCACCAGCGAGGGCACGCCGAACACGCCCGCGGCCAGCGCGGCGTCGTAGTTCGCGCGCAGCGTCTCCTTCACCGCCGGCGACGACAGCGCGGCCGGATCGGTCACGCCCAGCGCCGCGGCCAGCGGCGCGATCGCCTCGGGGCTGTCGACGGCGCGGCCCTGGGCCCAGATCCAGTCGAAGATCTCCGTGATGGCTTCCGGCGTCGTGCCCGCGGCCAGGCACAGGCGCAGCGCCAATAGCGGGTTGAACGGGTGCGTGGGCGGGAAGGCCAGCGGCACCCCGCGCCGCTTCGCCTGCCAGAGCACGTGCCGGTAGGTGAAGGTGCGCTTGGACGGGATCTCGGCCGGCCCCTTGTGGCCATGATGGCCGAGCAACCCGGCGAACATGATCGGCCGCAGTTCGATCGCGTGCCGCGCGGCCAATGCCCGGACGCGCGGCCATGCCAGGTAGGCAAACGGCGAGATGAAGTCGAAGTACCAGTGCGTGGCCATCGACTTCGCGTTCAGGCCGCCGGCCACAGCGCCAGCACCAGCCCGATCAGGGTGAACTGCAGCGTGTGGTAGCCGCCGTTGATCAGGAAGAGCTTGAGCGACTTGCGCTCGAACAGGTAGTTGATGCCGAAGCTGGCCGTGACCCAGCACAGCCCCGCCGCGAACCCGGCGCCCACGCCCAGTTCCAGGCTGGGCCGCGGCCCCAGGAACATCGCGAACACCGCGCTGGCGACCAGGCACAGCACGAAGGTGGTGCCGAAGATCAGCGCCATGTTGCCCTTGGCCAGCACGTCGTCGCTCAGGCCGGTCTCGCGCTGCCAGGCCTTGCCGAACAGCACCGGCGAATACCACAGCCCGCCGAGCACGAACCCCGAAAGCGCGGCGACCAGCACCGCCCAGACATTGACCTCAGGCATCGCACGTCTCCCCGTGTGGATGGATGCCGGCGCGGCTCCCCGCGGCGCTGGCCCCCAAAAGACTACGCCCTCCCCGGTCTCCCGGGGAGGGCGCAGGCAGGGCGCGTCGCTCAGCGGCCGGAGTAGGCGCGGGGCAGGCTGCCCTTGGGCGCCAGGTAGCGGTCGCGCAGCTCGGTCTGGCGCGAACGCATGTCGGCGGCGCGGCCATCGAACCAGACCTGCTCGGCGACCGTGTTCACTTCCAGCGGATCGCCCGACCACAGCACCAGGTCGGCGACCTGGCCCGGCTCGATCCGGCCGCGCTGCGCCGACACGCCGAACACCTGCGCGGGCACCGCAGTCAGGCCGGCCAGGCCGGCTTCCCAGGGCAGGCCGTTGGCCACGGCGACGCCGGCCAGCTGGCGCACCTTGCGGGCGTTGTGGGTGGCGTCGCCCGACTGCGAGAACCCGACGCTGACGCCGGCGCGATGCAGGCGGGCGGCGTTCTCCAGGCTCGAGCCCAGCGCGTCGAAGCTCGAGGGCAGGTTCACCAGCGCGTCCAGCAGCACCGGCACGTTCGCGGCCTTGAGCTCGGCCGCCACCTTCCACGCCTCGGCGCCGCCGGCGATCACCGGCTTCAGGCCGTGCTTCTTGCTGAAGGCCAGCGCCTGGCGGATGTCCGCCGCGCGATCGACCTGGAACACGACCCGGCCACCGGCGAGGTAGCGCTGCAGCGCGGCGCGGCCGGCGCGGGTGAGCAGGCCGTCGTCGGCGCCGCTGCGGGCTTCGGCGACCGCCTGTTCGAGCAGCATCCACTGGCCGGCGCGGCTGCCGCCCGAGAGCGGCGAGGCGCCGCCGCCCAGGTTCACGAACAGGCTGCGGCTGTTGCCCAGCGCGGCGTCGTAGCGGCCGTCGAGCACCACCGCGCTGCCCTGGCCGGCGACGAAGCTGCCGCCCGCGGTGCTGCTGGGCGAGAGCACGGTGAAGGTGATGCCCTCGACGCGGTTGACGCCGATCGCGGCGGAGTGCGGGTTGAAGGCGACATCCACGTCGAACTCGGGGCGCCAGGTGGGCTCGTGCGCATTCGGCGGCACGCCGAGGGCCAGGGTGTGGTCGACGGTGGCGGATTCACCCGACACCTCCTCGATGCCGAGGCCGGTGAGGCCGCCGAACAGGCCCGGCGTCAGCGGCCGGCCCTTGGCGTCGACCACGGTGACGCCGGCCGGTGCGGCCAGGCCGGTGCCGACCTGGCGGACCACGCCGCCCTGCACCAGCACGTCGTGGTTCTTGAGCGTGCCGCGGGCGCCGGCGGTGTGCACGGTGGCGTCGCGGATCAGCAGGTCCTGGGCGGCCGCGGGCAGCGCGGCGGCGAGGACGAGGCAAACGAGCAGGCGCTTCACGGCGACACCTCCTGGCCCAGCATGAAGTCGGTGACCGGCTGCCTCGACGGGTCGGCGCGATCGTAGAGCAGGGCGCCGTCGACATAGACGCGCTCGGCCTTGGCATAGACGCTGAAGGGATTGCCGTTCCACACCACCACGTCGGCCATCTTGCCCTCGGCCAGCAGGCCGGTCTGGTCGGCGACGCCGATGGCGCGGGCGGCATTGGTGGTGATCCAGCGGATGGCGTGCTCGGGCGGCAGCTTCAGGCCGACGCGCTCGCCGCGCACCATCACCTTCGCCGCTTCCTGGTTCAGGCGCTGGATGCCTTCGGCGGAATCGGAGTGCACGACCGCGCAGCTGTTCTTCGGGCGGTCCACCAGGGCGATGTTTTCCTGGATGCCGTCGTAGGCCTCCATCTTGAAGCCCCACCAGTCGGCCCACAGCGCGCCGCAGATGCCTTCCTCGGCGAGTTCGTCGGCCAGCTTGTAGGCCTCGACGCCGTGGTGGAAGGCGGCGATCTTGAAGTCGAACTCCTTGGCCAGGTCCATCATCAGCGCCATTTCATCGGCGCGGTAGCAGTGGATCTGCACGGTGATGTCGCCGCGCATCACGCCGGCCAGCGTTTCCAGGCGCAGGTCCTGGGCCGGCTTCTCGGCGCCGCCGTTGCCCTTGCCGCGGCCGCGGCCGGAATCACCGTTCGCGGCCTCGTACTTGTCCCAGGCGGCGCGGTACTTCTGCGCTTCGATGAAGGCGGCGCGGTAGCCGGCCATGTTGCCCATGCGCGTCATCGGCGACTGGCCGCGGCCGCCGTAATAGCGCTTGGGATTCTCGCCGCAGGCCATCTTCACGCTGTGCGGGGCGCCGGGGAACTTCATTTCCTGCATCGTGGTGGCGGGCACGTTCTTGAGCACCACGCCGCGGCCGCCGATCAGGTTGCCCGAGCCGGGCAGCACCATCAGCGAGGTCACGCCGCCGGCGAGCGCGGTCGGGAAGCCCGGGTCCTGCGGCCACACCGCGTGTTCGGCCCAGACCTGCGAGGTGACGGGCGTGGTCATCTCGTTGCCGTCGGAATGCGCGGCGGCGCCCGGGCTGGGATACACGCCCAAATGCGAATGCACGTCGATGATGCCGGGCGTGACCCACTTGCCGCTGGCGTCCACCACGGTGGCGCCGGCGGCGTCCAGGCCGGGGCCGACCGCGGCGATGCGGCCGTTGCGCATCAGCACGTCGGCGCCCTCGAGGCGCTGGCCGTCGCCGGTCAGGACGGTGGCGTTGCGGATCAGTACCGGGCCCGAGGCGACGGGCTGGTAGGTGCTCGGATAAGGCGTCTGCGCCGCGCCCGCCAGCAACGGCAGCGCGAGCAGGGCTGTGGCCAGCAGGCGGGCCTTGGTTTGCATGGACATCGTGGTCTCCCCAGTGATCGACGCACCCTAGCCGCAGGGCCGGGCGCTTGCCAAGCCCAACCGGTCACGGTTCAAGGACCGCGTGGCAGAATGGCCGGGCAAGGCGTAGAAAAACAACAACAAGGAAAAAGACACGTGAAAGACAAGAACGAGATCGTCAGCAACTGGCTTCCCCGCTACACCGGCGTGCCCCTGGCCGACTTCGGCGAGCACGTGCTGCTCACCAACTTCGGCGGCTACCTCAACACCTTCTCCCGCCTCACCGGCGCCCCGATCGTGGGCACCGACCGGCCGATGCCCAGCGCCACCGCCGACGGCATCACGATGATCAACTTCGGCATGGGCAGCGCCAACGCCGCCACGGTGATGGACCTGCTGTCGGCCATCGACCCCAAGGCCGTGCTGTTCCTGGGCAAGTGCGGCGGGCTCAAGCGCAAGAACCAGCTGGGCGACCTGATCCTGCCGATCGCCGCCATCCGCGGCGAGGGCACCAGCAACGACTACCTGCCGCCGGAAGTGCCGGCGCTGCCGGCCTTCGCGCTGCAGCGCGCGGTGTCCACCATGATCCGCGACCTCGAGCACGACTACTGGACCGGCACGGTGTTCACCACCAACCGCCGCGTCTGGGAGCACGACGCCGCGTTCAAGGAATACCTGCGCAAGCTGCGCTGCATGGCCATCGACATGGAAACCGCGACGATCTTCTCGGCCGGCTTCGCCAACTCGATCCCGTCGGGCGCGCTGCTGCTGGTGTCGGACCAGCCGATGATCCCGGAAGGCGTGAAGACCGAAGCCTCGGACCGCGTGGTCACCGAACACTTCGTCGAGCGCCACATCCAGATCGGCATCGAGGCCCTGCGCCTGATCCGCCGCCACGGCAAATCCGTCAAGCACCTCCGCTTCGACGAGTAAAAACAATGTAGGAGGGACTTCAGTCCCGAAGCTTTTCGCCGAAAAGCTTCGGGACTGAAGTCCCTCCTACAGGATCCGGCGGGTTACCAGTTGAAGCCGAAGCCGACGACGTCGGGCTGGGGCTTGGCGTCGCTGAAGCGCACGGTGCACTCGACGATCTGCTTCACTTCGGAAGTCAGGCCGGGTTCGATCGTGATCGGCGCGGTCAGGAATTTCTCGCCGTTCGGCGCGTCGCGCATGCTCGCCGCGAGCGCGGCGGCATCGAGTTCGTAGAGTTTGCCGTCGAGCCGCGATTCGGCGGCGAGCTTGCAGGCCTCGGCCGCCAGGTCGCCGGGCGACCCGCCGGCGGCACCGTCGCCGCCACCGCAGGCGGCCAGGGCCAGGCCCATCGGCACCACGATCCAGTTACGCATCCATCCCTCTCCTCGGTCGGGGCCGGACCCGGATGCGCGCACCTTTGGCCGGGCTGGCCTGCAGATGGCGGTAAATTAACGTAATTGCTCTATGGACGCCACGGGCCGTACGTAAGCATTGCTAACCGGTTCAGTAGCGGGGCACCGACGGGTCGATCTCCACCGACCAGGCGTCGATGCCGCCCTCGACGTTGTAGAGGTCGTGGAAGCCCAGCCCGCGGAAGTATTCGGCCGCCTGCCGGCTGCTCTGGCCGTGGTGGCAGAGGAAGGCGATCGGCAGGTCCTTGGGCAGGGCCTCGAGCCGTTCGCGGCTGTCCTCGTCCAGCACCTCGTGCGGGTGCGGGAAGGGGGCGATGGCGCGGGCGTGGGCCGGGCGCACGTCGATGACGTCCAGGGTGCCGGCGATGACGTGGTCGTGCAGCTGCTGCACCGACATCGGCTTCACCGGCGGCGGGGCGTTCGGGTTGTGGATGGCCAGGCCGGCGCCGCGCGGGTCCTCGACCCAGTCGATGCGCAGGCCCTGCGCGCGCGGCACGCTGGCCAGGTCCAGGTGAAGACGCAGGCCAGCCGCCTCGGCCACGATCTCCTGGCCGCTGGCCGGCTTGAGTTCGAAGCGGGCGTTGAAGCGCGGGTCCACCGAGAGGTGCAGCACCGCGCCGTCGTCGGCCCCGTCCATCGCCCGCTGGATCGCCTCGGCGGCGGCCGGGGTGATCTCGATGCGGGGCGGGGTGCGGTCCGGCGCGGCCAGGCCGAGGGCCTCGTGCAGCTCGCCGCTGTTGAGCATCTGCTCGATGATGTCGCTGCCGCCGAGCAGCTCGCCGCCGACGTAGAGCTGCGGGATGGTCGGCCACTGGCCGTAGACCTTGATGCCCTCGCGGATCTCCGGGTCGGACAGCACGTCCACGTGGCCAAAGGACGGCAGCAGGCCGCCCAGGATGCCCACGGCCTTGGCCGAGAAACCGCACTGCGGCGCCCGCGGCTCGCCCTTCATGAAGAGCACGACGTGGTTCGCCGCGAGGATCGATTCGATGCGCGCGCGCGTTTCGGGGGACAGGGACATGGCCGGCTCCGGTAGGTAAGGCCGCCATTTTACTCCCGGCGCATGAACCCCGGGGGTGCGGCGTTGGCGCGTGTGGGGTTCCAGTTTTTGAACGCGGATCAGAGCGGATGGACGCGGATAAAAGCGGATTGAAGATGTCAGGGAAGCTTCAGGCGGGCAGGATTCGATTCGGCGCAAGCGAGCGGGCTCGGCTGGCTTCCGGCGAGGACGCGGCGGCTGTCCCGGAAGCGCCCGTGATCCTAAGCCACGGCCCAGCCACTCGCCGATTCAAACTGAAAAAATCCGCTTTTATCCGCGTCCATCCGCTCTGATCCGCGTTAAAAATCAGACGCCCCACCAAAGCGAAAGAATCCAGGCAGGCGAGCGAGCAGGTAACTGTGCCGGGCGGAGGTCAGGCCAGGAGCGCCCTGGCGACGGGCAGGGCCAGGCGGGTCCATTCGGCGTACATGGCGGCCGAGGGGTGCAGGCCGTCGTCGGCCACCATGCCGGGTTCGGCGCCGCGTTCGCGGCTGACGGGGGTGATGTCGACGAAGGCGACCTCGCGCGCCGCGCACTCGTCGGCGGCGGCGGCGTTGAAGGCGTCGAGCTGGCGGGCGATCTCCGCCGTGTCGCGACCGCTGGCCTGGCCGAAGGGGGTCACGCCCCAGTCGGGGATCGAAAGCACCAGCACGCGGCCGGGGCGGTCGCCCGCGAGCGCGATCGCGCGGTCGAGCAGGTCGGCGAACTCGACCCGGTATTCGCCGAGGTTCCAGCCGCGGTACTGGTTGTTCACGCCTATCAGCAGCGATACGAAGCCGTGCCGGCCCAGCGGCTCGGCGGCATCCATCGCGGCCGACAGCTCGTCGGTGGTCCAGCCGGTGGTGGCGATGATGCGCGGGTCGTCCAGCGCGACGCCCTGCGCCCGCAGCGCGGCGGCCAGCTGGCGGGGCCAGCGGCCTTCCTCGGGCACCGACTCGCCGATGGTGTAGGAGTCGCCCAGCGCCAGGTAGGACAGGCCCGCCGCCATCGCGGGTCAGGCCACGTGGCGGGCGCGGGCCCGCGCGGCGTGCTTGCCCAGCGCGCGGTCGATGCGCGCGAACACCTCGCGCACCAGGCCCGCCTCGGGCAGCAGCGTGACGCGGAAATGGCGCGAGCCCGGCACGTTGAAGCCGCTGCCCGGCACCACCAGCACGTCCTCGGTTTCCAGCAGCTCGAGCGCGAAGGCCTGGTCGTCGAAATCCACCGCGGCGTCGCCGATCACTTCCGGGAAGGCGTACAGCGCGCCCGCCGGCGCCACCAGCGACAGGTGCTCGCTGGCCGCGCAGCATTCCACCACCGCGCGCCGCGATTCATGCAGCCGGCCGCCGGGGCGGGTGAGCTCGAGGATGGTTTCCGGGCCCGACAGCGCCGCCGGCACCGCGAACTGCGCGGGCACGTTGGCGCACAGGCGCAGCGCGCCGAGCAGGTCCATCGCGTGGTGGTAGTCGCCCACCGTCACCGGGTCGCCCGACAGGACAGCCCAGCCCACGCGCCAGCCGCAGGCGCGCCACACCTTCGACAGGCCGCCGAAGCTCAGGCAGGGCACGTCGCCGGCCAGCGGCGCCAGCGGGGTGAACGTGGCTTCGTCGTAGAGGATGCCGTCGTAGATCTCGTCGGCCATCAGCAGCAGCTTGTGCTTCGCGGCGATGGCCACGAGCTTTTGCAGCAGCGCGCGCGGGTAGCTGGCGCCGGTCGGGTTGTTCGGGTTGATCACCACCAGCACGCGGGTGCGCGGCGTCACCAGCTTTTCGATCTCGTCCGGGTCGGGCAGGAAGCCGTTTTCCGGGGCGCAGCGGTAGTACACCGGCCGGCCCTGGTTGAGGATGGTGGCGGCGCTCCACAGCGGGTAGTCGGGCGAGGGCAGCAGCACCTCTTCGCCGGGGTTGAGCAGGGCGCGCAGCGAGATGTCGATCAGCTCGCTGACGCCGTTGCCGATGAACACGCGCTCGGCGCTGGCGTTCGGGGTGCCGCGCCGGCGGTGCAGGTCGGCCACGGCCTCGCGCGCCAGCGGCAGGCCCTGCTGGTGCGTGTAGGGATCGGACTCACCGACGTGGGCGGCCAGCGCGGCCTGCAGGTGCTCGGGGGCGCGGAAGCCGAAGGCGCCGGGATTGCCGATGTTCAGGCGGATCAGCTGGCGGCCCTGGCCTTCGAGTTCGCGGGCGCGGCGGGACAGTTCGCCGCGGATGTCGTAACGGACCTCGCGCAGGCTTTCGCGGGTCTTCAGGAGCGTGTGGGGCATGTCGCAGGGGACTCGGACCGGGGTGCTGGGCCGAGGTTAACGGAATCTTGACGGGCTTTCAGCCGATTTGGCTCAGCCCGGCCGCCCGCGCAGGGCCAGCACCGCCGCCAGGGTAAAGCCGATTTCCCAGGCCAGGGCCGCCGCGAAGAACCCGGTGAACTCCCCGCTCAGGCCAATGCCCAGCAGGCGGGCCGCGGCGATGCCGCCGTTGGCCAGGGCCACGGACCAGAGGCCGGGGGCGCGCCAGGCGGGCTTGGCCGCGCAGGCGAACAGGAACGCGGCCAGGCCGAGTTCGAGCCCGCCGTAGAAGGCGCGCAGCTCGACCAGCCCGGCCGCGGTGCCGCTGATCCCGACCGGCGCCAACACCGCCTCCGGGGCGGCCACGATGGCGAGGCCGAACCCGAGGAAACCGAGCGCGGCGAGGACGAGGACGACGGTACCGAAACGTTCCATGGCGCAACCTTGCCGCGCAGGCGGTGAGTGGGGTGTGTGCACGGTAGCGCTATCATCCCCGGCAATGCAGCCCACCCCCGAAGCCCTCGACCTCCTGCGACCCATCGGCTGGCCCGACGGCGACGCCTACCGCGAGGCCCTCGCCGCCGCCCCCGGCGCCCGCCTGGCCCGCGTGGTCGGCCAGCACCGCAGCGCCTATGACGTCGCCACCCGCGCCGACGAAGTGATCAAGGTGCAGCCGCCGCTGCCCTGGACCCGCCCGCGCTGCCCGCCCGAGCAGCGCGCCGCGGTCGGCGACTGGGTCACGCTCGACGAGGCCGGCAAGAACATCCTGGCGCTGCTGCCGCGCCACGCCCTGCTCAAGCGCGGCGCCGCCGGCGAACACCATCGCCAGCAGCTGATCGCCGCGAACGTCGACCACGTGCTGGTGGTGGTCGGCCTGGACCAGGACTTCAACCCGCGCCGCATCGAGCGCTACCTGGTGGTGATCCGCGCCAGCGGCGCCGACCCGGTGCTGGTGCTGACCAAGGCCGACGAGTGCGAGATCGTCGAGGACTGCATCGACCTGCTGATGGAAGTGGAGGAATCCGGCGTGCCGATCCACGCGATCAACGCCAAGGACCCGGCCAGCGTCGCGGTGCTGGCGCCTTACCTCGGCCCCGGCCAGACCGTGGTGCTGGTGGGCAGCTCCGGTGCCGGCAAGTCCACGCTGACCAACACCCTGCTGGGCCGCGAGAAGATGAAGACCAATGCCGTGCGCGGCAACGACTCGCGCGGCCGCCACACCACCACCTTCCGCGTGCTGACGCCGCTGCCGCAGGGCGGCTGCCTGATCGACACGCCGGGCATGCGCGAAGTAAAGCTCAGCGGCGACGAGGACATCGTCGACGCCTTCGAGGACATCGAGGCCCTGGGCGCCGGCTGCCGCTTCCGCGACTGCGTGCACGGCAACGAGCCCGGCTGCGCCGTGCGCGCGGCGATCGAGGACGGCACGCTCGACGAGGCCCGCTACCTCAACTACGTGAAGCTGCGCGACGAAGCCGAGGCCGCCGCCGTCACCCAGGCCGCCCGCCGCGCCGAAGAGGCGCTGGCGCTGAAGAACAAGCACCGGCGCACCAAGGACAAGCTGGGCCGCCGATGACCGCGGCCGCGCGCTCGCTGGCGCACCACGCGGCGCTCGATGCGCGCCTGGTGGCGGCGGTGCGCGGCATCCGGCTGCTCGAGTCGGTGAGCTGGCCCGCGCGGCTGCAGGAGGAGTTCCTGGCGGCCTGGAAGATCGGCCGCATCCACATGCCGCGCCCCGAGTATCCGCGCGGCGACTACGCCGCCGTGCGCGACGAGCTGGACAAGGTGCACGAGCTGGCCGACCCCGACGATCCGCTGGGCCGCTACCTGCGCCTGACCTCGGAGAGCTGGCGCATCACCACCCGCCTGCTCGACGCGGTGGGCTCGCACCGGGTCACGGCGTACTCGACGCGGCTGTTCGGCCGCCCGGTGGAAATGCTGCCCGGCGACGGCCCCACCCACCTCGACGCCGCCACCCACTTCATCGGCCTGGCGGACGAGATGGACCAGGAATTGCGCGAAGTCGAACCCGACTACGTGCTGCCCGCCGAGACCGTGCAGGCCGAGCTGCAGGCCGCGGTGGACGGGTTCTTCACTGGCCACAAGGTGCGGGTGGAGCTCGACGACGCCCTGATCGCCAAGGCCGCGGCCAGCTCGACCCGCATCCGCCTGCGCACCAACACCGGCTTCAGCGAATACGACCGCAACCAGCTGCTGGTGCACGAGGCCTTCGTGCACACGCTCACCGGCCTCAACGGCCGCGAGCAGCCGCACCTGAAGTCGCTGGCCCGCGGCTCGCCGCGCACCACCGCGACGCAGGAGGGCCTGGCCACCTTCGCCGAGCTGATATCGGGCTCGATGGACATCGAGCGGATGAAGCGCATCAGCCTGCGCATCGTTGCGATCGACAAGGCCATCCACGGCGCCGATTTCGTCGAGGTGTTCCGCTTCTTCCTCGATTCGGGGCAGTCGGCGCTCGACAGCTTCACCTCCAGCCAGCGCGTGTTCCGCGGCGTGCCGCTGGGCGGCGGTGCGGCCTTCACCAAGGACACGGTGTACCTGCGCGGGCTGCTGTCGGTGCACACCTATTTCCGCTGGTGCCTGCGCCACCACAAGCTGGGCCAGGCGCGGCAGCTGTTCGCGGGCAAGATGGCGCTCGAGGACGTGTTCGCGCTCGAGGGCGCGTTCGAGTCGGGCGCGCTGGCGGCGCCGCTGTACGTGCCGCCCTGGATGCAGCGCGCGAACGGGCTGGCGGGGATGCTGGCGTTCTCGCTGTTTGCGAACAAGATCCGGCTGGATCGCGTGGATGCCGATGACCTGGTCTTGGGTCTTTGAAAAGCATCGGGACTGAAGTCCCTCCCACAGCAGCTCCCTGTAGGAGGGACTTCAGTCCCGATGCTTTTCAGGGCGCGACCAGCGCCCCGTCTTCCGCCACCCGATAATCCGCCGCCTCGTCCGCCTCCACCCACCGCACCCGATCCCCGATCGCCGCACCGCGCCACGCCGGCACCTCATGGCTCAGGCGCCGATAGATCCACTCGTCGCGCGCCGGGGTCAGCAGTCGAAGCTCGCCGTCGTGCGCCGCCAGCGCCTGCACCAGCGCCGGCTGGAACACCGCCTGCTTCCCGCCCACGCGCTGCATCTCGCGCTGCACGTTGACGCCGTGCCAGGTCGTCACCAGCGCCAGGAACAGCACCAGCCCGCGCCCCGCGCGCCCCAGCGCCGGCCACGCCAGCGCAAGGCAGGCCACGACCCAGGCCCAGAACCCGTAGCCGTACTGGTTGGCGGGAAACGCCAGCGGCAGCGCCGGCGCCAGCGCCAGGCTGCCGCCGACCACCAGCGCCAGCGCCCGTCGCGGCGCGCGCCACGCGATCGCCGCGACCAGCGCCAGCAGCAGGACCGACGCCAGCACCAGGTGCTTCGCGGACGCCAGCCAGGTGCCCGTGGCCTCGAACGCCGCCGGCCGCAGCGGGAACAGCCAGTACGTGGCCCAGTTGCGCGGCGCCGATCCCGGCGAGATCGCGTAGGTGCTGGCCTCGGCCGGCGTCATCAGCGTGTCGAACCGCAGCGCCAGGTAGAGCACCGCCGCCACGCCGCTGCCGATCACCGCGGCCAGCCCGACCGGCCGGCCGCGCTGCAGGCACCAGGCGAGGCCGAGCAGCGCGGGAATGGCCAGCGCGGCTTCCTTCGCCAGCAGCCCCAGCGCGGTGAAGGCGAACGCCACCGCGGCGGCCACCACCGGCGCGGCGCCGCGCGCGTGCAGCGTCACCAGCGCGTGCGCCAGCGCCAGCGCGGCGCCGACCCAGAGCAGGTCGGCCAGCGTGCCCACCCACCCGTGCACGTAAGCCGCGTACGGACCCAGCGCGAACAGCAGCGCCGCGCCGCGCGCCACCGCCGCCGAGGCATCGACGCGCTGCAGCAGGGAACCCAGGGCCAGCGCGACCGCGCTGCCCATCGCCACCCAAAGCAAATGCATGGCCTGCGGCCAGCCAAAGCTGGCGTGCGAAACCACCAGCCACAGGTTGAAGGTGAGCGGCCGCCACTGGAACGTGCCGACATCGGTCCAGGACACCCACGGCAGGTCGGCCCAGCCCGCCACGTCGGCGCGCGCGCCCCATTGCAGTTCGTCGTGGCTGAAATAGCCCGGGTTGGCCACCAGCAGCCACTGCAGGGCGACCAGGGCCAGCAGCAGGGGCAGGGCGCGCAGGCGCGGCGGGGCGTCGGGGCTGGCGGGCATCGTCGGGTCGCGCGGGAAAGCGCCATTCTGGCCGCCCGCGCCCGGCATCGCCAGCCGCGGCCATACGGGCGCGTCGGCAGGCCCCCCGGCGGGCCGCTACAATCGGGGGCCCATTCGCCGGCGCCCGCGCGCACGGCCCGAGACCGTCCGACCCATGTCCGAACAAGAAGACTTCAAGCAAGCCGCCCTCGACTACCACCGGCAGGCGCCGGCGGGAAAGATCAAGGTCACGCCCACCAAGGCGATGATCACCCAGCGTGACCTGGCCCTGGCCTATTCGCCGGGCGTGGCCGCGGCGTGCGAAGCCATCGTCGCCGACCCGGGCGAGGCCAGCGCACTCACCGCGCGCGGCAACCTGGTGGGCGTGATCACCAACGGCACCGCGGTGCTGGGCCTGGGCAACATCGGCCCGCTCGCCGGCAAGCCGGTGATGGAAGGCAAGGGCGTGCTGTTCCAGAAGTTCGCCGGCATCGACGTGTTCGACCTCGAGATCGCCGAGAACGACCCGGACAAGCTGGTCGACATCATCGCCTCGCTCGAGCCCACCTTTGGCGGCATCAACCTCGAGGACATCAAGGCGCCCGAGTGCTTCGTGGTCGAGAAGAAGCTGCGCGAGCGGCTGAAGATCCCCGTCTTCCACGACGACCAGCACGGCACCGCGATCATCGTCGGCGCGGCGGTGCTGAACGCGCTGCACGTGGTCGGCAAGGACATCGCGAACGTGAAGCTGGCGGTCAGCGGCGCCGGCGCCGCCGGCATCGCCTGCCTGGACATGCTGGTGGCGCTGGGCATGCAGCCGCAGAACATACTGGTCAGCGACCGCGACGGCGTGCTGCACGCCGGCCGGGCCGACCTGGCCCCCGGCGGCGCCAACCACGGCATCGTGCGCTACGCCCGCGACACCGCGGCGCGCACGCTGGCCGACATCATCGTGGGCGCCGACGTGTTCATCGGCGTCTCGGCCGGCAACGTGCTCACCGAGGCGATGGTGAAGCAGATGGCCGAACGCCCGGTGATCTTCGCGCTGGCCAACCCCACGCCCGAGATCGACCCGGCGCTGGCCCGGCAGGCGCGCCCTGACGCGATCATCGCCACCGGCCGCAGCGACCACCCGAACCAGGTCAACAACGCGCTCTGCTTCCCCTACATCTTCCGCGGCGCGCTGGATGTCGGCGCGACGACGATCAACGAGGAGATGAAGCTGGCCTGCGTGCGCGCGATCGCCGACCTGGCCCGTCGGGAAGCCACCGACCTCGGCGCCGCCTACGCCGGCGAGACGCCGCGCTTCGGCCCCGAATACCTGATCCCGCGCCCGTTCGACCCGCGCCTGCTGGTGTCGCTGGCGCCGGCGGTGGCGAAGGCCGCCATGGATTCCGGCGTCGCCACCCGGCCGATCGCCGACCTCGAGGCCTACCGCGACCGCCTCAGCAGCTGGGTGTTCCGCACCGGCCTGCTGATGAAGCCCGTGTTCGACCGCGCCCGCGCCGACCGCAAGCGCGTGGTCTACGCCGAGGGCGAGGAAGAAACCGTGCTGCGCGCCGTGCAGACCGTGGTGGACGAAGGCCTGGCCCGGCCGATCCTGGTCGGCCGCCCGGCGGTGATCGAGCGCCGTATCCAGCGCCTGGGCCTGCGCCTGCGCATCGGCGTGGACGTGGACGTGACCAACATCGACGACGACCCGCGCTTCAACGACTACTGGCAGCTCTACCACCAGATCATGCAGCGCAAGGGCATCACGCCCGCGGCGGCCAAGGCCATCGTGCGCTCGCGCGACGTGGTGATCGCCGCGCTGATGGTGCGCCGGGGCGAGGCCGACGCGCTGCTGTGCGGCCTGGTGGGCCGCTTCGTGCGCAAGCTCAAGTACGTGCGCGAGATTTTGGGCGTGGAAAGCGAGACCCGCGGCCTGTCCGCGCTCAGCGCCGTGCTCAACGAGAAGGGCGTGTTCTTCTTCACCGACACGCATGTGAACGTGGACCCGAGCGCGGCCGAAGTGGCCGAGTCGCTGATCCAGTCGGCGTTCCGGCTCAAGCTGTTCGGCATCACGCCGAAGGCGGCGCTGGTGAGCCACAGCAACTTCGGCTCCAGCGACAGCGCCTCCTCGCAGAAGATGCGCGACGCACTGGCGATCCTGCGCGAGCGCGCGCCCAAGCTCGAGGTCGAGGGCGAGATGCACGCCGACATCGCGCTCAACGAGGAGGCGCGCCAGCGCATCTTCCCGCAGTCGCAGCTCTCGGGCCGGGCCAACCTGCTGGCTTTCTCCAACCTCGATGCCGCCAACGCCAGCTACAACCTGGTGCGCAGCGTCACCGACGGCGTCGGCATCGGCCCGATCCTGATGGGCCTGGCGAGCGCCGCGCACGTGCTCACGCCTTCGGCGACGGTGCGACGCGTGGTGAACATGACCGCGATCGCGGCCGTGGACGCCCAGATCCGCATCGCCCGGGGCTGACATGGCGACCCGGACCACGACCTCGATCCAGCCGTCGCTGTTCGAGGCCGGGACCGTGGCCGACGTGCCGCCGGTGGCGACCATCCTGCTGGTCTGCTACCGCATGCAGGACACGATCCTCGAGGCGCTGGACTCGGCGCTGGCGCAGACCGTGCCCTGCGAGATCATCGTCTCCGACGACAGCTCCGGCGACGAATCACTGCAGCGCATCGCCGCGCGCGTGCGCGAATACCGTGGCCCGCATCGCCTCCGGGTGCGCAGCACCGAGCGCAACCTCGGCCTGTGCGCGCATCTCACCGAACTGGCGCCGCTGGCCGGCACCGGCATCCTGGTGTTCCTGGCCGGCGACGACGTGGCCTACCCGCATCGCGTCGAGCGGCTGGTGGCGCACATGCGCAAGCATCCGCAGGCGATGATCGTTGGCTCCACGGTCAACGACATCAACCCGCGCGGCGAGATCATCAAGCCGCGCAACCGCGGCCAGCAGGCGGTGCTGACCCAGCGCGACCTGCGCCGCGCCGGGCACCTGATCACCGTGCTGGGCGCCTCGATGGCGGTGCGCCGCGAGGTCTTCACCACGCTGCCGCCGCTGCAGGGCAGGGTGGAGGACAACGCGCTGCAGCTGCGTGCCGTGCTGTTGGGCGAATGCCACTGCCTGCCCGAGCCGCTGCTCGGCTACCGGCGCCACGAAGGCAACCTGGGCAACTGGGTGTTCGACCGCAGCGCCGACGACGCCGCCACCTGGCGCCGCCGCCAGCAGCGGGTGGCGCAGATGTACCACGAGGTCGCCGACGACCAGGACCGCTGCGTCGACGCCCGTCCCGACCTGCCCGCCGACCGCCGCGAACAGGGCCGCGGCCTGGCCACGATGTACCGCCTCGAGGCCCGCATGCGCGAAGCCCTGCTCGAGCCCGACCGCCGCCGCTGGCTCCGCCCCCTCTGGGATGGCCTCCGCTACCCCGGTCTGCGCCGCAAAGCCTTCGAACGCTCCCTGAAACTCCTCCTCCCCCGCAAATGAACCAGGTTCATTTGCGGCGCGGCGGCCCCTTGCGGACGCCGGCATTCCCGGCCATCGTTGGCGCGGGGAAAAATCAAATGAACCTGGTTCATTTGCCTGGGGGCGGGGATGAGGGCGGAGGGTGACATCACGGTGAACGGCAAGCTCATTCGCAAGGGCGAGAAGCTGCCGATGCTTTTCATCTACCCGTTCTTCCTCGTGCACATGGGGATGTTCGGGCTGTCGGGCTTCCTGATGGCCTACGCGGCCGACGACGTCGAGCTGGCGTTCCTGTACCTGCACGGCGGCATCGCCATCGTCGTCTACCTCGCGTTCTACCTGGCCATCTTCGGCCGGGACGAGGTGAAGTGGATGCTGATCAACGCGGCGCTCGGCCTGCTCGGCATCTGGGTCGAGATCGAGACCATCCTCGGCTGGTTCGGCAAGGCGCTCTCCGATTTCCCGCCATGGGTGCACGTCACGCCCTTCCTGTACTACATCCTCTACACCTTCCTGCTGCGGCAGATGCTGCTCGACCTCACCCGCTCGCGCGACAAGCCCGGGCGCAAGCGCGCGGTGGAAATGCTCTACGTGCTCGGCTCGTTGGCCGTGTATGGCGCGCTCTGGCTCAATCGCTGACGACTACTCGTCGTCGTCGCCGCGCAGCACCTTCTTCTGCATCGCGTCGAGGTAGGCATCGGCCTCCTCCACCGACGAGAAGATCTCGTCCAGCGGCACCGCCTTCACCACGTCGAACACCTTCTGGATCTGCGGCTTCGGGTTCACCACCACCACCTTGCCGCCGCGCGCCGCCAGCGCCTTGCGCGCCTTGAAGATCGAGCGCACGCCGGCCGAGCTGATGTAGTCGAGGCCGGCCAGGTCGAGCACCAGCGAATGGATGGACGAGCCCAGCACCGGCGCCAGCTGCTGGTCGAGGTCGCCGTAGGTGTGGGTGTCCAGCCGCCCGGCCAGGGCCACGCGCTGGTTGCCGTTGCCGGCGGGGGTGATCTCGATGCTCAGGCTCATGCAGTGCGCTCCGGAGTGGGGATGTGCAGGACGATGCGGAGGATGTTCTGGCCGTCGTCGCGGGCATAGGCGACGTCCTCGGCCAGCTCGCGGATCAGGTGCACGCCGAGGCCGCCGATCGGGCGGTCGGCGATGTCGGCGTAGAGGTCGGGCGTGGGCTGCGACAGCGGGTCGAAGGGCCGGCCGTCGTCGCGGAATTCCATGGAGAGCTGGTTGCCTTCGACCGTGGCCACCAGCTCCAGCGTCGGCTCGCGGCCGTCCTCGGCGCCGTGGTCGATGACGTTGCAGGCCACTTCCTCCACCACCAGGTGCACGTCGTGCATCAGGGTGGCCGGCAGGTCGTGGCCTTCGAGGCCGGCGTCCACCTGCGCCAGCAGCTGGTGCACCGCGTCGCCGGGCAGCGGCGGCTGCAGCGAGGCCTTCACGCTGAAGCGCTCGCGCACGCGGGCATCGCGCCGGTAGCGGATGGCCAGCACGGTGATGTCGTCGGACTGCGGCGCGCCGTTGGTGAAGGCGTGCACGGCGTCCACCAGGTGGCTGCACTGCGCGCGTGCGGACAGCGCGGGGTCGAGCGTCGCCAGCAGGCGGTCGGTGCCGAAGGGCTGGTCGTCACGATCAAACGCCTCGGTGATGCCGTCGGTATAGGTCAACAACGTGTCGCCCGCCATCAGTCGGCCACGCCAGGCGGGATACTCGCGCGCCACGTCCACGCCCAGCGGGCCCTCGGTGGGTACCGGCACGAACTCGCGCCGGCCGTCGGCACGCAGGATCACCGGCGCCTCGTGGCCGGCGCTGGCCAGCGCCAGCGCGCCGGTGCGCAGCTCGATCACGCCGCACAGCACGGTGGCGAACATGCAGGTGTCGTTGCCTTCGACCAGGTGCTTGGCCGCCTCGCGCAGCGCCTTGCCCGGCGAGCCGCCCAGCTGCGCCGCCACCTCCAGCACCGTCATCGTGCGCGCCATGAACAGCGCCGCCGGCACGCCCTTGTCCGACACGTCGCCGATCACGAACCACAGCGAGTCGCCGTCGCGCTCGAACAGGTTGTAGAAGTCGCCGCCCACCGCCTTGGCCGGCTCCAGCAGGCCGTGGAACTCGAGGTGGGCCTCGCCCGCGTCGAACTCGCTGCCGGCCGGCAGCATGGCCTGCTGGATGTCGGCGGCGATGTTGAGCTCGCCCTCGAGCCGGGCCCGTGCCGCGCCCATGTCGGCGATCTCGGTCATCTGCCGCTTGATCGAGGCGCGCGCGGTGTCGAACGCGCGCGCCAGCACCCCCACCTCGTCCTCGCGCTGCGTGTGCGCCAGCGGGTAATCGAACTCGCCCTGGGCGAAATGCCGCGCCGTATTGGTGATGTCCTCGATCGGCCGCGCGATCATGCCCGAGTAGCGCCGGATCGCCGCCACGCACAGCAGCACGCCGAACAGGCCGCCGAGCAGGCCCCAGAGCGTGATCCGGTTGAGCTGGGCCAGGATCACGTTCTCGTTCACCGCCAGCGTGAAGGTCCAGCCGGTGCTGCCGACCGGCCCGCCGAAGGTGTAGCGCACCAGCCCGGCGTCGGCGCCGCTGGCGACGCGGTGCTGCACCTCGAAGTCCTGGCGGCGCCGGATCTGGTCGGCCACCGGCGCCAGGTCGCTGCGGCCGCCGGTGGTGACCAGTCCCTCGAGGTTCTGCTTCATCGCCAGCGCGGGGTCCGGGTGCAGCGTGATCAGGTACTCGGGCGAGTAAAGCACCGGGATCAGGTTGCTGGCGTCGGGCAACTCGCCCAGCACGCTGCGCAGCCGCTGCAGCGGCACGTCCACGCTGACCATGCCGATCACGGCGCCCTCTGGCCCGTCGCCCGGGCGACGCAGCGGCAGATTGAAGGTGGTGAAGTACTCGCCGCCGGTGGCGGCGTTGGCGTAGGGCTCGCCCCACCAGGCCTGGCCCACGCCGGTGGTGCGCGTGTACCAGGGCATGTTCCGGTAGTCGTAGCCCAGGTCCTTGACCGAGGATTCCTTGAAGCCGCCGCCCTCGCGACGGATGTACCAGTCGAAGCCCGGGTCCTCGGGCGACAGCCGCCCCGGCTCGATGATCACCATGGCGCCAGCGATGGACGGGTCGGAGCGGATGGTGGACATCAGCAGCGTCCGCTGGCGCATCGGCTCCAGCCCCACGGCGGTGGCGTTCTCGGCCAGGGCCTGGCCGCTGACCTGCACCGATTCGAGGGTGGCCGCCAGGCCGCGGGAGGTCTGGCTGGCGAGGTTGTGGATCTCGGACTTGGCGTTCTGGATCAGCACGCCCCGCAGCGCCGCGTAGAACACCGCGGCCACGCCCAGCAGCAGCACGATGCTGGTCAGGCTGGACCAGAACATCAGCCGGGTGCGCAGGCTGCGCCGCCAGCCCAGGCGGCCGGCAGCCAGCAGGTCGGAGGCGCGTGGCAGGTTCGCTTCCATCGGTCCCCTCGGGGGCAGGGCCCGGACAGCATAGCCTCCGGAGGTGAGCCCCGGGTGCATACGGGGGCGTCGGGCCGGCCCCCTGCGGTAAACTCCCGAGCCTTGACTCTAAAACGGACCGGCCGCGCCCGAACGCCGGCCTCAGGAAGATGGAATGAACTGGCTGACCGACGTACTGGAAAACGACCTCGACCCCATCGAGACCCGCGAGTGGATCGAGTCCATGAAGGCCGTGCTCGACGCCGACGGCCCCGAGCGCGCCCACCACCTGCTCGAGCGGATGGTAGAGCTGACCCGCCGCGCCGGCGGCCAGCTGCCCTTCCAGCCCACCACCCAGTACATCAACACCATCCCGCCGCACCTGGAAGCCAAGCACGACGGCGACGCGACGCTGGAATGGCGCATCCGCAGCATCATCCGCTGGAACGCCATGGCCATGGTGGTCAAGGCCAACCGCAAGCCCGGCGACCTGGGCGGCCACATCGCGAGCTTCGCGTCCGGCGCCACGCTGTATGACGTGGGCTTCAACCACTTCTGGCGCGCGCCCTCGGCCGACCACCCGGGCGACATCCTCTACATCCAGGGCCACAGCTCGCCGGGCATCTACGCCCGCAGCTTCCTGGAAGGCCGCATCAGCGAGGACCAGCTCAACCATTTCCGCATGGAAGTGGACGGCAAGGGCATCTCCAGCTACCCGCACCCGTGGCTGATGCCGGACTACTGGCAGACCCCGACCGTGAGCATGGGCCTGGGCCCGATCAGCGCGATCTACCAGGCGCGCTTCCTGAAGTACCTCGAGCACCGCGGCCTGATCGCCCCGAGCGACCGCAAGGTCTGGTGCTTCCTCGGCGACGGCGAGACGGACGAGCCCGAGAGCCTGGGCGCGATCGGCGTGGCCGGCCGCGAGGGCCTCGATAACCTCATCTTCGTCATCAACTGCAACCTGCAGCGCCTGGACGGCCCGGTGCGCGGCAACGGCAAGATCATCCAGGAGCTGGAGGGCAGCTTCCGCGGCGCCGGCTGGAACGTGCTCAAGCTGGTGTGGGGCAGCTACTGGGATCCGCTGCTGGCGCGCGACACCGACGGCTCGCTCAAGAAAGTGATGATGGACACCGTCGACGGCGAGTACCAGAACTGCAAGGCCTTCGGCGGCGCCTACACGCGCGAGAACTTCTTCGGCAAGACGCCGCAGACGCTGCAGCTGGTGAGCAACCTCAGCGACCAGGACATCACGCGCCTGAACCGCGGCGGCCACGACCCGCACAAGGTGTACGCCGCCTACCACAGCGCCGTGCACCACAAGGGCCAGCCCACCGTGATCCTGGCCAAGACGGTGAAGGGTTACGGCATGGGCAGCTGGGGCGAGTCGCTGAACCCGACCCACCAGACCAAGAAGCTCGACGACAGCGCGGTGAAGGCCTTCCGCGACCGCTTCCAGATCCCCATCAGCGACGACAAGCTGGCCGAGGTGCCGTTCTTCCACCCGGGCGAGAAGTCGCCGGAAGTGGAATACATGCGCTCGCGCCGCGAGAAGCTGGGCGGCTACCTGCCGCAGCGTCGCCGCAAGACCTCGCAGGAGCTCAAGGCGCCCAAGCTCGAGGTGTTCGAGCGCCTGCTCAAGAGCACCGGCGAGCGCGAGAACAGCACCACCATGAGCTTCGTGCAGGCCCTGAACATCGTGCTGCGCGACAAGCAGGTGGGCCCGCGCTGCGTGCCGATCGTGGCTGACGAGGCGCGTACCTTCGGCATGGAGGGCCTGTTCCGCCAGATTGGCATCTACGCCCCGCACGGCCAGAAGTACAAGCCGGTGGACGCCGACCAGCTGATGTACTACCGCGAGGACCAGGCCGGCCAGGTGCTGGAAGAGGGCATCACCGAAGCGGGCGCCTTCAGCAGCTGGATGGCCGCGGCGACGAGCTACTCCTCGTCCGACCAGCCGATGCTGCCGTTCTACATCTACTACTCGATGTTCGGCTTCCAGCGCATCGGCGACAGCGCCTGGCAGGCCGCCGACATGCGCGCCCGCGGATTCCTGCTCGGCGCCACCGCCGGCCGCACCACGCTGAACGGTGAAGGCCTGCAGCACGAAGACGGCCATTCGCACCTGCTGGCCGGCGCCATCCCGAACTGCAAGGCGTATGACCCCACCTTCGGCTTCGAAGTGGCGGTGATCCTGCAGCACGGCATGCAGCGCATGCTCGAGGACCAGGTGGACGAGTACTACTACCTGACCCTGATGAACGAGAACTACCCCCACCCCGACATGCCGGAGGGCGCGGCCGAGGGCATCCTCAAGGGCATGTACCTGCTCAAGGACGCCGGCAAGCCCAAGAAGGGCGAGCTGCGCGTGCAGCTGATGGGCTCAGGCACCATCCTGCGCGAGGCGATCGCCGCGGCCGAGCTGCTCGACAAGGACTTCGGCGTCACCGCCGACATCTGGAGCTGCCCCAGCTTCACCGAGCTGCGCCGCGACGGCTTCGACGCAGAGCGCTGGAACCGCCTCAACCCCGAGGCCAAGACCCCGCGCAAGGCCTACGTCACCGAATGTTTGGAAGGCCGCCAGGGCCCGGCCATCGCCGCCACCGACTACGTGCGCGCCTTCGCCGACCAGATCCGCGCCTTCGTGCCGATGAAGTACACCGTACTCGGCACCGACGGCTTTGGCCGCTCCGATACCCGCGCGAACCTGCGGCGCTTCTTCGAGGTCGACCGGTACTACATCGCCCACGCGGCGATCGCGGCGCTGGCGGTGGAAGGGAAGATGAATGCGAAGGATGTGGCGCGGGCGATCAAGCAGTACAAGATCGACACCGACAAGTCGAACCCGACGGCCGTGTGAAGCGCGAACCGCCGCAAGGCTGGGCGGTTCGTGCTTGGGCGGGTCAATGGTGATCGGCTGCGGCAATCGACGCGACGGCGGCATCGCGTCGCGTGGGGTTTGAGGCCCTAGTCGGACGGGGTGTCCCAGGGCAGATCGCTGCCAAGCCTGAGTTCAAGCGCCGGGCCAGCCAAGCCAAACGCGATTCCCTGCCTGCTCCCGGCGATGCCGTGGGCAGTGTCCGGCTGCGCTTGACTTGACATGATACCGACCGGTCTATATCATTCGCAGCGAATCCTCCGCTGGAGCAGGCATGAGCAAGGTTCGCGAGCGGATCCTGGATGTCGCCACCCACCTGTTCTATCGGCAGGGGATCCAGGCGGTCGGCGTGGACGCCATCATCAGCACCGCGGAAGTCGCCCGCATGAGCTTCTATCGGCACTTCCAGTCGAAGGAAGGTCTGGCCTTGGCGGTGCTGGAGCGGCGCGACGAACGAGTCTGTGCCTGGTTCGAGCAGGAGGTCGAGCGCCTGGCGCCCGATCCCCATCTGCGGCCGCTGGCCGTGTTTGACGCCTTGGCGATCCGCCTGGCCAGCCCCGAATACCGCGGCTGCGCCTTCCTCAACACCATCGCCGAGACGCCGCCGCCCGACCACGCCCTGCATCGGGCAGCGGCTGCGCACAAGCGCCGCTTCGAGGCCTACTTCGCCCGTTTGCTGCGGGCGGCCGGGCTGGACGAAAGCGCGGCGGGCGATCTCATGCTGCTGTTCGACGGGGCCGTGGTCACCGCGGTTCGCGAAGGAAACCCGACTCCCGCCACGCGCGCGAGAAGCATGGCGGCGCGGGTGCTCGGCATCGCGCCGGCGAATTGAGTCAGTGCCTGACTGAGAGCGTGGTCATGTCCGCGAACGTGGTGTCTCAAGACCCGGCCGCTCGCGGCGAACGCCTGCTGCAGTTGGATGTGCTGCGCGGCCTGTCCTTGTTCGGCGTGCTGCTGGTCAACATCGGCTACTTCTGCGGTGCCGATTCGGCGCGGGCGGCCGGCGTCGCCTATCCGCTGGGAGACTTCGGTGGCTTGGCCGGCGACCTCGTTCGGGTGCTGCTGGAGAACAAGGCGGCGGCGCTGCTGTCGATCCTGTTCGGTGCCGGCCTGGCCATCCAGGCCGATCGTGCGTCCGACAAGGGCCGGTCGCGCTGGCCGTTTGCGCTGCGTCGCAGCGCGGTGCTCGCCCTGCTGGGCAGCGTGCACACGTTCTTGCTGTGGAACGTCGACATCCTGCTCGACTACGCGCTGATCAGCCTGATGGTCCTGCCCTTCCTGCGGCTGTCGGCCGGCCGGGTGCTGTGGGCGATCCCGGTGGTGCTGCTCGTCTCGGCGGTGATTGCCGGGCCGATGCTGGCGCTCGCCACGGATCTGTCGCCGGCGCAAACCTACAGTCTCAGTCTCCAGCACTACGGGCAAGGCGGTTGGCTCGACGCGCTGCAATACCGATGGTGGGAAACGCTGCATGTGATCGGCCCGATGCGCCTCGCCAATCGCTTCGTCATCCTGGCGCCGTTCTTCATCGTCGGCGTGGCGGCCTGGAAGGCCGGATGGCTTTCGGCGCCGGACGCGCATCGGCGTCGGCTGCGGCAGGTCTTCGTGCTCTGCTTCGGCTTCGGGCTGGTGGCCAACGCGGTGCCGCAGGAGGCGCTGCATGCCTGGGTGAATCAGCTTGCCCTGCAGCCGCTGCGGGTCTTGATCAAGGCGACCTTCTTATTCGCCAAGTTCGCGCTGACCCTGGGCTACGCGGCCGGCATCCTGTTGCTGCTGCAGCGATCGCGCTGGCGAGTGTGGCTGGGTGTGTTCGCGCCGCTCGGCCGCATGGCGCTGACCCAGTACCTGCTGCAGTCGCTAGTCTGCACCTGGATCTTCTACGGCTTCGGGCTGGGACAGTACGGGCGGATGCCCCTCGACCTGGCGCTGGCGCTGGGCGTGCTGCTGTTCGCCCTGCAGGTGATCAGCAGCCGCTGGTGGTTGGCGCGCTTCAGCATCGGCCCGGTGGAGTGGCTGTGGCGGCGATTGAGCTACGGCGGCATTCGCCAGCGCCCACCCGAACTCGCAGCGGCCGCGGCGGAGGCTGGACAGGCCCGAAGCCGTTAATGAACCGCGCTGGTCGATGCGACGCTGCGGATTTCCGCGAAGCGTCAGCTTGAAGCGTGATTGATGTCCGGCTTGCGGCACGCAAGCCGGATGGCTGCGACAGGCGAACGAAGGCCTCAGTCGTCCTTCTTGACCGCGTTCTTGATCTCGGTGGTCGCTTCACCGACCTTGCGCTGCGCCTTGCCGAGGTTCTTCTCGACCTTGCCGGCCAGCTCCTTGGACTGGTTGCCGGTGACCTTGCCAGTCGCTTCCTTGAGGCTGCCCTTGACCTGGTGCCCGATGCCGCCCTTGGTGTTCTTGTCCATGGAGTTCTCCCGACGCCAGGGATGGCGCGTCCAGGGAGTATCCGGCCCGGTGCCTGAACCCCATCAGCGAACGACGGGTGGCGCAACGCGGCGGCCACGCGCGCCAACCGCGACGGCGGCACTGGCCGCGATCGGCACCCCGATCAACACGGCCGCGACGAACCACGTCGGGAAATCGGACTCCAGGTTCCAGGCAGCCCACACGGCCGCCGCGATCCACAGACCGGCCAGGGCCAGCGCCAGCGCGCGCGGCCAGAGCGGTGACCCGCGCGCGGGCAGCCACACGGCCACGAACGCCGACAGCAGCAGCCAGCCCAGGTCCCAGGCCAGCCGCAGCGTGCCGCCCGCGGGAAGACGCATCACATCGGCCAGTGCACCGCCCAGCGCGTTGAACGCCGGCACGCCGGCCAGAGCGGCCGCCAGGATCAGTAGAGCTCTCAACAGCGGCATGCGCCGAGCGTATCGGGGGCGGGACGCAGCCGCAATTTCCAGCACCGGCGCGGCAAGGGCAGCCCGCCGTGGTCGAGCGGGGGCGCTGGCTTCGCCGGCGTAGCGAAAGCTGGCACACTCCGGCGAAACCGATGCGGAGAACGTGTATGCGCCTGCTGTCCCTTGGCCTGCTGTGCGCGTTGACCGCGTGCGCGTCGTCTCCACCCCGGGAACCCGCGGTCGCCGCGCCGCCCGTGCCCGCAGCAGCGATCAAGCAGCCCAGCGAGCACACCGGCACGATCGCCGGCGCGCCCTGGCGGCTGGACGTGCCCGTGAACTGGAACGGTGAGCTGGTGGTGTATTTCCGCGGCTACGCGCCGCAGGAGCAGCCGCTTCCCGAGGTGATGCCCCTCACCGGCTACGAGGGATGGATGCTCAGCGCGGGCTTCGCGGTCGCGCAGTCCGACTATTCCGCGCGGGGCTGGTCGGTTGCCGAAGGGTTGGCCGACAGCGAGGCGCTGCGCAAGCACGTCATGGGCCTGCTGGGTGCGCCCATGCGCACCTGGGCGGTGGGCCACTCGATGGGCGCGCACATCGTGCTCGGGACGCTGGAGCAGCACGGCGCGGCCTACGACGGCGGCCTCGCGCTGTGCGGCGTGAACGCGCCGTCCGAAGAGCTGTTCAGCGGCCCGGTGCTGGGCGCGCTCGCGGTGTTCGCCGACCGCCACCCGGGCGTGCTGTCGCCGGGCGGCCTGTTCGACGCCGACGTGCCGCGCTGGCCCGACGCGGCGAAGATCGAGGCCGCGCTGGCCTCCGACGAAGCCTTCGCGGCCCGCTTTGGCCAGGCCTTCGGCATCCCGCGCGAAGGCATGGCCGGCGGCCTGATGCTGCGCTTCGCGGTGCTGCACGAGCTGCGCGAGCGCGCCGGCGGCGTGCCGGTGGACAACACCCGCGTGACCTACAGCGGACTGGGCAATGACGCCGCGCTCAACGCGCGCGTGCGCCGCTACGCCGGCGAACCCTCGGCCGTGGCCTACGCCAACGCCCGGCTACAGCTGACCGGCGCGACCGCGAGCCCCGTGGTGCTGATGGCCAACGTGGCCGACGAAGTCGTTCCGTCCCAAACCTCCTCGCGCTACCTCGACCTGGCGCGCAAGGCCGGGCGCGGCGACCAGGTGTTCGAGCTTCCGCCCATCGGCAGCGGCCACTGCCAGTTCCCGCCCGAAAGCCAGGCCGCGGCGCTGGCCAAGCTCCGCGCCTGGGTGATCGAGCGCAAGCACCCGGGACAAGCGCCGCGCTGAGACCTGGCGTAAGGTTGCACGCACTATCAGGGAACGGGGTCAGGTTCGTAACCTGGCCTTGCGCTTGGGAACCACACAGGGAGCGCCGCCGCGCGGCGGCACTGGAGCCACCATGAACCTCGGCAATTTCTCCGTCAGCCTCGCGGTGAAGGACATCCACGCCTCCCGCAAGTTTTACGAGGCGCTCGGCTTCACCGCCTTCCACGACCAGTCCCAGCACGGCTGGATGATCCTGAAGAACGGCGACACCGTGATCGGCCTGTTCCAGGGCATGTTCGAGAAGAACATGCTCTGCTTCAACCCGGGCTGGGACAACAACGGCCAGAATGTCGACCCCTTCACCGACGTGCGCGAGCTGCAGCGCCAGCTCAAGGCCCGCGGCATCACGCCGGTGAAGGAGGTGGACGAATCCACCACCGGCCGCGGCCACTGCATCGTGGTCGATCCCGACGGCAATCCGATCCTGCTCGACCAGCACCGCTGAAGCCCCGCCCCCGGATGCGCCAGTCCATCCATCTCGTGCGCACCGCCGACGGCGTGCACCTGGCCTGGACGCGCACCGGCACCGGGCCGTCGCTCGTCAAGGCCGCGAACTGGATGACCCACCTGCGCGACGACGTCGACAGCCCGGTCTGGCGGCACTGGCTGCGTTTCTTCTCCACCCATTTCGACCTGCTGCGCTTCGACGAGCGCGGCTGCGGGCTGTCGGACCGCGAGGTCGGCGACGTCGCGGAAACGCACTGGCTTTCCGACCTGAAAACCGTGGTCGAGGCCGCGAATCCGCGCGCGCCGCTGGTCCTGCTGGGCATCTCGCAGGGCGGCGCGGCGGCGATCCGCTATGCCATCCGGCACCCCGAGCGGGTGTCGCACCTGATCCTCTACGGCAGCTATGCGCGCGGCTGGGCCAGGCGCAGCGAGCGTGACGCCGAGCACTACCGCGCCGTCGTGGAGATGGTGCGGCTGGGCTGGGGCAGCGACAACCCGGTGTTCCGGCAGGCCTTCACCGCGCGCTTCCTGCCGGGCGGCACGCACGAGCAGCTCGACTGGTACAACGACCTGTGCCGCAAGACCTGTTCGCCGGAGATGGCGGTGAAGCTGCTGTCGGTGCGCGCCTTCACCGACATCTCCGAGCTGCTGCCGCAGGTGCGGGTGCCGACGCTGGTGCTGCACGCGCGCGAGGACGAGGTGGTGCCGTTCGACGAAGGTCGCCGGCTGGCCGCGGGCATTCCCGGTGCCGAGTTCGTCGAGCTCGAGTCGCGCAACCACGTGCTGCTTGGGCACGAGGCGGCCTGGGCGGTGTTCCAGCGCGCGGTGCTGGACTTCGCGGGCATCGCGCCGGGCGAGCGACCGGCGGCGGGCGAGGAAGCGCTCAGCCGTCGCGAGCGCGAGGTGCTGCACCTGCTGTGCCGGGGCCTGGGCAATGCCGACATCGGGCGGCGCCTGCTGATCAGCGAGAAGACCGTGCGCAACCACCTCTCCAACCTTTACCGGAAGCTGGGCGTCGCCAACCGGGGGCAGGCGATCGTGCGCGGTTCTTCGGCGGGCGGCGCGCCTTAACAATCGGGACAATTGTCCCGGGAATAGGCCTGCGCCTGCCGGCCATCGGGACACCCGCCCCATGGCAGGGGGCGGGCCCGGGCGTAGCGTTCGCGGCAGTCCCCCTGCGAGTCCGTGCCATGAAGCGAAGCGCGATCCTGCTGTTCGGCCTGGTGACCTACGCGATCTTCTTCGCCACCTTCCTCTACCTGATTGCCTTCACCGGCAACCTGCAGGCCACCGCGCTGGCGGAATGGCTACCGCGGTTGCCGGCGCTGGTGCCGCGTTCGGTCGACCTCGGCGGCCAGCCGACGCCGATGGCCACGGCCGTGCTGGTCAACCTGGGCCTGGTGCTGGTGTTCGGCCTGCAGCACAGCGTGATGGCGCGGCTCGGTTTCAAGGCCTGGCTCAGGCAGCGGCTACCGGCCTCGGCCGAACGCAGCGTGTACGTGCTGCTGGCCAGCCTCGTGCTGATGCTGCTGTTCTGGCAGTGGCGTCCGCTGCCCGGCCTGCTGTGGTCGGCGGCGACGCCGGTGGGGCAGGCCATCGGCTGGGCGGTGTTCGCGGGTGGCTTCGGCCTCGTGCTGCTGTCCACCTTCCTGATCGACCATTTCGACCTGTTCGGCCTGCGCCAGGTCTGGCAGCAGTTCATCGGCCGCGCCGAAGGCGGGCACGCCTTCGTGACGCCGCTGCTGTACCGGCTCGTCCGCCACCCGCTCTACCTGGGCTTCATCCTCGCGCTCTGGGGCGGCCCGACCATGACCGTGGGCCACGCGCTGTTCGCGGGATCGCTGACCGCCTACATCCTGGTCGCCATCCGTTTCGAGGAACGCGACCTGGCGCACCAACTCGGCGACCGCTACCGGGCCTACCGCCAGCGCGTGCCCATGCTGGTGCCGTTCACCGCGCGGCCCTTCCGCGAGGAGGACAGCGCGGGTATCGTCGTGGCCGCCGACGGCCATCCGACCGTGCTCGATCGGCATCGCTAGTTCCGAACGCCGTCGCCCGGCAAGGAGTTTTCGTGCCCGAGCTGTTCCCCTTGGCCCCGCGGCGGTGCTCCCGCCCCACGTCGGGTCCGCGTCAGCGGGTCGCAGGCTTGATCCTTGGGCTGGGCCTCGCGGCACCGGCGGCGGCCGCGCCGCCCGTGCCGGATCCCGCCGCGCACTTCGCCGCGACCTTGCCTGCCGTCTCCCATGAGTCCCGCCGCGAGCAGAAGACACTGCCGGACTGGATGCGCGCGCTGAACGTGCCCGGCGTCAGCATCGCGGTCATTGACGACTACCGCATCGCCTGGACCGGCAGCTGGGGCGTCACCACGCCGGAGGCCGGCGGGCAGCCGGTGACGGCCGGGACGCGTTTCCAGGCCGCTTCGATCGCCAAGGCGCTGACGGCCGTGGCCGTGCTGCGGCAGTCCGGCGACGCAGGCTGGCGCCTGGATGCCGACATCAACACCACGCTCAAGCGCTGGCAGCTCCCGCGCAGCGAGGCGCAGGGCGAGGCGGCCGTCACGTTGCGCCAACTGCTCTCGCATACGGGCGGCGTCACGCCCGGAGGCTTCGCCGGCTATCCGCGGGGCCAGGCGCTGCCGGGCCTGGTGGCGATCCTCGCCGGCGAGGCGCCCGCGGAATCCCCGGCGGCGCGCGTGCTGTCGGCGCCCGGCGGCGAGGCGGCCTACAGCGGGCTCGGCTACCAGCTGCTGCAGCTGGCGCTGGAAGATCGCGAGGGCCGGGACTTCAATGCGTTGATGACCGATACGGTGCTGGCGCCGATGGGGATGGCGCACAGCGGCTTCTTCGCCGACCTGCCGGAGGCGATGGCCAGCGACGCCGCACGCGGCCACTTCGGCCCGCATGCGACGCCGGTGGAAGGCGGATGGCGCGCGCATCCCGAGCTGGCGGCCGCGGGGCTGTGGAGCACGCCTTCCGACCTCGCGCGGTTCGCGATCGACGTGGCCGAGGCGTATCGCGGCGGCGCCGGGCGCCGACTCACGCCGGCGCAGGCGCGCGCCCTGCTGACGCCCCAGGCCGAGGGCATGGGCCTCGGCGTGGTCGTGCGCGGCGAGGGAAGCCATGGCTACTTCGCGCATTCCGGCGGCAACCGCGGCTACTTCGCCCATGTGGAAATGCTGGCCGACAGCGGCGACGGCGTTGCGCTGATGATCAATGCCGACGCGGGCCAGGCGCTGGCGTCCCTGCTGATCGCCGCGGTCGCGCAGGAACAAGCCTGGCCATTGAACGATCGCGCGCAGCTGACGCCCGGTCGTGCGCAGCGCCTGCTGGCTGCGCTGGACGCGGCCCGCGCGCCGAAGCGTGTGCTCGTGGCGGTGCCGGCAGGGGTGCTGGCCAACTACGTCGGTCGTTACCAGCTTGCGCCCGACATGCAGTTCGACATCACGTTGGCGGACGGCGTGCTGCAGCTGCGGCTTGCCGACCAGCCACGCTTCCCGCTGCTGCCCGAGTCACCGACGCGTTTCTTCGTCGAAGCCGTGGACGCGCAGGTCAGCTTCGTGCCCGGTCCCGACGGCCGCGCCACCGCGCTGGTGCTGCACCAGGGCGGCCGCGACCAGACCGCGCCGCGCGTCGACTAGCGCCGTCGTGAGCGCGCCCGTTCTGCCGCAGGATATCGCCGCGATCTGCGGCCCCGGGTGCACCGCGCCGCTGTCGGCAGAAGCCCTGCACGGCGCCTGCTTCTGCCTGGCGGTCGACCCGTCGGCGCTGCGTGCGCAGCTCGACAAGGTGCTGGCCGCCCACGGCGCGTCGGCGCCGCTGGCCGAAACCCATCCCCACCTGTTCGCCCCGCTGCCCGTGTTCGTGGCGGCGGCGCAGGTTCAGGCCATGACGGCCCTGATCGAGTCCATCGAGCGCGTCGTGGCCACCGAGGCCTATCGCGAAACCGTGCGCGCGCGATCACCGGCCATTGCCAACCTCGACCCCGGCTCGCCGGGCGGCCTGCTGGGCTTCGACTTCCATCTCGGCCCCGACGGCCCGCGGCTGATCGAGATCAACACCAACCCGGGCGGCGTGCTGATCAACGCGCTGCTGGTCGAGGCGCAGCAGCTGTGCCTGCCGACGCTGACCGCGCCGGCGGTGGCCGAAGGCGACGTCGCCGAAGCGGCGGTGGACGTGCTGCTGGCCGAGTGGGACGCGCAGGCGCCCGCCGGTCGCCGCGGCCTGCTGGCCATCGTCGACGAGGCGCCGCGCCAGCAGTACCTGTATCCGGAGTTCGTGCTGTTCCGCGACCGGCTGCGCGCGCGCGGCATCGAGGCGCTGATTTGCGATCCGGCGGACCTCGACTATCGCGACGGCGCCTTGTGGGGTGGCGACGCCGACATCGGCTTCGTCTACAACCGCTGCACCGACTTCATGCTGGACCAGCCCGCGTCGGCCGCGCTGCGTGCCGCCTACCTCGACCGCGAGGTAGCCCTGAGCCCGCATCCGTGGAGCCACGCGCTTTACGCCGACAAGCGCAACCTGGCGCTGCTTGGCGATCGCCGCTGGCTGCAGGCCGCGGGTATCGCCGCCGCCGACATCGACCGCTTGGCCGAAGGCATCCCGCGCACGGAGGTGATGACCGACGCCAATCGCGACGACCTCTGGCAGCGCCGCAAGCAGCTGTTCTTCAAGCCCGCCGGTGGCTTTGGCAGCCGCGCCAGCTACCGAGGCGACAAGCTCACGCACAAGACCTGGCAGCAGATGGCCGGCACCCATTACGTCGCGCAGGCGCTGGTGCCGCCCAGCCAGCGCCACCGGGGCGCTGGCGACGCGCCGCTGAAGATCGACCTCCGCGCCTACGCCTACCAAGGCCACCCGCTGCTGTTCGCCGCGCGCATGTACCAGGGCCAGACCACCAATTTCCGAACCCCGGGCGGTGGCTTCGCGCCCGTGCTGACCTTGCTCGACGCCGAGCGCGGGCCTCGGCCTGGCCTCAGTCGCCCGTTCGGCGGTAAGTGAACGGCATCGCCACTTCGCAGGTGGGCTGGCCGGGGATCGGCGCGAATACCTGCAGCGTGCCGGCCATGCGCTCGGGGCTTTCCACGGTCAACGCATAGCGGGCGCGCAGCCCGGCCTTGCCGGCCGGGGCGAAGCTGCCGACGTGCTGGTTGGGGCCGGACTGCAGCCAGGCAACGTCCTTGCCCGGCAGCGCATCGGCCGCGCGGAAGGGCTTGGCGAACGTCACCGGGCCGGAGCGGAACATCTGCATCGCCTGCACCTGGCCGGCGAGGGCCGCCGGGCAGTTCTTGAGGGTCGCTTTGCCATTGGCGACCGACCACTGGCCGTCGCGGGGCACGTGGTCGCCGGGCAGCGTCGCGCAGGCGGACTGCTTGGCGCGGCCCGGGCCACCGAAGTAGCGGTCGAGCTCGCGCGCGGGGCGGCGGGTGTCGTAGTACCAGGTCCAGTTGCCGTCGTTCTTGCGCATCACGGTGACGGTGTGGCCGGGGGCGTCGCTGATCAGCCCCAACGCGCCGAGGGCCTGGTCGGCCTGCGCGTGCGTCAGGCTGGATTCGCAGACGTGGCAGCCCTCGCCGCTCAGGCACAGGGCCCAGTCGACGCGATCAGCGGCGGCGGGCGCTTGCGCGGACGCCAGCGGCGGGAGGGTGAGGGCGAGGGCGAGGGACAGGGTGCGACGCATCGGTGCTCTCCGTGGGGTGACCCCCGCCACTACGCAGGACCCGCGCCGTCGCGGACATTCAGGCCGGGCCGGGTCGGCCGCGGCCGCGGCCGCCGGGACGACGTGCCCTACCTGCGGCACGTGGTCGGGCGCCCCGGACCGGGCTGGCGCTTGCCGGGCATCCCGCGCAAGCCGCCGGAGGCCTCGCGAAGTTGCGTTGGCTAGAAGGTCCAGCCATAGCTCACGCCGCTGCCCCAGTCGGGGCTGCCGTCGCTGAGTCCGGCCGACACGTACACCTGGAACGGATTCCCGCGGCGGGTGTCGAGGCGGTAGTAGCCACTCACTTCGCTGCGGTCGTCGAAGCCGGCGGCCGCGGACTCACGGAAGTCGTAGGCCAGGCCGAGCTGGCCCTGGCCGGCCTGCCAGCCCGCGCCGACGTTGAACCCGAGCACGTCCGCGGCATCGATGAATTCCGAGGCGCCCAGCCGCGTGTAGTTCACGCCGCCGAACACGGTGGTGGCGCCGAGCTCGCCGGCCACGTCGAACGCCACGCCGTAGTCATTGGCGCCGGTGCCCAGGCCCTTGTCCTCGTCCGCGGTGGCGACCTTGGCGACCGCGCTGAGCTCGGCCCGGACCGGGCCGCTGGGCGCCAGCGCGTAGCCCACGCGCAGGCTCAAGTCGCCGACGCCGGACGCGCTGCCGCCGGTGCGGCCGACGTCGCCTTCCTCCGGGTCGAGCGGCAGGCCGATGCGGCCACGGCCGAGCGGGTTGAGGTTGAGCACCGGGCCCGTGCCCGGCAGCACGTTCGGGTCACCGGCAACGTGCGTCCAGGGCAGGCTGGCGCGGAAACGCCAGCGATCGGTGTCGTAGCCGGCGGTCACCGGCACGGTGGTGATCTCGGTGTCGCGCTCGGTCCCGTAGTCGCCGCGGTGATGGTGGACGCCGGTCGACAGCGTGAACGCGTCCCCGGCGAGTGCCTGACCGGTGATCAGGAGCAGGGCGAGCCCGCTGGCAAGGGCTGTGGATTTCATGGGCACCTCCGTCTGCTGGGCGATCGCGGGGATCGCCGGCCGCGGCCGATCCGCGGCCTCTCGACCCAGACTTACGAACGGAGCGGGCGATTTATTCCCTGCCGCCCCGGCGCCGCGGCCCGCCTTCGTCGGTCAGCCCCGCAGGCCGGTCCCGTCGCCATCGGCGCGCAGCAGCAGGCGTCCGGCCAGGCCGCCGGCGGGACGCTTGCGGCCGAGGGGCAGGGGGGCGCTGCCCGACTTGAGCTCATGCAGTTCGTCGCGCGCTTCCTCGACCTCGGGCAAATGGGTGGCGGCCAGTTCGCGCAGGGTTGGCGGCTGGTCCTTGCCGATGGCGTCGCGGAACGCACGCAGCAGGCGCAGCTCCTGGGCATCGAGCGCGGTGAGCATCGCGCGGTCGGGGCCGTGGGCGAGGGTGGCCGGCAGGCCGCTGCAGGCGTCGCGCCATGCGGCGAGCCAGCTGCCGTCCTCGGGCACGGGGTGCAGCGGCCCGACACAGCCGCTGGCAAGGTCAGCCGCGATATCAGCCTTCAGTCGACGGATGCGGTGGAAAAGCTGCACCCGGGCCGGATGGTGGCTGCGCTCGGCGGCGAGGTAGAGGTAGCCCATGCCGTCGTTCAGGGCTTCGACCAGTTCCGGGAGGGTGGCGGTGGGCGTGCGCATGGCGGACTCCTTGGGGGGTGACTTGCGTTGGGCAAGTACGGTGCCAACGTCAGGGGTGGAGGGAAGAATTTTCAATCCGGTGTAATCAGGGGAGGCCCGGAAAATGGCGTGAACCGTTGCCCGTTCCAGCGGTTAGTCTTGGCAAGGACTGCCACTCGGGGGGGTGAGCATCATGGTTGACCGTTCCGCATTGCTTATCGTTGATGACGACGTGGGTTTCGTCAGGGCCGCTGCCGAGATCGCCCGCGCACTGGATTTCGATGTCGTCATCGCCGGCTCCGTCGCACAGGCGCTGGCCCGCATCCGCGAAACCGCCTTCGACGTCGCCCTGGTGGATCTTTCGTTGCCCGATGGCTCCGGCCTCGAACTGCTTGAGCACGTCGACCTCGGCGGCCGCACCCAGGTGATCCTGATCACCGGCAATCCCACGGTCGAGTCCGCGCTCAAGGCGATGCACCTGCCGATCGTGGATTACGTGGTCAAGCCGATGCAGGTCGCGCGCTTCCGGCAGCTGCTGCAGGCCGCCGCGCCGCGGCTTCCCGCGCCGGAGCCCGCGCTGGGCGATCCCTGGCACGGCATCGCCGGCCCGTCGGCCGCGATGGATGCCGTGCGCCAGCAGGTTCGCCGCGTCGCGCCCACCGACGCCTCGGTGTTTATCGAGGGCGAAAGCGGCGTCGGCAAGGAGCTGGTGGCCGCCGCCATCCACGCCGAGAGCGGGCGCAAGGGCGCCTTCGTCGCGATCAACTGCGGCGCGGTGCCGGCCGACCTGCTCACCAGCCAGCTGTTCGGGCATGAGCGCGGCAGCTTCACCGGCGCCGCTTCGCGCCACGTCGGGCTGTTCGAGCAGGCCGAGGGCGGCACGCTCTTCCTCGACGAGCTCAGCGAGATGCCCGTGCACCTGCAGGTGCATTTGCTGCGCGCCCTCGAGACGCGGCAGATCCGCCGCGTCGGCGGCAGCGAGGACATCGCGGTGGACGTGCGCATCGTCTCGGCCACCAACCGGCCGCATGTCGATGCCATCGACTCGGGCCGGCTGCGCGAAGACCTCTACTACCGCCTGGCCGAATTCCCGATGGCGCTGCCGCCGCTGCGCGACCGGCCCGCGGACATCCTGCCGATCGCCAACCTGTTCCTGAAGCGGCTCAACGACCGCTACGGCACCCGCCGAGTGCTGACCCGCGAGGGCGCCGACCTGCTGCAGCGCTACCGCTGGCCCGGCAACATCCGCGAGCTCAAGAACATCATCCAGCGCGCCTACATTCTGGCCGAATCCGACCGCGTCACGCCCAGCCTGCCGGTGGACGACATGCGCCCCGTGGCCGAGACCGCCAGCACCATCACCTTCGTGGTCGGCACGCCGATGCACGAGATCGAGCGGCGCATGCTGTTCAAGACCCTGGCCTACTTCGACAACAACAAGGCCAAGGCGGCGCAGGTGCTGGGCATCACCACCAAGACCATCTACAACCGGCTCAGCAGCTACAAGGCCGCGTCGCTGCCGCCCGAGGACGCGCTGGGCGCGGGGGATGTGGATGCGGAGGCCTCGAATGGAAACCACGCCTGAGATGGGCTTCCTGTTTCCGCCGCCCATGCTGTCCTGGCTCGAGGCCAAGGGCTGCGAGGACATCGAGCTGGTGTCGCCCAGCGCCGCGGCGGCGGGCGGCAGGCAGTGCGTGGAATTCGACCTCGACATGGGTTCGGCTCCGGGATCGTCGGCGGTGCTGTGCCTGCGGATGCGCGACCCGGCCGCGCTGACGCTGCACGACCGGCTGGTGCTGGCGGATTACCTGGCGGCGCTGCGTCCCTTCCTCGATGCGCCGCCCGCGAAGGGTGGCCGCGCCTGGGTGACGCTTCCCGGCACCACCGTGGTCGAGGTCGAACACCAGCTCCGCAACCACCTCAACTCGCTGTTCATGAATGCCGGGGTGCTGGGCCTGCGCTGCGAGGACCGCACCGACATCGAACCCATCCTCGACCAGATGGAATCCGACGCGGTGGGGTGCCTGGACCAGATGCGGCGGCTGTTCCCACCGCCGCCGCCCTGATCCTGCCGCGCCTCAGTGGCTGCGGCGCCGGCGGTCCATGTCCAGCGGCACCGCGTCCATGCGCTGCAGCAGCGGGAAGTCCGGGTGTTCCGGATTGGCCAGCAGGTTGAACTCGCCCGGGCACAGCGCGCTCGGCACCCGCAGCAGGGCCGAGTGCTGCTCCACCCGCCAGCGCTCGATGCGCTCGCGCAGGTCGCGGTCCAGCGCGCGCCGGGTCTTGGTGCCGGTGTCCAGCGTGCGCAGCAGGTTCGGCGGGAAGGCCATGCGCACCAGAAGCCGGCCTTCCTCGTCGACGAAGCTGTAGAGGCTCACGGCGTCCAGCACCGCCAGCGCCGGGCTCATCGCCAGCGACAGCACGTTCACGTCGCTCGACAGCCAGCGCGCCTGGCCGCGCGTGCGCCAGTCCTGCGGGCGCCGGCCGGCCATGGATTCGCGCAGCACCACGTAGGCCGGCACCAGCTCCAGGTCGACGCGCAGGCCGTCCTCGTCTTCCTCGACGTAGGCATCGGAGGCCTCGGCGGCGGCATTGCGGGCTTCGATGGCTTCGTCCAGCCCTTCCGGCAGGGCCTTGTTGCCCGACAGGTAGGTCCAGGCGTCCATGATCAGGCGGCGGGCCGTGCTCCAGTCGAGCCGCGACAGCGACTTGAGGTCGCCCCACTGCAGCTCCAGCTCCCACTCCACGCTCGGATCCATGGCGGTGCCGTAGGCCGAGTGCGACAGGCAGGCCAGCGCGTAGGCGGGCGCCACGTCCTTCCAGGCCAGGCTGTCGTCGTGCAGGCGGCGGAAGTGCCATTTGGCGAAGCCCGCGTAGCCGGGCGGCAGCCGGGTCATGTCCTGGTAGGGCAGGAACTTGGCGACGAAGGCGGACTCCAGGGACAGCACGTCCCGCAGCGCACGCTCGAGGCCTTCGGCGGACGGCAGCAGGGGGGCGGCGGGCGGGGAGTCGTGGACGGTCAGCGTGTTCTGCATGGCGGTGGGCTCCATGGCGCGAGGAAGTTCGCGTGGCAGGCAAAGCACTGCACGAAGCTTGCCAAGGCAAAAAGCCCGTGGAATCAGGGGTCCGGGCGCATCCCGAGGGGAAATCGATTCCCACGCCGCTGAAAAAATTCACGGTCCGGGCCCCGCTTGAATCGGCCGCCCGCATGACCGACAGTGGCCGCATCCCAGGGGAAACAGGAAGCACGCCATGCGTTGGTTCGCCGTCGCCGCCCTTTGCCTGCTGTCGAACGCGGCCGTCGCCGCCGACGGGGCCGAGCAGTTCACCGTCATCACCGGCGGAAACACCGTCGGCCACCTGGTCGCCACCCGCGAGGGCGACCGCGTCAGCATCGACTACGACGTCAAGAACAACGGCCGCGGCCCCACCATCGCCGAACAGCTCACGCTGGGCGCCGACGGCCTGCCGGTGGCGTGGACGATCACCGGCAGCACCACGTTCGGCAGCAAGGTGGACGAATCCTTCACGCTGGCGGACGGCGAGGCCGCGTGGAAGGACGCCGTGGGCCCGGGCAAGCAGGCACTGTCGGCGCCGGCGCTCTACATCGGTCAGTCGGCCAGCCCTTGGTCGCTGGGCCTTTACGCGCGCGTGCTGCTGGACGACGCCGACCGCCGCATCGCGGCCCTGCCCGCCGGCGAAGTGAGCCTGGTGCCGGGCGAGCCGCTGCAGGTGGGCATGGGCAAGGAGCGCATCACCGTGCGCACCTACGCGCTCTCCGGCCTCGAGCTCAACCCGGAGTACGTGCTGCTGGACGAGCGCGGCGGGATGTTCGCCGTCGCTTCGCCGGGCAGCGTGGTGGTCCGCAAGGGCTACGAGGCCGAGGAAGAACGGCTGCGCAAGCTCGCCGCCGACCTCGGCGAGGCCCGGCTGGTGGCGCTGCAGGCGCGCACCGCGCACCGGTACGGTGCGCCGGTCCGCTTCCACGACGTGCGTGTCTTCGACCCGGCCACGCTCAAGCTTTCCGAGCCCGTGAGCGTGGTGGTGCACGGCCGCCACATCGCCGGCATCCAGCCGCTCGACGCCAAGCCCTCGCCGGGCGAGGTGCGCATCGACGGCGAGGGCGGCACCCTGGTCGCCGGCCTGCACGAGATGCACTCGCACACCGGGCAGGGCGGCGCCATCCTCAACATCGCCGCCGGCATCACCACCGTGCGCGACATGGGCAACAACAACGCCGTGCTCGACGACCTCGTGGCCAGCATCGAGGCCGGCCGCATCGCCGGCCCGCGCGTGCATCGCAGCGGCTTCATCGAGGGCCGCAGCCCGTTCAATTCGAACAATGGCTACCTGGTCGCGAGCGAGGCCGAGGCGCTGGAGGCGGTGCGCTTCTACGCGGCGCGCGGCTACCACCAGGTCAAGCTCTACAACAGCATGAAGCCCGAGTGGTCGAAGGCCGCCGCGGCCGAGGCGCACCGGTTGGGCCTGCGCGTCGCCGGCCACGTGCCGGCGTTCTCCAACGCCGATGCGATGGTGGATGCGGGCTACGACGAGCTCACCCACATCAACCAGATCATGCTCGGCTGGGTGCTCTCGCCCGAGGAAGACACCCGCACGCTGCTGCGCCTGACCGCGCTCAAGCGCCTGGCCACGCTGGACCTGGACTCGGCGCCGGTGCAGAAGACGCTCGACAACATCGTCGCCAAGGGCGTCGCGGTCGAGCCCACCATCGCCATCCACGAGAACCTGTTGCTCAACCAGGACGGCGAGGTGCCCGCGGGTTCCGTGGACGTGATCGACAACCTGCCCGTGGGCGTGCAGCGCGACAGCAAGCGCGCCTGGTCCGACATGTCGGCGCCCGGCGATGCCCAGGCCTATCGCCTGGCCTACGGCAAGATCATGGACACGCTGCGCCAGATGAAGGCGCGCGGCGTGCTGATCGTGCCCGGCACCGACCTCGGCGGCTCGTTCAACTTCCACCGCGAGCTCGAGCTGTTCGGCCAGCTCGGCTACACCCCGGCGGAAGTGCTGAAGCTGGCCACGTACGACATGGCGAAGTACCTCGGCCAGGACCAGTCCACCGGCTCGATCGCGCGCGGCAAGCTGGCCGATTTCTTCCTCGTGCCCGGCGACCCGACCCGCGACCTGCGCGAGATCAAGCGCATCCGCGCCGTGGTGAAGGACGGCGTCGTCTACTACCCGGCCGAGATCTATCCCGAGTTCGGCATCCGGCCCTTCGTGGACGCCCCCAAGGTGCAGGTCCCGAAGTCCTGATGCAGCTGCAGCACAGCTACGCCGCCCTGCCGCTGACCTTCTGGTCGGCCGTCGAGCCCACGCCGGTGGCCGCGCCGCGGCTGCTGGCCTGGAACGCGGCGCTGGCCGGGGCGCTCGGCCTCGACCCCGCGCTGGAGGCGCGCGCTGCCGCGATGTTTTCCGGCAATGCCCCGCCCGCGCAGGCGCGGCCGATCGCGATGGCCTACGCTGGCCATCAGTTCGGCCACTTCGTTCCCCAGCTCGGCGATGGCCGCGCAATCCTGCTCGGCGAAGTGACCGATCCGCAGGGACGGCGCTTCGACGTGCAGCTCAAGGGCGCCGGCCCCACGCCGTACTCGCGCAATGGCGACGGCCGCGCGGCCATCGGCCCCGTGCTGCGCGAATTCCTGGTCAGCGAGGCGATGCACGCGCTGGGCGTGCCGACCACGCGCGCGCTGGCGGCGGTGGCGACCGGCGAGGCGGTGTTCCGCGACGGCGCGCTGCCCGGCGCGGTGCTCACCCGCATCGCGGCCAGCCACGTCCGCGTAGGCACCTTCCAGTTCTTCGCCGCGCGCGAAGACCACGCGGCGGTGCGTGCGCTGGTCGGCTTCGTGCTCGCGCGCCACTACCCGGCGCTGGCCGACCACGACAATCCGCCGCTGGCCCTGCTCGAAGCGGTGGCGCAGGCGCAGGCGCGGCTGGTGGCCGCCTGGATGCAGGTCGGCTTCGTGCATGGCGTGATGAACACCGACAACATGGCGGTGTCCGGCGAGACGATCGACTACGGCCCCTGCGCGTTCCTCGACGAATACCACCCCGCCAAGACCTTCAGCTCGATCGACCGCCGCGGCCGCTATGCCTTCGGCAACCAGCCGGGCATCGCGCAGTGGAACCTGGCGCGGCTGGCCGAGTGCCTGCTGCCGCTGATCAACGCCGACGGCGAGCAGGCGGTGGCGATGGCGCGTGCCGGGATCGAGGCCTTCGCGCCCGCCTACCGGGAGCACTGGCTCGCCGGCCAGCGCCGCAAGCTGGGCCTGTCCACCGAAGAGGATGGTGACGAGGCGCTGGCGCAGGATTTCCTCGAGGCCCTGCAGGCGGTGGAAGCCGACTACACGCTGGCGTACCGCGCGCTGTCGGGCGTCGCCCGCGGCGAACAAGCCGCCCTGCCCAAATCACCCGGCATGGACGCGTGGCTGGCGCGCTGGCGCGAACGGCTGGGCCGCGAGCCGGGCGATGTCGCCGCGCGCGTCGCCGTGATGGATGCCGCCAACCCGGCGGTGATCCCGCGTAACCATCTCGTCGAGGCCGCGCTGGCGGCCGCGGCGGCCGGCGATCTGGCGCCATTCGAGGCGCTGCTTGCCGCGGTGCGGCGTCCGTTCGACGACGGCCCGGCGCAGGCACCGTTCATGGCGCCACCGGCGCCGGAGCAGCGCGTCACCCACACCTTCTGCGGCACCTGAGCCCGGCGCTTCGCGGCTCAGCTCTTGAGCCGCCACCCGGTGCGGAAGATCCACCACACCGCCAGAAGGCACAGCGCCAGGAAGCCGCAGATGGCGGCGAAGCTCACCACCACGTTCACGTCCGACCGCCCGAAGAAGCTCCAGCGGAAGCCGCTGATCAGGTACACCACCGGGTTGAGCAGCGCGATCTTCTGCCACACCGGCGGCAGCATGTCGATCGAGTAGAACGCGCCGCCCAGGAAGGTCAGCGGCGTCATCACCATCAGCGGGATCACCTGCAGCTTCTGGAAGTCGGTGGCCCAGAGCCCGATGATGAAACCGAACAGGCTGAAGCTCACCGCCGTGAGCAGCAGGAACAGGATCATCGCCAGCGGATGCGCGATCTCGTAATCCACGAAGAAGCGCGCCGTCACCAGGATCAGCAGCCCCAGCATCACCGACTTGCTGGCCGCGGCGCCGACGTAGCCGAGCACCGCCTCGCCCCAGCCCACCGGCGCCGACAGCAGCTCGAAGATGGTGCCGGCCCACTTGGGCATGTAGATGCCGAAGGCCGCGTTCGAGATCGACTCGTTGAGCAGCGACAGCATGATCAGCCCGGGGATGATGAAGGCGCCGTAGCTGACGCCGCCCACCTCGCCCATGCGCGCGCCGATCGCGGCGCCGAACACGATGAAGTACAGCGAGGTCGTAAGCACCGGCGAGATGATCGATTCGCCCAGCGTGCGGAAGGTGCGCGCCATCTCGAAGCGGTAGATGGCCTTGACGGCATACCAGTTCATGCCTGGCCTCCCTTGCCGCGGCCGGACACCAGGTTCACGAAGATCTCCTCGAGCGAGCTCTCGCTCGAATGCAGGTCGCGGAAGTCGATGCCGTGGTCGGCCAGCTTGCGCAGCAGCGTGGCGATGCCGGTGCGCTCGCCCTGCACGTCGAAGGTGTAGGTGAGGGTCAAGCCATCCTCCGAAAGTTCCAGCGGAAGCGCCGCCAGTTCGGCCGGGATCGCGGCCAGCGGCTGCTGCAGCTGCAGCGCCAGCTGCTTCTTGCCCAGCTTGCGCATCAGCACGTGCTTGTCCTCCACCACCACCAGCTCGCCGTGGTTGATCACGCCGATGCGATCGGCCATTTCCTCGGCCTCCTCGATGTAGTGCGTGGTGAGGATGATGGTGACGCCCTGGTCGCGCAGCCCGCGCACCAGGTTCCACATGTCGCGGCGCAGCTCGACGTCCACGCCGGCGGTGGGCTCGTCCAGGAACAGGATGCGCGGCTCGTGCGCCAGCGCCTTGGCGATCAGCACGCGCCGCTTCATGCCGCCCGAGAGCGCCATGATCTTGCTGTCCTTCTTGTCCCACAGGCTCAGCGACCGCAGCACCTTCTCCAGGTGGGCGTCGTCGCGCGGCTTGCCGAACAGGCCGCGGCTGAGCCGTACCGTCGCCCACACGGTCTCGAAGGCGTCGGTGCTGAGTTCCTGCGGCACCAGCCCGATGCGCGAGCGGGCCTGCCGGAACTCGCCGACGATGTCGAAGCCGTCGGCCAGCACGCTGCCCCGGCTGGCGTTGACGATGCCGCAGATGATGCTGATCAGCGTGGTCTTGCCGGCGCCGTTGGGGCCGAGCAGGGCGAAGATCTCGCCGCGATGGATGTCCAGGTCGACGGACTTCAGCGCGACGTGGCCCGAGGCATAGGTCTTGCCGATGCCGCGGATCGAGAGGATGGGGTCCATGCGCGTTCGCGGGGCCTTGATGGGCGGGCCGCCATCGTAACGCGGCCCCGGGACCCGGTCATTGCGCCGCCCGGGGAGTACGCTGGTCCCCGCCGAACGCCCGGCCGGGACACCACCAGGGGAAATCCATGTCCGCCCACGTCCAGTTCGCCGCTTGCCTCGTCTTGCTCACCTCGCTGCTCGGCAGCGCCACCCAGGCCAAGCCACCCCCGCCCGACCCGGCGGCCGCGGCGATGATCCGGGAGCTGGGCCTGCGCGAGGGTGCGGTCGCGTCGCGCGACCTGCCGGGCTGGTCCGCCACGCCCCGCGTCCTGGTGCTGCGCGCCGATGCGGAGCGCCTGGCGGCGCTGCAGCGCGCCGCGCCGGGCGCGGCCATCGTCGCCGCCAGCGACGACCCGACCGCCCTGGCCAAACAGCTCGCCACCGCCACCGCGGTCTTCGGCGCCTGCGACCCGACGCTGCTCGCGGCGCCGCGGCTGCACTGGTTCCAGTCCTACCCGGTGGGCGTCGAGCGCTGCGTCGCGGTGGAGGGACTGGCCGCGCGCGGCGTCGTGCTGACCAATGGCCAGCGCACCAGCGGCCCGCCGATCGCCGAGCACGCCATCGCCATGATGATGTCGCTGGCCCGCGGCCTGCCGCAGTACGGGCGCTACCAGCAGGCCGGCGAGTGGAACCGCGAGGGCTTCGGCCGCGCGCGCGAGCTCAAGGGACGCACGCTGCTGGTGGTGGGCCTGGGCGGCATCGGCACCGAGGTGGCGTGGCGCGGCCACGGCCTGGGCATGCGCGTCATCGCCACCCGGAATTCCAGCCGCGAAGGCCCCGACTACGTCGCCCGCGTCGGCCTGCCCGACGAACTGCTGGCGCTGGCCGCCGAGGCCGACGTGGTGGTGAACGCCGCGCCGATCACGCCCGCCACGACCGGCATCTTCGACGCGCGCTTCTTCGCGGCGATGAAGCCCGGCGGCTACTTCATCAACATCGCCCGCGGCCGCAGCGTCGTACAGGACGACCTGGTGGCGGCGCTGCGCAGCGGCCAGCTGGGCGGCGCCGGCCTGGACGTGACGGATCCGGAGCCGCTGCCGCCCGGGCACCCGCTGTGGGCGATGGAGAACGTGATCATCACCCCGCACATCGCCGGCGATTCCGACCGCGAGGATGCACGCCTGTGGCTGCTGGTCACCGAGAACCTGCGCCGCTACGCCGCCGGCGAGCCGCTTCTGAACAGGGTGGACATCGCCCGCGGCTACTGACCGCGCGGCTTGCGCGCACGCGGCCGCGGCTGCGTGCGCGTCATCACCAGCAGCCCGACCAGCGCGCCCAGGCCCGACATCAGCAGCACGTAAAGCAGCAGCAGCACGAAGCCGTTGCCGCGCACCTCGCGTTCGTCCCAGCACACCGGCAGGCGGGAGCCGTCCAGGCCCAGGCGCTGGATGCACTCAGCGTCGCCGCTGCCGGCGGGGCAGGGGCAGGTGGCGCTGCGCTGGGCCGCCACCACGAAGCTGGCGGTCTCACCGGTCGGCCCGACCTTCATGGCGACCACGGTCTGGTTGTGGCGCCAGGCCAGCACCAGCAGCAGCAGGAACAGCCCCGCCACCAGCACGATGAACGCGCGCGTGAGCTTGCGGCCGCTGAACCGGTCGCGCGAGAAGAACTGCACGCTCACCGCCACCAGTGCCATCGCCAGCGAGGCCAGCGGCAGGGCCGTGTCCTGCAGCCCGCGCGGGAACAGCGACAGCAGCGCCCGGAACCCCGGGATCTCGAGGTTGCCGAGCAGCGGCGCCATCGACAGCGGCACCGTGACCGCCAGCGCCAGCAGCGCGGACAGCCAGCGCCGGGTGGCGGGCGGGGGAGCGGGCAGGACCGGTTCGTTCATCGTGGCGACCTCATTCGATGTTGCAGGGCAGGGGGTCCTGCGGCGAGTCCTCGGGCACGAGCTGGCAGGTGAACAGGCCCTCGGCCCACACCAGGTTCAGGTCCTTGCCCTCGACGGTCTTGTAGCCGGCCTTGCTGACCGTGTAGTCGAACCAGCCGCGGATGACCTCGCGCTGGGTATCGGTGGTGAAGGCCAGTGGCGCCGAGGCCAGCGCACGCAGCTCGACGATGGCCTGCTCGGGGATGGAGCGCACGCGCAGCATCACCGGCCACGATTCCATCGACATGGTGTAGGCGACCTGCACTTCCTCGATGATTTCGACGGTGTCGGCCAGCGCCACGTTGCCGCGGGCGTCGGCCAGCGCGGGCAGCTGCTCGGCGGCGCGGCGCTCCAGTCCGTCGAGATAGGCGCGCGCCGGCGCGTGCCGCGCATCGTCCGGCAGTTCGGCGCGGGCTTGCTCAAGCCTCGCTGCCAGCGACGATTGCAGCGCCTCGGCGGGCAGCCGCACTTCGCCGCGGTCGCCGCGCACGGTGTCCACCTCGGCGAGCACCGAGGGCGCGCCGAGGCCGTCGCGGGCGGCGGTGAAATCAATGATCTGTTTTTCCAGCACCGCGGCCTCGGCGCCGTCGGGGCGCACGCGCTGGCCCGGGCGCAGCTGGCGATAGCCGTCGATGGCGCGGTCATAGCCGGACAGGCCTTCGCGATACTGCGCGTCGGTGAGCGTGCCGATCTTGCGCTGGTGCAGCAGCACGCGGCGCTGCAGCTCGGCGTCGGCGCGGGCGGCTTCGAGGGCGATGCGCTGCGCTTCGATCGCGGCGGCGCCGTCGGCCTCGGCGACGCGGATATTGACCGGACGCGGCAGCGTGTCGCGCACGACCACGCGCGAGGCGGCGGGCTGGGCGAGCGCGGGCGCGGCGGCCAGGCAAGCCAGGGCGGCGAGGGGCAGGAAGGGGCGCATGCGGGGGCCTCCATCGGGAACCACTCCTGCCAACGCGATCACTGCTTGAAACAGGCCTTCCGGGCCGGCCGCCGCGGTGGCGGCAGTTAGCAATGCTTACCCGGTCAGCCGGCAACCGACTGATTCGGAAAGAACTTCGATTCTGGCGCCGCGTCCCGGCTTTTCCCGCATGGCCTGTGCAGGGCCCGCGACTCGTAACTCCGGGTACGACGGCGCGGGGGATGGGCATGCGGTTCGAGGTTTTCGGCGCGGCGCTGGCCGGTATCGATGCGGTGCAACAGGCGCGGTTCGTGCTGGTGGCCGGTGCGGCGCCGCGCGCGCTGCAGGCGCTGCTCGAGGGCAGTGCCGACGAGGCCGCGCTCGCAAAGGCGCTGGAGCGGGCCGCCTCGGCGCCCGCGCTGTCGGTCTCGCTGCCGGGCGTGCGGCGCATCGGCGCGATGCTGGACCTGCCGCCGGTGCGCGCGCGCGTGCTGGCCGGACTTGCGGCCTGGTGCCGGCGGCTCTCCGCGGCGGGCCCGCGCTCGGTGGCGCTGTCCGGCGCGGCGCGCGGCGTTTCGCCGGCGGCGCTGGTGCAAGCCCTGTGCGCGCTGCCCGAAGTCTCCGACGCCTGGTTCGAGTTCGCCGCGCCGGGCGCCAGCCTCTGGGAGTGGCCGCTCCGGATCGGCGTACCGCGCGACGACGCGGCGCTGTGGCAGCGCTTTGCCGGCGCGCGGTACGGCGAACTTTTCAAGGTCGAGCCCGTCGGCCACGACGATCGCATCGTCGACCTCCTGCTCTGTCGCGGCGACCTGCGGGTCGCGCTGGGCGCGGTGCCCGGCGCCCGCACCGTCGCCGACGCGGTGCTGCTGCTCGGCGGGGCCGACGTCGACGAGGCGCGTCTGAAGGACGGCATCGCCGCCCTGGCGTCGCGCTACCACGCCGGCGCGATCGGCCTGTGCGCGGTGGCGGCGGGCGAGGAGCAGGCCTGGTTCCAGGCGCTGGTGCGCGAGCTTTCCCACAATCGTGGCCTGCCGGCCTCCCTGTTCACGGCCCGGCGCGCGGACGCCCGGCGACAGGAGCAGGGCGATCCCGCGATCGGCGATTTCCCGGCGCCGCTGCTGCACGCCGATCCAGGCTTCATCGCCGGCACCTTCATTGCCGACGCGGCCGGCCGCCTGGCGGCGCGGCTGCAGGACGCGCCGAAGGAGGCGACGGTGGTGCTGGCGCAGGACGTGCTCGGCAACCTTGGCCTCGATACCCGCCTGGCACGCGTGCGGCAGATCGGCCGCGCGCTGAAGTCGCAGCTGCCTTCCCTGGGCTGGACCAACGAAGGCGGCGATGCCCGCAGCCTCGTGCGCGTGCGCCGTGCCCTCGAGGGCGCGCTCGGGCGGATCGACACCGCGGCCCCGGTGGCGCCGCCGGCGATGCGCGCGCCCGCGCCGATGCCGGCCGACGACGGCTTCGCGATGTCGCCCCCGCCGGACGACCTGGCGCCGCCACCGCCCCGTTCGGGCGACGCGCCGCCGGTGATGCCGCCACCGAACGACCTGCCGATGGCGGCGCCGCCGCCCGACGACGGCCCGCCGATGTCGCCGCCCCCCGCCGCCGCCGATCCCCACGGCGCGGCTCCCGACGCACCGCCGGGCGATCCGCGCTACGTGCAGGCGCTGGTCCTGCGCGAGGACGCGCCCGAGGCGCCCGATGCCGCGCCGGTGCGGCTGGTGCCCGACACCGACTACCGCGTGCGCGTGCACATCGGCGCCGACCGCGGCGGCCCGCAGGTGCGCGCCAACGTCGCGCTGGATGAAACCCGGCTGCCCGACCAACCCGAGGGCCACGACCTCACGCTAGCCTGGGTGCCGCTCTCGCCTGCGCGCGATGGTGCCGGCCGGCGCACGCTGCCGCCGCCGGCATCGGCCGGGATCCACCTGCCGCGCGCGGGCGACAGCAGCGCCGCGGAGTTCGACCTGCGCTGCGGCGCGCAACCCGCCGACTTCCGCGCCCGCCTGCTGGTGCTGCACGAGAACCGCGTGCTGCAGACCTTGCTGATGACCGCCGATGCGGCCGGCGCCTGCGCGCTGCGCGAGGAAAACCGCTACGTGCCCGGCTTCGCCAGCGCCAGCGCGGGCACGCCGGCCGACATCGCCTTCGTCATCAACGACAGCCCGGCCGGCGTGTCGGGCATCACCACCGTTGCCGGCGGCGCGGTCAGCTTCGACGAGCCCGAAGGCATGAAGGCCTCGCTGCAGTCGCTGCGCAAGGCGGTGGCCGCCAACGTGGTGGTCTCGGTGGGCGACGAGGACGCGGCGCTCGGCAGTGAAGCCAATCTGAAGCTGATGCGCCTGCTGGCCAAGCACGGCGCGAGCATCCTCGGCCTGCTCCAGGCGCACTATCCGCTGGGCGAGATGGCCACGGCCGCCCGCGTGCAGGTGGTCGAAGCCATCGCCGAGGCCTTCTTCCCCGTCGAATTCCTGTACTCCGGGCGCTCGCCGCTGCCCGAGGCCACGCTGTGCCCGAATGCGGCGGCCGCGCTGGCGCCGGGCGGCGAAGCGGTACACGCCGGCTGCCCGCACCGCGACAGCCGCGACCATGTTTGCCCGGCGGCGTTCTGGGGCATGAGCAAATGCATCGAGCGGCACGCCCACGGCGACAGCCGGCACCGGCTCTCGGTCCCGACGCCAGGCGAGGAGCGCATCGGGCCCTTCACCTCCGCGCTGCTGGCCGCCAGCCAGATCGCCCAGGCCGAAATGGACGGGCCCACGGGCGTGCCGGCCACGCTCGGCAAGCTGGTGCCCAAGCTCACGCGCGTGGAGTCGTGGCGGGCTTGGGAGGAACGCATCGCCGACACCCTGCCAGACCTGCTGGTGCTGCTCCCGCACACCGGCAAGTCGACCATCGATCCCGCCATCCCGTCGCTGGAGATTTCCAATCTCTACCTGGACGCCGACAACATCGAGCCGCTGCACGTGCGCGCGCCCGCGCTGGCCCGGCCGGGCCCGCTGGTGCTGCTGCTGGGCTGCGGCACGTCCGTCGCCGAGATCGATTTCATGGGCACCGTGGGCCGCTTCGTGCGCAGCGGTGCGCCGATCGTGGTCGGCACGCTGTCGGTGATCCACTCGACCCAAGCGGCGCTGCTGGCGACGCGGCTGCTGCAGGCCACCGGCGCGCCGGCGCACGCCGCGCAGCGCTTCGACGAGGCCATGCTCGCCGTGAAGCGCTCGCTGCTGGCGGACGGGCACGGCATGGCCTTCACCCTCGTCGCCTACGGCCACAGCGCCTGGCGCCTCTGACCCCCGACGGAGCCCCACCGATGTTCACCATCGACATGCTCGACGCCGCCCACGGCGACTGCCTCTGGATCGAGTACGGCGATCCGGCGCGGCCCAAGCGCATCCTGATCGACACCGGGCCAGCCGCCACCTACGAAAAGCACCTGCTTCCGCGCATCCAGGCCGTGGTGGACGCCGAGGGGGAATGCGTGTTCGAGCTGTTCGTGGTTACCCACGTCGACGACGACCACATCGGCGCCTCGCTGCGCTTCCTCGACGAGCTCGAGCCCTCGGTCGTGCGCATCAAGGAGATCTGGTTCAACGGCTACTTCCATCTTTCCGACGAGATCGATGGCCTGATGGGGCCCGACCAGGGCGAACAGCTCAGCGAGCTGATCCGTCGCGGCGGCTGGCCCTGGAACCGAAAATTCGGCCACCGTGCGGTGATGGTGCCGCGCCAGGGCAAGCTGCGGACCTTCCGCTTCGCCGGCATGGCGCTGACGGTGCTGTCGCCGACGTGGGAGAAGATGCAGGCCTTGAAGAAGGAGTGGGAGAAGGTGATCGTCGAGGAGGGGCTGGTGCCCGGCAAGGCTTACGCGCGCGAGGAAACCGTCCTCGGCGGTGGCTTCCTCGGCGACGACGTCGAGCTGCTGGCGCAGGTGCCGTTCAAGGAGGACAAGACGCCGGCCAACGGCTCCAGCATCGCCTTCCTGGCCGAGTACGACGGCAAGCGCGTGCTGTTCGGCGCCGACGCGCATCCCTCGGTGCTGCTCGAAAGCCTCGAGCGCGAGCCCTTCAAGGGCGAGCCGCAGCCGGTCGAGGCTTTCAAGCTGCCGCACCATGGCAGCGCCAAGAACCTGTCGGTGCCGATGCTCGAGGCCTTCCCCGCGCAGCGCTACCTGGTGTCCACCACCGGCGCCCGCTTCGGCCACCCGGACCCCGAGGCCCTGGCCCGCCTGGTCGTGCATCGCGCCGGCGACGACGTGGTGATCTGCTTCAACTGCGAATCCGACCACAACCGCGACTGGGCCGGCGCGGACCGCCGCCGGCAGTTCGGCTACCGCACCGAATACGGCGCGCCGGGCGAAGGCCTGCGCGTGGTGATCGACTGACCCGGCCCGGAGGCCTTCGATGAAACGACTCGTGATCTGCGCCGACGGCACCTGGAACCTGCGCGACCAGGTGGACGAGAAGACCGGCAAGCGCCGCCCCACCAACGTCACCAAGCTGGCCCGCGCCGTGCGCTCGCGCGACGACCGCGGCGTCGACCAGGTGGTGGGTTACTTCGACGGCGTCGGCACCGAAGGCGGCATGGACAAGTTCACCGGCGGTGCCTTCGGCAAGGGCATCGAGGACACCATCCGCAACATCTACCGGTTCATCGTCTACAACTACGTGCCGGGCGACGAGATCTACCTGTTCGGCTTCAGCCGCGGCGCCTTCACCGTGCGCACGCTGGCTGGCTTCATGAACCAGGTGGGATTGCTTCGCAAGGACGACGATTATTACGTGCCCGAAATCTACGGCTGCTACGAAAGCCAGCACGGCAAGGACAGCGCCGAGTGGGCGCACGCCTTCCGCAAGGTGAAGGACGCGCTGCCGGCGCCGCCGATCCGCATGGTCGGCGTCTGGGACACGGTGGGCGCGCTGGGTGCGCCCGGCCTGCTCGGCCAGGTCTTCAACGGCAAGAAGTACCAGTACCACGACATCTCGCTGGTGCCGCAGATCCAGAACGCCTACCACGCCATGGCCATCGACGAGCGCCGCAAGCCCTTCAAGGTCAACCCGTGGGAAAAACCGGCGGGCTGGAACGGCGTGCTCGAGCAGGCCTGGTTCGCGGGCGTGCACAGCAACGTCGGCGGCAGCTACAACCCGGACGGCCTGGCCAACGAAGCCCTGCACTGGATCGTCGAGAAGGCTGAAGGGCTCGGCCTGCAGTTCGACGACGACTACCTGGCCTGGTTCCGACCCTGTTTCAACGCCAACCTCAACGACTCGATGACCATCGCGTACAAGGCCATGGGCGCGGTCCAGCGGCCGGTGGGCCAGTTCCGCGCGCACGGCGAATGCCTGCACCGCTCGGTGCTCGACCGCCTCGCCCACGCCCCGTCGAACTACCGGCCGACCAACGTGCCCGCGCCCGACGGGCTGCAGGCGCTGCCGGTGGTGGAGACCCGCCGCATCGCCCGCGGCACGCCCTGCTGATCAGCCGCTGCCGGGCATCACCAGGTGCAGGCGGCGCTCGCCCGGCGAGGGGCGCGGGTCGTCGAAGCGCACCTGGTCGCGGCCGCTGCGCTTGGCCAGGTACAGCGCCTGGTCGGCGCGCGCCAGCCAGGCCGGCCAGTCATCGCCCGGCGCGAGCAGCGCGGCGCCGATCGATACGGTGACCGGGCCGTCCGGGCCCATGAGGTTCTCGCGCAGCTCGCGCTGCACCTTCTCCAGCGCCGCGCGGGCGCCCTCGCGGTCGGTGGCGGGGAACAGCAGCACGAACTCCTCGCCGCCGAACCGGAACAACCGGTCGCGCTTGCGGATGCAGTGCTCCACCAGCTGCGCGAACGCCTGCAGCACCCGGTCGCCGGCATCGTGGCCGTGCAGGTCGTTGATGCGCTTGAAGTGGTCCAGGTCCACCACCGCCAGCGCCGCCGGCTGGGCCTGTTCCTGGTGCGAGCGCAGCACGTCGGCCAGCTCCACCTCCATGCTGCGGCGGTTGGCGACGCCGGTCAGCGGGTCGCGCGTGGCCAGGCCGACCAGGCGCTGGCGCTGGTACTCGGTCAGCGAGGCGAAGATGAAGGCGTAGAGCATCACCAGCGCCGTGCTGACCACGAAGGCGGTCGCCGCCATCGCATTGGGGAAGGGCGCGGTCATCAGGGCGCCGACCAGGATCAGCAGGCCGCAGGACACCGCCAGCCAGCGCGGCGCCAGCATGAAGTTCGCCAGCAGCACCGTGTAGATCCAGAACAGCCCGGCCATGCCCAGCACGCCCGGCAGCACCGCGCAGGTGGCCGACACCACCACGGCGTTGATCGAGCCCGCCAGCACGGTGCGCCCGGTCATCCAGGCGAAGCTGGCGTTGCCGACCATGGTCAGCACCATCAGCGTGTCCACCGCGGCCGCCACCCAGTCGCCCTGCAGGGCGCGGAAGATGGCGAAGGGAATGACCGACACCACCGTCAGCGCGCCGAACAGCAGGATCATGGCGAGTCGGATGTCACCGCCGAGGCGGACGATGAGTTGGGGAACCAGGCGCATGCGGGCCTCCGTTCCGGGGCACGCATCGTGCTCGTCGCGGCAAGGGCCGCGTCGGAGGGGCGCGTGGCCCCGGTGTCCCGTGGGGAGACTTTGCGCCTCGTGGATCGCGGATTCCGCGACGGGCTGCCGGATTCCGCGGATCCCGCGCCGGCGTTCAGCCGCCGATGCGCAGGATCGTGCGGCGGATCACTTTTCCTGGTCGAGGAACCAGACTTCCACTTCGCCGCTGGTCTTGAGGGTCATGGCGTTGCCGTGGCGGTCGAGCGACTTGCCCACCGGCAGCCGAACCCAGCCCTCGCTGATGCAGTACTCCTCGACGTTGGTGCGCTCGATGCCCTTGAAGCGCACGCCGATGCCCCGCTCGAGGACGGCCTCGTCGAAGAAGGGGCTGCGCGGGTTGATGCTGAGGCGGTCGGGAGGCGTGTTGCTCATGGCGGGGTCCGGACGAAGGCGTGGGCCGTGGGGGCGCCATGATAACGGGTCGGCCCGAGGCCGGGCACGGCTTGCAAGTTGCATGGCCAGCCCGGAAGGCGTATTGCAGAATGCAAGGGTCCCGGGGCGGCGCACGGCTGGAAACCGCGTTGCCACGCGCCCCGGACGGCTTGGCACAGCCCTTGCTGAAGTTTTTACACTCAACCGGAGCTTCCCGTGCCCGATACCCCGGCCGCCCCGAAAGGCCGCATCCTGGCGATCGACGACGATCCCACCCTGCTGGAGAACTTCAGGCTGTGCCTGGAGGGCGCCGGCTATCGCGTCAGCACCAGCACCCGCCTGCAGGAGGGCCTGGCGCTGGCCGCCACCCAGCCTTTCCACGTCTGCCTGCTCGACCGCAACCTGGGTGCCGATTCCGGCATGGATGCGCTGCCGCGACTGCGCGAGCTGGCGCCGCGCATGCGCGTGATCATGGTCACGGCGCACTCGCAGGTGGACGACGCCATGCGCGCGATCAGCGACGGTGCCGCCGACTACCTGGTCAAGCCCTGCTCGCCGGCGCAGCTGCGGGTGGCGGTGGCGCGCCAGCTCGACACCCTCGACCTGCTCAACCGCATCGACCGCCTGCAGCAGGGCCCGGCCACCCCGGGCAACGCGCTGTCCAGCAAGAGCCCGGCCATGGCCCAGGTGCTGGCGATGGCGCGCCAGGTCGCGCGCACCGATGCCAACGTGCTGCTGCTGGGCGAAAGCGGCACCGGCAAGGGCGTGCTCGCCAATGCCATCCACGACTGGAGCGATCGCGCCAGCGCCGCGATGTCGACCGTGAACTGCCCCTCGCTGTCGGCCGAGCTGCTCGAAAGCGAGCTGTTCGGCCACGCCAAGGGGTCCTTCACCGGTGCCACCCAGAGCACCCAGGGCCGCGTCAGCCTGGCCGATGGCGGCACGCTGTTCCTGGACGAGGTCGGCGACTTCCCGCTGGCGCTTCAGCCCAAGCTGCTGCGCTTCGTGCAGGACAAGCAATACGAGCGCATCGGCGACCCGACCACGCGCCACGCCGACGTGCGCCTGGTCTCGGCCACCAACCGCGACCTCGACGCGATGGTGCGCGACAACACCTTCCGCCTCGACCTGCTGTACCGCCTGAACGTGATCAGCCTGGTGCTGCCGCCGCTGCGCGACCGCCGCGAGGACCTGCCCGAGCTCGCCCAGGGTTTCCTGCGACGCTACGCCGGTGCCTACCACCTGCCGGCGGCGCGCATCTCGCCGGCCGCGATGGCGGCGATGCAGGCCTACGCCTGGCCCGGCAACGTGCGCGAACTGCAGAACGTGATCGAGCGCGCCGTGATCCTGTGCAATGGCGAGGAGATCGGGCCGCAGCACCTCTCGCTGGGCCATGGCCCGGCCGACGCTTCGCCGCAGGCGCCCGCGGTGGGTGCCCCGGTGACGCTCGAGGCGCTGGAGCGATCCCACATCGAGGCGGTGATCGCCGCCAGCGAAACCCTGGACGCCGCCGCCCGCACCCTGGGCATCGACGGCTCCACCCTTTACCGCAAGCGCAAGGCCTACGGCCTCTGACGCCGCCGAACCGACGGAGAATGCTCGTGCGAAACCCGGCTTCCATCCCACGCCACGCCGCCCCCGGCCTGCCGCCGGCGCGTCCCCCGGTGCGCCTGCGCGACGGCATCGCCTGGCTGTGCTGGGTCGTGGTAGTGGTGGCGGCGGGGGCCAGCGTCGGCGTGCTGTTCAGCCCGGGCGCCTGGTACGACGCCCTGGCCAAGCCCACCTGGCACCCGCCCGCGTGGCTGTTCGGTCCGGTGTGGACGCTGCTGTACGCGCTGCTGGGCACCGGGGTCTGGCTGGTGTCGCGCGAACCCGGCCCGGCCGCGGAGGCCGCGCGTCCGCAGGCCTGGCTGGCCTTCGGCGTGCAGGCGGTGCTCAACCTGGCCTGGACGCCGCTGTTCTTCGGGCTGCGTTCGCCGGCCTCGGCCTTCGTGGACATCGTGCTGCTGTGGGGCGCCGTGCTGTGGATGACGCTGGCCTTCGGCCGCGTGCGCCCGCTGGCCGGTACGCTGCAGGTGCCGCTGGTGGCCTGGGTGAGCTTCGCGCTGGTGCTCAACGGCACGCTGTGGCTGATGAACTGACGACTGCAATCTCTTCGCCCGCTGCCGCGGGCCCCGGGGGACTCCATGCCGAACCGTCCGGCCACGTTTCGCTACCGCGTGTTCAACGGCCTGCTGCTGGCCTCGGTGCTGGTGCTCGCCGGCACGTCCTACCTGTCGCTGCGCGCCACGGACGCGATGCAGGCCTCGGTGGAGGCCGCCAGCCATTCCCAGCAGGTGATCAACGACATCGGCCGGGTCTGGGGCCTGCTCGGCGACAGTGAATCGCACCACCTGCGCTACGTGCTGACCGGCAAGCCGGATTTCCAGCTCGAGTACCGGCTGGTGCTGCAGTCCCTGAACGAGTCGTTCGCCGGCCTGTCCGGCCACGTCAGCGACAACCCGCGGCAGGTGGAACTGCTGACCCGGCTGAAGGCGATGCATCTCGCCCGCAGCGAATACAGCGCCACCACCCAGCAGCTGCGCAGCGATGCCAACCGCGGCATGACCGGCGCCCTCGCCGCGATGGAAGAGCGGGTGCGCAGCGGGCAGGGCGCGCGCCTGCTGGCCGAGATGCGCCAGGTGATCGTGGAAATGAACGCCGAAGAGGCCGCGCTGCTCGCGGCGCGCAACCAGCAGCGCAACCAGATGCTGCAGCAGAACTGGGCCACGGTGGTGACCGCCAGCCTGCTGGCCCTGTTCGCCGGCCTGGTGGGTTACGCCGCCACCCGCCGCATGCAGCGCAAGGCCGCCGAGGCGTTCCGCGCCGAGATGCAGGCCGAGCAGGCGCGGCGCTCGAGCCAGGACAAATCCATCTTCCTGGCCAGCATGAGCCACGAGATCCGCACGCCGATGAACGCCATCTTCGGCTTCACCAACCTGCTGGCCGAGGACATCAGCGACCCGAAGCAGGTGGCCTGGGTGGACTCGATCCGCAAGAGCGGACAGGCCCTGCTGTCGCTGATCAACGACGTGCTCGACCTCTCGAAGATGGAGGCCGGCAAGATGGACCTGCGCGACGAGCCGACCGACCTGCGCGAGATCGTCGACCAGACCCTGACCATGTTCCGCCAGGCCGCTGCCGACAAGGGCATCCGCCTCACCGCGGAGTACGACGGCCAGGCCGACCTGCCGCTGGTGGTGGACCCGGTTCGGGTCCGGCAGGTGCTGATCAACCTGGTGTCGAACGCGGTGAAGTACACCGAGCACGGTGGCGTGATCGTCCGCCTGGCCTGCCACCCCTGCCCGAAGGATGGCCACTGCGACCTGCGCATCGAGGTGGCCGACACCGGCACCGGCATCCCCGCGCACCAGTTGGGCCAGATCTTCGAGCCGTTCGAGCAGGGCGACAGCGTGGACGGCCGCAGTCGGGAGGGCACCGGCCTGGGCCTGAGCATCGCGCGTCGCCTGGTGGACCTGATGGGCGGCACGCTGCGCGTGGACAGCACGGTGGGCGAGGGCTCGCTGTTCGTGTTCGAGATCCCCGAGCGGGCGATCAGCCACGAGAGCGTCAGCCAGCAGCCCGTGGCCGGGTTGCGCGTCGATTTCGACCGCCTGCCGCCGCTCGAGGTGCTGGTGGTGGACGACGTGGCGTGGAACCGCGAGCTGGTGGCGGCCTACCTCGGCGGCAGCCACCACCGCGTGCGCCAGGCGGTGGACGGCCTGGCCGCCGTCGAACAGGTGCGCACCGCGGCGCCGGACGTGGTGCTGATGGACCTGCGCATGCCGCGGCTGTCCGGCGACCAGGCGCTGCAGCGCATCCGCGCCTCGCAGCAGCACGACGACATCCCGGTGATCGCGGTCACGGCCTCGAGCATGAACGAGGACGAGGAGTGGGTGCGCGCGCGCTTCGATGGCTACGTGCGCAAGCCGTACACCAAGGCCGAGCTGTTCGAGGCGCTGGCGCGGCATTTCCCGGCGGCACCGGATCCCGATGCGCCGGCGGGCGTTGCGTCCGCCCCGGAAGCCGTCGTTGAACCCGCCGACGACAGCACGCCGCGCGCGCCCGATGCGGCCGCGCTGCAGGCGCTGGAAGCCCTGCACGCCGACCTTCCCCAGGTCCGCCGCCACCTGCGCATGCGCGAGGTCGAGGCGGCCGCGGCGCGCATGTCCGAGCTCGCGACGACGCTGGACTGGCCGCGCCTGGCCCGCCACGGCGCCGCGCTGACCGAGGCCGCCGCCACCTTCGACCTGCCGGCGGTCAAGCGCCTGCTGGAAACCTGCCCCCGCGCCGCGGAGCCGCGCCATGACTGATGCCGAACGCAGCCCGCTGGTGATGGTGGTCGACGACCAGGAGCCCAACGTGCGCGCCGTCGGCAGCCTGCTGGCCCGCGAAGGCTTCGACGTGGCGCCCTGCCTGGGCGGGGCGGAGGCCATCGACCGCCTGGCGGACCTGCGGCCCGACCTGGTGCTGCTCGACATGCGCATGCCCGGCATGGACGGCTTCGACGTCCTGGCCCGGCTGCAGGCGGACGAGGCCACGCGCACCATCCCGGTGATCCTGCTCACCGCCGACCACGAGCGCGAGTCGCTGGTGCGCGCCTTCTCCGCCGGCGCGGTGGACTACATCACCAAGCCCTTCGTGCCCGAGGAGCTGCTGGCGCGGGTGCGCACCCACGCCTCGCTCAAGCTGGCGCGCGACCGGCTGGCGGCGCTGGCGGTGGAGCGGCAGGAGAGCCTGGAGCTGATCGCCCACGACCTGCGCAACCACTTCACCAACATCCTGTTCTCCGCCGACATGCTGGTGTCGCCGGACGACCCGCCGGCGCGCGCCCGGCCCCTCGCGACGCTGCGCGAGGCCTCGCAGTCGGGCCTGATGTTCCTGCAGGCGGTGCTGGACCAGGCCGCCGACGAGGCCCGCGGCATCGCCGTCGAGCCGCTGCCCGCGGGCCCGCTGCTGCAGCAGGCCGCGGACGCGCTGGCCGACTCGGCGCGCGCCAAGGGCATGCGCTTCGAGTTCGACGCCGACCGCACGCTGTTCGCCCGCGGCCAGCGCCTGGCGCTGCTGCACGTGCTGCAGAACCTGGTGTCGAACGCGGTGAAGTACGCGCCGCCCGGCAGCGTGGTGACGCTGGCCGCCGCCGGGCGCGAGCATCGTGCGCGCTTCCGGGTGATGGACCGCGGGCCCGGCATCGGCGCCGATGAGCAGGCCTCGCTGTTCCGGCGCTATGCCACGCTGTCGAGCCAGCCGACCGGCGGCGAGTCGTCCACCGGCCTCGGCCTGGCGTTGGCGAAGCAGAAGGCGCGCGCGATGGGCGGCGACCTCTGGTACGACGATCGCGAAGGCGGTGGCGCCTGCTTCACCCTCGAGTTGCCGCGGGTGGAATGACACGCGCGGCCGCGCGCACGGCGCGGCGGATCGCGAAGCGCGCGACGTGCAGCTTGCAGGATCCCGTCGCGACGATCGTGCAGATTGCGCGGATGCAGGGCGCGCCACCCGCGCCAAAGCCCATCCCCGCGCGCTTCGCACCGTTGGCACGGTGCTTGCTTCCTTCTTCCATGACGGCGCCACGGCCCCCCGGTGGCTGCGCCGGATTCCCCCCCACATGGAGCAAGCACATGAACAAGTTCACCCGAGTCGCCCTGCCGTTCGCCATCGCCCTGGCGCTGTCGGCCTGCCAGGAAAACCCGGCCGAGACCCAGGAGGACGTCGCCGAGGCCCGTGCCGAAGCGGCCGAGGACCTGGGCGAGGCGCGCAGCGACGCCGCCGACGTCACGGCGGAAGCCAACCAGGACGTCAACGAGGCCTGGGCCGAGGGCGACGACGTCGCCGGCGCGCAGGCCGAAGCCACCGAGGACACCGCGGAGGCGCGCCACGAGGTGGCGGTCACGCGCGCCAAGGGCGCGCTGGACGTCGCCCAGCAGCGCTGCGATGCGCTGAGTGGCCAGGACCGCGACGCCTGCGACGCCGCCGCCAAGGCCGAGTACGAGGCCGCCATCGCCGTGGCCGATGCCGAACTGAAGGCCGCCGAGCGCACCGCCGACGCCATCGACGGCTGATCCGTGTTCCACCCCCGGGCGGCCTCGTGCCGCCCACCCTGGCCGGCGTCGTTGCGGCGCCAGCCATCCCCCCAAGGAGAATTCGCAATGAACAAGACTGCCAAGACGCTCAACCACCTGGTCGAAGCCCTCAACGACGGCATCGACTTCCACCAGCATGCCGCCAAGGAGACGTCCCACCCCGGCTATCGCGAGCTGTTCCAGCGCATGGCCGCGCTCAAGGGCCGCATCGCCGTCGACCTGAAGTCCGAGATCGCCCACCAGGGCGTGGAGCCGGACCAGGACGGCACCTGGCTGGGCAGCATCCGCAAGGGCTATGCCGACCTCAAGGCGAGCCTGAAGAAGGATTCCGACGCCGCCTACATCGCCACGCTCGAAGAGCAGGAGGACCGCGTCCTCGAGGCCTTCCGCGACGCCCTCGACGCCGGACAGCCGGTGCGCGTGCGCGAGCTCGCCGCCCGCCACCTGCCCGAGGTGCAGCAGATGCACGACCAGATGCGTGCGCTGAAGAAGGCCAAGGCGGCCTGAGTCCCGTGGTGGCCCCGGGTGCTGCCGGGGCCATGACTTGAGGAAGCCGCCCCCCCCCTGGGCTTCCCGCGGCGAACCCTGCTCTCCGGGTTCGCCGCTTTTTTTTGCCGGCCGCGAAAAAAGCCGTTTTTTTGCGGTTTTGCACTTGGCGGCGCGCCGGACTTGCCCTACATTCGCGGTGCCGGAGGGATTTCCAGGCACCCCAACCACCCAAGAACCACGGGAACAAACAAAAATGGCTACCAAGAAAGCTGCAAAGAAGAAGGCTGCCCCGAAGGCCGCTGCCAAGCCGTCCGCCCCGAAGCCGATCAAGGAAGCCCTGACCAAGTCGGGCCTGGTCTCGCACATCGCCGAGTCCACCGGCGTCGCCGCGAAGGACGTTCGCGCCGTGATGGGCGCGCTGGAAGGCGCGGTGCACGGTTCGGTCAGCAAGAAGGGCGCGGGTTCGTTCACCCTGCCGGGCCTGCTGAAGATCTCGGTCGTCAACGTGCCGGCCAAGCCGAAGCGCAAGGGCATCAACCCGTTCACCAAGGAAGAGCAGTGGTTCGCCGCCAAGCCGGCCACCGTCAAGGTGAAGGTGCGCCCGCTGAAGAAGCTCAAGGACGCCGCGGCCTGATCGCCGCGCCGTCGCGGCGCCGCAAGGCTGCCGCGGGGCGAGAAAACACGGGGCGGGTCGCGCAAGCGGCCCGCCCCGTTCTCATTCCGGCGCCGGCCCGGCCTCGCGGGTGAACACCCGCAGCGTTTCGCCCTCGAAGTCGCGCAGGCCCCATTCGCGCATTCCCAGCTTTGCCAGCACGCGCACGGACGCCTCGTTGCCCGGGCTGACGATCGCCAGCACCTGCGGGAGCCGCAGCGTGCCGAAGGCGTGCGCCAGCACCGCCGCGCCGGCCTCGCTGGCCAGGCCCTGCCCGGTGTAGTCGGGCAGGAAGGCATAGCCGAGATCGGGTCGCGGCAGGCTGTCGCGCCGGACCAGCCCACTCATGCCGACCGCGACGCCGTCGGCCTTGCGGGTCACTTTCCACAGGCCGAAGCCGTGTTCGGCGTAGCTCGCCAGCGGGCCTTCGCGCAGGTAGCGCCGGGCCTCGTCCAGGCGGCGCACGCCGCGGTCGCCGATGTGGCGCAGGAAGCCCTCGGTGTTGAGCAGCGCCAGCGCGAAGCCGGCGTCGTCTTCGGCCAGTTCGGTGAGGCGCAGCCGCGGGGTTTCGAGCAGGAAGGAGGCCATGGCGGGGACCGCGTGGTGACGGTCCATTCAAGCCGCTGGCGGGGGCGGGCCGCAAGCGCGGCCGCGCCGGGACTCAGGGGCGGGCGAGCGTCACCACTTCGCGGCCGTTCTCGAAGCTCACCGACTGGATCATCGGCGGCGCGTCCGGGCGGGACTTTTGCTGCTGGCCGCCGAGGCTGATTGACTCGCGGATGACGATGCGGAAGTTGACCGCGGCGCTGGCGCGGGTGGGCGAAGAGGAGGCGTGGCCGCCGGCCGGCTGGGCCGAGAACTGCGAGCTGGCCTCGACGTTGCCGGCGGCGGCGACGAGGGCGAGGAGCAGGAGACCGAGGTGCTTGCGCATGTGCCTTCTTCCCGACTTTAGGACCACGCGCCGAGGGGTGCGGTGGTTCCTTGGAACGCAGTCTAGGAAAGTGAAAACCGCGTGGATGCGCAGCGGCTCACACTTGCAAGCTGTGGGATTTCGCGCACGTTTTCGGGGGTTTCCAGCGCTTGCTCACATTCCGTTCCGCGACTGCTTCACAGTTCTCGTTCGTTCCGTGCGGTGGGTCACGCCGCCGGGATGAACGCGGGCTGCATGGAATCCAACGCCGCGCACGGATTCGCCCGGCCATCGCGGCCGGCGGCTGCGGGAAAGGATTTCCCCAGGGCGCGTGCCGTCAGCGGCTGGCGGGGGATGGCGCGTCGGCGTGGCTGCCCGGCATGTGCACGCAGACGCGGTCGCGTCCTTCGCGCTTGGCGCGGTACAGCGCATCGTCGGCCCGCGCCAGCAGTCCATCGAAGTCGTGCCCGCCACTGCGGCTGCCGGCCACGCCGAAGCTGGCGGTGAGGGCGAAGGCATGGCCCGCGCCGCGCGCATCGATGGACGCGATGCGCTTGCGGCACTCGCGCGCCAGGCCGACCACGCTGGCGAGATCCTGGTTCACCACCAGCAGCGCGAATTCCTCGCCGCCCAGCCGGCCCACCCGCCCGTCGGGCGGGCAGGCGGCCTGGCAGGCTTCGGCCACCTGGCGCAGGGCCCAGTCGCCGGCGGCGTGGCCGTACTGGTCGTTGATCGCCTTGAAGTGGTCCAGGTCGAGCATCACGAGCCCGGCGTCCGCGCCGCCGCGCCGGCAGGCCTCGAGCAGCGCCTCGGCCGTCTGCGTGAAGTGGTGCCGGTTGCTGACGCCGGTGAGGGCATCGGTCTGCGCCATCGTCCGCAGCGAGACCTGCATCCGCTTGACCTTGTAGGCCCAGTAGAAGACCGACGCGGCCAGCAGCGCCAGCAGGCCGATCAGCAGGCGGTTGGCCTCCGCGGTCTTCGCCGCCACCTGCTGCTCGAGCCGCAGCACGTCGTTCTGGCGGTTGAGCAGTTCGATGGTCTGCGACTTCTGCAGCGATTCGTGCCGGGCCATCTGGTAGGCCAGCTCGCGCGCCTTGACCTGGTCGAGCCAGGCGCGCTCGGCTTCGGCGTACTGGCGGTAGTGCTGCAGGGTCGCGGCCGCATCGCCGCGCGCCAGCGCGTTTTCGTACAGCACCTCATGCGCCTGCACCAGCACCTGCGTGTTGGCGATGCCGCTGGAGTTGGCGACCGCGCGCAGGGCGTGCGCGTCGGCGGCTTCGCGCCAGCCCAGCGAGAGCTTGAGCCGCGCCAGCCGCGCGTGCACCTCGCCGAGCAGGCGCGGATAGCCGGTGGCCTCGATCTCGCCGAGCCGCGACTCCAGCAGCGAGACCGCCACCGGCACCTGGCCATCGGCCGCCAGCTTGGCCGCCAGGTGCACGCGGCCGAAATTGGCCAGCATGGTTTCGCCCTGCGACAGGCAGTAGTCGATGACCGACTGGAATTCGGCCGGATCTTCCGGCGCGGCGTCGAGGAAGCCCAGCGATTCCAGCCGCAGCACGCCGGTGAAGCAGCGCGTGCGACCCTGGACGCCATCGGCCTGCAGCAGCTCCACGTAGTGCACCGCCTGCGCGTACTGCCCGACCTGGTTATGGATCACGCCCGCGGCGGCCCAGGCGTGGTGGCGCACTTCGGCGTCGTCGACCTGCTCCACCAGGGCCAGCACCTTGTCCAGGAACACCAGGCCCTCGACGAACTCGCGCGTCACCGCGCGGCTGCTGACCACCAGGCCGCCGGCGCGGACCTTGATGGCGGGATCGGACGAGGTCTCGAACAGGCGGGTGCCGGCTTCGATGGCCAGGTCGAAGCGGCCCGTGTAGCCGAGCCGGTAGGCCTTGAGGTAGTCGAGCAGCTCCCGCTGGGCGGGCGTGGCTTCGTGCACGCGCTCGGTGAGGCGGGCGAGCAGGACTTCGAACCGGGCGGGGTCGGCGCTGCGCAGCGCATCCGCCTGCGACAGCAGGTCGCCGAAGGCCGCGGGCGTCGAGGCGGACACCGGCGGGGCCAGCGCGAGCGCGAGCCAGAGCAACGCGAGCGCCCACCCGGCCATGATGGCGCGGGGTCCGGGTGACCGGAGGTGCCCGCCAACGGCAGGCCTTGCGCGCGTCTGCATGTTCCCGCTCGCCCACGAAGTGGAAGGCGGTTCGAGCGTAGCCGATGCATTCGCGCTTGTCCGGTCGCGTCGGCGCAGGTGAGAAAAAAAGGCGGGCGCCCCGCGGCGCCCGCCTCCCGTTACCGCGGACCGGCGATCAGCGGCGAACGCCGGCCTCGCCGCGCGCCGAGGCCGACGCGTCCACCGAGGCGCCGCGGCGCGAGGCCGAGGCATTGGCCGAGGCATCGGCCTGGCCGCGGGCTTCGGCGCGCGGCGCCGGAGCCGGCGTCGCACCGTCGTTGCCGTCGCCGCCCTCGGTCGGACCGGGCCCGACGGCGGGCGGCGCCTGGCGGGTCAGCGACACCGCGCCGTTGGCCGCGCCTTCGACCGCCGCGGTGGCTTCGGCGCCGGTAGGAAGGGCCGGCGCGCCCGGCGTCGCCGGCAGGTCGGAAGCCGACGGCAGGTCCGGCGTGGACGGCAGGTCCGACGAAGACGGCATCTCCGGCAGCTCCGCGCGCGGCAGTTCACCCGAGGCGGCGCCGGTCAGTTCGCCCGCGCCCGACAGCGAGGCCATGGCCTCGTTCGCACGCACCTGGCCGGCGGTATCGCCCGCCAGCGAACCGGTCAGCGCCCCCGCGCTGCCGAGTGCACCGGCATTGGCGTCGGCGCGGCCGGTGGCTTCGCCGGCCAGTTCGGCGGCGGCCGCGGCGGCACGCTGCTGCTCGCGCAGTTCGCGCGCGGCGGCGCGGCGCTCGGCCAGGGTGCCGCGCAGTTCACCGCGGGCGCCGTTGAGGGTTTCGCGGGCACCGAGGTTGCCCAGCGAGCCCGGGCCGGCGCCGACGGTGCCGCGCAGGCTGCCGGCGGCGCCACCCACCAGGGACTGCGCCTGCAGCATCGGGCTGGCGGAGAGCAGGGCGGCGAGGACGGCGGAAGCGAGCAGTTTGTGGTTCATGGCGGTCTCCTTGGGAACGCCGCAGCTCATCTGCGGCTTCAAGGTGTCCTACGCGCCGGGGTACCGCTTTCTTCCCGCGGCGAGGGCCGCATTCAATCTTCGTTCATCGGCGCGGCCCAGGCCGCGCGGGCGTCCCCGGACAGCAGGCCGCGCCCGAAGCGCGCATCGTGCCCGCGGGGGCCGAGGTCGCGCGCCTGTCCCTCGAGGCGGCGCACCACGCGATCCGCCGCACCGGGCGTGGGGAGTACCAGCTCGCGCGCGGCCAGCCGCGCCACCAGCGGCGCGGCGAACGAGGTGCCGCGCACGCGCGCCTGCCCACCGCCGCTGCGCGCCGCCCAGAGTTCGCTGCCGGGCGCGGCGAAATCCACGGCGTCGCCGCGCATCGCCTCGGGCAGCAGCCGGTCGCGCGGATCCACCGCGGTCACGCCGATCACCCCGGGGTAGGCCGCGGGGAACAGGGGCGGCGCCGAGGGACCATCATTGCCCACCGCGGCCACCAGCACGTGGCCGCGCCGCTGCATGCCGTCCACCAGCTGCGCCAGCAGCTGGTTCGGCGGGCCGACCAGACTGACGTTGACCACGGCCACCTTCTCGCGCGCCAGCCAGGCCATGGCCTCGGCGAGGGTCGTGACCGCGCCGCCGGTCGGCTCGCCGCAGTAGATGTCGGCGGCGAACAGTTGGCCGCCGCGCGCGCGGCCCCGCGCATCGCCGGCCAGCAGCGACGCCACCGCCGTGCCGTGTGCGTCGGGAAGCGCGCGGTCGCCGCAGCCCCAGCGCCTTACGTCCACGCCGGCGAGCGTGGGGTGCGAGGCGTCGACGCCGCTGTCCACCAGTCCGACGCGCGGCGGCGCCCCGTCCCCGGCGGGCGCGAGGGACGTCGACGCCGCCGAGTCCGCCCCGGTCGCGCCCGATCCCAGGTACACGTGGTTGTAGTCGTAGCGGCCGTCGGGATCGAGCTTCGCCAGCCGCCGGAGCGCGCTGCGCACGCGCAGGCCCTCCGGTGCGCGCAGCACCACGATGCGCAGGTCCAGCGGCGCCAGCACCGACTCGCGCACGATCCGGAACCCGGCGTCGCGGGCGCGCCCAAGCGCGGCCTCCGTCGGCGCGATCGCCACGACTTCGCTGCGGATCGCGGGGGCGCCGCGCGGGTCGGCTTCGAGCCAGCGCCGGTGCTCGCGCAGTAGGGCGCGCTCACGCACGGCGCGCAGTTCGCTGCCGGCCAGGTCGAGGGTTCCCTGCACCGGGGGCGGCAGATCCACCGGCAGCCGCGGCAGCGGCACGGGCAGGCCGAGCGCACTCGCGACCGGCGCGGCCGCAAGCAACAGCATCAGGGAAAGTGATCGCCTCATGCCTACAGCCTACGCCGGGACGGGCCGGAATCATCCGGGGCGGTGCTAGCATCCCGTCGCATCCCGTTCAGCCGGGGCGGGAATAAATACGCCCTCCGGCGCGTAGGCAAGAGGGACGGTCACCGTAACCGCCATGGATTTCAACCAGGAACTGTGTGCCCTGCTGCCGCGCCTGAGGCGCTTCGCCCGGACCCTGGCGCGGGATCCGGCCGACGCCGACGACCTGGTGCAGGTGGCGCTGGAGCGTGCGCTGGCCCGCTCCGCGCAATGGCGGCCGGATGCGCGGCTCGACGCGTGGGTGTTCGGCATCGTCCGCAACGCCTGGATCGACGAAGTGCGGTCGCGACAGCGCGGGCAGCGCGTGTTCGCGCCCGAGGAACAGGGGGCCCTGGTCGGCGAGTCGCCGTTCGAGGGCCAGGACCTGGCGATGTCGGTGCAGTCCGCACTGGCCCGCCTGCCGGAGGAACAACGCATGGCCATTGCACTGGTACTGATCGAAGGCTTGTCCTACCGCGAGGCCGCGGAGGCGATGGACGTGCCGATCGGCACGCTGACCAGCCGCCTCGCGCGCGGCCGCGAAGCGCTGCAGCAGCTGCTGGGCGGTGCCGCCGGGGTGGGCGCATGAGGCCGGGCGACGAGCGCATCTTCGCCTACGTCGACGGCGAGCTGGATCCCGCCGGGACGGCCCTCGTCGAGGCCGCGATCGCCGCCGACCCCGCCGTGGCGGAGGCCGTGGCGCAGGCGCGCCGGCTGCGGGCGCAGCTGCGCGACGCCTTCGACCCGATGCTCGACGAGCCGGTGCCGGCGCACCTGCTGGCGCTGGCGCGCGGTGCCGGTTCGACCGCCACCGCCGCGGCGGCCGCGACCGTGCCCGCGCCTGTTACCGCGCCCGGGGGCGGGGCCACGGTGCATCCGCTGCCGCGCCCCGCGCGCCGGCGCTGGGCGCTGCCGGAATGGACCGCGATGGCGGCGGCACTGGTGCTGGGCATCGCGGTTTCGCGGCTGGTGATGGCGCCGCCTGCCGGTCCGCTGGCGTCCGAATCGGGCCGCCTGGTCGCGGACGGCGTGCTGGCGGAGTCGCTGCAGTCGCGGCTGGGCGCCGAGACCGGCGACGGCCTGCGCATCGGCCTGAGTTTCCGCGATCGCGACGGCGCGTTCTGCCGCGCGTTCCGCGTTGGCGGCGAGCGCGACCTGGCCGGCCTGGCCTGCCGCGCGCCCGACGGCCGATGGCAGGTGCCGGTGGTGGTGTCGGTGCCGCCGGTCGGGGGCGAAGGCCTGCGCCAGGCCTCGACCGCGTTGCCGGAGATCGTGCTGGCGGAGCTGGACGCGCGCATCGACGGCGAGCCGCTCGACGCCGCCCAGGAGCGCGAGGCGCGCGACGCCGGCTGGCGCTGAGCGGTCCCGCCGGCAACGGCGCGGGACGACCGCCTGCAACGGCGGCCCGGCGTTCCGGCCGCGGCGGCATGGGCGCGGGTCGCCGGGCGCGGATTGCGCGCCCCCGCGTTTGGCGTCATGTTGGCGGCGGGCCCACCGCCGCCGCCGCCATGACCCGCGAAGCCGACATCCTCAGCCGCCTCGAGACGCTCAACGCCATCGGCGTGGCGCTGTCGCACGAGCGCGACCTGCCGACCCTGCTCGAGCGCATCCTCGAGACCGCGCGCGAGTTCGCCCACGCCGACGGCGGCACGCTCTACCGCGTCAGCGGCGACACCCTGGTGTTCGAAGTGCTGCGCAACGGCACGCTCGGCTACTTCATGGGCGGCCGCCACGGCGCGCCGATCGATTTCCCGCCGATCGCCATGCACGACGCCACCGGCGCGGGCCGCCACGACATGGTGGCGGTGCACGCGGCGCTCACCGGCACCACCGTCAACGTCCCGGACGCCTACGCGGCCGAGGGCTACGACTTCAGCGGCACCCGCGCCTTCGATGCCCGCACCGGCTATCGCTCGAAGTCCTTCCTCACCGTGCCGATGAAGGACCACGACGGCAAGGTGATCGGCGTGCTGCAGCTGATCAACTCGCGCAACGCCACCGGCGAGGTGGATGCCTTCAGCCAGGCCGAGCAGCAGCTGGTGGAATCGCTGGCCTCGCAGGCCGCGATCGCGCTCAACAACCGGATCCTGGTCGACCAGCTCGAGACGCTGTTCGAGGCGCTGATCAACCTGGTCAACACCGCCATCGACGAGAAGTCGCCCTACACCGGCGGCCACTGCGAGCGCGTGCCGGTGTTGACCAACCTGCTGGCCGAGGCCGTGGCGCGCACGAAGGCCGGGCCGCTGGCCGACTTCGACATGAGCGAGGCCGACCGCTACGAGCTCAAGATCGCCGGCCTGCTGCATGACTGCGGCAAGATCACCACGCCGGTGCACGTGGTGGACAAGGCCACCAAGCTGCAGACGCTGTTCGACCGCATCGCGCTGATCGACACGCGCTTCGAGGTGCTCAAGCGCGACGCCCAGATCGCCCACCTCAACGGCGAGCTCGACACGGCCACCTACACCGAGCGGCTGGCCCAGCTCGACGCCGACCGCGAGATCGTGCGCGCCGCCAACACCGGCGGCGAGTTCATGGACGACGCGCGGGTGGCGGCCATCCAGCGCATCGCCGGGCACCGCTGGCGCGGTCCCGATGGCGCCGAGCAGCCCTTCCTGAGCGAGGACGAAGTCGAGAACCTCACCATCCGCCGCGGCACCCTCACCGCCGCCGAGCGCGAGATCATCAACCACCACATCGTGATGACCATCCGCCTGCTGGAGGCGCTGCCGTGGCCGGCGCACCTGCGCAACGTGCCCGAGTACGCCGGCGGCCACCACGAACGGATGGACGGCAAGGGCTACCCGCGCGGCCTGACGCGCGAGCAGATGAGCGTGCAGGCGAGGGTGATGGGCATCGCCGACATCTTCGAGGCGCTGACCGCCAGCGACCGGCCGTACAAGCCCGGCAAGACGCTGTCGGAGTCGCTGGCGATCCTGGGGCGGATGAAGCTCGACCACCACGTGGATCCGGACCTGTTCGAGGTCTTCCTGCGCGAGCGCGTGTACCTCGACTACGCGCGCCGCTTCCTGGCGCCGGAGCAGGTGGACGCCATCGACTGGACGCGCATCCCGGGCGTGTCGCCGGAGCTCGCGGCCGAGCTTTCGGTGGACGCGCGCGGCTAGCCGCCGGCGTACGTCGGAGCGCGGCCGCGCCGCGAACGCTCGAACCACCACAGGCCGCCGGCCAGCAGCAGCCACGCCAGCGCCCACGGCCAGCGCGGTCCGGGCACCGGTGCGGGCGTGGTTCCCCCGGCGGCGGCGCGGCCGGCCAGCGCCGCGGTTTCCTGCTGGCGCTGCGCGGCATGCAGGCCCGGGGCCTCGGCCGGCGCGCGCACCAGGAAGGCCTGCTCGCGCTCGCCGTCGCGGCGCAGGTGCCAGCCGGCACGCGTCGGCCAGAACGCGGCGCAGGCCGCGGCGCCGGTGGCGGGGTCGGGCGCCAGCGCGATGGTTTCGCCCGCGGGGTCGGTCAAGCGCGTGTCGTCGGTGACGCCGCAGAGCGCGCTGCGCTCCTCCGTCCAGGCCTGCGCCGGTACGGCCATCGCGGGCTCGCCGCGCGCGCGGGCGAGCGTGCCGAAGGCCTGCGACCAGAGGCTGCCGTAAGCCGCCTGCCGTCCCGCCAGCGCCAGGCGGAAGGTGTCGGACAGCGTCCACAGCGCGATCCGGCCGCGGCCCTCGGGACGCCACAGCCCCACGACTTCGCCCTGGTCGCCGGTGGCCAGCGGCGCGCCGTCGGCAGCGGCCAGCTGCAGCGGGCGGCGCGACAGCAGCGGGGCGGCGTCGGTGGCGCGCGCTTCGGCATCGTCGGTGCCGGGCGTCGCGGCGTCGGCCTGCGCGGTGCCGGGCAGGCGCAGGCCGCGCGGCACGTCCGCGGGCGTCACGGTGAAACCCCAGTCGGCCAGCACGCGTCGTTCGGCGGCGTTGGGATCGTCGCCGAGCCGCAGCATCAGGCCGAGCCCGTCGCGCACCGCGTCGCGCAGCGTGGCCTGGCCGCCGGCGCCGAGCGCGCGCCAGGCGCGTTCGTCGATCACCACCAGGTCGAGTTCGGCCAGGCGCGCGGCCGTCAGCGCGGCGCGGTCGTCACCCAGCACGATGCCGGCGCCGAGCCGGAGCTGGCTGCCGAGCGCGAGGCCGCCATCGAGCGCCCAGCGGCGCAGGTACTTGAGCTCCGGGCTGGCGCCGCCCGCCAGCACGAGCACGCGCAGCGGAGCGCCCTCGGCCGCGCGCAGTGGCAGCGCGATGCCGCCGGCGTCGTCATCGTCGCCCTCGCGGCGCCACTGCAGGCGGTAGTCGGCCGCGCCTGCCGGTCCGGCCACGCCGGTGAGCCGGAAACCGCCGGCCTCGTCGAGCGCGGCGCGATCGATGCGTTCGCCCGCGGGATCGAGCAGCTCGACTTCGCCGCCGGCATGCCCGGTGATCCGGCCCGCGAGTTCGAAGCGGCGTCCGCGCACGATCGTGTCCGGCAGCGACAGCGCGACCAGTGTTTCCGGCAGCGGCGCCGGCACGAACCCGAAGCCGAGGCCGCGGGCGGCATCGCGGTCGCGCGCGGCCAGGCCGTGGCCGAGCACGCGCACGGGCCGCGCGTCGGGATGGCGGCGCAGCGCGGTGCCGAGGTCGGGCACGGGCTCGGCGCCTTCGAACGCGGGCGCGCCCGGCAGCGACAGCACGCGGTCCCCGTGCGCGGATTCCAGCGCATCCGTGTCGGCGCCTTCGGTGAGCAGCACCAGCGCGCCCGACCGGCCCGGCTGCGAAGGCGGTACCAGCACGCACCAAAGCAGCGCGGCCAGCGCGATTTGGCCGGCCCCCAGCAGCGCGCGGCGCCACGTGCGTTCGCCGCGGCTGGAAATCGCGACGCGCAGCATCGCCACCGCGGTGATCGCGGCCAGCGCCCACGCCATCAGCGCGAGCTCGTTCATGGCGAGGCCTCGGTGCGCAGCGCGTCGAGATACGCCTGGCCGCGTTCGCCGGGCCGCGGCCGGGCCGGGGTCATCGCGGCGTCGCGCGGCAGCAGCGGCCACAGCCGGGCGCGCAGCGCGGCGCGGCAGTCCGTGCAGGCGGGATCGCGGCGCAGCGCATCGATCGCCGCCACCAGCGACAGCGGGTCGTCCACGCGCGCTTCGTTCGCGCGCAGCCAGTCGGCGAAGGCCTCCAGCGCCGGTTCGCCGCCGTCGGGCCCCGCCAGCGCCTGCCACAGCGGAAGCGCCGGGTTCTCGCCGGCGTCCCGCGGCGCCAGGCCGGTGGTGCGGGACGCGATGCCCTTGCGGTCGCCGGTCATGCGTCGCGCCTCGTCGATCGGCGGCAGCTCCAGGCCCGTGCGCGCCAGGTAGATGCGCGAGGCCTGCTGCACCTGCTTGATGAAGCCCAGCGCGCGGTACGCATGCGGCAGCGCCGCGGCGGGGTCGCCCTGGCGCAGGCCGCCTTCGGAGAGCCACATCGCGTCGAGCGCCTGCTTGAGCAGGGCGCGGGTCTCGGGGTCGAGCAGGGTCGCGGCCTCGGCTTCGTCGTGGGTGTGGCCGTAGAGTTCGAGCATGCTGTCGCCGCCGGGCGGCGTGGGCGCGGCCGGGGGCTCGGACGCGTGGTCGTGGCCGTCGCCTTCCGCGTGTTCGCCGTCCTCGTAGCCGGGCGGCGGTTCGGGCTCGCCTTCGCTCTCTTCGCCCAGGAACTGGCCGTAGCGCAGGCGCAGCAGGCGCTGGTCCACGCCGAGGTTGTTCGAGCGCAGCATGAACTCGTCCGCCGTCAGCCGCGGGCGATCGGCCAGCAGCGCCTCGGCGTCGATGATGATCTGGCGCTGGCTGCGGAAGTAGGCCGGCAACGCTTTCTTCACCAGGCCCTCCATGCCGGTCGATTCGGCGCTGGGCGGCAGCGGCCAGCGCAGGATGAAGCTGGCGCTGCGGCTTTGCTGCGGCGACGGCGCGCGATTGTCGGCCACCACCAGGCGCACGATCAGGTCGTCGCCTTCGGCCAGGCCGAGGCGGGCGAGGTCGAGCGTGTGGGCGTAGCGGCGCAGGCGGGCGTCGCCTTCGCCGCGCAGCACGCGGGTCTGTTCCGTCACCGTGACCTGTTCGCCGCTGCCTTGCGCCAGCGTGATCTCGAGGCGCGCGGGGCCGAGGCCGTGGTCGTCGCTGGCCTCGAAGTCCAGCGCCCACTGGCGCTGGCCCGGCGTGGCCAGCGTGAGGCTGCGCTCGGGCGCCACCGCGCGGATCTGCGGCGGCTGGTCGGGAATCGCATCGAGCCGGTGCAGCGCGTCGTCGCGCAGCGGCAGCGGGCCGGCGGGGACGATGCGGTAGAGCGTGGACTTCGACAGCGTGCGGGTGGCGGTCCAGTCCTCGCCCTCGCGGGTGAGCGGCAGGCGCTGGCCGTCGTGGAACACGAGCTCGACCGCCTCGGGCTGCGGTGCGAAGCGCAGTGTCCAGCGCAGGCGCGAGTCTTGCGCGAACTTGCCCGACAGCTCCGGCTGCGTGCCCGCAGCGAGCCCGGTGTAGGCGGGCGGCTCGGCGTGCAGCCGGGCGGTCTCGACCACCAGGTCGGTGGCCGCCGCCGCCGTCGGGGCCGGCGTCGGCGAAGGGCGCTGTGGCAGCGTGATCGTGATGCCCTGCGGGAACAGCCAGATGGTGGCTGCGGTCAGCGTGCCGAAGACGATCCAGATCGCCAGCAGCGAGCGCAGCGGCCAGGCCGCGCGCAGGTCGGCCGGTCTGCAGGCCAGCCGGTCGAGCAGGCGCTGGCGCTGGAGCTGCTGCAGCGGACCCAGCGACCCAGGCGCCGCGAACAGCAGGTCTGCGCTGTCCTCGAGGTCCGGGCGCGCGTCGAGGCGTCGGACCAGGCCGCGCAGGTCGCGACCCGGTCGCTTCAACCAAGCCACCAGGGCCGTGATCGCGATCACCACGCCCGCCTGCAGCAGCGCAGCGGGCGAGCGGTCAGTCGCGAGCGATGCCGCCACGTAGCCCAGCACCGGCAGGGCGAACGCCGCGACGATCGCGGCGTGCCGTCGGCGCGCGACGGCGAGGGCGCGCTGGATCGGAAGGGCGGGCGTCATGCCGGCACCCCGCGCCGGCCGGTGGCCAGCCAGCGTTCGAGAGCGAACAGCGCGAGCAGCAGCCACAGCAGCGGCGTCGTCAGTTCGCGCGGGGTTTCGGGGAAGCCCGGGCCGCCGGGCCGCGGCGCGTAGGCCGCGGCCACCGCGCGCTGCGGGGCGGGCGGCGGCGCCTGCAGTAGGTTGCGCACGGTGTCGGGGAATCCGGGCTCGAGCAATTCGGGCAGCGACGCGGGCGACAGCGGCACCGCCAGCTGCAGCACCAGGCCCTGGCCGAGCGCGGCGCGGCGGGCGCGCGGCTCGCCGCTGGCGTCGTGCCACGCGGGTTGGCCATCCTCCGGCAGCGGCCATTCGGCGTCGGCGCTTATCAGTGCGCGTCCGCCGCCTTCGATCCAGGTGCGGATAGCCGGCGGCAGCGGGCCGGGTGCCAGCCAGGCCAGGTGGCGCGTGTCGTCCGCCAGCGCGGCGTCGGCGGGTGCGATGTCCGGCGCGATGTCGGGCGCGGTCGCGGCGTCCGGCGACCACGCGAGCGCGGCGGCGCCCAGGTAGCGCAGGCCGGGCGTGTCGTCGCCGGCGTGGCGCACGGCCAGCTTGAACGGCGGATCGGCCGCGCGCTTGGCTTCCGCCGGCGCGCCTGCCACCACGCGCCAGTCGACGCGGCGCGAGAGGCGCACGGGTTCGCCGTCGGCGCCGTCGAAGCGTTCGGTGGCCAGCACCGTGATCGCGGTGCCGGCGGGCAGCGTGGCATCCAGTTCGCGCAGCAGGCTGGCGCTGGCCACCGGCGGCGACGGCGGCGCGTCGGTGAGCGGCGGGAACCCGGGGGCGAGCCAGCGCCGTTCGGCGTCATCCGGCAGCGTGGGCATCTGCGCGGTGTCGGCGCCGGGCATCACCACCAGCCACGGCACGCCGGCGCCGTGCAGCACGGGCCGGGCCAGCAGCAGCGCCAGCCCGGCGACCAGCAGCAGGCGCAGCGCCAGCAACAGCCACTCTTCGAACCGCAGCTTCTGCCGCGGCTTCAGGCGCGCGGCCAGCCAGCGCAGGGCGGCGAAGGCGGTGGGCTTCTGCTCATCGCGGCGGGCCAGGTGCACCAGCAGCGGCAGCGCCAGCGCCGCCAGCGCCCAGAGTCCGACCGGTGCCAGGAGGCCGAGGCTCATGCGCGCTCCGAGGCGAGCGGCGCGAACAGGCGGCGCAGCGGCTGGTCCAGCGGTTCGTCCAGGAAGTACTCGACCCGGCGCACACCCGCGCCGGCCAGCCTCGCGCCGAGGGCCGCGCGCGCGGCGGCGAAGCGGCGCAGGAAATCGTCGCGCGCCGCGGCGCCGTCGCTCAGTACTTCGTCGCCGGTCTCGGGGTCGCGGAAGCGATGGCCGCCGCGGAAGGGGAAGTCGCGCTCTTCGGCGGTCAGCAGCTGCACGTTGAGGACCTCGCGCCGCGCGGCCGCCAGCTTCTCCGACAGCGCGACCACGGCTTCGTCGAAGTCATCGCTGAGCACGACCACCAGCTGGCCGGCGAGCGCGCGCTCCCACAGCGGCCGCAGCCTCATCGCGTCCGGCCACGCGCCAGTGGCCCGCGCGGCCTGCAGCTCCATCAGGCAGCGGTCGCGCTGCCGCGGCCCGGCGCCGGCCGGCACCAGCCGCAGTCCGTCGCCGCCGATGATCGCGAGGCCGAAGGCATCGCCCTGCCGCAACGCCAGCTCGAACACGCAGGCGGCCAGCGCGCGCGCGGCGTCGAGCCGCGTCCAGCCCGGGCGCGCGGCGTCGCCCTGGCCCATCGAGGCGCTGGCGTCGACCACCACCCACGCGGTCAGCGGGCTGTCGCGCTCGGCCTCGCGCACGAAGAACTTGTCCGAGCGCGCGTACAGCTTCCAGTCGATCTGCCGCAGCTCGTCGCCGGGCTCGTAGGCGCGGTACTGCGCGAACTCCAGCCCGGCGCCGCGGCTGCGGCTGGGGTGCTGCCCGAAGCCATGCCCGCCCACGGCCCGGCGCCCCGCGAGGCGCAGGTCCTTGAGCCGCGCGCGCACCGCGGCGGGAATGAAATCGGGGCCGGCCACGCCGTGGCTCAGCCGCCCAGCGGCACGCTGCGCAGCAGCGAGGCGACGACGTCGTCCGCCGACTTCTGTTCGGCCTCGGCGGCGAAGGACAGCAGCAGCCGGTGGCGCAGCACGGGTGCGGCCAGCGCGACGACGTCCTCGCGGGTGGCGGCGAAGCGGCCGTGCAGCAGCGCCCGCGCCTTCGCGGCCAGCACCAGCGACTGCCCGGCGCGCGGGCCCGCGCCCCACTTCACCCAGTTCATCACGTCGGCCGAGGCACCCGGCAGCGGCCGGCTGGCGCGCACCAGGCGCGTGATCCAGTCCAGCAGGTCGGCGCCCAGGTGCACCTCGCGCACGCGCGCCTGCAGCGCCAGCACGTCGTCGCCGTGCATCACCTGCGGCACCTTCGCGGTCTTGCTGCCGGTGGTCTGCTCGATGATGTCGCGCTCCTCGGCCTCGCTCGGGTAGTCCACCCGCACGTGCAGCAGGAAGCGGTCGAGCTGGGCTTCCGGCAGCGGATAGGTGCCGGCCTGCTCGAGCGGGTTCTGCGTAGCCAGCACGAAGAACGGCGCCGGCAGCACGTGGGTGACGCCCGCGTAGCTGACGGTCTTCTCCTGCATCGCCTCGAGCAGCGCGGCCTGGGTCTTGGGCGGCGTGCGGTTGAGCTCGTCGGCCAGCAGCAGGTTGGTGAACACCGGGCCGGGCTGGAACTTGAAGTGGCGGTGGCCGGTGCCGTGGTCCTCCTCGAGGATCTCGGTGCCCAGGATGTCGCTGGGCATCAGGTCGGGCGTGAACTGCACGCGTCGGAACTGCAGGTCCAGCGCCTGGCCCAGCGTGCGCACCAGCAGCGTCTTGCCCAGGCCCGGCACGCCCTCGAGCAGGCAATGGCCGCCGGCGAGCAGGCCGATCAGCAGCTGCTCGACGACGTCCTCCTGGCCGACGATGGCCTGGGCGATGGCGGCGCGGAGCGGGGCGATGCGGGCCAGCTGGCTTTGGAGATCGGCTTCGGGGGAGGGCGTGGTCATCTGGAGTCCGTGGATCCTTGGAATGAGGAGTTAGTGATTAGGAGGTAGGAGATAGTTAAAGCCGGAGCAGGATCCCGCTCTCACTATCTCCTACCTCCTAATCACTACCTCCTAGTTGGTAAGCGCATACATAACGATGTTCACCGCAAACTTCGTGTTGTCTTCCGCCAGCCAGCGCTTGTTCCGCCAGTCATAGTCCCACTCGCAGCCGTAATCCTTGTTGCTGTAGAGCACGCCCAGCCGGCCATCGATGCTGATGCCCTTGAGGTAGTCGTGCACGATGTCGTCGCCCCAGCCGTTGAGCTCGAAGCTGGTGGTGGGCGGTCCGTCGAAGGTGAAGAAGCTGGAGTACACCGGGTGCCGCGGGGGCAGCTTCCGAAGCGCCTGCGGGCCGAAGATCGACGCCATCTCGTCCTCGAAGGACTTGGCGAACAGCCCGTCGATGTCGTGGTTGCAGTCGTCCACGAACACGAAGCCGCCGCTGCGCACGTAGCGCTCGAAGTTGCGGCGCTCGTCCGGGTTGAACTCCACCAGCTTGTGCCCCGACAGGTAGCAGAAGGGCGCGGTGAGCATGCGCGGGTCCGACAGCGCCAGCACGTGCTCCTTCGGGTCCACCCGCAGCGGGGTGTACTCGATCAGCGAGGTGATGAGGTTGGCGGGCATGCGCTGGTCGACGTCCCAGTCGCCCGAGTCGTACATCAGTCGCGTGAACCAGAAGTCGTAGTCGGCGCCGGACTGCGCCATCAGACTGCGCGGGAGCAGGGCCTGGGCGGCGAGGGTGGTGACGAGGGTGGCGAGGAAGTGGCGGCGGTTCATGGGGACGGGGCGTCCCCCTCTCCCCAACCCTTCTCCCCCAAGGGGAGAGGGGCTTCAGGCTCCCTCTCCCCTTGGGGGAGAGGGCTGGGGAGAGGGAGCTTTTCGTTCAACTCAAACCGCGTCGGACAGCGACGTGAACGTAAAGTCCCGCAGCTTCATCGGCGGGATCATCATCACGAACGGCGACTCGTCCGCACCCAGGCGCACCGGCTTGCCGAGCTCCTCGATGTTGTTGAGCATGATCACCGGCGACTCGTTGAAGCGGAAGTTCTTCACCGGGTGCTTGATCTCGCCGTTCTCGATGTAGAAGGTGCCGTCGCGGGTCAGGCCGGTCAGCAGCACCGTCTGCGGGTCCACCATGCGGATGTACCAGGTGCGGGTGACCAGGATGCCCTTCTGGGTGCCCTTCACCAGCTCGGCGGTGGACTTGTCGCCGCCCGACATCAGCAGGTTGCCCGGGGTCGCCACGGCCTTCTTGCCCTGCTTCTGCGCCCAGTAGCGCGAATACTGCAGGTTGGCGATCTTGCCGTCCTTGATGATGTCCATCGCTTCGCGCGGCAGGCCCAGCTCGTCCCAGGGCAGCACCGGCGCATCGGCGTCCCAGGGGTCGGCGCGCAGGTTCACGCGCGGGTCGTAGACCTGCTCGCCAAGCTTGGTGCCGCCGCCCTTCTTGGACAGGAAGCTGCGGCCTTCGTCGGCCTGGCGGGCGTCGAAGAAGAACATCATGAAGCTGATCAGGCCCGCGGCCGCGGCCGGCTCCAGGATCACGGTGTACTTGCCCGGCTCGAGCGCCTTGGCGTCGGCCGAATCACGCGCCTTCTGGATCGCGACCTGGATGTCGTCGCTGGCCTTGAACTGGCTGACGTCGCCGAGGTTGCGCGAGACCCAGCCGGAACCGCGGCCGTCTTCGGTGCGCACCGTGCAGGTGTAGTTGAGGTTGGTGGCCTTCTGGTAGCCGAAGTTGCCCTTGTTGTTGGCGAAGGCGAAGAAGCTCTGGCCATCGCTGAGGAAGCCGGCGGCGATGAGCTTGTTCTCCTTGCAGGGCGTGATCGAGTCGGCGGCGACCTGGGCGCGCAGCTCCGGCGTGATGGCGGCGGTGGCGGCGTCGAAGGTCGGGCTGGGCCGGTAGACCTGCTTCTCCAGCGCCGGCATGTACTCCTCGTTCTCCGGGGCCAGGCGCGCCAGGTCCTCGGCCCGGCGCACCACGCGCTCGAGCGCGGCGTCGTCGAACTCGTTGATGGTGGCGATGCCCTCGCGCTTGCCGAAGGCGCACTGCACGGCCAGCTGGATGTCGCTGACGATGCCGCTGGTGGAGACGTTGTTCAGGGCGAAGCGGATGTTGCCGTTGATCGAACCGGTCAGGGTCGCGGTGCAGTCGTCGGCGACCGACAGCTTGATGACCTTGTCCAGGATGGCCTTGGCCTGTTCTTCGGTGAAGATGCTCATGTCTTGGGCTCCTGGCCGGTCAGCCGATGTTGCGGGCGGTGTTGATGACGTTCATGCCGTCGAAGCGGGCCGTGCTGGAACCATGCGACACCGCCGAGACCTGGCCGGGCTGGCCCTTGCCGTCGAAGAAGCTGCCGCCGAGGCGGTAGTCGGACTCGTCGCAGATGGCCGAGCAGGCGTTCCAGAATTCCGGCGTGCGGATCTGGTAGGCCACGTCCTCGATCATGCCGGCGATGGCGCCGTCCTTGATCTCGTAGAACAGCTGGCCGCCGAACTGGGCGTTGTAGCGCTGCTGGTCGATCGAGAACGAGCCGTCGCCGATGATGTAGATGCCCTTCTCGACGTCCTTGATCATGTCGGCGACCGAGAGCTTTTCCTTGCCCGGCGCCAGCGACACGTTGGCCATGCGCTGGAACTGCACGCTGGACCAGGAGTCGGCGTAGCAGCAGCCGTGCGATTCCTTCTCGCCGATGATGTGGGCCTGGTCGCGGATGGCCTGGTAGTTGACCAGGATGCCGTCCTTCACCAGGTCCCACTGCTTGGTCTTGACGCCCTCGTCGTCGTAGGCGACGCCGCCCAGGCTGCCCTCCTGGATCTTGTCGGCGAACAGGTTCACGCGCTCGTTGCCGTAGCGGAAGCCCTGCTCGCGCTTGTCGAGCGTGGCGAAGCTGGTGCCGGCGTAGTTGGCCTCGTAGCCCAGCACGCGGTCGAGCTCGAGCGGGTGGCCGACGTTCTCGTGGATGGTCAGCCACAGGTGCGAGGGGTCGAGCACGAGGTCGTACTTGCCCGGCTTCACCGACGGGGCGGTAAGCTTCTCGCGCGCCTGCTTGGCGGCGGCGACGGCGTCCTCGACCATGTCGTAGGACTTGCCGTAGTTCACCACGCCGTTGGGCGAGACGTACTTCTGCGAGGCGTCGCCGTCGAGGTATTCATAGCCCATGCCCATCGGCGCCGACAGGCCGTCGCGGGTGCGGAACTTGCCGCTGGCCTTGTCGATGGCGGTGACGGTGAACGGCGCCCAGATGCGGTGCACGTCCTGGTCGATGTAGCTGCCGTCGGTGGAGGCGAAGTACTTCTGTTCGTTCACCAGGAACAGCGTGGAGTTGACGAAGTCGGCGCCGGCCTTGATCGCGGCGGCGTTCACGCTCAGCAGCAGGTCGACCTTGTCCTTGAGCGGCACGGCCATGGCGTTCTTCTTCACCGGGGCCTTCCAGCTGACCTCGCCGACGCCGGTGACCTTGGCCAGCTGCACCGGCGCAGTCTGGAAGCGCGAATTGGCCTTGGCGATGGCGGTGGCCTGGCGGGCGGCGTCGGCGACCGCGGCGACGCCGAGGTCGCGGGTGGCGGCGAAGCCCCAGGCGCCGTTGGCGATGACGCGGATGCCGACGCCGGTGGATTCGGTGTTCACCACGTTCTGGACCTTGTCCTCGCGGGTGATCACGAACTGCTGCAGGTAGCGGCCCACGCGCACGTCGCAGTAGCTGGCGCCGGCGGCGGTGGCGGCATTGAGCGCGGCGTCGGCGATCGCCTTCTTGAGCGCGACGTCGAGGCCGGACACCAGCTCCTGGGCGGCGATGGAGCGGCTGTAGGGAAGCATCAGGCCGGCAAGGCCGACGCCCGAGATGGTCAGGAAGTCGCGTCTGTGCATCGTGTCACTCCAGCGAAGGGACCGGGCCGCGTGCCGGCGTGACCGGGGCGGCTGCGAGTGGAATTGCCTTCCGACTGTGGCGAATGCGCTCCGGGGCGGTCAAGTGACCAATGGCCTAGTCCTGGTTGCGGCCGGGCAAGGTTTTCCGGGGCGCCTTGGGCGCGTGAAGATAGCGGTCGGACATCGGTGCCGCCGCTTCGCTGCAGGCGCTGGTGCCGGCGCTGCAGACGCGCCACGGCGTGCCCCGCGGACGCGGCTTGGCGGTGAAGGCGCCGGTGTTGTCGACCATGGCCACCAGTTCGGTGCCGGCGTGGATGTCCACGCGTTCGGCGCCGCCCTGCCAGGCCAATGACGTGAGTTCGCGCCGGCCGGACCCGACGCGCAGGGTGCGCGCGACCAGGCCGTAGGGATCGACCAGCTCGGGATTGCGCACGCAGTCGTAGGTCTCGACGATGCGCGGCCCGGTGTCGAGCACCGCGAAGTCCTGCGCCCGCACCGGCGCCGCCGGCACCGCCTGGTCGAACACGCGCGAGGTGATGCCCAGCGACGCCCAGGTGTGTTCGGTGTAACGGTCGCTCTCGGCGGTCAGCGCGATGTTGCCGCCGTCCGAGAGCACGATGCCGTAGCGCTGCATCGTCCGCAGGATCACCTGCGCCGCCGGCGGATACAGCCCGACCGGGAAATCGGCGCGCAGCCGCAGCCTCGCGCCGTAGGGAATCGTGCCCTCCGGCCCGCTCGGCCCGCCGGCGTGGCTGGCCGGCCGCACGTACACCGGGCGGCGCACGCCGCCGACCAGCGTGGTCGCCATGCGTGCGTTGGGCAGGATGAAGCGGATCGCATGGCCGAGGTCGCCGTCGGCCTGCTGCATCGCGGCGTGGACTTCGTCGGCGTTGAACAGCAGCGGCGCGATCGGGAAACCGGCGGCGTCGGCGCTGGTGCAGTGTTCGCCGCGGTTGCTGGCCGGGTAGGTGCGGTCGAGCCGCCACACCGCCAGGCACTGCGCCTGCAGCCCGCCGGTGCCGCTGGCGTTGGCGCGGTAAGCCTCGTACAGGCGCGAGCCCTGGACGACCAGCAAATGGCAGTCGCCGTTGGCGTTGTCGCAGGCCAGGCCGGCCTGGCCCTCGATCGCGGCGTCCGCTGGCACCGGCATCGCGGTGCCGGGCGCCTCGCAGTCGGGCGAGTAGTAGCTGCCCGCCGAGGGGTAGGCGAGGATCGTGCGCAGCGGCGCGTCGTCGCCGGCGCGCACCACGTGGAAACTGAAGTCGATCTGCATGCGGCCGTAGCCGAAGCCGCCGAGCCCGACCCAGGTCGCCACCATCGCCGCCGAATCCGGGTGCAGCGGGGCGTCGCGGATGTCCTGGTGCCAGACCGCGCCCGGCGGGAAACGCGGCGGCGGCTCGGCCTGCGCCGCGGCGGCGAGCAGCAGGACCAACGCGGCGAACAGGCGACGGCAGCAGGCCATGGCGGACATTCCCGGCGACGAGGGCGCCAGCATACGCCTCCGTTCCGGGGAACTTCAGGCCGGGGCGGCCACTCTCAGGCCGGTCTGAACCGCGCGGAGTCCCGGCATGTCCCAGCGTTTCCACTACGGCCCCTGGCTGGCCGCCGCCTTCGTGGCCGCCACCGGCCTGGTCGCCTGGAAGTACTACCCGCGTGACGCCGCGCCTGCGCCGGCCACCGCCACCGCCCCGGCCGCCGCCGTCGCGCCCGTGCTCGACCCTGCGCCCACCGCGGTGCCCGACGCTTACCCGATCGATGCCGTGCCGGTGCTGCCCGACGCCCCGGCCACGCCGCTGCCGCCGCTGGACCAGAGCGACGCGGAGGCCATGGCCGCGCTTGCCGCCGCGGCCGGCGGCGCCGACCTGGGCCCCTTCCTGCGCCTGCAGTTCCTGCTGCCGCGCCTGGTCGCGACCATCGACGCGCTGCCGCGAAGCACCGTCACCCAGAACGTCTACGCGGCCCGGCCCGTCGCCGGCACGCTGGGCGTCGCCACGCGCGACGGCGGCACCTGGCTCGACCCGGCCAACGAAGCCCGCTACCGCGCCGCGGTGGCGCTGTTCGAAGCCGTGGATTCGCGCCAGCTGGTTTCCGCCTACGTCCGCTTCTATCCGCTGCTGCAGCAGGCCTATCGCGACCTGGGCGTGCCGGACCGGCAGTTCAACGACCGGCTGGTCGAGGTGATCGACCACCTGCTCGCCGCGCCGACGCCGCCCGGGCCGCTGGCCCTGGTGCCGGTGCCGGACAAGCCGCGCTGGGCCTTCGCCGACCCGACCCTCGAGGCCGCGTCGGTGGGTCACAAGGCCATGATCCGGCTTGGCCCGGAGCAGGCCGCGCGGGTGAAGGCCAAGCTGCGCGAACTGCGCACGCTGCTGGCGGGCCAGCGTCCCGCCGCCTGACCGGGCCGCGCGCCCGGCGCTTGCGCTAGGCTGGGCGCCGGATCCTCCGGTCGGAGCCGGCATGTCGCCCCTGCAATACCTCGGTCGTCGCCTCGCGGCCTTCCTGGCCCGGCCGCGCGAGCGCAACAGCCACATACCGACCAGCCCGACCGGCCTGCTCGCCGCGACGCTCCGCAAGGGCGACGTGGTGCTGGTGGAGGGCAGCAGCCGCTTCGCCAGCGCCATCAAGTACCTCACCCAGTCGACCTGGTCGCACGCCGCGCTCTACATCGGCGACACCCTCGGCCCGCCGGCCGAGGGCGAGGAGCCGCGGGTGCTGGTGGACGTGGACGTAGTGGACGGCGTACGCACGATCCCGCTGAGCGCCTTTTCGGGTCTTCATACCCGCATCTGCCGGCCGGTCGGCCTGGGCGAGGCCGAGGTGGCGGCGCTGGCCGAGTTCATGCTGTCCCGGAAGGGCATCACCTACGACCTCAAGAACATCCTCGACCTGGCCCGCTATTTCATCCGCACCCCGCCGGTGCCGGGTTCGATGAAGCGCCGGATGCTGTCGTTGGGCAGCGGCGAGCCGACCAAGGCGATCTGCTCGACCCTGCTGGCCCAGGCCTTCGAATCGATCCACTACCCGATCCTGCCGGAAGTGGAGCTGGTGGACGTCGATTCGGCCGGGGCCCGGCGCGCCCGGCGGGAGATCCTTCACATCCGGCACCACAGCCTGTACGCCCCGCGCGATTTCGACGTCTCGCCCTTCTTCCAGGTGGTGAAGCCGCGCATCGCCCACGGCTTCGACTACCGCAGCCTGGACCTGCGCCGCCCGCCCGTCGCCGGGCCGCCGGCCGCTTGATTTCGCGCGCCCGGTGGTGGAATTTGCTACGGTGTTGGCGTCGTGCGTTTCGGTGGTTTCCAGTGCTTCCGGCCAGTCCAGGCGCCCCCGGGCGCCATCAACCAAAAGGGTGAAGGAAATGATGGGAATGATGCGTTTCGCGGTCGTGGTCGCCCTGGCCACGATCTTCGCGGGCCTGCCGGCCCTGGCGCAGGAACCGGCGCCGGCCCCGGACATGCAGGCCGCGCTGTGCGCCGACTTCAACGGCGCCGCGGACCCGTCCCCGTACGTCTCGTACATCGAGGGTTTCGCCAGCGCCCGCGGCAGCGAGGACACCGCCGCCGCCCACGTGGCCTCGGTCCGCCAGGCCTGCCAGGCCCAGCCCGATGTCGGCTTCCTGTCGATGGTCGCCGCCACTGCGCCGGCGCCGCTGGCGTCCTCCGGCCCGGGCATGGGCCCGACCTCCTGCTCGGCCCCGCCCACCACCACCTGCAGCGGTTGCTCGGTGGGCTGCGATGCGGGCCAGCAGGCGGTGTGCCGCGCCGGCCGCGATTTCGGCGCCGTCCGTTGCGCGACGCGCGCCCGCTGCGCCTGCGAATGACCCCCTGATGGCCGCGCCGCAGCCCTTGGCCGGGTGGCGGCTGCGGCAGGTCGTCGCCGACACCCACCAGCTCTCGAAGGTCGGCGGCTTCCTCTACGTCTTCGGCTGGGCCGTGATCGGCTGGCTGGGCGACGTTCTCGACTTCGCCCCGGTCACCGCGCTCGTGGTGGCCGCGGGTTTCCTCGTGCTGGCCGCGCTGCGCGTGGCGATGCGCCCGCCCGACACCGGCAACGAAGACGACGCGCGCCGCTGGCTGCTGCGCTACGCCCTCGTGCTGCCGCTGGCGTCGGTGCTGTGGGCCGGCGTGCAGGCCTGGGTGCTGCTGGATCCGCACTTTGGCGAAGACACCCAGATGGTGTCGCTGATCGCCACCATCGGCTACGCCACCGTGTTCGCCAACGTCTACTCGACCGTGCGGCACCTCGCGGCGGTGGGCGTGTGCGTGCTGTTCGTGCCGATGCTGGTGGTGCTCTGGAGCCTGCCCGACGCGCGCGCGCTGGCGGTGGCGATGTCGTTCTACGCGCTCTACCTCGCCGGCGCCGTGGTGCGCAGCCACGCCGAGTACCGGCGCCGGCTGCGGCTGGACGAGGCGCTGCGCGAACAGCGCGACCTCTACGAACACCTCAGCCGCACCGATTCGCTGACCGGCCTCGCCAACCGCCGGCATTTCACCGCCTGCCTGGCCCATGCGGCCGAGCGCGCGCTGCGCGGCGGCGCCGGGTTCACGCTGCTGATCCTGGACATCGACCACTTCAAGCGCGTCAACGACCGCCATGGCCACGCGGTCGGCGACGCCTGCCTGCAGGCGCTGGCCGACCGCCTGCACCGGGCCTTCCCGCCGCCGGCCTGCCTGCTGGCCCGGCTGGGCGGCGAGGAGTTCGGGGTGTTGATCGAAGGGACGCATGCCGACGGCCGCGCGCTGGCCGAGTCGCTGCGCAACGATCTGGCGCAGCATCCGCTGGACTGCGGCCCCGGCGCACGGCTGCCGGTGACGGTGAGCATCGGCGTCGGCCGCTTCGAGCCGGCCCGGCACGGGGATGCGGACGGCCTGTACCGCGCGGTCGACCTCGCGCTGTACTCGGCCAAGGACCAGGGCCGCAACCGCGTGCACGCGCTCGCCGACGAAAGCGCCTGAGCCGCGGCACCGGCTAGAATCGCGGCGTTCCCACGGCGGAGACCGCCCTTGGCCCTGGCCGCCGATCCTGCACTCGACACCTTGTTCCTGCCGATGTCCTCGGGCGCCCTCGACTGGCCGGCGCCGGGCGGCACGCTGTTCCTGCGCGCGCGCGCCGGGGTCGCGCTGAACGCCGCACGCCGGCACAAGCCGGTGTGCGAGCAGAGCTTCCGCCCCTGGGCCGATGCGCTCGAGCGCGACGGGCTGGCGGTGTCGGAGGCCAACAGTGGCCGCTTCGAGCGCGTGCTGGTGCTGGCGCCGCGCCAGCGCGACGAATCGCGCGCGCTGCTGGCGCGTGCGCTGGCGCAGCTGGCCCCGGGGGGTGTGGTGGTGGCCTGCGCCGCCAACAAGGAGGGCGCGCGCTCGATGCAAGACGACCTCGCGCGGCTGGCCGGCCCGGTGCACGCGCTGACGAAGAACCACTGCCGGGTCTGCTGGACCGCGCCGATGGACGCCGACCAGGTGGATGCGGCGCTGCAGGCCGAGTGGCGCGCACTCGATGGGCCGCGCCGCATCGCCGAGGGTCGCTTCCTGAGCCGGCCGGGGCTGTTCGCCTGGGACCGCATCGATGCCGCGTCCGCGCTGCTCGCCGACAGCCTGCCGGCTGATCTCGCGGGGCGGGGCGCCGACCTGGGCGCCGGCTTCGGCTACCTCGCCAGCGAAGTGCTGGCGCGCTGCCCGGCCGTCACCGGCCTCGATCTGTACGAAGCCGAGGCGCGGGCGCTGGCGCTGGCGCGTGAGAACCTGGCCGGCGCGCGCGTGCCGCTCGGCTTCCATTGGCACGACGTGACCCGCGGCCTGGCCGAGCGCTTCGACTTCATCGTCAGCAACCCGCCCTTCCACCAGGGCCGCGCCGACGAGCCGGGGCTGGGCCAGGCCTTCATCGCCGCCGCCGCGGGCGCGCTGCGCGCTGGCGGGCGGCTGTGGCTGGTGGCCAACCGGCATCTTCCCTACGAGGCGGCGCTGGCCCGCGGCTTCACCGGCGTGCGCACGGTGCGCGAAGACGCGGGCTTCAAGGTGATCGAAGCGACCAAGGCGGGCGCCGCATGAAGCTGGTGAAGCTGATCGCGAACCTGGGCTACGGTAGCCGCAAGCAGGTGCAGCTGATGTTCCGCGAAGGCCGCGTCACCGACCCGGCCGGCGAGGTGCTGTATGCCGACGACGCCGTCGGCCACGATGAAATCCGCATCGACGGGGAACCCCTGGACCCGCCGCAGGGCCTGCTGCTCCTGCTGCACAAGCCGACCGGCTACACCTGCTCGACCAAGGACCCGGGCCGCGTGGTCTACGACCTGCTGCCGCCGCGCTACCGCCTGCGCGACCCGCTGCTGTCCACGGTCGGCCGCCTGGACCGCGACACCTCGGGCCTGCTGCTCATGACCGACGACGGCGCGCTGCTGCACCGGATCACCTCGCCCAAGGCCAGGCTGGAAAAGGTCTACGAGGCCACGCTGGCCGCCGACCTGCGCGGCGACGAGGCCGCGGTCTTCGGCAGCGGCACGCTGATGCTGGAATCGGAAAAGACGCCGCTGGCGCCCGCCGGTTTCGAGGCACTCGGCCCGCGGCGCGCGCGCATCACGCTGGTCGAGGGCCGCTACCACCAGATCCGGCGCATGTTCGCCGCCGTCGGCAACCACGTCGAAACCCTGCACCGCCATAGCCTGGGCGGCCTAGCGCTGGGCGCGACGGCGTCGGGGGAGTGGAGGGTGCTGGGGGAGGAGGATCGGAGGGTGATCTTTGGGGGGCCAGGAACTTGGAACTAGTGAGGAGGAACTAGGAAATAGTGGAGCAGGTCCGGGCTAGCCGTAAGCACTTCACTAGTTCCTATTTCCTCTTCACTATTTCCTGTTAAACAGTTCCACTCGGGCAACGACGCGCCAACCCGCGGCTCAGTCGCGGAAGTTGTCGAACTGCAGCGGCAGCTCGATGTCGGACTTGCGCAGCAGGGCCATGGCGTCCTGCAGGTCGTCGCGCTTCTTGCCGCTGACCCGCAGCTTGTCGCCGTTGATCTGGGCCTCGACCTTGAGCTTGGCTTCCTTGAGCGTGGCCACGATCTTCTTGGCCAGCTTCTGCTCGATGCCCTGCTTGATGGTGACCTTCTGGCGCGCGCCGGCCAGGTTGACCTCGGGCTCGGCCACGTCCAGGCAGCGGATGTCGATGCCGCGGGCGACCAGGCGGCCGCGCAGGATGTCGAGCATCTGCTTGAGCTGGAAGTCGCTCGGGGCGTGCTGGGTGACCACGAATTCGTTCAGCTCGAACTTGGCGTCCGAGCCTTTGAAGTCGAAACGGGTGGACAGCTCGCGGTTGGCGGTGTCCACGGCGTTGGTGAGCTCGTGCTTGTCGACTTCCGAGACGACGTCGAAGGAGGGCATGGCGGCCTCGGGGGCGGGGTGGTGGGGATGCGGGATTCTAGCCCAGCCCGCCCGGCGCGGTCAGTCGTCACGCCGCTGACTGGAAGTGAAACGGGGCCGCCGGTATTCAACACGAATTCAGACGCCCGGGAGCGATGATTCGCGCCGTGGATCCTTCCCGTCCACGTACCTTTCGAGGCTGACCATGTCCCATCTCAAGCTTGCCACCCTGGCCCTCCTGCTCGCCGGCTCCTCGGCGCTGCCGGCCGGTGCGCAGAACAGCGGCCTGCCGGGTGCCGTCCGCGACGCCCAGTACCGCGCCGAGGCGCGCGAGCGCGTCGAGGACCGCGAGGAGTTCCGCGATTACCGCAACGACCGCCGCGGTGATCAGCCGGGCGGGGCCAGCGGCATCGTCAGCGACGGCCGCCGCGATGACCGTCGCGACTGGCGCGAAGACCGCCGCGACGACCGCCAGGATCGCCGCTACGACCGCCGGGACGACCGCCGCGACTGGCGTGCCGACCACCGCGAGGACCGTCGCGAGTGGCGGGACGACCGCCGTGAATGGCGCGACGACCGCCGCGACTGGCGCGACGACCGCCGCGCGTGGCGCCAGGACCGCCGCGACGACCGCTACTACGACCGCCGCGACCACTACGCGCGCCACAACGACGGGCGCTGGAACGGATACTACTGGCAGCCGCAGTACCGCTACCGGGCGCCGGTGCGCTACGTGTACCCGCGCGGCTACGCGCCGTACCAGTGGCGCGTGGGCCATCGCCTGCCGCGCCACTACTACGACCGCCACTACTACGTGGACTACCGCGCCTACCGCCTGCCGCCGCCGCCCTACGGCTACCACTGGGTCCGGGTCGACCGCGACGTGGTCCTGGTGGCGCTGGCCACCGGCCTGATCCGCGACGTGCTGTACGGCCTGTACTACTGACGTTTCGCGTAAACGCGTCCCAAGGGGCCGGCCATGCCGGCCCCTTTTCTTTTGGGGACGGCGCGCCGGGGTAACGAAAGCTTCACCACCCGGGGACTAGGCTCGCGCCATGTCGCCCCGGCCCCTGCCTGTCGCCCGCTCCTTCCTGCCCCGCTTCGGCATGGCCGCGGCGGCGCTGGCCGGGCTCGCGGGCTGCGCCGAGAACTCCCCGCACCCGCTGCCCGAAGGCGCCTTCCTGGTGCAGGACCAGGCATTGAGCGAGATGAGCGGCCTGGAGGCGTCGGTGCGTGACCCGGGCGTGCTCTGGAGCATCAACGACAGCGGCAGCCGGCCCCGGCTGTTCCGGCTGGGGCGGCGCGGCGAAGACCTCGGGCGCGTGGCCGTGCGCGGCACGTCATGGCTGAGCGATGATTGGGAAACCCTGGCCATGTGGCGCGAGGGCAGCACCGACTGGCTGCTTCTGGGCGACGTCGGCGACAACAAGCAGCGCCGGCCGTACGTCAACGTGTATGCCGTGCGTGAGCCCGCGCCCGGCGCCACCGAGGCCACCGTCGAATGGACGCTGCGCTTCCGCTATCCGGACGGCCCGCGCGATGCCGAGGGCATCACCGTCGATCCCACGTCGGGCAGCCTGCTGGTGCTGAGCAAGCGCGAGTCGCCGCAGCGTCTTTACCGCGTGCCCCTGTCGGCACGCGGCAACGAGGTCCCGGTGCTCGCCGAAGCGATTGCCGAGCTGCCGCCGCTGTCGGCGCAGGCCACCGGCCTGGACATCACGCACGATGGCCGGGCGCTGGTGGTGTTGACCTATGCCGCGGTCTACGTGTGGCCGCGCATCGATGGCCAGCCCTGGGCGTCGGTACTGTCCGCGCCGGTGCAGCGGCGCGCGCTGCCGCCGATGTCGAAGGCTGAGGCCATGGCGACCGGCCCCGAGCCGGGCGTCGTGTACGTCGGCTCCGAGCGGCTGCCCACGCCGCTGCTGCCCATCCGCGTCGGGCCTTAACGAAACGCTGAGGTTTTTTTCAGCGAAGGTTCGTGTGCGCGGGTGCAGGGTGTCGTTGAAGCCAATGGCTTCATCCCCCCGCAGATAAGGAGCACGACATGAACAAGAATCCCTGTTCCGCCGCCCTCGCCGCGATCACCCTGGCGCTGTCCGGCGCCGCTTTCGCCGCCACGCCGCCGCCGGTGGACGGCACGATGGCCAACGCCCCCGTGCAGGACCACGCCAGCATCGGCTTCGACGAGATCGACAAGGATGCCGACGGCTTCGTCGTCCAGTCCGACCTGCCGCCCGAGCACGAGCTGGCGCTGCAGTTCGCCGCCGCCGACCTCGACCGCGACCAGCGCCTGAGCCGCGATGAGTTCGACGCCTTCGAGGAGTCGCCGGAGGAAGAGGAGGCCGAGGAGTAAGGCGCGACGTTCCGCGGCACTTCCCCCCACGCGGAACACGGGCGGCCCTCGGGCCGCCCGTGTTCGTTCAAGGCGCGAACAATTCCGGCTGCGGCGGCAGCTCGTCGTGCCGGCGGAAGTTGGCCAGGCCCACGCCCACCAGCCGGTAGCGAGTGCGCGCCGGCAGCTCCACGCGCGTGCGCAGCTCCAGCGCGATCGCCACCACCTGCGCCAGCGAAGTCGGCGGCGAGGTCGGCGTCAGGCTGCGGGTGAGGATGCGGAAATCGGCGGTCTTGAGCTTGAGCACCACGGTGCGCCCGCTGCGGTCGCCCTCGCGCGAGGCCGCGGCCCAGGCCTTGGCCGCCAGGCGTTCGATCGCGTCGGTGGTCTGCTCCAGCGGCAGGTCGCGCTCGAAGGTGTCCTCGGCCGAGACCTGCGTGGTTGGCCGCTCGGATTCCACCGGGTGTTCGTCAATGCCGCGCGAAAGCTCGTGCAGTCGGCGGCCCCAGCGCCCGAAGCGCCGTTCCAGTTCGTGCAGCCCGTGCTCGCGCAGCTGGCCCACGGTGCGGATGCCGAGCGTGGCGAGCTTCGCCTCCATCACCTTGCCCACGCCGGGGAGCTTGCCCACCGGCAGCGGCGCGAGGAAGGCCAGCACCTGCGCCGGCTTCACAACGAACTGGCCGTCGGGCTTGCGCCAGTCGCTGGCGATCTTGGCCAGGAACTTGTTGGGCGCGATGCCGGCCGAGGCGGTCAGCGCGGTTTCCTCGCGGATGGCGGCCCGGATCGCTTCGGCAACCGCGGTGGCGCTGGCCAGGCCGGTCTTGTTCTCGGTCACGTCGAGGTAGGCCTCGTCCAGCGACAGCGGTTCGATCAGGTCGGTGTGGCGGGCGAAGATCGCGCGCACCTGGCGCGACACCGCCTTGTAGCGGGCGAAATCGGGCGGCACGAAGATCGCCTGCGGGCACAGCTTTTCGGCCCGCAGCGCCGGCATCGCCGAACGCACGCCGAATTTCCGCGCCTCGTAGCTGGCCGCGCACACCACCGAGCGCGCCCCGCGCCAGGCCACCACCACCGGCTTGCCGCGCAGGGACGGATCGTCGCGCTGCTCCACCGACGCGTAGAACGCGTCCATGTCAACGTGCACGATCTTGCGGGGCGGGGCCATGCCGCATTGTCGCCCAGCGGCGCGGCCGCCGCAGCGGGCCTCAGTCGGTCCGTTCGCGCAGCGCGGCGCGGTAGCGGCGGCTGCAGGGCAGGGTGCTGCCGTCCTTGAGGTGCAGGCGGGCGTCGCCGGTCTCCAGTGGCTCGATCATGGCCACGTGGTCGAGGTTGACGATGTGGCTGCGGTGCACGCGCTGGAAGCGCGCCGGATCGAGCCGGGACTCGATCGCGGCGATGGTGCTGCGCAGCGGGTACTCGCGGCCGCGCACCCGCAGGTTCACGTAGTTGCCCGCCGCCTGCAGCGACTCGATGTCGGCCGCGGGCACCAGGAACTCCCGCCCGAGCTTGCGCACCAGGAAGCGCTCCGGGCGATCCACCGGCTCGACCGGCGGCGCGTCGTCGTCCGGGGCGTCGAGCAGGCTGGCCTCGCCCTGCAGGCGCCGCAGCACGAACCGGTAGCCAATGATCATCAGCACGGCGCCCAGGAAAGTCCGGGCGTCCTTCACGTACTCGTAGAACAGCTGCCGCGGCCAGTCGCCGAAATCGTAGCTGTCGCCGCCCAGCGCGTAGATGGCCTGCCGCAGCGCCACCATGCCCACCACGTGCAGCAGGCTGAAGGCGACGCTGGCCAGCAGGTACCACGGCAGCTGCCGGCGCCAGGTATCGAAGTGCACTGGGAAGCGCCGGGTGAACCAGGCGATGGCCGGCACCAGCGCCAGGATCACCAGGTTGCTGGTCCACTCCCAGATCGCCGGCTCGGCCGGATGGTGGGGCAGGCCGGCGCGGCGAAGCTCCATGCCGACGGTGATGGTGTTGCCGATCGCCGACAGGGAAATCGACGCCAGCCAGTAGCCGGCCTCGGCCCACCGGCGCCAGGGCAGGTATCGCTCGTACAGGGTGGGCGCGCGTTCGGCCGCGGGGGAGGGGGCAGGCATGCCGCCATTCTAGGCCGCGGCCTGCGGGTCGACGCCGCGGTTCGTCCCCCGGTTCCGCCGTTCGTCCCTCGCGGCCCGCGGGTCGTCACCCGGCGGTGGCCCGCGGTGCGACGACCGCGCCAGCCTGTGCTCCCGATCCCGGAGACGACCCATGGAACGCCGCCACGACCTCGACGCGCTGCGCGTCCTCGCCCTGCTGTCGCTGATCGCCTACCACTGCGGGATGCTCTACGTGGCGGAGTGGGACTGGCACATCAAGAGCAGCTACCTGCAGGACTGGCTGCAGTGGCCGATGCTGGCCATGAACCGGTGGCGCATGGCGCTCCTGTTCCTGCTGTCCGGGCTGGCGATCGGGCTGTACCGGCCGTCCCGGCACCCGGGGCGCTTCGCCTGGGAGCGCACGGCGCGGCTGTTCGTGCCGCTGGTGTTCGGCATGTTCGTCATCTGCTCGGTGCAGGCTTATGTGCAAGGCGTGGCCGCGGGCGCTTTAGAGCCTGGATTCGGCACGTTCCTGGCGCGCTACTGGTTCCTGGCGCCGTGGCCGCCGGGCGATTTCAGCGACTACGACCTGACCTGGAACCATCTCTGGTACCTGGCCTACCTGTGGATCTACACCCTCGTGCTGGCGGCCTTGCTGCCCCTGCTCGAGTCCGGCCCGGGCCGGCGCCTCCAGTCTGCGCTCGCCGGGCTGCGCGGCTGGAAGCTCGTGCTGCTTCCGGCGTTCCCGCTGGTGCTGTACCTGAACCTGCTGCTCGTTCGCTTCGAGGCGACCAACGGGCTGTTCGACGACTGGTTCCAGCACGCGCAGTTCTTCACCGTGTTCCTTTATGGCTACGCGCTGTCGCGCTCGGCCGGGTTCTGGGACGAACTGCGCCGCCTCCGCCGCCCGCTGGGCTGGGCGGCGCTGGCGATGACCGCGGTGTACGTGCCCCTGCTCAAGTCCGACATCGTGTTCGGCGAGCCGGCGCTGGTGGCGATCCGCAGCCTGCGCGGCCTGCTGGTGTGGACCGTGCTGCTGGCGATCCTGGCCTGGGGCAGGCACGCGCTCGACCGCCCCTTCCGCTGGCTGCCCTATGCGAGCGAGGCGGTGTTCCCGTGGTACGTGATCCACCAGAGCGCGACCGTGCTGCTCGCCTACTGGCTGGTCCCGCTGCGGCTGGGCGGCGCGCTTGAGGCGTTCCTGGTCGTGCTGGGTACGCTGGCGACCTGCGGGCTTGGCCACGAGATGGTCAAGCGCGTGGCCGTGCTGCGCCCGCTGTTCGGCTTGAAGCCGCGGCCGGCCTCAGGCCGCGCGCAGCCGGAAACGGTCGCGGTACTCGGCCGGGGTCAGTGAGGTGGCGCGCTTGAACAGCTTGCGGAAGCTCGAGGCGTCGCTGTAGCCGCAGCGCTCGACGATTTCCTCGAAGCTGAGCAAGGTGGTCTCGAGCAGCGCCTTGGCGCGCTCGACCCGCAGGTGCTGCACGTGGCCCAGCGGCGTGCTGCCGTAGTGCTGGCGGAAATGCCGCAGCAGGCTGCGCTCGCTGGTGCCGCAGGCCTCGGCCAGCTCGCTGATGCTCAGCTCGCGGTGCAGCTCCTTGTGCAGGAAGTGCTCGGCCTTCTCCGACAGCGAATGCCGCGGCCGTTCGGTCAGCGCGAGGCTGATGTAGGGCGCCTGGCTCTGCCGGTCGGGGTCGATCAGCATCATGCGCGCGGTGTGCTGGGCCAGCGCCGGGTCCACGCGCTGCGCCAGCAGCTGCAGGATGTAGCTCAGCACCGCGGTGCTGGCGCCGGTGGTGGTGACGCCGCCGTCCTCGACCACCATGCGCTCGATGTCGAGCTTCACCCGCGGGAAGCGCTGCCGGAACGCGGCGTCCAGCCACCAGCTGGTGGTGGCGTGGCGGCCGTCGAGCAGGCCCGCCTCCGCCAGCAGGAAGGTGCCGCAGCAGTTGGCGGCGATCGGCACGCCGCGCAGGTGCATCGCCCGCAGCAGCGCGATCTCAGGGCCGAAGCCCGCCAGCTGGTCGACCATGTCGCCGGCGCTGGAGTGCATGTAGCCCGGCACCAGCAGCAGGTCGAGCGCGACCTCGGGCGGCTGCACCGGGCCGATCGACAGGCCGCCGCTGCCGGTCACCGTGGCCTGGCCCCGCGCGCCGACCAGCACGGTCTCCAGGCGCAGGCGGGTGCCCGGATCGCGCACCTCGGCCAGCTTCTGGGCGATGCGCAGGATGTCCATCGGGCCGGTGAGGCTCGAGAGCACGGCGCCCTCGAGCGCCAGCAGGCCGACGGTGAAGCGCTGCTCATCGCGTGACATAGATCGCTCCGGAATGCTGCCGCAGCCAGTCCGACAGCGCGTCGGGCACGGCCAGCGCGCCGGTGTCGGCATCGCCGCAGCCCACCAGCGGGATGCGGCCGGGATGGCCGGCCGGCAGCGGCGTCGCCGAGGGCGCGACCAGCTGCGGGCGGCCGGCGGCGTCCTGGCTCAGCAGCCACAGCCCGGGCGGCGGGGTCGGGCCGGCGCGGCAGGCCTCGGCCAGGCGCAGGCGCACTTCGGCGCCGGTCAGCGGCAGCAGGCGCCAGTCGCCGCGGCTGGCACTGAGGACGGCGTCGTAGCGGCTGCCCTCGACGAAGATGGCTTCGTCGGCGGGCGGGGCGGCGCTGGCGGGGGCCAGGCCGGCGAGGGAGAGCAGAGCGGCCAGCAGCAGGCGATTCATGGGTGGCTCCGTGCGAATCGGGCGAGGCCCGGGGTAGGCACAGCGTCCGCCCCGCGGGCCGCCCCCGGCAGTGGCGAAAACGACACCTTGCGGGTGAAAACGGACTTTACGCCCTCCGGGGGCGAAATCCGACGGGCCCGCCGGCCGCGGGCGTGGCTGATCCGGCGCGGGGCCGGAAAAGGAACGGGCCGCTTTCGCGGCCCGTCCGGGGATTCCGCCTGGCGCGGCGGTCAGTCGTCGATCTCCTCCGAGATCACGCGGCCGGAATGGGCGTTGATGCGCAGTTCGACCCGGCGGCCGTCGCTGCCGCGGGCGTCCGCTTCCCACACGGCATCGTCGAGGTCGAGGTCGCGCACCTCGGTGAAGCCCGCGGCCTGGAGGCGGGCGATCACGTCGCCGGCGGTCATCAGGCCGCGGTCGCCGCGGTCGTCCATCAGCTCGCCGGTGGCCGGGTCGAGGGCCACGTCGTGCCAGCGGCCGTCGGCGTGGCGCACTTCGGCTTCCCAGAGGCCGTCGTCGTACTCGAGGTCGCGGACGTCGGCGTAGCCGGCTGCCTGCAGGCGGGCGGTGGCGTCGGCGGCGCTGCCGACCGGCTGGGCGGAGGCCGCGCTGGCGGCGAAGGCGAGCGAGAGGGCGATCAGCAGGGTGGGGGTCTTCATGGGGTGTCTCCTTCGGTGGGTGGGTCCGGTCGTTGCCGGTGGACGCCACTATCCGCACCGCGCCTAACAGGCCCATGATCGGGTCGTTAACGGAGCCGTTAATGATTCCCGGCACACTGCGCGCATGCCCAAGCTTCCCATCCTGCTGGTGATCGCCGGCGCCGTCGCCGCGCTGCACGTGCCCGTGCAGGCGGACGACGATTCGCGGCGCGCGCGCGAAGGCGTGCGCCGCGGCGAGTTCGTGCCGCTCGAGCGCCTGCTCGCCCGGGCCGAACGCGAGCACCCGGGCGAGGTGCTGGAGGTCGAGCTCGACGACGGCGAGTACGAGATCGAGATCCTGCGCGAGGACGGCCGCGTGGTCGAACTCACCTACGATGCCCGCAGCGGCCGCCTGCTCGAACTCGAGGTGGACGATGACGATGACGACGACTGATGCGCATCCTGCTGGCGGAAGATGACCCGACGCTGCGCGCACGCATCGCCGAGGCCCTGGCCGGGGCCGGCTTCGCGGTCGACGCGGTCGCGGATGGCAACGAGGCCGAATTCCTGGGCCAGACCGAGGCGTTCGACGCCGCGGTGCTCGACCTGGGCCTGCCGGGCATGGACGGGCTGGCCGCGCTGGGCCGCTGGCGCGACGCCGGGCGCGGCTTCCCGGTGCTGGTGCTGACCGCGCGCAGCCGCTGGCACGACAAGCTGGCCGGCTTCAACGCCGGCGCCGACGATTACCTCACCAAGCCCTTCCAGCTGGAGGAATTGATCGTGCGCCTGCGCGCGCTGATCCGCCGCAGCGCCGGGCATGCGCATCCGCGACTCGCCTGCGGGCCGCTGGTGCTGGACGTGAACACGTCGCGCTTCAGCCTCGACGGTGCGCCGCTGGCGCTGACCGCGCAGGAATTCCGCATCCTGTCCTACTTCATCCACCACCCGGGCAAGGTGATCACGCGCGGCTTGCTGGGCGAGCATGTGTACGAAGGCGGCTTCGACCCGGATTCGAACGCGCTCGACGTGCTGATCAGCCGCATCCGGCGAAAGCTCGGGCCGGGCCTGCTGCGCACGCTGCGTGGCCAGGGCTTCGTGCTGGGCGACCCGCCATGAGGACGCTGCGCTCGCTGCGCGGGCGCCTGCTGCTGGCCAGCCTCGCCGGCATCGCCGCCGCCTCGCTGCTGGCGGCGTGGCTGCTGGGCGCGGCCTTCGAACGCGCGGTGCTGGGTGCCTTCGACCGACGCCTGGCCGATGACCTGGTGACGGTGGCCGGCGTGCTGGCGCGCGACGGCAACGGCCAGGTGCGGATGCGCCGCGAGCCCGCCGACGGCCGCTACGCGCGCGTGTTCTCCGGCCACTACTGGCAGGTGGGCGAAGGGCCGGGGGCGTTCCGCTCGCGCTCGATGTGGGACTTCGCGCCGGTGCTCCCGGTCGCCGCCACCGACGGCGCGCTGCGGCTCCGGGAAGTGGCGGGCCCGCGCGGGCAGGTGCTGCGCAGCGCCGAGCGCACGATTCAGCTGCCGGGCGTCGACGCGCCGGTGCGGGTATGGGTGGCGAGCGACCAGGCCATCCTGCGCCGCGAGGTCGAGGAATTCCGCTGGCTGGCCGGCCTGTCCTTCGCGCTGCTGGCGGCCGGGCTGGCGCTGGCCGCGGCCGGGCAGGTGCGCTATGGCCTGAAGCCGCTGCGCGGGCTCGGCAACGGGCTGGCGAAAGTACGCAGCGGCGAGGCCCGGCGCCTGGATCCGGCACCGCTGCCCACCGAGGTCATGCCACTGGCCGAGCATCTCAACCAGTTGCTCGAGCACCACGAGCGCATGGTCGCGCGTGCGCGCCGCTCTTCGCAGGACCTGGCACACGCGCTGAAAACGCCGCTGGCCGTGCTGGACGCCGGCACCCAGCGCCCGGGCCACGACCTGCCCGAGTTGGTGGCCGAACAAACCGCACGCATGCGCACCGTGGTCGAACGGCACCTGGCCGCCGGCACGCCGGTGGACCTGCGCGGCGCCGCCGGCGTCGCCGCGGCCGTGGCGCGGCTGCAGCCCCTGCTGCAGGCCGCGCATGCCGCCAAGGCGCTGTCATGGGACGTGCAGGTGCCCGGGGCGCTGCGCTTCCGCGGCGCCGAGGACGACCTGGAGGAAATGCTCGGCAACCTGCTCGACAACGCCTGCAAATGGGCGCGCGGACAGGTGCGCGTGGTGGCGGGCCTTGCCGCCGCCGGCCTGTGGATCGAGGTGCGCGACGATGGCCCGGGCCTGCCGCCGGGCCAGCGCGAGGCGGCGTTGCAGCGCGGCGTGCGCCTCGATGAGCGCACGCCCGGCACCGGCCTGGGCCTCGCGATCACGGCCGACCTGGCCGCCGGATACGGCGGCCAGCTCGTGCTGGACGCCGGGCCGGAGGGCGGCCTTTGCGCCCGGCTGGGGCTGCCCGCGGCCTGACGCCGCGGCCTCAGCCGCAGCCGTCGGTGTAGTGCAGGTAGCCCACCACGGCGTCGCCGCCCAGCATCACCCGCTCGACCCGGCCGCAGCCGAGGATCGGCGGGCCGTTGCCGGCCGGCAGCCAGAGCGGATGGCCTTCGTTGGGCACCCGGTCGTCGGCGGCGACGGCCGTGACGTTGTCGATCTTGCCGCTGCCCAGGTCGACGATGCAGTCGAAGCGGGCATCGCCCGGGTCACGCAGGCGCACGCCGGCCTTGCCGCGGTTCATCGGCCAGGCGCTGGTGACGGCCACCGTGACCACGCCCGCGTCCTGGACGCAGCGGCCGATCGCCTCGTCGAGCTCGGCGAGGCGGCGCGTCCAGTCGGTGTCGGGCTTGCCGGCGGCCTCGAACACCGGCGCGGCGTCGAGGTCCAGGCCCATCTCGGCGCTGCAGCAGCCGTTCACCGGCGCGCCGCCGCCGAAGCTGGCCTGGGCACTGAAGGGAAACGCAGGGCCGTCGGCCATGGTGTCGAAGCACTGGCCCGGCGCGATGAGCGTGGCCACCGATTCCTCGGGGCTGCCTTCCGGCGCGCCGGTGAAGCGGAAGCTGCCGCCGTCGGCGGCCGCCAGTTCGCCCTGCAGTTCGGTTTCGGCGTCGGGTGTCTTGAGCAGGGCGCGGTCGGCCGTGATGTCCAGCGACCAGAAGGGTTCGTTGCCCCGGCAAAGGAAGGCGCGCGGCACGGTGGGCACGGCGGTGTCTTCCGGGGGCGCCGGTTCCGGCGCGGTGGCCATCGGCGGCGGCGGCGGGGCCTCGGCGGCGGGCGCGGGCGCCTCCTGCCGGCAGGCAGCCAGCGGGATCACCAGGGCGAGGGCGAGCAGTCGCGTCTTCATCGGCGTTTCTCCAGGGGGCGCCGGGGGAACGATGCCGCAGCGCCCGGACGGCGGCAAGCGGCGCCATGGCGAGGCTGAACGGATGCCCCGCGGCCTCGCGCGCCCCGTCAACGCGTGCCGGGTTGCCACGTTTTCGGTGGCATGGGCGGAATGGGCCGCCACGAGGGAGATCCACATGTTCAAGCCACTGATCTGCACCGCCCTGGTCCTGGCCAGCGGCTTCGCCTTTGCGCAGGACGCCGGCGCCGACCGCGAGGCGCGCCGCGCCGAGTGGCAGGCCAAGGCCGAGGCGCGCTTCGCCGAGGCCGACAAGGACCGCGACGGCCGCCTGGACCGCATCGAGGCCCAGGCCTTCGGTGATCGCATGGTGCGCAACTTCGACCGCATCGACGCCAACCGCGACGGCGAGCTTGAGCGCACTGAAATCGCCGACGCGCGCCGCCACGCCATGCAGGGCAAGCGCCATCACCGCATGCGGACGATGCACGCCTACCAGCGCGGCCTCTTCAAGGGCATGGATGACGACGGCAACGGCGCGATCAGCCGCGCCGAGCTGGGGAGCAAGATGCCGCGCTGGGCGGAGCACTTCGCGGTGATCGATGCCGACAAGAACGGCGAGATCAGCGCGGACGAACTGAAGGCGCACCGCCAGCAGATGCGCGCGGAACATCGCGCGCAGCGCGCCCAGCGCAAAGGCTGAAGCGCGGGGTCCCCGGGGGCGGGCGGTGGGGCCGCCCCGGGGGTTTTCAGCGGTGGATCAGAAGCGGAAGCCGGCGCTGATGCCGTAGACCAGCGGGTCGACCTCGGCGGTGCCGACGTTGCCCAGGGTCTCGACGGTCACTTCGGTGTCGAAGTCGAGCTTGCGCACGTCGGCGCGCACGAAGAAGTTGTCGTTGAAGTACACGTCCGCGCCCAGCGTCAGGCTCAGGCCGTTGGCGTTGTCGCCGTCGATGCCCAGGCCCGCCAGCGCGCCGCGGCTCTGCTCGCCCGAGACGTTGACCACGCCGTAGCCGGCGCCGATGAACGGGCGGAACTGGCCGTCGGTGTTGAAGTGGTAGTTCAGGCTCAGCGTGGTCGGGCGGTGCTCGACGGTGGCGACGGTGCCGAGGCCGGCCAGCGAGACTTCGTGCTCGAACGCGGTCAGGCCGCTCCACAGCTCGACCGAGAAGTTGTCGTTGAAGCCGTAGGCGAAGCTGCCGGTCAGGCTCCAGTCATCGTTGACGCTGGCGCGGGCGCCGGCGAGCGTGCCGTTGTCGGACTTCGGGTCGGTGTTCTGGTAGCCGAGGGTGGCGGTGAAGGACTGGGCGTTGGCGCCGGTGGCGGCGAGCGCGCCGCCAAGCGCGAGGGCGATCAGGGCAATGCGGGGCATGGGGTGGCTCCTTGCGGGGTTATCGGGGGGACCGGTCTTTCCGGCCCGCCGATCCTCGCGAGCGCCGCTTCAAGCCCCGGTGAGGCCGGCGTCCAAGTCGCGTGAACGATTCAGGCTCGCCGGGAACTTCCGGCGCCGGGGGCAGTCCATGACTGCAGTCACTGTCACCATCCGCACGCGCATCGTCGCCGCGGTGGCGGCCAGACTGGCCCTGCTCTCCAAGGGTGACATTGCGCTCGGGCCGTTACCGGCCTCGCCTGGCGGCGAACAGCACGCGTCGCCAGGGTGTTTGCGCCAATCCAAGGCCCCCGTTACCCCGGGGGTTCTTTTTGTCCGGCGCTTGGCCGTCGTCGGCGAACGGGGGACAATGGGCGCGGACTCATTTCGCGGAACCCAGGTGGACCATGGCCGAGCTTAAGGAAGCGCGGGTGCCGGATATCGGCGACGACAAGGACGTGCCCGTGATCGAGCTGCTGGTGCAGCCCGGCGACGTGGTGAAGAAGGACCAGGGCCTGGTGACGCTGGAATCGGACAAGGCGACGATGGAAGTGCCGGCGCCGTTCGACGGCATCGTGCGCGAGCTGAAGGTCAAGGTCGGCGACGAGCTGTCCGAGGGCTCGGTGGTGGCGCTGATCGAGCCGGCCG
>NZ_AVCK01000002.1 GCF_000747155.1 Arenimonas metalli CF5-1 | reverse complement strand
GGCGGCCGCTGCGCCTCCGCCCGCCAAGCCCGCGGCGGCGCCTGCTCCCGCGCCCGCCCCCGCCCCCGCTGCCGCGCCGGCGCCGGCTGCCGTCGCCAGACCTGAATCCGCCGCACCGGCCCCGGCCAAGCCGGCCGAAGCCCCGCGCGCTGCGTCGGCGGAGGCGCCCTCGCGCAGCAGCCCGCCCGTCAGCTTCGACGCCGACGCGCTGATGCCGGCCAAGGTGCCGCACGCCAGCCCGGCCGTGCGCCTGTTCGCGCGCGAGCTGGGCGTGGACCTGTCGCAGGTGACGGGCAGCGCCCGCGCCGGCCGCATCAGCAAGGAGGACGTGCAGGCCTTCGTGAAGTCGGCGTTGGCCGGCGGCGGCGCACCCCGCGCGACCGGCGGTGGCGGCGGGCTCGACCTGATCCCGTGGCCGAAGGTGGATTTCGCGAAGTTCGGGCCGGTCGAAAGCAAGCCGCTCTCGCGCATCCAGAAGCTCAGCGGCGCCAACCTCGCGCGCAACTGGGCCATGATCCCGCACGTCACCCAGTTCGACGACGCCGACATCACCGAGATGGAGGCCTTCCGCAAGAAGCTGGGCGAGGAGAACAAGGACACCAAGGTCACGCCGCTGGTGTTCCTGATCAAGGCCGCGGTCGCCGCGCTGAAGAAGTTCCCGAACTTCAACGCCTCGCTCGACGGCGAAAACCTCGTGCTCAAGCAGTACTTCCACATCGGCATCGCCGTGGATACGCCCGACGGCCTCGTGGTGCCCGTGATCCGGGACGCGGACCGCAAGGGCCTGCTGGAACTGGCGAAGGAGCTGGGCGAGATCAGCGCCAAGGCGCGCGACAAGAAGCTGACCTCGGCCGACATGCAGGGCGGCTGCTTCTCGATCAGCTCGCTGGGCGGCATCGGCGGCACCGCGTTCACGCCGATCATCAACGCACCGGAAGTCGCCATCCTGGGCGTGTCGCGCAGCGCGATGAAGCCGGTCTGGAACGGCAAGGACTTCGATGCGCGCCTGATGCTGCCGCTGAGCCTGAGCTACGACCACCGCGTGATCGACGGCGCCGCCGCCGCGCGGTTCACCGCTTACCTGGCCCAGGTGCTGGGCGACCTGCGCCGCCTGCTGCTCTGATGGCCGCGCCGCTGCCCGCCATTCCAGGCGCGGTGCCCGCGCGCATCCGCGTCGCGGCGGTGCAGTACGGGCAGCGGCGGGTCGCCGGCTTCGACGGCTTCGCCGCGCAGGTGGAGGAGTTCGTCCGGGTGGCGGCCGACTACGGCGCCGATTTCATCGTCTTCCCCGAGCTGTTCACCCTGCAGCTACTCAGCGCCGAGTCGTCCATGCTCGATCCGGCCGCGGCGATCGAGCGCCTGAGCCGCCACACGCCCGACGTGACCGCGCTGCTGGTGCGCCTGGCCGACCAGTACCGCATCCACGTGGTCGGCGGCACGCACCCGACCCGCACGCCCGAGGGCGACCTGCGCAACATCTGCTACGTCGCCACCCGCGACGGCGCGCTGCACCGCCGAGACAAGCTGCACATCACGCCCAGCGAGCAGGCCAGCTGGGCGGTCGAGGGCGGCGACGCCGCCGGCGTGATCGAAACCGACGCCGGCCCGGTCGGGGTGATGGTTTGCTACGACAGCGAGTTCCCCGAGCTCGGCCGCCACCTGGTGGACCAGGGCGCGCTGGTGCTGTTCGTGCCCTACTGCACCGACCTGCGAAGCGGGCACCTGCGGGTGTCGCTGAGCTGCCGTGCGCGCGCGGTCGAGAACCAGGTGTACGTGGTCGCGGCCGGCAACGTCGGCCATTGCCCCAACGTCGCCAACTTCGACATCCAGTACGCGCAGTCGGCGGTGTACACGCCCTGCGACGTGATGTTTCCGCCCGAAGGCATCGCCGCCGAGGCCGCGCCGCAGGTCGAGCAGCTGCTGTTCGCCGACCTGGACCTGGCCGCCCTGCGCGAGGCGCGCCGCAGCGGCACCGTCAAGAACCTGCAAGACCGCCGGCCGGAGCTCTACGCCCGCTGGCGCGCCCCCTGATCCCGGAGAGAACGATGGCAAAGATCGAACTGCGCGTGCCCGACCTGGGCGACGACAAGGACGTGCCCGTGATCGAGCTGCTGGTGCAGCCCGGCGACGCGGTGAAGAAGGACCAGGGACTGGTGACGCTGGAGTCGGACAAGGCGACGATGGAGGTGCCGGCGAGCGCCGCGGGCACCATCACCGAGTTGAAGGTGAAGATCGGTGACACCGTTTCTGCCGGCGACCTGATCGCCCTCGTCGAGGCGACGGAGGCTGCCACTGTGGGAGGGACTTCCGTCCCGAACGCCGCGGCCGCCGGAGCGAACACTGCCAAGGGCATCGGGACTGAAGTCCCTCCCACAAGGGCACCCGCCGCTTCGCTGGACAGCGGCGCCAAGGCGGACATCGAGTGCGAAATGCTCGTCCTCGGCGCCGGCCCCGGCGGCTACACCGCTGCCTTCCGCAGCGCCGACCTCGGCCTGGACACCGTGCTGGTCGAGCGCTACGACGCGCTGGGCGGCGTCTGCCTCAACGTCGGCTGCATCCCGTCCAAGGCGCTGCTGCACGCGGCCGAGGTGCTGGTGGAGGCGAAGCACGCCGCCGATTTCGGCATCGAGTTCGGCACGCCGAAGATCGACCTCGACAAGCTGCGCGGCCACAAGGACAAGGTGGTCGGGCAGATGGTGAAAGGCCTGGCCGGCATGGCGAAGCAGCGCAAGGTGCGCACGCTGACCGGCGAGGGCCGGTTCGTGTCGCCGCACGAGCTCGAGGTTCGCACGCAGGAGGGCGTGAAGCGCGTGCGCTTCGCCCAGTGCATCATTGCCGCCGGCTCGCAGCCGGTGAAGCTCGGCGGTTTCCCCTGGGACGATGCGCGGGTGATGGATTCCACCGATGCGCTGATGCTGTCCGACATCCCCAAGTCGCTGCTGGTCGTCGGTGGCGGCATCATCGGGCTGGAGATGGCCTGCGTGTATTCCGCGCTGGGCAGCCAGGTCACCGTCGTGGAGTTCATGGACCAGCTGATGCCGGGCGCCGACAAGGACCTGGTGAAGCCGCTGGCCGACCTGCTGAAGAAGCGCGGCGTGGCCGTGCACCTGGGCTGCAAGGTCGCGAAGGTGGACGCGAAGACGGACGGCCTGCACGCCACCTTCGAGGGCGCGTCGGTGCCCGCGGGCACGAAATACGATCGCGTGCTGGTGTCGGTGGGCCGCGCGCCCAACGGCGGCAAGCTCGACGCCGACAAGGCCGGCGTGCAAGTCACCGACCGCGGCTTCATTCCCGTCGACAAGCAGATGCGCACCAACGTGCCGCACATCTTCGCCATCGGTGACTTGGTGGGCCAGCCGATGCTGGCGCACAAGGCCACGCACGAGGGCAAGCTGGCGGCCGAGGTCGCGGCGGGGCACAAGAAGGAGTGGGTGGCGCGGGTGATCCCGTCGGTGGCCTACACCGATCCGGAGATCGCCTGGGTCGGCGTCACCGAAACCGAAGCCAAGGCCAAGGGCCTCGCGGTCGGCGTGGCGAAGTTCCCATGGGCGGCGTCCGGCCGCGCGGTCGGCATCGGCCGCACCGAGGGCTTCACCAAGCTCATCTTCGACGAGCACACCGAACGCGTGATCGGCGCCGGCATCGTCGGCGTCCACGCCGGCGACCTGATCGCCGAACTCGCCCTCGCGATCGAGATGGGCTGCGAAGCCAGCGACATCGGCCACACCATCCACCCGCACCCCACCCTCAGCGAATCCGTCGCCATGGCCGCCGAAATCCAGGAAGGCACCATCACCGACCTCTACCTCCCCAAAAAGTAACCCAAACAGCAAAACCAAATGAACCAGGTTCATTTGGTTTTGTCAGGCGAAGGCGAGGTAGCAGATCGCGCTCAGGACGGCGACGCCGATGAGATCCAGCACCGCGCCGTGGCGCAGCATGTCGTGGGACGTGACCAGGCCGCTGCCGTAGGCGATGGCGTTGGGCGCGGTGGCGACCGGCAGCATGAAGCCGACGCTTGCGGCCAGCACCGCGGGGAACATGAACAGCGCGGGGTCGACGCCGACGGCGACGCCGGTGGCGGCGAGGATGGGCATCAGCAGCACCGCGGTCGCCGTGTTGCTGGCGATCTCCGACAGCAGCACCACGCCGCCGACGATGCCTAGCAGCAGCAGGGGCAGCGGCAGCGCGCTCAGGCCCGAGAGGCTTTCCGCCACCGCGGCGCTGAGGCCGGACGTCTGGAACGCCGCCGCCAGCGCAATGCCGCCTCCGAACAGCACCAGCGCGCCCCACGGCACCTTCTCCGCCGTCTCCCAGTCCAGCAGCTGGCTGCCGCGCCCGTCGGGAATAACGCACAGCGCCACCACCGCCAGCAGCGCCACGCTGGCGTCGTTCGCGCCCGGCAGGCCCAGCAGCGCGCTCCAGCCGCCGAAAGGCTCGCTGCGGAAGATCCAGGCCAGCGCCGTCAGCGCGAACACCACCAGCACGCGCCGCTCGCCCGGCGTCCACGGCCCGCTGTCGGGCAGCACCGCCGCCGGCGCGCCCGCCAGGCCGCGGCCGAGCCACAGCGCCATCAGCGGCAGGAACACCAGCACCACCGGCACGCCGATCGCCATCCAGTCGAGGAAGCCGTAGCGCGTGCCCGTGGCCTCGGAATACACCTGCATGAACACCAGGTTCGGCGGCGAGCCGATCGGCGTGCCCAGGCCGCCGACACTCGCGGCGTAGGCGATCGCCAGGATCAGCGGCGCGTGCAGCCGCTTGTCCGGATAACCCTCGAGGACCGCCAGCGCCACCGGCAGCATCAGCAGCGTCGTGGCCGTGTTCGAGATCCACATGCTGATCAGTCCGCAGGCCGCGATGAAGCCATACAGCAGGCTGCGCCCGCTGCGGCCACCGAAGGCCCGCACCATCCCCAGCGCCAGCCGCCGGTGGGCGCCGCTGCGCTCGAGCGCGCGCGAGAGCATGAAGCCGCCACCCAGCAGCAGGATCAGCTCATGGCCGTAGCTCTGCGCGACCTGCTTGGCATCCAGCACGCCCAGCAGCGGCAGCACCGCCAGCGGCAGCAGCGCCGTCACCGGCCCGCGCACCGGCTCGAGGATCCACCACAGCGCGCACCAGAGCGTCAGCCCCACCGTGGCCGCCAGCGCGTGGGCACTGCCGCCGTTGACCAGCAGGAAATACGCCGCCAGGGCCGCCGCGGGTCCCGAAACCAGTGCCACGCGTCGCAGGGTCATGGGCTCGGTCTCATCGGTAAAGAAAATGAACCCGGTACCGATTTATTTCGGGTCGGCGGGGCGGGAGGCGGGGTCGAGGGCGAGGGCGGCCTTGGCCAGCAGGTGGGCGCTGACCGGCGCGGTCATGAACAGGAACAGCGTGATCAGCAGCTCGCGCAGGCTGGGCTGCCCCTGCACCAGCTGCCACAGCATCGCCGCGATCAGCACGCCGCCCACGCCGAGCGTGCTGGCCTTGGTCGGGCCGTGCAGGCGCAGGTAGAAGTCGCCCAGCTTGGCCAGGCCCCAGGAGCCGACGAGGGCGAAGCCGCCGCCGAGCAGCAGCATCGCGCAGACCAGGATTTCCATGAGCGCGCTCATTCGATGATGTCCCGGCGGATCACGAACTTCGACAGCACCACCGTGCCCACGAAGCCCAGCATGGCGATCACCACCGCCGCCTCGAAGTGGATCGTGCTGCCCTGCCGCAGTCCCACCAGCACCAGCAGCGCGATCGTGTTCACGTACAGCGTGTCCAGCGCCAGGATGCGGTCGGGCAGGGTGGGGCCACGCAGCAGGCGGAACAGGTTCAGCAGCATCGCCAGGGCGAACAGCCCCAGCGTGATGTCCAGGCAGGTTTCGATCACGGGAAGATCTCCCTGAGCGGGGACTCGTAGCGCTGCTTGATCTGGGCGATCGTCGCGGCGGCATCGTCGAGGTGGAAGCAGTGCACCAGCAGGTGGCGGCCATCGGGCGCCAGTTCGGCCGACAGCGTGCCCGGCGTCATGGTGATGATGCCGGCCAGCGCGGCGATGCCGTGCGGGTTGGTGATCTCGAGCGGGATCCAGACGAAGCCCGGGTGGATCTTCGATTCACGGCCCAGGATGCGCCCGGCGACTTCAAGGTTGGACATCACGATGTCGCCCAGCACCCGCAGGCCCAGGCGTACCGCCAGCAGCGGCCGCCGGATGCCTGCGCTTTCGCCGCGCAGGCGCTGGGCGGCGAGCGGCAGCAGCACCGCCAGCACCGCGGCCAGCAGCAGGTGGGCCGGGTCCAGCGTGGCCGCCAGCAGCAGCCACACCACGAAGACCGCCAGGCTGAGCAGCGGCGCGGGGAACCAGGCCTTCATGGCGACACCCCCGGCCGCGGCAGCGCGCCGCGCACCTGCTCGATGTAGCCCGCGGGCGACATCAGCTGCGCCCCGGCGTCCTGCGCGTAGCGAAGCGCCGGCCCGCCGGCCACGGCCAGCAGCACGCCCAGCGCCAGCAGCGCGATCGTCGCCCCGACCTCGGCCCGGCGCAGCGCAGGCACGCGCCCGGCCGCCGGCACCTCGCCGCCTTCGCGCCAGAACACATGGCTGCCGGCGCCGGCCAGCGCGATCAACGTCAGCACGCCGGTGCCCAGCAGCACCGGCCACAGCCAGGCCACGTGCGCCTCCGGCACCGCCGCCAGCAGGCTGAACTTGCCGATGAAGCCCGACAGCGGCGGCAGCCCGGCCACCGACAGCGCCGCCAGCAGGAATAGCGAGCCCAGCAGCGCCTTCGGCCCCAGCCGGTCGAACTTGCGCAGGCTGTCGCCGGCGTTGTCGCGCTGCTTGCGCACCAGGTCGGCCAGCAGGAACAGCGCGCCGCCCACCAGCGTGCTGTGCACGAGGTAATAGAGGCCCGCGCCCACGGCGTCGGCGCTCGCCAGCCCCAGCGCGATGAACAGCGTCGCCGCCGAACCCAGTACCAGGTAGGCGGCCAGCAGCCGCAGCGAGGGCGCGGCCAGCGCGCCCAGCGTCGCCAGCACCAGCGTCGCCGCGCCCAGCGGCAGCAGCCAGGGCCAGGCCAGCCCGGCCAGCGCACCGGCCTCGGCGCCGAACACCAGGCTGAAGACACGCAGCACCGCGTACACGCCCAGCTTGGTCATGATCGCGAACATCGCCGCCACCGCCGCCGGGCTGCGCGCGTAGGTTTCCGGCAGCCAGAAGTACAGCGGCAGCAGCGCCGCCTTGGCGCAGAACACCACCAGCAGCAGCCCCGCCGCCGCCTTCAGCGGCGCTGCCTCGGCCGCCGGCACCTGGCCGACGCGATGCGCGAGCTCGGCCATGTTCAGCGCGCCGGTGAGCCCGTAGATGAAGCCCAGCGCCACCAGGAACAGCGTCGATGCGGTGATGTTGAAGGCCACGTACTGCAGGCCGCTGCGCATCTGCAGCCCGCGCCCGCCGCTGAGCAGCAGGCCGTAGGACGCGATCAGCAGCACCTCGAAGAACACGAACAGGTTGAACAGGTCGCCGGTGAGGAAAGCGCCGTTGAGCCCCATCAGCTGGAACTGGAAGAACACGTGGAAATGCGGCGCGCGCCGGTCCCAGCCACCGGCCGCGAACACCAGGCAGGGCAGGGCCAGCAGCGCCGTCGCCAGCAGCATGATGGCGGCCAGCCGGTCGGCCACCAGCGCGATGCCGAGGTGCGCCGCCCAGTTGCCGACCAGGTAGACGCGGGTGCCGCCGTCGTCGGCCTGCAGCGCCAGCGCGCCGGCGAGGGCGATGCCGCCGAGGCAGGCCAGGGTGCCGATCCAGCGCTGCACCTGCACGCGCCGCGTGCCCAGCACCAGCAGCAACAGGCCCGCCAGCAGCGGCAGCAGGATCGGCGCAACCACCAGGTGCGGGCTCACGGGCCATCCCCCGGCCGCGGCTCGTCACCGTCGACGTGGTCGGTGCGGCTCTCGCCACGGCTGCGGATCGCCACCACCAGCAGCACCGCCGTCATCGCAAAGGAAATCACGATGGCAGTCAGCACCAGCGCCTGCGGCAGCGGGTCGGCGTGGTTGGCCAGCGTGGGCGCCAGGCCCTCGGCGACGATCGGCGGCTTGCCCACCACCAGCCGCCCCATGCTGAAGATCAGCAGGTTCACGGCATACGACAGCAGGGTCAGGCCCAGGATGACGTCGAAGCTGCGCGCGCGCAGCAGCAGGTAGACGCCGCCCGCGACCAGCACCCCGATGAAGCTCGACAGCGCCAGCTCCATCAGCCGCCCCTCCGCGCGCCGGGCGCCCGCACGCTGCCCATCATCCCCAGCATCAGCAGGGTGCCGGCGGCCACCACAAGGTAGACGCCGGTGTCGAAGGCCATGGCGCTGGCCAGGGGAAGTTTGCCGAGCAGGGGCACGGCGACGTAGTCGGTATGGCTGGTCATGTAGGGATAGCCGAGCAGCCAGCTGCCCAGGCCGGTGAGCAGCGCGGCCGCGAGGCCCAGGCCGATCACGCGCGGGTAGTCGAAGCCCAGCCGCTGCTCGACGTAGTCGGTGCCCGACAGCACGTACTGCAGCAACATCGGCACCGCCAGCACCAGGCCGGCGATGAAGCCGCCGCCGGGCAGGTTGTGGCCGCGCAGGAAGAGGTAGAGCGACACCGCCAGCGCCAGCGGCAGCAGCAGGCGCGCCACCAGGTTGGGGATCAGCAGCGGGTCGGGCGTGCCGTCGACCACGCGCTCGGGCCGCAGGCGCACGTGGCGCAGCAGCGCGTGCACGATCAGGCCCGCGACGCCGAACACGGTGATCTCGCCGAGCGTGTCGAAGCCGCGGATGTCGACCAGGATCACGTTCACCACGTTGGTGCCGCCGCCCTCGGGCAGCGACAGCGCGAGCATCTCGGTCGCCACCGTGTCCAGCGGGCGGGTGATCGCCGCATGCACCAGCGCCGCGGTGCCGCCGCCGGCCGCGAGCGCGATGGCCGCGTCGCGCCATCGGCGCAGGCGCGAACGCTCGACCGGCGATTCCTCCGGCAGGTAGTTCAGCGCCAGCAGCATCAGTGCGATCGTCACCATTTCCACCAGCAGCTGGGTCAGGGCCAGGTCGGGCGCCGACAGCAGCAGGAAGGCCAGGCTCACCGCCAGGCCCACCGCGCCCATCACCACCAGCGCCAGCAGGCGGTGGCGGTGCAGCGCGACGGTGGCCAGCGTCGCCGCCACGCCGACCGCCCACACCAGCCAGCCCAGCGGCGGCATCGGCTGCGAACCGCCGGGCGACAGCGACGCCGCCAGGAAGGGCGTGGCGCCCATCACCAGCGCCGCCAGCACCATCAGGCCGAGGTAGCGCTGCAGGCTGCCGTTCTCGAGCGTGGCGGTAAGGCGGCCGGCCCACGCGATCGCGCGGTCGGTCTTCCACTCGAACACCCGGCGCCCCAGCGAGTCGTAGCTGATGCCGTAGAGATCGATCAGCCGCTTGATGCCGAAGTAGAGCGCGATGCCGGCGGCCAGGCCGAACAGGCTCATCATCAGCGGCACGTTCAGGCCGTGCCAGATCGCCAGGCTGTAGGCCGGCACGTCGTCGCCGAGCACGCCGGTGGCCGCGGCGTGCAGCACCGGCGCGATGGTCAGCGCCGGCACGATGCCGACCGCGAGGCAGACCACCACCAGCACTTCCACCGGGATGCGCATCCAGCGCGGCGGCTCGTGCGGGGTCGTCTCGATCCGCAGCGGGCCCGGTCCGAAGAAGGTGTCGTCCACGAAGCGCAGGCTGTAGGCGACGCCGAACGCGCCCGCCAGCACCGCCGCCGCCGCCACGCCCCAGCGCATGAACTGGTGGCCCTCGACCTCCAGCGCCTCGGTGAAGAACATTTCCTTCGAGAGGAAGCCGTTGAGCAGCGGCACCCCCGCCATCGCCAGCGAGGCGATGATCGCCAGCGCGCCGGTGTAGGGCATCAGCTTGAACAGCCCGCCCAGCCGGCGCATGTCGCGCGTGCCGGTCTCGTGGTCGATGATGCCGGCGGCCATGAACAGCGAGGCCTTGAAGGTGGCGTGGTTGATGATGTGGAACAAACCCGCCACCACCGCCATCGGCGTGGAGAGCCCGAACAGCAGCGTGATCAGGCCCAGGTGCGAGATGGTGGAGTAGGCCAGCAGGCCCTTGATGTCGTGCTGGAAGATCGCGTGCCAGCTGCCCACCAGCAGCGTGACCGCGCCGATGCCGCTGACCACGTAGAAGAACAGGTCGCTGCCCGCCAGCGCCGGGTGCAGGCGCGCGAGCAGGAACACGCCGGCCTTCACCATCGTCGCCGAATGCAGGTAGGCCGACACCGGCGTCGGCGCCGCCATCGCGTGCGGCAGCCAGAACTGGAACGGGAACTGCGCGCTCTTGGTGAACACCGCCAGCAGCACCAGCCCCAGCGCCGCCGGGTACCACGGGCTGGCGAGGATCTGCGGGCCCGCCGCCAGCACCACGTCCAGTTCGTAGCTGCCGGCGATGCGGCCCAGCAGCACCACGCCGCCCAGCAGCGCCAGGCCGCCGGTGCCGGTGATGGCCAGCGCCATGCGCGCGCCCTCGCGGGCATCGCTGCGGTGGTTCCAGAAGCCGATCAGCAGGAAGGAGCTGACGCTGGTGAGCTCCCAGAACACCGCCATCAGGATCAGGTTGCCGGCCACCACCAGCCCCAGCATCGAGCCCATGAACAGCAGCAGGAAGCAGAAGAAGCGCGGCATGCTGTCTTCTTCGCTGAGGTAGTAGCGGGCGTAGAGCACGATCAGGCCGCCGATCGCCAGCACCAGGCCGGCGAACATCCAGGCCAGCCCGTCCAGCCGCAGCGACACGGCCAGGCCCAGCGTCGGCACCCACTCGGTGAGGCTGCGCACGCCTTCCCCGGACAGCACGGGCGGCGTGAGCAGCGCCAGCAGGACCAGCCCGGCCACGGGGGCCAGGCCCGCCAGCCACGCGGCGGTGCGGCGGCGTTCGCGCGGCAGCAGCCCGATGGCCAGGGCCAGGACGAAGGGAATGGCTAGCAGTGCCTCGAGCATCGCGTTCCTTGCTGGTCGGCGCCCCGCGGCCAGCGGCGCGGGGCGGCGGTCGGGTCCGGCGCCCCGGGGGACGACGATCGGCCCGGAAGTCTAACCCATGCGTTTGTCGCGCCCGTGTCGTGACCGCGGCGCTATGCTCGGCGCATGGAAGAACGCAGATCCCCGGATGTCCCGCCATGGCTCGTGTTCGGGCTCAGCGGGCAAGTGGGCACGGCCTTCGCGCAGGCGCTGGCGCCGGGCGATCCGCCCTGCGTGGCGGTGTCGCGGCAAGCGCGCGCGCCGCAGCGGGGCGTGCGCTGGGTGCAGGCCGGGCTGGACGACTTCGAGGGGCTGCCCGCGGCCGGCGCCATCGCCAGCCTCGGGCCGCTGGATGCGTTCGCCGACTGGCTCGAGCGCTCGCCGCTGGCGCCGGCGCGGGTGGTGGCCCTGGGTTCGACCAGCGTGCATGCCAAGCGCGATTCCGCCGAGGCCGGCGAGCGTGCGCTCGCGGTGTCGCTGCGCACGGCCGAACTCCGCTTGGCCGCGGTCGCCGCCGCGCGCGGCATCGCCCTGACCGTGCTGCGCCCGACCCTGGTCTACGGCAACGGCCGCGACCGCAACCTCAGCCGGCTGGTGGCCGCCGCGCGCCGCTGGCGCCTGCTGCCGCTGCCAGCCTCGGCCCGCGGGCTGCGCCAGCCCGTGCACGTCGAGGACGTCGCCGCGGCGGTGTTGGCCTGCCTGCGCGAACCGCGGCCGCGCCCCGGCTTCTTCGACCTGCCGGGCGGCGAGACGCTGCCCTTCGACCAGATGGCGGTGCGGGCGATCGCGGCCGGCGCGCCCGGCGCCCGGGTGCTGCGGGTCCCGGGATGGGTGTTCCGGCTGGCGGTTCGCGGCCTGCGCTGGCTGACCCGGACGCCGGGGCTCGGCGAGGGTTTCCTCGACCGCCTGGGGCAGGACCTGGTCTACGACGGCGGCCCCGCGCGGACGGCGCTGGGCCACTCGCCGCGCGGTTTCCGGCCCGGTCCCGAGGCCTTCCCGCCGCGTGCTGCGCCGCAACATGGGGAAGCGTGACCGGCACCATACGCGGGAGCATTGCCAAATCCTAACGAACAATTAATATGCCTAGAGGAAATGCTCTAGAGTCTGGGGGGAGCCAGAACCGTCATGAAGAACAATTCCTTTGCGGCGTTACTCCACCCGCCCCTTGATGCCACCGCATTTGGTGGTGCCCCGATTACCGCACGCAAGCCCTGACCCGAGGATCCACCCATGAAGAAACTGCATGCAAACCACGGGCGGGCCGCTCGTGCCCCGCTGGCCGCCGCCGTCGCGCTCGGCCTCGTGCTTGCCCCGGCCGCCCAGGCCTTCGAGTTCTCGCGCGGCGAGCTCTCGGGCAGCTGGGACACCACCGTGTCCTACGGCTACTCGTGGCGCGTCGAGGAGCAGGACGAGAACCTGATCGCCAAGTCCTGGTTCAACCCGCTGCTTTGCGCGCAGAACTTCCCGCTCGGCGCGATCCCGGTCGGCCCGGGCCGCTGCACCTCGACCGGCGGCGTGCCGGGCGCCCCCTCGCAGATCGCCGCGCCGGGCCGCTTCTCGGTCAACCGCGACGACGGCAACCTCAAGTACAACGACGGCGACGCGATCTCCAGCGCCTTCAAGATCACCTCCGAAGTCAGCCTGACCTGGCGTGACTGGGGCGCGTTCGCCCGCGGCACCTTCTTCCACGACTTCGAGAACGAAGGCCGCGACGACCTCACCGAGATCGCGCAGGACCGCATCGGCCAGCGCTTCCGCATGCTCGACATGTTCGTCTACAAGAACTTCGAGCTCGGCGAGGAAGGCCAGCTCGGCGGCACCGTCCGCGTCGGCCGCCAGGTGGTGAGCTGGGGCGAGGGTACCTTCATCCAGAACGGCATCAACGTCATCAACCCGGTCGACCTGTCCGCCCTGCGCGTGGCCGGCGCCGAGCTGAAGGAAGCCTTCCTGCCGATCGACATGGCCTGGGCCTCGATCAACCTGTCCGAGAACGTGGCCCTCGAGGCCCTGTACATGTTCGAGTTCGAGGAAATCGAAGTCGATGCCGCCGGCACCTACTTCAGCTCCAACGACTTCGGCACCCCGGGCGGCACCTACGTGATGCTGGGCTTCGGCACCACGCCGCAGCCGGTGTACAACCCCGAGAACTTCTTCTCCACCTGCTACAACGGTCCGGCCGGCTTCGCCACCTCGGATCGCTTCGCCGACCTCGCCGCGATCTACGGCCCGGCCACCGCCGGCCAGATCATCGCCATCGGCTGCGGCAACGCCGTCGGCCGCATCGAGGACCGCGCCGCCGATGACGCCGGCCAGTACGGCATGGCGCTGCGCTGGTACGCCGAGGCCCTGAACGAAACCGAGTTCGGCTTCTACTTCCTGAACTACCACAGCCGCGTGCCGCTGCTCTCGGGCCGCGCCGTCAACAACCCGCTCGTGGGCGCCGCCAGCGGCCGCTTCTTCGTCGAGTATCCGGAAGACATCCAGCTGTTCGGCATGAGCTGGAACACCACGCTGCCGGGCGGCGTTGCCTGGCAGGGCGAAATCAGCCACCGCCCGAACGCCCCGCTGCAGGTCGACGACGTCGAGCTGCTGTTCGGCGCGCTGAGCCCGCTCAACCCGTTCATCCCGGTGCCGGCGCTACGCTTCAACAGCCAGCTGGGCAGCTTCGCCCTCGGCCAGGAAGTCCGTGGCTGGCGCGAGCATGAAGTCAGCCAGATCCAGATGACCTTCACCAAGGCCTTCGCCGAGGTGCTGGGCGCCAACCAGGTCGCCCTGGTCGGTGAAGTCGGCGCCACCGAGGTCTGGGACCTGCCGGACGCCTCCGTGCTGCGTTACGAAGGTGAAGGCACCGACACCGGCGGTGGCTGCGACGTCGCCGACGTCGCCGCGGCCGGCTTCCCGGGCGCGGGCGCCCTGCAGTTCGGCTGCCTGCGCAACCCGCAGACGCTGGGCGGCGGCTTCCCGACCGCGTTCTCGTGGGGCTACCGCCTGGCGGCCCGCGCCGATTACGCCAGCGCCTTCGGCACCCCGCTCACGCTGTCTCCGCGCATCGCGTTCAACCATGACGTCAGCGGTACCACCCCGGGGCCGGGCGGCAACTTCCTCGAGGACCGCAAGTCGCTGACCCTCGGCGTCGAAGCGAACTACCTCAACAAGCTGGTCTTCGACCTGAGCTACACGCAGTTCAGCGGCGCCAAGCAGTTCAACCAGATCCACGACCGCGACTTCGCGTCGTTCACCGTCAAGTATTCGTTCTGACGCCAACAGGGAGGCAGAGGATGAAAATCATCAAGAAGCACGCGTTGACCGCACTCGTCGGCGCGATCGTGCTGGGCAGCGGCGCCGCGCAGGCCGCGGTCAGCGCGCAGGAAGCGGCCAAGCTCGGCCAGAGCCTGACCCCGATCGGCGCCGAGAAGGCGGGCAACGCGGCGGGCACCATCCCGGCGTGGGACGGCGGCATCGTCCGCCCGCCCGCGGGTTTCCGCGTGGGCACCTTCCATCCGGATCCGTTCGCGGCCGACAAGGCGCTGTACTCGGTCACCCGCGCCAACGTCGCCCAGTACGGCGAGGTGCTGACGCCGGGCCAGAAGGCGATGTTCGCCAAGTACCCGACCTTCCGCATGGACGTGTACCCGACCCGCCGCAGCGCCTCGTTCCCGCAGCGCACCTATGACTTCACCAAGCGCAACGCGACCCAGTGCAAGCTGGTCGCCAATGGCGAAGGCATCCAGGGCTGCGCCGAGGGCATCCCGTTCCCGATCCCGCAGAACGCCTACGAGCTGATCTGGAACCACAAGCTCAAGTACAAGGGCCTGTCGGTGGTCAGCTACTCGAACCAGGCGGCCCCGACGGCCGGCGGTGCGTTCACGCTGATCAAGCTGCGCGAGGAAATCCTGGGCCTGTACTACAAGCCGGGCAACACCACCGAGAACATCAACAACATCCTGCTGTACTTCAAGCAGGAAGTGCTCGGCCCGGCCCGCCTCGCCGGCCAGGTGCTGCTGGTGCACGAAACCCTGAACGCGGCCGCCGCGCCGCGCCAGGCGTGGGTGTACAACCCGGGCCAGCGCCGCGTGCGCCGCGCCCCGAACGTCGCCTACGACAACCCGGGCACCGCGTCCGACGGCCTGCGCACCAATGACATGACCGACATGTTCAACGGCGCGATGGACCGCTTCGACTGGACCGTGGTCGGCAAGAAGGAAATGCTGGTCCCGTACAACTCGTACCGGGCCCACAGCGACAAGGCCAAGGTCCGCGACCTGATCCGCCCGGGCCACCTCAACCCGGACCTCATGCGCTACGAGCTGCATCGCGTGTGGGTGGTCGAGGCCAAGCTCAAGGCCGGCCAGCGCCATATCAACAGCCGCCGCACCTTCTACCTGGACGAGGACAGCTACCAGATCCTGCTGACCGACCACTACGACGGCCAGGGCAACCTGTGGCGCTACTCCGACGCGCCGTCGATCAACTACTACGAGGTGCCGACCTTCTGGTCCACCCTCGAGACCCACCACGACCTCAAGTCCGGCCGTTACATCACCGGCCTGCTGGACAACGAGGACAAGCCGCGCGACTTCGGCTACCAGAGCACCCCGGCGAACTACTCGCCGCAGAACCTCCGCACCGCGGGCGTTCGCTGATCCCCAGTGGTTGATTCACCAGCCGCGCCCGAAAGGGCGCGGCTGCGTTCAGGGGCCCGCGAATGGCGCGGGCCCAGGTGGAGGAAGAAATGCCAGCGATCCCCCTTCGTCGTTCGCGCCTGACCGGCGCCCTGCTGTTGGCCCTGGCGCTGCCGCTGTCCGCGCAGTCGCCCGAGCCCGAGATTCCCGCCGAGGAGGCTGCCGCCGAGACGGCCGAAGCCGACCCCGGCCTGGACGCCGCTCCGGAAGCCTCCGTCGAGCCGTCCGCTCCCGTCGCCGCCACCGACCCGGTGCTGCTCGACGCCGAGATCCTGCCGCGCGCCAGCCGCTCGCTGCTGCTGGACGTGGTGCGCACCAATGCCGGCTTCTTCGCCGTGGGCGAACGCGGCCATGTCCTGGTCTCGGAAGACGGCCAGGCCTGGACCCAGGCCAAGGTGCCGACCCGCGCCACGCTCACCACGATCGCCACCGCCGATGGCGTGCTCTGGGCCGCCGGCCACGACGGCGTCATCGTCCATTCCACCGACGGCGGCCAGACCTGGACCCGTCGTCGCGCCGCGCCCTGGAGCTACGACCTCGTCGACCCGAGCGAAGGCGTGCCGGTGATGGACCTGCTGTTCACCGACGCGCGCAACGGCTTCGCGATCGGCGCCTACAGCCTGATGCTGGTCACCAGCGATGGCGGCGTCACCTGGACCCCGCGCAGCGTGCTGGGCGGTGCCGCCGACGATGCGCCGGCCGAGCCCGAACCCGCGTCCGATGAAGTCGCCGAGGCCGACGACTGGACCTTCAGCGACGACGACCTGATGCTCGACGCCGAGTCCGACCCGCACCTCAACGCCATGGCCCGCGCCGGCTCCGGCGCGCTGGTGATCGCCGGCGAGCGCGGCACCTTCATGCGCTCGCGCGACGGCGGCGAGACCTGGGAAAGCAAGCGCTTGCCCTACGAGGGCTCGATGTTCGGCGTGCTGACGTGGGAGGACGACCACATCCTGGTGTTCGGCCTGCGCGGCAACGTGCTCGAGTCCCGCGACCTCGGCGATACCTGGACCGAGGTCGAGACCGGCATCACCACCAGCCTGATGGGCGGCCACGCGCTGCCCGGCGGCGGCGCGGTGCTGGTCGGCGCCAACGGCGCCATCCTGACGCGCCCCGACGCCGATACGCCGTTCACCGCCACCGCCTACGAGATGGGCACCGGCGAAACGCCGCTGCTGTCGGGCGTGCTGCCGGTGGACGACGCCGCATACCTCGTGATCGGCGACAAGGGCGCCGACCTGTACCGCCCGAAGTGACGGAGTAGCAATGAGCCTGCCCAACGCCCAGCCCGGCCCCTTCGCCCGTTTCGCCGAGAAGATCGTCTTCGGCAACCGGCCGCTCGTCCTGATCGTCTTCACGGCGATCACCGTGGCGATGCTCTACTTCGCCATGCAACTCGAGGTCGACGCCGGCTTCAAGAAGCAGGTGCCGCTGCAGCACGAGTACATGCAGACCTTCCAGGACTACGAGGCCGAGTTCGGCGGTGCCAACCGCGTGCTGGTCGCCGTGATCGCGAAGGACGGCGACATGTTCGACCAGGAGTTCATGAAGACCCTGGAGAACGTCACCAACGACGTCATCAACCTCGACTCCACCGACGACGCCCGCTCGCGCTCGCTGTTCACGCCGAACGTGCGTTTCATCGAGGTGGTCGAGGACGGCCTGTCCGGCGGCAACGTCATCCCGCAGACCTTCACCCCGAACGTCGAGGGCTTCCAGTCCACGCCCGAGGACTTCCAGGCCATCCGCGGCAACATCGTCAAGGCCAACATCGTCGGCCGCCTGGTCGCCAAGGACTGGTCCGGCGCGATGATCTGGGCCGACCTGATCCCGGAAAGCGACGTCAACAAGGTCGACTACCAGGAAGTGGCGGCGCAGTTCGAGGCCATCCGCACCAAGTACGAGGACGAGAACCACACCGTCCACATCATCGGCTTCGCCAAGGTCGTCGGCGACATCAGCGACGGCGCGCGCTCGGTCATCAAGTTCTTCGCGGTCACCATCGCCTTCACCTGGCTGCTGCTGTTCCTCTACTCCACCTCGGTGAAGCTGGCCAGCCTGACCGTGGCCGCGGCCCTGGTGTCGGTGGTGTGGATGCTGGGCGCGCTGAAGCTGATGGGCTTCGGCATCGACCCGATGAACATGCTGACGCCCTTCCTCATCTTCGCGATCGCGGTGAGCCACGGCGAACAGATGATCAACCGCTTCCGCGGCGAGATCTTCTTCGGCGGCCTGGAGGAGGGCACGGTCGAGGAGCTGCGCGCCCGCGCCAAGGACGCCGTGGATCCGCTGGAGGCCGCGCGCCTGTCGTTCCGCATGCTGCTGGTGCCGGGCACCGTGGCCCTGATCGCCGGCTGCATCGGCTTCGGCGCCATCATGGTCATCCCGATCGACATGGTGCGCGAGCTGGCCATCACCGCCACCGTCGGCGTGGCGCTGACCATCCTCACCGACCTGGTGCTGCTGCCGGTGCTGCTGAGCTACACCCGCCTGCGCAACATCGACCGCAAGCGCGAGTTCCGCCTGCGCCAGCTCACGCGCTTCGACAAGATCTGGGCGGCGCTGTCGCGCCTGTCCAAGCCCGGCCCGGCCGCGGCGGTGATCCTGATCGGCCTCGTGGTGTGGTTCTTCGCCTGGCAGCACGGCAACAAGGTGATGATCGGCGACGCCCAGAAGGGCGTGGCCGAGCTGCGCCCGGACGCCCGCTACAACCAGGACGCGGTGCTGATCGCCGAGCGCTTCGCGCTGGGCGTGGACATCATGAACGTGATCGCGGAGGCGGCGCCGTCGGCCTGCACCACCAGCTTCGCCGCCATGGAGACCATCGACCGGTTCGCCTGGCACATGGAGAACGTGGAAGGCGTGGAGCAGGTCATCACGCTGCCGGCCGCGGCCAAGATCGTCAACGCCGGCTGGAACGACGGCTCGGTGCGCTGGCGCGTCCTCCCGCGCGACCCGGATACGCTGCGCCAGGCCACGCAGAGCTTCGAGACCGACTCGGGCCTGCTCAACGCCGACTGCAGCGCGATCCCGATCACCATCTTCACCTCCGACCACCAGGCCACCACCATCGACCGCGTGGTCGCGGCGGTGAAGGAGTTCCGCGAGGCCAACGACGCCTACGTGCCCGGCAACCTGCGCCTGCAGCTGGCCGAGCAGGCCGCCGAGAACCCGGAGTTCACCTCCGACCAGGTGAACCTGCGCCTGGCCACCGGCAACGTCGGCGTCGCCGCCGCCACCAACGACACGGTGCGCGAGTCCGAGCACATGATCCTGATGCTGCTCTACGCGGCGGTGTTCGTGATGTGCTGGATCAGCTTCAAGAACCCGCTGGCCGCGCTCTGCGTGCTGGCGCCGCTGGTGCTGGTGACCGAGCTGGGCCATTCGCTGATGGTCGAGCTCGACATCGGCATGAAGGTCAACACGCTGTGCGTGGTGGCGCTGGGCGTGGGCATCGGCGTGGACTACGGCATCTACATCTTCGCGCGCATGCGGGAGTCGATGCTGCAGGGCCGGACGGTCGCGGAGAGCTACTTCGTGGCGCTCAAGACCACGGGCATCGCGATCTTCTACACGGCGCTGACGCTGGCCGTGGGCGTGGCGATGTGGATCTTCTCCGACCTCAAGTTCCAGGCCGACATGGGCATCATGCTCACCTTCATGTTCGTGGTGAACATGGTCGCGGCGATCATCTTCCTGCCGGCGCTGTGCCGCTGGCTGCTGCGCCCGCGCGAAAAGGACGACTGGGTCGCCAAGCTCTGACCCCTGCTGCGTCGGAAGCTTTGGAAGGCGGGCCTCGGCCCGCCTTTCTTTTTGTGCCCGTGGGCGGTGACGCCGGCGCCACGCCCTAAAGTTCTTCGGGGGTAGGAACGGGACGGGACTTGGCGAGGCTGCGGAGGGCGATGAGCAGGATGCCGGCGAGGGTCATCGCCCCGCCGAGCCACAGCTTCGGGCCCGGGCGATCGCCCCAGACCAGGACCCCGAGCGCAACCGCGAAGACCGGCGTCAGCAGCAGCCACGGCATGACCTTCGCCACCGCGTGGCGCTGCACCAGCGAGTAGTAGATCCCGTGGCCCAGCAGCGACGCGACGATGGACGCGTAGGCCACGCCGAACCACGCCTGCCCGCTGAAGCCCGCGATGGCCTCGAAACCGCCCGGCTCCAGCCACAGGCTCAGCGCCAGCATCGGGCCCACGCCCAGCACGGCGGTCCAGGCCTGCATGCCGTAGCGATCGACGCCACCCAGGCCCCGCATCAGCACCGTGCCGACCGCGAGGAAGAACGCCGACACCAGCATCAGCACCAGCGATTCGGGGTTGTCGAGCACCAGCGGGTCGAAGCCGAGCACCAGCACGCCGCCGAAGCTCAAAGCGATCGCCGTGCCGGTGCGCCATGCGAAGCGCTCGCCCAGCAGCGCCCAGGCCAGCAGCACCGACATCGGCACGTAGCTCTGCATCACGATCGCCGGCGAGGACAGGTCACCGGCGAGCTTGATCGCCCAGAAGCTCAGGCCGAAGTGCAGCACGCCCATGCACAGCGCGATCGCCAGCAGCCGCGGCCACTGGCCCGGCGCCGGGCGGCGCAGGAAGGCGCCCAGCAGCAGCGCCAGCAGCGCGAGCCGCAGGCCGGTGAACAGCAGCGGCGGCATCTCGCGCAGCGCCAGCGCCGAGGTCAGGAAGTTGCCGGCCCAGGCCACGCACACCAGGAGCGCCAGGAGCAAGTCGCGGAGGGGCATGCCGGTTACCGATGCGGGGGAGTGGGAAGGCAAGTGGCGCGGGATGGCTTGCCGCTGGCGCGGCGCTCGGGCAGAGTCGGCGGGCGCAACGCGCATCCGAGTATCCAATGGGGAGAGTTTCAATGGAACAGATGGCTGCCCTGGGGGGCATTATCCTGGTGATCTTCGCGGTAATGCTGGTGCTGGGCCTGCTGGTGGGTGGCCTGATCCTGAAGTTCAGCGTGCGCCTGCTGCAGGGCTTCTCGCCGAGCTACGGCAAGTCGATCCTGGTGGTGTTCCTGTCCGGCGTGGTGGGCTTCATCATCCAAATGGCGCTGACCATGGTGATGGGCGTCGGTGCCGGCATGACCGATCCGGCCTCGATGGGCAACGAGGCGGCGGCGGCCGGCATGATGATGGCCTCGCTGGGCATCATGGGCGTGAGCCTGCTCGCGGCGCTGTTCATCACCGCGTTCTTCATCAACCTGCTGATCAAGTCGCCGACCGGCCAGGCCATCGGCTACGGCCGGTCCTGCCTGGTGTCGCTGCTGTACCTGGTGGCGATGGTGGTGCTGGGCTTCGTGGCCAGCATCGTGATCGGCATCATCATCGGCATGATGGGCGTCGGCGCGGCCGCGATGGCCGGCTGATACGGCAGCACGTTCGACCTGTGGGAGGGACTTCAGTCCCGATGCTTTTCGGTGAAGGGCATCGGGACTGAAGCCCCTCCCACATTCGTTTTTGCAGTCAGTGCTGCCAGCCGAGCTTGCGATAGAGCTTGTCGAGCGTCCACAGCGGTCCGACCAGCAGGTAGCTCAGGTCGGTGAGGAAACTCGGCTTGCGGCCTTCGATCTTGTGGCCGATGAACTGCCCGATCCAGGCCACGACGAACACGCCGATCGCCAGCCAGAGCAAACCCTGCGACCCCAGCGCCATCCAGAGCGCGCGGTTGAGGAAGCCGAAGGCCACGAACACCACCAGCATGCCGATCGCCAGCGGCCGCGACAGCCGCCAGTACCAGGCCCAGGCCAGGAACATGCCCACCGCCATCCAGGCGCCCTGGTTCACGAGTGCCGTCGGCACCGGGACCACCCACAACGCCGCCGTCACCGACCACACGATCGCCGGCACGCACAGCAGGTGGATGGACTGGTTGGTCGGGTTGACGTGGTCGCCTGAATAGCTCGACAGCCAGCGGTCGACCGGGCGCCGCGGGTCGGGCGTATCGATCAGGTCGGGGGACGTGGCCATGGTCGTGCTCCGGGGTTTCGGGGACGGCCCATCATAGCCCCGCCCCCGGGGCCCGGCATCAGTCCAGGCGCAGGTCGGCCAGGCGGTCCAGGGCTTCGGCGTACTTGCGGCGCGTTCCCTCGATGACCTCGGCCGGCACCTTCGGGCCGGGCGCCGTCTTGTTCCAGTTCAGGGTCTCGAGGTAGTCGCGCACGAACTGCTTGTCGTAGCTGGGCGGGCTGATGCCGACCCGATACTGGTCGGCCGGCCAGAAGCGCGAGGAATCCGGCGTCAGCATCTCGTCCATCACGTGCAGCACGCCGTGTTCGTCCAGGCCGAACTCGAGCTTGGTGTCGGCGATGATGATGCCGTGCTCCAGCGCATACGCCGCCGCGAACCGGTAGATCGCCAGCGTCGCGTCGCGCACCTGCATCGCCAGGTCGGCGCCGACCAGCGACACCACGTGGGCGAAGCTGACGTTCTCGTCGTGGTCGCCCACGGCCGCCTTGGTGGACGGGGTGAAGATCGGCTCGGGCAGCTGCTGAGCCTGCTGCAGGCCGGCGGGCAGGGCGATGCCGCACAGGGCGCCCGAGCGCTGGTAGTCCTTCCAGCCGCTGCCGATCAGGTAGCCGCGGGCGATGGCCTCCACCGGCACCGGCTTGAGGCGCTTGGTCACGACGGCGCGCTTCGCGTACAGCGCCGGGTCCACGCCCGCCGGCAGCACGCTGGCCACGTCCTCGTGGGTAAGGTGGTTGGGCACCAGGTGCGCGGTCTTGTCGAACCAGAAGTTGCTGATCTGGCACAGCATCTCGCCCTTGCCCGGGATCGGGTCCGGCAGCACCACGTCGAAGGCCGACAGCCGGTCGGTGGCGACCATCAGCAGGCGGTTGCCCGGCAGTTCGTACACGTCGCGGACCTTGCCGCGGTGGAGCAGGGTCAGGCCGGGCAGGTCGGAAGTGTGCAGGGTGGTGGGCACGGCGGGCTCGCGGGCACGGGGGAGGCCGCCATTGTAAGGCGGGCGGCCCGGCCATGACGCCGTACACGCAGGACGCGCTGCTAGAATCCGGCCCATGACCACGCCCGCCCTGCTCCTGCTGGCCAGCCTCGCGGCCCCGGCCACCGCCCCGGCCCTGCCGCCCAAGCCCGCCAAGCTCGGTCTCTGCGTCGCCTGCCACGGCGAGGACGGCACCGGCCGCGCGCCGGGCACGCCGCACATCGGCGGCCAGGACCGGCTCTACCTCGAGCGCTCGCTGGCCGACTACCGCAGCGGCAAGCGCCAGCAGGTCCCGATGACCAGCCTCGCCAACGCCCTGCAGCCGCGCGACATCGAGGCGCTGGCGGCTTGGTACGCGGCCCAGCCCGGCTTCGTCGGCGGGGGCCAGCGATGAGGTACTACGGCAAGCTGCTCGGCTTCGTGGCGGGCTGGCTGCTGCTGCGCCATCCGGCGGGCGCCGCGCTGGGCCTGCTGCTGGGCCACGCGCTGGACGCCGACTGGTTCCGCCGCAAGAAGTACGACCCTTACGAAATCCTCGGCCTCACCAGCGACGCCAGCGAGGCCGAGGTCGAGCGCGCGTACCGCCGGCTGATCGCGCAGTACCATCCCGACCGCCTAGGCGGCGTGGCGCCCGAGATCCGGCAGCAGGCCGAGGACAAGGCGCGCGAGATCAACGCCGCCTACGAGCGCATCCAGAAGCAGCGCCGCAAGTAGGCCGGCCCCAGGGGAAGGGCCGTCCCACCCGCGGCGCCGCGTGGCTCAGAAGCGGTAGTTGAGCGTCAGCCGCACGCTTTCGACTTCTATGTCGCTGTTCCCGCGGCGGAAGTCGGTGCCGTTGGGATTCACCAGCAGGAACGGATTGGTGGCCGGCGCCGGGCCCTGTGCCCGCACCCGGTAGTCCTCGTCCTCGAAGTCGGTGCGCAGGTACTCCAGCCCCACCGAGAACGCCTCGCCGAGCCGGCGCTCGTAGCCCACGCCGTACTGCGCGCCCGAGGCATCGCTGTCGCCGTTGGCCACGAAGGTGTTGACGCCGTTGCTGGTGCTGAAGTCGTTGGACACCGACGCCCAGGCGTAGCCCGCGGTGGCGTAGAGCAGGTTGCGGTCGTCGCCGAAGCTGAAGCCGACGCGGCCGCGCAGGGCATAGCTGGTCTCGAGCTCGCGCCGCATCGTGTAGAAGGCCGGCGTGGTGCTGAAGGCCGCGACGCTGTCGGTGAGGCCGCCGCGCGCCACTTCGCCCAGCACGCCGTAGACGAGGGCACCGTCCTGCCAGTCGTAGCCCAGGCGCAGGCCGTAGTCGTCGTTGTCGTCGTCGCTGTTGCTGCGGCAGCCGCTGGCGGGCGTGGGGCCGTTGGCGCCGCCGCCGCAGAAGCCGGGCGAGAACGCGTTCGCGCCCGCCGCGGTGCGCACGGTGTCGCCGAAGGCGCCGTCGAGGTTGGTGTCGAACAGGATGGCTTCGCCGCGGGCATCCGCCTGGGTGGACGGGCCGGCGTGGCCGCCGACGTAGGCGCCGTTCCAGGGGGACTGGGCCTGGGCGGCACCGGCGGCGCCGAGGCCGAGGCTGATCAGCAGGGCGAGGGAGGTCTTCATCGTGGGGGGACTCCTGGGCAAAGGGGCGTCGGCTGTCTCCGACCTCTGCCCCTACGCACCCAAAGGGGCCGCCGGATGCAGGGCCCGGGTCGCGCCCGCGAGGCCCGGCGGCGTCGCTCCCACGGCGGCCCCGGCCCGCGTCGCTGGCCCGGTAGAATGGGCCGTCCGCGGGCCGCGCCCGCCGCTGCCGGGTCCCGCCATGTCGTCCTGCCTGATCGCCCCGTCCATCCTGTCCGCCAATTTCGCCAAGCTGGGCGAGGAAGTGGACAACGTGCTCGCCGCCGGCGCCGACTGGGTGCACTTCGACGTGATGGACAACCATTACGTGCCCAACCTCACCATCGGCCCGCTGGTCTGCGAGGCGCTGCGCAAGCACGGCGTCACCGCGCCGATCGACGTGCACCTGATGGTGAAGCCGGTGGACCGCATCGTCCCCGACTTCGCCGCCGCGGGCGCGAGCATCATCAGCTTCCATCCCGAGGCCAGCGAGCACGTGCACCGCACCGTGCAGCTGATCAAGTCGCACGGCTGCCAGGCCGGCCTGGTGCTCAACCCCGCCACGCCGCTGGACGTGCTGGACTACGTGCTGCCCGAGCTCGACCTGGTGCTGCTGATGTCGGTCAACCCCGGCTTCGGCGGCCAGGCCTTCATCCCGTCGGCGCTGGACAAGCTCAAGCGCGTGCGCGACCGCATCGACAAGCTGGGCAAGCCGATCCGGCTGGAGATCGACGGCGGCGTCAAGGCCGACAACATCGCCGCCATCGCCGCGGCGGGCGCCGACACCTTCGTCGCCGGCTCCGCCATCTTCAACGCCCCCGACTACGCCGACGTGATCGCCCGCATGCGTGCTGCTGTCGCGTCCGCCCGGGGGGGGTGATTTTTCGACGCGGATTTGCGCGGATGAACGCGGATAGAGCAGAAGCGGGAGTGATTCCCCGAAGCTGAAACTCCATCGCGCCCGCCAAGACAGAAAAAGGGGTCAGAGTAAATATTCGTTTCAATCGAATATTCACTCTGACCCCTTTTTATCGCCTCTTCACCTAATTGATCTGCTCTCGCTCTATCCGCGTTCATCCGCGTGAATCCGCGTCAATACCGCTCTAACCTAGATCGGCGCGAGGGTGACGACGTAGCGCATCGGGCCGCGGGGGGCGGTTGCGTTGAAGGGCCAGCAGGTGACCAGCACGAGCTGGTCGGTGGATGAGGTGGCGATGCGGGTGGTGCGGGAGTCCACGACCTCGCGGGCGGTGACGCGGTAGCGGCGCGGGCCGGCGGCGGATTCCAGCGAGACCCAGTCGCCGTCGCGCAGGTGTTCGAGCCACCGGAAGTGCGTGTCGCGGTGGCCGCTGATGATGGTCGTGCCGGTGGCGCCCGGCGCGGCGCTGGCTTCGGCCCAGCCCGGCCCGAAGGCCAGCGGCCGGCCGGCGTCGCCGGCCAGCACGATTTGCGAGATGCCCAGTCGCGGCGCGCCGAGGCGCGCCACCGGGTGCGTGTCGGCCCAGGGCCAGGGGCGATGCGCGGCGCCGTCGGCCAGGCTCGTTTCCCAGGCGCGGTCGAGCAGCTGCTGCGCCAGCATCGCCTTGGCCGGCAGCCAGGCGGCGTGGCCGCCCAGCGCCAGCGCCGCCAGCATCAGCCCCCGGCCCAGCCAGCGGCGCAGCCGCGGTGGTGGGACTTCCCTGTCCCGAGGGTGCATCCATGATGCGGGGCTGGCGACGGGGGAAATCACGGCGCCTCCTGCGCCGTCCGAGGGGAAACCAGGGGCACTGGCCGGCGCCGCAGCAGCGGGCTGGCGTCGGCGGGCACGAAGTGCCAGTGCATGTGGCGCAGCGCGCGTTCGGTCGAGCGCGGGCCCGGGTCGGGCACCGGCGCCAGCGGCGGCAGCGGGGGAAGATCACGGCGTTCGACGATCAGGACCATGGCAAACCTCCGGGGTCAGGCCTGCGCGGGTTCGCGCAGGAGGCAAAGCAGGGCGGTGCAGACGATCCAGGCGATGACGCGGGCGACCATGGCTCAGGCCCTCCCGCGCAGCAGCAGGAAGGACGCGAGCGCCATCGCCAGCGCCAGCAGCAGCTCGCGCAGCCAGCCCATGCTGCCCTGCGCGAATTGCAGGGATCCTTCAGGCGTGGCGTTCATCACCTGCGAGCTGCCCATGGCCTCGCCGGCCGGGCGCGCCGGGGTCTTGTCCACGGCCACCAGGCTGGTGTAGCGGCTCACCAGGCCGTGGCGCAGGGCGGTGTCGACGATCTGCGCGCGCATCTCGGACTCCTTCTCGCCGCGGCGCATCGCATCCTCCAGCGTGTCGATGCGCGCGCGCGCCCAAAGCCGGCCAATGCCCGGGGCCGGCACCGCGGAGCCGCCCGACAGCTTCAGCTGGCGCGTCCAGGGCTGCGGGCGCAGGCCGCTCACGGCGACCGTGCCCTGCAGGTTTTCGACGCGCGCCACCACCTGCAGCACCTCGCCTTCGTACAGGTCGGGCACGCGCGCCGGATGCATCTCGGCCGCGCCCGGCCAGGCCAGCGTGATGTCGCGCATCGCCGGCCGGTCGAGCTTCGCCAGCAGGCCGTCCATCACTTCGGTGACTTCCTCGACGTTGCGGACGAGGGTCTGGGTGCCGCGGCCGGCTTCGGCCGCCTTGCGCAGGAAGTGGCCATTGGGCGCGCTGCCGATGCCGACCGGGAACAGGCGCGATTCGCCGCGCTCGGCTTCGATCAGGCGCAGCAGTTCGTCTTCGTTGCCGATCGCGGCGTCGGTGGCCAGCACCACCTGGCGCAGGTAGCCCGCCGGCGCCCGGCCGGCCAGCGCCGCGCGCAGCGCCGGCAGCATCTCGGTGCCGCCCTCGGCCTGCAGCGAGCGCACGAAGCTGCGGGCGCGGGCCACGTTGCCCGGCTCGGCGGCCACGGCGTCCGGGAACAGCAGCTCGAAGCTGTCGTCGAAGCGCACCACGTTGAAGCGATCGCCCGGGCGCAGCCGCGACAGCGCGCGGTCGGCGGCCTCGATCGCCTGTTCCATGGACGCGCCCGACATCGAGCCGGAGTTGTCGATCACGAGGATCAGTTCACGCGGCAGCGGCGCCACCGGCAGCGTGGGCGGCACCAGCATCAGCATCGCGAAGGACTCGCCGTCCAAGGTGTCGGTGAACACGGCGCTGCGCGGCGCGCGGCTGGGCACGGGCTCCCAGCGCAGGAGGAAGTCGCGGTCGCTGGCGTCAACGAGGTTGGCCAGCGTGGCCCGGTAGGTGCTGCCCTCGGCCGACACGGTGATCGCATGGCTGGGGCTGGTGACGCTCTTGAGCGGCAGGCCCGGCTCGATCTCGACGCTCAGCGCCACCGTCGGCGGCAGCGCGCCGCTGCGCACGATCGCTTCGTCGGCGACCGGCAGCGCGGCCGGGCGGCTGGCCGGGTCGAGCAGGCCCGCGGCTTCGCGCGTGCCTTCGTAGCGCGGGGTCAGGGTCAGCGGCAGGTGCAGCGAGAACGCGCCGTCGCGGAAGGCGACCGGCTGCCAGTAGCGCACCTCGATCTCCACTTCCTCGCCCGGGCCGATGTTGGCCACGCGGGTCTGGAACAGGTTCGGGCGGTTCTGCGACACCAGGCTGGCGCGCTGGCCGCTGGCGGCCGCGGCCTGGTAGATCGCCTCGGCTTCGGCCTTCTCGCGGATCTCGCCCACGATCAGCCGGTCGCCGACGCGCAGGGTGAGCGCGCCAACCGCGCCGTTCTCGGGCAGCGGCAGCAGGTAGCGGCCCTCGCGCCATTCGCTGGCGTCGTTGCGGTAGGTCTGGCGCACCGTCACTTCGGCCAGCAGGCCGCGCACCTGCATGTCCACGGTGGTGTCCATGGCCAGGGTGGCGACCCACTCGTCGCCGATCTTCATCTGCAGGCCTTCGGGTTCGGGGTCGGGCTCCGGGTCGAACTCGCTGGCGCGGGCCGGGGCGAGGGCGAACACCAGGGCCAGCACCAGCGTGGCGACCAGGTACAGCCAGACCAGCGGCTGCGCGGGCGCCGGGCGGGGGCGGAAGAGGCGGGGCTTGCGGGTTTCTCGGGCGTGCATGGCGGTGCTCCTTGGGGACGCTGCCATTGCGCGGCCGCCGCCTGCCCGGCGCCGGGCCCGGTTCGGGCAGGACGCCGACGAGTTGTGGCGATTTGCGGGCAATCCGTTGCCGCCGCCCCGCGCGCTGGCCTAGGCTGGCCGCCATGTCACGCACCGTCGCCATCGTCGAAGACGAACCCGCCATCCGCGCCAACTACGCCGAAGCCCTGCGCCGGCACGGTTACGCAGTCCAGCCCCACGCCAGCCGCGCCGAGGCGCAGGCGGCGTTCGCGCTGAAGCTGCCGGACCTGGTCATCATCGACGTCGGCCTGGGCGACGAGCCCGAGGGCGGCTTCGACCTCTGCCGCGAGCTGCGCGCGCGCTCGGCCACGCTGCCGATCCTGTTCCTGACCGCGCGCGACTCCGACTTCGATGTGATCTCTGGGCTGCGCCTGGGCGCCGATGACTACCTCAGCAAGGACACCAGCCTGCCGCAGCTGACCGCCCGCATCCACGCGCTGTTCCGCCGGCTCGATTCGCTGGCCGCGCCGCAGGCGCGCGAGTCGGTTTACCGCCTGCGCGCGCTCACGCTCGAGCTCGAGCGCATGCGCGTGTGCTGGAACGAGGCCGAGGTGGCGCTCACCGTCACCGAGTTCTGGATGGTGCACGCGATGGTGCGCTATCCCGGCCACGTGAAGTCGCGCGACCAGCTAATGCGCGAGGCGCAGGTGGTCGTGGACGACGCCACGATCACCTCGCACATCAAGCGCATCCGCCGGAAGTTCCAGGCGCTCGACGCCACCTTCGACGAGATCGACACCGTGCACGGCGCCGGCTACCGCTGGCGCGCCTGACGTGACCCTGCGCGCCAAGCTGCTGCTGCTTTCGCTGTCGGTGCTTGCGCTGCCGTGGGCGGGCTGGAAGTTCGTGCAGCAGCTCGAGTTCCTGCTGCGCCAGGGCCAGGAGCAGGCGCTGCTGGCCTCGGCCGAGGCGCTGGCGCGCGGCATCGCGGTGCGGCCGGCCAGCCTGCCGCCGGCGGGCGAGGGCTGGTTCGCGCACCGGCTGGCGTTCGCGCCGCGGCTCGACGGCGAGGCCGGCGACTGGCAGGGCGCCGAGGTCGATCCCTACGCGTTCGGCGCCCCGACGCCCTGGCTCCGGGTGACCCTGGGCCGCAGCAACGAGCGCCTGCACCTGCTGCTCGACGTGCGCGACGCCAGCCGCCAGCGCGGCGAGGCGCACTGGCCCGGCGACCTCGAGTACGACCGCCTGCGCCTGCATCTTTCCGGCCCCTCCGGTGAACTGCGCCTGCGGCTCGCCAACAGCGAAACGGGCGCGCTGCGCGTGGCCGGCGAGGACGGCCTGCCGCCGCCGATCCGCATCGAAGGCTTCTGGCGCGAGCATGCCGAGGGCTACACGGTCGAACTGGCGCTGCCCCAGGCCTTCGCCGTGCGCACGCTGGGCCTGGAGGCGCGCGACCTCGACGCCGGCGGCCAGCGGCGGCTGGCCGGCACGCTGGACGCGGACGGCACGCTGCAGGGTCGCCCCGTGCACGGCTACGTGGGCGGCCTCGAGCCCACGCTGGCGGCGTTGGCGCCGCCTGGCATGCGCGTGGTGCTGGCCGACCGCGCGGCCTGGGTGATGGCGCGCGCCGGCGCGGTCGGCGCCGACACCACCGAAGACGACCTGTTGCCGTGGCGCCGCGGGCTGTATCGCGCGCTGCTGTTCCGCGACACGCTGCCCACCGCCAGCGAGCCCGCCGACGCGCGCCGCGTGCTGCGCGCCGAAGTCGCCGATGCCATCGCCGGCCAGCCCGGCACGGCCTGGCGCCGCGATCCTTCCGGCGCGCGCCTGCTGCTGTCGGCCGCGGTGCCGGTGCGGGTGGATGGCCAGGTGCGCGCCGCGCTGCTGCTAGAGCGCTCGAACTCGGAAGTGCTGCTGCTTACCGACCGCGCGTTCTCCGGCCTGCTCGGCGTGAGCTTCGTGGTGTTCCTGGGTTCGTTCGGGCTGCTGTTCCTGTTCGCCTCGCGGCTGGGCACGCGCATCCGACGCCTGCGCGACGCCGCCGAGCAGGCGCTGGACCGCGAGGGCCGCGTCACGCGCTTCCCGGTCACGGCCGCGCGCGACGAGGTGGGCGACCTCTCGCGCAGCTTCGCCAGCCTGCTGGACCAGGTCGCGGGCTACACCGACTACCTGCGCTCGCTGTCGGGCAAGCTCTCGCACGAGCTCAATACGCCGCTGGCGATCGTGCGCACCTCGCTCGACAACCTCGATTCGGCCGACCTGCCGGCCGAGGCGCGGCCCTACGTCGGCCGCGCCCGCGACGGCATCGAGCGCATGGGCACGCTGGTGCGCACCATGAGCGAGGTCACGCGCATCGAGCACGCGATCTCGGCGGTCGAGCCCGAGGACTTCGACCTGCGGGCGCTGCTTGCCGATTGCGCCGAAGGCTACCGGTCGCTGCTGGCGCCGCGTGAATTCCAGGTCGAGCTTCCGGCGGCGCCGCTGCCGCTGCGCGGCTCGCCCGAGCTGGTGGTGCAGGCGCTGGACAAGCTGGTGGACAACGCGCGCGGCTTCTGCCCGCCCGAGGGCTGGGTTCGCTTGTCGCTGGCCGCGGAGGGCGAGGGCGCGCGCATCGCGCTGGCCAACGCGGGCCCGCGGCTGCCGGAGGCGATGCAGTCGCGGCTGTTCGATTCCCTGGTCAGCCTGCGGGCCAAGCCGCAGCGCGACGAGGGCGGCACGCACCTGGGCTTCGGCCTTCACATCGCCAAGCTCATCACCGAGCTCCACCGCGGCCACGCCGACGCCCGCAACCTGCCCGCCGGCGACGGCGTCGAGTTCACCCTCCACCTCCGCGACATCCCCCGGTCTCTGTAGGAGGGACTTCAGTCCCGATGCTCCTCGCCGGAAAGCTTCGGGACTGAAGTCCCTCCTACACGGGGCGGTGGCTATACTTGGGGCCTGTCCGCAAAGGCTTGCCCCGTGATTTCCGCCGAAGAGTTCAAGCGCCTGGCCGGTGAAGGCCACAACCGCATCCCCGTCGTCCGTGAAGTGCTGTCGGACCTCGATACGCCGCTGTCGGTGTACCTGAAGCTGGCGGACGGCCCGCATACCTACCTGTTCGAGTCCGTCGAAGGCGGCGAAACCTGGGGCCGCTATTCCATCATCGGCCTGCCTGCGCGGCGCACCTACACCTTCCGCGACCACACGCTGGAAGTGCGGGAGCACGGCGAGCTCACCGAGACCCGCCAGCTCGAAGACCCGCTGGCGGAAGTCGACCGCCTGCGCGAATCGTTCACCGTGCCGCGCATGCCGGACCTGCCGGCCTTCACGGGCGGCCTGGTCGGCTACTTCGGCTTCGAGACCATCGGCTGGATCGAGAAGCGGCTGGCCGGTGGCGACAAGCCCGACCAGCTCGGCACGCCCGACGCGCTGCTGCTGCTGAGCGAAGAAGTGGCGGTGTTCGACAACCTCAAGGGCCGCCTGTACCTGATCGTTCACGCCGATCCTGCCGAGCCGCAGGCGTACGCGAAGGCCGTGCGCCGGCTCGACGAGCTGGTCTATCGCCTGCGCCACTCCGGCCGCAGCTACCCGGACGTGCTCGATCCCTCGCTGCTGAGCGAGCAGGACTTCGTGTCCGGCTTCACCAAGGACGGCTTCCTGGCCGCGGTCGAGAAATCGAAGGAGTACATCCGCGCCGGCGACATCTTCCAGGTGGTGCTGAGCCAGCGCATGAGCGTGCCGTTCCGGGCGCGGCCGGTGGACGTGTACCGGGCGCTGCGCGCGCTCAACCCGTCGCCGTACATGTATTTCCTCGACCTGGGCGGCACCCAGGTGGTGGGCAGTTCGCCCGAGATCCTGGTGCGCCTGCAGGGCGGCGAGATCACCGTGCGGCCGATCGCCGGCACGCGCCCGCGCGGCGCCACCGCCGAGGCCGATGCCGCGCTCGAGGCCGAGCTGCTGGCCGACCCGAAGGAGCGCGCCGAGCACCTGATGCTGATCGACCTGGGCCGCAACGACGTCGGCCGCGTCGCCGAGCCGGGCAGCGTCACCGTGCCTGATCGCTTCATCATCGAGCGCTATTCGCACGTGATGCACATCGTCAGCGAAGTGCGCGGCCAGGTGCGCCCGGGCGTTGGTTTCGCCGAAGTGATCAAGGCCACCTTCCCGGCCGGCACCGTCAGCGGCGCGCCGAAGATCCGCGCGCTGGAGGTGATCCGCGAACTCGAGCCGGTGAAGCGCAACATCTATTCCGGCGCCGTCGGCTACCTCAACTGGTGGGGCGACGCCGACACCGCCATCGCCATCCGCACCGCCGTCATCCAGGACGGCCGCCTGCACGTTCAGGCGGGCGCCGGCATCGTCCACGACTCCGATCCCGAAAAGGAATGGGACGAGACGATGAACAAGGGCCGCGCGCTGTTCCGCGCCGTGGCCCAGGCGGCCGGCGGGCTCTAGCCGCGGATGGGTCCGCGCGTCCGCGGCTTGATCGAGCGGCTGCGGCCACGCCGCGCCGGCCTGCGGGCCTGGCTGGGCCTGAGCTATGGCCTGCTGGCGGTCTTGCTGGTCGGCGTGCTGTCGGTGCTGGTCGAGCGGGCCGCCAGCGACGAGCTTGAGTACGACATCGGCCTGCGCCTCGCCGCCAACGCCGGCGCGCTGGCCGAGCGGATGGACGAGGGTCTCTACGAGCGCCTCAACGACATGCGTACGCTGTCGCTGCAGCCCGGCATCGCCGAGCCTGAGGCGAACCAGGAAACGCTGCGCGCCATGTTCGACATGATGCAGCTGACCTATCGCGACTACGCCTGGATCGGCATCGCCGACGCCACCGGCGTCGTCCGTGTCGCCAGCCGCGGCATGCTGGAAGGCGAGAACGTGTCGGCCCGTCCCTGGTTCAAGGCCGGGCTGCGCGACCCCTTCGTCGGCGACATCCGCGACGCGGTGCTGCTGCAGAAGTACATCGATTCCCCGGCCGATGACCCGCTGCGCCTGATCGATGTCGCCGCCCCGGTGCACGACGATTTCGGGGTGCCGGTGGGCGTGGTGGGCGCGCACTTGTCCTCGGAATGGGCGGAGCGGCTGCGGCGGGACCTGATCGCCGGCCAGATCGGACGCGATCCGGTCGAGGTGTTCGTACTCAACAACGACGGCATGGTCGTGCTGGGTCCCGAGGGCTGGCGCGACCGGTTGCTCGAGGTCTCCAGCGGACGGGCCGTGCGCGCGGGGCCGCCTGGCTTCGTGCTCGAGACCTGGCCCGACGGCCGCGACTACCTCACCGGCTATGCAAGGACGCGCGGTCGCCCGCTGTTCGAAAGCCTGGGCTGGGCGGTGCTGGTGCGCAAGGACGCCGAGCTGGCGTTCGCGCCGGTGGCCGACTTGCGGCGCCAGATCTGGCTGGTGTCGGTGGCGCTGACACTCGTGTTCCTGCTGGTGGCGTTCCTGCTGGCGCGCCAGATCGGCACGCCGCTGCAGGCGCTGGCCGCCGCGGCGCGGCGCCTGCAGGCCGGCGAGCCGGATGCGACCTTCCCGCCCGAGCGCGGCTACCGCGAGGCGCGCGAACTCACCGGCGCGCTGCGCGGCCTGGTGGAGGAACTCACGGCGCACGAGCGCGAGCTCACCGCGCTCACCCAGCAGCTCGAGCAGCGCGTGCGCGAGCGCACCGTCGAGCTCAGCGAAGCCAATGCCCAGCTCGAAGTGCTGGCCATGACCGACGGCCTGACCGGCCTCGCCAACCGCCGCCACTTCGGCGACCAGCTGGCGCGCGAAGTGATCCGCTGCGGCGAGAAGGGCAAGCCGCTGGCGCTGGTGACGATGGACATCGACCACTTCAAAGTGATCAACGACACCCACGGCCACCCCGCCGGCGACGCCGTGCTGCGCCGGGTGGCGATGCTGCTGGAGGAAAACGTGCGCGGCGGCGACCTGCTGGCGCGCGTGGGCGGCGAGGAGTTCGCGGTGCTGGCGCTGGAGGCGCCGATGTCGGAGGCCATGCCCCTGGCCGAGCGCCTGCGCGCCTGCATCGAGAACGCGGGACCGATTTCCGTGGGCCGCACGGCCGTGCCGGTGACGATCAGCGTGGGCGTGGCGGTGCTGTGGGGCCGCCAGGGCGACCTGCTCAAGGCTCCCGAGCGCCTGCTGGCCGCGGCCGACGACGCGCTTTACCGGGCCAAGCGCAACGGGCGGAACCGGGTGGAAGTGGCGGCGCCCTAGTCGCCCCACGGGCCGGCCCGGGGGCGCCCCGGAAAGTCACTTCACCGGGCTTTCACGGCATGCCCCGCAACTTCCCGCATGACTGCGGGCCCCTCTGGTCGTGCGCAAAGCACGGCGATGTCGTAGTCGACGACACGACGCCCTGGCCCGCTGCTCCCCATGTTCCTGCCCGAACGGCGGCGCCTGGCATCGAACCTTCGACCTGCCTGGGAACTTGACCATGGAAATCCTTGCTGGAATCTGGCTCGGCATGCCCGTTTGGGTGTGGCTGGCCTTCATCACCGTCGTACTGGCCATTCTTGTCTTCGACCTGGGCGTGCTGCACCGCGACGCCCACGAGATCGAAGTGAAGGAAAGCCTGTGGATGTCGGCGCTCTACATCGGCCTCGGCCTGCTGTGGGCGGTCGCCGTCTGGTTCATCTACCGCGCCTACGGCGGCGAGGGCGCCCTCGATCCGCAGATCGCGGCCCTGCCGACCGCCGAGGCCCGCGCCTGGGAAGCGGTGACCCTGTACCTGACCGGCTACCTGGTCGAGAAGGCGCTGGCGCTGGACAACGTGTTCGTCATCTCGATGATCTTCGCCTACTTCGCGGTGCCCCGTATCCACCAGCACCGCGTGCTGTTCTGGGGCATCCTGGGCGTGATCGTGCTGCGCGCGATCATGATCGGCGCCGGCGCGGCCCTGGTGATGAACTTCGCCTGGGTGCTGTACGTGTTCGCGGTGCTGCTGATCGCGACCGGCATCAAGATGCTGTTCGCGATCGACCACCAGCCCGACCTCGCGGACAACCGCGTGTTGAAGTTCCTGCGCCGGCGGCTGCGGGTGACCGACGAGCTGCACGGCGAACGCTTCTGGGTGAAGCTGCCCGACGGCGCCACCGGCAAGCTGGCCTGGTTCGCGACGCCGCTGTTCCTGTGCCTGGTGCTGGTGGAGCTGGCCGACGTCGTGTTCGCGATCGACTCGGTGCCGGCCATCTTCGCCATCACGCCCGATCCGTTCATCGTCTACACCTCGAACATCTTCGCCATCCTCGGCCTGCGGGCGCTCTACTTCGCGCTGGCGGCGGTCGTGCACCGCTTCCACTACCTCAAGTACGCGCTGGCGCTGGTGCTGGTCTTCATCGGCGCCAAGATCCTGCTCGGCGACTGGCTGTGGGACGGCAAGATGCCCGCGGAGCTGAGCCTCGGCGTCACGGTGGCCCTGCTGGCGGGCGGCATCGGCTATTCGCTGTGGAAGTCCCGCGGCAGCGCGGCCCCCGCGGCGGACTAGGCCCGGCCCGTGCGCCCGGCGGCGGCCCCACCGGCCGCCCCGGGCGCCCGGTCCCCGGCCGGAAAGGGCGGCATCGAGCCTTCGTCGGCCCTATACTTGCGCTCTTTTCCGCGACGGCCGGCCTTACCAATGCTGTTGATGATCGACAACTACGACAGCTTCACCTACAACCTCGTCCAGTATTTCGGCGAGCTGGGGCAGGACGTGAAGGTCGTCCGGAACGACGACCTCACGGTCGCGCAGATCGCCGCGCTCAAGCCCGACCACATCGTCATCTCGCCCGGGCCGTGCACGCCCAACGAGGCGGGCGTGTCGCTGGAGGTGCTGGAGAAGCTGGCCGGCCAGGTGCCGATCCTCGGCGTCTGCCTGGGCCACCAGAGCCTGGGCCAGGCCTTCGGCGGCGAGGTGGTGCGCGCACGCACGATCATGCACGGCAAGACCTCGCCGATCCGCCACAAGGGCGTGGGCGTGTTCGCCGGCCTGCCGGATCCGTTCGAGGCCACGCGCTACCACTCGCTGGTGGTGCGCAAGGAATCGCTGCCCGACTGCCTCGAGGTCACGGCCTGGACCGAGAACGAAGACGGCTCGATCGACGAGATCATGGGGCTGCGGCACAAGACGCTCGCGGTCGAGGGCGTGCAGTTCCATCCGGAGTCGATCCTGACGCAGCACGGGCACGACATGCTTCGTAACTTCATCAAGGCGGATCGGGGTTGAAACCCCTCCCACAGGCCAACGCCATGCCGATTACCCCGCAGGACGCGCTCCAGCGCATCATCGAGAACCGCGAGATCTTCCACGACGAGATGGTGGAGCTGATGCGCCAGATCATGCGCGGCGACGTCTCGCCCGTGGTCACGGCCGCCATCCTCTCCGGCCTGCGCGTGAAGAAGGAAACCGTCGGCGAGATCGCCGGCGCGGCGCGGGTGATGCGCGAGTTCGCCGCCAAGGTGGTGGTGCCCGACGCGCACAACTTCGTCGACATCGTCGGCACCGGCGGCGACGGCGCGCACACCTTCAACATCTCCACGGCCAGCATGTTCGTGGTGGCGGCGGCGGGCGCCAAGGTGGCCAAGCACGGCAACCGCAGCGTCTCGTCCAAGTCAGGCAGCGCCGACGTGCTCGAGGCCCTGGGCGCGGTGATCGAGCTGCAGCCCGAGCAGGTGGCGGCCTGCATCGCCGAGACCGGCATGGGCTTCATGTTCGCGCCCATCCACCACCCGGCCATGAAGAACGTGGCCCCGGTGCGCAAGGAGCTGGGCGTGCGCACCATCTTCAACATCCTCGGCCCGCTCACCAACCCGGCCAGCGCGCCCAACATCCTGATGGGCGTGTTCCATCCCGACCTCGTCGGCATCCAGGTGCGCGTGCTGCAGCGCCTCGGCGCCAAGCGCGCGCTGGTGGTCTGGGGCCGCGATGGCATGGACGAGATCTCGCTGGGCGGCGCCACCATGGTCGGCGAGCTTCGCGGCGACGACGTGGTGGAGTACGAGATCCATCCCGAGGACTTCGGCATCTCGATGGCCGCCAGCCGCAACCTGCGCGTCGAGAACTCGGAAGAGTCGATGGTGCTGCTGAAGGAGGCGCTGGACGGCAAGGACGGCCTTCCGAAGGAAATCGTCGCGCTCAACGCCGGCGCCGCGCTGTACGCCGCCGGCCGCGCGGTCTCGATCGCCGACGGCATCGACCAGGCGCGCAAGGCCATCGCCGCCGGCAAGGCCCGCGCCAAGCTCGACGAGTTCGTCGCCGCCACCCGCCGCTTGGGCGGGCGCTGAGCCGGCCGCCCACCGAGGAACGACATGAGCGACATCCTGCAAACCATCCTGCGCCGCAAGGCCGAAGAAGTGGCCGAGCGCGCCGCGCGCCTGCCATTGGCCGAGCTCGTGGCGCGCTGCGAGGGCCTGCCGCCGACCCGCGGCTTCGCCGCCGCGCTGCAGGCGAAGATCGATGCCGGCCGGCCGGCCGTGATCGCCGAGGTCAAGAAGGCTAGCCCCAGCAAGGGCGTGATCCGCCCCGACTTCCATCCCGCCGACATCGCCGCCAGCTACGAGCGCGGCGGCGCGGCCTGCCTGTCCGTGCTCACCGACGTCGACTTCTTCCAGGGCGCGGACGACTACCTGGTGCAGGCCCGCGGCGCCTGCACGCTGCCGGTGCTGCGCAAGGACTTCACCGTGGACGCCTACCAGGTGTACGAGGCGCGCCTGCTGGGCGCCGACTGCATCCTGCTGATCGTGGCCGCGCTGGGCGACGCGGCCCTGGCCGACCTCTCGCACCTGGCGATGGACCTCGGCATGGACGTGCTGGTGGAAGTGCACGACATCGACGAACTCGAGCGCGCGCTGCAGGTCGGGGCGCCGCTGGTGGGCATCAACAACCGCAGCCTGCGCACCTTCGACGTGACGCTGCAGACCACGCTCGACCTGAAGCAGGCCGTGCCGGGCGACCGCCTGCTGGTCACCGAGAGCGGCATCGCCACGCCCGCCGACGTCGCGCTGATGCGCGGCAACGGCGTGCACGCCTTCCTCGTCGGCGAGGCCTTCATGCGCGCGCCGGACCCGGGCGCCGAGCTGGCGCGCCTGTTCGCCTGAGGCCCCGATGCCCGCCGCGACCGTCCTGTTCGACTTCGACGGTACCCTGGTGCGGGGCGACTGCGCGGCGGCCTGGCTGCGCGGCCAGCTCCGCAGCCATCCGCTGCGCCGGCTCGCGGCCGGCCTGAGCTTTCCCTTCCTCGCGCCCGGCTTTGCCTGGTGGCGCAGCGCGTGGTTGCCGGCCAGCTTCTACACCTGGCTGGCCACGGTGGGCCGCACCCAGGAGGCGCTGGTCGAGGCGCGCGAGGACTTCCTCCGTGAGTGCGCGCTGCGCCGCGATGAACTCCTCATCGCGCCCGCCGTGCGTCGCCTGCACGCCCACCTCGAGGCCGGCGACCCGGTGGTGATCGTCACCGGCGCCGAGGCCAGCCTGGCCCGCGACCTGTGGCAGGCACTGGGCCAGCCGGCGGTGCCCGTGGTGGGCTCGAGCGTGCGCCAGGCCTTCGGCGGCTGGATCGGGCAGGAGCACACGATCGGCCCGCGCAAGATCGCCGCGCTCGCCCGCGAAGGCATCCGGTCGCCTTTCGCGGCGGTCTACAGCGACAGCTTCTGGGACCTGCCCCTCCTGTGCGAAACAGCGCGGCCCGTGCTGGTCCGCCCCGACCCGCGCAGCCTGGCCCGCGTCCACAAGCGCCTCCGCGGCGCCTTCGAACTCCTCCGCTGACCAAAAAGGGGTCAGAGTAAATATTTGTTTCAAACAAATATTTACTCTGACCCCTTTTTGGTCAGTCGCCGAGGCGTTTGAGGAAGCGCAGGGCGCTTTCGTTGAAGCCGCAGGCTTTGTAGAAGGCGTGGGCCTCGGTGCGGTGGGTGGCGGAGGTGAGCTCGATGCGCGCCGCGCCGGCCAGGCGGGCGCGGTGCTCGGCCTCGCGCAGCAGCATGCGGCCGACGCCGCGGCGCTGTTCGCCGTCGGAGACCACCAGCGCCGTGATGCGGCAGGTGCGCGCGCCCAGCGGCAGGTAATACATCAGGTCCAGCGCCAGCAGCCCGACCAGGCAGCCGTGGCGGTCGGCGACCAGGATTTCCTGGTCGGCCTCCTCGGCCAGGGCCCGCAGGCGGTTCGCGGCTTCGGCGCGGTCGCAGGGGTAGCCCAGCACGCCGAGCAGGGTGGCGACGCCGGCGGCGTCCTGGGTCGTCGCGGGACGGACCAGCAGGGAATCGGTGCCCGCGACGCCGGACCGGCCCATGCCTCAGCGGGTGCCGTAAACCACGACGGTCTTGCCGCGGGCGTGCAGCAGGTTCTGCTCCTGCAGCTGCTTGAGCACGCGCCCGGCCATCTCGCGCGAGCAGCCGACGATGCGCGCCAGCTCCTGGCGCGACACCCGGATCTGGGTGCCCTGCGGGTGCGAGAGCGCATCGGGCTCGGCGCAGAGGTCGTGCAGGGTGCGGATGATGCGGCCGCTGACGTCGAGGAAGGCGAGGCGGCTGGCCTTGCGGCTGGTGTCGAGCAGGCGCTTGGACAGCTGCAGGCCGATCGCGTACAGGATGCGCGGGCACTCGGCCTGCAGCGGGCCGGCGAAGAGCTGGTGCAGGCGGTCGTAGTTGATCTCGGCCAGCTCGCAGGCGCTGCGCGTGCGGACCACCACCGCGCGGGCATCGGCGGCGAAGAACAGGCCCATCTCGCCGATGAACTCGCCGGCGTTGACGTAGCCCAGGATCAGCTCGCGGCCATCGGGCTCCTCGCTGACCACGCTGAGCGAGCCGCTGACCACGTAGTGCAGCGAGGTGGCGGGCGCCCCGGGCCGGAAGACGTCGGTGCGGGACGGGTAGCGGCGCCGGTGGCAGTGGTCGAGGAAGCGGCCCATGGTCGCGGCATCGGGCGCCAGCGGGCTGTTGACCAGTTTCGGCGGCTGGATCGACATGTTCGGCGAACTCCTGTTCTGACGGCGCCAAGGCGGGCTCTGGAGGCCCCTGCAAGCATTCAGCTTAGGCCGGTAACGTGCCCCGGGCAATGCCGGCGAGGCCCCTTCCGGCGCCAAGGTTCCCCCGGGGGGCGGTTTGGCCGATAATGCGCCCCCTCGCTCCACCCCCTCCGCATACGGGAATGCCCACGTGGTCAAGCCACTGCCTCGCCTCCGGCTCCAGGGTTTCAACAACCTCACCAAGGCGTTGAGCTTCAACATCTACGACGTCTGCTACGCGGTCTCGGAAGAGCAGCGCCAGCGCTACATCGAGTACATCGACGAGGCGTACAACGCCGAGCGCCTGACCCAGATCCTGACCGACGTGGCCGAGATCATCGGCGCCAACATCCTCAACGTGGCCCGCCAGGACTACGACCCGCAGGGTGCCTCGGTGACGATCCTGATCTCGGAAGAGCCCGTGATCGACAAGAAGGCGGCCGGCAAGGAGCTGATCTCCGACGCCGTGGTGGCGCACCTGGACAAGTCGCACATCACCGTGCACACCTATCCGGAAACCCACCCGCACAACGGCATCGCCACATTCCGCGCCGACATCGACGTGGCCACCTGCGGCGTCATCTCGCCGCTGAAGGCGCTGAACTACCTGATCGAGTCCTTCGAGTCCGACATCGTGGTGATGGACTACCGCGTGCGCGGCTTCACCCGCGACGTGAAGGGCAAGAAGCACTACATCGACCACAAGATCAACTCGATCCAGGACTTCCTGTCCAAGCCGATCAAGAACAAGTACGAGATGATCGACGTCAACGTGTACCAGGAAAACCTGTTCCACACGAAGATGCACCTCAAGGAGTTCGACCTCGACACCTACCTGTTCGAGGAGAAGGCCAAGAACCTCGGCTTCAAGGACCGCATGCGCATCGAGAACCAGCTCAAGCGCGAGATCGTCGAGCTCTTCAACGGCCACAACCTGGCCGACTGATCCGCTGCAGGTTGCGCGTATTGACGGTCCGGTGTCGCGAACACCGGGCCGTTTTTATTTGAACGCGGATAAGAGCGGAAACGTCGGATAAGAGCCGATAGAGCAATTTCGGATGGCTCCACGCCAGTTCGTTCCAGATCTTGAAAACCCCCTCTAGCCTTCGCCGTATCCGCCTTTATCCGACGTTTCCGCTCTTATCCGCGTTCGAACACGTCAGCCCCGGTAGGCCACGGCCTTCATCACACGCGAGGTCAGGGCCATGAGGCGGGGGATGGGGGAGGGGAGGACGCGGGCGCCGGCGGCGAGGGCTTCGTCGGCGTGGCGGGCCTCGTCGGACTTCATGGTGCGCAGGATCGCGCGGCTGCGCTCGTCGCCCGGGGGCAGGGTGGCCAGGTGTTCCTCGAGGTGCGCCTCGACCTGGCGCTCGGTTTCGACCACGAAGCCCAGGTTCCAGCCATCGCCGCGCAGGCCTGCGGCCAGGCCGATGGCGTAGCTGCCCGCGTAGAACAGCGGGTTGAACAGGCTGGGCCGGCTGTCGAGCTCGCGCAGGCGGTCGGCGCACCAGGCCAGGTGGTCGGTTTCCTCCTGCGCGGCGTGCTCGAGCTGGGCGCGGGTGGCGGCGTCGCGGGCCACCGCGGCCTGGCCGACGTACAGCGCCTGCGCGCAGACCTCGCCGGTGTGGTTGATGCGCATCAGGCCGGCGGCGTGCCGGCGTTCGGCCGGGTCCAGCGCGGCCCGCGGCAGCTCGCCGGCGGGGTTCGGTCGCTCCGCGCGGGCCTGCCCCAGCGTGGTGCCCAGGGCGTGCTGGGCCTCGATCAGGATCCGGTCCAGCGGGCTGAAGTGGCGGGTCGCGGTCATGCCAGGTGCTCGGCGAGGAAGTCGATGGGATGGCGCACCGGCATTTTAAGCCCGGGCGCCAGGTGCAGGCGGCAGCCGATGTTGGCCGACAGCAATACCGTGGCACCGCTGGCCGCCACGGCGGCGTGAACCGGACCTCGCAGGGCCGCGGCCCGCGCCGGGAACGCCACCTGGTGCAGGCCCGCGGCGCCGCAGCAGCCGGCGTCGGGCAGCACCACCAGGTCGAGCCCGGGGATGCGGCCCAGCAGCCGGCGCAGGGCCGCGCCGCTGCGCTGGGTGCAGGGCAGGTGCAGGACCACGCGCCCGTGCGCAGGGCGGAAGGCCAGCCGGTCGCCGAGCGCATCCAGCGCCGCCAGGGCGTCCTCGGCGCGGCCGTCCACGCTGCGCGAGAGGCTGTCGAGGCAGCCGCTGGCCAGGCACAGCACGCGGTCGCGGCCCTGGAAGGCGGCGCGGTTGGCGTCGCCGAGGCGGGCGGCCGTGGCGGCGTCGCCGGCGTGCGCGGCCGCGGCGCCGCAGCAGCCCT
>NZ_AVCK01000001.1 GCF_000747155.1 Arenimonas metalli CF5-1 | reverse complement strand
CAAGCCGTTCGGCGGCAAGGGCAAGCGCGGTCCCGGCGGCGGCAAGCCCTTCGCCGGCCCGATGGGCCCCGATGCGCCGCGCGGCGCGCGTCCGCCCAAGCCCTTCGGCGCCAAGCCCTTCGGCGGCAAGCCGGGCGGCGCGCCCGGTGGCCCGCGTGGTCCGCGCGACGACAGCTTCGGCAACCGCGCACCCGGCGCGCCGGGCGGCGGCTTCAACAAGAAGCCGCGCGGCCCGCGCGGCGACGCGCAGCCGACGCACGCCAACGCACACGACAACAACCCGGCGGCGTTCCGCAGCTGGTACGTGCCCGAGGGCGTGGAAACCGGCTCCAAGGTCGCGCCGCCGCGCGGCCAGCGCCCGGGCGGCAAGCCCGCCGGTCCGCGTCCGCAGGGCGGCTCGCCCTACGGCCAGGCACGCGGTCCCGGTGGTCCCGGTGGTCCGGCGCGCGGTCCGCGCGGCCCGAAGCCGGGTGGTGACGCGCCCTACGGCCACTCGCGCGGCCCGGCCGGCCCGCGCGGCAACGCCCCCGCCGGCGCCAGCCCCTACGGCGGCCCGAAGAAGGGCCCGCGCGGCCCGGTCGACGGCAACCGCGGCCCGCGCCCGGGCGGCAACGGCGGCCCCCCGCCCTTCCGCAAGAAGCGCCCCGAGGGTTTGCCTTCGGACGATTGATCCGGATTTCCGTGGCGTTTTTTTGCCACGGATGAACACGGATAAGAGCCGATAAACACGGATAAAGCGAACGAAGGCGAAGAAGAAAGGCCAGAGTGGATATCTGTTTGAAACAGATATCCACTCTGGCCTTTTTCTTTGCTCTTTGAATTCGTCGCTTTGTCGCTTTTGCTGTATCCGTGTTTATCGGCTCTTATCCGTGTTCATCCGTGGCAAAAACCTCTTCCCGCCCGCTAGATGATCTCGAAGCGATCGGCGTCGAGGTGGGCAGGGAAGCGTTCGCGGTGGGCGGCGAGTGCGGAGGCCGAGAAGGTGGTGGTGCCGACGTGCACGCCCTCGCCGAATTCGAGCTGCGGCTGGCCCAGGAAGTCGAGGGCCACGCTGTCGCCGGCGTAGGCGATGCCGTTGCCGTCGGTGCCGGCGCGGTTGACCGCGGCGACGCAGCTCAGGTTCTCGATCGCGCGGGCGCGCAGCAGCGTCTGCCAGGCGTAGCGGCGCGGGGCCGGCCAGTTGGCTACGAACAGCAGCAGGTCGTAGTCAAAGCGGCCGGGCGCCTCGACGTCGAAGCGGTTGCGGATGAACACCGGGAAGCGCAGGTCGTAGCAGACCAGCGGGCAGACCCGCCACCCCTTCAACTCCACCGTGAGGCGATCGCGGCCGGCGGCGTAGCGCTCGTGCTCGCGCGCCATCCGGAACAGGTGGCGCTTGTCGTAGAAGGCCAGCCCGCCCTCGGGCGTGGCCCAGAGCAGGCGGTTGTAGACGCCCTCGCCCACCCGCAGCTGCACGCTGCCGGTGACGACCGCGCCGAGGCGCGCGGCTTGTTCGCGGATCCAGCGCACGGTCGGGCCGTCCATGTCTTCCGCACTGGCCAACGCCTCGTTGCTGAAGCCCGAGGTGAAGGTCTCCGGCAGCACCACCAGGTCGGTCTGGCCGGCCAGCGGCGCGATCAGCCCGCCGTAGCGGTCCCGGTTCGCCGCCGGGTCGTGCCAGACGGTGTCGCCCTGCACCAGCGAGACGCGGAGGTCCTGCATGCTCAGATCCTCGCCAGCCGCTCGATCGCGGCGTCCAGGGTGGACTCGACCTTCGCGAAGCAAAGCCGCGCCAGGCGCTGGCCCGCGGGCGGCGTTTCGTAGAACGGCGACAGCGGGATCGCGGCCACGCCCTTCTCGATCGTCAGCCAGCGGCAGAACTCCGCGTCCGGCAAGTCGCTCACCGCCGAGTAGTCCACCAGCTGGAAGTAGCCGCCCGGCACCGGCAGCGGCTTCAGGCGCGTGCCCAGCAGCTGCTCGCGGAAGCGGTCGCGCTTGGCCTGGTAGAAGGCGCCGAGCTCGTCGTAGTGCGCCGGCTCCTGCACGATCATCGCCGCGAACGCCCACTGCGCCGGGGCGAAGCTGCAGAAGGTGTTGTACTGGTGCACCTTGCGGAACTCGGCGCTGAGCTTCGGCGGCGCGATCGCGTAGCCGATCTTCCAGCCGGTGCAGTGGTAGGTCTTGCCGAAGCTGGAGACCACCACGGAGCGCTCGGCCAGCTCCGGATAGCGCAGCACGGACTCATGCCGGCGGCCGTCGAAGATGATGTGCTCGTAGACCTCGTCCGAGAGCAGGATGATGTCGGTGCCGCGCAGCAGGTCGGCCAGCGCCGCCATGTCGTCGGCGGTGAACATCGCGCCGGACGGGTTGTGCGGCGTGTTCACCATCAGCATGCGGGTGCGCGGCGTGATCGCGTCGCGCACGCGCTGCCAGTCGACGCTGAAATCCACCGGGTCCAGCGGTACGTGCACGGGAATCGCGCCGGCGAGGTCGATCGCCGGCTCGTAGCAGTCGTAGCAGGGGTCGAGCACGATCACTTCCTCGCCCGGGCTGACCAGGGCCAGGATGGCGTTGAAGATCGCTTCGCTGGCGCCGCTGGTCACCGTGACCTCGGCGTCGGCGTCCACGGCGCGGCCGTAGCAGCGCGCGGTCTTGGCGGCGATGGCCTGGCGCAGGGCCGGGATGCCGGTCATCGGCGCGTACTGGTTCTTGCCCTCGGCCATGGCGCGCGCGAGTTCGTCCACCAGCCGCTGCGGCACCGGGAAATCCGGGAAGCCCTGGCCCAGGTTGACCGCCTGGTGCTCCAGCGCCAGCTGGGACATCACGGTGAAGATGGTGGTGCCGACCTTCGGCAGCTTGTTGGGCACGTGCATGGGCAAGGGCGTCTGTTCGGTGAGGCCGCCATTATGCCGCGCGGCAACCTGTAGGAGGGACTTCAGTCCCGAAGCCTTTCGGCGAAAAGCTTCGGGACTGAAGTCCCTCCTACAGGGCAAAAAACAGGGGCCCCGAGGGGCCCCTGCTTCACGCGGACTGCCGCGGGATTACTGGCAGTTCTTGCGCTGCGACAGCTGCGCGACCGGGAGGTTCTGCACCCAGTTGCCCGACAGCGCGCCGGTCAGGTTGGCGTTCACCGACATGTTGGTCACGTCGTTGGTCGCCAGCGTGCGGGTGCCGGTGCCGGCGGCCGTGCCGGCCAGCTGCACCGGGGCGGACAGCGGCGAGAAGCCGGCGAACCACTGCAGGTTGAAGTTGCCGACGCTGCCGTCGTAGTTCTTCTGGCCGTACAGCCAGCGCGGGAAACCCTGGCCGTCGTAGACGTAGGGGATGAAGACTTCCTGCGGATTGGCGCCACCGGTGACCTGGTAGCTGTAGCCGAAGCCGGACAGGGTCGGCGAGAACCAGTGGCCGCTCACGTCGAGGGTCTGGCCGTTGAACTGCGGGCAGGTGCCGCCGCCGATGCGGACCATCGGCTCCGAACCGCTGCGACCGTCGAGGTTGAAGCTCATCGTCATGGTCTCGGCCCCGGTCGGGGTCACGATCACGTCGCCCACGTCCACCGCGTGCGTGCTGTCGCCGTCCCAGACCACGCGGAACAGTTCCGCCTTCCAGATGCCGTCCGCGCCGGGCGTCGCGCCCTGCGAGTAGTACCAGGTCGGGGTGGTGTCCTCGAGGTAGGCGTACCAGACCGAGATCCACTGGTCGGGGTTGCCGGCCGGGCCCGCGAAGTCGATGAACAGGCCGTGGCCGTCGCGCGCGGGGTTGAAGTACTGGCCCGACAGGAAGGCCGGCTTCACGCCCTGCGTGAGGATGCGCGCGGTGACGGTGGCGGACACGGTGCCGCCGGTGCCGTTGGTGGGCACCACGTAGTAGCGGCCCGGCGGCAGGTTGCCGCCCGCGACGGTGAGCGATTCATTGCCCGAGCCCGAGGCGACGCGGTAGATCGCCTGCCCGTTCCAGGCCGGCGCCGAGGCGATGGCCGGACCGGTCGGCGAGGCGACGTGCGCCACGTACAGGTCCACGTTGCCGCTGGCGTTGCTGGTGGTGAACTCGACGCTGGTGACGTTCGGCGGCACGTCGAAGTAGAGCTTGTCGTGGCTGGTGCCCGCCGGCAGGGTCACCGCGCGGCCGACGTTGTTGGCCAGCGCGAACGGCTCGAAGCTGCTGCCGCTGCGCGAGATGCGGATCGGCACTTCGATCGGGGTGGCGTCCGGGCTGGGCTGGATGAACAGCAGGCCCTCGCGCGACTGGCCATTGACCAGGCTGGGATCGTCGTAGGCCACGCGGATGCGGAAGGACGCGCTGGCCGAGGTGCGGCCGGGGCCGCTGGCCACCATCGCCGACGCACTCGAGGCCGAGATCGGCAGCAGCACCGAATCCACGCGCACGCCGGTGCCCGGGCCGCTGAAGTTCTGCACCACGATCCAGTACTGGCTGGCGCTGGGCTGGGAGGTGAAGCTCAGCACGCAGGACTCGTTGGAACCGCTCGTGAGCGAGGTGCAGAGTTCCTCGGCCACGCGGCCCGCGCCATTGAGGTCGGTGTCGCGGCCCACGAACAGGTCGATGTCCGGATTCGCCGCCGAGGTGGTCACGGTGAGGCGGTACTGAATCGGGTCGCTGCCGAACGGCGTGGCCGGCACCGAGACCAGGCGCAGGTAGGTGTTGGAGCCGGCGTCGTAGGGATCGTCGTTGGTGGGGTCGGCCGCGATGGTCTGCGTGGTGCTGACCGGCGCCACCAGGCTGGAGGTGCTGAAGCGCGCCTCCGGCATCGGCACCAGGCCGCTGAGCGTGACGTCGAAGTAGTCGCGCTCGCGCGTCACGTTGCGGGTGATCGTGGTCAGCGCCGCCTCGGCGCCCGAGGTGGCGAACGGCGAGACGTAGATCGACACCGGCAGGCGCAGGTTCGGGCGACCGTCGCCGGCGTTGTTCACCAGGGTGACGCTGCCGTAGACCCACTTGCCCACCAGGGCCGGGCTGTCGACGTTGACCGTGAAGCTGACCGACTGGCCAGCGGCGCTGCTGGTGAACGAGCCCAGGCTCGGGGTGATGGTGGCGCCCGGCGCGTCGGTGAAGCTGGCCTGCACGCTGTAGTTGGCGGGGGCGACGCCCGGCATCAGCTTGAAGGCGCGGGTCAGCACGCAGCTGCGGAAGCAGGCGCCGTGGGCGATGCTGGGCAGGTTGATGTTCTCGGCGCCGCCCGTGTACGGGTTGGCGCGCGGGGTGTTGAAGCCACCCGGCGGCACGTCGAGGTAGAGGCCGGCACGCGCGGCCAGGGCCACGTCCACCATGCCCGAACCCTGATCGTGCGGGGTGGTCGGCAGGGAGAACTCGGTGACCGAGGGGCGCGCGGTGAGCATCAGCGCCGAGATGACCTCGTCGGGCGTGTGGCTCGGGTGGATCGAGCGCAGCAGCGCGGCGGCGCCGGCCACGTGCGGGGACGACATCGAGGTACCGCTGAGCGTGGCCACCGACGTGTTGCTGGCGGTGCCGGCGGCGCGGATGCTGACGCCCGGGCCGGTGATGTCGGGCTTGTTCACGCCGAGCGGGACGACCGGGCCGCGGCCGCTGAAGCTGGCGAGGCGATCGCCGGCGCCGGAGCGGTCGTGGGTGGCGGCGGCGACGCCCATCACCCAGGGCGAGTTGGCCGGGTTGCCGTGCGTGCCCGGGTCCGGACCGTCGTTGCCGGCCGAGGCCGCCACCACGATGCCGGCCTCGCGCGCCGCCAGGAAGGATTCCGCGTCATCGGCGCTGGCGTCCCCGACCGTGGCCCAGGGATCGAAGGGGCCGCTGCCGATGGAGTAGTTGATGACGTCCACGCCGTCGGCGATGGCGCGGTCGATCGAGGCGAGGATGGCCGTGCCGGTGCAGGTATCGCCCGGGCAGGCCTTGTAGGCGATCAGGTTCGCGCGCGGCGCGACGCCGCTGTAGGTGACGCCCACGGAGGTGAACGGCGCGCCGACCGCCGTGGAGGCGGTATGGGTGCCGTGGCCGTCGTCGTCGATCGGGTCGCCGATGCCATTGGCCGGGCCGGTGAAGTCCCAGAGGCCGATCAGCTTGCTGTTGCAGGCCGAGGGCACCGAGGCGCAGTAGCCGACGAAGCCCGGCAGCGGATTGGTGATGCCCGCGCCCGAGAAGGACACGTGGGTGCGGTTGATGCCGCTGTCGATGACGCCGACGATCACGCCCTCGCCGCGGTTGGCGACGCCGGTGGCGGCACCGGACCAGACCTGGTCGGCCTTGATCCAGGCCGGGCCGCGGTCGGTCATCAGGTAGCGCTCGAACTCCGGGCGCACGGTGCGCACGCCGGGCAGGCCGGCGATGCGCTTGGCCTCGGCGGCGGTGAGCTCGACGCTCATGCCGTTGAGGCCATGGCGGAAGACCTGGGTTGGCTCCAGCGGGCGCATCAGCGCGATCGCCGCGTCGTTCAGGCGGGTGCGGCGGAGGTCGTCGAGGTAGTCGACGTATTCGACCGCCGCGGCGCTGGTGGCGTCGTACTTGCGCGCGCCGGTGGCGAGCGGGCTGGTCGCGGCCAGCGACGGACGGCCGGCGTCGGCCTTGCCGAAGCCGCGGAAGCGCGCGGCCGGGGCCTCGTCGAAGACGACGATGTAGGTCTGCAGCGCATCGGCACGCAGCGCGTCGGGATTCTTGGGCGAAGCGGCATCGGGCGAACCGGCCGGCAGGCCGAGGCCCAGGGCGATCGCGAGCATCAGGGGTGTGGCGCGCATGGAATTAGCTGTCCTGCAGATGAATGAGCCGCCCGATTCTCCCCCAGCCACATTGCAATCACAATCATCCGGTGGCAGGAAAACCGGGGCGCGGTCAACTATGTGAAGGATCGCTGTTCACGCCGCCGTTTGGTTACCGGGGCTGCCCTGACCTGCATCATGGACAGCACCAGCCCCGGCTCGTAGAATGCCCGCGCAATGACCGACTCCCCGCACGCCTCGTCCCCGCTGCTGCAGGCCCGCGGACTGTGCTTCTCGCGCAACGACGAGCCGGTGTTCGGCCCCCTCGACTTCACCCTCGGGCCCGGCGAAGCGCTGCTGGTGCTGGGCGGCAACGGCGCCGGCAAGACCACGCTGCTGCGCGTGCTGGCCGGTCTCCTGCCCGCCTCGGGCGGCGAGGTCGAGCTGCAGGGGCGGCCGGTGGACCGCGATCACTTGGCCCGCGGCAGCGCGTATCTCGGACACCTGCCCGGGCACAAGGCCGACCTGGGCGCGCTGGAAAACCTGGCCTACAGCCACGCCCTGCAGGGCGGCGACCCCGGCGCCGACCTCGCGGCCGCGCTCGCGGCCGTCGGCCTGGCCGGCCACGAGGACAGCCCCGCCCGCCGCCTCTCCGCCGGCCAGAACAAGCGCCTCGCCCTCGCCCGCCTGCGCCTGCAGCCGGCCCCGCTGTGGCTGCTGGACGAGCCCTACGCCAACCTCGACCTGGACGGCATCGCCCTGGTCAACCGTTTGATCCAGCAGCACCTCGCCAACGGCGGCGCTGCCCTGCTGACCACCCACGGCGCCTACGCCGCCCCGCCGGTGCCGGTGCGCACGCTCGCGCTGGGCCCGGCCCGGGTGCCGGCATGAGCGGCCCCTCGCTCCTGGCCGCCGGCCGCGCCCAGGCCCTGCGCGACCTGCGCCTGGTCTGGCGCCGGCGCGGTGATGCGGCCCAGCCGCTGCTGTTCTCCCTGATGGTGGTGGCGCTGTTCCCGCTGGCCCTCGGCGCCGACCCGCAGCAGCTGGCGCGCATCGCGCCGGGCGTGCTGTGGGTGGCGGTGCTGCTGTCGGGCCTGCTCACGCTGGATGCGCTCTACCGCAGCGACGTCGACGACGGCAGCCTCGAGCAGATGCTGCTCGCGCCCGTGCCGCTGGCCTGGCTGATCGCGGTGCGGGTTGGCGTGCACTGGCTCACGACCGCCTTGCCCCTGGTGCTGGCGACGCCGCTGCTGGCGCAGCTGCTGTACCTCCCGGGCGACCTGCTGCCGGTGTTGATGGCCTCGCTGTTGCTGGGCACGCCGCTGCTGAGCCTGGTGGGCGCCGTTGTCGCGGCGCTGACGGTCGGCATACGGCGCTCTGGTATGCTTTTGGCCCTGTTGGCGCTGCCTTTGTTCCTGCCCGTGCTGGTGTTCGGGGCAGGCAGCGTGATGGCCGCCGCGCAGGGTCTTCCCTGGGCCGGCGCCCTGCTGCTGCTGGGGGCCGGACTGGCCCTGGCCCTCGTGCTGGCCCCGCTCGCCGCCGCCGCGGCGGTCCGAATCGCCCTGAGCTGAAGAAGTCGCAAACCACCGTGAATCCCGTCCTGCTCTGGTTCCACCAACTCGGCTCGCCGCCGGTCTTCGATCGCTTCGCGGCGCGCTGGGTGCCGGTCTCCTTCCTGGTCGCCCTGGCGATGATGGCCGTGGGCCTCTACGGCGCGCTGTTCATGGTGCCGGCCGACTACCAGCAGGGCGACAGCTTCCGCATCCTCTACATCCACGTGCCGGCCGCGTGGATGAGCCTGTTCGTGTACGCGCTGATGGCGGTCTATGCCGTCATCGCCCTGGTCTGGCACATCAAGCTCTGCGAAGTTCTGGCGATGGCCTGCGCGCCGGTCGGCGCCTGGTTCACCTTCGTCACCCTGGCCACCGGTTCGATCTGGGGCAAGCCGATGTGGGGCACCTGGTGGGACTGGGACCCGCGCCTGACCTCCGAGCTCGTGCTGCTGTTCCTGTACCTGGGCGTGATCGGCCTGAACACCGCCATCGAGGACCGCCGCGCCGCCGCGCGCGCCGCCGGCTTCCTGGCCATCGTCGGCGTGGTGCTGCTGCCGGTGATCCGCTACTCGGTGGAGTGGTGGAACTCGCTGCACCAGGGCGCCACCATCAAGCTGTTCGGCGAATCGACCATGGATTCGTCGATGGCCTGGCCGCTGTGGGTGATGGTGTTCGCCACCAAGTTCTGGTTCATCGGCTCGCTGCTGCAGCGCGCCCGCGCCGACAACCTCGCGCGCGAGGCCGGCAAGGACTGGGCCCGCGCGGCCTCGGGGGTGGCGCGATGAACTACCTGGAATACGTCATCGGCGCCTACGCGGTGTTCGCCGCCTTCCTGGCCTGGGACTTCGCGGTGCCGCGACTGAAGCTGTCCCGTACCCGCCGCGAGATCGCCCGGCGCGCCGCGCGCGAGGCCGCCCGCAAGACCGGAACCCCCGCATGAACCCGATCCGCAAGCGCCGCCTGCTGCTCATCCTCGCCCTGCTCGCCGCCTCCGGCGTGGCCGCGGCGCTGGTCACCCTCGCCCTGCGCGAGAACATCACCTACCTCTACACGCCCAGCCAGGTGTTCGCGGGCGAAGCCGCCGACCAGGCCGTGTTCCGGCTCGGCGGCATGGTCGCCAAGGACACGCTCAAGCGCGAGGAAGGCACGCTGAAGGTGCAGTTCGGCGTCACCGACGGCGACGCGATCATGACCGCGCATTACGAAGGCATCCTCCCGGACCTGTTCCGCGAGAACCAGGCCGTGGTCGCCACCGGCCGCCGCGAGGGCGATGTCTTCATCGCCACCCAGGTGCTGGCCAAGCACGACGAGCAGTACATGCCCAAGGAAGTCGCCGACGCCATGGGCAAGGCGCACGAGAAGCACAAGGTCGAGGCGGCGCCCGCGGGCGAGGCCAAGCCGGGAGGCTACTGAGTGCTGCCCGAACTCGGATTGATCAGCCTGCTGCTGGCGATGGTGCTGGCGGTGGCGCTGTCAGTGCTGCCGCTGGCCGGCGCGCAGCGCGGCCACGCGGCCTGGATGGCCACGGCGCGGCCACTGGCCTACGGCCTGCTGGTGCTGGTGTCGGTGTCCTACGGGCTGCTGACCTGGGCCTTCCTGCAGCACGACTTCTCGGTGGCCTACGTCGCCCAGAACTCGAACACGCTGCTGCCGCGCGCCTACCAGATCACCGCGGTGTGGAGCGCCCACGAAGGCTCGCTGCTGCTGTGGATCTGGTTCCTGGTGCTGTGGACCGCGCTGGTCGCGCGCTTCTCGAAGGCGCTGCCGGCGCCGGTGGTGGCGCGCGTGCTGGCGGTGATGGGCATGGTGTCGGTGGGCTTCCTGGCCTTCACCGTGTTCACGTCCAACCCGTTCGTGCGCCTGCTGCCGGGCGCCGCCGAAGGCCGCGACATGAACCCGCTGCTGCAGGATCCGGGCATGATCTTCCACCCGCCGCTGCTCTACATGGGCTACGTCGGCTTCGCGGTGGCGTTCGCGTTCGCGGTGGCGGCGCTTATCGACGGCAAGGTGGACGCGCAGTGGGTGCGCTGGTCGCGGCCGTGGACCAACGTGGCCTGGGCCTTCCTGACGCTGGGCATCGCGCTGGGCAGTTTCTGGGCCTACTACGAGCTGGGCTGGGGCGGCTGGTGGTTCTGGGACCCGGTCGAGAACGCGAGCTTCATGCCCTGGCTGGTGGGCGCGGCGCTGGTGCACTCGCAGGCCGTCACCGAGAAGCGCGGCAGCTTCCGCGGCTGGACGATGCTGCTGGCGATCGCGGCGTTCTCGCTGTCGCTGCTGGGCACCTTCCTGGTGCGCTCGGGCGTGCTGACCTCGGTGCATGCGTTCGCCTCGGATCCCGAGCGCGGCATGTTCATCCTCATTTTCCTGGCGATCGTGATCGGTGGCTCGCTGCTGCTGTACGCGATCCGGGCGCCGAAGGTGGAGTCGGGCCAGCCGTTCGCGGCCGGGTCGCGCGAGACCTTCCTGCTGGCCAACAACCTGCTGCTGACCGCCTCGGCGGCGATGATCCTGCTGGGCACGCTGTACCCGCTGCTGGCCGATGCGCTGGACCTGGGCAAGATTTCGGTCGGACCGCCCTACTTCGGCCTGCTGTTCATCCTGCTGATGGCGCCGCTGGTGGCGCTGGTTCCGTTCGGGCCGCTGGTGCGCTGGCAGCGCGAGGACATGGCGCAGCCGCTGCGCTGGCTGGCGCCCTGGGCGGTGCTGGCGGTGATCGTCGGCGTCGTCGCCTTCTTCGCCTGGCCCGAGGGCACGGCCAAGACCGCGTTCGGCCTGCTGGGCGCCGCCTGGATCCTCGGCGGCACCGCCCGCTTCGTCTGGCAGCGCGCGCGCTCGAAGGGCAGCCGCTTCACCGCCGAGATGGTGGGCATGGTGCTGGCGCACGCGGGCATCGGCATCTTCGTGGCCGGCGTGTTCATCACCGAATCGACCAGCATCGAGCGTGACGTGGCGGCGCGGCCCGGCCAGGTGTTCGCGCTGCGCGGCTACGACTTCGCCTTCGACGGCGTCGAGAAGGCCCCGGGCCCGAACTTCATCGCCGACCGCGGCACCGTGCGCGTGAGCCGCGACGGCGAGGAGATCGCCGTGATGCATCCCGAGAAGCGCGCCTACAAGGCCGGCGGCCAGGTGATGACCGAGGCCGCGCTGCACGGCAGCCTGCACCGCGACCTCTACGTGGCGCTGGGCGAGCCGCTCGATGCCAACGGCACCTGGGCGCTGCGCCTGTACGTGAAGCCCTGGATCCGGCTGATCTGGCTCGGCTCGCTGTTCATGGCCCTGGGCGGCTTCATCGTCGCCTTCGACCAGCGCTTCCGCCGCAAGGTGCCGGCATGATCCGGCGGCTGCTGCCCTTCATCGCTTTCCTCGGCCTGGCCGTGCTGCTGGGCGTGGGCGTGATGATGAACTCCGGCAAGGACACCAGCGCGATCCCGTCGCCGCTGGTGGGCAAGCCGGCGCCCGACTTCGCGCTGCCGGTGCTGGGCGAGCCGGAGCGCATCGTGCGCAACACCGACCTGCTCGGCGCGCCCTACCTGCTCAACGTCTGGGGCAGCTGGTGCCCGGCCTGCCGCGACGAGCACCCGGTGATCACGCGCCTGGCCGAGAGCGGCGTGATCAAGGTGGTCGGCTACGACTACAAGGACACCCCCGGGGACGCGCAGCGCTGGCTGCAGCAGTTCGGCAATCCCTACGACCTCGTCATCACCGACGAGGAGGGCCGCGCCGCGCTCGACTGGGGCATCTATGGCGCGCCCGAGACCTTCCTGGTGGACGCGCAGGGCGTGATCCGCTGGAAGCACGTCGGGCCGGTGACGGACGAAGTCGTCGAGGCGCAGCTGCTGCCGTTGATCGAGGATCTGCGATGAAGCGCCTTCTCTTCCTGCTGCTGATGCTCGCTTCGCTGGTGGCCACGGCCGCCGCGCCCATCGAGTTCCGCGACGCGGCCGAGGAAACGCGTTTCCGGGCGCTGGCCGCCGAGCTGCGCTGCGTGATGTGCCAGAACCAGTCGCTGGCCGACTCCAACGCCCAGATCGCGGAGGACCTGCGCCGCCAGGTGCTGGACCTGATGCGCGAGGGCAAGAGCGACGACGAGATCAAGGACTACCTGGTCGCGCGCTACAGCGACTTCGTGCTCTACAACCCGCCGGTGAAGCCGAGCACCTGGCTGCTGTGGTTCGGACCGGCGCTGATCCTGCTCGGTGGCGCCGCCGTGCTGGTGGTCGTGGTGCGCCGCCGCGCCGCCGCCGCCCCCGCGGTGCCGCCGCCCAACGATTCCCAGGAGTGGTGATGACGTCCTTCCTGATCGGCGCCGCGCTGCTGGTCGCGCTCGCCCTCGCCTTCGTGCTGCCGCCGCTGTGGCGCTCGGCGCGCGGCAGCGCGCTGGCGCTGCTGCTGGCGGTGCCCGCGCTGACCGTGGGCCTCTACTACGCGGTGGGCGAGCCCGACGCGCTGGACCCGGCCAACGTCGAGGCCCCGACCACGCTGGAAGGCGCCATCGCGCAGCTGGAGCGTCGCCTCGCGGACGAGCCCGGCAGCGTCGAAGGCTGGGTGCTGCTGGGCCGCAGCCGCATGGCGCAGCAGCGCTGGGCCGACGCCCGCGATGCCTTCGCCAAGGCCTACGCGATCCTGCCGGACGAGCCGGACCTGATGGTCGAGTACGCCGACGCGCAGATGCGCGCCGCGCCCGATGGCCGCTTCCCCGACAGCGCCACCGCCCTGCTGGAGAAAGTGGTGGCCGGCACGCCGACGCACCAGCGCGGCCTCTTCTTCCTCGGCGCGCAGCGCCTGCAGTCCGGCCAGCCGGCCGAGGCCGCCGCGCTCTGGGAACGCCTGCTGCCGCTGCTGGATCCGCAAACCGCGCTGGCGCTGAAGCCGCAGCTGGACCAGGCGCGCGAACTGGCGGGCCTGGCGCCGCTGGAGGACCTGCCGGCTGCCGCGGGCCCGTCGATCACCGTCACCGTGTCGCTGGCGCCTGCGCTGGCGCAGCAGGTCGGCGACGGCAGCGCGCTCTACGTCTTCGCCCGCACCGCCGACGGCGCCGGCCTGCCGGTGGCGGTCAAGCGCCTGCCGGCCACCGGCTTCCCGCTCACGCTCACGCTGTCGGATGCCGACGGCCTGATGCCGGCGCAGAAGCTGTCGATGCAGAAGGAAGTCCGCGTGCTGGCGCGCATTTCGAAGTCCGGTGACGCGGCCGCCGCGACGGGTGATCTCGAGGCAGGCGCCGTGACGCTGGCCGTCGCCGACGGCGCCCGCGCCGAGCTGGTGATCGACCAGGTGCTGCCGTGACCGAGGTGATCCCGCCGGGCACGCGCTTCGTCGCCCTGCCCTCGCCGTTCGCGTTCAAGCGCGGCGGCGAGCTCCACGGCGCGCGTATGGCCTTCGAGACCTGGGGCGAATTGAACGCCGAGCGCGACAACGCCGTGCTGATCTTTACCGGCCTGTCGCCGAATGCGCATGCCGCGTCGAATGAAGCCAACCCGGAGCCGGGCTGGTGGGAAGCAATGCTGGGCCCCGGCAAGCCGATCGACACCGACCGCTGGTTCGTGGTGTGCGTTAATGCGCTGGGCAGCTGCAAGGGTTCGACTGGCGCGGCGTCGATCGACCCGGCCACCGGCCAGCCTTACCGCCTCGCCTACCCCGACTTGTCGATCGAGGACGGCGCGCGCGCCGCGCACCACGTCGTCCGCTCGCTCGGCATCGAGCGCCTGGCCTGCGTGATCGGCAACTCGATGGGCGGCATGACCGCGCTGGCTTTCCTGCTGCTGCACCCGGGCGCGGCGCGCATGCACATCAACGTCTCGGGAAGCGCGCAGGCGCTGCCGTTCTCGATTGCCATCCGCTCGCTGCAGCGCGAGGCGATCCGGCTCGATCCGAACTGGAACCAGGGCCTCTACGACGAGCATGCCTATCCGGAAAACGGCATGCGCATCGCCCGAAAGCTCGGCGTGGTGACGTATCGCTCTGCGATGGAGTGGGACGGCCGCTTCGGCCGCGTGCGCCTGGACAGCGAATGCCGCGAGGACGATCCCTTCGGCCAGGAGTTCGAGGTCGAGCGTTACCTCGAGGGCCACGCCCGCCGCTTCGTGCGCAGCTTCGACCCGAACTGCTACCTGTACCTGGGCCGCGCGATGGACTGGTTCGACGTGGCCGAGTACGGCAACGGCGACGTGCTGCGCGGGCTGGCGACCATCAGGCTCGAGCGCGCGCTGGCGATCGGCGTGCACACCGACATCCTCTTCCCCCTGCAGCAGCAGGAACAGGTGGCCGACGGCCTGCGCGCCGGCGGCGCCGATTCGGAGTTCCTTCCCCTGCCCTCGCCCCAGGGCCACGACGCCTTCCTCGTCGACATCGACCGCTTCGGCCCCGCCATCGGTGGGTTCCTCGCGAGGCTGTAGCAGTTTTTTTTCCACGGATTTTCACGGAGAAGAACACGGATACGCACGGATAGAGCGAAAGAGGAGTGGGTTTTCGCCGGGATGAGGTTGGGCGGCGAAGGCGCTCCTGTTCATTGATTCATCCGTGGGTTTCCGTGGCTGTCTCCAATCCGTGTTTATCCGTGGCAAAAAACAAAAGACCCGCTTGCGCGGGTCTCTTGATCGACAAATGAACCTGGTTCATTTGCTTGGTACCGGTGATAGGACTCGAACCTACACGACATCGCTGCCAAGGGATTTTGAGTCCCCCGCGTCTACCATTCCGCCACACCGGCACGTTGGCGCGGCGATTATAGCTCAGGCCGCTTCGTCCAGGCCGAGCTGGCGTTCGGCCTTGGTGTACCAGCCCTCGCCCGCGGGGTGGAAGTGCGCGCAGCAGGTCAGGGCCTGCTTGTAGATGTGCAGGGACACCGCGATGTCGGTGGCGCTGGGGTTGCGGATGGTGTGGTACTCGTGCGGCGGGATCAGGCTGCCGGCCGAGCCGGCGCCGGCCAGCGTGGTGCCCACGGGCTCGAACTGGAAGCGGTCGCCGTCGCGCCCGCGCAGGTCGTACTGGGTGATCTCCAGCTGGCCCTCGACGATGCCCTCGACGCACCACACGCCGGAATGGTCGTGGATGGCGGTGCCCTGCCCCGGGCCCCAGGTCATCGCCACCACGCTGAAGCCGGTCAGCTCGCAGCGGTAGAGCTCGCGGCGGGCGTAGTGGTCGGCCACCGGCTCGAGCACGCAGGCCGGAAGGGTCATCGCGCGGTTTCGGATCAGCCCGGAGAGGCCATTGCGGATGCAGTCGGTGGTGTGGCGCTGGCAGTCGCCGGTGACCGCCGCGTTGATCATCGCGATCAGCTTGTCGCTGCCGGGGAATTCGAGGGCCAACATGGCATCACCAGGGGTTTCGGGATGCCGGGCAGTTTACCACCGCCCTTTCACGCCGCCTTGAGTCGCGTCAAAGCCCCTCGGGCCGCGGCCAGGGCCACCAGCCGCGCCCGGTCAGGGCGTAGCGGTCGGCCGCCTGCTCGAAGCGGTTGCGGTGGCTGATGCCGCCGCAGGCGAAGTACAGCGGCAGGAATAGCGGCCCCAGCGCCAGGTACTGCAGCACGTGGGCGCGCTCGTGGTCGCCCAGCCGCACCTGCTGGTCGCGGCCGCCGCGGGCGCGGCAGGCGTAGGTCACGGCCGGCTCGTCCAGGCTGGCGCCGGTGTGCAGGATCACGTTGCCCAGGGTCAGCGCGCCGCCGGGACCCCAGGGATAGCGATGGAACACCAGGGCCGCGTCCGAGAACCGCGCGCGGGCCCCGAAGGGCATTCCGGCCAGGCCGGCCAGCAGGCCCGCCACCGTCACCGGGCTGGCCCAGGCCAGGCCCAGCGTGGCGACCAGCATCCGCGCGAGGCCGGCCAGGAGGGGCATGGCCTTACTGGCCGCCCCAGATCAGCCGGGCCAGCGCCTCGGCGTGGTCGGGCGAAAGCTGGGTGGCGTTGTGGGTGAACGCATTGATGGCCCAGCAGGCGTCTGCATCGGGCGCCGAGCGGGGGTCCTGCACCACCCGCTGCAGGCGCGCGACGTCGTTCTGGTTGAAGCGGCGGCCCAGCTCCATCAGCGCGCGCTCGCGTGCGGCCAGGTCGATGGGGCGCTCGGGCAGGTCGTTGACTTCGGCCTTGAGGGCGGCCAGGTAGAAGCGCCAGAAGTTGAGGTGGTGGCGCGGCGGCAGGCGCTCGAGGGCGCCCTGCACGTCGGCGCCCAGCACCCGGTCGAAGTCGTCCTTCGGCCGCATCAGCTTGGCGCAGTTGGCCTGCTGCAGGCGAGGGATCACGGCGGCCATGGCGCGGGTCACCGAGATCAGCTGCGCGCCATCGAGCGACCGGGCGCCCCGGCGCAGCGCCGCGTCCATCTCGGCATACAGGCCCTTGCTGGTGAAGGTGCCGGCGAAGCGGTCGCGCAGCTGCGGATCGGCGTTGAACTGGTCCACGAACTCCTGCTGCTGCGCATGCAGCGCCGAGCCGGGCGCGTACGGGTTCTTCAGCTCGCCGCTGGCCAGGAGCAGCACCGGCTGGTCCGACAGCAGCGACTTGCCCACCACCGCGGCGCCAATGACCAACGCCAGGATCAACAGCAGCTTCTTCATGCCTTGCCCGCCTTCGAATGAGGGCGCCGATGCTACCACCGCGCGCTTGTCCGGAACCGCCGCGGTCTGCCAACCTAGCCGCTTGGTACAAGGGGACTAACATGCACCAGTCCGACGCCGCGGCCGCGCCCGGCACCGACGATCCGCAGCAGCTTCCCAAGCGCACCACGCCCACCTGGGACATGGAGCTGCTGATCTCCGGCGCCACGGTGTTCGGCCTGCTGCAGCTGCCGGCGGTCGTCGACCGCGTCATGTTCAACATGAACAACGGCAGCGCCGTGGAAATCGGCGCGCTGGTGATTGCGCTGTGGGTCTACGTCAAGTTCGCCCTGCTCACCCTGATCGCCACCTTCATCGCCCACCTCGCGCTGCGCGGCCACTGGGTCGCACTGGTCGGCCTGAATTCGGTGTACCCGGAAGGCATCCGCTGGGACAAGCTCCGGCGCATGGGCCCCTACTACACCGACACCAGCCGGGAGCGCTGCGGCGACATGTCCGAGCTGATCGAGCGCGCCGACAACCTCGCCAGCCGCGTGTTCGGCGTCGGCTTCGGGATGGCGGCGCTGATGCTGATGCCGATCGTGATCGTGGGCCTCGGCACCGGGCTGGTTTGGGGCTACCTCGCGCTCGGCGGCCCGGGCGGCGACGCCACGCTTTACGTGTTGATGGGCGGGTTCCTGTTGATGTACCTGCCGTTCGCCGTACTGGTGGCCTGGGATCGGCGCCGGGGCAAGCGTGCGTCGGAGGGCACGCGCGAGCAACGCTGGCTGCGTCGCGGGTTCCGGTTCTACGCAGCGCTGGGTTTCAGCCGCAGCAGCAACCCGCTGCTGCTGCTGTTCGGCAGCAACGAGGGCGGCCGGCTCACCGGCTGGCTGGTGGGCATCACGATGGCGCTGATGATGGCGGTGGTGAGCTACCAGGCCTTCGCGGCGCGCGTCGGCTGGGGCTTCGGTGATTACCCGGGACTGCCGGACGATCGCGCGATGAGCTCGAACACCCTGCTGCCCATGCATTACGCCAGCCAGCGCGGCGATGCGGTGATCCTGGTGCCGCCGCCCTTCATCCCCGACCCGGTCGTGCGCGGTCCCTACCTGCGCGTGTTCATTCCCTACCTGCCGTCGCGCCACACGCTGGCGATGCAGCGACGCTGCCCCGAGGCGCTGGCACAGGACGATCCGCAAGGCGACCGCGTGCGCCTGGCCTGCCTGTCCGCCATTCTCGACCTGCGCATCGACGGCCAGCCGGTCGCGGTGCCGCTCGATGCCGCCGAAGACCCGCAGACGGGACAGCGCGGGCTGCTGGCGATGATCCCGGTGTCGGCGCTGGCCGCCGGCCGCCACGAACTCACGGTGATGCCGCCGACCGGAAAAGAGCGGGCCCCGGTCGACGCGGACACTAGGCCCTACCGCATCCCGTTCTGGCGCTGATCAGGCCTCGCGCGCGGGATCGGCCAGCGCCAGCGCGCCCAGCAGCACGCCGGCCTGGGTGCGGTTGCGCACGCCGAGCTTCTCGAAGATGGCGCTCATATGCGCCTTCACCGTGCGCTCCTGGATGCCAAGCTCGTCGGCGATCTGCTTGTTGAGGCGGCCTTCCGCCACGCGCGCCAGCACCTTGAACTGCTGCGGGCTGAGCGTGGCCAGCCGCGCGGCGGTCTCGCGATCGCCGGGCTCGGCGGGCGCGCCCTTCACCGCCTCGCGCAGCGCCGGCGGCAGCCATTCCTCGCAGGCCAGCACGGCGCGCAGGCCCGCCTGCAGCTCGGACAGGTCGGCGCGCTTGGTGAGGTAGCCGGCGGCGCCATACGCGAGTGCGCGGCGGATGGTGACGGGGTCGTCGTGCGCGGAGATCATCGCCACGGCCACGCCCGGGTGCTCGGCGCGCAGCGAGGCCAGCCCGACCAGGCCATGGCTGCCGGGCATGTGCAGGTCGAGCAGCACGAGGTCGGTGTCGGGATGCGCGGCGAGTGCGGCCTGCACGCCCGGCAGGTCCTCGGCCTCGTGGATCGTGGCATCGGGCAGCACGCCGCGCACCGCCTGCGTGAGCGCGAGGCGATACAGCGGATGGTCGTCGGCAATCAGCAGTCGCGTCATGCGCCCGATTCTATCCGCATCCCTGGCCCGCGCCCTGTAGGAGGGACTTCAGTCCCGAGGCTTTCCGGCGAAAAGCTTCGGGACTGAAGTCCCTCCTACAAGGAAGGCTGAACGCCGGTTCGGTGTTCACCGCACGTTCGGGGTGCCAGCGGCAGGGTCGTCCGCACATTCCTTTCCAGGAGATCCCGCCATGAAGACCCTGATCTCGCTCGCCCTGCTGGGCACGCTCTCGGCCGGAGCTGCGTTTGCGCAGCAAACCACGGGGGCGCGCGTCGATTTCGAAGCCAGCACCGGTCCCGTCACCGTGCAGTCGGTGCAGCCGCCGCTGCCGAACGCCAGCGACTACGACGCCACCGTCGCGCAGCTGGACAAGAATGGCGACGGCGTCGTGGTGCGCGCGGAAGTACCTGAAAGCCACGCCCTCGCCAGCGAATTCCGCCTGGTGGACACCGACCGCAACGGCCGCATCACCGACGCCGAACTCGCCGCCTGGAAGTAACAAAAAAGGGGTCAGAGTAATTTTGCGTTTGAAACGCAAAATTACTCTGACCCCATTTTCTTATTGCGCGGTCCAGCCGCCGTCGATGGGGATGGCGGCGCCGGTGAGGTTGTGCGACTGGCGGCGGCAGAGCCACAGCACCGTGTCGGCGATCTCGGCGGGCAGCGACATGCGGCCGCTGGGCTGCTTCTCGCGCAGCAGTTCGCGCACGCCGGCGTCGCGGTCGCCGCCGACGGCTTCGGCGCGCGCGGCGATCTGCGGTTCGATCAGCGGCGTCTCGACCCAACCGGGGCAGACGCAGTTCACCGTCACGCCACCGGTGTCGCGCGAGCCGGCGCCGGCGTACTCCAGGCCCGCGACCTTGCTCATGCCGACCAGGCCGAACTTGCTGGCGACGTAAGGCGACTTGTTCACCGACGCCACCAGCCCGTGCACCGAGGCTATGTTCACCACCCGCCCGTAGCCGCGCGCGGCCATGCCCGGCAGCGCCAGCCGCATCGTGTGGAAGGCGGCGCTGAGGTTGATGGCGATCAGCTTGTCCCAGGTGGCCGTCGGCATCTCGGCGATGGGCGCGGTGTGCTGCACGCCGGCACAGTTGACCACGATGTCGGCCGGGCCCCATTCCGCCAGCGCCGCCATCATCTTTTCGATGGCGGCGGCGTCGGACAGGTCCGCGTCGAAGTGGCGGGCATCGGGCGCCCCGGCCAGGCGGACGGCATCCACGGCGGCGCCGACCTGCGCGGCGCTGCCCAGTCCATTCACCGCCACCCGTGCGCCGGCGGCGCCGAGGCCCTGGGCGATGGCCAGGCCGATGCCCGAAGTGGAGCCGGTGACGAGGGCGACGCGGCCTTCGAGGAAGCGATCGGTCATGGCGTGGTCCTGGCGGCGAAAGCGAACATCCACCCTAGCAGCGCCTGCCCGGCCGGCGCGTCGTACCAAGGTACGATGCCCTGCCCGGTCGCCATTGCTAAGGTCGGTGCATGAACGCCAAGACCACCCCGCCCTCCCGCCCCCTGCCCGCGCGCACGCCGCCGGCCTGGGACCGCCGCCGCCGCGCGACGCTGGCCTCGATGCTGGCCCTGGCGCTGGCGGGCTGCGCCGGCCACGCCGCGCGCACGCCTTCGCTGGACCTGGACGCGGGCATCTCGCTGCACACCCACCGGGACGGGGACGACCTGCTGACCGCTGGCCTCGGCGAAGCCGGCCTGCGCAGCGCGACCCCGCCCGCCTTCGCCGACCCGGCGCAGCCGACCGCGGCCGAACTGCGCCGGCGCGCGATCTGGACCAACTGGCGCGGCATCGCCGACCTCTCGCCGGGCGGCGGCTACGCCGAGACCTACGGCGCGCTGGCGCCGGTGCCGGGCCGCGAGTACCACGCGCTGGTGCGCCTGCCGGGCCGGAAGCAGCCGCACCGCGTGATGGTGCAGGTGCCCGACGGGTTCGATGCCGGGGCGCGCTGCGTGGTGGTGGCCGCCTCGTCCGGCTCGCGCGGGGTCTACGGCGCGATCGCGCTGGCCGGTGCCTGGGGCCTGCCGCGCGGCTGCGCGGTGGCCTACACCGACAAGGGCGCGGGCACCGGCTACGTGGATACCCGCGATGGCCGCGGTTTCGGCCTCGACGGCCGGCTGGCCGATGGCGACGCGCCGGTGGAGTTCCGCGTTCCGGCCATGGCCGCAGCTGATGGTGCGAACGCCGACGACACCGCGACGCCGGGTGCAACCGTTGCCGCGGGCAGCGCCTCCGGCGGCGCGGCACCGATCGCCGTCAAGCACGCCCACTCAGGCGACAATCCCGAAGCCGACTGGGGCCACCACGTGGCGCAGGCCGCCGAGTTCTCGCTGCAGGTGCTTTCGCTGGCCTATCCGGACGCGGCCCCCTGGACCTTCGACACCACGCGCGTGATCGCGGTCGGCGTCTCCAACGGCGGCGGCGCGGTGCTGCGCGCGGGCGAACTCGGCGGGCCGCACTTCGACGCCGTGTTGGCGGTGTCGCCGAACATCCTGCCCGGCGACGGCGGCCGCCCGCTCTACGACTACGCCAGCGACGCGGCGATCTGGATGCCCTGCGCGCTCAATGCCCGCGCCTTCGACGCCGTCCCGCTGGCGCGGCCCGGCGGCGCATCGTCGACGGCCGGTTTCGCGCGCTGCGCCTCGCTGCGCGCGGCGGGCCTCGTCGACGCCGACGATTCCGCCGCGCAGGCCGAGGCCGCGCGCCGGCACCTGCTGGCCGGCGGCTGGACCGACGAAGCCATCGCCGCGGGCGCGCTGAGCAGCAACTTCGACCTCTGGCGCGCGGTGAACGCCACCTACGCCTCCGCGTACGCGCGCACCGGCCCGGACGCCATGCCCTGCGGCTTCTCCTTCACGGCGCTGGATGCGTCGGGCCAGCCGCGCGCACCCACCGCCGCCGAACGCGCGGCCTGGTGGAGCGACGGCAGCGGCATCCCGCCCGGCAACGGCATCGCGCTGCGCAGCCCGCCGGCCGAAGGCGGCGACCCGACGCTCCCGGGCAACCTCTGCCTGCGCGGGCTTTGGGACGACGCCGGAAGCGCGGTGCGCGCCGGCATCGAGCAGACCCGCGCCGCGCCGCCGCGCGCCGGCCTGCCCGTCATCGTGGTGCACGGCGCCGATGACGGCCTCGTGCCGGAAGCGTTCAGCGGCGCGGCCTACGCGCGCTGGGCGGCGCAGGACGGTGCGGCGATCCGCTACTGGCGCGTTCGCAACGCCCAGCACTTCGACGCCTTCCTCGGCCTGCCGGTGCTGGCGATGCGCTACGTTCCGATGATGCCGTACGGCTATCGCGCGCTGGACGCGGCCTGGGCGCACATCGCCGAGGACAAGCCGCTGCCGGCGGACGCCGACATCGCCACCACGCCGCGCGCATTCGTCGATGGCGCCGTGCAGCCGCTGCGCGCCGAAAACCTCGGCCAAATGCCGTGAACCTGTAGGAGGGCCTTCAGGCCCGAAGCTTTTCGCCGAGAAGCTTCGGGCCTGAAGGCCCTCCTACAGGCAAGACCGATCAGCGGGCCAGCAGGCGGGCCATCACGGACTTCAGCGCGAGCGGCTTCAGCGGCTTGTGCAGCAGCACGCAGCCGGCCGCGGCCACGGCCTCGCGCACGTCGGTGCCGTGGTCGGCGGTGATGACCACGCAGGGGCGCGCCGGCATCACCGTGGCCAGGCGTTCGCGCAGCATCAGGCCGGTCTGGTGGTCGCCGAGGTGGAAGTCGAGCAGCACCAGGTCGGGCGTGGCGGCCGCGACCAGCCGCAGCGCTTCGTCCGCATCGCGCGCGGCCAGCACCTCGCACTGCCAGCCCTGCAGCAGGGCCTGCATGCCGCGCAGCACGTCGGCGTCGTTGTCCACCACCAGCACCCGGCTGCGCGGCGGCTCCGGCGCTGGCGGCTCGGGCGCGGCGGCGGGCGCCGGCGCGGGCGCGGCGCGCGGCACTTCGATCGAGAACACCGTGCCCTTGCCCGGCCACGAACGCAGCTTCAGCGGCAGCCCGAGCAGGCGGGCGACGCGCTCCGCGATGGCGAGTCCCAGGCCCAGGCCCTGCCCGCCGCGGTCGAGCCGACGGAACTCCTCAAAGATCACCGCCTGGTCGGCCTCGGCGATGCCGGGCCCGGTGTCCCACACCTCGATCGCGAGGCGGTCGCCGCGCCGGCGGCAGCCGATCAGGATCCGGCCGCGCGCGGTGTAGCGCACCGCATTGCCGAGGAAGTTCTGCAGCACGCGCCGCAGCAGCTGCGGATCGGTATGCACCCAGGCGCGGCACGCGACGGTGTCGAGCGGCAGCGATTTTTCCGCCGCCAGCACGCGGAACTCCGCCGCCAGCGGCAGCACCAGCTCGTCGAGCCGGAAGGCCTGCGGCTTCGGCGCCATGCCGCCGGCGTCGAGCCGCGAGATATCGAGCAGCCCACCCAGCAGCGACTCAGCCGAGCCCAGCGCACCGTCGATGTTGGCCAGCGCGGCCTGGTGCCCCGGTTCCGACAGCTGCGGCGACAGTGCATGCACGAACAGGTGCGCCGCATTCAGCGGCTGCGCCAGGTCGTGGCTGACCGCGGCCAGGAAGCGGGTCTTTGCGCGGTTGGCGCGCTCGGCCTCGGCCTTGGCGCCGGCCAGTTCCGCGGTGCGCTCGGCGACGCGGTGCTCGAGCGTCTCGGCCACTGACTTCAGTTCCGCCTCGCTGCGCCGGAACGCGGTGACGTCGGTGAAGGTCGCCACGAAACCGCCGCCCGGCATCGGCGTGCCGCGGATCTCGACCACCCGGTCGCCGAAGCGGCGCTCGGTCACGTAGGGCGTTCCGGCGCGCATGTGTTCGATCCGGCGCTGCACCGCGTCGCCCGCCGCCTTGCCCTGGATGCGCCCGCGGGCGACGTTGTGCGCCACCAGTTCGGCCACCGGCACGCCGACCTGCAGCAATTCGGGCGGATAGTCGAACAGCTCGGCGTAAGGCTTGTTCCAGGCCACCAGCCGCAGCTCGGCATCCACCACGCTGATGCCCTGGCTCATGTTCTCCAGCGCCGCCTCCAGCACGCGCTGGTTGAAGCGCAGCGCCTGCGAGGCCTCGCCGACGATGGTGGCGACGGTGTCGAGGTCGCGGCCCTGCTCGCGGCGCGCGGCGTCGAGCAGCAGCCGCGCCGAGGCCGCGCCCAGCACGGCCGCCAGTTCGCGCTCGACCCGCTGCTGCACCTCGGCCGCCACCGCCCCGTCGCCGCTGGCGCCGGCCAGCGCCGCTTCGACCCGCGGCAGCGGCAGGAAGCGCACCGCGACCGCGCGCAGCCCGTCGCGCGTCAGCGTCGCGCCCTGGCCCCGGTCAGGCATCACGTCCAGGCGCGAGGCCAGCGCCCACGTGACCAGCGCACCGGCGACCAGGCTCAGCACGGTCGCGCGCGCGATCCGGCTCCATTCGCCCAATCCGAACATCGCATCCGGCGCCAGCCAGGCCAGCCCGAACGGACCGTCCACCAGCCAGCCGCCGCGATGCGCCGCGGCCTCGGCCAGCGCCGGCACCAGCAGCACCCAGATCCACATCGCCACCGCCGCCAGCAGGCCGATGAGCACCGCGCGCGGCGGCGTCTGCGGCCGCCACACCGCGAAGCCGACCGCCGGCGCCAGCGTTGCCAGGCCCGAGAACGACAGCGCGCCGATGTCCGCCAGCGCATCGCTGCCGGCGATCGCGCGGCTGTACAGCCAGGCCAGCAGCACCACCACCAGGATGCCCACGCGCCGCTGCATCAGCACCGCGCCGCGCAGGTCGGCGCCGCGGCCGCGGCCCAGGCCCCAGGCGCCGCGCACCAGCAGCGGCGCCAGCCAGTGGTTGCTGATCATCACGCTCAACGCCAGCGTCGAGAGGATCACCATGCCCGTGGCCGCGCTCAGTCCGCCGAGGAAGGCCAGCAGCGCCAGCGGCTCCTGGCCCTGCGCCAGCGGCAGCGCCAGCACGTACAGGTCGGAGGGCACGCCCATCGGCGCCAGCAGCGCATCGCCAGCGCGCGCGAGCGGCAGGATCGGCAGCGCGATCAGCAGCATGTACAGCGGGAACAGCCAGCGCGCCGTGCGCAGCTGGCCTTCGTCGCGGCACTCGACCACGCCGACGTGGAACTGGTGCGGCAGCGTGAACATCGCCAGCGCGCCCAGCAGCACCAGCGCCGGGAAGCCGCTGGCGCCATCGGCCGGCGGCGGCACCGGCGGCACCTCGGGCAGGTCGAGGCCGAACCAGACGAAGCCGCCCAGCGCGAGCATCGCGCCGAGCTTGAGCAGCGACTCCAGCGCCATCGCCAGCACCAGCCCGCGGTTGTGCTCGACCGCCGAAGCGCGGCGCGCGCCGAACAGCATCGCGAACAGCGCCATCGCCAGCGCCACGTACAGCGCGCTGTCCTGCCACGGCGGCGGCGACAGGTCGGAAGCGCGCGTCAGCAGCCCGTAGCTCATCGCCACGGCCTTGAGCTGCAGCGCGATGTAGGGAACGATGCCCAGCATCGCCACGAAGGTGACCACCGCGGCCAGCCACGAGTTCTTGCCCAGGCGCGTCGCGACGAGATCGGCGAGCGAAGTGGAGTTGTGTTCGCGCGCCAGCCGCAGCAGCTTCAGCAGGAAGCCAAAGCCGAGCACGTAGAGCAGGATCGTGCCGAGGAAGGTCGGCGGGATCGGCCAGCCCGAGCGCTGCGCCTGCGTCACCGTGCCGTAGAAAGTCCAGGACGTGCAGTACACCGCCAGCGAGAGGCTGTAGACCACGGGCCACTGCTTCGCGAGCAGGCCCGGACGACGCTCGGCCCAGAGCGCGGTGCCGAACAGCAGCCCCAGCCAGACCAGGCCTGCGCCGATGACGAAGGCGTCGGTCAGCACGGCGCGGCGCCCGGGTTCACTCCAGCGGCGCGCCCAGCGCGGCCATGGCCGACGCCAGCCAGCGCAGCTGCGCGCCGCGCCGGGTGTCGTAGTCCGGCCCCGTATAGCCCCACCAGTCCCAGCATGCCTTCGGATTCAGCGGCAGATAGCTCGATCGCGCCTGAGGATACAGCACCACCAGCCCGTGCACGTCGGCCCAGCGGTTGAAGCCCGCCTCGCGCGCGAAGCGGTCGCCGAGGCGGCCGATGTCCTGCTCGCAGCCGTGGAAGACCACCACCGCGCCGCAGGACGCGCCCGCCGCACAGGTTTCCGGAACGTAGAGGAAACCTTCGTCGGCCAGCAGCGGGTCCGCGCCGTCCGGCGCGTGCGCCGACTGGTCGAAGCGCCGCAGCTCCCCGCTGGCCTCCGTCGCCGTGCCGCCGGCCTCGAACAGCCAGCCCAGCACCTGCCCCGCGGCATCGAGGCCGCAGGCGCCCAGGTGCGGCGCGCCGCCGGCCCGACAGTCCACGCCTGCGCGCAGTGTCGGCATCACGTGGCCGAAGTCGCCGTCGCCTTCGAAGCGTAGCTGCAGCGCCTCAACGTCCGTACCCAGCGGTTGGTACACGTCCAGCGCCGCGCGGCTGACGGCCGCGGCCACGGTGCGATCGTGCTGGCCGTGCAGCACCAGCACGCGATCGCCGGCCAGTCCCGCCAATGGCGCCAGCGCACCGGCTTGCGCGCGTTCGCGCACCGCCTCGGCCAGTCGCGCCACGTCCGGCGCCGCCGGCTCGGCCTTCATGCACGGCCCCAGCGCGAGCTCGAGCTTGCCTTCGGCGCAGCCGTAGGGACCGCCCGCGACCAGCGCCGCGCCGGCAAACCGGTCCGAATATGCGAAGTGCACCTGGGTCGCCATGTACGCGCCCGAGGACACGCCCACCACCGCGACCCGCCCGGGGTCGATGGCCAGGCGCGGCAGCGGTGGCGCGGTCTGCGCCGCGCAACCCGCGAGCAGCAGCGCCGCCGCGAACGCGGCCGGCCGCGGCCCTGTCGTAAAAAGACGGGCCGCTTGCGCGGCCCGTTGGGATATTCCCCGGGGAAACTGGTGCATCAGAAGTCGTAGCGGGCCGACAGGCTGTACTGGCGCGGCGGGCCGTAGAAGCCGGTGACCACGCCCAGGGCCGCGTTGAGGTTGTAGCCAGTGGTGCGGTATTCCTTGTCGGTGAGGTTGGTGCCCTGCAGCGAGAAGGACCAGCTGCCGCCGGTGTTCCAGATCACGCCGGCGTTGACCAGGCCGTAGCCGTCCTGGGTGATCGGCAGCGCGCCGGTGCGGACGATCTCGGTGGTGGCGACCACGTCGTCCTGGTAGCTGTAGCCCACGCGCGCCGCCAGGTTGCCGCCCGAAGCCAGGTCGGTGCGGTACTCGACGTTGATCGCGCCCGAGAACTCGGGGGCGTTGGTGAACTCCTGCTCGTCGGCGATGTTCAGGCCGGCGTAGATGAACTCGTCGTACTCGGCGTCGAGGAAGGCCAGGTTGCCGCTGACCAGCCAGTTGCGGGTCGGCAGCCACTGGTACTCGACCTCCAGGCCCTGCACGGTGCCCTTGCCGGCATTGGTGAAGTCGCCGAAGAAGGCATCGTTGGTGCCGTCGCCGTTGCTGTCGTAGCTGGTGAACACCGACAGCTGGATGTCCTCGTACTTGTTGTGGAAGGCCGAGAGGTTCAGGAACAGGCGCTGGTCGAGGAAGGACATCTTGGTGCCCACCTCGAAGCTGTCCACGACCTCGTCGTCGAAGGGCTCGGCCGAGCGCGGCACCGCCGTGGCCTGGGCGCGGATGTTGTAGCCGCCCGACTTGAAGCCGCGGGTGGCCAGGCCGTAGACGAGGATGTCGTCGGTGGCCTGGTAGCCCAGCGAGATCTTCGGCGCCACGTTGGTGAAGTTGATGGTGCGGTCGAAGTCGGCCACCACCGAGATCGGCGTGGTATAGGTGCGGTCGCTGTAGCCGCGGTTGAGCACGTCGGCGCGCTTGTCCTCGTCGGTCCAGCGCAGGCCGGCGTCGAGCTTCCACTTGTTGGTGAGGTCGAAGCTCCAGTCGCCGTAGACCGCGATGGAGTCGGTGTAGACGGTGCCCTGGGTGTCGCCGAACAGCAGGCCGAAGAAGTTGTTCAGCACCTGGCCGCCGGCTTCGCCGTCGAAGTAGTAAACGCCCATCACGCCGCGGGCGCGGCCGCCGCCGTCGTAGTTGAACTGCAGCTCGTGGCTGATCTGCTCGTCGCTGTAGAAGGCCTTGACGTCGGCGATGGTGGCCTGGGTGGTGTCGAAGTCGATGTTGGTCTCGGTGTCCGACTCGCGGCGGGCGCTGACGAACTTGAAGCCCCAGTCATCGCTGATGCGCCAGTTGGCCACGGCCGAGACGCCGGTCATCGAGGTGTCGTTGACGTTGGGCATGCCGTTGCGCACGTCGTAGCGGCTGGCCATCGGCGGCGCGGTCGGCACGAAACGGTTGGCGGAGAGCATCTTGGCGCCGCGCACGCCGGACTGGTCGTCCATCCAGTCGAAGGCCACCTGGATGTTGAAGTCGTCGCTGATGAAGGCGCCGACCTGGGCGCGCGCCGCCAGGATCTCCTTGTCGCTGACTTCCTGGCCGGTGACGGTGTTCTCGCCGAAACCGTCGCGGTGCAGGCTGGCGACCGCGACCCGGGCGCGCAGGGCGTCGGAGCCCAGCGAACCGCCGATGGCGCCCTTCACGTCGAGCTGGCCATAGTTGCCCACGGTGAGCTGGGCCATGCCCTCGGTCTCGGCCGACAGACCGCGCGAGATGTACTTGATGGCGCCGCCGACGGTGTTCTTGCCGTACAGCGTGCCCTGCGGGCCGCGCAGCACTTCCACGCGCTCGACGTCGAACACGTCCAGCAGCGCGCCCTGCGGGCGGGCGATGTAGACGTCGTCGAGGTAGATGCCCACGCCCGGGTCCACGCCCCACAGCGGATCGGACTGGCCGACGCCGCGGATGTAGGCGGTGACGGTGCTGCTCGAGCCGCGGGCGGCGTAGACGGTGAGGTTCGGCACCTGCGCGTCGAGGTCGCCGAGGTCGCGGATGTTGAGCTTGTCGATGCTGTCCGCGGTGAAGGCGGTGACCGCCACCGGAACTTCCTGCAGCGTTTCCTCGCGCTTGCGGGCCGTGACCTGCACCGCGTCGAGGGTCACCGCCTCGCTGGACGGCGCCGCGGCCGGGGCCGACTGGGCCTGCGCCTGCACGGCGGCCAGGGAAAGGGTCAGGCCGATGGCCAGGCTGAGGTGGTTGCGCTTCATTCGTTATCCCCTTGCAACGCGGTGGACAGGCCGGGATGGCCGGATGCCGTGAAGACTATGCGGCGGCCCGGGCCGCCGGCACCTGTACCTTGGTACATGTGGCCGCCGCGGCGGCGGCTGGGGACACTCGGGGCCTTGATCCGAACCGGGGACCGAAGGCATGTCCTTCCTGATCGTGCTCGCCGCGCTGTGCTTCCTGATGCTGGTCGCCTACCGCGGCTACAGCGTCATCCTGTTCGCGCCGGTGGCGGCGCTGGGCGCGGTACTGCTGACCGACCCGAGCCTGGTCGCGCCGATGTTCACCGGCCTGTTCATGGACAAGATGGTGGGCTTCCTGAAGCTCTACTTCCCGGTGTTCCTGCTGGGCGCCATCTTCGGAAAACTCATCGAGGTCTCGGGCTTCTCGAAGTCGATCGTGGCCGCGACCATCCGGCTGTTCGGGCCCGACCGGGCCATGCTGTCGATCGTGGCGGTGTGCGCGGTGCTGACCTACGGCGGCGTGTCGCTGTTCGTGGTGGTGTTCGCGGTGTACCCGTTCGCGGCCGAACTTTTCCGCCAGGCCGACATCCCCAAGCGCCTGATCCCCGGCACGATCGCGCTGGGCGCCTTCACCTTCACCATGGACGCGCTGCCGGGCACGCCGCAGATCCAGAACATCATCCCGACCGGCTTCTTCGGCACCGACACCTGGGCGGCGCCGGTGCTGGGTACGATCGGCGGCGTGTTCATCCTGGCGCTGGGCATGAGCTACCTGGAATGGCGCCGCCGCGTGGCCCTGCGCGCGGGCGAAGGCTATGGCACCGAGCTGAAGAACGAGCCCGCGCCGTTCGCGGGCGACAAGCTGGCCAACCCCCTGGTCGCGCTGCTGCCGCTGGTGCTGGTCGGCGTCAGCAACAAGCTCTACACCGTGCTGATCCCGCGCATCTATGGCGACAGCCACGAGTTCGCGCCCTCGGTGATCGGCAACGCCGCGCCCGTGGTGCAGGAAGTGAGCCGCATCGCCGCGATCTGGGCGGTGGAGGGTGCGCTGCTGACCGGCATCGCCGCGGTGCTGGTGCTGGCCTGGAAGCCGGTGACCGCGCACTTCGCCGAAAGCACCCAGCCCGCGATCGGCGGCGCCCTGCTGGCCTCGATGAACACCGCGTCCGAATACGGCTTCGGCGCCGTCATCGCCGCCCTGCCCGGCTTCCTCGTGGTGGCCAATGCGCTGGGCTCGATCCCGAACCCGCTGGTCAACGAGGCCATCACCGTGACCGCGCTGGCCGGCATCACGGGCTCGGCCTCCGGCGGCATGTCGATCGCGCTGGCGGCGATGGCCGACACCTTCATCGCCAACGCCAACGCCGCCGGCATCCCGATGGAGGTGCTGCACCGCGTGGCCTCGATGGCCAGCGGCGGCATGGACACCCTGCCCCACAACGGCGCGGTGATCACCCTGCTGGCCGTGACCGGCCTGACCCACCGCCAGGCCTACAAGGACATCTTCGCCATCACGATCATCAAGACGCTGGCGGTGTTCGTGATCATCGGCGTGTTCTACGCCACCGGGTGGGTTTGATCAGTCCTTGGTGCGAGTCTTCGAGACCGCGGCCATGATGCCTGCGCCCAGGACGATCAGGCAGGTGATGCCGATGTACAGCGTCGGGATGCCGGCGGTCACCATCGCCCAGGCGATGCCGATGACCACCAGCGTGAGGCCGATCAGGAACAGTGCGAACGACATGGGGCGTCTCCTCTCGGTGGCGCGGCGGGCCTTTGGGTTGCTGGCCTGCCTGCGTGCGACGTTGATAGCAGTGGCTGCCTGAACGCACCGCTAGTTGCCGGTCGCCATGGTCGGGGAGGATTCAGCCTGGCTGGCTACTCCGGCGGCCGCGCCACCGGCAGCGCCCAACCGCGGCGGATCGCGAACAGGCGCAGGCCGGTGCAGGTGACGACGCCGGCCACCACCACGGCCGCCAGGGGCAGGTCCAGCGCCGTTCCGAGCACCACCACGCCGGCGCCGCACAGCGCGGCGATGGCATAGAGCTCGGCCTTGAGCACGGTGGGCACCTGCGCCACCAGCACGTCGCGGATCATGCCGCCGCCGATGCCGGTGAGCATGCCCAGCAGCATCGCGCCGACCGGACCCAGGCCGAAGGCCTGCGCCTTCAGCGCGCCTGCCACGGCGAACACGCCGAGGCCGAGCGCGTCGATGCTCTGCACGGGATTGCGCCAGCGCTCGATGGCACCGGCCCGCCAGAACGTGAGCAAGCCAGCGGCGATCGAAATCGCGACATAGCGCCAGTCCTGCAGCGCCGCCGGCGGCGTCGCGCCGATCATGGTGTCGCGCATCACGCCGCCGCCGTTGGCCGCCACGAAGGACAGCACCAGCACGCCGAACAGGTCGAGCCGGTGCCGCACGCCCACCAGCGCGCCGCTGAGCGCGAACACGAAGGTGCCGACCAGGTCGAGCGTGACGAGCAGATAGTCCATGCGGATCCCCCTTTGGCCGGGCACTTTACCAGCGTCGCCCGGGCCGGGCTCAGTCGGGCACGTGGATCCGCGCCTTGATGTGCTTGAGGTTGGCGACGATGGTGAAGGTCATCACCACCAGCAGCGCCCACGAGCTCCACTTGCCCACGTGCACCACGGCCCAGGCGCCAAACTGGTTCGGGTAGCTCCAGACGTGGAAGAAGGTGCTGATGTTCTCGGCGATCCAGATGAAGAAACCGATCAGCACGAAGGCCAGCAGCAGCGGCATGCGGCGGTCGCGGTCGAGCGGGCGGAACACCACGGTGGAACGCGCGTACAGGCCCAGCGCCGCCGCGGCGAGGTACCAGCGGTAGTCGCCGATGTAATGGTGGGTGAAGAAGTTGGCGTAGATCAGGATGGCCACCAGCGCCGCCATCCAGTGCGGCGGGTGGTGCTGCACGCGCAGGTCGAACAGGCGCCAGGCCTGGATGATGTAGCTGCCCACCGCCGCGTACATGAAGCCGGCGAACAGCGGCACGCCCAGCACCTTGGTCACGCCGCCATCGGGGTAGCTCCAGGAGCCGATCGACGGCGAGGTCTTGAACACCTCCAGCGCGAAGCCCACGGCATGGAACAGGCAGATCGCCTTGAGCTCGTCCCAGGTCTCGAGCTTGGCCAGCAGCATGAAAGCCTGGATCGCCAGCGCCGCGAACAGCAGCACGTCGTAGCGCGCGATGCCGAACAGCCCTTCGCGCGGCACGGTGAACACGGCGGCGAAGAACAGCACCACGAACAGGCAGGCCCGCGCCTCCTTGATGCCGAAGTACAGGAACTCGCGCAGGAAGCGCGGCCATCGTGCGAGCCAGGGGTGTGGCCGCGCGCCCACCAGGTGCTCATCGATCGCCGCCAGGGTGGGGAGGTTCACGGCGGACGGCGGCTCAGGGCTTGGGGATGCGGATCGTCTTGCTGATCATCAGCGAGCCCGACACGGCGTACAGCAGCACCAGCGGGTGCAGCTCCCAGCCCAGGCGCACGCTGCCGAACCAGATGGCGTCGCCGATGCGGCCCTGCCAGGCGGCCACCGCCAGCACGACCACCAGCGCCAGGCTGGTCGGGATCGGCGTGCCTTCGAAGTAGCGCACCTTGCCCTCGTCGCCGGTGAGCGACTCGGCGGTGACGTTGTAGCGCGCCAGCCGGCTCACGCCGCAGCAGACGAAGTAGGACAGCACCACCCAGTCCCAGCCGCCCTGCATGCCGCAGGCGTAGGCCAGCGCCGCGGGCGCGACGCCGAACGAGATCACGTCCGACAGCGAGTCGAGTTCGCGGCCCAGCGTGGACGCGGTGTGCCGATGGCGCGCCACCCAGCCGTCGAGCGCATCGAAGATGAAGGCCAGCGGGATCAGCGCCATGCCCCACAGCAAATCCGCCGTGCGCCCGTCCTGCAGGAAGCGCATCGCGGCGAAGACCGCGCCGGTGCCGCAGAAGGCATTGCCCAGCGTCAGCCAGTCGGCCAGGTGGAACCCGCGGATCATCGAGAAGTGGCGCTTCATGGCTCGGTGCCCGCGGCGTCATCGGGGCGCGCCCCGACTTTCAGGTCGAAACAGGTCGTGCCGATGCCGTGGGGAAACCGCTTGTCGAGGAAGCGGCTGGTCGCCGTCTTCGAGGAATCGGTGACGAACGTGGCACAAAGGCGAAAGCTGCGGTCGCTGGTCACGGTGTACCCGTAGGGCTCGTCGGTCACCGGATCGGCGACCGCGATGCGCACGCCGGGCCGGGATGCCAGCACCCCGAGGTCCGCAGGCAGCGCGCCGTTCTCCTCCCGATACTCGCGGATGGCTGAATCCAGGCGGGCAAGATTTTCCTGGCGACGCTCGTCCAGCCGCAGGTCGCGCTGGGCGCCCGGCGCACCGATGGTCCACAGCCCCGCGCCCAAGGCCAGCACGACCACTCCCGTGGCCACGATGAGCAGCAGGCGACCCGGCCGGGCGGCGCTCACGCGTCCGCCTCGTCGCGACGCAGGTCCCACAGGTAGTACCCGAGCACCGAGCCGGCGATGGCCAGCACCACCGCCACCTTGAGCAGGAAGCGCAGCGATGCCTCGCCCGACAGCAAGCCGTCGACGAGCGCGATCATGTCGCCGAGCAGCACGCAGGCCGCCACGAACAGCGTGAGGTAAGTCAGCCACCGCCGCACCACCGACAGCCGCTTGGCGGGATGGCTGCGCTGCTCCCTTGCGACCAGGTTGGCCAGGAACAGGAACACCGGGAACGAAATGATCAGCGCGGCCGTGGAGAACCGGATCGAATCCGGCAGCTGGGCCGCGCGGTACTCGTTGTCCGCCGGATCCGGCAGCCTGAGGTTGAGCAGGTCGAACAGCAGGCTGCCGAGGTGGTACGCGAACAGGTAAAGCGTCACGAACAGCGTCAGGTACAGGAACGCCTCGCGCGCGGACAGATAGGCCCGCGGGCGCGGCACCGGCACCGGGAAGGCCTGGTCGGCATACACCGACAGCGCCGCCCGCGCCTGTTCCTGCGGCCAGCCGGCCGTCACCAGCGCCTGCTCGATCTCGCCGCGCGGCAGGCCACGGACCAGCGCATCGCGCACGAAGACATCCAGATCCTGGGACGCATTGGCCATGGTGTGCTCGGCTGGGGGGGACGCCAAGACTCTACCAGCGCTCGCTTCCCTGTAGGAGGGACTTCAGTCCCGAAGCTTTTCGGCGAAGGGCTTCGGGACTGAAGTCCCTCCTACAGGGAGCGGACAAAGAAAAAGCGGGCCGAAGCCCGCTTTCTCGTGTGCTGCGTGGAAGCGGGGGCTCAGACGCCCTCGCCCTCCTCGACGGCCTTGATGGACAGGCGGATGCGGCCCTGCTTGTCCACTTCCAGCACCTTGACCTTGACCAGGTCGCCTTCCTTGAGCTTGTCCGAGACCTTCTCGACGCGCTCGTTGGAGATCTGCGACACGTGCACCAGGCCGTCCTTGCCCGGGGCGATGGTCACGAAGGCGCCGAAGTCCATGATCTTGGCGACCTTGCCCTCGTAGATGCGGCCCGGCTCGACGTCGGACGTGATCTGCTCGATGCGCGCCTTCGCGGCCTGGGCGGCGGCGGCGTTGACCGAGGCGATGACGATGGTGCCGTCGTCCTGGATGTCGATCTGGGTGCCGGTTTCCTTGGTGATGCCCTGGATGGTCGCGCCACCCTTGCCGATCACTTCGCGGATCTTGTCCGGGTGGATCTTGATGGTCAGCAGGCGCGGCGCGTACTCGGACAGCTCCGAGCGCGGCGCGGTGATGGCCTTCGCCATCTCGCCGAGGATGTGCAGGCGGCCCTGCTTGGCCTGGGCCAGCGCGACCTTCATGATCTCTTCGGTGATGCCGTCGATCTTGATGTCCATCTGCAGGGCGGAGATGCCGCCCTCGGTGCCGGCGACCTTGAAGTCCATGTCGCCGAGGTGGTCTTCGTCACCCAGGATGTCGGACAGCACGACGTAGTCGCTGCCTTCCTTCACCAGGCCCATCGCGATGCCGGCGACCGGCGCCTTGATCGGCACGCCGGCGTCCATCAGGGCCAGCGAGGAACCGCAGACCGAGGCCATCGACGAGGAACCATTCGACTCGGTGATCTCCGAGACGACGCGGATGGTGTACGGGAACGACTCCATCGACGGCATCACGGCCTGGACGCCGCGGCGGGCAAGGCGGCCGTGGCCGATCTCGCGACGCTTCGGGCCCATCATGCGGCCGGCTTCACCGACCGAGTACGGCGGGAAGTTGTAGTGGAACAGGAAGTGGTCCTTCGACTCGCCTTCGACGGCGTCGATGATCTGGCCGTCGCGCGCGGTGCCGAGGGTGGCGACCACGATGGCCTGGGTCTCGCCGCGGGTGAACAGCGAGGAGCCGTGGGTGCGCGGCAGCACGCCGGTCTTCACGGTGATCGGGCGCACGGTGTCGAGCGCGCGGCCGTCGATGCGGACCTTGGTCTTGAGCACGGAGTCACGCATGGTGCTGTACTCGAACTCGCCGAATTCCTTCGACAGCTCGGCCAGGTTCCAGCCGTTGGCCTCGGCCTGCGGCTTCAGCGACTCGATGACTTCCTTCTTGAGCGCCGAGATGGCGTCGCGGCGGGCCAGCTTGTCCTTGATCTGGAACGCAGCGGCCAGCTTGTCGCCGATGGCGGCCTTGAGCGCGTCGATCGGGGCCTGCGCCTTCTCGGCCGCCTTCCAGTCCCAGCGGGTGACGCCGACTTCGGCGACCAGCTCGTTGATGGCCTTGATGACGGTCTGCAGCTGCTGGTGGCCGAACATCACGGCGCCCAGCATCACGTCTTCGCTCAGCTCCTTGGCCTCGGACTCGACCATCAGCACGGCGCCCGCGGTGCCGGCGACGACCAGCTCGAGGTCGGAGGTCTTGAGTTCGGTAGTGGACGGGTTGAGCAGGTACTTGCCGTTGGCATAGCCGACCTTGGCGGCGCCGATCGGGCCCGCGAACGGGATGCCCGACAGGGCCAGCGCGGCGGAGGCGCCGATCAGGGCCGGGATGTCGCCGTGGATCTCGGGGTTCATCGACATCACGGTGGCGATGACCTGGACTTCATTGCGGAAGCCCTCGGGGAACAGCGGGCGGATCGGGCGATCGATCAGGCGGGAAACCAGGGTCTCGCGCTCGGTCTGGCGACCCTCGCGCTTGAAGAAGCCACCCGGGATGCGGCCGCCGGCGTAGAACTTCTCGATGTAGTCGACGGTGAGCGGGAAGAAGTCCATGCCTTCCTTCGCGTTCTTGTTGCCGACCGCCGTCACCAGCACGACGGTGTCGTCGAACTTGACGATGACCGAGCCACTGGCCTGGCGGGCGATCTCGCCCGTCTCGAGGGTGACCTGGTGCTGACCGTACTGGAACGTCTTGGTTACTTTCGCCACGATGATGTTTTCCTCTTTTCGGATTCAGTCCGACGGGCACCCTGCCCGGCGGGGTGCATCCGGGGATTTCGAAGCCCCCAAATGCAACGCGGCGCATCTCTGCGCCGCGTCTTTATTGCTTGCCTTAGCGGCGCAGGCCCAAGCGCTCGATCAGCGTCTGGTAGCGCGCCTGGTCCTTCTTCTTCAGGTAACCCAGCAGCGAACGGCGCTGGTTGACCATCTTGAGCAGGCCGCGGCGGGAGTGGTGGTCCTGCTTGTGCGCCTTGAAGTGGTCGGTCAGGTGGTCGATGCGGGCGGAGAGCAGGGCGACCTGGACTTCCGGCGAGCCGGTGTCGTTGGGGACGCGCTTGAACTCTTCGATGATCTTGGCGGAATCGATGGACATGGTGTTTTCTTCTCGGTGATGCGCAGCCTGCAGGAACGTCGCCAGGATTGGCGCCGCACCGCGTGGCCCGCCGGTTGGGAGGTGCTTGTGAAAGCCGCGAAAGTTTAACGGAAGGCGCCTTTGCGGACAAGGCTTTAGGCGGCGCGGCCTGGTCCGGGCGCGGGCTTCAGGAGGCAGAAGCCCAGCGGAACAGGCGCTTGGGCCAGAGTTGGCCGTCTTCACGCCACTCGCCGAGGCCCAGGGAGCGGCCGGATTCGTCCAGCAGGTTCACGGTGAAGGGCTTCGGGCCTGAAGGCCCTCCTACAGGGACCTCGTCCGCCCCCTGTAGGAGGGACTTCAGTCCCGAAACGGCCTGGCCTTGCCCCAACCGGCGGGCCTGGTCCGGCTCCACCACCACGGCCGGCCAGTGCGCCAGCCCGGCCTCCACGGGCAGCAACAGGGCCTCCAGCGCGCCCTCCCCGCCCGCCGCGGCCGTGGCCTCGAGGGCCTCGAAGGGGTGCATGACCGGCGGATTGAACGGCTCCACCCAGGTCCGGCGCAGCGCCGTGATGTGGGCGCCGCAGCCCAGGGCTTCGCCCAGGTCGCGGGCCAGGCTGCGGATGTAGGTGCCCGAGCCGCAGGTCACGGCCAGGCGCAGGCGGTCGCCGTCCAGCGCCAGCAGGTCGATGGCTTCGACCTCGACCTCGCGCTCGGCGACCTCGATGGCCTCGCCCCGGCGGGCCTTGGCGTACAGCGGCTCCCCGCCCTGCTTCAGGGCCGAATAGATCGGCGGACGCTGCAGGATCCGGCCGAGGAAGGGGCTGAGCGCCGCCTCCACCGTGGCGCGGTCCAGCGCCGGCACCGGCCGCTCGCGCAGCACCAGGCCGTCGGCGTCGTCGGTGTCGGTGACCTGGCCCAGCCGCACTTCGGCCTCGTAGGCCTTGCGGCCACCCAGCAGCAGGCCGGCGATCTTGGTGGCCTCGCCGAAGCACAGCGGCAGCAGGCCGGTGGCCAGCGGGTCGAGCGCGCCGGTGTGGCCGCCCTTCTCGGCGCGGAACAGGTGGCGCACGCGCTGCAGGGCCTGGTTGGAACTCAGGCCGGCGGGCTTGTCGAGCAGCAGGATGCCGTCGAGCGGGCGGAAGACGGTGCGGCCCACGCGCGGGGCTCAGTCTTCGGCGGGGCCGGGCGGGTTGTCGCGCAGCAGCTGGTCGATGCGCTCGCCCTTGTCGACCGAATCGTCGTAGAAGAAATGAATCTCGGGCACGTGGCGCATGCGCACGGCCTGGCCCAGGCGATAGCGCAGCTCGGGCGCGATCTCCTTCAGGCCCTTCACCGCGGCCGGGCCCTGCTCGCCGATCAGCGCGGTCACGAAGACCTTGGCATGGGCCAGGTCGCGCGTGACCTCGACGTCGGACACGCTGACCGAGGGCAGGCCGAACTCACGCACGGCCTGGTGCACGATCTGGCCGATGTCGCGCCGCAGCTGGGCCGCGACGCGGTCGGTGCGATGGAAGCTCTTCTTCGCCATGGGCTCGCGCGCGCCTTACAGCGTGCGCTGGACCTCGATGCGCTCGAAGCATTCGATCTGGTCGCCCGGCTGCACGTCGTTGTAGGCCTTCACCGCGATGCCGCACTCGGTACCCGAGCGGACTTCCTCGACGTTGTCCTTGAAGCGACGCAGCGACTCCAGCTCGCCTTCGAACACCACGACCGAGTTGCGCAGCACGCGGATCGGCTTGCTCTTGCGCACGGTGCCCTCGATGACGAGGGAACCGGCGACCGCGCCGAACTTCGAGCTGCGGAACACGTCGCGGACCTCGGCGATGCCCAGGATCTCCTCGCGGATCTCCACGCCCAGCAGGCCGGAAGCAACCTGCTTCACCTGGTCGATGACGTCGTAGATGATCGAGAAGTAGCGCAGGTCGAGGCCATTGGTCTCGATGATGCGGCGGGCGCTGGCGTCGGCGCGGACGTTGAAGCCGATGATCACGGCCTTCGAGGTCGCGGCCAGGGTGGCGTCGGACTCGGTGATGCCGCCCACGCCCGAGCTGATCACGTTGATCTTGATCAGGTCGTTCGACAGCGCCACCAGGGCCTGGCGCAGCGCTTCGACCGAACCCTGCACGTCGGCCTTGACCAGCAGGTTGAGGTTGGCCTGGTCCTTGTCCTGGCCCATCGAGGCCATGATGTCTTCCATGCGCGAACCGGCGGTGGCGACCAGGCGCGACTCGCGGCGCTTGGCGTCGCGCTGCTGCGCGACTTCCTTGGCCAGGCGCTCGTCGGCCACGACCACGAAGTCGTCGCCGGCGTCGGGCACGCCCGACAGGCCCAGCACCTGCACCGGGATCGACGGCTCGGCCTGGTCGGTCTGCTTGCCGTTCTCGTCGAACAGCGCGCGGACGCGGCCGTAGTGCACGCCGCAGACCAGGTAGTCGCCCTTCTTCAGGGTGCCCTGCTGCACGAGCACGGTGGCGACCGGGCCGCGGCCCTTGTCGAGCGCGGATTCGATGACCACGCCGGTGGCGCGGGCGTCGTACACGGCAGTGAGCTCCATCACCTCGGCCTGCACGGCGATGGCTTCGAGCAGCGCGTCCACGCCCATGCCGGTCTTGGCCGAGATCGGCACGAACTGCACGTCGCCGCCCCACTCTTCCGGCACCACTTCGAGCTTGACCAGGCCCTGCTTGACGTTGTCCGGGTTGGCTTCCGGCTTGTCCATCTTGTTCACGGCGATCAGCAGCGGCACCTTGGCGGCGCGCGCGTGGTTCACCGCTTCCACCGTCTGCGGCATCACGCCGTCGTCGGCCGCGACCACCAGCACCACGATGTCGGTGAGCTTGGCGCCGCGGGCGCGCATGGCGGAGAACGCCGAGTGGCCCGGGGTGTCGAGGAAGCTGATGACGCCGCGGTCGGTTTCGACGTGGTAGGCGCCGATGTGCTGGGTGATGCCGCCGGCTTCGCCGGTGGCCACCTTGGTGCGGCGGATGTAGTCGAGCAGCGAGGTCTTGCCGTGGTCGACGTGGCCCATGATGGTGACCACCGGCGGGCGGGTCTTGCGCTCGCCCTGCACGTCTTCCTGGTGCGCGACCAGCGCGATCTCGGCGTCGTCCTCGTTGGCCTTGCTGGCGCGGTGGCCGAGCTCCTCGGTCACCAGCACCGCGGTGTCGTGGTCGATGACCTGGTTGATGGTGGCCATCACGCCCATCTTGAACAGCGCGCGCACCACTTCGCCGCCCTTCATGGCCAGCTTCACGGCCAGGTCGGCCACGGTGATGGAATCACCGATGTAGACGTCGCGGACGATCGGCGCGGTCGGGCGCGAGAAGCCGTGGGCGCCGCTGGCGGTGCGCGAGGGCTCCGGGCCGCGCATCTTGGTCTTCTTGCGGTTGCCGGCGGCGCCGCGACGGGCGCGCTCGGAATCGGTGAGGTGCAGCTGGCCGGCCGCGAAGCGGCTGGCCTGGCCCTCGTCGCCCTCGTTGTCGACCATCGCGTGCGAACCGCGCACGGTCTTGCCCTTCGGCGGGGTCTGCTTGGCGGCGCCGGGACCCGGCTTGTTCGGGCCCGACGGGGCCGGGCGCGCAGGCGCCGGGGCCGGCTTGGGCGCGACCGGACGGGCCTTGCGCGGCTCGTGGATGATGATCTGGCCGACCGGGCCCGGCGCGGGGACGCGCGGCGCAGGCTTGGGCGGCGCGACTTCGATTTCCTCTTCGAACTCCGGCGCTTCCGGCTCGACCACCACCGGCGCGTTGCGCGCGGCTTCCTCGGCCTTCAGGCGGGCTTCCTCGGCGTCGCGCTCGAGCTTGCGCTTGCGGTCGGCTTCGCTGAGCGCGGCCAGTTCGGCGTCGTTGCGGGCCTTGGATTCCTCGAGCTTGCGCAGGGCTTCCTGGCGCTCGTCGGTCACCGGCGCCTCGGCCTCGTCGCGCTTGACGTAGGTGCGCTTCTGGCGGACCTCGACGGTGACCGTGGACTTGGTCTTGCCGGCGCTGACGGTCAGCTCTTCCTGCTTGCGTCGCTGCAGGGTGATCTTCTTGGGCACGGCTGCTTCCGCCGGCTTGTCGTCCTTGCCGTGGGTGCGGCGCAGGAAGCCGAGCAGCTTCATCTTCTCGGTGCTGCTGACCACCTGGTCCGGCCCGCTGAAGGTCATGCCCGCACCCGCGAGCTGCTCGAGCAGCTTCTCGGTGGGCATACCCAGCACTTTGGCCAGCGAAGCAACGGTGACTTCAGACATTGGTTGGTGATTCCTTGGGGCGGCGCGCCGGGGCGCGCGTGGTGGTGCGGGGAACGACTTGGAACAAACGCAGGCGGGGCGATTACTCGAACCAGTGCGCGCGCGCGGCCATGATCAGCTTGGCGGCGCGATCGGCGTCCATGTCCTCGATGTCGGTGAGGTCGTCGGTGGCCAGGTCGGCGAGGTCGTCGCGGGTGACGATGCCGCGGCCGGCCAGGGTGTAGGCCAGCGCCTCGTCCATGCCGTCCAGCGACAGCAGGTCGTCGGCCGGCTTGTGCTCCTCGATCTCTTCCTCGACCGCCAGGGCCTCGGTGAGCAGCGCGTCGCGGGCGCGGGCGCGCAGCTCCTCGACGATGTCGTCGTCGAAGCCTTCCACCGCCAGCAGCTCGGCGGCCGGCACGTAGGCGATTTCCTCGACGGTGCTGAAGCCCTCGGCGACCAGGATGCCGGCGATCTCCTCGTCGACCTCGAGCTTGTCCATGAACAGCTGGCGCGCGGTGGCCTGCTCGGTCTCGGACTTGGCGGTGACCTGGTCCTGGGTCATCACGTTGAGCTGCCAGCCGGTCAGGCGGCTGGCGAGGCGGACGTTCTGGCCGCCCTTGCCGATGGCCTGGGCCAGCTTGTCCTCGGCGACGGCGAGGTCCATCGAGTGCTTCTCTTCGTCGACGATGATCGACTGCACTTCGGCCGGGGCCATGGCGTTGATCACGAACTGCGCCGGGTTGTCCGACCACAGCACGATGTCGATGCGCTCGCCGTTGAGCTCGTTGCTCACGGCCTGCACGCGCGAACCGCGCATGCCGATGCAGGCGCCGATGGGATCGGTGCGGTGGTCGTGGGCGAGCACGGCGATCTTGGCGCGGTCACCCGGGTCGCGGGCGGCGGCCTTGATCTCGACCAGGCCCTGGCCGACTTCCGGCACCTCGAGCTTGAACAGCTCGATCATGAACTCCGGCGCGGTGCGGCTGATGAACAGCTGCGGGCCGCGCTGCTCGGCGCGCACGTCCAGCAGGTAGCCGCGGACGCGGTCGCCGGGGCGCAGCACGTCGCGCGGGATGGCCTTGTCCTTCGGGATGAAGGCTTCGGCGTTGCCGCCGAGGTCGACGAACACGTTGCCGCGCTCGACGCGCTTGACGATGCCGTTCACCAGCTCGCCGACGCGGTCGCGCCAGGCGTCGAGCACCTGGGCGCGCTCGGCCTCGCGGACGCGCTGCACGATGACCTGCTTGGCGGCTTGGGCGGCGATGCGGCCGAACTCGGCGTTCTCGACCTGCTCCTCGATGAAGTCGCCGACCTGGGCGCCTTCCTTCTCGTCGACCGCGTCCATCAGGCGGATCTGGCGCTCGGGCGACTCCATCACGACGTCGTCGGCCACCACTTCCCAGCGGCGGAAGGTTTCGTAGCTGCCGTCCTTCGGGTCGATGGACACGCGCACGGACACGTCCTGCTCGTGGTAGCGCTTCTTGGCGGCCGAGGCCAGCGCGGCCTCCATCGCCTCGATGATCACGGCGCGCGGCACGCCCTTCTCGTTGGCCACCGCTTCCATCACCAGCAACAGTTCCTTGCTCATCTTTTTCCAGCTCCGTCAGGGGTGGATCAACCGCCCCGGGGTTTTGATCAGGATTCTTTCTTGGCCTTGCGGCGGGTGCCGCCCGGGCCGGTGGGCTTGGGCTGGGCCGCCAGGCCCAGGGCGACCAGGTCCGGGACCAGGCGCGCCTTCTCGATGTTGTCGTGCGGCACGCGCATGTCGCCGGCCTCGTGCGCCAGCAGCACCACGTCGCCCTCGACGCCGGTGATGCGGGCGATGAAGCGGCGGCGGCCGTCCTGCGCCATGCGCAGGGTCAGCTTGGCCTGTTCGCCGACGAAGCGGCCGAACTGCTCGGCGGTGAACAGCGGGCGGTCGATGCCGGGCGAGGACACTTCCAGCGTGTACTGCGAGGTGATCGGGTCCTCGACGTCGAGCACCGCGGCCACTTCGCGGCTCACCGCCTCGCAGTCCTCGATGCCGACCAGGCGGCCGGGCGCATCGATGTACAGGCGCAGCAGCGCGCTGTGGCCGGTGGGCGCGAACTCGATGCCCAGCAGCTCCAGGCCCAGGGCCTCGACCGTGGGTGCGAGCAGTTCGCCGATTTCAGTCGCCTTGCCGGTCATCGGTTCGGTCCTGTGCCTTTGCGTTTGCGGAATTTCGAAAACAAAAAAGGGCCGTGAGGCCCTTTTCCGGTACATCCAGGTTCCGGCTTCCCGGGGCCGCCAACTGGGCCGACCCGAGGGAAAAAGCCTTGGCAATGAGTCCTTTCGGTTCAAGGCCAGAAACTGGTAGCGGGGGCAGGATTTGAACCTGCGACCTTCGGGTTATGAGCCCGACGAGCTGCCAGACTGCTCCACCCCGCAGCAGTAGACGCGCATTATAGGGGGGCCGGCGAAGCCGGCGCAAGCCCAATGATGATCGAGCGGTTCAGGCGACCGGGAACGCGACCCGGCACCAGGCCAGGATCCACTCCGCGAACAGGCCCAGCACCAGCAGCGCCACCGCGTTGACGGCGAACAGCACGCGCACGTGGCCGTCCGGATGGATGCGCGCGCCCTCGCCTTCCGGCTCGTCGAAGAACATCACCTTGACCAGGCGCAGGTAGTAGAAGGCGCCGACCACGGCCGCCACCACGCCGACGATCGCCAGCCACAGCAGGCCGGCATCGACCGCCGCGCGCAGCACTTCGAGCTTGGCCCAGAAGCCCAGGAACGGCGGCACGCCGGCCAGCGAGGCCATCACGAACATCACGAGCGTGGCCTGGGTCGGGTTGCGCGCCCACAGGCCCTTGAAGTCGGCGATGTCCTCGGCCTCGAAGCCCTTGCGCGACAGCAGCAGGATGGCGCCGAAGGCGGCGGTGGACATCACCGCGTAGCTGATGGCGTAGAACATCGCCGCCGAGTAACCCACCTGCCCGCCCTGCGCCAGGCCCATGAACAGGAAGCCGACGTGCGAGATGGTCGAGTACGCCAGCATGCGCTTGAGGTTGGTCTGCACCAGCGCCACCAGGTTGCCGATCACCAGCGACAGCGCCGCCAGCCAGGCCACCATGTCCTGCCAGTAGGCGTCGACCGGGCCGACGCCGGATTCGAGCAGGCGGTAGGCCATGCCGAACGCGGCCAGCTTGGGCGCCGAGCCGATGAACAGCGTGATCGCGGTCGGCGCGCCGTGGTAGACGTCGGGCAGCCACATGTGGAACGGCGCCGCACCGAACTTGAAGGCGATGCCGACCAGCATGAACACCACGCCGAACAGCAGCAGCGTGCGGTCGCCGGTGCTGGCCGCGGCGGCGTGGATCTCGCCCAGCTGCAGGCTGCCGGTGGCGCCGTAGACCATGGACATGCCGTACAGCAGCATGCCGGAGGCCAGCGAGCCCAGCACGATGTACTTCATCGCCGCCTCGGACGAACGCGGGTTGTCGCGGTCCATGCCGACCAGGCCGTAGCTGCTCAGGGCCAGCAGCTCCAGGCCGAGGTACAGCACCAGCATGCTGTTGGCCGAGATCATCAGCATCATGCCCAGCACCGAGAACAGGCCGAGCGCGTAGAACTCGCCCTTGAACAGCCCGCGGTCCTGCAGGTAGGGCTTGGCGTAGACGAAGGACGCGCCCGCCACCACGTACACGGCCAGCTTGAGCACGTCGCTGGCGGTGTCGCGCACGAACAGGTCGGCGAAGCCGTACACCGGCGCCATCGCCATGTCGCGCGCGGTCAGCACCGCCGCCGCGGCCAGGATGAACAGGGCCAGGAAGTGGGTCAGGCCGCGGCGCTGGTCGGACAGGAACAGGTCCACCATCAGCAGCGCGAAGGCCGCGCCGCAGACGAAGATTTCCGGTCCCAGCGGTACCAGGTCGGCGAGGGTGGGCATCGGCAAGGCCATTCGGATTCCCTTACAGCTTGGTGGCGGCGAGCTGGGTGAGCAGCTGCGCGATCGGTGCTTCCATGAGGTCGGTCAGCGGCTTGGGATAGACGCCCAGCGCCAGCGTGCCGAGCGCGAACACGCCCAGCACCAGGACCTCGCGGCCGTTGATGTCGGTCAGTTCGGCGACGTGGTGGTTGGCCACCTCGCCGAAGATCACGCGCTTGACCATCCACAGCGTGTACGCGGCGCCCAGGATCAGCGTGAAGCCGGCCGCGAAGGCCACCCACACGTTGTGCTGGAACGCGGCCAGGATGACCATGAACTCGCCGACGAAGCCGGACGTGCCCGGCAGGCCCGAGTTGGCCATCGCGAAGAACACGAAGAAGGCGGCGAACCACGGCATGGTGTTCGCCACCCCGCCGTAGTCGCGGATCATGCGGCTGTGCATGCGGTCGTAGACCACGCCGACGCAGGAGAACATCGCGCCGGAGATGAAGCCGTGCGAGATCATCTGCACCATCGCGCCCTGCAGGCCCAGCTGGGCGGCGTCGGTGCTGCCCAGCTCGCGCACCAGCGCGAAGGCGATGAAGGTGCCGAGGGTGACGAAGCCCATGTGCGCGATCGACGAGTACGCGATCAGCTTCTTCATGTCCTCCTGCACCAGCGCCACCAGGCCGATGTAGACCACGGCCGCCAGCGACAGCGCGATCACCAGCCAGGCCCACTCCTGCCCCGCGTCGGGCACGATCGGCAGGGTGAAGCGCAGGAAGCCGTAGCCGCCGATCTTGAGCATGATCGCCGCCAGGATCACCGAGCCGCCGGTCGGCGCCTCGACGTGGGCGTCGGGCAACCAGGTGTGGACCGGGAACATCGGCACCTTGACCGCGAACGCCGCCAGGAAGGCAAAGAACAGCCAGGTCTGCTCGGTGGCGGTCAGCTTCAGGGCGTACAGGTCGGCCAGCATGAAGCTGGGGTCGCCCGCCTCCACCGTGCGCAGGTACAGGTACACCAAGCCGATCAGCATGAAGACCGAGCCCAGGAAGGTGTAAAGGAAGAACTTGATCGACGCGTACACGCGCTTCGGGCCGCCCCAGACGCCGATGATGATGAACATCGGGATCAGCATGCCTTCGAAGAACACGTAGAACAGCATGGCGTCGAGCGCGGCGAACACGCCCACCATCAGGCCCTCGAGCACCAGGAAGGCGGCGAAGTACTGGTGAGCGCGGCGGTCGATCGACGTCCACGAGCCGACCAGCACAAGCACCGAGGTGAGCGTGGTCAGGGCGATCAGCGCGATCGAGATGCCGTCCACGCCCAGGGCGTAGCGGATGTCGAAGCTGGGGATCCAGGCGTGGTCTTCGACGAAGCGCATCGCCGGGGAGGCGACGTCGTGGCCGGCGAACAGCAGCAGGCTGGCGGCGAAGGTCGCCAGCGCCACCACGAGGGCGAACACCTTGCCCTGGTTCGCGCGGGCGTCGCCGAAGGCCAGCGTGAGCAGGCCGCCGAGGATCGGCAGCCAGATCAGCACGCTCAGCAGGGGCCAGTTGGCATCCATCAGGTCTTCCTTGTGGGTCTCAGGCGCCGATCGTCCGCACCAGCACCGCCAGCAGGACGATGAGGCCGATGATCATGGCGAAGGCATAGTTGTAGAGGCGGCCGGTCTGGACGTGGCGGAGGATGCCGGCGATGCGGTCGACCAGCACCGCCGAGCCGTTCACCAGCAGGCCGTCGATCAGGCCGGCGTCGCCGCGCTGCCAGGAGAACTTGCCGAGCTTGATGCCGCCACCCGCGAAGCCCTTGATCCACAGGTCGTCGAAGCCGTACTTGTTGTCCAGGATGCGGGTGAGGAAGGCGCCGGGCTTGCTGGCGCGCATCTTCGTGGCGGTGTCCGGGAAGTACAGGTACAGCGCGGTCGCGGCAGCGAAGCCGGCGAAGGCGATCCAGAACACCGGCGAGGCGTAGAAGTGCATGCCGAAGCCGACGGCGGCCGACAGCCAGCCGTGCTCGTCGTGCCACAGCGTGTTCGCGGCCAGGGCGACGGTGTCGTGCGCCGGCAGCACTTCGATGGCGCCGCGGAAGAAGTCGCCGAACAGCATCGGGCCGACCGTGAAGAAGCCGATCAGGATCGAGGGGATGGCCAGCAGGATCAGCGGGACCGTGACCACCTTGGGCGATTCGTGCGGCTCGACCGGGCCGTGGTGGCCGTGGTCATCGTGCGCGTCGCCGTGGTGGGCGTCGGCGTGCGCGTCGTGGCCGTGGTCGTCGTGGCCGTGGGCCTCGACCTCGCGGAAGCGCTCCTTGCCGTGGAAGGTCAGGTACAGCAGGCGGAAGCTGTAGAAGGCCGTGACGAACACGCCCAGCATCACCGCCCAGTAGCCGTAGGTCTGGATCCAGCCGCCGGTCTTGGCCGCCTCGCCCGCCGCCACGATGATCGTGTCCTTGGAGAAGTAGCCCGAGAAGAACGGCGTGCCCACCAGCGCCAGCGTGCCGATCAGGCTGGTGACGTAGGTGATCGGCATGTACTTGCGCAGGCCGCCCATCTTCCGCATGTCCTGCTCGTGGTGCATGCCGATGATCACCGAGCCCGCGGCCAGGAACAGCAGCGCCTTGAAGAAGGCGTGGGTCATCAGGTGGAACACCGCGGCCGAGTACGCCGACACGCCCAGCGCGACGGTCATGTAGCCCAGCTGCGACAGGGTCGAATACGCGACCACGCGCTTGATGTCGTTCTGCACGATGCCGATCAGGCCGGTGAACAGGGCCGTGGTCGCGCCGATGAAGAGCACGAAGCCCAGCGCCGCCTCGCTCTGCTCGAACAGCGGCGACATGCGCGCGACCATGAAGATACCGGCCGTGACCATGGTGGCGGCGTGGATCAGGGCCGAGATCGGGGTCGGGCCTTCCATCGAGTCCGGCAGCCAGACGTGCAGCGGCACCTGGGCCGACTTGCCCATCGCGCCGATGAACAGGCAGATGCAGATGAAGCTGATGATCTGGACCTGCACCGGGTTGGCCAGCACCTGCCAGGTGTGCCCGAACAGCGCCACCTGCCCCGACCACAGGGTGAAGGTGTCGTTGAGCGAGGCGTTCGGGGCCTGGGCGAAGGCGGTGGCGTAGTCGAGCGTGCCCAGCCACATCAGCACGCCGGCGATGCCCAGCAGGAAACCGAAGTCACCGACGCGGTTGACCAGGAAGGCCTTGAGGTTGGCGAAGATCGCGGTCGGCCGCTTGAACCAGAAGCCGATCAGCAGGTAGGACACGAGGCCCACCGCTTCCCAGCCAAAGAACAGCTGCAGGAAGTTGTTGCTCATCACCAGCATCAGCATGCTGAAGGTGAACAGCGAGATGTAGCTGAAGAAGCGCTGGTAGCCCGGGTCGTCGGCCATGTAGCCGATGGTGTAGACGTGCACCAGCAGCGACACGAAGGTCACCACCACCATCATCATGGCGGTCAGGCTGTCGACCATGAAGCCGACGTGGGCGGCATAGCCACCGACCTGGAAGAAGGTGTAGACGTTCTCGTTGAACGGGTCGGCGCCACCGATGGCGAACTGCCAGAGCACCTGGCACGACAGCGCGCAGCTGACCGCGACGCCGAGGATGGCGGCCCAGTGCGCGCCCGCGCGGCCGACCTGCTTGCCGAACAGGCCGGCGATGGCGGCGCCGACCAGCGGCGCCAGGGCGATGACCAGGAGCGTGTTCATGGAGATCATGGCGCGCTCAGCCCTTCAGGGAATCGAGTTCGGCGACGTTGATGGTCCGCTTGTTGCGGAACAGCGTCACCAGGATGGCCAGGCCGATGGCGGCCTCGGCGGCGGCCACGGTCAGGATGAAGAACACGAAGATCTGGCCCGAGACGTCGCCGAGGAAGCGCGAGAAGGCCACGAAGTTGATGTTCACCGCCAGCAGCATCAGCTCGATGCACATCAGCAGCACGATGACGTTCTTGCGGTTGATGAAGATGCCGGCGACGCTGATGCAGAACAGCACCGCGCCCAGCGCGAGGTAATGGCCGAGGCTGATCACGGGTTGCCCTCCTGGCGGGGTTCGGACGGCACCTTGACCAGGCGCACGCGGTCCTCGGCGCGCACGGCCACCTGACGGCCGGCGTCCTGGTGCTTGGTGCCGGGGCGGCGGCGCAGGGTCAGCATCACCGCCACCACCAGGGCCACGGTCAGGATCACCGCCGCGATCTCGAACGGCAGGATGTACTTGCTGAACAGGGTCTCGCCGATCCACTGCAGGTTGGTCTTGCCGGCGGCGGCCGCCGGGTCCACCGAGGACAGGCCGACCTCGAAGCGCTTGCCGCCGATCAGCAGCACCATCTCGGCCGCCATCACCACCACCACCGCGCCGGTCAGCGGCAGGTAGCGGGTGAAGCCCTCGCGCATCGGCGTGGTGTTGATGTCGAGCATCATCACCACGAACAGGAACAGCACCATCACGGCGCCGATGTACACCAGCACCAGCACCACGCCGAGGAACTCGGCCTGCAGCAGCAGCCACAGGCAGGCGGTGGAGAAGAAGGCGAGCACGAGGCTGAGCACCGCGTGCACCGGGTTGCGCGCCAGGATCACGCCCAGCGCCGCGAGCACGGTGACGGTGGCGAAGGCGTAGAAAGCGAAGAGTTGGTAGGTCATGGGTTCGTCCCCTGCCTCAGCGGTAGGCCGCGTCGACGGCGCGCCGCTCGGCGATTTCCGCCTCGAAGCGGTCGCCGATGGCCAGCAGCTGCAGCTTGCCGACCACGTTCTCGCCGCGCTTCTCGAAGTGGTATTCGTGGATGTGGGTCTCGACGATCGAGTCCACCGGGCAGCTTTCCTCGCAGAAGCCGCAGTAGATGCACTTGAACAGGTCGATCTCGTAGCGGGTGGTGCGGCGCGAGCCATCGGCGCGCGGCTCGGAGTCGATGGTGATCGCCAGCGCCGGGCACACCGCCTCGCACAGCTTGCAGGCGATGCAGCGCTCTTCGCCGTTCGGGTAGCGGCGCAGCGCGTGCAGGCCGCGGAAGCGCGGCGACTGCGGGGTCTTCTCGTACGGGTAGTTGAGCGTGTACGTGGGCTTGAACATGTAGCCCAGCGTCAGCTTCAGGCCGGCCAGCAGCTCCAGCAGCAGCAGGCTCTTGAGGTAGTTCTTGATCTGGTTCATAGCGTCCTCAGGCCCCGACCGTGAACCAATTGTTGTAGGCCATGATGGCGGTCACGAAGATCCAGGCGATCGTGATCGGAATGAAGATCTTCCAGCCCAGGCGCATGATCTGGTCGTAGCGGTAGCGCGGGAACGAGGCGCGGAACCAGACGAAGCAGAAGGCGAAGAACGCGAACTTCAGCGCCAGCCACCACCAGCCCGGCTCGCCCAGGAAGCCCCACGAGGGCGGGAACGGCGACAGCCAGCCGCCCATGAACAGGATCGAGGTCAGCAGGCTGACCAGCATCATGTTGGCGTATTCAGCGAGGAAGAAGATCGCGAAGGCCGAACCGGAGTACTCGACGTGGAAGCCGGCGACGATCTCGGACTCGCCCTCGGCGACGTCGAAGGGCGCGCGGTTGGTCTCGGCCACGCCGGAGATGAAGTAGATGACGAACAGCGGGAACAACGGCCACATGAACCACTCGCCGATGCCGAGGCTGCCCTGCTGGGCGTGCACGATCTGGGTGAGGTTCATGGTGCCGGCGGCGACCAGCACGCCGACCAGGGCGAAGCCCATCGCGATCTCGTAGCTCACCACCTGGGCCGCCGAACGCAGCGAGCCGAGGATGGCGTACTTGGAGTTCGAGGCCCAGCCGCCGACGATGATGCCGTACACGCCCATCGAGGTCAGGGCCAGCAGCACCAGCAGGCCGGCATCGACGTCGGCCAGCACCACGCCCTCGTCGAACGGAATGACCGCCCAGGCCGCGAACGCCGGCGCCAGCGCCAGCAGCGGCGCCAGCCGGAACAGCAGCGGGCTGGCGTTGGCCGGGATCACCAGCTCCTTGAACAGCATCTTGAACACGTCGGCGAAGGCCTGGATGACGCCGATGCCGAGGAAGCCGCCGATGTACTGCGGGCCCTGGCGCACGTGCATCCAGCCGATCACCTTGCGCTCGAACAGGGTGAAGAAGGCCACGCCGATGGTGATCGGCAGGACGATGACGATGATCTTGGCCAGGGTCCAGGCCACCAGGCCCAGGTCGCCGTAGGCCAGGAGGAAGTCGCGGATCGCGTCGATCATCTCAGGCTCCCACCACCGCGAGGCGCGCGGTCGGCGACATCGGCGCCGTCGCCTCGTAGCCGCTCTCGATCCACACCGCGCCCTTCGCCACGCGCGCGCTGATGGCCACCGGCAGCGCCGCGCTGCCGATGCCGTCGCCGACCTTGGCCATGCCGCCCTCGGACAGGCCGCGCGACAGCGCTTCCTCCGGGTGCAGCACGATGCGGGCGCCGTGGGTCAGCGGATGCGCGTTCAGCGCCGCGGCGCGGCGCAGCACCGCGTCGCCGCGGTAGATCGGCGTGCTGGTGATGCGCTCGAGCCCCGGATCGGCCTTGCCGGCCTCGGCCAGGCCCGTGCCCTGCCCCGGCGCCTCGGGCGCCAGCGCGGCGCGCAGGCCGTGCAGGTCGGTGAACTCGAAGCCCGGCAGGCCCATCTGGCCGCCCAAGGCGCGCAGCACGCGCCAGCCGGCGCGGGCCTCGCCCGGCAGCTTGCCGCCGGTCTGGGTGGCCTGGTCGGTGCCGTCGAGGTTGGTGAGCGTGGCCTCGACCTCGGGCAGCAGGCCGATCGGCAGGATGACGTGCGCGAGCTTCTTCAGCTCGTCGCTGGCGTAGGCGGCGAACACGACGACCTGGGCCGACGCCAGCGCCTTGAGCGCCTGCGCGCCGTGCGCGAAGTCGTACTGCGGCTCGATGCCGTACAGCACGTACGCCGTCAGCGGCTGCGCCAGCATGGCGCCGGCGTGCATGCCCTGCCCCGTCGGCCGCACGCCGTGGCGCGCGAGGCCGATGGCGTTGGCGCCCTGCGGGATGCGGTTGAGCTTCGCGCCGGTGGCGGTCGCCAGCGCACGCGCGGCGGCGCGCAGCCAGGAGGCCTGGGCGTGGTTCTCGGCCAGCTCGCCGAGCACGATCACGGCATTGCCGCCGGCCTTGGCCAGCGCCTCGGCCATGGCCTTGGCGCCGTCGTGGTCCTGCGCGGCGACCGCGGCGGGCAGCGAGGCACCGGCGGCCTGCGCGACCGCGGCGAGCGCGCCCGGCAGCTGCGACGGCGCGACGATGCGCTTGCCGGCGACGGCGAAGGTGGTCTCGAAATCCACCGGGTTGATGGCGAACACCTTGGCGCCGCGCTTGCCGGCCTTGTGCAGGCGCTGGTGCAGCAGCGGCAGCTCGTGGCGGAGGTTGCAGCCGACCAGCAGCACGGCGTCGACGGTGTCGAAGGCCGCGGCGGACAGTTCGAAGGTTTCGGCGAAGGCGGCGTCGGCGAAGTCGAGCGCCTTCAGGCGATGGTCGACGTGGCCGGTGCCCAGGCCCTTGGCGAGCGAGGCCAGCAGCGCGCCCTCCTCGTTCGAGGTGGCGGGATGCGCCAGCACGCCCAGCGATTCGCCGGCGTTCTTCACCAGCTTGGCGGCCTGCGCCAGCGCCTCGTCCCACGAAGCCTCGCGCCAGGCATCGCCCTCGCGCAGCAGCGGCCGGGTGACGCGGTCGGCGGCGCCCAGGCCCTGGTGCGAATAGCGGTCGCGGTCCGACAGCCAGCACTCGTTCACCGCTTCGTTGTCGCGCGGCACGGTGCGCAGCACGTCGCCACGGCGGGCGTGCAGGTAGAGGTTCGAACCCAGCGCGTCGTGGTAGCCGAGGGATTCACGGGCGACCAGCTCCCACGCACGGGCGCGGTAGCGGAAGACCTTGTTGGTCAGCGCGCCGACCGGGCAGACGTCGATGACGTTGCCCGAGAGTTCGGTCATCAGCGGCTTGCCGTCGTAGGTGCCGATCTGCAGGTGCTCGCCGCGGTTCATGCCGCCGAGCTCGAAGGTGCCGGCGACGTCCGCGGTGAAGCGGATGCAGCGCGTGCACTGGATGCAGCGGGTCATGTCGGTGGCGACCAGCGGGCCCAGGTCCTCGTCGGCGACCACGCGCTTGCGGTCGACGTAGCGCGAGACCGAGCGGCCGTAGCCCATCGAAACATCCTGCAGCTCGCACTCGCCGCCCTGGTCGCAGATCGGGCAGTCGAGCGGGTGGTTGATCAGCAGGAACTCCATGACGTTGCGCTGCGCATCGAGCGCGCGCTTGGTCTGGGTGGTGACCTTCATGCCTTCCATCACCGGCGTGGCGCAGGCCGGCGCGGGCTTGGGCATCTTCTCGACGTCCACCAGGCACATGCGGCAGTTGGCGGCGATCGGCAGCTTCTCGTGGTAGCAGAAGCGCGGCACCGGGATGCCGGCCTTGTCGGCGGCCTGGATGATCATCGAGCCCTTCGGCGCGGTCATGGCGACGCCGTTGATCTCGATGTTCACCACGTCCGGCGCGGCGTTCGGGGCGGTCGGCTGGGCGCTCATGCGGCCTGCTCCGTCGAGGCGACGACCTGGCCCTTGGCGAGGTCATCCACGTAGAAACGCTTGTTGACGATGGCGTACTCGAACTCGCTCCAGAAGTGGCGGAGCATGCCCTGCACCGGCCAGGCCGCGGCTTCGCCGAAGGCGCAGATGGTGTGGCCCTCGATCTGGCCGGCGGCGCCCTTGAGCATGTGCAGGTCGTCGAGCGTGGCCTTGCCTTCGACGATGCGGGTCAGCACGCGGTACATCCAGCCCGTGCCTTCGCGGCAGGGCGTGCACTGGCCGCAGGACTCGGCGTAGTAGAAGCGCGAGATGCGGTGGCAGGCGCGCACCATGCAGGTGGTTTCGTCCATCACCACCACGGCGCCCGAGCCCAGGCCCGAACCGGCCTTCTGGATCGAGTCGTAGTCCATCGTGCAGGCCATCATGGTGTCGGCCGGCAGCACCGGCATCGACGAACCGCCGGGGATCACGGCCTTGAGCTTGCGGCCGCCCTTGACGCCGCCGGCCAGGGCCAGCAGCTCGGAGAACGGCGTGCCGAGGCGGATCTCGAAGTTGCCCGGGTTGTTGACGTGGCCGGAGACCGAGAAGATCTTCGGGCCGCCGTTGTTGGGCTTGCCGAGGTTGAGGAACCACTCGGCGCCATTGCGCACGATCGCCGGCACCGAGGCGTAGGTCTCGGTGTTGTTGATGGTGGTCGGGCGGCCGAACAGGCCGTAGTTGGCCGGGAACGGCGGCTTGAAGCGCGGCTGGCCCTTCTTGCCCTCCAGCGACTCCATCATCGCGGTCTCTTCGCCGCAGATGTAGGCGCCGGCGCCCAGCGCGGCGTGGATGTCCACATCGACGCCCGAGCCCAGGATGTCCTTGCCGAGCCAGCCGTTGGCGTAGGCTTCCTTCAGCGCTTCCTCGAAGTGCTCGAACGGCTCGTGGTGGAACTCGCCGCGCAGGTAGTTGTAGCCCACGGTGCAGCCGGTGGCGTAGCAGGCGATGGCCATGCCCTCGATGACCGAATGCGGGTTGTAGCGCAGGATGTCGCGGTCCTTGCAGGTGCCCGGCTCGGACTCGTCCGAGTTGCACAGGATGTACTTCTGGCCCGGCGCGCTGCGCGGCATGAAGCTCCACTTCAGGCCGGTGGGGAAGCCCGCGCCGCCGCGGCCGCGCAGGCCCGACTGCTTGACCATCTCGACCACGGCGGCCGGATCCATCTTCTCGCTCAGGATCTTGCGCCAGGCGGCGTAACCGCCGGTCTTGAGGTAGTTCTCGTACGACCAGGGCTTGTCGAAGTGCAGCGTCGTGTAGACGACGTTGTGCTCCTGCGGCGCCGGACCGACCGGGCCGTAGCCTTCCGAATAGTGGGAGTGGTGCGCCATGGCCCGACTTACTCCAGTCCGTCCAGAAGCGCGTCCACCTGGGCGGTGGTGAGCTTCTCGTGGTAGTGCCCGTCGATCAGCATGACCGGCGCGGCGGCGCAGGCGGCGACGCACTCTTCCTCGATCTTGAGGAAGATGCGGCCGTCCGGGGTGGACTCGCCGTGCCTGATGCCGAGCTTGCGCTCGCAGTGGCGGACCATGTCCTCGGCGCCGTTGAGCCAGCAGCTGATGTTGGTGCAGATCGCGACCTTGTGCCGGCCGACCGGCTCGAGGTCGAACATCGAATAGAACGTCGCCACTTCGTAGGCCCACACCGGCGGCAGGCCCAGGTACTTGGCGGTGGCGGCGATGATCTCGTCGCTCAGCCAGCCGCCGTTCTGCTCCTGCGCGGCCATCAGGCCCTGGATGACGGCGGAGCGCTTGCGGTCGGGCGGGAACTTGGCGACCCAGTGGTCGATGTGCGCGCGCGTGCCGTCGGACAGCGCGACCATCGGGTCGACGTCCTGGCAGGCAGCGAAGTTTCCGGTTGCTTTCATCGGTCAGGTAACCCTTAGCGGTCGATTTCGCCGAAGACGATGTCGTAGGTACCGATCATCGCCACGACGTCGGGCAGCATGTGGCCGCGCACGATCGCGTCCATGGACGAGAGGTGGGCGAAGCCGGGGGCGCGCAGCTTCAGCCGGAAGGGCTTGTTGGCGCCGTCGGAGACGATGTACGCGCCGAACTCGCCCTTGGGCGCCTCGACCGCGGCATAGGCCTCGCCGGCGGGCACGCTGTAGCCCTCGGTGAAGAGCTTGAAGTGGTGGATCAGCGCTTCCATGTCGTCCTTCATTTCCGCGCGCGACGGCGGCGCGACCTTGAAGTTCTTGACCATCACCGGGCCCGGGTTGGCGCGCAGCCACTGCACGCACTGGGCGATGATGCGGTTGGACTGGCGCATTTCCTCGACGCGCACCAGGTAGCGGTCGTAGCAGTCGCCCTGCACGCCGACCGGGATGTCGAAGTCGACCTGGTCGTAGGCGGCGTAGGGCTGCTTCTTGCGCAGGTCCCAGGCCAGGCCGGAGCCGCGCAGCATCGGGCCGGTCATGCCCCAGGCCAGGGCCATGTCCACCGGCACCACGCCGATGCCGACGGTGCGCTGCTTCCAGATGCGGTTGTCGGTGAGCAGGGTCTCGTACTCGTCGACGCGCTTCGGGAAATCCTTGGTGAAGGCTTCGAGGAAGTCGAGCAGCGAGCCCTCGCGCCATTCGTTGACGCGCTTGAGCTCGGCGCCCTTGCGCCACGGCGACTCGCGGTACTTCGGCATCGCGTCCGGCAGGTCGCGGGCGACGCCGCCGGGGCGGTAGTACGTGGCGTGCATGCGCGCGCCCGAGACCGCCTCGTAGCAGTCCATCAGCTCTTCGCGCTCGCGGAAGGCGTACAGGAACACCGCCATCGCGCCGAGGTCGAGGCCGTTCGAGCCGATCCACATCAGGTGGTTCAGGATGCGGGTGATCTCGTCGAACATCGTGCGGATGTACTGCGCGCGGATCGGCGCTTCGACGCCCAGCAGCTTCTCGATGGCGCGCACGTAGGCGTGCTCGTTGCACATCATCGAGACGTAGTCGAGGCGGTCCATGTAGCCGATCGACTGGTTGAACGGCTTGGACTCGGCCAGCTTCTCGGTGCCGCGGTGCAGCAGGCCCACGTGCGGGTCGGCGCGCTGCACGACCTCGCCGTCCATCTCCAGCACCAGGCGCAGCACGCCGTGCGCGGCCGGATGCTGCGGACCGAAGTTGAGGGTGTAGTTGCGGATTTCCTGGGTCATGGCCGGGTCAGTCCTTGCTCGGCCGCTCGGAGGCGGCCTGCTGCCAGCGCGAGTCCTCGCGCACCACGCGCGGCACGCCCACGCGGGGCTCGATCGAAACCGGCTCGTACACCACGCGCTGGCGCTCGGCGTCGTAGCGGACCTCGACGTTGCCGGTCAGCGGGAAGTCCTTGCGGAACGGGTGGCCGACGAAGCCATAGTCGGTGAGGATGCGGCGCAGGTCCGGGTGGCCTTCGAACACGATGCCGAACAGGTCGAAGCACTCGCGCTCGAACCAATTTGCTACGGGAAATACATCAACAAGCGACGGGACGGTAGGCAGGCTATTGTCCGAGGCGAAACAACGAAGGCGGAGTCGCCGGTTGGTGCGCACCGACAGCAGGTGCACCACCACCGCGAAGCGGCGCTCGGGGCCGTTGCCGCGCGGGCGGTCTTCCCAGTTGAAGCGGCCGGGGCCGGCGCTGCCCTCGACGCCGCGCGAGAAGCCCTCGTCGGTGACGTCGGTGGTATCCCACTCGTCGGTGCCGTAGCCGAGGTAATCGACGCCGCACAGGTCGCTGAGCTGCTCGAACGCGAGTTCCGGGTCGTCGCGCAGCAGGCGCGCGGCGTCGGCGAAGGATTCGGGCGTGACTTCGACGGTGGTCTCGCCCAGCGCCTCGTGCACCGACACCAGCCGGTCCTGCAGGCGCGCCTTGAGGCGCTCGGTGAAGCTCGTGGTGGTTTCGACCATGGCGTCGGCTGGGTCCTTAGCGGGCGATGGTGTTGGTGCGGCGGATCTTCTTCTGCAGCTGCAGGATGCCGTACACGAGCGCCTCGGCGGTGGGCGGGCAGCCCGGCACGTAGATGTCCACCGGCACCACGCGGTCGCAGCCGCGCACCACCGAGTACGAGTAGTGGTAGTAGCCGCCGCCGTTGGCGCAGCTGCCCATGGAGATGACCCACTTCGGGTCGGGCATCTGGTCGTAGACCTTGCGCAGCGCCGGGGCCATCTTGTTGACCAGGGTGCCGGCGACGATCATCACGTCGGACTGGCGCGGCGACGGGCGGAAGATCACGCCGTAGCGGTCGAGGTCGAGGCGCGAGGCGCCGGCGTGCATCATCTCGACCGCGCAGCAGGCCAGGCCGAAGGTCATCGGCCACATCGAGCCGGTGCGGGCCCAGTTGACCAGCGTGTCGACATTGGTGGTGACGAAGCCGCGCTCGAGCAGCGGGTTGTCGCCTTCCGGGCGCAGGATGTCGTCCACCGAGCCGATCGGCTCGGGGTTGTTCATCACGCGCTTGATGGTGGAGGTCACTCCCATTCCAGGGCTCCCTTCTTCCAGACGTAGATGAAGCCCAGCACCAGCAGGCCGATGAAGATGCCCATCTCGGTGAGGCCGACGATGCCCAGCTGGCGGAAGTTCACCGCCCACGGGAAGACGAAGGCGATTTCCAGGTCGAAGATGATGAACTGGATGGCGATGAGGTAGTAGCGCACGTCGAACTGCATGCGCGCGTCCTCGAAGGCCTCGAAGCCGCATTCGTAGGGGGACAGCTTTTCGCTCGTGGGGCGCTTCGGGCCGAGGGCCCAGCCCAGCACCAGCAGGACGACGCCCAGGCCGGTGGAGACGAAAAGGAAAAGCAGGATCGGCAGATATTCGCCCAGCACGCGCGCTTCCTCACCATGCGCCCGTGGGCGCGTTCGCGCCGCCGCTCCAGCATCGCCGGGCGGCAGCCCGTCCATCAGATTGGTGCCCAAGGGGGGACTCGAACCCCCACGACTTACGTCGCTACCACCTCAAGGTAGTGCGTCTACCAATTCCGCCACCTGGGCAGGTGTGCCTCGAACCGGCGTGGCCGATGCGAAGGCGAGAGATTGTACCAGCCGATCAGCCGCCTTGGCTGCTTTTTTCGGCGTTTTCCACCGGCTTTTCTTCCACCGGGGCGGCCTCGGCCGGAGCGGCCTCGACCGGCGCGGCGTCGGCCGCGGGGACTTCGGCCGGGACGTCCGCCGCCGGGATCACGGGGACGTCACCCGCCGGCGCGTCGGCCGACGGAATGGCGCCGCTGGCCGGCACTTCCGACATCACGCCGAGGTCGTCTTCGACCGGGGCGACGTCGGTGGTGCGCGTGGCGTTCCAGGCCATGCCCAGGCTCATCGCCATGAAGATGGTGGCCAGCCACTTGGTCGCGGTCGAAAGGAAATTCGCCGAACCGCGCGCGCCGAACACCGTGGCCGAAGCGCCGCCGCCGAAGCCGGAGCCGGCCGCCGCGCCCGAACCGCGCTGCATGAGGATGAGCACGATCATGGCGATCGCGACCAGCACGTAGATGACACTGACGATGGTGAGCAGCATGGTCTTGGTCTGTTACCTCGCCGCCGCGGCGACGATTGCCAGGAAATCCTGGGCCACGAGGGACGCGCCCCCGATCAGGCCGCCATCGACATCGGGCTGGGAAAACAGCTCGGCGGCGTTGGCGGGTTTGACGCTGCCGCCGTACAGCAGCGGGAGCGAGCCGGCGATTCTAGCATCGAGTGCACGCAGTTCGCCACGGAGGAAGGCGTGGACCTCCTGGGCCTGTTCCGGGCTGGCGGTCCGGCCGGTGCCGATCGCCCAGACCGGCTCGTAGGCCAGCACGGCGCCCTCGAAGCCGGCGATGCCGACCAGGTCCAGCACCGGCTGCAGCTGGCGCTGCAGGGCCCACTCGGTGTGGCCGGCCTCGCGCTGGCCCAGGGTCTCGCCCACGCACAGCACCGGCACCAGGCCGGCCTGGCGGGCGGCCTGGAACTTCTCGGCCACGCGCTCGCTGTCTTCCTCGTGGTACTGCCGGCGCTCGGAGTGGCCGACCAGCACGTAGCGGCCGCCGACGTCGCGGATCATCCGGCCGGCGGTCTCGCCGGTGTAGGCACCCTGGTCGTTCACGTCCAGGTCCTGGGCGCCGAAGGCCAGGCCGGAGCCGGCGTAGCGGTCGGCCAGTTCGCCCAGGTAGGGCACGGGCGGCATCACCACCACGTCCACGCCGGCCGGGCGCGGGGCCGCGGCCAGGGCGTCCACCAGGCCGCGGGCGAAGGCGCGGTCACCGTGGAGCTTCCAGTTGCCGGCAACGATTCTCTGGCGCATCGGGGCTTCCTGCGTCGGGAAAGACGGCAAGGATACCGCGCCGGCCTAGGGGCTGACGATGTCCCGGTGCATCGGCGCCAGCCGGCGCAGCAGCTGGTTCTGGGCGCGGAACGGGATGCCGCGGGCGTCCATCGCGTCCTGCAGGTCCTCGACCAGGGCGTTGAAGTCGGCCTCGGTGATGCCCAGCCCGGCGTGCGATTCGGCCATGCTGCGGCCGGTGTAGGTGCAGGGCCCGCCGAGCTCGACGCAAATCTGCTCCACCAGCCGGTCGTTGAGGTTCACCAGGTCGGTCTCGACGAAGCCGGCATTGATGCGCTCGTCCTCGAGGATGCGCACCAGCAGCTCCTCGACCAGGGCCTCGACGCCGGCCTGGCCGCCGAACTGTTCGTACAGCGAGATGCGCGGCGTGGTGGCGCAGGCTGCCAGCAGCAGCATGGGAAGTGCGAAGGCGAGTCGGTTCATGCGCCTACCAGACCACAGCCCTGCCCCGGGCTCAAGCCTCGGCCCCGGCGAAGCGCTGGCACCAGGCGTACAGCTCGGCGCCGGCCAGCGGCGGGCTGAACAGGTAGCCCTGGACCATGTCGCAGCGATACTGCGTCAGCAGCGCCAGGCTGGAGTCGCTCTCCACGCCCTCGGCGATCACCGACAGGCCCATGTTGTGGCCCAGCTCGATGGTGGAGCGCACGATCACCGCGTCGTCGCTGCCCTCGGTCATCTGCATCACGAAGCTCTTGTCGATCTTGAGCTCGTCCACCGGCATGCGCTTGAGCTGGGCCAGCGAGGAATAGCCGGTGCCGAAGTCGTCGATCGACAGCCGGATGCCGCCCGCGCGCAGCCGGTGCAGCATGCGCACGGCGTAGTCCACGTCGCGCATCAGCGCGCCCTCGGTGACCTCGAGGATGATCTTCGCCGGCGGCACCTTGTGCCGGCGCTGGCAGTCGTGGATGAAGTCCGGCAGGTCGGCGTCCATCAGGTCCATGGCCGAGAGGTTGATCGCCACGCCCAGGTCCAGGCCCTCGGCGCGCCAGGCGGCGTTCTGGCGCAGCGCCTCTTCGAGCACGAAGCGCGTGAGCTCGTGCACGAAACCCGAGCGCTCGGCCAGCGGGATGAATTCGTCCGGCGGCACCGCGCCCAGCGTCGGATGCTGCCACCGCAGCAGGGCCTCGACGTGCCGCACCTGGCGGCTGGCCAGGTCCACCTTGGGCTGGAACTTCAGGCTCAGTTCGCGCCGCGCGACCGACTGCCGCAGGTCGCCCATCAGCGCCAGCTGGCGCAGGTGCACCTCGTCGCGGCCAGGCTGGTAGACGGCGACGCCGCTGCGGGTTTCCTTGGCGTCGTAAAGCGCGATGTCGGCGCGGCGCAGCAGTGTCTGGGCGTCGTCGCCGTGGTCGGGCGACAGCACCAGGCCGATGCTGCAGTCGAGGTTGATGCGGGTGCTGGGCAGGTCCAGCGGCTCGCGCAGCTGGGCCAGCAGCGCGCGGGCGCGGCGCGGGGCGTGCTCCCGCTCGACTTCGCGCATGATCACCATGAACTCGTCGCCGCCCAGGCGCGCCACCAGGTCATCCGGGCGCACGGCGAGGCGCAGGCGCTTGCCCACTTCCTGCAGCACCTGGTCGCCGAAGCCGTGGCCGAGGGTGTCGTTGATTTCCTTGAAGCGGTCGAGGTCGAGCATCAGCACCGCGCAGGCGTGGCCGTCGGGGCGCGGCTCGGCCAGGGTCCGCTCGAGGTGGTCGCGGGCGCGGGCGCGGTTGGGCAGGCCGGTGAGGGCGTCGTGGTTGGCCTGGTGCAGGATGCGCTCCTCGCGCGCCGCGATGCCCTGCTGCATGTGGCCGAGGGCGCTGGCCAGCCCGGAGATCTCGTCCTTGCCGCGGGCTTCGATCGGTTGGCTGTAGTCGCCGGACTGGATGCGCTGGGCGGCTTCGGCCAGGCGCACCACCGGCCGGCTGATGCCGCGGCCGAGCAGGCCCGCCACGCCGAGGGCGATCAGCGCGGACAGACCCGAGAGCAGCAGGATGCGATCCTTCAGGGTCGCGTACGGCGCCATCGCCTCGTCCAGCGACCCCTGCAGCACGACCCGCACCGCGTCCGCGCCGGAGACCGGTTCGGACAGCGCGAAATAGCGGTCGCCGGCGAGATCCATCGGGCGGATGCGGCGGTCCGGCGCCAGCGCGGCCGGCGCCACGGCGGCAAGCGCGGCGCGCGCGCCGGGGTCGAGGCTGGAGGCGTGGACCACCAGCGCCCCGCCCTCTTCCCGGGCGAAGCTGGCGTGGATGCCGGTCAGGCCGCGGAAATCGCCGGCGTAGTCGTCGCCGAAGGTCGAACCGATCGCGACCCAGCCGATCTGGTCCGGCGCCAGCACGGGCAGCAGGGCCATGACGTGCAGGCCGTTCCCGAAATCCACCACCGACAGCGCAAAACCTTCTTCCCGTGCCCGGGCCAGCAGCGGCGCCAGCGCCCGCGACTGCGCGGCCGGGTCGGCGCCTTCGAGGCCGGCGCGCCAGTCGCCGTCGGGGCCCAGCAGCACGGCGGCATCGGCGCCGATGCGGGCGGCCTGGTTGCGCAGCGCCGACGCCATCGTGGCGGCGTCGCCGCTGGCCACGGCGGCCTTGAAGCCGAAGTCGTCGGCCAGCACCAGGGTCGACTCCAGCAGCTGGCGGCTGCGGGCGTCGTAGAAGCGCTGCCACACGCGCTCGGCGACCGCGAGCTCGCCTTCGAGCTGGGTGCTGACGCTGCGGCCGGTGGCCACGTGCACCACCGCGAAGGTGGCCAGCTGGGCCGCCAGCACCACCAGGATCAGCAGGGCGACGATCCGCGATTGCAGGCGCCAGCGCATCAGTCTTCGCGCCGGAGGCTGCGCAGGCGGTCCTGCAGGGCACGCAGGCGATCGCTGCTGCGGCGGTCCGGCGGCGGCGGGCCCAGGGCCAGCGTCATCGCCAGCGTGGCGCGCCCCTCGCCCAGTTCGAGCGGCCGCTCGACCGGCGCGTCCAGGCGCGGGTGCCAGACCCGCAGCGTGTAGCGGCCGGGCGGCGCCTTGACCCGCACTTCGCCCCCGGCGCCGGACTTGCCGAAGTGCGGCGTGTCGAGCACGACGATGTAGCCGATCATCCAGTCGTGGATGTTGCAGCCCACCACCACCACGCCCGGCTGGTCGAACAGGATCGGCGCCCGCGGCGTGCCCGCGTACAGCGGCAGCTCGAAGGGCTTGGGGGTGGAGAAGGAATAGACCTGGTGCTGCACCTGGTCGGAGTTCGGGAAGCTGACGGCCGTGCCTACCTGCACCGGCAGCACGCCGGGCACGAAGGTCGAGTCGCGCTGGTCCATCACGGCCGTGGCCCCGGGGGCTTCGCGGGCGTCGGCGTGCAGGCTGGCGACGGCGTCGGCGACCGGCCGGGTGCCGTCGCCGAGCGTGAGCACGAGCTCGGCGGCGCGGGCGCCGGGCATCATCGAGGCGGCGCCGAGCGCCGCGGCACAAAGGGCCGCGGAGAAGTGGTGCCGCATCGTCATCCTGCCCCCTTCCGCCGGCGAACCGCGCCGGATGGCGGGATTACCGGCCAGTCCCGGTGATAATGGCGCGAAATCAGGCCATCCGGCCGCCACGGAGTCCAGGAAACATGACGCAGTCCCCGGTTCGCGGCCACGCCCTGGTCACCGGCGCCTCCAGCGGCATCGGTGCTGCCATCGCCCGCGAGTACGCGGCGCGCGGGATGCCCCTGGTCCTGGTCGCGCGCCGCGCCGAGCGCCTGCAGGCGCTGGCCGCGGAGCTTTCCGCCAGGGTGGAATGCGTGGTGATCGCCGCCGACCTCGCCGACCCCGCCACGCCGGCCCGCCTGTTCGAAGCGACGACGTCGCGCGGCCTGTTCATCTCGACCCTGGTCAACAACGCCGGCTACGGCGTGCCCGGCCGCTACTTGTCGGCGGACTGGAAGACCCACGCCGACTTCATCCAGGTGCTGATGACCTCGGTGGCCGAACTCACCCACCGCTACCTGCCGGCGATGGAAGCCGCGGGCCACGGCCGCATCCTCAACGTGGCGTCGCTGGCGGGCCTGGTGCCGGCCACCGCGGGCCACACGCTCTACGGCGCGACCAAGCTGTGGCTGGTGCGCTTCTCGGAGTCGCTCGACCTCGAGATGAAGAAGCACGGCGTGCACGTCACCGCGGTCTGCCCGGGCATGACCTACACCGAATTCCACGACGTCAACGGCATGCGCGAGAAGGTCAGCCAGCTTCCGAAAGGCATCTGGCTCACCAGCGCCGAGGTCGCGAAGCTCGCCGTCGACGCCGTCGAGGCCGGCCGCCCGCGCCTCATCACCGGCCGCACCAACAGGCTGCTGGCCGCCCTGTCGAAATACCTCCCGGACCACCTCGCCAGCGCCCTGATCTCGTCGCGCTCCAAAGACTTCCGCGACGCCGACTGAACCAAATGAACCAGGTTCATTTAAAGGGCGGCGACACTCAGCGAAGGGCGTAAAACCTGTAGCCCTGTAAATGAACCTGGTTCATTTGGTTCAGACCAACTTGATCTCGCGCAGGCGTTCGAGGAGGTACTCGTGCGCGGTGATCGGCTCCGGATAGCGATCCGGGTTCCCGGCGTCTACGCAGCCCGGCAGGGTCTTGATCAGGAAGTCCGGGTTCGGGTGCAGGAAATACGGCGTCGAGTAGCGCGGCTTGCGCGCGGCTTCGCCCGGCGGGTTCACCACGCGGTGGGTGGTGGACGGGTACACGTGGTTGCTCAGGCGCTGCAGCATGTCGCCGATGTTGACCACGATGGTGTCGGCGTCGGCGGTGAACGGCACCCACTCGCCCTTGCGCGACAGCACTTCCAGGCCGGCGGCGCTGGCGCCGACCAGCAGCGTGATGAAGTTGATGTCCTCGTGGGCGCCGGCGCGCACGTTCGGGATGTCGTCGGCGGTGATCGGCGGGTAGTGGATAGGGCGCAGGATCGAGTTGCCGAAGTTGGTCTTGTCGGCGAAGAAGTCCACCGGCAGGTTGATGTGCAGGGCCAGCGCCGACAGCACGCGCGAGCCCAGCTGGTCGAGGGCCGTGTACAGGCCGTAGGCCACTTCCTTGAACTCGGGGATCTCGGACGGCCACAGGTTGGGCGGCATCACGTCGGCGTACTTCGAGTCGCGCGGGATCTCGCGGCCCACGTGCCAGAACTCCTTGAGGTCGAAGTGCTTGGCGCCCTTCGCGGTCTCGATGCCGAAGGGCGTGTAGCCGCGGGCACCGCCGCCGCCGGGCACGTGGTAGGTCTTCTTCACGTCCTCCGGAAGCGCGAAGAAGCGCTGGAACACGTCGTAGGCGCGGTCGATCTGCGCCTGCGGGATGCCGTGGTTGCGGATGCCGGCGAAGCCCCACTCGCGGTAGGCGGCGCCGAGCTCGGCGACGAAGGCCTCGCGGTCGGTGTCGAAGCGCTGGATGTCGAGGGTGGGGATGCTGGCGGTCACGGGCGGGATTCCGGAAAGTGGCGTGGGGTGGATTCTAGGCCCGGCGGCGTGAGCCGGGCCTTGACGAGGCTCAAGTGGCGGCGCGGACGACCTCGGCCAGGCGATCAAGCACCTGGCGCATCAGGCCGTCGTCGTCGGCCTCGACGGTGACTCGCACCACCGGCTCGGTGCCGGACGGGCGCAGCACCAGGCGGCCGCGGCCGGCCAGGGCCGCCTCGGCCTCGGCGCGGGCGGCCTGCACGGCGGCGCTGTCGAGCGGCTTCACGCCCGGGGCCACCCGTACGTTGACGGTCTGCTGCGGCAGCGGCTGGTAGCCGGCCAGGGCCTGCTGCAGCGACTTGCCGCGGCGGCGCAGCACTTCGATCACCTGCAGCGCGCTGACGATGGCGTCGCCGGTGCTGGCGCGATCCAGGCACAGGATGTGGCCCGAGGCCTCGCCGCCGAGCACGCCGTCGCGCTCGACCAGGGCCTGGTGCACGTAGCGGTCGCCGACCCTGGCGCGCAGGAAGCCGATGCCCTGCTCGCCCAGCGAGCGCTCCATGGCGTAGTTCGTCATCAGGGTGCCGACCACCGGGCCGCGCAGGCGGCCGCTGGCGTGCCAGTCGCGCGCCAGGATCCAGATCAGGCCGTCGCCATCCACCAGCTGGCCCTGCCCGTCCACCATCAGCACGCGGTCGCCGTCGCCGTCGAAGGCGATGCCGAGGTCGGCGCCGGTCTCGCGCACGCGCGCCATCAGCGCGCCCGGGTGGGTGGAGCCGACGCCGTCGTTGATGTTCAGGCCGTCGGGCGCATTGCCGATGCAGTCCACCACGGCGCCGAGCTCGGAGAACACGCGCGGCGCGACCTGGTAGGTGGCGCCGTGGGCGCAGTCGAGCACGATCTTCATGCCGCTGAGCACGAAATCGTCGGGGACGGTGGATTTGCAAAACTCGGCGTAGCGCGCCATCGCGTCGGTGACGCGCGAGGCCTTGCCCAGCGACTCCGAGCCGACCGTGGCGAAGGGCTTGTCGAGCTCGGCCTCGATCGCGGCTTCCAGCGCGTCGCCCAGCTTCTCGCCCTGGGCCGAGAAGAACTTGATGCCGTTGTCGTGGTGCGGGTTGTGCGAGGCGCTGATGACGATGCCGGCATCGGCGCGCAGCGAGCGCGTCAGGTAGGCCACGGCCGGGGTCGGCATCGGGCCCAGCAGGCGCACGTCGGCGCCGGCGGCGACCAGCCCGGCCTCCAGCGCCGCCTCGAACATGTAGCCCGAGATGCGCGTGTCCTTGCCGATCACCACCGTGACGTCGTCGCGTCCCTGCGCCGCCAGCACCCGGCCGGCGGCCGCGCCCAGGCGCAGCATGAAATCGGCCGAGACCGGCCACTCGCCGACCCGGCCGCGGATGCCGTCGGTGCCGAAATACTTGCGGTCCGCCATCCCGGTCAGGCCGCGCCGTTGCCGTTGGCGGGCGCGTCGGGCGCCGGCATCGGCTGGCGCATCATCAGCGCCAGCAGGGCGGAAAGTTTTTCACGCATCTGGCGGCGGTCGATGATCAGGTCCACCGCGCCGTGCTCGACCAGGAACTCCGAGCGCTGAAAGCCTTCCGGCAGGGTCTCGCGCACGGTCTGCTCGATCACGCGCGGGCCGGCGAAGCCGATCAGCGCCTGCGGCTCGCCGACGTTGATGTCGCCGAGCATGCCCAGCGAAGCCGACACGCCGCCGGTGGTCGGGTGCGTGAGCACCGACACGAACGGCAGGCCCGCGGCGCGCAGGCGGCCCAGCGCCGCCGAGGTCTTGGCCATCTGCATCAGCGAGAACAGGCCTTCCTGCATGCGCGCGCCGCCGGTGGCCGAGAAGCACACCAGCGGGCAGCCCAGGGCCAGCGCGCGCTCGGCGGCGAGAGTGAACTTCTCGCCGACCACCGAGCCCATCGAGCCGCCCATGTACTTGAACTCGAACGCGGCCACGCAGATGTCGTGGCCCTTGAGCTTGCCCTGCACCGCGACCAGCGCGTCGCGCTCGCCCGTGGCCTTCTGCGCGGCCTTGATGCGGTCGGCGTACTTCTTCTGGTCCTTGAAGTGCAGCGCGTCCACCGGGCCGAGCGCGGCGCCGATCTCCTCGCCGCTGTCGTCGTCCAGGAACGCGACCAGGCGCTCGCGGGCGCCGATGGCCATGTGGTGGCTGCACTTGGGGCAGACCCGCAGGTTCTTTTCCAGCTCGGGGCCGTAGAGGGCGGCGCCGCAGCGGTCGCACTTCTCCCACAGGCCCTCGGGCACGCCGCGCTTGCCGGCACCCTCGGTGCGGATGCGGGACGGCATCAGTTTGGTCAGCCAGCTCATTCAGCCACCGGTCTCGTTCGGGTCGGGAAGTTTAGCCCGAATGGCCCCGGCCGGAAGGCCCCCGCCCGGCCGCGGTCAGGCGTGGGCGTCCAGGGCCGCGCGCAGCGGGGCCAGGAAGGCGCCCGCCCGGGCCGCGGCGTCCTCAGGCGTGGCGGCACCGGAGAGGGCGTCCACCAGCGCGCTGCCGACCACGATGCCGTCGGCGGCCGGCGCCAGCGCCGCGGCCGAGGCCGCGTCGCGGATGCCGAAACCGACCAGCACCGGCACGTTCGCCTGCCGGCGCAGGTCGCCGGCCTTGGCCAGCACCGCGGTGGTGTCGAGCTGGCCGCCGCCGGTCACGCCGGCGAAGGACACGTAGTACAGGTAGCCCTGCGACTCGGTGGCCAGGCGCGCGAGGCGGTCGGGCGTGGTGGTCGGCGCGGCCAGCGAGATCAGGTCCAGGCCGGCGGCGTTGAACGCGGCGCGGGTCGGGCCGGCCTCTTCCGGCGGCAGGTCGACCAGCAGCACGCCGTCCACGCCCGCATCGGCCGCGGCCTTGGCGAAACGCTCTGCGCCCCACATCTCGACCGGGTTCAGGTAGCCCATCAGCACCACCGGCGTGTCGGCGTCGCGGCCGCGGAACTCGGCGACGGCGGCGAGGATGTAGCGCAGCCCCGCGCCGCGCTCGATCGCGCGCTCAGAACTGCGCTGGATCACCGGCCCATCGGCCATCGGATCCGAAAACGGCACGCCCAGCTCGATTACGTCGGCACCGGCGGCCACGAGCGCATGCATCACGGGCACCGTCGCCTCCAGCAACGGATCCCCCGCCGTCACGAACGGAACGAGCGCCTTGCGCTTGGCTTCGAGGAGGGATCGGAACTTGGCGGCGATTCGGGACATGGGTTTCTCAACACGGATAAGAGCGGATGAACACGGATGAACACAGATAAAGCAATGCAGATGGGTTTTCGGCGGAGGGAGACAGGCTGGCGAAGAACCACCCCAAGGCTGTTGCTCTATCCGTGTTTATCCGCGTTCATCCGCTTTTATCCGTGTCAAAAAATAAAAAGCCACACGAAGCTAGAGTTCGATGCCCTCGCGGCGGGCGATGGTGAAGATGTCCTTGTCGCCGCGGCCGGAGAGGTTGCACAGCACCAGCGCGTCCTTGGGCAGGTCGCGGGCGAGCTTCATGGCCTGGGCGACGGCGTGGCTGGACTCGAGCGCCGCGAGGATGCCCTCGGTGCGGGCCAGCAGGTGGAAGGCTTCCATCGCCTCGTCGTCGGTGATGCCGGCGTAGGTGGCGCGGCCGCTGTCCTTGAGGAAGGCGTGCTCGGGGCCGACGCCCGGGTAGTCGAGGCCGGCCGAGATCGAGTGCGTCTCGGTGATCTGGCCGTCGTCGTCGCAGATCACGTAGGTGCGGTTGCCGTGCAGCACGCCCGGGCGGCCGGCGACCAGGGAGGCCGAGTGGCGGCCGGTCTCGACGCCGTCGCCCGCCGCCTCGGCGCCGTAGAGCGCCACGCCCTTGTCGTTGAGGAACGCATGGAACATGCCGATGGCATTGCTGCCGCCGCCGACGCAGGCGGTGACCGCGTCGGGCAGCCGGCCGTATTCCTCCAGCATCTGCGCCCGCGACTCCTGGCCCACCACCGCGTTGAAGTCGCGCACGAGCTTCGGGTACGGGTGCGGGCCGGCGACGGTGCCGATGATGTAGAAGGTGTCGTGCACGTTGGTGACCCAGTCGCGCATCGCCTCGTTGAGCGCGTCCTTGAGCGTCTTGCTGCCCGAGGTCACCGGCACCACGGTGGCGCCAAGCAGCTTCATGCGGAACACGTTCGGCGCTTGGCGCTCGACGTCGGTGGCGCCCATGTACACCACGCACTCCAGGCCCAGGCGCGCCGCCACCGTGGCCGAGGCCACGCCGTGCTGGCCGGCGCCGGTCTCGGCGATGATGCGGGTCTTGCCCATGCGCTTGGCCAGCATGCCCTGGCCGATGGTGTTGTTGATCTTGTGCGCGCCGGTGTGGTTGAGGTCCTCGCGCTTGAGCAGGATGCGCGCGCCGCCGACGTGGGCGCTGAGCCGCGCCGCTTCGTAGATCGGGCTGGGGCGGCCGACGTAGTGGCGGTAGTCGTGGCGCAGCTCGGCCAGGAACTCCGGGTCCTTGCGGTACTTCTCGTACGCGGCCTCGAGCTCGCGCAGCGGGCCGATCAGCGTTTCGGAGACGAACACGCCGCCGTAGCGCCCGAAATGGCCGGCCGCATCGGGCCAGGCGCCGAAATCGGCGATGTCTTCGGCCCGGGGGATGTCATTCATGGCTGCTGCGGTCTGCACGTCGAACCTCGTCTACGAATTGCTGCATTTTGTCGCCGTCCTTGGTGCCCGGCGCGCTCTCGATCCCGCTCGAAACGTCCACGGCGTAGGGCCGCGCGGTGCGGATGGCCTGGGCCACGTTCGCGGCCGACAGGCCGCCGGCCAGGAAGACCGGCTTGCCCAGCGGCGGGATGGTGGTCCAGTCGAAGCGCTCGCCGCGGCCGCCGGGCTGGCCGGGGCCATGGCCGTCGAGCAGGAAGGCACTGGCCGAAGGGTAGCGTTTCCGCGCCAGCGCCGCATCGTCGGCGCCCTTCCCCATCGGTACGGTCTTGATGAACGGCAGGCCGAAGCCGCGGCAGAACGCGTCGTCCTCGCCGCCGTGGAACTGCAGCAGCGTGGGCCGCAGGATCTTGATGGCCGCGGCGACCTCGCTGCCGGGGTTGTCCATGAACAGCGCGACGGCGTCGACCAGCGGCGGCACCGCCTGGCGCAGGCCCTCGAGCTGCTCGAGCCCAAGCCGGCGCGGGCTGTTGGCCGCGAACACGAAGCCCAGCGCATCCACGCCCAGCTCGACCGCCAGCCGCACGTCGCCGGGCCGGGTCATGCCGCAAAACTTGATGCGCGTCCTCATGCCGGCATTGTAAGCCCCCAACGTGCTCACGCCGTGTACGACCCCACCCCCTGATCCCTGTAGGAGGGCCTTCAGGCCCGAAGCTTTTGAGTGCATTCTGCCGGGCCCGTCCGTCGCGAAGGCCCGCCGTACGCGAGGTCGCTTTCCCGGGGACGCCGTGAACCCGTCCATGGGGGCTTATCGAAAACGTCCATGTTTTCGATACCCCGGGAAAGCGACCTCGCGCACGACGGGCCGCGTGCCATCCGGGCCGGAACATCGAACTCCAAAAGCTCGCGAGCCTGTAGCCACGCCCCAGTGACGGGACGTCAAGGTTTGCAGGCTTTGGCAAACTTGGTACCGGCCCTGCAGGTCGGCCGACCGTCGCATGAGCGGTCTCTTTCCCGGACCATCAGCGACACGGACGTCGCTGATGAGCCTCCATGGACGGATTCACGGCGTGTCCGGGAAAGAGACCGCTCGTGCGGCGGGCGGGTGCCTCGAACGCGCCCGGCACAACGCACTCAAAAGCTTCGGGCCTGAAGGCCCTCCTACAGGGGGGGTTAGAGGGTGACTTCGGGGGGGAGCGACCATTCGGCGGGGTAGCGCGGGCCGAGGAAGACCAGGCCGCTCGACGGCGCGGTGGGCCCGGCGACGGTGCGGTCGCGACCCGCCAGCAGTTCGGCGACCCAGGCCTCGGGCTGCTCGCCGCGGCCGACCAGCAGCAGGCTGCCGACGAAGTTGCGCACCATGTGGTGCAGGAAGGCGTTGGCCTGCACTTCCATGATCACGCGGTCGTCCTCGCGCCAGACGCGGATGTCGTGCACGTTGCGGTTCGGGTGCGGCGCCTGGCAGTGCACGGTGCGGAAGGCGCTGAAGTCATGCTCGCCGACCAGCGCCTGGGCCGCGCGGTGCATGGCGTCGGCATCGAGCGGCTGGCGCTCCCAGGTGAGGTACTCGCGCTGCATGGCCGGCCGCATGCCGCGGTTGAGGATGGTGTAGCGGTAGCGCCGCGCGCGCGCCGAGTAGCGGGCGTGGAAGTCCTGCGGCATTTCCTGGCACCACAGCACCGCGATGCTGCCCGGCAGGCGGCTGTTGGCGCCCTGCCGGAACGCGAACGGCGTGCGGCCCGAGTCCGAGTCCAGGTGCACCACCTGGCAGCGCGCGTGCACGCCGCTGTCGGTGCGGCCCGCGCAGACCACGTCGAGCGGATGGTTGGCGACGAAGGACAGCGCCTTCTCGACCTCGGCCTGCACCGAGGCACCGTGCGACAGCCGCTGCCATCCCTGGAAGCCGCTGCCGTCGTACTCGATGCCCAGTGCGTAGCGCAGTTAGCCGATGTCCTTGAGCAGGCGGGCGGCCTCGGCGCGGCCGGCCGGACCGGCCTCGGCCAGCACTTCCTCGAGCATGCCCTTGGCGCCTTCGACGTCGCCGATGTCGAGGTAGGCCTTGGCCAGCTCGATCTTGGTGGCGCTGCCGTCGTCGTCGCCGTCGGCGGCCGGGGCGGTGTCGAAGCTGGCGTCGAAGTCGGGCTCTGCCGTGACGCTGAAGTCAGGCTCCGGCTCGAACGTCGGCTCCGGTTCCGGGGCCGGCGCGGGCGCCGGTTCGGGCGAGGTGAGGCGGACGCCGGCACCGCCGCTGGTGATGCGGGCCCAGTCCTCGTCCTCGTCGACCGGCGAGGACGGCGCGGAAGCGGACGGCGCGATCGCATCGAGGTCGTCGAGATCGGCGGCGGACGCCGGCGCCGACGGAGCGGCCGCAGGCTTGGCGGTCGCGGCCATCACGCCGGTGTCGCCGAAGCGCGGGGTGTTCCAGCCCGCCTGGCTGAACAGGGCGTTGCCCGGCGCCAGCGAGGCGCCCATCACCACGGCCTCGCGCCAGCGCGGGTCGAGCGTGCTGCGCACCTGGATGCGCATGGCCTGGGCCGCGCGCTCGTACTCGGCGGCTTCGCCGCGGGCGTAGTGGTACCGCAGCAGGCCGATGTGGGCCTCGAGGTCGGTGGGCCGCTCGCGCAGGGCCTTCTGCAGGCGCAGCAGGTTCTCGTCGACGGCCGCGTCGGCCACCGCTTCGTCGGCAGCCGCCGGTTCGGCGGCGGCGGGACGGGCGGCGCCCGGCAGGCTGGCGCGCACCGCGTCGTCATCGGAGATGCGCCGCGACGGCACCGGCAGCGGCGCCTTGCTGCGACGGCCGCGCAGCGCCATCACCAGGCCGCCGAGCAGGACCAGGCCGGCGCCGGCGAGCACCAGCGGATTCATGAACCAGGGCGTCGGCGCAGGCGCCGCGGGCACCGGTTCGGCGGCGGCAGCGGTGTCGGCGGCCGGCGCGGGTTCGGGCGCCGGGGCCGGGGCGACCGGCTCGGGCTGGCCCAGCCGATCCTGCAGGGCCTTGAGCTGGCTGTCCTGGAGTTCGACCAGGCGCTCGCTGTCGGCCTGCTGCTCGTCGAGTTCGGTGAGCTGGGAGCGCAGTTCGGCGACTTCCGACTGGCGGGCGGCGAGGTCTTCGCGAGCCTGGGTCAGTTCGGCGCGCAACTCCGCGCCGGTGCCGGCGCCGCTGGCGCCGGACTGCAGGCCGCGGGCGGCCTGCTCTTCGCCCGAGGGCGGCACGATCTCGAGGCGACCGTCGGCGGGCGCGCTGGCGCCGGGACGCGGGGCGGGACGCGACGGCGCCTCGGCCACCGACTCCGCCGGCTGCGGCACCGGCTGGCGCCGCGCCTGCCAGGCGCTGGCCTGCTCGCGCACCAGCGCGGCCGCTTCCTCGGCGCCGAGCACCAGCGCCTCTTCGCGCGCCGGGATGCGGAGCACGGCGCCGCGCTTGAGCTGGTTGATGTTGTCGTCGATGAAGGCTTCGGGGTTGGCCCGCTGCAGCGCCAGCATCATCTGGTTGATGGTGACCGCGCGGTCCTGGCGCGCCGCGTTGGCGATGCTCCAGAGGGTCTGGCCTTCGCTGACGGGGCCGTAGCTGTCGGCCGCGGCCGGCGCGGGCGTCGGGGCCGGGGCCGGCGGCGCGACCGGGGCCGGCTCGGGCGCGGCGGCGACGGGCTCCGGGGCAGGCTCAGGCACGGGGGTGGGATCGGGCTCCGGGGCCGGCTCAGGCGCGGGCGGCTGGGCGGCGACTTCGGGCTCCGGCTCGGGCAGCACCGGCTCGGGGCTGGGCGCGGGTTCGGGCGGCAGCGCTTCGACGGCCGGCGCGGGCGCCTCCGGCGGGATGTCGGTGACGGTCAGCACCGGCTCGGGATCGGCGACCGGCGTGGTCTCGACCGGCTCGGGCAGCGGGGCCGGCGGCGGCGCGACGTAGGGCGCGGGCGCGGCGGCGACCGGCGCCTCCAGCGGGCGGATGACCGCCGGCGCGATGTAGGGCGGATCGACCAGGGCGCTGTACTCGCGCACCACGCTACCGCGGCCCCAGTTGGCCTCGATCAGGAAGGTCAGGAAGGGCTCGGTGAAGCGCGAAGCAGTGGTGACCCGGATCACCGGCTGGCCGGAGGCATTGCGGCCGACGCTCATCTGCAGGTTGGCGGTGAGGCCGACCGGGCGCTCGAGGCCGACGCGGGCGAAGGCCTCGGGCGAAGCCAGCCGCACCTCGAGCTCGTCGAGCTCGCCGGGCGCCGCCGACAGGATGGGGATCTCGGCCACCAGCGGCTCGTTTAGGCCGGACTTGACCTGGATCGGGCCGAGGCCCAGCGCGTGCGCGCTGGACGCGCCCAGGGCCAGTGCCAAGGCGAGCGGTAGCTGCAGATGCCGTTTATTCACGCTTCGAATCTCCCCGTGGAAGGCTGGCGCGACCACTCCCCTGCAGCGGCCCCGACGGTGTCACCGCGTGAATATACCGGTCAGCCGGTCGCTTTGACCACGAGTTCCGCGACCTGCACCGCATTCAGGGCGGCGCCCTTGCGGATGTTGTCGGCGACGATCCACAGGTCCAGGCCGCGCGGGTGCGACAGGTCCTCGCGGATCCGGCCGACGTAGACCGGGTCGCTGCCGGCGGCGTGGGTCACCGGCGTCGGGTAGCCGCCGGGCTCGCGGTCGTCCACGACCTCGACGCCCGGCGCCGCCTCGAGCAGGGCGCGCGCGTCGGCCGCCGACAGCTTGGCGCGGGTCTCGAGGTGCACGGCCTCGGAGTGGCCATAGAACACCGGCACCCGCACCGCGGTCGGGTTCACCTGGATCGAGGCGTCGCCGAGGATCTTCCGGGTCTCCCAGACCATCTTCATTTCCTCGCGGGTGTAGCCATTGTCCATGAACTCGTCGATGTGCGGGATCAGGTTGAAGGCGATCTGCACCGGGAACTTCTTCGGCTCGTGGGTCTGGAAGCCGAGCATGGCCGCGGTCTGGCGGCCCAGCTCCTCCATCGCGCTGCGGCCGGCGCCCGACACCGACTGGTAGGTGGCGACGTTGATGCGCTCGATGCCGACCGCGCGATGGATCGGCGCCAGCGCGACCAGCATCTGCATGGTCGAGCAGTTGGGGTTGGCGATGATGCCGCGGGGGCGGTTCGCGATCGCCTCCGGATTCACCTCGGCCACCACCAGCGGCACGTCGTCGTCCTGGCGGAAGGCGGAGCTGTTGTCGATGACGACGGCGCCGGCGGCGGCGAACTTCGGCGCGAATTCCTTCGACACCGAGCCGCCGGCCGAGAACAGGGCGATGTGCACGCCGGCCGGATCGAAGGTGGCGAGATCCTGCACGACGATCTCGCGGGCGCCGTACTTGATCTTCTCGCCGGCCGAGCGCTCGCTGGCCAGCAGGTGCAGGGTGCCGACCGGGAACTGCCGCTCGGCCAGGATGGACAGCATCGCCTCGCCCACCGCACCGGTGGCGCCGACGATCGCAACGTTATAGGTCTTGCTCATGGGTATCGGGGGTCCTGAAGCAGGTTTTTGCCACGGATGAACACTGAAAAAACGGATGAACACTGAGAAAGCGGAAATACGTCTTGGAGCAAGTCTCCGGTGCAGGCGGCATCTGCGCCGGGCACATCGCGCTGGCCTTGACGACCAGCCCCTGCTCTATCCGTGTTTATCCGTTTTTTCAGTGTTCATCCGTGTCCACGCTTTTCAGCTAAGGAATCCGCGGCGCTACGGGGGCGACATCACCGCACTGGGCGCGGTGGCGGAGGGCCTGGTCCATCAGCACGAGGGCCAGCATGGCTTCGCAGATGGGCGGGGCGCGCAGGCCGACGCAGGGATCGTGGCGGCCGGTGGTGATGACTTCGACCGGCTGGCCGGCGGTGTCCACCGTGGCGCCCGGCAGGCGCAGGCTGGAGGTGGGCTTGAACGCGACCGAGCAGGTGATGTCCTGGCCGCTGCTGATGCCGCCGAGGATGCCGCCCGCGTGGTTGCTGGCGAAGCCGTCCGGGGACATCAGGTCGCGGTGCTCGGTGCCCCTCTGCGTGACCGCGCCGAAACCGGCGCCGATCTCGACGCCTTTCACCGCATTGATGGACATCATGGCCGCGGCGATCTCGGCGTCGAGCTTGCCGTAGATCGGCTCGCCCCAGCCCGGCGGCACGTTGCGGGCGATCACGTCCACGCGCGCGCCGACCGAATCGCCGGACTTGCGCAGCGCGTCCATGAACGCCTCGAGCTCGGCCACCTGCGAGGCGTCCGGCCAGAAGAAGGGATTACCCTCGATCGCCGCGGCATCGAAGCCGCGCGGGCGGATGTCGGCGATCTGCGAAACGTGCGCCTGCACGGTGATTCCGTGGCGGTCGCGCAGCCACTTCTTGGCGATCACCGCCGCGGCCACCCGCATCGTGGTCTCGCGCGCCGAGCTGCGGCCGCCGCCGCGCGGGTCGCGCAGGCCGTACTTGTGCAGGTAGGTGTAGTCGGCGTGGCCCGGACGGAACTGTTCCGCGATCTTCGAGTAGTCCTTGCTGCGCGCGTCGGTGTTGCGCACCAGCAGGCCGATCGGCGTGCCGGTGGTGCGGCCCTCGTAGACGCCGCTGAGGATCTCGACCTCGTCGGCCTCGTGCCGCTGCGAGGTGTGGCGCGACTTGCCGGTGGCGCGGCGGTCGAGGTCGGCGCGGAAGTCTTCCGGCGCGATGGCGATGCCCGGCGGGCAACCGTCGATCACGCAGCCGATGGCCGGGCCGTGGCTCTCGCCAAAGGTGGTGACGCGCAGCAGCCGGCCGAAACTGTTGTCGCTCATGCGGCGGTCAGGCCCGGCGCGCGTCGGCGAGCGCCTTGATGCGCGCGTGGTGCGCGACCAGGTCCTCGCGCTCGGCGACGAAGATGCCCATCTGCCCGACCTTGAACTCGACCCAGGCCAGCGGCAGCTCGGGCAGCAGCTCGACCAGGGCGCGCTCGCTTTCGCCGACTTCGCAGATCAGCAGGCCGTTCTCCGAGAGATGCCGCGGGGCGTCGCGCAGGATCTCCAGCGCCAGGTCGAGGCCGTCGTCGCCGGCGCGCAGGCCCAGCTCGGGCTCGTGCGAGTACTCGGGCGGCAGCGCGTCGGTCTCGGCGTGGGTGACGTAGGGCGGGTTGGTGACGATCAGGTCGTAGACCTCGCCGTCGAGGTTCTTGAACAGGTCGGACTGGATCAGCCGGACGTTGTCGGCGTGCAGGCGCACCTTGTTCTCCAGCGCCAGCGCCAGCGCATCGTCGCTGAGGTCGACGCCATCGACGGCCCAGTGCGGGTTGTAGTGCGCGGTGGCGATGGCGATGCAGCCCGAGCCGGTGCACATGTCGAGCACGCGGTTCACTTCGCGGCCGCCCAGCCAGGGCTCGAAGCCGGCCTCGATCAGCTCGGCGATCGGCGAGCGCGGCACCAGGGCGCGCGAATCGGTCTTGAAGCTCAGGCCCGCGAACCAGGCCTCGCCGGTGAGGTAGCAGGCCGGGATGCGTTCGTTGATGCGGCGCTCGAACAGGGCCAGCACCGCCGTGCGCTCCTCCGCCACCAGCCGGGCCTGGCCGTAGGCCGGCCCCAGGTCGGGCGGCAGGTGCAGGGCGTGAAGGACCAACTGGGTGGCCTCGTCCAGGGCGTTGTCATGCCCGTGCCCGAAGGTCAGGCCGGCGGCGCCGAAGCGGCTGGCGCCGTAGCGGATGAAGTCCACGATGGTGACGAGTTCGATCGACATGTGCCGTAAGCCCTTGCAATACCGCGAGTATAGCCGCGCGCCCGCTATAATTGCCGCCTCGCCGACCCCCGGGACACGCCGTGTTCAACCGCACCACCCTGCTCATCCTCGTCGCCGCGCTCGCTGCCGGCCTCGGCCTCTGGGCCGCCCAGGTCGCGCTGGTGCCGTCGCCGGCCGCGCCCGCGGCCAGCACGCCCGCCGCCCCGGCCGTCGACCCGGCCCGGCTCAAGGCGGTCCGGCTGTTCTCCAGCCCGCGCCCCCTGCCCGCCTTCGCGCTCGAGCAGTCCGACGGCACGCCGCTCGAACCGGCCGAGCTGCAGGGCCGCTGGACCGTGGTGTTCCTGGGCTTCACCCACTGCCCCGACGTCTGCCCGACCACGCTGTCGGAGCTGGCGCAGTCGCAGAAGGCCTGGGCCGACCTGCCCGAGGCCCGTCGCCCGCAGGTGCTGTTCGTCTCGATCGACCCCGAGCGCGATACGCCCGCGAAGACCGGCGAATACGCCGCCTACTTCCACCCCGCCACCCTCGCCGCCACCGGCAGCCAGGGCGCGCTGCAGGCCTTCACCGGAAGCCTGGGCCTGGTCTACATGAAGGTGGAAACCGACGCGGGCGACTACACCATGGACCACTCCTCGGCCCTGGTGGTGATTGACGCGCAGGGCCGCCAGGCGGGCCTGATCCGCCCGCCCTTCGTGCCTGCCGACATCGCCGCCGACCTGGCCCTTCTGTCGGAGGAGGCGCCGTGAGCCCCAAGGTCTTCCTGCAGTACGTGCTGCCGCACCGGCTGCTCTCGCGCATCGCCTACGCCGTGGCGCGCACCCGCGCCGCGTGGTTCAAGGACTGGCTGATCCGGCTGGTGGTGCGCAAGTTCAACGTCGACATGGCCGAGGCCGCCGACCCGGTGGCCACGAATTACGCGCACTTCAACGCCTTCTTCACCCGCGAGCTCAAGCCAGGGGCGCGCACCGCCGACGCCGACCCGCGCACGCTGCTGATGCCCGCCGACGGCAAGATCAGCCAGGCCGGGCGCATCGAAGCGGGCCGCATCTTCCAGGCCAAGGGCCAGGCCTTCACCGCCGCCGAGCTGCTGGGCGACGAGGCCATGGCCGCGCCCTACGCCGACGGCTGGTTCGCCAACATCTACCTCTCGCCCCGCGACTACCACCGCGTGCACATGCCGTGGAAAGGCAGGCTGGTCGAGACGCTGCACGTGCCCGGCCGCCTGTTCACGGTGGCGCCCTGGGGCGTGCAGGCGATCCCGCGGCTGTTCGCGCGCAACGAGCGCCTGGTCTGCCACTTCGACACCGACTTCGGGCCGATGTGCTCGGTGATGGTCGGCGCGCTGCTGGTCTCGGGCGTGGAGTCGGTCTGGAACGGCGAGGAAATCCCTCCCTACGCGCACAAGCCGGTGCGCCGGGACTGGCGGGGCAAGGACATCACGCTTGACCGTTTCGTCGAGATGGCGCGCTTCAACTACGGTTCGACGGTGATCCTGCTGTTCCCCCGCGACGCGGTCACGCTCGACGCCTTCGCCACCGAAACCCCCACCCGCGTTGGCCAGCGCCTCGGCCTCACCCGCTGATCCCTCGCGTGCGCCCTGCGCACGAAGGGCCGGTATGCGTGGCGTTACGGCAGCGCCGCCGCCCGCACGACCAGTACTTCTGCCCGCCGTCTTGCTAACGCCATCCCTGGCAGCAAACGTCGGCCGTTACGGGCCTCCTGCCCTTCACTTCAGAAGTACTGGTCGTGCGTGCGACGTCGCTCCGGACGCCAGTCGCACACCGGATCGAGATCAAGGGCGAGGCCGGATCAACGGCTCTTGATCTTGCGGTTGCGTTCGACTTTCGCTTTCGCCCTTGATTTCGAACCGGTGTGCGGCTGACGTCGGGGGCGACGTCGCACGCACACAGGGGTCTCCCGAAGTGGAGGCAGGAGCCGGAACGGCCGACATCGGTGGTCAGGACGACGCTTCCGAGTCGGGCGGGAGACCCCTGTGTGTGGGCGGCGGCGCTGCCGTGAAGCCACGCATACCGGCCCTTCGTGCGCAAGGCGCACGTGCAGCGATAGACTGGGGCCATGGGTAGCCAGCATCACATCCGGTTGTTCCAGACGGTCGAGCATGCCTGCGGGTATTGGCCCGAGCGCCTGTCGCGGGATTTGATCATCGACCCGACGGATCCGTATTTGCCGACCCTGTTCGGGCGCGCCCTCGCCATGGGCTTCCGGCGCTCGGGTGGACATGTGTACCGCCCGCACTGCGTCGGATGCCGCGCCTGCATCTCCGTGCGCATCCCCGTGCGCCGGTTCGAAGCCAATCGCGCCCAGAAGCGCTGCCTCGCCCGCAACGCCGACCTCGAGGTGCGCAGCGTCCCGGCCCGGCGCACGGCCGAGAACTTCGCCCTGTACAAGCGCTACCTCGACACCCGGCATGTCGGCGGCGGCATGGACGACCCGGCGCCCGGCAACTTCGACAGCTTCCTGGCCTGCGGCTGGAGCCCGACCGAGTTCATGGAGTTCCGGCGCGACGGCCAGCTGCTGGCCGTGGCCGTCACCGACGTGGTGGCCGACGCCCTGTCCGCGGTGTACACGTTCTACGCACCCGAGGAATCGGCCCGCAGCCTGGGCACCTACGCCATCCTGCGCCAGGTGCAGCGGGCGAAGGACGAAGGCCGCGAGCACCTCTACCTCGGGTTCTGGCTCGATGGCCACCCGAAGATGGCCTACAAGCGCGGCTACCGGCCGCTGGAGTTCCTGGACGGCGCCGAGTGGAAGCCGATGCCGGAATGAGTCGCCTGCCGGTACGGCCCCGGTTCGGGCACAATCGCCGCGCATGAGACCCCTGACCTTCCTCGGGCTGCTGTCGCTGGCCCTGCTCGCCGGCTGCCGCGGCCATGCCCCGGCCGGCGCCACCGCGGAGCCCGCCATGACGCTGCGCGTCGCCACGTTCAACACCTCGCTCTACGACGAGAACCACGGCGGCCTGATCGAGCGCCTGGACCAGGGCGACGACGACGCCCGCAAGATCGCGGCGACGCTGCAGGCCGTGCGGCCGGACGTGGTGCTGCTCAACGAGTTCGACTACGACGCCGCGGGTCGCGCGGCCGACCTGTTCCAGTCGCGCTACCTGGGCGTGGCGCAGGACGGCGGCGAGCCGATCCACTATCCGCACCGCTACTTCGCCGAGGTGAACACCGGCGTGCCCAGCGGCCTGGACCTCAATGGCGATGGCCGGGTCGGCGGCGACGGCCGCCAGCACGGCGACGACGCCTGGGGCTACGGCCTGCACCCGGGGCAGTACGGGATGCTGGTGCTGTCCATGCATCCGATCGACGCCGCGGCGGCGCGCAGTTTCCGGCTGCTGCGGTGGAGCGAGATGCCGGGCGCGCTGGCGCCGACGTTCCCGGACAGCGGCAAGGCCTTCTACCCGCACGAGGTCTGGCGGCAGCTGCGGCTGAGTTCGAAGTCGCACTGGGACCTGCCGATCGACACGCCCGTGGGGCGCCTGCACCTGCTGGCGGCGCACCCGACGCCGCCGGTGTTCGACGGCCCGGAGCGGCGCAACGCCGCGCGCAACCACGACGAAGTCAGGCTGTGGGCTGAATACCTCACGCCGGGCGACAAGCCCTGGCTGTGCGATGACGCCGGCCGCTGCGGCGGCCTGCCCGAAGGCGAGCGCTTCGTGATCGTGGGCGACTACAACGCCGACCCGGCCGATGGCGCGAGCCTGCCCGGCACCATCCAGCAGCTGCTCGAGCATCCGCGCGTGCTGCGTTACGCCACGCCGCAAAGCGAGGGCGCGGTGGCGTCGGCTGAAAAGGTGGGCGGCGGCAACATCGGCCAGAAAACCTCGCCGGCGCACGACACCGCGTCCTTCGGGCCGCGCAACGGCAACTACCGCGTCGACTACGTGCTGCCCTCGGTCGGGCTGCCGGTGCGCGCCAGCGGCGTGTTCTGGCCGCGCGAGGGCGAGCGCGGCCACGCGTGGCTGGATGCCACCGACCACCGGCTGGTGTGGGTGGACCTCGAGCCGATGCGCTGAGGCCAGGCCCGGCCGGTTGGCTCGCGGCGGCGCGGCGCGTTCAAGCAGGCGTCAGCCACGGGGGCTAGGATGGAATTCCGCCCGCCGATCGAGAAGGACACCCCGCGATGAAGATCTCCCGTGCGAAGCCCGCTGCCCGCAAGGCCGCTCCCCGCCCCGCCGCCAGGAAGGCCGCGAAGAAAAAAGCCGCCGGCGCCAAGCCTGCGGCGAAAGCCGCGACCCGGAAGCCCGCGACCCGCTCGCCCGCGGTGAAGAAGGCGGCGCCGAAGAAGTCCGCTTCGAAGAAGGTCGCTTCGAAGAAGTCCGCTTCGAAGAAGGTTGCTTCGAAGAAAGCTGCTTCGAAGAAGGTCGCGCCTAAGAAGGTCACCTCGAAGAAGACTGCTTCGAAGAAGGTCGTTCCCAAGAAGGTCGCGTCGAAGAAAGTTGCTCCGAAGAAACTGGCTTCGAAAAAGGTCGCCCAGAAGAAGGCCACGTCGAAGAAGCCAGCTGCAGCAAAGGGTGCCCCGAAAAAGGTAGCCGCGAGCAAGGCCGCTGCGGAAAAAACCGCGCCGGCGAAGGCCACGCGCAAGCCGGCCAGCCCCCCGCGGCCCGCGGCCACGAAGCCGATCCCGCCGCCGGCGCCCGTCGCCACCCCCGCCGTGGCTTCGCCCACGGCCACGCCGCACTCGGCCATGCTGGTGCACCCGCAGGCCGTGCCGCACGTGGGTCCGGAGCCGGTGATTTCCTCGAAGGCGCGCCAGCGCCTGCCCAAGGGCGGCCACGGCGACGCGCCGTCGCAGACCCACGGCATGCCGCTGCTGCATCGCCGCGGCGTTCGCGGCCACTGAAACCGGCGGGGCGCGTCCGGCCGCCCGCGGCCGGGCGCGCCCTCAGCGCAGGGTGACGCCCAGCGCGGCGGCGGCCCGACGGGCCTTGGCGCGCGCGGACTCGATGTCCTCGTCGCGCGCCAGCGTCACCGCGACGCGCCGGTGCCCTTCCACCCGCGGCTTGCCGAACAGCCGCAGCGCGGTGTCGGGCTCGGCCAGCGCTGCGTCCACGTGCGAGAACTCCGGCACGCCGTGCCCCGTGGCCAGCACCGCGCACGACGCCGACGGACCCAGCGTGCGGATGTTCGGGATCGGCAGGCCGAGGATGGCGCGCGCATGCAGGGCGAATTCGCTCAGCTCCTGCGACACCAGCGTCACCAGGCCGGTGTCGTGCGGCCGCGGCGACACTTCGCTGAACCACACCTCGTCGCCCTGCACGAACAGCTCGACGCCGAACAGGCCATGGCCGCCCAGGTCGTCGGTGATCGCGCGGGCGATTTCCTGCGACCGCTGCAGCGCCCGCGCCGACATCGGCTGCGGCATCCAGCTTTCGCGGTAGTCACCGTCCACCTGCAGGTGGCCGATCGGGTCGCAGAAGCTGGTGCCGTCGCGATGGCGCACGGTCAGCAGCGTGATCTCGTAGTCGAAGCGGATGAATCCCTCGACGATGCAGCGGCCCTGGCCGGTGCGGCCGCCGGTCTGGGCGTACTCCCAGGCGGCGTCGATGTCGGCCTCGCTGCGCACGGTGCTCTGGCCCTTGCCGGACGAGGACATCACCGGCTTCACCACGCAGGGCAGGCCGATGGCGGCCACGGCCGCGAGGTAATCCTCCCGCGTGTCCACGAAGCGGTAGGGCGAAGTCGGCAGGCCCAGCGTCTCGGCGGCCAGGCGGCGGATGCCCTCGCGATCCATGGTCAGACGCGCGGCGCGCGCGGTGGGCACCACGTGCTGGCCCTTGTCGGCCTCGAGCTCGACCAGGGTGGGCGTGTGGATGGCCTCGATCTCGGGCACGACGAGGTCGGGCTTTTCGTGCGCGATCAGGTCGCGCAGCGCCGCCGGGTCGAGCATGTTCAGGGTGTGGCTGCGGTGCGCGACCTGCATCGCCGGCGCGTCGTCGTAGCGGTCGGCGGCGATGACCTCGACGCCCAGGCGCTGCAGCTCGATCGCCACTTCCTTGCCCAGTTCGCCCGAACCGAGCAGCAGCACGCGCCGGGCACCGGCCGACAGCGGGGTTCCGAGGGTGACGGGGCGCGGGTCGGTCATGGCGGAGGGGCTTCCAGCAGGGAGACCGGAATTGTATCCGTGTGAGGGAGTTCAGTCCCTCCCAAAGGGGGTTTCTGGCATGCTTCGTGCTCACCGCCCGGGCCCTGCATGTCCTCCGTACGCACCGCCGCCACCGCCCTGATGTTGCTGGTTCCCGTGGTCGCGCTGGGCGCGCGCTGGGGCGAACCCGAGGCGATGGGGCTGGTCACCGAAGCCGCCATCGACGAAATCAGCGGCCTCGCCGCGGCCCGCCGGCATCCCGGCCTCTTCTGGGCGCACAACGACAGCGGCAACACCGCCGGGCTGCACCTGGTCGACGAGCGCGGCCGCCTTCAGGCCACCGTCGCCACGCCGGGCGCGCCGAACCTCGACTGGGAGGACATGGCCTCCTTCCACCGCGACGGCCGCGATTACCTGATGGTGGCCGACACCGGCGACAACGGCGGCATCCGCCGCACGCTGTCCCTGCACGTCTTCGAGGAACCCACCGACCTGTCCAGGCCCGCCACGCTGGCGTGGACCCAGCACTTCCGCTGGCCCGACGGCCCGCGCGACTGCGAGGCGGTGGCGGTGGATGCGGTGCGCGGCGAAGTGCTGCTGGTCTCGAAGAAGCGCGTGCCGGCCGAGCTGTTCCGCGTGCGCCTGGGCCCCGCCGACGAGGAGCAGGTGGCGGAACTGATCGGCACCCTGCCCGGCATCGAGCAGCCCGACGCCAGCGACCTCGGCCGCAGCCCCATCTACGGCCGCTACCGCGCGCAGATCACCGCGGCCGACCTGAGCCCGAATGGCCGCGTGCTGGCGGTGCTCAACTACCGCGCCATCCATTTCGTGGTGCGCGGCCGCGACGGCGACTGGGGTCCCGGCCTGGCCGGGAAACTGCCCCACCTCACCCTGCCCTGGCTGCCCCAGGCGGAGGCCATCGCCTTCTCCCTCGACGGCCGCAGCCTGACCGTCGCCAGTGAACAGCTGCCCTCGCCCGTCATCCGCTTCCGGATCGAATCCAAGGCCAAGTGATTGATCCGGCGGGGTTCCTGCCCCATCGGGCAGGCCCTCGTCCGGCACATTGCAAATAGATATCTTTTTGATATCTTGACCGCAGTCCACGGGAGAGTCCCCATGAAAGAGCAGAGCGTCAGTTCCATCCCCGGCATCCCCTTCGTGCTCGGCCTGCTGGTGGCCATGGCGGGCACGGCGGCGCTGTTCATCCTCGGCCTGCGCGACCAGGACGGCCTGTTCATCGCTACGGGCGTGGCGCTGGGCGTCCTCGAGTTCTTTCTGCTGTTCGGCTTCTACATGGTCGAGCCGAACCAGGCCGCGGTGCTGAGCCTGTTCGGCAAGTACGTCGGCACCTGCAAGGACCAGGGCCTGCGCTGGAACAACCCGTTCTTCTCGGTGAAGAAGGTGTCGCTGCGCGTGCGCAACTTCGAGTCCGGCAAGCTCAAGGTCAACGACCTCGACGGCAGCCCGATCGAGATCGGCGCGGTGGTGGTCTGGCAGGTGGTGGATTCGGCCGAGGCGATCTACAACGTGGATGACTACGAGAGCTTCGTGCACATCCAGTCCGAGGCCGCGCTGCGCGCGATGGCCACCAGCTACCCCTACGACCAGCACGAGGACGGCAAGATCTCGCTGCGCAGCCACGCCGCCGAGATCGCCAGGCACCTGACCGAGGAAATCCAGGAGCGCCTGGCCCAGGCCGGCGTCACGGTCGGCGAAGCGCGCATCAGCCACCTCGCCTACGCGCCGGAAATCGCCCAGGCCATGCTGCAGCGCCAGCAGGCCGGCGCCATCATCGCCGCCCGCACCCGCATCGTCGAAGGCGCGGTGAGCATGGTGGAAATGGCGCTCGAGCAGCTGGCCGCGCGCAAGGTGGTCGACCTCGACGCCGAGCGCCGCGCCACCATGGTGAGCAACCTGCTGGTGGTGCTGTGCTCCGAGCGCGGCACCCAGCCGGTCGTCAACGCCGGTTCGATCTACTGATGGGCGGCATGGACGGCTGGCTGCTGGTCGGCATCGCCCTGCTGCTCACCGCCCTGCCCGGGCTGGGCCTGGGCCTGGTGCTGGTTACCGGGCTCTGGCGGCCGCGCCAGCTCGAGGACGCGGCCGACCCCGACCGGCTTCGCCGCAGCGTCGGCTTCCGCGCACTGGCGGTCGCCGGCGCGGTCGCCGCGCCGGGCGCGGCGATCCTGGTGATGCGGGGATAGATCGTGGCGGAGAAGAAGGCCTACCCGCTGCGCATGAACGCCGAGGTGCTGGATGCGCTCCAGCGCTGGGCCGACGACGAACTGCGCTCGGTGAACGCCCAGATCGAATACCTGCTGCGCGACGCCCTGCGCAAGGCCGGGCGCCTGAAAGCGCCCGGCGACGACGAACCGCCTGCGGCGGGCTGAGCGCGTCGTGACCGCGCCCGCCTCGCCGACCTTGCCCCGCGCAGCCGCGCCTGCGCCCGGACGCCGGGGCTCGCGATTCGCCGCGGTGCTGGCCGCGCTGCTCGCCCTGCCCACGCTGGCGCAGGAGGCCGGTGACGCCCGGCGCGCCGCCGCGGCCGACGCCTTCCTCGCCCACCTGGCCGCCGATCGGTTCGAGGACGCCGCCCGCCTGATGGCGCCGGACGAGGCCGCCCTCCGCGACCCGGAGGCCGCGCTGCGCTCGAGCGCGAACCGGCTGCGCATGCAGTGGTCCGGCGAAACCGCACGACACGGCGCGCTGCAGAACCTCGGCGCCAGCCAGCCCCGCGTGGCGGGCGGCCGCCGTGTGTTCGCCGCGAACCTGCAGTTCGAGCGCGACACGGTGCAGGCCCAGTTGCGGGTCGACGGCAGCGCGCGCGTGCTGGCGCTGCGACTGGTCACCGGCGCCGAGGCCATCGGCGAACTGCTGGTCGGCGAATCGGAGATCCGCGCCCATCCGATCCTGGTCGGCGACCTGCCCGGCGTGCTGACGCTGCCGGCGGGAACCGGCCCCTTCCCGGCCGTGGTGCTGGTGCACGGCAGCGGCCTGGTCGACCGCGACGCGAGCATCGGGCCGAACAAGCCCTTCCGCGACCTCGCCAACGGGCTGGCGCACCTGGGCATCGCCTCGCTGCGCTACGACAAGCGCCCGCTGGCCCAGCGACGCAGCCTGGGCCCGCAATCCAACGCCGACGACGCCAGCGTCAACGACGCGGTCGCCGCGGTGGCGCTGCTGGCGCGCCAGCCCGGCATCGACCGCGGCCGCCTCTTCATCGCCGGCCACAGCCTGGGCGGCCTGCTGGCGCCGCGCATCGCCGCACGCGCGCCGGATGCCGATGGCCTGGTGATGCTGTCGGCGCTGGCGCGCCCCTTCCACCACGCTATCGCCGCGCAGGTGCGCTACCTGGCCGAAGCCGACGGCGCGGTCACCGAACTCGAGCAGGTCTCGGTGGCGCACGCCGAACGCCAGCGCGACGAGATCGACGCCATGCTGGCCGGCGGTCCCGAACCCACCGACCCGATGCTGCGCATCCCGCCGGCCTACTGGCGGCACCTGGGCCGCTACGACGCGCAGCAGACGGCCCGCGCGCTGCCGCTGCCGATGCTTTTCATCCAGGGCGGCCGCGACTACCAGGTGACGGCCAGCGACGACCTCGCGCGCTGGCGCGCGGCACTGGCCGGCCGCGAGGACGTCAGCTTCCGCGAGTACCCCGCGCTCAACCATTTCCTGATGCCCGGCAGCGGTCCCGCCGGCTCGCGCGAGTACTTCACGCCCGTGCCGGTCGACACCACCGTCATCCTCGACATCGCCGCCTGGATCCACGCCCGCGAATCCCGCGGCCCGCCCTGATCGCCGCCCGCCCGGAGAACCCGCCATGTTCCGACGCCTCGCCCTGCCGCCGCTCGGCAAGCCGCCCATCCTGTTCGCCGTGCTGGTCGGCGCGCTGCTGCCGATCGCGATCGCGGTGGGCGTGGTGCTGCAGGTCAGCGCCGAAAAGATTTCGCCCGCGATGATGCTGCTGGTGCAGGCCGGCGCCGCGGCGGTCTCGCTCGCCATCGTGCTGCCGATGTGGCGGCGCGAGGCCGCCTTCGACGGCAGGCACCTGCGGGTGAAGGCGACCTGGTACACGCGCCAGGCCGCGCTGACGGAGTTCGACCTCGCCGCGGCGCGGGTGGTCGACCTGCGTGAACACACCGAACTCAAGCCGGCGCTCAAGACCAACGGCTTCGCCGTGCCCGGCCTGCACGCCGGCCATTTCCGCCTGCGCGACAAGCGCGCGGCCTTCTGCCTGGTGACCGATCCTGCCCGCGTGCTGTGCCTGCCGCATGCCGACGGGCGGCTCTGGCTGCTCAGCCTCACGCACCCGCAGGCCGTGCTCGACATCCTGCGCCGCGCGGCGGCGTGACGCCCCCGCGCCCGCCCGCTAAGCTGGCCGCATGCACGCCCTCGACTGGCACCTCGTCAACAGCGACCTGATCGAAGCCCTGCCCTCGCGGCTGCTGCGCGACCGCGCGCGCGCCAACGCCGACGCCCGCGCGCTGGCGCAGGCGCCCTGGCTGCTGCGCCGCAAGCGCGACGGCCGCTTCCTGGCCACCACCGGCAACGGGCGCTTCACCGCGCTGGTGCCACAACTGGCGCGCGAGCCCGGCCTGGCCGACATCCTCGCCGCGCTGTCCGCGCCGCACGAGCGCGCCGGCCGCCCCTTCGAACTGCCGCTCGACGGCCTGCTCGCGCACCTGCACGCGCTCGGCCTGGACGAGAGCTACGGCGACGCCGTCGGCCTGCCGCTGGTCGCCGAACCGGCGCGCCTGGAATTCGCCGGCCACGACCGCTACCGCCGCCCGCTCTGGCTGCTCGACCCCGCCGCGCGCGCCTGGCGCCGCATGCGCACCGCGGCACGCGCCGACGACATCGCGCTCGAGGCGATCTCCGGCTACCGCAGCCACGCCTACCAGCTCGGCATCTTCGAGCGGAAGCTCGCGCGCGGCCTCACCCTGCCGCAAGTCCTGGCCGTCAACGCGGCCCCGGGCTTCAGCGAGCACCACGGCGGCTGCGCCATCGACATCGGCACGCCCGGCGAGCCGCCCGCCGAGGAATCCTTCGAAGCCACGCCGGCCTTCGCCTGGCTGCACCGCCGCGCCGGCGACTTCGGCTTCCGCATGAGCTACCCGCGCGGCAACCCGCACGGCATCGTCTACGAACCCTGGCACTGGCGCTGGCACGGCGTGCGCGGGGCGCACGACACGTGACTTCGCGGCAGCGCCGCCGCCCACAGACATAGGTCTGCGGCCCGACTCAGGAGCGTCATCCTGACCACTGATGCCGGCCGTTCCGGCATCCTGCCTCCACTTCCGCAGACCTATGTCTGTGGGCGACGTCGCCCCGGAAGCCGGTCGCACGCCGGAAGGAGGTCAAGTGCAGAAAGCAGAAGCCAAAGCACACCGCGGCGACCGGGTCGCCGCGGTCACGATGGGTGTGCGGCGCGCTTTGCGCTTTTGACCTCTTTCCGGTGTGCGACCGGCTTCCGGGGCGACGTCGCACGCATCACTAGTCCTTCTGAAGTGAAGGGCAGGAAGCCCGTAACGGCCGACGTTTGCTGCCAGGGATGGCGCTAGCAAGACGGCGGGCAGAAGGACTAGTGATGCGGGCGGCGGCGCTGCCGCGAAGTCACGTGTCGTGCGCCCCGCGCACGCCAACGTCAGTCTTGGGAGCGTTTGACGGGGGGCTTGGCGGGGGTGGTGGCGTCGACGATGCGCCAGAGGTAGAGCGCGGCTAGCGTGCGGTACGGGCCCCAGGGTTCGCCGCGTTCGGCGAGCACCTTGGGCTTGGGCATCTCGTCGAGCTTGTCGAGCAGCTGCGCGCCCTTGCGCACGCCAAGGTCGTCGACGGGGAGCACGTCGGGGCGGCCCAGGCTGAACATCAGCATCATCTCGACCGTCCAGCGGCCGATGCCGCGCACGGCGGTGAGGCGTTCGATGATGGCGGCGTCGTCCATCGACGCCATTTCGCGCGAGGTCGGGATCTCGCCGCGGGCGTCGCGCGCGGCGAGGTCGCGCAGGGCCAGGGTCTTGTTGCCGGAGACGCCGCAGGCGCGCAGCGTCGGGTCGTCGATGCGGCCCAGCGTGTCGGCGTGCAGCTTCTTCGCGCCGATGGCGACTTCGACCCGGCCGACGATGGTGGCGGCGGCATTGCCCGAGAGCTGCTGGTAGAGGATGGCGCGGGCCAGCGCATCCGTGGTGTCGAAGGGCTTGCGCCAGCGCGCGGCGACGTCGAGCGGGCCGATGCGGTCGATCCAGCGGCCGAGCTTGCGGTCGCGCCGCCGCAGGTGCGCGGCGGCGGCATCGAGGTCGAAACCGCGCGGGTGGCGTGGCATGGCTAGGCTCGCGTGCGAAGGGCGTCGGCGGCCAGCGTAAGCCAGGCCAGCATCAACAGCACGCCGCCGGCCGGCGCCAGGGCCGTGGAGGTGGCGGCGAAGACCGCGCCGAGCAGGCTGCCGGAGAACAGCAGCACGCCCAGCGCAAGCGCCACCAGCGCGACGAGCCGCACGCGGGACGTGGCCGGCGGGGCAAGCAGCAAGAGCGCGAGGCCGTGGCCGAAAAGGAACAGCGCGGCCAACCCGGCGCGCCGGGCGTCAGCCCCCTCGAGGCCATGGCTGGCGTAGGCCCCCAGGCCCACGGACGCGGCGCAGGCGACCGCGCCCAGCGCCGCGAGGCCGCGGGCCAGCGCGTTCACCGGGTGCCGGCCAGGTAGTCGTTGCGGCTGCGCATCAGCGGCGCGGCCTTGTAGGGCGGCAGCAGGAACTGGCGGCCTTCGAAGCTGGCCTGCCAGGCATCTACCCGGGAGCGAAGCGCGGCGACGCGTTCGGCGGGCGACGTCGTGGCGTCGCCGGACGCCGTGCCATCGCTGCCTTCGGGAGCACTTGCGTCGTTGCGGTCGGCGTCGGCGTCCGCGTCGGCGGCCTTGGCGTCCTCCGCGGCCTGCGCCGCCTTGGCGGCATCGGCCTGCTCGAACCACGCCAGCGCCCGCGCCTCGTCGAACGTGGCCGACAGCCGCGCCCAGGTGCCGCGCTCGTCGCGCCAGGCGGCGATGCGCACGGCCACGCCGTCCACGCCGATGAAGTCCACGACCTGGGTCGCTTCGGTGCCGCCATCGACGGCCAGGTCGTCGAAGGGCAACTGGTCGGTGACGCCCGCCGTGCCGTTGCCGGCGTCGGGATCGGTCATCGCGGCCGGCGGCTGGCCGTCGAGGCTGAAGCGATCCTCGACCCGCGAGAGGCGGAACGCGCGCGCGCCCGCCGGCGCGATGCGCACTTCCTCGATGCGCGCCAGCGGGATGTCGAGCAGGCGGCGGTCGAGCCAGTCGGCCGGCGCGCGCGCGGGGCCGATGTCCTCGTCGAGCAGCCAGGCCTGCGGGTCGTCGCCGACGCGCACGTAGCTGCCGCCCAGCGAAGGATGGTTGTTGCCGATCACCAGCCGCACCGGATCCCCGCCACCGGCCAGGCGCAGCTCGGCGCCCTTGGCTTCGGGCGCGGCGACATCCTCGACGCCGAGGCGCGCGTGCAGCGCGGGATTGCGGGTCTTGGGCTCGATGCGCCGGGCCCCGGCGAGCCGGAACAGCGCGCGGCTCACTTCACGCTGGTTGGCCGGCCAGCGGTCGCGGTCGGGCATCACCCAGGTGCCGTCCTGCTTTTCGATGCGGACCAGCGGCTGGCCGCCGGCGCCGATCACCTCGATGGCGTCGATGGCCTCGACCCGCGACTCGAACCCGGGCAGCAGGCGACCGGCCTCTTCGACCGCGCCGGTGGCCTGGCGTGCCAGCAGCCACCACGCCACGCCGGCCAGGCCGGCCACCACCACCGCCGCCAGCACCAGCTGCCGCGGACGCATGGCTCAGGCCCCCGCCGCGCGGCGGCGCGACCAGCGGCGCCAGGCCACGCCCAGCGCCACCAGCACCACCAGCGCCGGCATGCCGAGGATGTTGATCAGCTTCAGGCGATCGCCCAGCGCTTCGATGTCGGCGTTGAGCCGGTGCTGCACGTCGCGCAGCTCGCGGCGCATGCGCAGCTTCTCGTCCTGGAAGCGCAGGATCTCGGCCTGCTGCTGCGCGCTAAGTGCCTGCGCCTGGCCATCGGCGCCGGGCTGCTGCAGCGCCGCCAGCTGCTGCTCGAGGTCGTCGAGCTGCTGCTGGAGCCGCTGCTCGCTGCTGCGGTAGCGCGCCTCGGCGCTGCGGCGCAGGGCCGCCACGCGCTCGAACGGCCGGGTGGCCGAGGCGCGCGTGCGCACCGCGATCAGGTCGGCGTTGCCGACCAGGTTGTCGACCGCGTTGTAGACGAAATCGCCGTTGCTGGCGAAGGCGTTGAAGACCGGCTGGCCCAGGAAGTCGTTCACCTGCACCCACATGCGGTCGGCGAGCACGTCGGTATCGGCGACCACGACCAGGTTCACGGGCGCGAGGCTTTCGGCCAGGTGCTTCTCGCCAGTGCGGTCGGGGAAGGCACTGCGCAGCGGGCCGGTGAAGCGCGCGGCGATCACGTGCGGCTGGCCGCCCGGGCGGAAGCCTTCGCGCAGGCGGTCGGGGTCGGCGACCGCGTCGCGCACGGCGGCCACGTCGCCCAGCGCCGAGGCGCTGGAGCTTTGCGCCAGCGGCTCCATCACCAGGGTCGATTCGCGGGTCAGGCCCAGCGCGCCGGCGCTGGAGACGTTGAGCGTCTGCAGCTCGCCGGTCACCACGTCGTCCTGGTTCAGCGCTTCCCGGCCCAGGCCGAGCACGGCCAGGTGCCGCACCGGCAGGCCATTCGGATCGGGCTGCACCTGAAGCGCGTGCTTCTCGTCGAGCACCAGCCGGTTGGGATCGTACTGGATGCCCCAGGCCTGGAACAGCGCAGGCAGGTCCGAGCTGCGCGGCACCGCCACCGACAGCGGGTCGAGCGGATCGATCGCGGATTCATCGGCCTCGGAATCCGGGTCCACGAACACCAGCAGGCGGCCGCCGCGCATCACGAACTGGTCGATCGCGTACAGCGTGTCCTCGGGCAGCTCCTTCGGGTGCACCACCATCAGCAGGTCGACGTCGCCGGCGATGTCGGTGGGATGGCCCTGCAGGCGGCGCAGCTCGAACAGCTCGCTGACCTGCCGGTCCACCACCCAACCCGCGCCGCCGCGACCGGTCGGATCCATGGTCGGGCCGGTCGGCAGGCCGCTGATCAGGCCGACCACGGGCTGGGCGTCCACGCTGAGCGTGGAAATGAGTTTGGCGACGTCGTACTCGAGGAAGGCTTCCTTGTCCGGCTGGATGAAGGGCATCACCGTCTCGCCGTCGGTGCTGTTGACGCCCACCAGGCCGAAGTACAGCTTGTCGCCGCTGGTGCCGAGCGGGATCGACTGCAGGCCGTAGGCCTCGGCCTCGTCCTCCGCCTCGGAGAACGGCTCGGGGTCGATGACCTCCAGCCTGACCTGGCCGCCGCTGCGAGTGGCGACTTCCTCGAGCAGCTCGCGCACGCGGGTGGCGAAGACGCGGAACTGCTGCAGCTCGCGGGTGGCGTGCTCGGAGTAGTACAGCTTGAGCCGCACCGGCTCCTCGATGCGGCCCAGCAGGTTGCGGGTGCCGTCGGACAGCGTGTACAGGCCCTTGTCGGTCAGGTCGAGCCGGGCGCCGCGCAGCACCACGGAGTTGAGCGCCACCAGGGCGACGAAGCCCAGCGCCAGCAGCGCCAGCGCGACCAGGGGAGCGGAACGTCGGGACAGGATCTTCATGGCGTTCAGTCGGCTTTCTTCAGGTCGATCACCAGCACCGTGGCGGTGAGCCAGGCGCCGATGCACAGCAGGAAGAACACCACGTCGCGCAGGTCGAGCACGCCGCGGCTGATCGCCTGGAAATGGGTCAGGAAGCTCAGCCCCGCGAAGGCGTCCACCCACGGCTGCGGCGCCCAGCCGCGCACCAGGTCGAGCGCCATCGGGAAGCCGGCCAACAGCAGCAGCAGGCACACCACCACGGTGAGGATGAAGGCCACCACCTGGCTGCGGGTTGCCGCCGACAGCGCGCTGCCGATGGCGAGGAAGGCGCCGGCCATCAGCCAGCTGCCGAGGTAACCGGCGAAGATCACGCCGTGGTCGGGATCACCGAGCCAGGCCACCGTGACCCACATCGGGAAGGTCAGCACCAGCGCCAGCCCCAGGAACGCCCAGGCCGCGAGGAACTTGCCCAGCACCGCCTGCCACAGCGCCAGCGGCAGCGTCAGCAGCAGCTCGAGCGTGCCCGACTTGCGTTCCTCGGCCCACAGCCGCATCGCCACCGCGGGCGCCAGCAGCAGGTAGAGCCAGGGGTGGAAGCGGAAGAAGGGCTGCAGGTCGGCCTGCCCCGCTTCGTAGAAACCGCCGAGGTAGAAGGTAAACGCCCCGGCCAGGGCCAGGAAGATGACCAGGAACACCGCCGCCAGCGGCGTGGCGAAATAGCTGGCGAACTCACGCCGGAACACCGACAGCACCGCGCTCATGCCTTCGCCCCTTCGGTGGTGATGCGGCGGAAGACTTCGTCGAGCCGGCCGCGCTCGGGCTGCAGGCTGCTGAACACCACGCCGCGCTGGCGCAGGCGCTCGGCCACCGCGTCGGCGGTCACCGGCCGGCCCTGCGGGAACACGTAGAGCCGGCCGTCCACGGCGTCCTGGTGGAAGCCGCTGACGCCGGGCATGCCGTCGAGCGCGGCACGGGCGGCGATGCTGTCGCCGGCCAGCAGCGACACCGCGCCCTGGTAGCGCGAACGCGCCAGCAGTTCGGCCGGCGTGGCGTCGGCCAGCACCTTGCCGCGGGCGACGATCATGGCGCGGCTGCACACCGCCTCCACTTCCTCGAGGATGTGGGTGGACAGCAGCACCGTGCGCTCGCGCGCGAGTTCGCGGATCAGGCTGCGCACCTCGTGCTTCTGGTTCGGGTCGAGGCCGTCGGTGGGTTCGTCGAGGATCAGCGCAGGCGGATCGTGCAGGATGGCGGCGGCCAATCCCACGCGGCGCTTGAAGCCCTTGGACAAGGTGTCGATCGGCTGGTGCAGCACGCCCTCGAGCGCGAGCCGCTGCAGCACCGACTGCATCCGTTCGCGACGATGCGCGCCGGAAAGCCCGCGGACGTCGGCGACGAAGCCGAGGAAGCCCGACGGCGACATCTCGCCGTAGCCCGGCGCGCCCTCGGGCAGGTAGCCCAGCGCGCGGCGCGCCGCCATCGGCGCGGCCTGCACGTCGTGGCCGCAGACCTTCGCGGTGCCCGACGTGGGCGCCAGGAAGCCGGCGATCATCTTCATCGTGGTGGACTTGCCGGCACCGTTCGGGCCGAGGAAGCCGAGCACTTCGCCGGGCTCGACCTTGAAACTGATGCCGTCCACGGCCAGCAGGCGGCCGTAGCGCTTGTGCAGGGCGTGTGCCTCGATCATCGGGGGCGTGTCTCGCTGGATTCGGCTTCGGTGGGCGCCCGGGCGGGCGACCCCGGAAACGACAGGGCGGGCACTAGGCCCGCCCTGCGGTGTTGCTTAGGCGGCGGCCGCGTCGGCCTCGGCCTCTTCGGCGGCCGGGGCGGGCTCGGCGGCCTCGTCCTCGGGCAGCGGCGCGATCACGCGCGGGGCCTGGGCCTCGACGCCCGGCACCTGCACCGGCCAGTAGACGTTGAACTCCGCGTCTTCGGCCAGCATGTCCTTGATCTCGACGAGGTACTCCTCGAACGGACGATCAGTCGGCTCGTGGCCGCGGACCAGGGCCCAGGCACGGACCAGGTCGCGGATGCGGGCCAGGCCCGGCGACGGACCGACGTAGCTGGACTTGGCGACGCGCATGGCCGGCAGCTGGGCGTAAACGACCGGGCCCTCGACCTCGACCTCGAAGGTCTCCAGCGGCGCGTTCGGATCCACGACCGGGGCCGGGGCCGGGGCGGTCTCGGCGACCGTCTCGGCAGCCTCGCCCTCTTCACCCTCGGCGGCGGCGGCCGGCTCGGCCGGGCCGGTGCCCTTGCGGCGGATCGGCAGCACCACGTCGAAGGCGTAGGTGTCGGAGCCGAACTCGTTGGTGATGATGCGCATCGGGCCAGCGGCCTCGAGCTCGTTCTTCTCCATCACCTGGTCGATCCACTTGCGCTGGTTCGTCATCGCCAGGGCGATGTCGTCGTTGGCGCGCTTGGCGGCGGTGGTGACCAGCAGGACGTTCTGCGCGGGCAGCTCGGCGATCTCGAAGCCCGGCTCGTGCTGGCTGTAGTCGAAGCGCGGGATCGTGGCCAGCAGGTTGCTCAGCTTGGTCAGGCCGCGCTTGATGTCGGCGCCGACTTCGCTGTTCACGTACAGGGTGCCGGCGTAGCGACCGAGCAGGTCATAGCCGTAGTCCACCGTGTAGCGCTGGGTGATCTCGATGTTCTGGTTGCGCTGGCCGGTCCGCTCGAAGCGGAAGGTCATGGTCTTGTTCTTGCCGCGGCCCGGGGTGTCGAGCGCGTAGACGATCTTCTCGCCCGGCACGATTTCCTTGATCTCCCACTTGCCCGAGCCGATCGAATGCTGGCTGGAGCTGAACGCGAGCGCGGCGCCGACGCCGGACTCGGGGCCCGAGGCGGTGAGCTGCATGCGCGGGTCGTGGTTGATCAGCGCGTTCCAGTCCTTGAACCGGGTGAAGCTGCTGAGGATGTCGTTCACGGTCGACATCGGGCGATTGGTCTCGACCGAGTGCGACACGGTGCGCGAGGCGGGCAGGAACAGGCCGATCACCACGAACAGGGCGATGACGATCAGCAGGGAAATAATCCACTCAATAACTCGGGTCATTCGGAAGCTCTCCAGGAACGGCCCTCGACTGGTCCACATGCCCAATCGCAGGAACCGGGGAGGATAACAGGTCAGCCCGCCGCCCGGCAGGGGGCGGCGGGAAATCGCCGGAAACGGCGCAGCGGCGCGGGTTCCGGGCCTAGACCAGCTTGAGTTCGAAGGCCTTGAGCACGGCCCGGGTGCGGTCGCGCACGCCCAGCTTGGACAGGATGTTGGAGACGTGGTTCTTCACGGTGCCTTCAGCCACGCCCAGCGAGTTGGCGATCTCCTTGTTGGAGAAGCCGCCGGCCATCAGGCGCAGGATCTCGGTCTCGCGATCGGTCAGCGGGTCGGGCTGGTCGAGGCTGACGAATTCGTTCTGCAGGCCCTCCAGCCCCGACAGCAGGCGCTGGGTGACGGCCGGCTGCACCAGCGAGCCGCCGTCGGCGACGGTCTGGATGGCGTTGACCAGCTGGTCCAGCGACACGTCCTTGAGCAGGTAGCCGCGGGCGCCGGCGCGGATGCCGGCCAGCACCAGCTGGTCGTCGTCGAAGGTGGTGAGGATGATGGTCGGCGGCAGCAGGCCCTTCGCCGTCAGCGCCTGCAGGGCCTCGAGGCCCGACATCACTGGCATGCGCATGTCCATCAGCACCACGTCGGGCTTGATTTGCGGGATCAGCTCGACGGCCTGGCGGCCATCGCCGGCCTCGGCGACCACCTCGATGCCATCGGCGAGTTCGAGCAGGGATTTGACGCCCTGGCGCACCAGGGTCTGGTCGTCGACCAGGCAGACACGGATCATGCGGCGTTCTCCAGGGGCAAGCGGATGTCGAGCGCGAAACCCTGACCGCGCCCGGTGATGATATCGACCCGGCCGCCGTGGGCGGCCAGGCGTTCGCGCATGCCGCGCAGGCCGTTGCCCGGCACGGCGTCGCCCTCGATGCCGCGGCCGTCGTCGCGGGCCTGGATGCGGGCCTCGCCGGCGTCGCGGGCGATCGTGAGCCAGAGGGTGGACGCGCCGGCGTGGCGCACGGCATTGGTGATGATTTCCTGCGTGCAGCGCAGCAGCACGTGGGCGCGCTCGGGGTCTTCGATGGTCAGCGGCTCGGGCATGTCCAGGCGGATGTCCAGCGCCGGCACGCCCTCGACCAGGGTGCGGATGGCGCCGCTGAGGTCGATGGCGCCCTCGTCGCGCATCTCGCTGACCGCCTCGCGCACGTCGGTGAGCAGCAGCTTGGCCAGGGTGTGGCTCTGGCGCACGTGCTCCTGGGCGCGGCCCTCGGTGAGGTGGCCGGCCACCTCCAGGTTCAGGCTCAGCGCGGTGAGGTGGTGGCCGAGCAGGTCGTGCAGCTCGCGCGAGATCCGCACGCGCTCGCTCATCCGCGAGCTCTCGGCCAGCAGGGCGCGGGTGGCGCGCAGTTCGGAATTGAGCCGGCGCTGGTCCTCGCGGGCCTCGGCCTGCTGCTTGGCGACCAGGCCGATCACCATCGCGAAGCTCGAGTAGCCCACGTACAGCATGGCCTGCAGCACCGCGAAGCCCGGCGTGTAGCCCTCCATCCGGCTGAACACCGGCACCAGCGCGCCGTGCTGCAGGACCAGCCACAGCACGCCCACGGGCAGCGGCACCAGCCAGGGAATGACGCCCGCAATGATCAGCATCAGCACCGCGCCCATGCCGGTGCCGGTCTGGTGGCTGACGACGATGGCCGACAGGGTCAGGGCCGCGAGCAGCAGCGCATCCACCAGCCGCGGGCGGCGGGCGCCGAGCGCGCGGGTGACCTGCCAGTAGATGACGCCGAAGGCGAGGTAGGCCAGGCTGGCCAGCGTGAGCCCGGGCGTGGCGAGGCCCTGGGCCGAATCCGAGGCATCGGCCGGGAAGTGCCAGGTGAACACGATCAGCGGGATGCCCACCACCGCCCAGGTGAACAGGCCGGCGTAGCGCAGCAGCTGGGTGTGGGAGAGGCGGTTCAGCATGCGGGCATCATAGGCCGGCCGCGGACCCGGCGTGCCACCCCGGAAGTCATGCCTGCGAGGATTTCCCGGTGCCGCCCCGGGGGACGGCGCCCGTGCGATAATCCCGTCCCGATCGCCCGACGGGTTCCCCCGCCCGCGGCCCTCACGCCATCGGAGTCCGAAAGACAATGCCGATCACCATCCGCGACGTGCGCGAGCACGAGCTGGATTCCGTACTTGCCCTGAACAACGCGGCCGGGCCGTCCATCCTGCCGATGGACGCCGCCAAGGTGCGTTTCTTCTGGGAGCACGCCGAATACTTCCGGGTCGCCGAGCAGGACGGCCTCATCACCGGCTTCCTGGTGGCCCTGTCGCAGGACGCCCCGCACGACAGCCCGAACTTCCGCTGGTTCAAGGACCGCCACCCGCGGTTCCTGTACGTGGACCGCATCGTCATCGCCCGGCCCCGCCGCGGCGGCGGCCGCGGCCGCATGTTCTACGCCGACGTGCAGAGCTTCGCCGAGGTGCGCTGGCCGCAGCTGTGCTGCGAAGTGTTCCTGCAGTCCGGCAACGACCCGGCCCTGCTCTTCCACGGCAGCTTCGGATTCCGCGAGGTCGGCCAGCAGGTCATGCCCGGCACCGACATCCGCGTCTCGATGCTGATGAAGGAGATGTGCAGCCACCCCTTCATCGCCGAGACCTACGGCACGCGCCTGCCCGACCAGCCCTGGCTGGCCGCCCGCGCCCTGCCCGGCCGCCTCGGCACGCTGGCGACGGGAACCTGAGCATGGCCGCCAATCCCCTCGACTACGAACAGGCCGGCGAACTGAAGTTCGGCCAGGTCGGCATCGCCAACCTGCGCGTGCGCACGCTCGATCCCGGGCGCCTTGGCGCCGAGATGGCCGAGCGCGTGCAGCGCGCGCCCAAGCTGTTCGCGCGCGCCGCGGTGGTGCTTGATTTCGGCGGCCTGAGCCGCTGCCCCGACGCGGCCCAGGCCCGCGCGGTGATCGACGCGCTGCACGCCGCCGGCGTGCTGCCGGTGGCCCTGGCCTACGGCACCCGCGAGATGGACGAGCTGTCGCAGGCCGTGGGCCTGCCGCTGCTGGCCAAGTTCCGCGCCTCCTACGAGCGCGATGGCGAGGCCGAGCCGGCGGCGCCCCCG